>JBKPEJ010000017.1:0-244465 GCA_046728335.1 Pseudomonadota bacterium | reverse complement strand
GCCAAGCGGCGCGTTCGTGGCCGGCACACACGACGGCCGGACCGGTCACGCCGGCCCTTTCCACGGCGCCCCTTCGAACGGGTCGGCCGCTCACGCCGGCGCCTTCCACGGCGCAGCGGCCGGCGCCGCGGCGCCGCATGGCGGCACGCCGTACCCGGGCTTCGCCGAGAACGGCGGCCAGCAGCAAGTGGCCGGCGTCAATCCGGGCCTGCTCGACCTGCTGGCCAAGCTGCAACTGGCCATGCCCGAACAGCAGGCGGGCGTCCCGCCGGAGCCGGCCCCGACCGGCGCGCCGACGAATGCGTTCTACCTGCCGCGCCTGAAGGCGAGCATGCCGCAGGGCAGCTTGTCGCGCGGCGACGAGAGCACCATCGACCTGTTGTCGCGCATCTTCGAAACGGTGTTCGTCGACGAGAACATTCCCCAGGAGACGCGCGAGCTGATCCAGTTCCTGCAGGTGCCGGTGCTGAAGGCGGCCTTGCTCGACCAGAATTTCTTCTTCCAGGAAGCGCATCCGGCACGCCGCATGATCGACCTGATGTCGCGCATGGGCTGGGAACAGCGGCGCGGCGCGGACGATCCGCTGTTCCAGGCGATGCAGCGCGGAGTCGACCGGGTCGGCCGCGATTTCGGCCAGGAAGTGAGCGTGTTTGCGGACGCGGTGGCCGACCTCGAGGCGACCATTGAAGTCGAAGAGAGCGTCGCCGCGGCCGAGATCTCGGCGCCGATCGCCGCCGCGCTGAAACAGGAAAAGGTCACGGCAGCGACCAAATCGGCGAAGAGCGCGGTCGCCTTGCGGGTCGGCAGCGGCGACGTGGTCGCGGTAGTCGAGACCTTCCTCGAAAAGAAGTGGACGTCGGTGCTGACGATTGCCTACAGCGTCGAGCCGGACAAGCCGGGCGCGGTCGGCAATGCGACCCGCACCATGGACGACCTGATCTGGAGTGTCAAGCCGAAGATCACCCAGGAGCAGCGCAAGCAGCTCATTGCCAAGCTGCCTGGTTTGCTGTCGACCCTCAACAAGTGGCTCGACATCATCAAGTGGCAGGACGCCGAGCGGCTGCAGTTCTTCGCCGAGCTGGCCGAATGCCACGCTTCGATCGTGCGCGCCCCGATCGACTTGTCGCCCGAGCGCCAGCTGGAAATCGCGCTCGAAGTGGCGCAGCAGGACGCCATGCGCCGGCTCGAAAAGGAGCAGGCGCTGGCCGATGCGGAGCATGCCGAAGCGCAGGAGGCCGCAGCCGACGCGGCGATCGCCAGGGTCGACGGGCTCGAGCGCGGGATGTGGCTCGAATTCGACCAGGAGGACGGCAGCCAGAAGACCGTCAAGCTTGCCTGGATCAGCCCGCTGCGTACGCTGTTCATCTTCTCGACGGGCGCCCGCAAGGAGGCGTTCTCGCTGTCGATCGAAAAGCTGGCCGCGGCGTATCGCGACGAGCGCGTGCGCATGGTGCGCCAGGACGGCGTGGTGGCGCGCGCGCTGGCCGAGGCGATGGGGCAGGGCGCCGTCAACGACGCCGGCCACGCCATCGCCGCCTAAAAATATCACTCCCCCTCAATACCGTCGCCTCACGTACCACGTCGTCCTCGCGAAAGCGAGGATCCAATTCTTGCGATCAGCTAAGGCCACAGCTTCCTCCGCTAAAAGCCAGCAAAGTTTGCCGCAAATTGGATCCCCGCTTGCGCGAGGAGTCGTTTCCGCCAGTGGTGGGAACGACGGTCTTAAAGTCAACGAGATTATTCCGGACACTAGTGCGCCTCCGCTGGAAGTCGTTGCTGCCAATGGTAGGAACGACGAGCTTGGCTCACATCTGCCTGAACAGCTCCACATAATTTCGGCTCACCACCAACTGCTCCGCGCGCCCCTTGAGCTTGACCATCAGCCGGCCACGGAAATCCGTGTGGCTGCTCTCGATGAACTTCGCCGCCACAATGATGCCGCGGTGGATCTGCCAGAAATGCGCTTCGACGAGCTGCTCGCGCAACTGGCGCAGCGGCGTGCGGATCAGGCTTTCGCCTTCCTGCAGGAACACGCTGGTGTACTTGTCGTTACTCTGGAAATACACCACCTCGTCGATCGAGATCAGCCTGGTCTCGCGGCCGTGCGCGGCTCGGATCCATTGCAGCGGCGGCGCCGCTGGCGCCGCGGCCGGTGCAACGCCCAGTTGCGCCAGCAGCGCGCGCAGCGCATCGGCCTCGCCCGAAGACTTGGTGCGCAGCGCCGATTTCAGCTTGGCGACAGTGCGTCCCAACCTCTCCAGGCTCGCCGGCTTGAGCAGGTAATCGCACGCGGAATGTTCGAAAGCCTGTACCGCGTAGTGGTCATGCGCGGTGACGAAAACGATGTGCGGTGCGTGCTTGCCGGCGGAAAGCTGCGCAGCAACGTCGAGGCCGGTCATCCCCGGCATCTGGATATCGAGGAATACCAGGTCGGGCGCCAGTTCGTCGACCAGCCGCAGCGCGTCGATGCCGTTGGCGGCCTGGGCGACGATCTGCAACTCGGGCCAGGCGCTGGCCAGCTGGGACGCGAGATATTCGCGCAGGTGCGGTTCGTCGTCCGCGATCAGGGCTGTGACTTGGTCGATGGCGACACCATGTCAAGAGGCAGCAGCACGCGCACCAGCATGCCGCAAGGTTGATTTTCGAGTAATTGTACTTGTGCGCCGGCGCCATACAGGCTACGCAGGCGCGAGCGCAGGTTGGCCAGGCCGACGCCGCCACCGGCCTTGGGCGCCGCCGCGGAAAGCCCGGCGCCGGTGTCGGCCACTTCGATGTACAGGGTCTGCACGTCGGAATACGCGCGCAGGACGATCTCGCCGCCAGCGACCTTCGGCTCGAGGCCATGCATGACGGCGTTTTCGACGATCGGCTGCAGCAGCATCGGCGCGATCCGGATCGCGCGCAGCTCGCCGGCGACCTCGATCCGGTAGCGCAAGCGCTCGCCCATGCGCACGGCCAGCACGTCGAGGTAGGCGGCAGCGAGGTCGAGCTCGGCGCCCAGCGTGGCGTGCTCGGCGCGGCTGGCAGTCAGGCTGGCGCGCAGGTAATCGATGAAGCGTTCGAGCATATGCCGGGCGCGCGCCGGCTGGCTGTCGATCAGGCTGAGGACGTTCGCCAGCGTGTTGTACAGGAAGTGCGGCTCGATCTGCGCCTGCAGCCCGCGCAGCCGCGCCTCGGCCAGCAGCTGGGCCGCAGCGGCGATTTGTTCGTTCTGGCGTGCGGCCAGCGTTTCGCTGCGGACCCGGCGTTCGCCCGCCATCAGGACCAGCACCATGAACAAGGCCATGAATATGGCGAACGGCACCAGCGGCGTCATCACGGTGCTGTGCCTGAGGTAATGCAGCGGATGAACACCGTGCAGCAGTGCATTGCCGATGGCGGTGCCGAGCAGCACGCAGAGCGTAATCACGACTACGTGATACAGCACGGCAGTCGTGCCGCCCACGCGCGACGGCCATCCGCGCAAGAGTTGCCCCATGCCCCGCAAAGTGCCGTGGATCAGGAAGCCCACAAAGTTCGCGATGAGCCACGTCGGCACGAAGTACTCTGTAAGGTCGTATCTGGGTTTGTTGAAGACGAAGTTGGTGACGGTGAGGAACACCGCGACCAGCGTATTCCACAGAGCGGTGTAGAACACATTGCGCCAGGGCGAGGCGGGCCAGCGCCGGAACAGCGGAATCATGTCCAGCGGGTGCGAACCCGCGGACGAAGTCTGGTAAATCATCGGTCTGCTGTCCTCGACTGGTTAAGCCGGCAAGAAGTTACCATGAAACAAACAGTCTGCGATAGGCTGGCCTGTCTCGCGGAAGCGAATGCTGGTATGGGACTCACTGTAGCGGGGACTGGCCGCGGCGAGGCGGCCGTGCGACGGGGCGCCGGGGAAGGGCGTGAGTTGCGGCTGGGCGGCGCGAAATGCGGCTGGCCTAGTCGCCCGGACCTTCGCCGGGCATGGTGTCGGCCATCAGGCGCAGCTCTTCCTCGCTCAACTCCTCGGGCAGGCCGGTGCCTTCCCGGTGTAGCGCTGCCATCGATGCGGAAGTGGGGAACGGAAACGGCCCTCTTTCCCCGGCGGTGGGGAAGTGGACCGGCGGCGGCGGGTGGGGTAGGTGGCTGGTCATGGCGCGGTGGGGAAACGGCGGAGCAAAGCTGTTTGACCAGCCCGGGCCGGCGCAGTTCGGATTGACCGAACGGCCACTGTTTCCGATTCGCAACATCAGGTAAAATCGGTCCGGCGACCGCTTCGGAAAATGCCGATGGCGTGCTCGGGACCAAACTATGCCTTCGGTACAGCTGAACTTGGCCGATTCGCAAGCAACAAATGGTATGATCACCGTCTTTCCGATTCAGGGTGTGTTTCCGTTATTTTCGACCAGGCCATAGGATAAGCTAAGCAACGTGCGTCTCTCTTCCATCAAATTGTCGGGATTTAAGTCTTTCGTCGATCCCACCAATTTCCAGGTGCCGGGTCAGCTGGTTGGCGTGGTCGGTCCCAACGGATGCGGCAAGTCGAACATCATCGACGCCGTCCGCTGGGTGCTGGGCGAATCGAAAGCGTCCGAACTGCGCGGCGAGTCGATGCAGGACGTGATCTTCAACGGCTCCACCCACCGCAAGCCGGCCGGCCGGTCCTCGGTCGAACTGGTGTTCGACAATAGCGACGGCAAGGCCGCCGGCCAGTGGGGCCAGTACGCCGAGATCGCGGTCAAGCGGACGCTTACGCGCGACGGCACCTCCACCTACTACATCAACGGCCAGCCGGTGCGCCGGCGCGACATCCAGGACATCTTCCTCGGCACCGGCCTGGGTCCGCGCGCCTACGCGATCATCGGCCAGGGCATGATCTCGCGGATCATCGAATCGCGCCCGGAAGAGCTGCGCGTGTTCCTCGAGGAGGCCGCCGGCGTCTCGAAGTACAAGGAGCGCCGCCGCGAAACCGAGAACCGCCTCAACGACACGCGCGAGAACCTGCTGCGGGTCGAAGACATCCTGCGCGAACTGAACGCGAACCTGGAAAAGCTGGAGGCGCAGGCGGTCGTCGCCAACCGCTTCCATTCGCTGCAGGCCGACCAGGAAGAAAAGCAGAAGCTGCTTTGGCTGCTGCGCAAGAACGAAGCGCAGGCCGAGCAGGGCAAGTACTTCCGCGAGATGGAGCAGGCCCAGACCGACCTCGAAGAGCAGACCGCCAAGCTGCGCCACGTCGAACTCGAACTCGAACACATGCGCCAGGCGCACTTCGCCGTCGGCGACCGGCTGCACCAGGCCCAGGGCCACCTGTACCAGACCAATTCCGAAATCGGCAGCCTCGAAGCGCAGATCAAGTTCGTCATCGAATCGCGCAGCCGTCTGCAGAATCAGCTCGCCACGCTCGGCGCGCAGCGCAGCCAGTGGCAGGCGCAGGCCCAGGAAGGCCAGGAGCAGCTGGAGGAAGCCGAGTTCCTGCTGGAAGAATTGGGCGGGCGCGTCGAGCAGTCGCAGATGGCCGCCGAGCAGCAGAACGAAAGCCTGCCGGCGCTCGACACGGCATGGCGCGAGGCCCAGAACAAGACCACTGAATCGCGCGCGAAGATCATGCAGGCGCAGCAGCAGATCGAGTTGTCGTCGGCGCACCAGCGCAACGCCTCGAACATCCTGGCGGGCCTGGCAACCCGGCGCGAACGCCTGCAGCAGGAAAAGAACGGCCTGAACCTGCCCGACAGCAGCCACCTGTCAAACCTCAGGTTGCAGCTCGAGGAAAAGCAGCAGGCGCTGGAAGAACAGACCATGGTGCTCGAGGAAGCCGTCGAGCAGCAGGAGCGGCTGGAGCAGGAGCGCGCCGCGGCGCAAGCACAGGTCAACGCCGAGACCAGCGCCAACGCGCAGCTCGAAGCGCGCCTGTCGGCGCTGAAGCAGCTGCAGGAGCGCGTGCAGACCCAGGGCAAGGTCCAGCCCTGGCTGCAGAAGCACGAACTCGATGGCCTGCCGCGCCTGTGGCAGAAACTCCAGATCGAACAGGGCTGGGAAACCGCGCTCGAAGCGGTGCTGCGCGAGCGTACCGCCGCGCTCGAGATGTCGAATATCGAATGGGCCAAGGCGTTTTTCGGCGACGCGCCGCCTGCCAAGCTGGCGCTGTACTCGCCTTCGCTGGCCAACGCCGCAAGCACCGAGGTGCCCGGCCTGAAACCGTTCGCCAGCCTCCTCAAGATCAACGAGCCGGGCCTGCGCGGCGTGCTGCACGACTGGCTGCACAACGTCTTCATCGCCGACGATACGGCCGTCGCGTTTTCCGCGCGCGCCTCGCTGCCGGCCGGCGGTTCGTTCATCACGCGCCAGGGCCATGTGGTCACCGCATCGAGCGTGCGTTTCTACGCCGCCGACGCCGAACAGGATGGCGTGCTCGGACGCCAGCAGGAAATCGACAACATCGGCAAGCAGCTGCGCGCCCAAGCCTTGCTGGCCGACGAGGCGCGCGCCCGCTCGGTTCGTGCCGACGCCGCCGTGGCCGACCTGACGCGCCGCCTGCAGGACGCGCGCCAGCGCATCGCAACCCTGACGCAGTCGGTGCACGGCCTGCAGATCGACGTCGTCAAGCAGTCCGAGGTCGAGGCGCGCTTCAACCAGCGCAGCACCCAGATCCACGCCGACCTGGCCGAGATCGCGATGCAGGAAGAAGAACAGCAGCAGATCAAGATGGAATCGGAAGAAAAGTTCGAACAGCTCGACATGGAGCTGGCCGAACTGCAGGGCGCGCACGAGGATGGCCAGACCGAGTTCCTCAACCGCGAACAGGCGCTCGCCGACGCGCGCGAACGGCTGCGCGAACTCGAACGGGCGGCGCAGGAAGCGCAGTTCGCCGAGAAATCACAGCGCAGCAAGATCGAGGAACTGCGCCGCAACATCGCCACCGCGACCCAGCAGGCGTCGCAGGTCAGCGAGAGCCTCGAGCTCGGCCAGCAGGAACTCGAATCGCTCGAAACGGGCGCCGCCAACGATGGCTTGCAGGACCTGCTCGACCGCCGCACCGGCCAGGAGCGCGCGCTGTCGGATGCGCGCCATGAACTCGACCAGATCACGCAGCAGCTGCGCCACGCCGAGGAATCGCGTATGGGCGCCGAGCGCAGCCTGCAGCCGCAGCGCGACAAGATCATGGAAATGCAGCTCAAGGAACAGGCGGCGCGCCTGAACCAGGAGCAGTTCGCCGAAGCGCTGAAGGCAGCCCTTGCCGACGAAGCGGCGCTGTCCGAAAAGCTCACGCCGGACATGAAGCCGCAATACCTGCAGGGCGAAGTGACGCGCCTGACCAACTCGATCGCGGCGCTCGGTGCGGTCAACCTGGCGGCGCTGGACGAACTGGCGCAGGCGTCGGAGCGCAAGAATTTCCTCGACGCGCAGAATGCCGACCTGACCGAAGCGATCACCACGCTGGAAGATGCGATCCACAAGATCGACAAGGAAACGCGCGACCTGCTGCAGGATACGTTCGACAAGGTCAACCTTCACTTCTCGGAGCTGTTCCCGATCCTGTTCGGCGGCGGCAACGCCAAGCTGGTGATGACCGGCGACGAGATCCTCGACTCCGGCGTGCAGGTCATGGCCCAGCCGCCGGGCAAGAAGAACGCCACCATCCACCTGCTGTCGGGTGGCGAGAAGGCCCTGACGGCGACCGCGCTGGTGTTCTCGATGTTCCGCCTCAATCCGGCGCCATTCTGCCTGCTCGACGAGGTCGATGCGCCGCTGGACGACGCCAACACCGAGCGCTTCTGCCGCATGGTGAAGCGGATGTCCGAACATACTCAATTCCTTTTCATCTCGCATAACAAGATTGCGATGGAAATGGCCAATCAACTGATCGGTGTGACGATGCAGGAACAAGGTGTATCGCGCATTGTGGCGGTGGACATGGAGTCCGCCGCGAATTTCGCTACCGAGGCACAAGCAGCATGACAGATCTTCAAATGAGCCTGATCGCCGGCGCCGTCGTTTTTGTCGGCGGTGTATTCGTCTATAACAAATGGCAGGAGCACAAGGCGCGCAAGAGCGTCGAACGCGCCTTCTCGACCGAACACGACGATGTGCTGATGCGCAGCGGCGCCGTTCCGGAACCGCGCCATGAGCCGAGCTTCGACCTTGGCGGTGGTAGTGGCGTAAGCGGAGGCGCGGGCGACGACAGTGCCGAGCGATTCGAACCGGTGCTGCCCGACACGGTGCTCGGCGACGACGGCGCGACCCCGGCGGCAGAACTGGCCACTGCGCTGGTCGACCCGCTGATCGACTGCCTGATCCCGCTGGCGCTTGAGATCGCGGTCCGCGGCGACAAGATCCTGCCTGTGCTGCAAACCCTGCGCCATGTCGGCAACAAGCCGATCCATTACATCGGCCTGCACGTGAACGGCGACTGGGAACCGATCGCCCACGGCGGCGTCTACACCAAGCTGCAGGTCGGCGTGCAGATGGCCAGCCGCACCACCGCGCTGAACGAACTCGAATACTCCGAACTGGTGACGCGCCTGCGCACGGTGGCCGACGAAATCGGCGCCGAGCCGGAAATCCCGGACATGGTCGAAGTGATGGGCGAATCGAAAGCGCTGCACCGTTTCGTCGCCGCCCACGACGCCCAGCTGGGCGTGAACCTGATGTCGAACGGCGCCCCGTGGGCCATCTCGACCCTGATCGGCGCGCTGGAAAAGCAGGGCTTCGACGTGCGGCCCGATGGCCGCTACATGATGCCCGATGGCGACGGCGGCGTGCTGTTCTCGCTGACGACCAACGTGACCCTGGGCGCCGACACCACCTCGCACCTGACGCTGCTGCTCGACGTGCCGGTCGTGGCGCCCGCGCGCGACGGTTTCGGCAGCATGGTCGCCTGCGCACGCACGCTGGTACAGCGGCTCGACGCGACCATCGTCGACGACAGCAACCAGCCGCTGATGGACGAGGCGCTGGCCGAGATCAACGGCCAGGTGCTCGAGTTCTACCAGGAGATGGAAGCGGCCGACATCCCGGCCGGCTCGACCCGCGCGCTGCGCTTGTTCAGCTGAGGACAGGTTCACCGTGACAACCGTACCAGCTTATCGCGACCGGATGGCGTGGCTGACCGTCGAACTGAATCGCCACATCTACGCCTACCACGTGCTCGACGCGCCAACCATTCCGGACGCCGAGTACGACCGCATGTTCCGCGAGCTGCAGGAGCTGGAGGCGGCGCATCCCGAAGCCGTGTCGCTCGATTCGCCGACCTTCCGCGTGGGCGCCGCGCCGATCCCCGAATTCAAGCAGGTCACCCACACGGTGCCCATGCTGTCGCTGAACAACGGCTTCTCGCCGGAAGACGTCGAGAACTTCGACCGCCGCGTGCGCGAGGGCCTCGGAGCCGTCCAGGTGCGCTATGCCGGCGAGCTCAAATTCGACGGCCTGGCGATCAGCCTGCGTTATGAGGACGGCGTGTTCGTGCAGGCCGCCACCCGCGGCGATGGCGCCACCGGCGAGGACGTCACCGTCAACATCCGTACTGTGCGCGCGATTCCCCTGCGGCTGCATGGCGACGCCATTCCGAGCGTGCTCGAAGTGCGCGGCGAGGTGCTGATGTACAAGGCCGATTTCGCCAAACTCAACGCGCGCCAGCGCGACGCCGGGCAAAAGGAATTCGCCAACCCGCGCAACGCCGCCGCCGGCAGCCTGCGCCAGCTCGATTCGCGCATCACCGCCTCGCGCAACCTGCGCTTCTTCAGCTACGGCGTCGGCGCGCTGGAAGGCGCCGAGATGCCCGAATCGCATTCGGCGCTGCTCGACTGGCTCGACAAGCTTGGCCTCCCGGTATCGAAAGAGCGCGCGGTGGTCGAAGGCGCGGCTGGCATGCTCGACTATTTCAACGACATCGGCAAGCGCCGCGCCGGCCTGACTTACGAGATCGACGGTGTGGTCTACAAGGTCGACCGGCTGGAAGACCAGCGCAAGCTCGGCTTCGTTTCGCGCGCGCCGCGTTTTGCGATGGCCCACAAATTCCCCGCCGAAGAAGCGCTGACTCAGGTGCTGGACATTAACGTGCAGGTCGGGCGCACCGGCGCGATCACGCCGGTGGCCCGGCTGGCGCCGGTGTTCGTCGGCGGCGTGACGGTCGAAAACGCCACCTTGCACAATGAAGGCGAAGTGCGGCGCAAGGACATCCGCATCGGCGACACTGTCATCGTGCGGCGCGCCGGCGACGTGATCCCGGAAGTCGTCAGCTTCGTGCCGGAGCGCCGGCCCGCGGACGCGCGCGAGTTCGTGATGCCGACCTGCTGCCCGGTGTGCGGCTCGCCCATCGTGCGACTCGAGGACGAGGCGGTGGCGCGCTGCTCCGGCGGCTGGACCCATTGCAGCGCCCAGAAGAAGGGCGGCCTGATGCACTTCGTGTCGCGCCGCGCGATCGACGTTGAGGGGCTGGGCGACCAGCTGATCGAGCAGCTGGTCGACAAGGAGGTGATCCACACCGCGTCCGACCTGTACCTGCTCGACCAGGACAAGCTTTGTTCGCTCGACCGCATGGCGACCAAGTCGGCTCAGAACGTGCTCGCCGCGCTGGAAAAATCGAAGGACACTACGCTGGCGCGCTTCATCTATGCGCTCGGCATCCGCAACGTCGGAGAATCGACCGCCAAGGCGCTGGCCCAGCACTTCGGCAACCTCGACGCGCTGCTGCACGCGGCGAGTTGGGAGGGCGGCCTGCAGCTGCTGGAAGTAGCCGACGTCGGCCCGGTGGTGGCGCGCTCGATCTCCGAATTCCTGACCGATCCTGAAAACGCGCAGCTGGTGGCGCAACTGCGCACGCACCTGCGCTGGAAAGAGGGCGCACACGTCATGAAATCGGCGGGTGCGCTGGCCGGCAAGACCTTTGTGCTGACCGGCACCCTGCCGACCCTTAGCCGGGACGACGCGGGCGCGCTGATCGAAGCGGCTGGCGGCAAGGTTTCCGGCTCGGTCTCGAAAAAGACTTCGTACGTGGTCGCCGGCGAAGACGCCGGCAGCAAACTGGCCAAGGCGCAGGAACTGGGCATCGCCATCCTCGACGAGGCCGCGCTGCAGGAACTGCTCGCGGCCGCCGCATCATCATCAACGGAAGCTGGACAATGAAAAAAATTACCAAGGCCGTCTTTCCGGTTGCCGGGCTGGGCAGCCGCTTCCTTCCCGCCACCAAGGCGCAGCCGAAGGAGATGCTGCCGATCGTCGACAAGCCGCTGATCCAGTATGCGGTCGAGGAGGCGGTCGCCGCGGGCATCACCGAGATGATCTTCATCACCGGCCGCAACAAGCGCGCCATCGAAGACCATTTCGACAAGGCCTATGAACTGGAAAGCGAGCTGGAAGCTGCCGGCAAGGTCGAGCTGCTGGAATTCGTGCGCAACGTCATCCCGAAGAACATCACCTGCATCTACATTCGCCAGTCGGCCCCGCTCGGGCTCGGCCACGCGGTGCTGTGCGCGCGCCCCGTGGTCGGCAACCAGCCTTTCGCCGTGCTGCTGGCCGACGACTTCATGGACACCGGACCCGGCCAGAAGCCGGTGCTGGCCCAGATGACCGACCTGTACAGCTACGAACAATGCAGCATTCTCGCGGTGCAGGACGTGCCGCGCGCCAATACCCGGCAGTACGGCATCGTCAGCGCTTCGGCCTACCGTCCCGGCCTCGAGCTGGTGTCGGGAATTGTGGAGAAGCCGCAGCCGGACGTGGCGCCGTCGACCCTGGCAGTGGTGGGCCGCTATGTGCTGTCGGGAAAAATCTTCGACTACCTCGAAAATATCGGCGCCGGCACCGGCGGCGAGATCCAGTTGACCGACGGCATTGCCGCGCTGATGGCGTCCGAGCGCGTGCTGGCCTACCGTTATGCGGGACAGCGGTATGATTGTGGTTCGAAGCTCGGCTACCTGAAAGCGATGACCGCGATGGGCCTGAAGCATCCCGAAACCGCCGAAGGCTACCGTGCCTTCCTCGACCAGATGCACAAGGAGCAAGACACCAAATGACAGTACGTGAAATCCTCAAGATGGGCGACCCGCGCCTGCTGCGCGTCGCCGAGCCGGTGCGCGAATTCGGCACGCCCGAAATGGAGGAGCTGATCGCCGACATGTTCGACACCATGCATGCCGCCAACGGCGCCGGACTGGCCGCACCGCAGATCGGCGTCAACCTGCAGCTGGTGATCTACGGCTTCAAGGACAACCAGCGCTATCCGGACGCCCCACCGGTGCCGGAGACGGTGCTGATCAATCCTGTGCTGACGCCGCTGTCGGACGACATGGACGAACAGTTCGAAGGTTGCCTGTCGGTGCCCGGCCTGCGCGGCGTGGTATCGCGCTACACCCGCCTGCATTACGAAGGCGTCGACCAGTTCGGCAAGCCGATCGTGCGCGACGCCGATGGCTTCCACGCCCGCGTGGTGCAGCATGAAGTCGATCACCTGGTTGGCATCCTGTACCCGATGCGGATCACCGATTTTTCGCGCTTCGGCTACACCAGCGTGATGTTCCCCGACCTGGATCCGGACGACGACGAATGATGAAAACCGCGCTGGTACTGCTGGCGATCGCCACGCTTGGCCCGCTGGCGCAGGCCGCTGACGTGTTCACGCCGATCGAACCGGTGCCGCTGCGCGAGCTGTGGCTCGACAGCGGCTTTGCGACCTACCATTTCGATCGCGACAAGGACCTCAACGGCGCCAACACCGGCCTGGGTGCCGAGTACCGTTTTCGCGGGGACCTGGCGGCGACGGTGGGGCGCTTCCGCAACAGCGACCGCGAGTACTCCAATTACGCGGGCGCGATCTGGCAGCCGTTTGCGATCGGGCCGGTGCGGCTCGGCGCGGTGGTCGCCGCGTTCAACGGCTATCCGCACATGCGCGACGGGGGCTGGTTTCCCGCGCTGATACCGGTCGCCACTGTCGAATACAAGTGGGTCGGCGTCAACGTCGGCTTCGTTCCGTCGTACAAGGACCGCTTGTATGGCGGCTTGTCGGTGCAGCTCAAGTTCAAGTTAGCCGAATAATCAAGGTCTGACGCAAACGCGAATCCAGCATAGATTCCCGCCTCCGCGGGAACGACAGTTTTTGAGCCAGCTAAATTAAGCGCGTCGTTCCCGCGCAGGGGGAACGCATGCGTTTTCCCCATGCTGAGCGTGCATGCACTGCATCAACGCTTCACCTTGGCCAACGGATCGTTGCGATTCCAGGTCGGCATCTCCTTCGCATTCGCCACCGCATACCCCAGGTTCAGCGTGAACTGCGCCTGCTGCACCATCCCCGACAAGTCCCACGCCGGATTGTATTCATCGCTGACCTGGTGGTAGTGTTTGGTGAACGCCACCATCCGCGCACCCGAGCCGCCCGGATCCTTCTCGAACTCGAACGACCCATCGCCGGAAAACACCGCCGAGCCGACATTAAATGCCGGCACGCCTGCTTTCGCAAAGTTGAAATGGTCGGCGCGGAAGTAGGCGCCGCCCAGATCCGGCACCGCCGGCGCCAGCCGCAGCCCCATGCTCTTCGCCACCTGCGCGGCGCTGGCGTGCAGGCTGCTGCGTTCACTGCCGGCCACGCCGATGTCGCGCGTCCTGCCGACGAAATTCATGCTGTCGAGGTTCAGGTCGGCGGCGGTCTTGGCCAGCGGCCACAGCGGATTGCGCACATAGCCGAGACTGCCGATCAGTCCTTGCTCCTCCGCGCACGGCCACAGGAAAATCTGGGTGCGCCGCGCAGGATGGGCCACTGCCGCCTGCGCCATCGCCAGCAACGCGGCCGATCCGGAAGCGTTGTCGATCGCGCCGTTCCAGATATGGTCAGGCTTGCCGTCCGCTTCGCCGACGCCAAAGTGGTCCCAGTGCGCCGAGTAGATCACCGCCTGGTCGCGCAATGCCGCGTCGGTTCCGGGTACGATGCCCGCCACATTGAATTGTTCGACCTCGCGCACCGCGCTGTCGACCGCCGCATGCGCGACGATTCCCAGATCGACTGGCTTGAAGCCGCGCACTTCGGCCTGGGCGCGCAGTGCGTCGAGGTCCTTGCCGGCAGCGGCGAACAGCGACCGCGCGCTCGCTTCCTGGATCCATCCCTGCAGCGCATTGCCCGCGCCGCCGAGATGGAACTGCTCTTTGCCGAAACCGTTGGCCGGCACGCTCCACGGATAGGATGCCGACTCGGTGGTGTGGATCAGCAGGATGCCCGCTGCGCCCTGGCGCTGCGCTTCCTCGAACTTGTAGGTCCAGCGGCCGTAATAGGTCAGCGATTTGCCGCCGAATCGATTCGGCTCGGCCGCCGTCGGCTTCGGGTCGTTGACCATCACGACCAGCAGCTTGCCCTTGACGTCGGCGCCCATGAAATCGTTCCAGCTTTCGTCGGCGCCGTCGATGCCGTAGCCGGCGAACACCACCGGCGCGTCGAAGCGCACCGCGGACTTGCCGCTCGCGGTGCCAAACACGATATCCGCGCCGAGCGCCGGCGCGATCGTCTTTCCGCCCACGTCGAATTTCACGGAGCTGGTGGGTAGCGTCCGCGTACCGACCATCTTCACCACCTGCCGGTAGCCGTTCCCCGCCGCCGGTTTGAGTCCGATCGCCGCCGCCTGCGTCTCGAGGTAGCGTACCGTGAGCTCGCCGCCGCGCTGGCCGGTTCCGCGCCCTTCCAGCAGGTCGTCGGCGAGGAAGGCGAGGTGCGCGCGCAGCGGCGCTTCGGCAACGACAGGCAGCGTTTGGGCAGAGAAGGCCTGGCCGGCCAGTACGAGGCCGGCGGCGAGGGCGGGAAGTCGGTGCATGCACACTCCTGGTTTGGTTTATGGACGGACCTGCGGCGCAATTGCGCCGGCGCGCGCCTGGCGCGCCAGCTCCAGCCAGAAGCGGCTGGTGAATTCGGGATAGGTGGCGGCGAAGCGTTTGTTGACCGCCGCATAGCGGTTGGTCACCTGCACCGGCGGCGACAGCTTGCGCACCGCCAGCGCGTCCGCGCCGACCAGGTAGCGGTCGAGCACGACGTCGGGCTCCATTATCACATCGATCCGCCCTGCGATCAGCTTGCGCAGATCCGCTTGCGGTGTCGGCGCGGTCTCGAGATCCCATCCGTGCGAACGCGCGATCCGCGCGGTGGCGGCGCCGCCGGTCGAACTGCCCACCAGCGGCTTGGCGCTGCGCAGCGTCTTGCCGTCCCACTGGACGCTATCGTCGTCCGCCCGCGCATACAGCGAAATGGAGTCGGTCATGACGGCCAGGTCCTGGTCGACATGCGTTCCCTTCATCGGGAATACCAGCTGGTCGTCCGGGTTGTCGCTGTAGGCGAATCCGGGCAGGACGTCGAGCAGTCCGGATTCCAGTTCCGCCAGCTGGCGGTTGGGCGGGCGCCGCTTGATCACGATGCGCGGCTTGCATCCGGCCAGCGCGAGCGCATTGCGGGTCCATTCGACCAGCAGCCCGGGCGGGTTTTCAACCTTGTCGGCGCCGAGCACGTAGGGCGCGATCTCGAAGTTCGGCAGGCTGACGCGCACTTCGGCGGGGCAGCGCTCGGCGCCCCAGCCTGGCGCGGCTGCGCACAGCAGGAGGGAAAGGCCGAGCGCCGCGAGCCGTGTCATCGGCAGGTCAGAACTGCTCGTCCGGACGCAGGTAGCGCCACTGGCCGACCGGCAAGTCGCCCAGCTTGACCTTGCCGATCCTGACCCGCTTCAGCCCGATCACCTTCAGGCCCACCATGTCGCACATGCGGCGGATCTGGCGCTTCTTGCCTTCCTTGAGGGTGAAACTGAGCTGGTCCTCGTTCTGCCAGCGCACCTTGGCCGGCAGCAGCGGCTTACCGTCCATCCACAGGCCGAAGCAGAGTTTCTTCAGGTCCGAGTCCGGCAGCGTTCCCGGCTTGGTGTACTGGACCCGCACCAGGTATTCTTTTTCGATCACCGTGTCCTGGCCGATCAGCTGCTTGGCCACACGCCCGTCCTGGGTCAGGATCAAGAGGCCCACCGAATCGATGTCGAGCCGTCCTGCCGGCACGAGCGAACGCAGCTGGGTAGGGTGGAACTGCTCGGGCGAAGGATCGTCGGGCCAGCGGTTCTCGGCCTTGATCAGCGCGATCGCCGGTGTGTAGCCGTCTTCGGCCTGGCCGCTGACGTAGCCCATCGGCTTGTTGATCAACACCGTGACGCGTTTCGATTGTTCGGCGGCGGCCTGGCGCTCGACCGTGACCTTCTGGCCGGGCGTGACTTTGCTGCCCAGTTCGGACACGACCTGGCCGTCGACCCGCACCCAGCCGCGGGAGATCCATTCATCGGCTTCGCGGCGCGAGCACAGCCCGAGTTCGGACATGCGTTTGGAGAGGCGTAACAGTTCACTCATTGGTTCGGTGGTCTTTTCTTTTAAACTTTTAAGGCATCCAGCAGGTCGGTTTCGAGCTGGATCTGGTTGCGCGAGCTGGAGAGCACCGCGCCGTCGACCAGGAACACGTCTTCGACGCGTTCGCCGAGGGTCATGATCTTGGCGGTGTGGAGGTTGATGCGGTAGCGCGTGAGCACATTGGCGATCGAGTACAGCAGGCCGGTGCGGTCGTTCGCGGAAATCGACAGCAGGTAGTACTGGCCGCGTTCGTCCGGCCGCAAGTCCACCGTCGGCGTGATCGGGAAGGTGCGCGACATGCGCGACAGGCGACCGCGCGTCGGCGGCGCCAGGGGCGCCTGGGACGTCAGCAGTTCGCAGATCTCGTGCTCGATGAGGCTGATGATGTCGCGGTAGCTCTTGGCGAAGTTCTGCTCGGTCACCAGGAAGGTGTCGAGCGCGTAGCCGTTTTTGGTAGTGTGGATCTTGGCGTCCAGGATGCTGAAGTTCTTGCGGTCGAAGTAGCTGCAGATGCGCGCGAACAGGTCCGGCTGGTCCTTCAGGTACACCGCCACCTGCAGGCCTTCGCCGATCGGCGCCAGGCGGCATTTGACCACCGGCTTGGGCGAATCGAGGCGGTCGTGCAGCGAGCGCGTCAGCCAAGCGATGTCGGCTGCGTCGTGGCGCAGGAACCAGGCCACGTCGAGCTGGTCCCACAAGGCTTCGTGCGCCTTGACCGGCAAGCCGGCCAGGCGCAGCATGGCGCGCGCTTCGTCCTGGCGGTTCTTCAGCTCGCGGTCGGCCGAATGCGGTTCGCCGCCCAGCACCCGCAAGGTGACCTTGTACAGGTCTTCGAGCAGCTTGGCCTTCCACGCGTTCCACACCTTCGGACTGGTGCCGCGGATGTCCGCCACCGTCAGCAGGTACAGCGCGGTCAGGTGGCGTTCGTCGCCGACCACGCCGGCAAACGCAGAGATCACGTCCGGGTCGGACAGGTCCTGCTTCTGCGCGACCTGCGACATGGTCAGGTGCTGCTCGACCAGGAAGGCCACCAGGTCGGTGTCTTCCTGTTTCAGTCCGTGTTCCTCGCAGAACTGGCGGGCGTCGGCCACGCCGAGCTTGGAGTGGTCGCCGCCGCGGCCCTTGGCGATGTCGTGGAACAGCGCGGCCACATACAGCAGCCAGGCGTCGCGGAAGTTGGCGATCAGCTGGCTGCAGAACGGGTATTCGTGCGCATGTTCGCTCATCGTGAAGCGGCGCATGTTCCGCACCACCATCATGATGTGCTGGTCCACCGTGTAGACGTGGAACAGGTCGTGCTGCATCTGGCCGGTGATGTGGCGGAAGGCCGGCAGGTAGCGGCCCAGGATGCCCATGTCGTTCATGCGGCGCAGCGCGTGCACCAGCCCGATCGGCGCCTGCAGGATGCGCAGGAACAGCGCGCGGTTGCCCGGGTCGGCGCGGAACGCGGCGTCGATCTTCTGGCGTGCGTGCCACATCGCGCGGGTGGTGCGCGCGGTCATGCCCTTGAGCTCGGGCCGTTCGGTCATCAGGACGAACACTTCGAGCAGCGCCGACGGCGTCGTCTCGAAAGTATCGTCGGCGCCGATGTCGATGAAGCCGTTCACTTCGTTGAAGCGTTCGTTGATCGCCACTTCCTCGGTCGGCTGCGGAAACAGCTGCGCCTCGATATTTTGCAGCAGGATGGTGTTGAGCTGGGTGACCGTCTTGGCGGCCCAGTAATAGCGCTGCATCAGGTATTCGCTGGCGCGGCGCAGGTGCAGGCCTTCGCCGGTCGTGTGCAGGCCGAACGATTCGGCGATCGCGGTCTGGACGTCGAATACCAGCCGGTCCTCGCGCCGCCCGGTATGCAGGTGCAGGCGCACCCGGATGTCCTTGAAGGCGCGCTCCTTCTCCATCAGCGCGCGCGCCTCGGTCTGGGTGATCAACCCGCGCGTGGCGAGCTGGCCCCAGGAGCTGGCCAGTCCGGCCGCCTTGGCCACCCACAGGATCACCTGCAGGTCGCGCAATCCGCCCGGGCTCTCCTTGCAGTTAGGCTCGAGCGAGAAGGCGGTGTCTTCGTACTTGGCGTGGCGCAGCCGCATCTCGGCGGTCTTGGCCTGGAAAAAAGCCTGCGGGTCGAGTTCGGCCTGGTAGCGCTCCTCGAGTTGCGCGAACAGGTCGGCATCGCCCGTCACCAGGCGCGCTTCGAGCAGGCTGGTTTGCACCGTGATGTCGGCCTTGGACTCGATCATGCACTCGTCGATGGTGCGGATGCTGCTGCCGATCTCGAGGCCGAGATCCCACAGCAGCTGCACCAGCGCCTCCAGCTTGCCGCGCGTGATCGCGTCGGCCGGTTCGGACAGCAGGATCAGCAGGTCGACGTCGGAGTAGGGGAACAGTTCGCCGCGGCCGTAGCCGCCCACACCCACCAGCGCGCTGCGGGCCGGCAGCCCGGCTTCGAGCCAGGCTTCGGTAAGCACAGCGTCGACGCTCTGGCGCAGCCCGCGCAGCAGCTTTTCAGGCTTGCCGCCTTCGCGGAAGGCGGCGATCAGCACTTGGCGGTCGGCCTTCAGCTGCTGCTTGAGCAGCTCGCGGGTGTGGGCTTGCTGGACTGCGGCCGGCATGGCTTACGCCGCGGCGGCTGGCGCCTGCTTGTCGATGATCGCCGGCGGCGGCGGGGTGCCGGCCGACTGGGTCAGGACCTCGTAGCCGGTTTCGGTCACCAGCACTGTGTGCTCCCATTGCGCCGACAGGCTGCGGTCCTTGGTTTTGATGGTCCAGCCGTCACCCATTTCGCGGATGTCGCGCCGGCCGGCGTTGATCATCGGCTCGATCGTGAAGATCATGCCCGCTTCGAGCCGCTCCAGCGTGCCGGGGCGGCCGTAGTGCAGCACCTGCGGCTCCTCGTGGAATACGGTGCCGATGCCGTGGCCGCAGAATTCGCGCACCACGCTGTAGCCGTGTTTCTCGGCGTGCTGCTGGATCACGTGGCCGATGTCGCCCAGGTGCGCGCCCGGCTTGACCTTGGAAATGCCCAGCCACATGCATTCGTAGGTCACCTCGGACAGGCGCTTGGCCAGGATCGACGGCTCGCCGATGAAGAACATGCGGCTGTTGTCGCCATGGAAACCATCCTTGATGACGGTGATGTCCAGGTTGACCACGTCGCCGTTTTTCAGCACCTTGTCGCCCGGAATGCCGTGGCAGATCACGTCGTTGACCGAGGTGCAGATCGCTTTCGGGTAGGGCGTGTAGCCGGGCGGGCAATAGTTCAGCGGCGCCGGGATGCTGCCTTGCACGTTGACCATGTATTCATGGCAGAGGCGGTCCAGCTCGCCCGTGGTGACGCCGGGCTTGACGAAGGGCGTGATGTAGTCGAGCACTTCGGAGCCCAGCCGGCCGGCGATGCGCATACCGGCGATTTCTTCGGGGGTCTTGATGGAGATGGTGGACATAATGGATCGCAATCGGCAAAAAAACGGTAAAAATGAGTAACAGCCGGGCATTGGCTTGCTGGCGCCCGTGCAAATATATGTTGCCATTATAAGGGATGTAAGGTGAAGGGGTCTGGCGGGGACGCAGGGGCAGAGCCCGCACGCGCCCCGGACCGGGCGCTAGCCTGTTTCACTTGAAGTAATGCCCAAATCAGCATATAATCTCGGGTTGCTCGGTTAGGTTTCCGGGCAAGGTAGTAAAAAGTAGTCCAATTAATGTTAAATCGCGAGTCCGGTCGCAAAGGGTGCCTGAATGGTGACTGACCGGATTCCAGACCCCAACCCTGGAGATTCAAATGTCCGTAACAATGCGTGAAATGCTGGAAGCCGGTGTCCACTTCGGTCACCAAACCCGTTTTTGGAACCCAAAGATGGCTCCGTTCATCTTCGGCCATCGCAACAAGATCCACATCATCAACTTGGAAAAGACGATGGCGATGTATCAGGAAGCGATGAAAACCGTCAAGCAAGTCGCAGCTTCGCGCGGCACCATCCTGATGGTCGGCACCAAGCGCCAGGCGCGCGACATCATCGCCGCTGAAGCCCAGCGCGCTGGTGTTCCTTACGTCGACCAGCGCTGGCTCGGCGGCATGCTGACCAACTTCAAGACCATCAAGACCTCGATCAAGCGCCTGAAGGACATGGAAGCCCAGATCGCCGACGGTTCGGTCGAGAAGCTGTCGAAAAAAGAAGGCCTGATGTTCGAACGCGAAATGATCAAGCTGCAGAAGTCCATCGGCGGCATCAAGGACATGGGCGGCGTTCCTGACGCAATCTTCGTCGTCGACGTCGGTTACCACAAGGGCGCGATCACCGAAGCCGGCAAGCTGGGCATCCCGGTCATCGGCATCGTCGATACCAATCACTCGCCAGAAGGCGTGACCCACATCATTCCAGGCAATGATGACTCGTCCAAGGCGATCATGCTGTACGCCCGCGGCGTCGCAGATGCGATCCTCGAAGGCCGCGCCAATGCGACCAACGAAGTAGCCGACATGGTCAAGCAGGCATCGGGCGACGAGTTCGTCGAAGTTTCCGAGCAGGCATAATGTAGTGGCAGGGGAGATCCCTGCCGCATCATCAAAAAGGGTGGCATCGAGCTCACCCTTTTTTTTAAACAGAATACTAGCGCGGCGCGCGCGCAGCATGCGCGCCCCACCCGGATTGAACATTTAGGAGAAAACACATGGCAGCGATTACAGCAGCGATGGTAGGCGAACTGCGCGGCAAGACCGACGCACCGATGATGGAATGCAAAAAAGCACTAACCGAGGCCGAAGGCGATATGGTCCGCGCGGAAGAGATCCTGCGCGTCAAACTGGGCGGCAAGGCATCCAAGGCTTCTTCCCGTATCACCGCTGAAGGCGTCGTGGTGGCGTACATCGCCGGCGGCGTGGGCGCACTGCTCGAAATCAACAGCGAAACCGACTTCGTGGCCAAGAACGACGACTTCCTGGCACTGGCGAACAACGCCGCCCGCCTGGTCGCCGAAAACAATCCGGCCGACGTGGCGACGCTGCTGGCCCTGCCGCTCGACGGCAAGACCCTGGACGAAGTTCGTGCCGCACTGATCGGCAAAATCGGCGAGAATATGTCGATCCGCCGCTTCCAGCGCTTCGAGACCACCGGCAAGCTCGCTTCCTACATCCACGGCAACCGGATCGGTGTGATCGTCGACTTCGAAGGCGCGGACGAGCAGGTCGGCAAAGACGTCGCGATGCACATCGCCGCGATGAAGCCAGTGTCGCTGTCGGCTGACCAGGTTCCTGCCGAGCTGATCGAGAAAGAGCGTTCGGTTGCAGCCCTGAAAGCACAGGAAGACGCAGACCAGGCAGCTGCCGCAGGCAAGCCGGCCCAGTCGCCGGAAATCCTGGCCAAGCGCCTCGATGGTTCGGTCCAGAAGTACCTGAAAGAAGTATCGCTGCTGAACCAGGCGTTCGTGAAGAACGACAAGCAGTCGATCGAGCAGATGCTGAAAGCGGCCAACACCACCGTGAAAGCGTTCACGATGTTCGTGGTTGGCGAAGGGATTGAAAAGAAGCAGGACGACTTTGCCGCAGAAGTTGCAGCACAGATGGCTGCCTCGAAGCAGTAAGTTGCAAAGCGGGCCGGAAGGCCCGTTTTTTTAACTGCAGTAAACTCTCCACCGTCCCCGCGCGGGGCGGTGAGACCGCCGGACGGCCCACAAGGCCGCGCCGGCAGGTCAGACCCGAATAACCGTCACTCCAGGAGCCTCTACATGACCAAACCAGCCTACAAACGCGTACTTCTCAAACTGTCTGGCGAAGCACTGATGGGTGATGATCCGTACGGTATCAACCGCGGCACCATCGAGCGCATGGTCGCCGACGTGGCGGAAGTGGCGAAGCTGGGCGTGGAACTGGCAGTGGTGATCGGCGGCGGCAACATCTTTCGCGGCGTCGCCCCCGGCGCCCAGGGCATGGACCGCGCCACCGCCGACTACATGGGCATGCTGGCCACCGTGATGAACGCGCTGGCGCTGGCCGATGCGATGCGCCATGTGGGCATCACCGCGCGCGTGATGTCGGCGATCGCCATCGAGCAGGTGGTCGAGCCCTATGTGCGCCCGAAAGCGCTGCAATACCTGGAAGAGGGCAAGGTCGTCGTGTTCGCCGCCGGCACCGGCAACCCCTTCTTCACCACCGACACCGCGGCGGCACTGCGCGGCTCCGAGATCAGCGCCGAGATTGTTCTCAAGGCAACCAAGGTCGATGGCGTATATACTGCCGATCCTAAGAAGGACCCGAACGCCACCCGCTACGAGTCGATCACCTTCGACGAGGCGATCTCGAAGCACTTGCAGGTGATGGACGCGACCGCGTTCGCGCTGTGCCGCGACCAGAAGCTGCCGATCAAGGTGTTTTCGATCGTCAAGCCGGGCGCCCTGATGCGCGTCGTCATGGGCGAAGACGAAGGCACCCTCGTCCACGTGTAATAATAAGCAATATTATCAAGTAACAATTTACAAGCTACAGGAGAGCAGCATGTCCATCGCTGACATCAAGAAGAACGCGCAAGAGCGCATGACCAAGTCCATCGAAACCCTGCGCGCCGACCTGGCCAAGGTCCGCACCGGCCGCGCCCACACCGGCATCCTCGACCACATCATGGTCGAGTACTACGGTTCGCCGACCGCGCTCACGCAAGTGGCCAACGTCACCCTGATCGATGCCCGCACCATCGGCGTGTCGCCGTTCGAAAAGAAGATGGCGGCCACGATCGAACGGGCGATCCGCGATTCCGACCTGGGCCTGAACCCATCGTCGCAGGGCGACCAGATCCGCGTGCCGACGCCGATGCTGACCGAAGAGCGCCGCAAGGAAATGGTCAAGCTGGTCAAGAACGAGGCGGAAGATGCCAAGATCGCGATCCGCAACATCCGCCGCGACGCCAACGAGCAGGTCAAGAAACTGGTCAAGGACAAGTTGGCGTCGGAAGACGACGAGCGCCGTTCGACCGACGAGATCCAGAAGCTGACCGACAAGTTCGTCGCCGACGTCGACCGCATGGTGGTCGACAAGGAAAAAGAAGTGCTGACCGTATAGTGCCCACGACAGTCTGGATTTATGATCTATAAGAGTTCGACGACGGCCGTCCCCGAAGTTGCCGCAGTGCCGCGCCACGTCGCCATCATCATGGACGGGAACGGCCGCTGGGCCACCAAGCGCCTGCTGCCGCGCGTGGCCGGCCACGTCAAGGGCGTCGAGGCGGTGCGCGGCTGCGTCGAGGCCTGTGTCGAACGGGGCATCGAATACCTGACCCTGTTCGCGTTTTCGTCTGAAAACTGGCGCCGGCCGGAAGAGGAAGTGTCGCTGCTGATGCGCCTGTTCGTCACCGCGCTCGAGCGCGAAGTGTCGAAGATGCATGCCAACAGCATCCGCCTGAAGGTGGTGGGCGACCTGTCGCGCTTCGACGCCAAGCTGCGCGACATGATCGCCAACGCCGAACGGCGCACCGCCAACAATACCCGCCTGACCCTGACCATCTGCGCCAACTACGGCGGACGCTGGGACATCATGCAGGCGACCGGCAAGATGATCGCGGCCAATCCCGGCGTCGCCGACTTCACCGAAGAGCAGCTGGCGGCGCACCTGGCGATGGCCTACGCGCCGGAGCCGGACCTGTTCATCCGCACCGGCGGCGAAGAGCGCATCTCCAACTTCCTGCTGTGGCAACTGGCGTATTCGGAGCTGTACTTCACCGATATTTTTTGGCCCGACTTCTCGATCGAATCGCTCGATACCGCGATTGCCTCCTACCGCAGCCGCGAGCGGCGCTTTGGCCGCACCGGCGACCAACTGGCCGAAAAGAAGAACTGATGCTCAAGACGCGGATCATGACGGCGCTCGCCTTGCTGGCGGTACTGCTGCCGGTGCTGTACTTTAATAACCCGGTCGCGTTCGCCGTGGTGGTCGTGCTGTTCTTCGGCGCCGCCATGTGGGAATGCTTCCTCCTGTTCAATCCCGCGTCGGCGCGCGCGGTGCTGATCAGCGTGGCGTGGACCGCCGCGTTTTGCTACGCCTTCTTCCTGGCCGGCCAGGTGCGTCCGCTGTTCTGGTTCGCCATCAGCGCGCTGATCTGGCTGCTGCGCCTGGCGCCGTCGCTGAAGATCGGCCTGCCGCCGCTCGATTCGGCCGGCAACACCATGCTCAGCCTGACTTACGCGATCGCCATCGTGGCCTGCTTCGCCGCCATCGTCACGCTGTTCCGCCATTCGCCGGCCTACCTGCTGTCGGTGATGGCGCTGGTCTGGATCGCCGACATCGGCGCCTACTGCGCCGGCAAGGCCTTCGGCAAGCGCAAGCTGGCGCCGACTATCTCGCCGGGCAAGTCGTGGGAAGGTGCGATCGGCGGCGGCATCGCCGTGCTGGTCATCGCCACGCTGACCATCCTGTTCGGCGGCGCGGCGCTGGCCGACACCTTCGCCGTGCACGTGCAAGCCAGATTCGGCTGGGCCGCGCTGGCGGGTATACTGATAGTGCTGGTTGCCGCCAGCGTGGTCGGCGACCTGTTCGAGTCGCAGCTCAAGCGCCGCGCCGGCGTCAAGGACAGCAGCAAGTTGCTGCCTGGCCATGGCGGCGTGCTGGACCGCATCGACGCCCTGATCCCCGTATTGCCACTGGCTGCGCTGATCGACACCTGGCTCTGAGAGAGTTTCATGCAATCCATTACCATCCTAGGCGCCACCGGTTCGATCGGTGTGTCGACCCTCGACGTGCTCGCGCGTCATCCCGACAAATACCAGGTCTACGCGCTCAGCGCCCATAGCCGGGTCGAAGAACTGGCCGGGCAGTGCGCGCAGTTCCGCCCGCAGCGGGCAGTGGTCGGCACCGCGGAAGCGGCGAAGCGGCTGGCCGAACTGCTGCGCGCGCAAGACGTGCGCTGCGAGGTCGAGTACGGCGAAGCGGCGCTGTGCGCGATCGCCTCGAGTGCCGACACCGACACCGTAATGGCGGCGATCGTCGGCGCGGCCGGCCTGGCGCCGGCGCTGGCCGCGGCGCGCGCCGGCAAGAAGATCCTGCTGGCCAATAAGGAAGCGCTGGTGATGTCCGGCCAGCTGTTCATGGATGCAGTGCACCATAATGGTGCAACCCTGCTGCCGATCGACAGCGAGCACAATGCGATCTTCCAGTCGCTGCCGCAATCGTACGCCCGTTCGCCGCAGGGCGCCGGCGTGGCCAAGATCCTGCTGACCGCATCCGGTGGGCCGTTCCTGGCGC
Source organism: Pseudomonadota bacterium (assembly GCA_046728335.1). GTDB lineage: Bacteria > Pseudomonadota > Gammaproteobacteria > Burkholderiales > Burkholderiaceae_D > JAFCUW01. The sequence continues at coordinate 218,937 of JBKPEJ010000017.1, read as the reverse complement.
GCGCGGTCGAAACGCTCGAACACGTCACGCCCGAGCAGGCCTGCAAGCATCCGAACTGGGTCATGGGGCGCAAGATCTCGGTCGACTCGGCCACCATGATGAACAAGGGCCTCGAAGTGATCGAGGCGCACTGGCTGTTCGGCGCCCCGGCCGCGCAGATCGAGGTGGTGATCCACCCGCAAAGCGTGATCCACTCGATGGTGTCCTACGTCGACGGCTCGGTGTTGGCGCAGCTGGGCAACCCGGATATGCGCACCCCGATCGCACACGCGCTGGCTTTCCCCGAACGGATCGAGTCGGGAGTAGGGCAGCTCGACCTGACCACCATCGGCACGCTGCAGTTTGAAAAGCCCGACTTCGCGCGCTTCCCGTGCCTGGCGCTGGCGTTCGAAGCGCTCGAAGCCGGCGGCACCGCGCCGGCGCTGCTGAACGCGGCCAATGAAGTGGCGGTGCAGGCCTTCCTCGACACCCGCATCGGCTTCCGCGACATCGACCGGGTGATCGCCCGCGTGATGCATGAAAACGAACACGGCGCCGCCAGCAGCATCGAGGCGGTGCTCGCGCAGGACGCCCTGGCGCGCGGCGCCGCGCAAAAAATCGTGGACGGCATACAGCGATGAACCTGATCCAGACCGTGCTGGCGTTCCTGCTTGCGCTCGGACCGCTGATCATCTTCCACGAACTTGGCCACTACACGGTGGCGCGCCTGTGCGGCGTGAAAGTGCTGCGCTTCTCGGTCGGCATGGGCAAGATCGTCTGGTCGCGCCGCTTCGGCCCCGACCAGACCGAATGGGCGATCTCGGTCCTGCCGCTGGGCGGCTACGTCAAGATGCTCGACGCGCGCGACCCCGACGCCCCCGCCATGGACCAGGCCGACCTGAAGCGCGAATTTACCCGCCAGACCGTGTGGCGCCGCATCGCTATCGTGGCAGCCGGTCCGCTCGCCAACTTCCTGCTGGCCATCGTGGTGTTTACCGGCCTGTCGATGGCCGGCACCACCGAACCATCGACCCGGCTGCGTGCCACCGCCGAGAAGTCGGTGGCCTGGCAGGCCGGCCTGCGCGGCGGCGAGCAGGTGCGCGCGGTGAACGGCAAGCCGGTTGCCAGCTGGCCCGAGCTGCGCTGGGAGATCGTCCAGGCCATCGTCGACAAGCGCGACGCGCGGCTCGACCTGGTGCAGCCGCAGGGCGGCCAGTTCGGCGCGATCCTGCCGGCGCGCGCGCTGGCCGGGATGGACGTCGAAAGCGACGTGCTGGCGACCCTCGGCATGGAAATGGCGCGCCCCAGGCCGGTGCTCGAGCAGCTGCTGCCCGACGGCGCAGGCGCCAAGGCCGGCCTGAAAGTGGGCGACCTGGTCACCGCGGTCGACGGCAAGCCTGTCCTTGACGGCATCGCGCTGATCGAAGCGATCCGCGGCGCGGGCGGCCGTACCCTGGCCGTATCGGTGCTACGCGGCGGCGCGCCCTTGCAATTTGCGGTCACGCCGGAATTCGACCCGGCCCGCAAGACCTGGGTGATCAAGGCCGTTCCGAGCCTGGCGCCCGAGATGGTGACGGTCAGCTATGGCCCGTTCGAGGCGCTCGAAAAAGCGGCCGCCAAGACCTGGGACACCAGCGTGCTGAGTGTGAAAATGATCGGCAAGATGATCACCGGCGAGGTCTCCTGGAAAAATGTCACCGGCCCGATCACGATCGCCGACTACGCGGGCCAGACCGCGCGCATGGGCCCCGCCGTGTATTTGGGCTTCATCGCCTTCATCAGCATCAGTCTTGGTGTGATGAATCTGTTACCAATTCCGGTGCTGGATGGGGGGCTTTTGCTGTATTATTCGGTGGAAGTTTTGACCGGCCGCCCCTTGCCGGAGCGGGTCGGAGCATTCGCGCAGCGTGCAGGCGTGGGCCTGCTGGTCCTGCTGATGGCGCTCGCTGTCTTCAACGACGTCGCCCGGCTCCTGTAGCCCGGCACCCTCGAACATGTAAGTTGTCCTATGATTGACCATTGATTTAGCCAATGAAATTACATCCAGATCGTTTTGCCCTGCCATTCTTTCGCCGCAGCCTGATCGGCGCCGCCGCACTGGCCTTATGCGCCGGCCATGCATTCGCAGTCACTCCATTCGTGGTCAAGGACATCCGCGTCGAAGGTATCCAGCGCACCGAAGCCGGTACCGTGTTCAGCTACCTGCCGGTGCGGGTCGGCGAAACCTTCGACGATGAAAAGAGCATTACCGCCATCAAGGCGCTGTACGCGACGGGCTTCTTCAAGGACGTCCGGCTGGAAGAAGAAAACGGCGTGCTGGTGGTGCTGGTCGAAGAGCGGCCTGCCATCTCCACGGTCGACTTCACCGGCACCAAGGAATTCGAGAAGGACGTGCTGGTCAAGGCGCTCAAGGAAATCGGCGTCGGCGAGACCAAGATTTTCGACAAGGCCTCGGTCGACCGCGCCGAACAGGAACTCAAGCGCCAGTACCTGTCGCATGGCCTGTACGGCGTCAAGATCACCACCACCGTGACCCCGATCGAACGCAACCGCGTCACCGTGATGTTCAATGTCGACGAGGGCGACATCGCCCGCATCAAGGGCATCAACATCGTCGGCAACAAGGCGTTCTCGGACAAGGAACTGCGCGAGCAGATGGCGCTGTCGACCAGCGGCTGGTTCACCTGGTACTCGAAGGCCGACCAGTATTCGAAGACCAAGCTGACCGGCGACATCGAGGCGCTCAAGTCGTTCTACCTGAACCGCGGCTACCTCGAAGTGAACATCGAATCGACCCAGGTCTCGATCACGCCCGACAAGAAGGACATCTACCTGACGGTGAACATCACCGAGGGCGAGAAGTACACGGTATCGGGCGTCAAGCTTGAAGGCGAAATGTTCGGCCGCGAAGACGAGCTGAAGTCGCTGCTGCTGCTCAAGCCAGGTTCGACCTATTCGGGCGAGCTGCTCACCGCCAGCAACAAGCGCATCTCCGACCGCCTCGGCACCTTCGGCTATGCCTTCGCCAACGTCAACGCGAATCCGGAGATCGACCGCGACAAGCGCCAGGTCGCGTTCACCTTCTTCATCGATCCGGGCAAGCGCGCCTACGTGCGCCACATGACCATCTCGGGTAACACGACCACCCGCGACGAAGTGATCCGGCGCGAATTCCGCCAGTTCGAAGGCTCCTGGTACGACGGCAACAAGATCAAGATGTCGCGCGACCGCGTCGACCGCCTCGGCTACTTCAAGGACGTGACGATCGATACTCCGGAAGCGCAGGGCACTTCCGACCAGGTCGACGTGAATCTGACCGTGGTCGAGAAGCCGACCGGTAACTTCATGATCGGCGGCGCCTTCTCGCAGGCCGAGAAGTTCACCTTCACCGCGTCTATCCAGCAGGCCAACTTCGCCGGCAGCGGCAACACCGTCGGCATCGAGTTGAACACCAGCCGTTACAGCCGCACGATCGCATTCTCGCAGACCAATCCGTACTTCACCGACGACGGCATCTCGCGCTCGTTCGAACTGTATCTGCGCACCACCCGGCCGCCGGCGCTGAACATCGGCAGCTTCACCGTCAAGCAGACCGGGGGACGCATGAGCTTCGGCGTGCCGTTCTCGGAATCGGACACCGTGTTCTTCGGCGCCGGCCTGGAACGCACCAGCATCGAGACCGACGAATCGAGCCCGGCCCGCTACAAGGACTACGTGCGCCAGTTCGCCGGCATCCCGAACGGGATCGGCACCGCCACCACCAATTCGCTGCCGCTGACGGCGGCCTGGGCGCGCGACACCCGCGACAGCGCGATCACCCCGAGCATGGGCCGCTACCAGCGCGCCAACCTCGAGCTCGACCTGTTCGGCAATTCGAAATACTACCGCGCGGTCTACGAGCAGCAGTGGTACCGTCCGCTGACCAAGAGCATCACGCTGGCCCTGAAAGGCGAGGTCGATTACGGCCACGGCCTGCGCGGCGTGAGCTACCCGGTCTTCAAGAACTTCTACGGCGGCGGCATCGGTTCGGTGCGCGGCTACCTGAGCTCCTCGCTCGGCGTGGTCGACCCGGTCAACAACGACGCGCTGGGCGGCGCCAAGCGCCTGATCGGCAATGCCGAATTGCAACTGCCATTCCCCGGCGGCGGACCCGACCGCAGTCTGCGCTGGTTCGGTTTTCTCGACGGCGGCCAGGTCTACCAGGAAGGCCAGAAGATGCGCGCCTCCGAGCTGCGCTACTCGACCGGTGTGGGCGTGAGCTGGATTTCCCCGGTAGGCCCGCTCAAGTTGAGTTATGCTAAGCCCCTGAACCCGAAGCCGGGCGACCGCCTGGAGCGCTTCCAGTTCCAGATGGGTACCGGTTTCTGATCGCGCCATGCCTGTTGACTATCCAGATTGCGGAGAATTATCTTGAAAAATGTGACTGCCTCGCTGCCTAAATTGCTTGCAATGGCGGCCTTGTGCGCATGTTCGATGGCCCAGGCGCAGAATGCGCCGAGCCGGATAGGCTTCGTCTTCACCGAGCGCCTGATGACCGAATCGAAGCTGGCCAAGGCGGCCGATGCCAAGATCGAAGCCGAGTTCAGCAAGCGCCAGAAGGCCAACAAGGACATGGTCGCGCGCTGGAAGCTGCTGTCGGAGAAATTCGATGCCGACAGCGCGACCCTGGTCGAGCCGGAGCGCACCAAGCGCTGGCGCGAAGTGGTCGAACTCGAGAAGGATGTGCAGCGCACCCAGCGCGAGTTCAATGAAGACCTGCTCCAGCGCAAGAGCGAAGAGCGCGCCAACATCGCGCAAAAGGCCTACAAGCTGATCGAACAAATCGCCGAACAGGAACACCTCGACGTGGTGCTGCAGGAATCGGCGTGGTCGAGCCCGCGCATCGACATCACCGACAAGATCATCAAGCTGCTCGACAAGTAATAGTGACCATGGTTAGAAACAAAATTGGCGCCCTGTCCATCGGGCTTGGCTTGCTGGCCTTCGCGGCCGGCGCCTGTGCGCAGCCGGGACCGGGCCGGATCGGCTTCGTCGCCACCGAGCGCCTGTACGCCGAGTCGAAGCTGGCGAAAGCGGCCGACGCGCGCATCGTGGCCGAGTTCTCCGGACGCGACAAGGCCAACCGCGAGATGTTCGAGCGCCTCAAAAAGCTGTCCGAGAAGTTCGACGCCGACGCCCCCGGCCTGGTCGAGCCGGAGCGCACCCGGCGCGCGCGCGAAGTGCTGGACCTGGACAAGGAAATGCAGCACAAGGACCTGACCTACCGCGAGGATCTGCTGCTGCGCAAGAGCGAAGAGCGCGCGCGCATCGCCGAAAAGGCGTACGCGCTGATCGGCCGCATCGCCGAGCAGGAAAAAATCGACGTCGTGTTCCGCGATGCGCTATGGTCGCGCCCGGGCATCGACATCACCGACAAAATACTCAAGCAGCTCGACCAGTAGCGCTTGACCACAAACGAACGGACAACCAGGATGGGCACGCGACTAGGTGAATTGGTCGAACGCTTGGGCGGCCAGCTGGTGGGAGATCCGAACCTCGAAGTGACCGGGATCGCACCATTGGCGGACGCCGGGCCTTCGCACATCAGCTTTCTGAGCAATAGCAAGCTGCGCGCGCAAGCGGCGCAGAGCGGGGCGGCGGCCATGATCGTCTCCGCGGCGGACGACGCCACGGTGGCCGAGACCTACCGCGGCGCGCGCATCGTCACCAACAACCCTTACGTCTACTTCGCCCGCGCCGCACAGTATTTCGCCGCGCTGGACGAAGTCGCGCCGCCCGCGGGCATCGATCCGACCGCCAGCGTCGCCGCCGGCGCCACGGTCGACCCGAGCGCCCACGTCGGACCGCACGTCACCATCGCCGATGGCGCCGTGGTCAAAGCCGGCGCGGTGATCGAGGCCGGCTGCTTTGTCGGCAAGGACGCCGTGATCGGCGAGGGCACAAAACTGTTCGCCAACGCGACCTTGCATGCGCGCTGCCAGATCGGCAAGCGCGGCATCGTCCATTCGGGCGCCGTGATCGGCACCGACGGCTTCGGCTTCGCCAATGAAGGCGGGGTCTACATCAAGATTCCGCAGACCGGCCGCGTGATGATCGGCGACGACGTCGACATCGGCGCCAACACCACCATCGACCGCGGCGCGCTGGCCGACACCATCATCGAAGACGGCGTCAAGCTCGACAACCAGATCCAGATCGGCCACAACTGCCACATCGGCGCGCACACGGCGATGGCCGGCTGCGTCGGCGTGGCCGGCAGCGCCAGGATCGGCAAGTACTGCACCTTCGGCGGCGCCGCGATGGTGCTGGGCCACCTGACCATTGCCGACAAGGTGCATATCTCGTCGGGCAGCATGGTGTCGCGCTCGATCCTCGAGCCGGGGCAGTACACAGGTTTTTATCCGCTCGCCAAAAACGCCGAGTGGGAAAAAAGTGCGGCAATCGTTCGCAATCTGGCGGCCATGCGGGATAAAATCCGCGCGCTGGAAAAAACAATCAAAACGCTGACAGAACCAAAATGACCACAACTGAAAACAAGACCCTCGATATTTGCCAGATCAAGGCGCTGCTGCCGCACCGCTATCCGATGCTGCTGGTGGACCGCGTGCTGACCTGGGAAGCCAACAAATCGATCACGGCGATCAAGAACGTGACGGTGAACGAGGAATTCTTCAATGGCCACTTCCCGCACAAACCGGTGATGCCGGGCGTGCTGATGATCGAGGCGCTGGCGCAGACCGCCGCAATCCTGTCGTTCCTGACCATGGGCGTGAAACCGGACGAAAATTCGGTCGTGTATTTCGTCGGCATCGACAACGCGCGCTTCAAGCGCCCGGTCGGCCCCGGCGACCAGCTGAAGATGGACGTCGAGATCCTGCGCGTATCGCGCGGCATCTGGAAGTACAAGGCGGTCGGCACGGTCGACGGCGCCGTCGCGCTGGAAGCGGAACTGATGTGCACCATCCGCGCCACCGACGACGCGAGCAAGGCAGCGGGGCAGTAACATGGCATTGATTCATCCAAGCGCCATCGTCGATCCCAGGGCGCAGCTCGACAGCACGGTGGAAGTGGGGCCGTATTCCATCATCGGCCCGAACGTGGTGATCGGTGCGCGCACCGTAGTCGGTCCGCACGTGGTGATCGAAGGGCACACCACGATCGGCGTGGACAACAAGTTCTTCCAGTTTTCGTCGATCGGCGCCGCGCCGCAGGACAAGAAGTGGGCCGGCGAGCCGACCCGCCTCGAAGTGGGCGACCGCAACACGGTGCGCGAATTCTGCACCTTCAACCTCGGCACCGTGCAGGACGGCGGCGTGACCCGGCTCGGCAACGACAACTGGATCTCGGCCTACGTACACCTGGCGCACGATTGCCAGGTCGGCAGCAACACCATCTTCTCCAACAACGCCCAGCTGGCCGGGCACGTCGAAGTGGGCGACTGGGCGATCCTGTCGGGCTACGCCGGAGTGCACCAGTTCTGCAAGATCGGCGCGCATGCCTTCATCGGCATGTACACCAGCCTGACCCAGGATGTGCCGCCGTTCGTGCTCGTGTCGGGCAATCCGGCCGGCGCGCGCGGGGTTAACATCGAAGGCATCAAGCGGCGCGGCTTCACCCGTCCGCAGATCGATGCGATCCGCGCGGCGTACAAGACGATCTACCGCTCCGGCCTGACGCTGGAAGAAGCCAAGGCCGCACTGGCCGAACAGGAAGCGGCCGACGCCGACAGCGCGCCGCAGCTGCGCGCCTTCCGCGAGTTCCTCGGGACCGCGACCCGTGGCATCGTCCGCTGACATCTCGGTAGCGCTGGTCGCCGGCGAGGTGTCCGGCGACATGCTTGCCGGCCGCTTGCTGGCCGGCTTGCGTCCGCATCTTCCCGAAGCGCGTTTCCACGGCATCGGCGGACCGCGCATGGCCGAGCAGGGCTTCGTGTCGGACCTGCCGATGGATACCCTGACCGTGCGCGGCCTGTTCGAAGTCATCCCGCGCTACCGCGAAATCAAGCGCATCCAGAACGAGCTGCGCGACCGCCTGCTGGCCGAACGGCCGGCAGTGTTCATCGGCGCCGATTATCCGGGCTTTAACCTGGGGTTGGAGATGCAGCTCAAGGCGGCAGGGATTCCGACCGTGCATTTCGTCAGCCCGCAGATCTGGGCCTGGCGGGGCGGGCGCATCAAGAAAATCCAGAAGGCGGTCTCGCACATGCTGGTGATCTTCCCGTTCGAGGAGGAGATCTACCAGCGGGCCGGCGTGCCGGTGACCTATATCGGCCATCCGCTGGCCGAGATGATCCCGCTGCAGCCCGACCAGGCCGCGGCGCGGCGCGCGCTGGGCATCGACGAAAGCGCCAGGGTGGTGACCGTAATGCCGGGCAGCCGGATGGGCGAACTGAAATACCTGGCCGAGCCTTTTGTGGGCGCGGTCAAGCTGCTCGCCGCGCGCGACCCGAGGCTGAAGTTCGTGGTGCCGATGGCGGGCGAGCGCCAGACAGCGTACTTCAATGAGTTGATCGCCCGCGCGGGCCTCGGCGACGTCGAGATCACGCTGGTGGACGGCCAGTCGCACGCGGCCATCTGCGCCGCCGACGCGGTGCTGGTCGCCTCCGGCACCGCGACCCTGGAAGTGGCGCTGTTCAAGAAGCCGATGGTGATCGCCTACAAGGTGATGGCGGCTTCCTGGCAGATCATGCGCCACATGGGCTACCAGCCCTGGATCGGCCTGCCGAACATCCTGGCGCGCGAATACCTGGTGCCCGAACTGCTGCAGGGCGCCGCCACGCCGAAAGCGATGGCCGACGCCGTATGGCAGCAACTGAACGACGCGCCCGGCCGCCTGCGGCTGGTACAGCGTTTCACCGACATGCATCACAGCCTGCTGCGCAACAGCGCGCAGGAAAGCGCAAGCGCCGTCATGCGTATCATTAGTGCTTCACCTTCTCCATGACGAAAAAGAAAATCAATTTTTATCCGGGCCTGAAAAAGTCCGAGTACCCGTTCACCGTCGACGACATCGTATGCGGTGTCGACGAGGCGGGGCGCGGTCCGCTGGCCGGCCCGGTGTTCGCGGCCGCCGTGATCCTCGATCCGCGCCGACCCATCGAGGGGCTGCGCGATTCGAAGAAGCTGACTGCCGAAAGGCGCGACATCCTCGCGCCGCAAATCAAGCAATATGCGCTGGCATGGGCGATCGCCGAATGCTCGCACGAGGAAATCGACGCCATCAACATCCTGCAGGCGACCATGCTGGCGATGCGGCGCGCGGTCGAGGCGCTGCAGACGATGCCGACAATTGCCCTGATCGATGGCAACCGCAGCCCGGTCATGGCGGTGCGCTGCTACCCGATCGTCGAAGGCGACGACAAGGTGCATGCAATCTCCGCCGCTTCGATCCTGGCCAAGACCGCGCGCGATGCGGCGCTGGTGGCGCTGCACCAGCTGTATCCACAATACGGCTTCGACCAGCACAAGGGCTACAGCACCCGGATGCACATGGAGCGGCTGCGCGAGCACGGCGCCTGCCCGGTGCACCGCCGCTCGTTCGCCCCGGTGCGCCTGGCCCTGGCCGGCGAGATCGACCTCGACGCTTTGCCGCTCGACATCGACCCGGACGACATCGAATGACCGTCAACTTTGGGACGACTTGCGGTGTGGATGTACCACCTCTTCATGCACGCGCCGCGGCCCAAGGGCCGGGGTCAGGTCCGGCGGACCTGACCCCGGGGTTGTCGCCGTTGCGGTGTGGATGTACCACCTCTTCACGCACGCGTCGCGGCCCAAGGGCTGGGGTCAGGTCCGGCGGACCTGACCCCGGGGTTGTCGCCGCACCGGGCGCTTGCCGCCATCGCCGCCCGGTTCCACACGTAACTGTACCTAGCCAATGAAAACGATCACGTCGCGCGATAATCCGCTCTACAAGGAGCTCAAGCAGCTGGCCGCAAGTTCGCAAGCGCGCCGCAAGGCCGGCCGCACGCTGCTCGACGGCGTGCACCTGTGCCAGGGCTACCTGCATTTGCGCGGCACGCCGCTGCAGTGCATCGTCGGCGAAGGCGCGCTGGCCAATCCGGAAGTGGCCGACATCGTGCAGCGCTGCGAGGAGGCCCATGGCCATGTCACCGCGCTGCCGGACGCCCTGTACAACGCCCTGAGCCAGGTCGAACACGGTATCGGCCTGATGTTCCTGATCGACACCCCGGAGCGCGTGGTCGCCGGCGCGCTAGCCGAATCGGCCGTCCTGCTCGACAACCTGCAGGATCCCGGCAACGTCGGCTCGATCCTGCGCAGCGCCGCGGCGGCCGGCATCGGCAAGGTCTACTGCAGCGCCGGGACCGCGTTCTGCTGGTCGCCGAAGGTGCTGCGTGCTGCCATGGGCGCCCATTTCGTGCTGGAGATTTTCGAAAACGTCGACCTCGCCGCGCTGGTTTCCGGCTCGAAGGTGGCGGTGCTGGCCACCAGCGGCTATGCCAAGCAGCGCCTGTACGACGTCGACCTGCGCCAACCGGTGGCCTGGCTGATGGGGCACGAAGGGCAGGGCGTGGCCGACGACCTGCTGGCATTGGCCACGCACCAGGTCGTGATCCCGCACCTGGGGCAAATCGAGTCACTGAACGTGGCCGCCTGCGCCGCAGTGTGTTTTTTTGAGCAACTTCGCCAAAATCAGGCATAGACGGGGCTGTTGCTTCGGGTTAATCTTCGACCTGTAGCCTTGTGGAGTAAAGATGGATATCGCGCATTTACATTTTCTGGTCGCCGAGGCCGATACCGGCCAGCGCCAGACCATGGTCGACATGCTCGGCCAACTCGGCGCAAGCCAGGTCACCGAGGTCCCGGACGGCCACACCGCGCTGCGCTGTTTCCAGGATTCGTTTACGCCCACCGTCAACGTGGCGGTCATCGACCTGGCGCTGCCCGGCATGGACGGGCTGGAGCTGATCCGCACGCTGGCAGCGATGAATTGCCGCGCGCGCCTGATTGTCGTCGGCGCGGCCGCCAGCACGCTGATGTTCTCGGTCGAGACCATGGCGCAGGCCTACGGCTTCGAACTGCTCGGCACCATGACCAAGCCGCTGTCGATCACCAGGCTCGCAGCACTGATTGAAAATTACGTGCCGCCGGCGCCGCCGTCGAACCGCGAGAAGGGCCCGAGCTTCACCTTCACGGAAGTGGGGATCGGCATGCAGGCGGGCCAGTTCGAGCCCTTCTTCCAGCCGAAGATCGAACTCGAGACCGGCCAGGTCAAGGGCCTCGAAGCGTTTGCGCGCTGGCGCCATCCGGAGCACGGCGTGCTCGGACCGGCATCGTTTATGGACGCGCTCGAACAGAACAAGCGCATCGATTTCCTCGACTGGAGCATGATCGAAAAGTCGGTCGAACGCTGCCGCGAATTCCACGACAAGGGCATTCCGATTTCGATCTCGATCAACCTGGCGCCCGAGACGCTGGCGCATCCGGCTTTCATGCAGCAGATCGGCGCCTGTGTCGGCCGGCACCGCGTGATGCCCGACTACATTACCTTCGAGATGCCGGAATCGTCGGTGCTGACCACCGATCCGAATTTCCTCGAACGGCTGGTGCGCCTGCGCATGGCCGGCTACGGGCTGGCGATCGACGACTACGGCACCGGGCGTTCGAACCTGCAGCTGCTGGCGCGGATTCCATTCTCGGAGCTGAAGATCGACCGCAGTTTCGTCGACGGCGCCTCGAAGAAGCGCGCCCTGGGCACGGTGCTCGGTTCCTGCCTGGGACTGGCGCGCAGCCTGGACCGGATGTCGGTCGCGGTCGGGGTCGAGACCAAGCAAGACTGGGATTTCCTGCAGGGGCTGGGCTGTACGTATGCGCAGGGGTACCACATTGCCAGCCCGATGGAGGCCGAGGCGTTTCCCGGATGGCTAGAGGATTGGCGCCTGTTCTTCTAGGTCTTAGGGTCTGACGGGGACTCGGCGTCCCCGTCAGACCCCGGTTTGCCAACTAGTAATCGCGGCGGTCCGGCTTGATCTCCTGCAGGATCGTGGTCGCAATCTCCTCGATCGATTTGGTGGTCGACGACAACCAGCGGATCCCTTCGCGCTTCATCATCAGCTCCGCCTCGTTGACCTCATACCGGCAGTTCTCGATCGACGCGTATTTGCTGCCGGCACGGCGCTCGTGGCGGATCTCCGACAAGCGCTCAGGCGAAATGCTCAACCCGAAAATCTTCTCCCTGAACGGCGGCAGCGACGACGGCAGCTTGCCGCGCTCGAAATCGTCCGGAATCAGCGGATAGTTCGCCGCCTTGATCCCGTACTGCATCGCCAGGTACAGGCTGGTCGGCGTCTTCCCCGAACGCGACACGCCCACCAGGATCACATCGGCTGACGCCAGGTTCTTGTGCGATTGCCCATCGTCGTGCGCCAGCGAGAAGTTGATCGCTTCGATCCTTGCCTTGTACTCCTGGCTGTCGACGATGTTGTGCGAGCGCCCGATGGTGTGGGTCGACATCACCCCGAGTTCCTGCTCGAGCGGGGCGACGAAGGTCTGGATCAGGTCCATGTGCATGCCGCTGGCGGTGCGGATCACCGCCGACAGGTCCGGCTTGACCAGGGTCGAAAACACGATCGGGCGCTGCTGGTCGTGGGCGAACGCCTCGTTGATCTTGCGCGCCGCATCGCGCGCCTTGTCGATGGTGTCGATGAACGGCAGCCGCACCTGGCGAAACCGCATCTCGAACTGGCTCAGCACCGCGTGGCCGAAGGTCTCGGCGGTGATCCCGGTCCCATCGGAGACGAAAAACACGGTGTGCGACGACGCCGGCATGGCGGGACGGGATTCATTAGTCATATATGTGTGCTTGGAATGGCAATAGTTTCAAGATTCTGCGCTGTAAATTGCGGGCGTACGCTGTAAAATGCTCGGCAACGGATTCAATTGTGCTGCACGAGGCCAAGAAAAACAAGAAAACCCGAGTCAGCAGCCATACGCGAAGATTTCTATCATCAGTAAGGGTGTTTATTATGACCAGCTTGTCTAACGCAGCAATGAAGGAGCCCGACCAGGCCACTGGCGGGGACGCGGTGTACGTCGCCTCGTTCGAGACCTTGCGCATGACCGATGTGGAATCGGTTGGCGGCAAGAACGCCTCGCTTGGGGAGATGATCAGCCAGCTCGCCGAAGCAGGCGTGCGCGTGCCGGGCGGCTTTGCCACCACGGCCCAGGCGTTCCGCGACTTCCTCGACCACGGCATCGACGGCGGCCCGTCGCTGGGCGAGCGCATTGCCACCCGCCTCGAAGGCCTGAACATCGACGACGTGCGTTCGCTCGCCGCCGCCGGCGCCGAGATCCGCCAGTGGATCGTCGAGACCCCGTTCCAGCCGCGCCTGCAAAAAGAGATCCAGGAATTTTACGACCGCCTGGTCGCCGACTCGAGCACCGAGATGTCCTTCGCCGTGCGTTCATCGGCCACCGCCGAGGACTTGCCGGATGCGTCGTTCGCCGGCCAGCAGGAGACCTTCCTCAACGTCGTCGGCATCGACAACGTGCTCGAGGCGATGAAGCATGTATTCGCTTCGCTGTACAACGACCGCGCGATCTCGTACCGCGTGCACAAGGGCTTCACGCACGCCGAAGTGGCGCTGTCGGCCGGCGTGCAGCGCATGGTCCGCTCCGACCTGGGCGCGGCCGGCGTGATGTTCACGATCGACACCGAGTCAGGCTTCGAAGACGTGGTGTTCGTCACCTCGAGCTACGGCCTGGGCGAGACGGTGGTGCAGGGCGCGGTCAACCCGGACGAGTTCTACGTCCACAAGCCGATGCTCAAGCTGGGCAAGTCGCCTGTCATCCGCCGCAACATCGGCTCCAAGCTGATCAAGATGGAATTCACCGCCGACCAGAAGGCCGGCCGCTCGGTCAAGACCGTCGACGTGCCGATCGAACAGCGCAACCGCTATTCGCTGACCGATGCCGAAGTGGTGGAGCTGGCCAAGTACGCCGTCATCATCGAAGACCACTACAAGCGTCCGATGGACATCGAGTGGGGCAAGGACGGGCGCGACGGCAAGCTGTACATCCTGCAGGCGCGTCCGGAGACGGTCAAGTCGCAGCAGAAGTCGACCGATGCGCAGCAGCGCTTCAAGCTCAAAGGCAGCGGCACCGTGCTCGCTTCCGGCCGCGCAATCGGCCAGAAGATCGGCGCCGGCCCGGTCCGCGTGATCACCGATCCGTCGCAGATGGAACGCGTGCAGCCGGGCGACGTGCTGGTGGCCGACATGACCGACCCTAACTGGGAGCCGGTGATGAAGCGCGCCGCGGCGATCGTCACCAACCGCGGCGGGCGCACCTGCCACGCGGCGATCATCGCGCGCGAACTGGGCGTGCCCGCGGTCGTCGGCTGCGGCGACGCGACCGAGATTCTCAAAGACGGCACCTTCGTGACCGTTTCCTGCGCCGAAGGCGACGAGGGCAAGATCTACGACGGCCTGCTCGAGACCGAAGTGTCGGAAGTGGCGCGCGGCGAACTGCCGGAGATCCCGGTCAAGATCACCATGAACGTCGGTAACCCGCAGCTCGCGTTCGACTTCCAGTCGATCCCGAACCACGGTGTCGGCCTGGCCCGTCTCGAGTTCATCATCAACAACAACATCGGCGTGCACCCGAAGGCGATCCTCGAGTACCCGAACATCGACGCGGACCTGAAGAAGGCGGTCGAATCGGTCGCGCGCGGCCACGCTTCGCCACGTGCGTTCTATGTCGACAAGCTGGCCGAAGGCATCGCCACCATCGGTGCGGCGTTCTGGCCGAAGCCGGTGATCGTGCGCCTGTCCGACTTCAAGTCGAACGAGTACAAGAAGCTGATCGGCGGTTCGCGCTACGAGCCGGACGAAGAGAATCCGATGCTGGGCTTCCGCGGCGCGGCGCGCTACCTGGCGGCCGACTTCGCCGGCGCCTTCGAAATGGAATGCGCGGCGATGAAGCGGGTCCGCAACGAGATGGGCCTGACCAACGTCGAGATCATGGTGCCGTTCGTGCGTACCCTGGGCCAGGCCGAAAAAGTCATCAACCTGCTGGCAGCGAATGGCCTCAAGCGCGGCCAGGACGGCCTGCGCATCATCATGATGTGCGAAGTGCCGTCCAACGCGATCCTGGCCGACGAATTCCTGGAATTCTTCGACGGTTTCTCGATCGGTTCGAACGACCTGACCCAGCTGACCTTGGGCCTGGACCGCGACTCCGGCATGGCGCTGCTGGCTGCCGACTTCGACGAACGCGACCCGGCCGTCAAGGCGCTGCTGTCGCGCGCGATCCAGGCTTGCCGCAAGCAGGGCAAGTACGTCGGCATCTGCGGCCAGGGTCCTTCCGACCATCCGGATTTCGCCGCCTGGCTGATGGCCGAAGGGATCTCGTCGATGTCGCTCAATCCGGACTCGGTAATCGACACCTGGCAGAAGCTGGCGGCGATCAAGTCATAAGATTGGCAACGTGATGGATTAATCAATCAAATGGTTGACTCTATGCAAAAAACGGCTAGACTGACACTATCGGATCGTTTGACAGAATAGCCATCGAAACCATCGCAACGCAGCAAAAACCCTCGTCGCCCTTGCCGGGCCACGGGGGTTTTGTATTTTGAATTCACCATTTTTCGAATAAAGGACTGACATGGCGGACTGGATCAACTGGCTGGTGGCGGCCGGGGTGCTGGTGGTGCTGGAGCTGTTCACCGGCACCTTCTACCTGCTGATGATCGCCATCGGCCTGGCCTTCGGCGCGCTGGCGGCGTTTGGCGGCATGAGCGGCGCGGTGCAGACCATCGTCGCCGGGGTGGTCGGGGTGCTCGCCACCGGGCTGCTGCACCGCAGCCGTTTCGGCCGCCCTGTGCGCGGCAGTGCGGCGCGCGACCCGAACGTGAACATCGATATCGGCCAGCACATCACGGTCGACCAATGGAACAACGGGAGGGCGCGGGTGATGTACCGCGGCGCCTTGTGGGATGTCGAACTGGGGCAGGGCGCGCATGCGCAAGCGGGTATTTTCAAGATCGTCGAAATACAGGGCAGCCGGTTGATCGTCACCGGTGCTTGATATAAAAATTCAAAATAAGGCAAAAAATGGAATTTAATTTCGGTGCCGTCGCGTTGGTGCTATTCGTTGTCGCCCTCGTGTTCGTTTTCAAGACCATCAACGTGGTGCCGCAGCAGCACGCCTGGGTGGTCGAGCGGCTCGGCAAATACCATGCGACGCTGGCGCCCGGCCTGAACATCGTGGTGCCCTTCATCGACCGCGTCGCGTACAAGCATATTCTCAAGGAGATTCCGCTCGACGTGCCGCCGCAGGTTTGCATCACGAAGGACAACACCCAGCTGCAGGTGGACGGCATCCTGTACTTCCAGGTCACCGACGCGATGCGCGCCTCGTACGGTTCGTCCAACTACATCGCGGCGATTTCGCAGCTGGCGCAGACCACGCTGCGCTCGGTGATCGGCAAGATGGAGCTCGACAAGACCTTCGAGGAGCGCGACCACATCAACACCACCATCGTCAACGCGATCGACGAATCGGCCGCCAACTGGGGCGTCAAGGTGCTGCGCTACGAGATCAAGGACCTGACGCCGCCGAAGGAGATCCTGCATGCGATGCAGGCCCAGATCACCGCCGAGCGCGAAAAGCGCGCGCTGATCGCCGCGTCCGAAGGGCGCAAGCAGGAGCAGATCAACATCGCCGACGGCGAACGGGCCGCGGCGATCGCCCGCTCCGAAGGCGAGAAGCAGGCCTCGATCAACCGCGCGCAAGGCCAGGCAGCCGCGATCGTTGCGCTGGCCGACGCCAGCGCCACCGCGCTGCGCCAGATCGGCGGCGCGATCAACGAGCCGGGCGGACACGATGCGGTCAACCTGCGCGTGGCGGAAAAATACGTCGACGCGTTCTCGAACCTCGCCAAAACCAACAACTCGATCATCGTGCCGTCCAACCTGGGCGAGATGAGCGGCCTGATCGCGAGCGCGATGCAGATCGTGAAAGCGCAGAAGTGAGGGCAGCGCCGGTGCGGGTGATCGTCATCACCGGCAGCTCGGACGGCATCGGCGCGGAGATGGCGCGCCAGCTCGCTTCCAGCGAAGGCGCCGGCGTGGCGCTGGTGTTGGCCGCGCGCAACCGCGCCGCGCTCGAGGCCGTCGCCGGCGCCTGCAGCGCGCTTGGCGCGCAGACGCTGGTGGTGCCAACCGACGTCTCGGTACAGCAGCAGTGCCGCGAGCTGATTGAGGCGGCCGTCGCGCGCTTCGGCCGTATCGATGCGCTGATCAACAATGCTGGCCGCTCGGCCCATGCGCTGTTCGAGGATGTCGAGGACCTCGGCTGGTACGAGGAACTCATGCGCATCAACCTGTGGGGCGCCGTCTGGTGCACGCACGCAGCGCTGCCGCATCTGAAGGCCACGCGCGGCAGCATCGTCGCGGTGTCCTCGCTGGTCGGGCTGGTCGGCGTGCCGGGGCGGACGGCCTACGCCGCCACGAAGTTCGCGCTGACCGGGTTTTTCGAATCGCTGCGGGCGGAAGTGAAGGGCGCCGGCGTCAGCGTGACCACGGCATTTCCAGGCGTGGTCGCCACCAGCACGCGTGTGCATGGCTTCAATGCGGCGGGGCAGCCAGCGGGAGTCAGCGGCCTCAAGGAGGATGACGCGATGAGCGTGGCCCAGTGCGCGAGCCTGATCCTCGACGGCATGAACCGGCGCAAGCGCGAGGTGGTGATGACTGCCAAGGGCAAGGCCGGGCGCTTTCTCAAGCTGGTCGCGCCGGGATTGGTGGAAAAGCTGGCGCTGGCAGCGTTGAAGGACGACGTCAAACCGCACTAAGCGCTATCGACGAATCGATCTCAGCATGGATTCCCGCCTCCGCGGGAACGACGTTCATAAGTCAGCGCTGGAATTGACGTCGTTCCCGGGCTCGGCCCTACTTGAAGGATTCAATCGCAATGACAAACCGTTTGCAGCTGTTCGCGCTGCTCTTTATCATCGCGCTGACCGGTGTATTCGGCGGCCATTTCCTGGCGCGCCATGTCGACGCGGCATTGCTGCTGAAGTTCGCGCTCGAGATGATGTTCAGCTTCGTCTCTTTCCTGTGGTACTGCCGCGACAGCAATGCGCGCGACTACATCCGTTCGCGCTGGCTCAGCGTCGCGATGGTCAGCGTGGGCTTCCTGGCCATCCCTTATTACCTGTGGCGCAGCCGGCCTGCGGGCCAGCGGGGCAGGGCGCTGCTGCGTTTCTTCGGCTTCGTCGCGCTGCTGGTGCTGGTGACCGAACTCGGGATGGGGATCGGCGAATGGCTGGCTTAAGCTTGGTTAAAGAATCTTGGCATATAAACTAGCTATGCCAATTTCCGGAGCCGGAACATGAAAAGCTGGGTGCGCACCAACAAGGGTTTCCTGATGTTCCTAGTGCTGTTCGGGGTGTTCCGCACCGCGATCGCCGACTGGAATCCGATCCCATCGGCGTCGATGCATCCGAACCTGCTCGAAGGCGACGTGGTGTTCGTCAACCGCCTCGCGTTCGACCTGAAACTGCCGCTGACCGACATCGTTCTCACGCACCTGGGCGACCCGAAACGCGGCGACGTGGTGACGTTCTCGTCGCCCAAGGACGGCACCCGGCTGATCAAGCGCGTCATCGCGCTGCCCGGCGACGTGGTCGAGATGCGCGACGAGCGGCTGGTCATCAATGGGCAGCCGGCCGGCTATGACCTGGCCAAACAGGCGCATGAAACCATCAACGGCGACATCCTCGCTGCCGTGCACATGACCGAAACCGTCGACGGCGCGCAGCACCGGATCCAGGTCCTGCCTCAACTGGCGGCGCGCCGCAACTTCGACCCGGTGACGATCCCGAAAAACCAGTTCCTGATGCTGGGCGATAACCGCGACAACAGCGCCGACTCGCGCTTCATCGGCCTGGTGCCGCGCGAACTGCTGATCGGCCGCGCCGAGCGGGTACTCGTGTCGGCCGACATGCTGGGCAACTGGATGCCGCGCACGGAGCGCTTCGGCATGCGGCTCCAGTAAATCAGGCTACTGGTCCGGGTCCCCCGCGTCGTCGCGGTCGCCGCCCTCCACGACGTCGAGGCGGCCATACAGCCCGTGCTTCTCGTCCTCGGGCCCGGCGCTGAAGAACAGGGTGTCGATCGGCTGGTTGTTCAGGCCATTGCCGAAAGCGAGTCCCCACAGGCCTTCGATCCGGATCGGCCGGTGGTCGGCGCCTTTCAGCCGGCCCACCCACTTGCCGGTCGCTACATCGAAGGCATTGATGACGCCGTCGCCGAAATTGCCGATCAACAGGCGGTTGCTGAAACGCCCGAAGCTGGCCGGAGCCATCGTCATTCCCCACGGCGCATTGAGCATGCCGGCCGATGCGAAGCGGCGCAGGAACCGGCCATTCGGATCGAACACGCTGACGAAGCCGAAACCGGCGCCCTGGAGGTCGTCTTCGCGGTCAGCATCCTGCTTGGCATAGCTGACATAGATATCGCCCTGGATCGCCTGGATGCCGAACGGAGCATAGCCCGAGGGCAGGTGCGGGTCCTGGAATGGCCTGCCCGGCAAGGTCACCGGCTTGAAGGCCGAGTCGAACACGTCCACTTTGCCATTGTGGAAGTCGGTGGCGTACAGCAGCGCCCCGCGGCCACCCGCACTGGTCGCCAGGCCCTTGTAGATGGCGCCGTCGCGGCTGTCGAACACGCGAACGGCGTTGGTCGGATCCACCGTCGGCGCCCAAGCAGAAATGCCGCCATCCTCGCTGGCGAACAAAAAGCGGGCTGGTCCCGACAGCTTGCCCTTGGCCACCACGAAGGCCGGTCCGCCATAGAACGCTATGCCGGTCGGGTTGCCGGTCTGGCCGGCCACCTTGGGCGGAATGGTGACCACCAGCGTTTGCGGTTTGCCGTCGCCGTCGTACAGGGTCGAGACGCCAGTGCCATTGTCGGCCACCCACGCCACACCGAAAGGATTGAAGGCCACACCCCAGGGGTTGACCAGGTTCGGATCGCGGTTTTCGGCCTTGACGATGGCACTGTCCGAAACGAGATTGCGCTGTTGATAGAAATCGCCGGCCCAGGCTGCGGGCGCGGTTGACAAGGCAGCTACACCGACTGCGCTTGCCAGCAAACGAGTCATGATGTTCATATTCAAGTCCTCTCCGAGTTGACATCGATTTGCACAAGGGACCTCGATCTTGCGCGCGCGAGTCGCTCGGTCTTTGATGTGCCTTAAGGACGCCAATGGGTGGCGGTGGTCGAAATTCGGTACAATCATGGGCCCCGGATGCTCGCAAGTTGCAGTGTCGGATTGTTTAGTAAAGGCACTGCATAGATGCACAGATTCTTGACGGTCATTTTGGCCTTTCTCGGCATGGTCGGCGCGCTCGCAATCGATACCTACCTGCCATCGATTCCCGCCATCGGCCGCACCTTCAACGTCGGCCCGCTGGCGGTGCAGCAGACCCTCTCCATCTTCCTGTTCTGCTTCGCGTTCATGATGCTGTTCTACGGAACGCTTTCGGACTCGTTCGGCCGGCGCCCTGTGATCATGATTGCGCTGGCCTTCTACACGCTGGCCTCGTTCGGCGCCGTGTTCGCGCCCACCTTTGGCTGGCTGCTGGTATGCCGCGCGCTGCAGGGACTGTCGGCCGGCGCCGGCTCGGTGATCGGCGCGGCCATCGTGCAGGACCGCTTTTCCGGCCCCCAGGCGCAGAAGATGATGTCGAACATCATGATGGTGTTCGGCCTGGCGCCGGCGCTGGCGCCGATCCTGGGCGGCTGGCTGCATACCCACTTCGGCTGGCGCTCCACGTTCGTGTTCCTGGCCAGCTTCGGCGCGCTGATGTTCCTGCTGGCCTGGCGCGCGCTGCCGGAGAGCCTGCCCAAGGAGAAGCGCCACGCCTTCCACCCGGTCGCGATCGCGGCCAACTACCTGATGGTGCTGCGCAATCCGCGTTTCGTGCTGCTGTCGCTGTCGGTCGGCATGGCGTTCGGCGGGCTGTCGCTGTACATCGGCTCGGCCGCCAATTTCGTGATGGAGATCCTGCACCTGCCGGAGACCGCGTTCGCCTGGATGTTCATTCCGCTGATCAGCGGAATGGTGATCGGTTCGGCGTGGGGCGGGAAGGTCGCCGCCAAGATGGCGCCGAAGCGGATGAAGTGGATCGGGTTTGCCGTCATGGCGCTCGGCGCGGGACTCGACGTCGGCTACAACCTGCTGTTCGTGGCGGAAGTGCCTTGGGCGGTGTTGCCGCTGATGGTGTACACGTTCGGGCTGGCGGTGGCGATGCCGGCGATCCAGCTGAGTGCGTTCGCGCTGTTTCCGGACAACCGCGGGCTGTCTTCGTCGATGCTGTCGTTTATCCAGATGCTCAGTTTTGCGATCGTGTCCGGGCTGGTGGCGCCGCTGCTATTCGGCAGCGCGCTGAAGCTGGCGTGCGGGATGCTGGGAGGGCTGGCGCTCAGTTTTGTGTGCTGGAGGCTGAGTGCGATGGAGCGGTTTGCGGTGCAGGAGCCGGCGGCGCTGCCCGGCTGAGATGCTGAGTTCGGGCCCAGCATGGGTTCCCGCCGCGGGAAGTCGGGTCCGCCAATGGCGGAGACGACAGTTTAAAGTGCGACGGCCTAAACTACGTCGTTCCCAACTCAGTCAGAAATTACCTGGTATGCGTCTTCATGGCCGCGGCCACTTCGCGCTTGCCGTCGCGTTCTTTCTCAGTGGCGCGCTTGTCGTGCTGCTTCTTGCCCTTGGCCAGGCCGATTTCGCATTTCACGCGGCCGCCCTTGAAGTGCAGGTTCAGCGGCACCAGGGTGAAGCCGGAGCGCTCGACCTTGCCGATCAGCTTGTCGACCTCGGCCCGGTGCAGCAGCAGCTTGCGAGTGCGTACCGCGTCCGGATGGGTGAACGCGGAAGCAGTCGACAGCGCGCTGATGTGTGCGCCGAACAGGAACAGCTCGTCGCCGCGCACCACTACGTAGGCTTCCTTGATCTGTACCCGCGAATCGCGGATCGCTTTCACTTCCCAACCCTCGAGCACGATCCCCGCCTCGTAGCGGTCCTCGATAAAGTAGTCGTGAAAAGCTTTTCTATTGTCAACAATACTCATGAATTAACTAATTTGCGCGGGTCGGTTAAACTACTGTGTCGCGCTGGCGAACGCGGGACTGATGCATCATATCCAACATCATAACAAACGGCAGACCAATGGCAGTAGTGCACAAGACAGTTTTTCTCGGTTACAGCGCGGAACAGATGTTCGACCTGGTCGCGAAAGTCGAAGATTATCCCAAATTCCTGCCATGGTGCGGCGGCGTGAAAGTATTGGAACAGAGCGACGATAAGCTGGTCGCCTGCCTTGGCATCAACTTTCACGGCGTCCGGCAGAGCTTTACCACTGCCAACGTCAACCAGCGCCCGACCCAGATGACGATGAAGCTGGTCGACGGGCCGTTCAAGGTCATGGACGGCGTGTGGACCTTCAAGGCATTGCGCGCCGACGCCTGCAAGGTCGAGTTCGACCTGCACTACGAATTTTCCAGCATGATACTCGAGCAGCTGATCGGCCCGGTGTTCGGCATGATCGCCAACAGCATGGTCGACTCCTTCTGCAAGCGCGCCGAGACGGTGTATGGGACCTGACATGCTGCATGTATCGTTGTGCTATGCGACGCCCACCTTCGAGTATCTGCGTCAGCTCGACGTGGCGCCCGGCACCACGATCGGCCAAGCCATCGCCGCCTCCGGCTTGCTGGGCGAACTGCCCGAGATCGACCTCGCGGTTCATCCGGTGGGCATCTACGGCAAGAAGCAGCCGCTCGACACCGTGCTGCGCGAGCACGACCGCATCGAAATTTATCGCCCCCTGGTTGCCGATCCCAAGGATTCGCGGCGCCGGCGCGCGCAGAAGAAAGACGCCGCCGGCTGATCGGCGCCGGGGTTCGCCATGCGAGCAGGCCGGCTGAGCGGTCGCCGCGCTTGCTTGCTTACTTGCAGCCGGCCAGCGCCTTGTCGGCCTTTTTCGATTCCGCCGCGCGCTGTTCGTCGCTCATGTAGCCTTGCTCGCCATTTTTGTCGGTGGTGCTGACGCGTATCCCCGAGTCCAGCGATCGCTTGTATCTGCTCGCCCGTTCGCAAGCTTCCGCTTTCGCACGCTTCTCCTGCTCTGCGGCCGCATCCTTCTGCTCGTGTTCTTCCTTTTCCTTGGCGCGTTTGCGGAAATCGGCGCTGCGGTCGGCCAGGCTTGCGGGTCTCGAGGCGGCCTCGGCCGATGCAGATGCTCCCGCCGACTCGGCCGGCTTTTCCTGCGCCAGCGTCGCGGCGGTCGCCATGCCGGGTGCCTTCAGGATATTTTTCTGCGGGATGGACGACGGCGGCCCGCGATCCGAAAGCTGCTTGATGCCTTTTTCATCGATCCACATATATTGCGCGTGTGCCAGCGAGGCGAACGCCGCCAGGGCGGTGGCGGTCAGCAGGCGGGCGCGGTTGTATCGGTTCATTGCAATTTCCAGGAAAGTTTCCGTACGTCACTACGCCATGAAATTGCGCCGCTGTCAATCCGGATCGTCGGCTTGCGGCGAAAAATGCGGCCCCGCCCGGACGACTGCCCGGAACTTCTGTATAATTCGCTTTTGCGCCAATAGGAAAATGCTATGCGTCTACTTCAGAAAGCACTCACGTTCGATGACGTGCTCCTTGTCCCGGCTTATTCGAACGTTCTTCCGGTCGACACCTCCCTCAAGACTCGCCTGACCCGCAATATTTCCCTGAATATTCCCTTGCTGTCTGCAGCGATGGATACCGTCACGGAAGCCCGGCTGGCGATCGCCATGGCGCAAGAGGGCGGCATCGGCATCATCCACAAGAACCTCACTCCCAAAGAGCAAGCCCGGGAAGTAGCGCGCGTCAAGCGTTTCGAGGCCGGCGTCCTGCGCGACCCGATCACGATCCCGCCGGACATGAAAATCCGCGACGTCATCAAGCTCACCGAACAGTACGGCATCAGCGGTTTCCCCGTGGTTGAAGGCAAGACCGTGGTCGGCATCATCACCAACCGCGATTTGCGCTTCGAAGAGGAACTCGACGCCGAAGCGCGCGCCAAGATGACCCCGCGCGAAAAGCTGGTGTACGTCAAGGAAGACGCCGACACCGCCGAAGCGAAGCGCCTGATGAACAAGCACCGCCTCGAGCGCGTGCTGGTCGTCAACGACGAATTCGAGTTGCGCGGCCTGATCACCGTGAAAGATATCCAGAAGTCGCACGAGCACCCGTTCGCATCGAAAGACGCGCTGGGCAAGCTGCTGGTCGGCGCCGCAGTGGGCGTCAGTCCGCGCGACGAGGAACGCATCGAGTTGCTGGTTGCCGCCGGCGTGGACGTGCTGGTGGTCGACACCGCCCACGGCCATTCGCAAGGCATCCTGGACCGCGTGAAATGGATCAAGACGCGCTTCCCGCACGTTGACGTCATCGGCGGCAACATCGCCACCGCGGCAGCCGCGCTGGCGCTGGTCGAATACGGCGCCGACGCGGTCAAGGTCGGCATCGGTCCTGGCTCGATCTGCACCACCCGCATCGTCGCCGGCGTGGGCGTGCCGCAGATCACCGCCATCTCGAACGTGGCCGACGCCCTCAAGGGCACCGGCGTGCCATGCATCGCCGACGGCGGCATCCGCTTCTCGGGCGACATTTCGAAGGCGCTGGCGGCAGGCGCATCGACCGTCATGATGGGCTCGATGTTCGCCGGCACCGAAGAAGCGCCGGGCGAAGTGATCCTGTACCAGGGCCGCAGCTACAAGTCGTATCGCGGCATGGGCAGCCTGGGCGCGATGGCCGACGGCTCGGCCGACCGTTACTTCCAGGACGCGAACGCGAAAGCGGAGAAGTTCGTACCGGAAGGCATCGAAGGTCGCGTTGCCTACAAGGGCAGCGTGCTGGCGATCATCTACCAGATGGTGGGCGGCGTGCGCCAGTCGATGGGCTACTGCGGTTGCGCCACGATCGACGAGCTGCGCGAAAAGGCTGAATTCGTCGAGATCACCTCGGCCGGCATGCGCGAATCGCACGTCCACGACGTGCAGATCACCAAGGAAGCTCCGAACTACCGTTCCGAGTAAGTATTACAGCGAAAACGCGGCGACCAGTTCGCCGCGTTTGCTTTTCCCGCCTCATCTTCGTTACTACTGACAGCGCCCCAATGCACTCAAAAATCCTCATCCTCGATTTCGGTTCCCAAGTCACCCAGCTGATCGCCCGCCGCGTGCGCGACTCCGGCGTATTTTCCGAAGTATTCCCCTACGACGTCAGCGACGAATTCGTGCGCAACTACGGCGCCGCCGGCGTGATCCTGTCGGGCAGCCACAGCTCCACGCTGGAAGGCGAATCGCCGCGCGCGCCGCAAGCGGTGTTCGAGCTGGGCGTGCCGGTACTGGGCATCTGCTACGGCATGCAGACCATGGCCGCGCAGCTGGGCGGCAAGGTCGAGAACGGCCTGGTGCGTGAATTCGGTTACGCCGAAGTGCGCGCGCGCGGCCATACCGCGCTGCTGAACGGCATCAACGACTTCGTTACCGACGAAGGCCACGGCATGCTGAAAGTGTGGATGAGCCACGGCGACAAGGTGCTCGACATGCCGCCGGGCTTCAAGCTGATGGGCAATACGCCAAGCTGCCCGATCGCCGCGATGGCCGACGAGGAGCGCCATTTCTACGGCCTGCAGTTCCATCCGGAAGTGACGCACACGGTGCAGGGCAAGGCCATGCTGGGCCGCTTCGTGCACGAAATCTGCGGCTGCAAGTCGGACTGGAACATGCCGGACTATATTTCCGAAGCCGTCGACAAGATCCGCGCGCAGGTCGGCACCGATGAAGTGATCCTGGGCCTGTCGGGCGGGGTCGATTCGAGCGTGGCCGCGGCGCTGATCCACCGCGCCATCGGCGACCAGCTCACCTGCGTGTTTGTCGACCATGGCCTGCTGCGCCTGGACGAAGGCAAGATGGTGATGGACATGTTCGCCAAGAACCTCGGCGTCAAGGTGCTGCGCATCGACGCCGAAGACCAGTTCCTCGGCCACCTGGCCGGCGTGGCGGACCCGGAAGCGAAGCGCAAGATCATCGGCCGCGAGTTCGTCGAAGTGTTCCAGGTCGAGGCGGGCAAGCTGACCAATGCGCGTTGGCTGGCGCAAGGCACCATCTACCCGGACGTGATCGAAAGCGCGGGCAAGGGCAAGAAGGGCCAGACCATCAAGAGCCACCACAACGTGGGCGGCTTGCCGGAAACGCTGAACCTCAAACTGCTCGAGCCGCTGCGCGAACTGTTCAAGGACGAAGTGCGCAAACTCGGCGTCGCGCTCGGGCTTCCGCATGACATGGTGTACCGCCATCCGTTCCCGGGCCCGGGCCTGGGCGTGCGCATCCTCGGCGAAGTGAAGAAAGATTTCGCCGACCTGCTGCGCCGCGCCGATGCGATCTTCATCGAAGAGCTGCGCAATACCGTGTTCGAAGCGGCGCCGATCGAAGGCATCGATTCGGGCGAGTTGCCGCGCAACTGGTACGAGGCGACCAGCCAGGCGTTTGCGGTGTTCCTGCCGGTGAAGTCGGTGGGCGTGATGGGCGACGGACGTACCTATGAGTACGTGGTGGCGCTGCGCGCGGTGCAGACGCTGGACTTCATGACGGCGCAGTGGGCGCATCTGCCGCACAGCCTGCTCGGTAAGGTGTCCAACCGGATCATCAACGAAGTGCGCGGGATTAACCGCGTGGTTTACGATATTTCGGGCAAACCGCCTGCGACGATTGAGTGGGAATGAGGCACTCCTGGGAAAACTGATTCCCATTCGTAAAAGGCTCGCTTCGACGAGCCTTTTTTGATGGCTGTGTAAGAACGTTGTCCAGGTGCTGACTATCTGTTGTATCTATCAGCCCTCACAATGAGAATAATGAAAAGAATCGATCCTTCCACGAAGCAAGATGCGCGCTATTTGCAGGCGAGCGAGCAGTTTGGACGCGACATCTGGCGCTTCGTTGCCGGCTACGAGCGCGACCTTGATAAGCGGCAGGAACTGATGCAGGAAGTACACCTGGCGCTTTGGCAGAGTTTTGCGAGCTTTGCCAACCAGTGTTCGCTGCGCACATGGGTCTACCGCGTCGCCCATAACGTGGGTGTCAGTCATGTGCAGCGCGCGCTACGTCGCCCAGAGCATACCGGCATCAGCCTCGACGAACTGGAGGAGCGCATCGACGATACAGCCGCGATGTGCCTAACCGATCGCCGTCTCGACCTTGAACGTGTAATGGCAATGGTGCATGCGCTCGCACCCTTGGAGCGCGAAGTGATGCTGCTCTACCTCGAAGATATGGACGCAGCAGGAATCGCCGACGTGACCGGGCTGTCTGCTCGAAACGTTGCGACCAAAATCCATCGTATCAAATCGCTGTTAGCGAAGACCCTAGCCAAAGGAGGGGAGGCAGCATGAACGACGAAGATCTGAAATCGATGTGGGGCAATCAGGCGACGCCAGTACAAACCATTTCACTTGAACAGATTCGAAAGCAAGCGGATGCGCTTCGCCGTGCGCACATCCTCGAAAACAGGATCGCGCAACTGAGCTGTCTTGCCGTGATCGTGATCTTTGCTGCTTTCGCTTTCTTCCGGTCTGAAGGCAGGATGCGTCTGGGCTGTGTTCTGGTGGCGCTGGGGTCCGTGATCGTTCTGCACCGGTTACGCAAACAAGCATCGATAAGGACTCTGCCAGCCGACAACATCGCAGCGCCTTACTTGGATTATATGAAGGCCGAGCTGGGGCGTCAGCGTGACGCATTGCGGAGCGTCTTGCGATGGTATATCGGCCCGGTCGTTCCTGGTCTTGTTGTACTTGTCTGGAGTATGTCCTATGAAAGCGGTCCGGACTTTCCTTGGCAGGTCCCGCTGCTGTTTGTGGTGCCGTTCCTGGTCGTGATCTGGATGCATTTTGCGGAGGCGCGTCGCTTGCAGCGTAAGATCGATGAGCTCTAAACCCCGTACGGCCAATGGCCGAGCCTGTCGATCACTGAATTCTCGACCACGGTCGTAGGGTGCACGCCGCCCAACTGGTGAGTATCGTGGTGCTCGGCTGGACGCGTGCTTCGGCTTGTCTGGTGATACCGCTTTCTGCTACCATTTGACCATGAAACGAAAGCACCAGCGTACATTGGAGCTAGTATTTTCCCGGCCTGTGTCGGCGAATGTTCGTTGGGCCGACATTGAGGCGTTGTTCGTCGAGTTGGGTGGGCGCGTCGAGGAGCGGGAAGGGTCGCGTGTTCTGGTGCGCTTGTTTGGTGACCGGCGCGTCTTCCACCGGCCGCACCCGGAACCGGCCACGGACAAGGGCGCAGTTGAGTCAATCCGCAAATGGTTCGAAGATCACGGAGTCAAACCATGAGCATGCAAAATACCATGATGATCGACGGCTATCAGGCCGTCATTACCTTCGATCCCGAGATTGAAATGTTCCGGGGTGAGTTCCTTTGCATCAACGGAGGAGCGGACTTCTACGCCAAGGATGTCAAAGGTTTGCAGCGCGAAGCCAAAATCTCGCTCAAGGTTTTCCTGGCCGCGTGCGCCGAGGATGGCGTGGAGCCGCGCAAGCATTTTTCTGGCAAGTTCTCTCTGCGGGTGGATCCTGCCATCCATGAGGCGGCTGCTATCGCTGCCGCGGCACAAGGGCAAAGCCTCAACCAATGGGCGGAGGAGGTGCTGCGTCAAGCGGCCTCGGCGGTTTGACCCTTTAAGTAGCTCCCCGCGTGGTATTTGACATGGACCTGACGGAATTCGATTGAGTTAGCAATTCGATTTCAAAACAATTTCGCGGCTCATTGATAATCGAGTGGGAATAGGGTTTCCTGCGGGGACTTCATTCCCCAAAAGGCGCAGGTGCTCCCTCGACAGGGGCACCTGCGCTTGCTGTGGCGGTCTCGCTACACTCATCTAGAGCGCGGCTACACCCGCACGTCGACCGTTGCCCCGGGTGAGCAGGTCGTAGCGATCGAGGTTCATGACCTTGCTCCAGGCCGCCACAAAGTCGCGCACCAACTTCTCCTTCCCGTCGTCGCACGCATAGACTTCGGCCAGCGCGCGCAGTTGAGAATGCGCGCCGAAGACGAGATCAGCGGCGGTCGCGGTCCACTTCGGCTTGCCCGTAGCCCGATCGCTGCTCTCGTATACATTCTTCTCCGATACAGAAGGTCGCCACGCCGTGCTGAGGTCGAGCAGATTGACGAAAAAGTCGTTGCTCAAGGTGCCCGGCCGATCAGTGAATACGCCGTGCTGCGATTGCCCGTGGTTTGCATCGAGCACGCGCATGCCGCCCACCAGCACCGTCATCTGGGGCGCGGTCAGCCTCAGAAAGTTGGCCCGGTCCAAAAGACGGGCTTCCGGCGATAGCGGATCTTCGGCTCGAAAATAGTTGCGGAACCCATCGCCAAGCGGTTCGAGCACATCGAAGGTGTTCACATCGGTCTGCTCCTGCGAGGCATCGGTGCGTCCCGGCGCGAACGGGACGGTCACGTCGTATCCCGCTTTTTTGGCCGCCGTCTCGACGGCAGCGCACCCGCCGAGGACGATCAGATCGGCCAGCGAAACCCTCCTGGCGCCGGATTGTGACCCATTGAAGTCCTTCTGGATCCCTTCGAGCGTCGCCAAGACCTTTGCCAGCCGAGGCGGCTCGTTGGACGCCCAATCCTTTTGCGGAGCAAGGCGAATGCGCGCTCCGTTGGCGCCGCCGCGTTTATCGGTACCACGGAAGCTGGCCGCTGCGCCCCAGGCCGTGGAAACCAGCTCAGGGACAGACAGACCGGAGTCGAGGATCTTGCGCTTGAGCGCGGCGATATCCTGCTCGCCCACCAGCTCATGATCGACCGCCGGCACCGGGTC
Source organism: Pseudomonadota bacterium (assembly GCA_046728335.1). Taxonomy (GTDB): domain Bacteria; phylum Pseudomonadota; class Gammaproteobacteria; order Burkholderiales; family Burkholderiaceae_D; genus JAFCUW01. The sequence goes on along the minus strand of JBKPEJ010000017.1, from coordinate 189,070 downwards.
TTGCCACAGCTGCGGCTCCGGAACCCAGGGTCCCAGATAACGTGAGCGCGGTCCCATGTCGCGGTGGAGCAGCTTGAACCAGGCTTTCGCAAACGCGTCCTGGAGCTGGTCCGGGTGCTCGTGGAAACGCTTGGCAATCGGCGCGTAGATCGGATCCATTCGCAACGACAGGTCGGTCGTCAGCATCATCGGCGCGTGCCGCTTCGCCGGATCATGCGCATCCGGCACGGTGCCTTGTGCCTCGGGATTCTTGGGCGTCCATTGCTTCGCACCCGCGGGGCTGGTGGTCAGCTCCCACTCGTACTTGAACAGGTTTTCCAGGAACCCGTTGTCCCACTTGACCGGGTTATTTGTCCAAGCACCTTCGAGGCCGCTGGTGATCGCGTCGGCGCCTTTGCCGCTGCCGAACTTGTTCTTCCAGCCCAAACCCTGATTCTCGATAGGGGCGCCCTCGGGTTCCTGGCTGACGTTCCCAAGCGCAGGGGCCGCACCATGGGTCTTGCCGACCGTGTGGCCGCCGACGATGAGCGCAACGGTCTCCTCGTCGTTCATCGCCATGCGGGCGAACGTTTCGCGGATGTCACGTGCAGCCGCCAGGGGATCGGGCTTGCCGCCCGGCCCTTCAGGATTCACGTATATCAGGCCCATCTGCACGTTGGCGAGTGGCCTGGCAAGCTCCCGGTCGCCGCTGTAGCGCGCGTCTCCCAGCCAGCTGTCCTCAGGTCCCCAAAAAATATCCTCGGGCTCCCAGACATCGGGCCGGCCGAAACCGAAACCGAACGTCTTGAACCCCATTGATTCATAAGCCACGTTGCCGGCCACGATCAGCAGATCGGCCCAGGAAATCTTCTGGCCGTACTTCTTCTTGACGGGCCAGAGCAGCCGGCGCGCTTTGTCGAGATTCGCATTGTCCGGCCAACTATTCAGCGGAGCAAACCGCTGCTGGCCCTCGCCGCCACCGCCGCGGCCATCGGCGATGCGATAGGTGCCGGCGGCATGCCAGGTCATGCGGATGAGCAAAGGCCCGTAGTGACCGTAGTCGGCCGGCCACCAATCCTGGGACTTGGTCATCGCCTCGGTGAGGTCCCGCTTCAGCGCTTCGACGTCAAGGCCCTTGAACTGCTCGGCATAGTCGAAGTCCTCTTCCAACGGGCTGGACAGGTGCGAGTGAGTGTGGAGCACCGAAAGGTCCAGCTGATTCGGCCACCAGTCCCGGTTCGTCCTCGGTCGGCTGACTTTCGGGGTTGGGGATGGGATTGCAGGGTTCTCGCTTTCGCTCACACTTTGGGTGTTTTGCTTGTCGGACATATCAATTCCTCCGTCAGCTAGGTGGGGCTTCTTTACGTGGTTTGTACTGAAAAAGACAAGCGTAGGCCGCCTTCGATAGATGTGCAATATGATTTTTCTAATGATGGCGATAGGGCCGGCACATGGGTTGCCGCGGCGCTGGCGGCCAGGACATGGAATTGGACGTTGTCGCGTCCAGCCGCATGGCGGCCGCCTGGTTCACCGGCGCGGCTGTCGATCAGCCGAATGTGAAGGCAAAAGCGTGCACGCCGGAATCCAGAAACACGATATCGAACTGCCGATCGGAGATCGGCTTGGTCGATTGCCGAATCAGTTGATATAGCCGCGGCTCTGTCGCCGCGCCGTTGCCGTTGCTATCCACGTCGATTCCGTGCGCTGCGCCCGGCGGCTGTCCATCGATGAGGACGCGGAACCGCACGGGTTTTTCGCGCGTCGCCGCCCCCATGACGAGGTGAAGATCGCGGGCGTGGAAGCGGTACACGATTGCGCCATTCGGCTGGTTCAGGATGGCCGCCTGCGGCGTTACCGTCCAATCACCAACCAGCGCCCACTGATTGAGCCCAAGGCGCGCCGGTGCGACATAAGCGCGAGGCTTGTCCGGTGCTGCACCGCCGGGCGACGCAAAGTTCTCGGTGCGTTCATAGCCAACGTAATTCTCCGGTGATTTCAAGCTGAACCCATCGGCCGCAACTTCCGCGCCCCGCGCATCGACAGTCACCAGTTGCTGACTGATCCCGTGGTTTCCGGACTCGATCAGCAATTGTTGGATGGCCCTTTCCGCTTGTTCGTATTCCCCCTCGCCAGCGTGATAATGCCGAATTTTTCCTGTCGCATCGGCCAGATAGAGAGCCGGCCAATATTCATTGTTGAACGCTCGCCATACCGCATGCGCGCTATCGACTGCGATCGGATAGTCGACGCGCATGGCGGTCGCAGCCCGGCGCACATTGTCGATGTCCTTCTCAAAGGCGAACTCGGGCGAGTGAACACCAATCACCACCAGGCCCCGATCCCTGTATTTTTCCGCCCATGCGCGGAGATAGGGAAGGGTGCGCAACCAATTGATGCAGGTGTAGGTCCAGAAGTCAATCAGGACGACCTTGCCGCGCAGCCCGGCTGCAGTCAGGGGCGGAGAATTCAGCCATGAGGACGCGGTAGCGAGAGAGGGCAATTGTTGAACGGGGAACTGGCGTTCTTTCTTGCTGGACTGTGCCATTGCGGTCCCGAGGAGGCCAAGTGGGGCCGCAGCGATCGTCACGCCCAGGGCGCCGGACAACGCGCGGCGATGGTGGTCTATGCCTTCGGTCATGGTTCGCTCCAATTGCAAAGTCGCCCGCTGTGGGCGCAGCGGGCATTTAGCAGTCTAATATACTCCTGGATTTTTCTCTCTACGTGCTGCGGGGAGTGCGCACCTACCTGGCGCCTGCGGCCTCTTCAATGGTCCGCTCCACGCTGCTGGAGGCCGCACTGATGCGCCGCTTCCTGAAAATTCCCCCGAAACCGAGCGCATCCGATACCCCCACGACGCGGCGGCGGCACGCCGTTTGTATACGAGTTCAATTTTGGCAAATAGTACGGCAGGGCGCCTGTACGGTGCCTTCGCGCTTGAGCTGGATTAAACAGAGCACTCTGTCCGCACACGTAGAATCGATCTCAGTCACCAGCCAATAGCGCGGCGCACGAACTCTCGAATTTATGTTTTTTCGGTTGACCCTGGTCACCGAAGGGGAGGCTGTTTTTGTCCGTCGCAACCAGAAAACCATTTCGAGAAGTAATGGGAGCGCCAAATGGATTCGAGCAAATTATATGTGAGGTTAGGTGGAGCCGCGATGATGTCTGGCGTGTTGCTACTCTCGGCGTGCGGCGGAAACGACAATTCACCGCCAGTGTCGCTGCCGGCGCCTTCGCCGCAGCCGGCACCCGACCCGACCCCCGCTCCGACGCCGACACCGACTCCCACGCCGACACCGGAGCCAACGCCAGAAGTGATCACGCTTGCATCGACGTATACCGACCTTGGCACGCTCAGCGGCCAGACCACCTGGGCCGACGGCAGCGGAACTGGCGCTCCGATCGACGGTGTGAATTGTATGGGTACTATGGTGTCCCATACTCATTCGCTGCTTTCAATTTACAGGGACGGCGTCTTGCTGCAGCTCCCCGCGTCGATCGGCCTTAACGGCTGCACCTATGAAATACACACGCACGACCACTCGGGAGTGGTACATATCGAGCCTAGCGTTACGAGGACCTTCACGCTCGGACAGTTTTTCGCCGTGTGGGGCCAGCCGCTTTCGCGCGCCGCAGTCGCAGGCCTGCCTGGCCCGGTGCGCTACTACGTGATCGACAATGAAACCCTGACCCGGTTCGACGGAAGTCCGGCCGACCTCACCTTTGCAGCACACAAGGAAATCGTCATTATCACGGGTACCGCGCCTGCCGTTTTGCCCAAGTACCGGTGGCCGGCTTCTTTGTGAGGTAAGGGGCATAAGGTGCTGCCGCCGGCCACGGCAGCAGCATGCGTTGCGTAATTTCTACAACTGTCGCAAAGTTGATCCGCGCGCCTTCGGAGCGGGGCCTTGACTTGGGAAGCTTTCCAGCCGGAATCCACCCAGTCAGGGAAGGTTTGCATTGCCACTTTCCGAGCGTAGCGAGCATCGGTGGCGCGCGCGCGATAACGGAGCCGAGACTTGACGTAAGGTCTCCAATTCAGGATACTTTGTAATTCTTGTTCGAGTACTAATAATCACACTTTTTTGCATTGGCCGAAAAATGATTCGTATCATTGTCGTTGATGAGCATGAGGTTGTTCGTGTTGGACTGAAAAGTATTCTTGATGCGACATTGGGCCTTCGCGTTATTGGCGAGGCGTCAACGGCTGGGGAAATGATGATGCAAGTCCGAGCCGGCGGCGTGGACGTTTTGATCATGGAACTATTGTCACCCGGTCGAGGCGGGGTTGATCTGATCTATCAAATTAGGAAGGAATTTCCGCAGTTGCCGGTATTGGTGCTGACAGCGCACAAAGAAATTGACTACGCGAATCGCGCCATCAAGGCGGGCGCATCTGGGTACCTCACCAAAGACAGTACGGCATGCCGCATTGTCGAGGCGGTTCGGAGGCTTGCCGCAGGGCGGCGATATATCAGCGAAGAGCTGGCTGAGCATTTGGCGATGCAACTCGCCGACCTTCCAGTTCCGAGCGGTCACAAGTGTCTTACCATCCGCGAGCTTGATATTTTCCTACGGATTGCAAGGGGGGAGAGCTGCACCTCAATCGCGGGGGCGTTGACGCTGAGTGTGAAAACAATAAGTACGCACAAGGCTCGCATCATGGACAAGATGAGGTTTTCATCGGTATCTGATTTAGTTCAGTACGCAGTCGCCCACAAGCTGGTTGCCGAGTACGTCAAGCACGTCGCTTAGTTACTTAAACCTTGGCAGAGTAATCTCCACACGATGAGACAGCACGTGAAGCACGCGAGGCCAGAAGCGAGTCAACAATGGCCAGAGTAATTGGGCTGTAATTCCTCCTGATTGTGGGGTGCCTGGCAATTTCATCTGCAATGAAATTCAATGCCCCTGCGAATTCCAGCTGTCTGTCATCGAAATGCGTGATCATTTCATCGCTTACATTCTTCTTAGAGGGGCGCCTTAGACGGGCTATGCTCGAATGATCTGGATTATCTCGCGCACGACGCCCGAGGAACCTAGTCGAATTTCAAGGCTGGTTGAATCATTTCTGACGAAATCTTATGCACTAATGCTTTCGTCTGCCGGCGCGCGGCAGTGGCGGTCGCTAATTCCGACGCCTTTTCCACACTGCGTTTTATTTCCATCCGCTGTTCGATCTTGGCCAGGCGCACCAGTCCGTTTAACGATTCGGTAAGGATAAACCGCTCCCGCAGCAAGGGGCTTGGCCCGAGTATTCCAAGCGTTAGTTGGTCGATCATCTGCTTCGTCGTTAGCGCGCTCATCGCTTTCCTCAATTAGTCATCGAAAATCATGGCATCGCCGTCCCTACGGAGAGCGAATTTCACCTCTCCGTTGATGTGCGGCAACGAACTCGAATATAACCCTGTTTTGACGCTTTCCTAGGCGAACCAAACTGAACCTTGATCTGGCTCAACCTGGCGTTGTTCTGACGGCAAATGAAGGCGGTCTCAAGCAGCGGCTGCATCATCGCACCAAAGAATTGGAGCAGCTTCATGGCGCCAAGAGTAGTGTCGGCCGACATTCGGGCACGTCACCCCGAAACCAGCGGCACCTCAAAAAGTAGGGTTATGTCAGCGCATCATCCTGGCGTTTGATGGCGCCGATGCGATTACACTGGCGATATGTTTGAGGAGGTAGCGGATGCAGCGATTCCTGATCGTCGTCGGCCTGGTCATGATTGCGGCAGGCCTCGCGTGGCCCTGGCTGCGCAATCTGCCACTGGGGCGCTTGCCTGGCGACATACACGTCGTCAAGGAGGGCTTCAGTTTTCACTTTCCGATCGTCACGTGCATCGTCATCTCCCTGGTGGTCTCACTGCTGATCTGGATATTCCGGCGCTGAGCCGCAGGCGAACCGACATGATGTATGCCCTTGGATTTGTTACACTGCGTCCTTTATTCACTCAGGGCAAATACGATGGCGCGTCCGCCCGGCCTTCGCGCATATGCGCTTCAATGCCTGCTAGAAATCGACCCGGTGTCCAAGTGCACGGCAGTGGCGGCCATGGAGGCGGCGTTTCGCGCCGGCGACGTAGACCTGGACCAGGGCGCGTCCCTGCAGGATTCGCCAGCGGTTCCGGGCCGTCCGGTGCGGCCAGCGCTCGTGCCGCCGCGGCTGGTCGGACGCCGTTCGATGGTAACGCTGGAGGGGCGCGCGATGCTGATGCATGCGTTGGCGCACATCGAATTCAACGCCACTAATCTTGCCCTCGACGCGCTCTGGCGATTTCCCGGCATGCCGCCGGGGTACTACACGGACTGGCTGCGCGTGGCAGCCGAGGAGGCGATCCATTTTTCGCTGCTGTCGGCGCATCTCCAGGTGCTGGGCTTCGGCTACGGCGATTTTCCGGCCCACGACAGCTTGTGGGAGATGGTGGACAAGACCCGTGGCGACGTTCTGGCGCGCATGGCGCTGGTCCCGCGCACGCTCGAGGCGCGCGGTCTCGATGCAATCCCGCCCTTGCGCGCCAAGCTGGCCCAGGCCGGCGATTTGGCGGCGGCACAGATCCTCGACCGCATCTTGCACGACGAAGTGGGACATGTAGAGATTGGCAACCGGTGGTACTACTACCTGTGCGACCAGCGGGCACTCGAACCGATTGCGGCCTACGCGGAGTTGGCGTTGCGTTATGAGGCGCCGGTGCTGAAGGGCCCTTTCAACATGGAAGCGCGCCTCCAGGCCGGCTTCACGCAGGCCGAGCTCGACGGTTTCGCTTAGCAGGCGCGCACGCTCAGGCCGCTGGCCGGTCGATGTCGCTGATGATGCCGAAGCGCGTAGTGGCCGCTGGCACGATCACTTCCGCAATCGCCCGCACCGGTTGGCCGTCTGGCCCGCGGCTGTCGCGCAACTCAATGCCGACCGTGTGCCGGCCGCCTTGCAGCGGTTCCGCCGGCGCGAAAACGGCATGTCGCTTCCTTGTCGGCGTTCATGGTCGGAACGAACAGTATGGATCACCTCCGCGATTGAACAACGCGCGATACGACCGGTGTTTTGTCGCGGAGAGACGCGTTGGACATGAAGAATCGTGGTAAAACATGAGCTCAGAACAACTCGAACTTGCCCCTATGCTTCTCAGCCTTCCCATCCTGTTTGCCCTGCTGGGTTGTGCCAGCCAGGCCTTCGCCCAAGCCGATTATCAAACCACTGGCGTGCAAGACAACATGCCAGTATTCGCGCCTTCCCTGAAGAACAGGCTGACGTTTTCGATGGCATGGTCGCCACAGCTAGTGGACCTGCCGGCGTGGCGCGCGGCTGGCCGCGCCAAGGTATGGGAGCTGACGCTGCAGTCTCCTGACAGAACACCTTTCAATTCCAGGGTCATCGCCGAAATTGACCGCGGCAGCTACTTCGCGCGCAAGATCGTCTTCAACCTGACGGCCGACAGCCGCGTCGTCGGCCTGCTGCTGGTCCCAAAGGGCAGTGGGCCTTTTCCCGCGGCGCTGATGCTGCACGATCATGGCGCGCGCTTCGACATCGGCAAGGAAAAACTGATAGAGCCATGGGGCGACGCGGCCAGGCTGGCGGCGGCCCAGGCCTGGACGAACAAATATTTTTCCGGCCGCTTTCCCGGCGACGCGCTGGCGCAACGCGGTTACGTCGTGCTCGCCGTCGATGCGCTCGGTTGGGGCGACCGGGGGCCATCGACGTCGGAAGCACAGCAGGCCTTGGCTGCCAATAGCTTTAACCTGGGAAGCTCGCTGGCCGGCATGATGGCGCTGGAAGATGCGCGCGCGGCCGAATTCCTCGCGGCGCAGCCGGAAGTCGCGCGCGGCAAGGTGGCGGCGGTCGGCTTTTCGATGGGGGGATTTCGCGCCTGGCAGGTGGCGGCGCTGTCCGATGCGGTCTCGGCGTTTGTCGTCGTCAACTGGATGGCTACGACGGACGGCCTGATGGTGACCGGGAATAATCAGCTGAAAGGGAGTTCGGCCTGGAACATGCTGCATCCAGGCCTGGTGCGCTACCTCGATTTCCCGGATGTCGCCAGCCTTGCCGCGCCCAAGCCGGCGCTGTTCTTTGCCGGCGAAACCGATGGATTGTTTCCGGCCGCCTCGGCGCGCACTGCGTTTTCCAGGATGGGCAAAGTGTGGGGAGCGTGGAAGGCATCCGACCGCTTCGAGGCGCGCATGCTACCAGGCGGCCACGAATTCACGCAGCCGACCCAGGAAGCGGCCTACGACTGGCTGGACAAGCAGATGGGCCGCGCCAGGTAAGGCTGCGGCGCGGTCGGCCAGACGTCAGGCCTTCGCCAGTTCGCCGTCGCGCACGCGCCACAGGCCCAGCGGATTTTCGTCTTTCAGCGCCGCAGGCAGCAGGTAAGCCGGCAGGTCCTGATAGCTGACCGGGCGCAGAAAGCGGTCGATCGCACCGGCGCCGACCGACGTGCTGCGGCTGTCGGAAGTGGCCGGGAACGGCCCGCCATGCACCATCGCATGCGACACTTCCACCCCGGTCGGGAAGCCATTGATCAGGATGCGGCCCGCCTTGCGCTCGAGTACAGGCAGCAGCGCCTGCGCGGAATCACGGTCGCTCTCGGTCAGGAACATGGTGGCGGTCAGCTGGCCGTCGAGGTGTTCGGCGATCTGCCTGAACTGGCCGATGTCGCCGCAGCGAACGATCAGCGATGCGGCGCCGAATATCTCGTCTTCCAGGGCCGGATTGGCGAGGAAATTGGCGGCGTCCGTTTCGAACAACGCCGCCTGGCCCGCGCATGCGGTGCCGCCAGTCTGGCCGCGCGCCAGCAGCGTCACACCGGCCTCCTGGCCCAGCTTCTCCACGCCGTGTTTGAAGGCGGCGTGGATGCCGGGAGTGAGCATGGTGGCGCCGGTCTTGCCTTGCAATGCGGTCGTGGCGGCGGCGCGGAACTTGTCCAAGGCTTCGCTCTCAAGCGCAATCACCAGCCCGGGATTGGTGCAAAACTGGCCGGACCCGAGGGTCAGCGAGTCGACGAAGCCGCTGCCGATCTTGCCCGCACCTTGCTTCAGCGCGTCCGGCAGCATGAACATCGGATTGATGCTGCTCATTTCCGCATACACCGGGATCGGTTCAGGGCGCTGGGCCGCGGCGCGTACCAGGGCCATGCCGCCCTGGCGCGAGCCAGTGAAGCCGACCGCCTTGATCGCCGGATGGGCGACCAGGGCCAGGCCGATCGTACGGCCGTCGCCGTGCAGCATGGAAAACACGCCTTCCGGCAAGCCACTGCTGGCCACCGCCGCCTGGACTGCACGGCCAACCAGTTCGGAGGTGCCCGGGTGGGCGCCATGCGCCTTGACGACAACCGGGCAGCCGGCGGCCAGGGCGGAGGCGGTATCGCCGCCCGCCACCGAAAACGCCAGCGGGAAATTGCTGGCGCCGAATACAACGACCGGGCCCAGGCCGATCTTGCGCAGGCGAAGGTCAGGGCGTGGCGGGGTGCGCTCGGGCAGGGCGGAGTCGAGCGCGGTGCCGAGCCAGCGGCCATCGCGCACGACCTTGGCGAACAGGCGCAACTGACCGACGGTACGGCCACGCTCACCTTCGAGGCGGGCTTGCGGAAGGCCCGATTCCTGCATCGCGCGTTCGATCAGCACCGGGCCGAGGTCGACGATGTTCTGCGCGGCCTGCTCGAGGAAGGCGGCTCGCTGCTCCGGCGTGGTGTCGCGGTAGGTGTCGAATGCCTGTTGCGCCAGCGCGCAGGCGCGCTCCACGTCGTCGAGGTTGGCGGTGCCGAACGCCGGTTCCAGCTGCAGCCCGGTGGCCGGGTCGATGGCTTTGAAGGGCGCCGAGGCGCCGTAGTGCGCGCTCGCGCCGATCAGCAGCTTGCCGTTGAGGGTGATAGTCAAAATAATTCTCCTGTTGCAGAAGTGAGCACGGCGCGCAAGGCGAAATCGCCCGGCACGCCGAAGTAATGTGCGGCTGCGCGGCTTATTGCGGGCCGAGCGACTTGATCAGCGCGTCGAGCTGTTCGCATTCCTGCGGATTCAGGTCGACCAGCGGGGTGCGCACAGGGCCCGCGGTGTGGCCAACCAGGGTCGCGCCGGCTTTGACGATACTGACCGCGTAGCCGGCCTTCTTGTTGCGGATAGCCAGGTACGGCAGGAAGAAGTCGTCGATCAGGCGACCGGTGGTCTCATGGTCGTCGGTACGGATCGCTTCATAGAATTCGATCGCGGTCTTCGGAATGAAGTTGAATACGGCCGATGAATAGACCGGCACACCCAGCGCCTTGTAGGCCGCAGCATAAACCTCCGCCGTCGGCAGGCCGCCGAGATAGGTGAAGCGGTCGCCCAGCTTGCGGCGGATCGTGACCATCGTCTCGATCTCGCCGACGCCGTCCTTGAAGCCGATCAGGTTAGGGCAGCGGTCGGCCAGTTGCAGCAGCGAGTCGGCGTTGAGCTTGCAGACGTTGCGGTTGTAAATGACCACGCCGAATTTGACCGACTTGCAGACCGCGACAACGTGTTCGACCAGGCCGTCCTGGCTCGCTTCAGTCAGGTAGTGCGGCATCAGCAGGACGCCGTGGGCGCCGAGGCGTTCGGCTTCCTGTGCGTAGGCGATCGCGGTGCGGGTCGGGCCGCCGGCGCCAGCCAGGATCGGCACCTTGCCGCGGCAGGTTTCGACCGCTACCTTGACCACCTTGGTGTAATCCTCAGGCGTGAGCGAGAAGAACTCGCCGGTGCCGCCTGCCACGAACAGGGCGGTGGCGCCATATGGCGCGAGCCATTCGAGGCGGTCGGCGTAGGTGCTGGCCACAAAGTCGCCCTGGGCGTCGAAGTCGGTGATCGGGAAAGACAGCAGGCCGGAGGAGAGGATCTGTTTCAGGTCTTGGGGCGTAAACATGTGGGCGTCACCATTGTGTTGTTGGGAAAAAGCGATGACCCGGCGGAGGTTCATCGCTGTTATCAGTCATCGTATAACATGGTGAGTCATTTCGCAAGCATGTTTGTTAATTTGATGCATAATATCGGGCCGAAAAAATTGCCCGGGTTGATTGCTATTTGCCGAGACCGTCACTATACTTGAGCCACACGTTGTAGGATGACCGATGACGAAGTCAGTCTGAAGTGAATCCCTACAGCGACAAAACATAACCATAATTAAGAGACACGAGATGAACAAAACGATCGGGCAGTATCGGTGGACAGTGTGCGCCATGTTGTTTTTCGCCACGACGGTCAACTACCTGGACCGGCAGGTGCTCAGCCTGCTTGCGCCCGACCTGTCCAAGGAATTCGGATGGACCAATAGCGACTACGCAAACATCACTGCGGTGTTCCAGTTTGTGTATGCCATCTCGATGCTGTTCGCGGGGCGGGTGGTCGACCGGCTCGGCACCAAGCAGGCCTTCATTCTCGCAATCTCGGTCTGGTCGATCGGCGCGATGCTGCATGCTTTCTCGATCCCGATGGGCGCCGGCATGAACGCGGTCCTCGGCGCGGTGGGCATCGCCGCGGTGCCGGTGTCGGTGGCTGGCTTCATGATTGCGCGCGCCATCCTGGCGATCGGCGAGGCTGGTAACTTCCCGGCCGCGATCAAGGCGACCGCCGAGTATTTTCCCAAACGCGAGCGCTCCTTCGCGACCGGTATTTTCAATTCCGGCGCGAATATCGGCGCCGTGCTGGCGCCAATCAGCGTGCCTTGGATCGCCTCGCAGTGGGGATGGCAGGCGGCGTTCATCGCGATCGGTGCGATAGGCTTCATCTGGATGGGCATGTGGCAGGTGTTGTACGAGAAGCCGGAACGGCAGAAGCGTCTGAGCGGTGCAGAGCTGGCGTACATCAACAGTGATGTGGCCGCGGCGCCGGCTTCGAGCGAACAAGTTGGAGCGCGCCCGGAATCAACGCTGACCTGGGTTCAGCTACTTGCGTATCGCCAGACATGGGCTTTCGCCTTCGGCAAATTCATGACCGACGGCGTCTGGTGGTTCTTCCTGTTCTGGCTGCCGAAATACCTGTCCGCCCAGTACGGCATGGAGAAGACCGACATCATGGTCCCGCTCGCAGTGTTGTACAGCATGACGATGGTCGGAAGTATCGGCGGCGGCTGGCTTCCGACGTACTTCATCAACAAGGGCGCGACGCCATACGATGGGCGCATGAAAGCGATGCTGCTGATCGCGGCATTCCCACTGGTCGTCCTGCTCGCCCAGCCGCTCGGCTACATCAGCGTGTGGGTGCCGGTGCTGTTGATCGGGATTGGCGCTTCCGCCCACCAGGCCTGGTCATGCAATTTGTTCACCACGGTGTCGGATATGTTCCCGAAAAATTCGGTCGCATCGGTGGTTGGCATCGGAGGCATGGCCGGGGGCTTGGGCGGGGTGCTGATTTCTAAAATTGGCGGCTGGGTGTTCGACTATTACGGCGCGCTGGGCAAGCTCCAGACCGGCTATACGATCATGTTCGCCGTGTGCGCGCTGGCCTATCTGGTGGCATGGTGCGTGATGAAGGCGCTGGTGCCGACGCATGCCGAGATTCAGGCCCCGGGTCCGAATTTCAGCGTGCCTGCCGCCGCCAAGTAAGCTTGCAGCGCAGTGCAAAAAAGCCGTTCAGCTCGCGCTGCGCGGCTTTTTTGGTATTTGGGTCGCAGGCACCCGCCGAGGGGTCTGACCCGGTTTTTCTTTTAAGGGTCTGACCCCGGTTGAGTTGACGCCGTCAATCACCGTACCTCAAGTCGCGACTGGTGGCCGCAACCCCGCAAGCCCGCATACAGCGGAGCCATTAATCCCGTCTCCCTCAAGACCGTCATCCTCGCGCATGCGAGGATCCATGCTGACTGCGCGTCCCGCCGGCTTCGTCGCCTTCAATGCGCAGTGGTCGAATCGATTTGCCAGCCGCGCGCCAACTCGGTATTGATCCTCGCCTTCGCGAAGATGACGTGCAAAGATGACGGCGCTGAATCGAGATTGCGATTGCTGCAGCTCGTAGCGGAAGGGCGCAAGCGATCAATTGGTGGAGGAACGTCAGGGAGAAATCAGTGCGAGGGAAGCGCGGACTGGCGGTGCAGCCAGTCCGGCAACCGGCATCGCGCGCGGGTCGCGATGCCGGATCGATCAAACTACATGCATCAGAACGTGTACGTTCCGCGCAGGTTGAAGGCGCGGCCAATCGGGCTGGCGGCGCTGCTCAGGTAACCGAACGTATACCCGCTGTGGTTCGTCACAGGCGGCTTGGCATCGAGCAGGTTGGTCACGCCGGCCACGATCTGGATGTGCTTGAAGCCGTTGTACGTGCCGGTCAGGTTCCACACCTTGTACGGCTCGATGTCGCGGAAGTACTGCGCCGCCACCAGGTTCTGGTCGTGGTAGCCGGAGTTGTAGTTCTGCGTCAGCTGCGCACCGAAGTCGCCACGGTTCCATTGCAGTTTCAGGGTGTGCTTCCAGCGGAAAGTAATGATCGGCAGGCTGCTGGTGGTGCCGTTGCTGGCCAGGCCGAAGCGTCCGATGTTCGAGACGTATTCGCTATCCTTTTCCAGCTGGTTATCGAACTGGGTCAGGTAGGTGCCGTCAAGCTGGACCTTGAAGAGGCCAGCGGCCGAGCGCGGGAATGCATATGCGGCTGAGACGTCGACGCCTGCCGCCTTCTGTCCACCGAGGTTCATCGTGATGTTCTTGATGTAATTAAGGGTGCCGTCGGCATTGCGCACGAACAGAGGAGCGTACTTGACCGGGTTCAGGAAGTACACCTGCTCCGGCAGATTGGCCAGCATGTCGGTCATGCGGATGTTCCAGTAGTCGAGCGACAGCGTCAGGTCCTTCGCTGGTTCGACCACCACGCCGAGCGTGAAGCCCTTCGACTTTTCAGGCACCAGATCGGGATTGCTGCCGGTCTGCTTTGGCAGTGCCACGTTGCACACCGCGGATGCCACATAGCCCGGCTGTGGCTTGCCGGAGCCGGCCACCGCAGGCGTGGCGCTCGGGCAGAGCACCGGATCATCCCATTTGGAGGCGGTGGTGGTGGTGGCGCCGGCCAGGCGGTAGCCGTAGCGGTCGAACAGCGTCGGTGCGCGGAAGCCGGTATTGGCCGAGCCGCGGAACATCAACGATTTCATCGGCTCGTAGCGGAAGCTCGCCTTGGGGTTGATGGTGTTGCCGAAGTCGCTGAAGCGGTCGTCGCGCACCGCCAGATTGAGGTCGAGCTCCTTGGTGATCGGGATATCAAGTTCCGCGAACAGCGCGGCGACGTTGCGCGCGCCTTCGCCATGCGACGGGCTGGAGCCGGCGTAGGTGACGATCGAGGTGATATCGAGTTTGGTGTCTTCGGTCGTATCGCGGTGGAAGTCGGCGCCCACCGCCAGCGACAGCGCACCGCCGGCCAGTTGGGTCAGCGCGCGGCTGGCAGTCACGTCGACGCCGGCAAAGGTACTTTTCGACGTGCGGTTCTTGGCGCCGTCGGCCGAAATGGTCTTCAGGTAGGCGAGGCCGGTGGCGTCCTGCAAGCCGAAGGGATTGAGCGAGCCGTTGGCGAGACCGGCGATCAGGCCTGGGCCGCTGACGTAGCCGGAATCGTAGTAGTTGTCGCGTGCGCTGGTGCCGTACACCAGGCCGGCCTTGTAGTCCCAGCTGCCGAGACGGCCCTCATCGCTGATGGCTAAGCGCTGGTTGACCTGCACGTCCTTGGTGATCGCCAGTCCGAGATCGGCCACGCTCCAGGTTACGATCAGCGGTTCGCCTTTCAGCGCGGCCACTGCCGGTACGCCGCCGCTGGCGCCGGGATACCATTTGCTGCTCGACGGAAGGGTGGCGCTGACGCCGTTGGCGGCCAGGCTGGTGGTCGGGTTCTTGGTGCCGAGGATGTATTCCTGGCCGCGCACGAAGTCGACGGTCAGGCTGTGGTCGTCGGAAAACCGCTTGGTGCCGCGTGCATAAAACGTCAGCTGCTGGTTGCCGTACAGCGCGGTGCCGTATTCGTTCGCGTCGAGGATACAGGTGCTCTTTGCGCCCTGGATCGAGTACGGAGCGGCGCAGCCGGCGTTGTAGAGCGGGTTGGCGGCGGTCTTGTTGGCGCTGGTGGTGAAGTTGGCTGGCATTGCATAGCCGCCGCTGCCAAGGGTCGGGGCGCGCCCGATGCTGGTCAACAGTTCGGCCGAGCTCAGTTCTGCGCGGTCCGATGAGGCCAGCCTGCTGCGGCGATGGCCGTCGATGGTAGCGTACAGGTTCCAGCCGTCTGCGGCCAGATTGCCTTTGCCGAAGGTGAGGGTGACGCGCTGTTCGTCGCCGCCGCCTTTTTTCTCCGGCTGGATGTATTGCGCCGTCACCGACGCGCCTTCAAAGGAGTTCTTGGTGATGAAGTTCACCACACCGCCGATCGCGTCGGAGCCGTAGATCGAAGAGGCGCCATCGCGCAGGATCTCGACGCGCGCAAGGGCGCTCATCGGAATCACGTCCAGGTTGGCGTAGCCGTCGGCGATCGCCTCGTTGGCGAGGCGGCGCCCGTTCAGCAGTACCAGGGTGCGGTTCACGCCCAGTCCGCGCAGGTTGATGTTGGTTCCGGAGCCGGCGTTCGACGGCGCCAGCGAAGCCGATTGCGGCAACGCCATCATGACGTCGGCCAGCGTGGTCATGCCGCGCTGCGCGAATTCCTCGGCCTTGATGGTGGTGACCGGCAGCGCTGCCTCGCTGGCGAGGCGCTTGATGCTCGATCCGGTCACTTCGACGCGCTGGATCGGCGCCTCGGCCTCCTGGGCAGCCGCCTGGTTCATCATCGTCAGCACCGCGAGGGTGATCGATGACAGCACCAGTTTCGACTGGGTGGAATGGATGTGGTTTTTCATTGAAGCTGTCTCCTGCTGATTATTGATCGATTGAAAAGCGCCTACCTCTGTTGGGTGGCTCTGGTCAGGGCACCTCGCGTACCCTGCGCCACTGCGACGAGGACTGGTAGCAGGCTCCAGCCGAGGTCGAATGTGGTCAATAGTCAAAGACTGATGCTTTGTTGCTAGCTAGAAGCAATCTCGTAGCAAGCTGATGTGTATCTTATGTCATACGATGTCTTATCACAAGCACTGGATTGGTGCCTCATGGCTTTTTTGCCACAGCCGTCCAGATTCCTTCCTACAGCTCGCGTTGGGCGATGAGTTGTTACGATCGACGAAATGTCGGACAACTGATGACAAGGTCTGCGGGTGGCATTCCAGGCGCAAGCATTGAAGGCGAGACGCGATGACGGGATTGGCGTGGAAAGCATTGCGCGCCACGTGGCCACGCAAAAACAAAGGGAGACGCCTTACTGGGTGCCGGCTTCGATCAGATCCTGCGCGCGACGCAGGCGTTCCCGGCTGTTGCTCAGGTGTGTGCGCATCGCCGCGCGGGCCGACTCCGGATCCTTGCGGGAGATGGCGTTGAAGATGTCCTCATGTTCGTGGATCACGCGTTCCATGTAAGCGGACGGCTCGTCCTGCGCCAGCTTGGCAGAGTTCACCCGCGAGCGCGGAATGATGTTCGTGCCCAGGTGGCCGAGGATGTCGTGGAAGTAGCGGTTGCCCGACGACTGCGCAATCAGCAGGTGGAACTGCACGTCCGGCGCAACCGTTTCGCTGCCGTTGCGCGCACACGCCTGGAAGCTGTCGAGTGCGGCGCGCAGCTGCTGCAGCTGGGTGTCGCTGCGCCGGCTTGCGGCCAGCCCCGCGGCTTCGGTCTCGAGGCTGATGCGCAGCTCGAGGATGGCGAGCACGTCGCGCATGGTAATCACGGTGTTCGGGTCGATGCCCAGCGTATGGGCAGGAGCGGGCTCCAGCACGAAGGTGCCGATGCCATGGCGCGTCTCGACCAGGGCGGCCGCCTGCATGTGCGAAATCGCTTCGCGCACGACGGTGCGGCTGACGCCGAGGATACGCATGATCTCCGATTCCGTCGGCAGCTTGTCGCCCGGCTCGAGGGTGCCATCCTTGATACTGTCGGAGATGTAGGCGACAACCCCCTGGGCCAGATTACGATGCTTTTTGGGCGGCGCGGACGGGAGCGGAGTGGAATTCATAAGGGCGTGTGTCATCGAATCTAGGGGTTGGCAACGTTGCTATTTAGGGGCGCGCTGATTATACTTCATCGTTGTACGACGACCGATAACGGCCTCCAGGTGCATTAAACCCGACCAAATTCAAGAAAGCAAGCGATGTCCACACCAATTCCGTTGGGAGCAAAAGTAATGATCGATCGCGTCGGCGACGTGGCATGCGTGGTAGGCGAAAGCCCGCTGTGGTGCGCGCGGCAGGCACTCTGGTATTGGGTCGATATCCCGGCGCGTACGATCTGGCGCTTCGACCCGGCCACCGGCGCCGCACGTTCGTGGCAGACCCATGAAATGGTCGCCTGCATCGCGCTCGACGAGGAGGGCGGCCTCGTCGCCGGCATGGAGAGCGGCATCTTCCACCTGCATCTCGACGAAGCCGGCCAGGCGGTCGATGCGCGGCTGCTGGCGGCGCCGGCTGAAAGCATGGCCGGCATGCGCTTCAACGACGGGCGCTGCGATCGCCAGGGCCGTTTCTGGAGCGGCACCATGGCGCTGGACATGGCCAACGCCCCTGCCACCGGCAAGCTGTATCGCTACAGCGCGGGGCAGGGCATTTCGGCGCCGGTGGTCTCCGAGCTGGTAACGCAAAATGGACTGGCATGGTCGCCCGATGGACGCACCATGTACCTGTCCGACTCGCACGCCTCGCGCCGCGTGGTGTGGGCCTTCGACTATGACGTCGACAACGGCGCCCCGAGCGCGCAGCGGGTGTTTGTCGACATGACGCAGCATCTGGGACGGCCCGATGGCGCCGCGATCGATATCGATGGCTGTTACTGGACCTGCGCCAACGACGCCGGGCAGCTGCACCGCTTCACGCCCGAGGGCAGGCTTGACCGCTCGATCGCGCTGCCATTTGCCAAGCCGAGCATGTGCAGTTTCGGGGGCAAGGATATGGCGACCATGCTGGTGACCTCCATCAGCGCCGGCGCACCGGCGGGCGACCTGCTCGCCGGCGCGGTACTGATGCTCAATCCCGGCGTGGCCGGCATGCCGGAGCAGCGCGCCAGGGCGGACTGAATGCGCATAGCCGCGCTGCGCAACGAGTTCCTGAGCGCCGAGATACTGCCCGAAGTCGGTGGAGGCCTCGCGCGCCTCGATGCCGTCGGCGCAGACGGGCCGGTGCCGGTGCTGCGTCCTTTTACATATGCAGGCAGCATGCCGCGCCCGAACCAGCTTGCCTGTTTCCCGCTGGTGCCATGGTCGAACCGGCTCGCCGGTGGATTCACATGCGATGGCCGCAGCTACAGCATCGCCCCCAATCGCGAGGGTGATCAGTATCCGATCCACGGCGAGGGCTGGCTTTTGGCCTGGCAGGTCGCCGAACAAACTGGCACGCGGTTGTCGCTGCTGCTGGACCGAACGGGCGGCGCACCTTTTTCCTATCTGGCGACGATGGACTACACGCTGCGCGGCGCCAGCCTGGAGGTGACCCTTGCAGTCACAAATACCGGCCATTGCGCGCTGCCGTTCGGACTGGGCCTGCATCCCTGGATGCCGCGCAGCGCCGGCCTAACGATGCGGGCGCCGGCTCGGGAGGTGTGGCTGAGCGGCGCCGACCGCATGCCGGCGACGGCCGTGCCGGTTCCCGCAACGTGGCGATTCGACCAGCCGCGCGCTTTGCCGGCGACGCCGGTCGACAACGTTTTCGCGGGCTGGGACGGTGTCGCGGAGATTGCGTGGCCGAACCGCGGCATCGCCCTGCGGATCGAAGCCGACGCGGCGTACTACATCGTGTATGCGCCCGTAGGGAGCGACTTCTTCTGCTTCGAGCCGGTAGATCACCTGATCAACGCGCACAACATGCCAGGCGGGCCGGTCCCCAACGGACTGACCATGCTGGCGCCGCAGCAGCAGTTGCGGCGCCATTTCAAATTTATCGTCGATCACGACGCCGCCTGACTGCCTGCCTTTGGCGGAAACGATTTGCCGTCCGCGCATGAAGGCCGGATAAGTGGCATTTGGACAAAATGCCCATTAGACGTCTGACGAGTTGAGTTGTAAAAAAGCCGCATTGAGTGCGGCCTGGTGATCATCGTTAACGGCTAACGATTCTGCGCTTCGTAAAGCTCATGGGCGCGGCGCAGGCGCTCGCGGCTGTTGCTCAAATGGGTGCGCATCGCCGCGCGCGCCGACTCGGCGTCGCGTCGATCGAGTGCGGTGAAAATGTCTTCGTGTTCGCGCGTGACACGCTCGATGAAGATCGCCGGCGAGTCGCGCGGAATGCGGGCCGAGCTCAGTCGCGCGCGCGGCAGCAGCTCCTTGCTCAAGTGACTCAGCACGTCGTACAGATAGCGGTTTCCCGAGGCCTGCGCGATGGCCAGGTGGAACTGCGTGTCGGCGGCCGCCGTGTCGCCGCCGCCCTTGCAGAGGGCCAGGAAAATATCCAACGCCGCCCGTACCTGCGCCAGTTGTGCATCGCTGCGGCGACTGGCGGCCAGCCCGGCGGACTCGGTCTCGAGGCTGATCCTCAATTCCAGGAGCGCCAGCACATCGTCCTTGCTCATCGCGTCCGACGCTACCAATCCCATCGGCTGCGGCGTGCGGGCGAGGGCGAACGTGCCCACGCCCTGGCGCGTTTCGACCAGGCCCGCCGCCTGCATGTGCGACATCGCTTCGCGTACCACCGACCGGCTCACGCCGAGCGCGCGGATGATCTCGGCCTCGGACGGCACCTTGGTCCCGGGCGCCACGCGGCCGTCGCGGATCAGCTCCGACACGTAGTCGACCACACCGTAGGCCAGGTTGCGGTGCTTGTTAGTTAAGGGCAGTGGGGGAGCGCTGGTATCCATTCCGGGGTCCTGAAAAAAGTTCAAAACAGAAGTTGCAATTTCTAAATGCGCTGATTATACTACGACGTAAGTTGTCAGACGACCGATGACTAAAATGACTCCGCACGGATCGGTCGCAGTGTTCAAGCGCCGGCCACAACGGGGCGAGCCGATGGGAAGGAGAGTGCGCTCAGCGCATCAGATCCCCGCGCAGACACGCACAAGACCTATTTCTAACCCTTGGAGGAGACCCCCAATGCTGCATCGCCATCAACCTTTCCCGCGCCGGTTTGCCTTAACGTCGATCACGCTTGCCGTTCTGGCACTCGCTAACCAGGCTGCGGCGCAGCAGCAGGCTCCCGCGCCCGCCGCCGAAGCGGTGCAAAAGGTCGAAATTACCGGTTCCACCATCAAGCGCATCGCCAGCGAGATGGCCCTGCCGGTTACCACCGTCAAGGTCGAGGAGATGGCCAACGCCGCGCTGACGACGGTTGCCGATGTCGTGACCTCGCTGCCGGTTGGCGCAACCAATGTGCCGTCGTCGGCCGGCGCCGGCACCAACATCAACATGCGCGGCATCGGCATCAACCGCACGCTGGTGCTGCTGAACGGCCGGCGCATGGCCAATGAACCGATCGGCGATGGTTACGCAAACGTGGACGTGATCCCGATGAGCGCCCTGAACCGGGTGGAGATCCTGCGCGACGGCGCATCGTCGACCTACGGTACCGACGCGATCGGCGGCGTGGTCAATTTCATTACCAAGCGCACGTACAACGGCTTGAACGTCACCGCGCAGACCGTGGTTCCGCAGGCGCACGGCGGCGGGAGGGAAAGTCGACTCAGTATCCTCGGCGGCATCGGCAACCTGGAAAGCGATGGCTGGAACCTGTACGCCACCGTCGACACCCACAAGCGCAGCGCCCTGCAGTCGGCTGACCGCGCTGAATTGACCAGTCCTGCGCTGCTCGACAGCCTCGGCATCGCACCGAAGGCGACCAGCGGCGGCTACGCATGGCCGGCCAACGTGTTCTCGCCCAGCACCGGCATTACCGGCAACCCGTACTATGCCAGCGCTTGCAAGCCGCCTTACTCGGTCCAGGCGACCAAGAATACCTGCATCATCAATGCCAACTACGTGCTGGCCCTGCCAGGCAACGCGCAGACCACCTTTTTCGCGAAGGGCAGCATCAAGCTCTCCGACGATCACCTGATCACGGCCGAACTGCTGTACGCAAAAGAGCACATCACCACCCAGAAGGCGCCTACCACCACGGTCGGCTTTAACGGCGCGGTAGCGCAGATCACGCCAAGCAGCCCGTTTTATCCGGGCGGCAGCGCTGGCGTGCCGGCCATCGCCGGACTGAAAGGCTCGACCCTGAACGTGTCGTGGAGCGTGGCCGAACTGGGCCCGGCGATCGCCACCGACGAACAGCAGAATGCCCGCCTCGTGCTGACCGACGAAGGCCGCCTCGGAACCTGGGATTACCGTCTCGGCTTCGTGTACGGCGCCGGCCAGCGCGATTCCTACTTCGTCCAGGGCTACCTGAACGGACCGAAGCTGCAGGCCGGCGTGCTGAACGGCGTGCTCAATCCCTTCGGCGCGCAAACCCCGGCCGGCCTGGAATACCTGAAAAGCATCTCGGCCGATGGCGGCCAGATCCGCCACACTACCAACGTGTACACAGGCCTCGACCTGACATTGACGCGCGAGCTGATGCAGCTGAAAGGCGGCGCGCTGACATTTGCCACCGGCGCCGAATTCCATCATGACGGCGACGAAGACCTCTCGCTCGACTCGGATATCCTGGTGCCTTACCAGAATCGCCTGCCGAATCACTCCTACGGCAACCGGAATATTGCCGCGATGTTCGCCGAGGTCGACCTGCCGCTGACCAAGGAGCTCGATATCGACCTGGCCGTGCGCGGCGACCGCTATTCCGATTTCGGCGGCACCGTCAATCCGAAGGGCAGCTTCCGCTACCAGCCCTTCAAAGTGGTGATGTTCCGCGGCTCGGCAAGCACCGGCTTCCGTGCGCCGACCGTGTTCGACCGCTACGGCTACCGCCTGCCGGGCGCCACCGCGCTGACCAACGCGAAATGGGACGACCCGGTGCTGTGTCCAGGCGTGACGGGTGTGCCCGGTACCGGCAAGGCCATCGCCGGGGCCAACCCGCTGATCGTCTGCAATGCCCTCCAGCCGCTGCAAAACGGCAGCAACCCGGAGGTACTGCCCGAGAAGTCGCGTAACCTGACCTTGGGGATGGTCGTCGAGCCGGTCAAGAACATGACGGTGTCGCTCGACTACTTCGACATCCGTGTCAAGAACAGCATTGGCCAGCTGGCCCAGAATGCGATCTTCACCAACACCGCCAAGTACGCCGACCTGTTCGTGCGCAATCCGGATGGTTCGCTGGCGTACGTGAAGGACATTGTGTCCAACCTGGGCGACCTGCGCACCAGCGGCATCGACGTGGGCTTCAACTACGCCCTGCCGAAAACCGGCGCCGGCGACTTCAAGGTGGGAATGGACGGTACCTACGTCACCCGATTCGAAACCCAGAACGAGAAGGATGGACCGTGGATTTCCAACCTGGGTACGTTCGGCTCGAACGGTTCCGGCACCAGCAATCCGAGTCCAACCTACACCTTCCGCTGGAAGCACACGCTGCGCCTGTCGTGGGGTATGGGCGACTGGTTCACCCAGCTGACCCAGAACTACAACACGTCCTACCACGACCTGAACACGGTGCTGCCCCAGTACTATCGCGACATCGAGCCGTATTCGGTGTGGAACATGACCGTGGCATATAAAGGGTTCAAGCACGCCAACCTGATTCTTGGAGTGAGCAACCTCTTGAACGTGAATCCGCCGGTCACCAATTCGAACCCGACCGCCTACGCCAACAACATTGCGAGCCCGATCGGACGCGCGTTCAACGCGCGCCTGAGCTACGAGTTTTAAGATCTTCCGCCCAGGTCTCCTTTGATCCGGCGCGCCGCGCAAAACATCGCAGGCAGTGCGGCGCGCCAGATCGTTTTTTGATTCAACCAAAGGCAGCATATGAAAATCGAACGTGTACAAGGAACCGTCTTCCACTACCTGACCAGCCGCAGCGTCGATAGTGCAGGACACTCGCACCCGGGGCCGGAGAAGCGCGCCACCATGGCGATGATCACGATTACCGCCGACGACGGCACATGCGGCTACGCATTCGGCCCGACCGAGGTGGTGCGCCCGCACGTGCTCGAGGCATTCGCACGCAAGGTGCTGATCGGCCAGGACCCGTTCGACCGGGAGCGCCTGTGGCAGGACCTGGTGCACTGGCAGCGCGGCAGCGCCGGCCAGCTGACCGACCGCGCGCTGGCGGTCATCGAGCAGGCGCTGTGGGACCTGGCCGGGCGCGCGCTCGGCACCCCTGTCTACAAGCTGCTCGGCGCATTCCGCGACAAGGTGCCCGCTTACGGCAGCACCATGTGCGGCGATGAACTCAAGGGCGGCCTGGCGACGCCGGATGACTATGCCAATTTCGCGGTCAAGCTCGTCGAGCGCGGCTACAAGGCGATCAAGCTGCACACCTGGATGCCGCCGGTCTCGTTCGCGCCAAGTCCGGCGATGGACATCAAGGCCTGTGCAGCGGTGCGCGAAGCGGTCGGCCCGAACGTCGCGCTGATGCTGGACGGGTATCATTGGTATAGCCGCAGCGATGCGCTGACCATCGGCCGGGCGCTGGAACGGCTGAACTTCGCGTGGTTCGAGGAGATGATGAACGAGCAAAGCATTGCTTCCTATTCCTGGCTGGCCAACCAGCTCGACATCCCGATCGTCGGTCCGGAATCGATCTCGGGCAAGCACCATAGCCGCGCCGACTGGGTGCTGGCCGGCGCCTGCGACATCCTTCGTGCCGGCGTGCCGGGCGTGGGCGGCATCACGCCGACGATGAAGGTGGCAGCGCTGGCCGACGCCTTCGGCATGAACTGCGAGGTGCACGGCAACGGCGCGGCCAACCTGGCGGTGACCGCCGCGATCAAGAACTGCGATTGGTACGAGCGCGGGCTGCTGCATCCCTTCCTCGATTACGACACGCCGCCGGCGTACCTGCGCAGCCTGCCCGATGCGATGGATGCCGATGGCTTCGTCCACCTGTCGCAGCAGCCGGGCCTGGGCGAAGACATCGATTTCGAGTACATCGCGGCGAACACCGTCGAATCCTACTAGGCGCTTGCCCATGAAACGTGGAATGACATTGGCGCGCGCGGCGGGGATCCTGGCACTGGCGGTGGCGCTGGCGCTGCCGGGCGCGCAGGCGCGCGCCGCGACCCCGCGCGACCAGCTGGTGATCGGCATGAACATGAACAACCTGTTATCGCTCGATCCCGCCGGCGCCACCGGCAACGATGTGCTTGGCGTGGTAGCCAACCTGTATGATTACCTGGTCGAACTCGACCCGCACAAGCTCAGCAACGTGCAGCCGGCACTGGCCGAGCGCTGGCAGGTCGGCGCCGACGGCAATAGCCTGACCTTGACGCTGCGCGAGGGCGCCCGCTTCCAATCGGGGAACCTGCTCACCGCCGACGATGCCGCCTGGTCGCTGCAGCGCGTCCTGAAACTGAATCTGGCGATGGCTTCGCCGTGGAAAAGCTACGGTTTCAGCGCCGCGAATGCCGAACAACTGATCCGCGCGGTCGATGCGCGCACCTTGCGCATCACTTTTCCCGAGCCGACCGACCCGAAAATGGTGCTGTACACGCTCGGCACCTCGGTCAGCGCCGCCATCCTTGACCGCAAGGCGGTGATGACCCATGAGAAAAAGGGCGACCTGGGCGCCGCCTGGCTGCTCACGCACGCAGCCGGCTCCGGTCCGTACTCACTGACCGAGTGGCGCGCCAAGGATGCCATGCTGCTCGACCGTTTCGACGGCTACTGGCGCGGGCCGGCGAAACTGCGCCGGGTGGTCATGCGCCATATCTCGGAATCGCTGTCGCTGCGCTTCATGATCGACCGCGGCGACGTCGACCTTGCCGCCGGCATGGCCGGACCGGACATCGAAGCGCTCAAGCGCGACGCCCACGTGGTAGTGCAGCCTGTCATGCGCGGCAATACCTATTATGTGGCGGTCAGCATGAAGGATCCGAAGTTCGCCGACAAACGCGTGCGCCTGGCGTTGCGCAGCCTGGTCGACTACGCCGGCATCAACAAGGCGGTCATGCCCAACTATGGCGTCTCGCACCAGCGTCCGGTGATGCTCGGCCTGCCCGCGGTACTGCCCGATCCTGGCTACCAGCTCGATGTCGCCGCCGCCAGGCAGCTGCTGGCGGACGCCGGTTATCCGAATGGCTTCCGCACCACGATCCGGGTGCTGTCCGATCCGCCGATGATCAACATCGCCACTTCGCTGCAGGCTACGCTGGCGCTGGCCGGGATTCAGGCCAGCATTCTCTCGGGCACCGGCAACCAGGTTTACGGCGCCATGCGCGACCGCAAATTCGAGATCGTCGTCGGGCGCGGCGGCGGCGGGGTCGAACCCCACCCGCACGCCAACCTGCGCGCGCTCGTCTACAACCCGAACAACAGCGACGCCGCCAAGCTGACCAATTTCCAAGGCTGGCGCACCTCGTTCTACAGCCCGGAGATCAACCGCCTGATCGAGCAGGCGGTGCGCGAGCGCGACGAGACGGCACAGAACGCGATGTACCAGCAGGTGCAGCAACTGTACGACAGCGAAGTGGGCGCGATCCAGCCGATCTCGCAGATGGTGGAGACCGTGGTGCTCAGCAAGCGTGTGCACAACTACGTCGGCCATCCGTCCGCCACCACGCACCTGCGCGACGTCTACAAAGATTAGACGCATACACACATAGATCGGAGACACGTCATGGGTTTTTTGTGGGCACGCGCCAGCGCATTTCGCACCCGCTTGCTGAGTACATTCGTCACCCTGCTTGGCTTGCTGGTGCTGACTTTCTTCATCGGCCGCGTGATGCCGATCGACCCGGTGCTGTCGATCGTCGGGCCGGACGCCGATGCGTCGATGTACCAGCAGGTTTCGGCCCAGCTGGGCCTCGACCAGCCGCTGTGGCGCCAGTTCGGACGCTACCTGAACGAGCTGGTTCACGGCAAGCTGGGTACCTCTCTCCTGACCGGCAACACCGTCACCGCCGACATCGCGCGCGTGTTCCCGGCTACCGCGGAGCTGGCGACCTTCGCCATCGTGCTCGGCGTGCTGGCGGGAGTGCCGCTCGGCGTATTCGCCGCCGCCCGGCGCGGCCGTTGGGGCGACAACCTGGTGCGCGTCATCAGCCTGGCTGGATATTCGACGCCGGTGTTCTGGTTCGGCATGATGGGACTGCTCGTGTTCTACGCCTGGCTGGGCTGGGCCGGCGGCTCGGGGCGCATCGACCTCGAGTTCGACGGCGCGATCAGGCCGATCACCGGCCTGCTGCTGGTCGATACCGCACTCACCGGCAACTGGGCGGCATTCGCCAACGCCTTCAAGCACATCGCGCTGCCCGCCTGCATCCTCGGCCTGCACTCGATGGCCTACATCAGCCGCATGACGCGCAGCTTCATGCTTGCCCAGCTGTCGCAGGAATACATCCTGACTGCGCGTGTGAAAGGCCTGTCGGAAAGCGCCGTAATCTGGCGCCACGCATTCCGCAACATCCTGGTGCAGCTGCTGACGATCGTGGCGCTGGCCTACGGCGGCCTGCTGGAAGGCGCGGTGCTGATCGAAACCGTGTTCGCCTGGCCGGGCTTCGGCCAGTACCTGACCAACAGCCTTCTGCTGGGCGACATGAATTCGGTGATGGGCTGCGTGCTGGTGGTCGGCGTCATCTTCGTCACGCTCAACCTCATCTCGGACGCCCTATACCAAGTCTTCGATCCACGGATGCACTGATGCCTACTCCTCAAATGTCCACTGTCCCCGTGAACGCCGCACCGGAACCGGTGCGCTCAAATCCCACAGATTCTCCGGCGCAGGCATTGCGCCAGAGCCTGCGGCGCGCGCTGCACCACCTGGTGCTCAACCCGATGACGCTGGCCGGCTCGCTGGTGGTGGTGCTGCTGATCGCCGTGGCGCTGTGCGCGCCGTGGATCGTCACGCACGACCCGCTGGTGCAGGACCTCGCCCACACCCTGCAGGCGCCGGGCGCCGCCCACTGGTTCGGTACCGACGAATATGGCCGCGACGTCTTCAGCCGGCTGGTGTACGGCGCCCGCACCACGCTATACATCGTCGGATTGGTCACCATCGTGGTCGGGCCGGTCGGGCTGGCGATCGGCACCGCATCCGGCTACTTCGGAGGCTGGGTCGACGCCGTATTCATGCGCATCACCGACATCTTCATCTCGTTTCCCAGCCTGGTGCTGGCGCTGGCCTTCGTTGCCGCGCTGGGGCCGGGACTGGAACATGCTGTGATCGCGATCGCGCTCACCGCCTGGCCGCCGATCGCGCGTCTTGCGCGTGCCGAAACGCGTTCGTTGCGCAAGGCCGATTTCGTCGCGGCGGTGCAGCTCCAGGGGGCGTCGCCGCTGCGCATCCTGGTGCGCCACATCGCGCCGCTGTGCCTGTCCTCGGTGCTGGTGCGGCTGACGATGAACATGGCCGGCATCATCCTGACGGCCGCCGGCCTCGGCTTCCTCGGGCTGGGCGCGCAGCCGCCGTCGGCCGAGTGGGGCGCAATGATTTCGGCGGGGCGTCGCTACATGATGGAGTGCTGGTGGCTGGTGGCCATGCCGGGAGCGGCCATCATGCTGGTCAGCCTCGCGTTCAACCTGCTGGGCGACGGCTTGCGCGACGTGTTCGATCCACGCAGCTGAAAAGGAATAGCACGATGACTGATACAAAACTGGAAGTCGAGGACCTGAACGTTCGGTTTGCGACGCGCGACGGCATGGTCGATGCGGTGCGCGGCGTGTCGTTCAAGCTGGGGCGCGAGAAGCTGGCGATCGTCGGCGAATCGGGCTCGGGCAAGTCGACGGTCGGACGCACGCTGCTCAAGCTGCACCCGGCCAGCGCCCGTATCGATGCGAGCACTTTGCGCTTTGGCGACACCGACCTGCTGCAGGCCGACGAGAAGGCAATGCGCGCCATCCGCGGCAAACGCATGTCGATGATCATGCAGGATCCGAAGTACTCGCTCAATCCGGTGATGAAGGTCGGCGACCAGATTGCCGAAGCCTACCTGGCGCACCACAAGCTCCCGCGCGGGCAGGTGCGCGAACGGGTCATCGAGATGCTGGAGAAGGTGCGTATCCGCGAACCGCAGCGCGTGTACGAGCGGTACCCGCACGAGGTGTCCGGCGGAATGGGACAGCGCATCATGATCGCGATGATGCTGATCCCGAATCCGGAAGTGGTGATCGCCGACGAGCCAACTTCGGCGCTCGACGTGTCGGTGCGTTCACAGGTGCTGGCGGTGCTGGACGACTTGGTCGAGGAGCGTGACCTGGGCCTGGTCTTCATCAGCCACGACCTGAACCTGGTGCGCAGCTTCTGCGACCGCGTGCTGGTGATGTACGCCGGCCGCGTAGTCGAGTCGATCGCGGCGGCGGACCTCGACGACGCGCAGCACCCGTACACCCGCGGCCTGCTGGCCGCCTTGCCGAGCATAGACCGGCGCCGCCCGGTGCTGCCGGTCCTCCAGCGCGACCCGCGCTGGCTCACCAATTAGGAGCCCGACCATGATTACGGTAGACGCGCTTGAACTGTCGTTCGGCAGCGGCAGTCAATACAACAAGGTGCTCAACGAAGTGAGCTTCTCGGTTGGCGAGGGCGAAGTGTTCGGCCTGGTCGGCGAATCGGGCTCGGGCAAAAGCACGGTGCTGCGCTGCCTGGCCGGCCTGCACCAGCACTGGGAAGGGCAGATGCGCATCGGCGGCAAGGTCCTTGGCCGCAGGATCGACCGCGACCGTTGCCGGCTGATGCAGATGGTGTTCCAGGACCCCTACGGGTCGCTGCATCCGCGCCATACGGTCGACACCGCGCTATCCGAGCCACTCAAGATCCACAAGATGGATAATATCGACGCGCGCGTTGCGCAAATCCTGGTGAAGGTCGGGTTGAACGAATCGTTCCGCTACCGCTATCCACACCAGCTGTCGGGCGGGCAGCGTCAGCGCGTGGCGATCGCGCGCGCGCTGATCCTCGAACCGCGCATCCTGCTGCTCGACGAACCGACATCGGCGCTGGACGTGTCGGTGCAGGCGGAAATCCTTAACCTGCTGGCCGAACTGCGCGCGCGCGACGGCCTGACTTATATCCTGGTAACCCACGACCTCGGTGTCGTGGTCCACCTGTGCGATCGCGTCGCGGTGATGCAGCATGGCCGCATTGTCGATACCCTCGACAGCGCGCTGTTGAGCAACGGTGGCGCAACCCATCCCTACACCCGCGTGCTGGTTGACGCCACGCGCAGCTATACTCGCGCATCGACGCAAACCGACAGCATGTCGATCGCTTGATCAGGGTGGGTCGCGACTGACCTGCAGAATTTTGTCCAATGGCCTAACGAGTTTGCGGAAAATGAAAAAAGTTATTGTCTCAGAGCGGCCTGGTGCACCTGGCTCGGCACCGTTGCTGCGGCCATCGAGCGCGCGGCGCCTGAGGAACCTGCGCGCGCTTGTCGCCGAGTTCTCGGGGCGCGATATTGGCAATTCGGGCGTGGCCTTGTTCCTCGGCTGCTCCTTGTCTGCAGCGCGCAACTACGTTTCCGAACTGCTCGATGCAGGGGTGGTTGCTTCCCATCCGGTAAGGCAGAAGGCCGGCTGTGTGGACCGTACGCTGTATCGCCTGACCGCGGATCCGCTGGCGGTACATCAGTTCCTGGCCGCCTTGGTCATGGCGCACGGAATCGAAGGCGCGCCGGCGCGGTGCGGGGCGGCGGGACGGGAGAGGGGGCCGGATTTCGAACGCGTCCACTGTTTGTGGCGCGAGGCCGGCTTTTCCTTCGGCGCGAATCACACTCCCGCGCGCAGGGATCCCCTGGTGGCAGCGCTGTTCGGCGCCCCTGTACCGTCCTGACCTGTGCTCCGCGCGTCTGGAAGAAATCGAAGTCTAGCGCGTGCCTGACACGGTCACGGTCACCGGCGTACGCACCCGCGCCGACTCCTCCGTCACGTAGCGCTGCCAGTCCTGTTCGGATTTGAAATCGCCCGCCCGGGTCCATGCCGCGCCGACGTAGTAGCGCAGCGGCTTGCCCGAGCTGACTGGTGCGAGCACGAGAGCATTGCGCGCATCCTCCGCGTACTCCTGCCCGGCCGCCGGCATGATGATGGCGGCGCCGAACGCGCCGTTCGATCGCTGCTCGACCCACTGGATCAGTACCGTATCCTTAGAGGCACGGGTGAAGGTGACTTTCGGATCCTGCTTTTTGTCGGACGGCGTCTTGTGCAGGCCGACGGCGGCCGTCAGCTGCTGCGGGCCCGCGAACGAGAAGGTGCTGTCGATCTGGTCGAAATAGTGGCCCGCATCGACGGTGAAGCGCTTGACCTCCGATACCCTGACTCCGGCGGCGTCCCAGGCGTCGAAGGTGAGTTCGAAGATCGCGCGCACAGGCCCGTTCGCTATCACGTTCCACGACCTGTAGTTGACGCCCGCATGCAGCTCCTTGCCGTCCCACACGCCGGTGCCGCCAATGCCGCGCGTTGTACCGACGTTGTACATGTCGATACCTTCCCCCTCGTCATGGTGGTAGTGGTCATGACCCTTGTTGTACCAGCGGTCGACAATCAGGTAAGGGACGCGCTTGAACCAGACGTCCATCCCGCTCGTCACCAGCACCTCCTTGCCCGATCCCGGCGCCGCAGGTGCGGCGAGGGCCGTGCCGTAGGTGCGGTGCGCGATCTTGTCGTTTTCCCAGGCGAAGTCGTCGAGCCGCTCCGGCACGTAGCGGGCGAACACTTTGGACGGGAAGGGCGGTGAAACCACCGTCGTCTTCTCGACCGTGAAAGTGGCGCTCTTCTCGCCGGCGGCGAAAGCGTGCTGGAAAATCAGCTCGCCGTAGGCCACGCCTTCGCCGCGCGGATCCTTGGCGTGCGGCGCGACGTTGGTGACCTGGTAGGGCAGCACATTGCCAGCCGCGTCCTTCACCACGATCTGCTGCAGCAACGCGCCGGGGAGGTGCTGATTCACGCTCGTCCAGGGAATCGTGATGGTCTCGGCCGGCCGTGCGAGCTCGAGGGTGTTCGTGACGGACACAGTAAGCCGCTCGGCCGCGCTGGCAAAGCAGGAAGCACCGGTTACAGCGGCGAACAGGAAGTGGCGGATGGTCATGTGCGATGTTCCTCAAGTGTTTAAAACCGGGGTCGTTCTCCATTTGTTGAAAAACCTGGGTCAGACCCAGGTTTTTCAACAAACTGAAATTGGGGTCAGACCCCATTTTTAGCGCTGCGTTTTTCCAAAAAGCCGTAGAAGAAACGGGTCTGACCCCATTTTATTCAGAGAGCAGACCGCAATTTCTTGCGTTGCATTTTGCTGAAATGCCGCAGAAAATACGGGTCTGCCCCCATTTTTTCAGGCGGAAAGAGTTGTGTTGTGGACTCGCCCGCCCATCGTCACATTCTTCAACGTCAGGCCCTTGACGTTGTACAGGTAGTAGGGCTGGCCGGCGTTGGCCGGTATGCCGAAATCGCAGTCGCTGATGGTGATGTCGGTCACCGGCAAAATAGACGGCGCCGGCTGGGGGCCGTTGTAGTCGAACGCCACCGGACCGAGGATCACGATCGCCTGGTAGCACGACACCTGCTTTCCGCCTTTGGTTACATTACCCACCCTTACGTTCGAGATGTGCACGTTCGACACCACGGGCGGACGGGTGCGCACGCTGTCGGCGCGCGGCGAATAGTCGCAATCGAAGGTGACAACCGCACCGGCGGCAACCGCCACGGTGCGCGAAGCAACCGGCGATCCGGGCAGCGATGCATAGAACGATGGGCTGGTCTGCACGCCGTTCGGAATCGACACGTTGCGCACGTAGAAATTGCGCAGATAGCCGCCGCGGTTCATGTTCGTTTTCAGGCGGATTGCGGTGTTCAGCGGATTGGTCGCCCAGTTGATGTTCTGGAACACGAGGTCTTGCGCGAACACGTTCTGAATCCCGCCGGCCATCTCGCTGCCCAGGGTCACCGCGCCATGGCCGCTTTGCATCGTGCACTTCTGGATCACGATGTTTTGGGATGGTCCGTACTGGGTGTCCAGGTCCTTGCCCGACTTGATCGCGATGCAGTCGTCGCCGCAATCGAAGGTGCACGAGTCGACCAGTACGTAGTCGCACGACTCCGGGTCGAAGCCGTCGCTGTTCGGCCCCAGGCTTTTGGCGTACACATTGCGGATGACGATGTTGCGGCAGTGGACAGGGTGGTGCTGCCAGAACGGCGTGTTGGTAACCTGGTAGCCCTGCAGCAGCACGTTGGTGCAGCCGATCAGCTGGATCATCGGCGGACGCAGGAAGTGGCCAAGGCCGAACACGCGGCGCGCCACCGGCACACCGGCTTCGGACAGCGCCGGCAGGAAGCTCTCGTCGCCGCGCCAGTCCGCGCCCTGGCCCTGAATCAGCAGGCGCTGCGCTTCGTCGAGCTGCGGCGCAATCGCCGCCAGCGATTCGGGATTGAGCGGATTCGGCGTCCTTTGCGACGGCTTGCCTTTGCTGTAGTTAGGGGTCGAGCCCTGCGCGATCGCGTCGATCGTCTTGTTCTTGCCTTTCCAGGTCCACCAGCAGTCGCTGCTCCCTTCGAACGGGACGCCGCCCTGGCCGTCCAGGATGCTGGTCCAGTCATCGCCGGTCAACGCGATGTTGTTCTGCCCGTGCGCGTACACCATCGACGAGAAGTTCAGGCAGTCGTTGCTCTGCCAGCGCGACAACACCAGCTTGCCGTTGGCGCCGCACGCGAAGTCGCCGTATTTGGCGTAGTCGGCAGGGTTGTTGCTAAAGTAGATGCGGGCACCCGCGCTCAGGTGCACGTTCACGTTCGACAGCAGCACGATCGGCCCGGCGCAATACCAGTCGCCGGGGGGGATCACGACACGTCCGCCGCCCGCCTGGTGGCAGGTCGCGATCGCCGCGGCAAAGCCCGGATAGCAATCCTTCGACCCTGGCGCCGGCGTCTGCAGCGCCGACTGCTCTTCGAACGAATGCCATCCATTGACCGTGACCAGCTTGCAGGGCGCCGCGCCGAAGTCGGTCACCAGGTAATCAACCTTGCGGAACGAGACCGGATTGGCCAGGCGGTCGATGATCGCCTGCGCCTGGATCCACGGGTCGCCCGCGCTGGCGACGGTGGCCGCCGCTGCGGCAGCGTGCGCGCCAGGTGCAAGCGCGAGGCCCGTGGCGCCCAGCGCCTGAATCAAACCGCGGCGCTTGGTGTTGATAGTGTCTCTCATGGTGCCTGCCTTATTGTTTGGTGATGGTGAGTTTGTCCTGCAGCGGCGCTGGCGGGAAGGGTACGAAGCGTACGCCGCAATCGATCCCTTGCACGCCGGGTGGATTGACCTGGCCCGGCTGGCCGCCGCCGCCCGTTATGCGAGCGAATTCCAATTGCACGTCCGGCCTGTCGGCGACGATGACGTCGCGCGTCGCCAGCAGCAACGGGTGCCGCTCGTCATAGCCCTGCAGCATGACCTTGCCGGCGGTGACGCTGTGCACGCGCTCCATCGTAACGCCGGAATAGGACGGGATCAGCGTGCCCGGTGGCTGGGGCTCGTAGTGGGTGCCGATCGAGATGGGCGTCTTTACGTTGCGCAGACAGACATTGCGGTAAACGACACCGCGCACCTCGCCGCCGCGCGTGTCGTTGCTCTTGATGCGCAGGCCGGAGGTAGTGCCATCCATGTCGAGATCCTCGACCAGCACGTTGCGTACGCCGCCGTTAGTCTCGCTGCCGATCGACATGCCGTGGCCGCTGTAGAAATGGTTGTGCAGGATCGAGATGTTCTCAGTGGGACCATTATTGCCGGCCTTGATCGCCACGTTGTCGTCGCCGGTGCGGATGAAACTGTGCGCAATCGTGACGTTGCGCGACGAGATCGGGTCGATGCCGTCGGTGTTGCGCGCGTCATGCGGCGTATCGATGCGCACACCCCACGCGGTGAAACCGTCCACCTGGTTCAGCGTGACGTGGAAGTTGGGCGAATTGCGCAGCGTGATGCGGTGCATCGTAAAGTCCCGTGAGCGGTTAACTTCGATCAGGCGCGGGACGTTCTGGCGCGCCTTCTCTTTTTGCGCGCGGCGCGCAATCTGCCACCAGGATTCGGGCTTGCCGTCGATCAGATGGCCGCCCTGGCCGTCGATCTCGCCCTCGCCCATGATGCCGGCGCCGTTGATGTCTTCCGCGGTGATCAGCGGACGGCAGCCCCTGCCATTACCATCGATCGTACCGCAGGTTTTGGCGCCGCGGTCATAGGCCATCGGATCCGTGCTGGCGTACAGCGTGACGCCGGCGTCGATCGCCAGCGTCACGCCGCTGCGCAGGTTCAGAGGGCCGGAGGTGAATGCGTGCTGCCCATTCCCGGGGGCCAGATGCAGCGCATGGCCGGGCGCGCATTTGTCGAGCCTGGCCTGGATGCGCGGCGCATCGTCGCGGGCAGCTTGCGCCGGCGCGGGAACCAGCACGGCGCACGAGGGCGGCATGACCGGCTCGGTGACGGTGCGGCTGTCCTGCGCCGCGGCGGCGCCGCACAGCCCAAGCGCAGCCAGCGTGAAGTTACAAAGTTTCATCGATGCGTCCCTGTCATTGTCAACGGCGATGGTCTGGTCAGCCACCTTGGGAGAGCACCTCGCGTACTCCGTGCCGCTGCCGATGAGGGCCACGCGGAGGTGGCCGAGGTCGCAGGCGGGGATTCACACTGCTTGTACTGCTTGTCCTGCTTATCCGCGCGAGAACGTGCGGGTGACCCTTTCGAGGTGGGCGCGCATTGCGCGCTTCGCCTCGGCCGGGTCGCGCGCCGCGATCGCCTCGACAATTCGGCGATGGTCGGCCAGCGTCTCCTGGCGCAGTTCTTCGGTCTGGAAATGCTCTTTCAACTTGTGCCACAAGTGGCCGCGCTGGTCCCACAGGTAGCCCATGACGCCAACCAGCGCGCTGTTGCCGGTGGCGCGCGCAATCGCCAGGTGGAAGTTGCGGTCGGCCTGTTCGTTGCTCGACTTGTCGGAGTGCTGCCGTTCCATCTCCTCGACGGCGCGCAGGATCGCATCGACGGCGCCGTCGGTCGCCATGCGGGCGGCGATCGCTGCCACTTCGGATTCGATCAGGCGGCGCGCCGACAGCACCTCGAACGGGCCGGGACCCGCTTCCGGCAGGCTCGCTTCCGACTCGGCCGCTTCGCTCACATAGACACCGGAACCGCCGCGCACTTCGATCACGCCGCCCAGTTCGAGCGCCAGCAGGGCTTCGCGCAGCGAGGCACGGCTGACGCTGAGCTTGATGGCGAGGTCGCGTTCGGAAGGCAGTCGCGCGCCTGGCTCGATCCGTTCGTCGCGGATCAGCGCCTGGATGCGGTCGGCGACCACGCGGTAAAGGCGCGGCTCGTGACTGACTGGCTCATTTGGCGCAGAGATTTTCTTGATCATGTAGGTCGGTTTTCGTATTGTCGGTTTATTGTAAAGTGGTTAGACCAATTTTTCAATGTGGACTAGCCAAATATTTTTTTTGCTGGCATACTTGGTCCACAAGCTTAGCATCAACCATGCACAGGGAAGTAAATAATGACTACCGCCCCCTCTCAAATTCCGCGCTACATCCGCATGCACGACAACGACAACGTCGCCATCGTCGTGAACGATGGCGGCCTGCCTGCCGGCGCCGTGTTCGCCGATGGCCTCACCCTGCGCGAGGCTGTCCCGCAGGGGCACAAGGTGGCCCTGGCCGATATCGCGGCAGGTGCGCCGGTGGTGCGCTACAACGTCGCCATCGGCGCCGCCGCACGGGCGCTGGCGGCCGGCAGCTGGGTGGCCGAGGCCGAAGTTTTGATGCCGCCGGCGCGCGAATTGGACAACCTCCCGGTCAGTACGCGCAGCCAGGAATTGGTCGAACCACTTGAAGGATTTACCTTCGAAGGCTTCCGCAACGCGGACGGCACGGTCGGCACCCGCAATATCCTGGCCATTACCACCACGGTGCAGTGCGTGTCCGGCGTGGTCGAGCATGCGGTCAAGCGCATCAAGGAAGAACTGCTGCCGAAGTACCCGAACGTGGACGACGTGGTCGGCCTCGAGCACACCTATGGCTGCGGCGTGGCGATCGACGCGCCAGGCGCCGAGATCCCGATCCGCACGCTGCGCAACATCAGTATGAATCCGAATTTCGGCGGCCAGGCCATGGTCGTCAGCCTCGGTTGCGAGAAACTGCAGCCGGCGCGCCTGTTCCCAAAAGGCTCGATCCCGATCGCCGGCAATGGCGGCGAGCCGTCCCACGTGTGCCTGCAGGACCAGGCCCATGTCGGCTTCATGTCGATGATCGATTCGATCATGAAGACCGCCGACCAGCAGCTGGCTCAGCTCAACTTGCGCAGGCGCGAAACCTGCCCGGCGTCGGACCTGATCGTCGGCATGCAGTGCGGCGGCAGCGACGCGTTTTCCGGCGTGACCGCCAATCCGGCGCTCGGTTTTGCCACCGACCTGCTGGTGCGCGCCGGCGCCACCGTGATGTTCTCCGAGACCACGGAGGTGCGCGACGGGATCGACCAGTTGACGGCGCGCGCCGCCACTCCTGCAGTGGCCGACGCGATGATCGCGCAAATGGCCTGGTACGACAATTACCTCAAGCGCGGCGGCGTCGACCGCAGCGCCAATACCACGCCCGGTAACAAGAAGGGCGGACTGTCGAACATCGTCGAGAAGGCGATGGGATCGATCGTCAAGTCCGGAAGCTCCGCCATTTCGGGCGTGCTGGCGCCGGGCGAAAAGCTGAGCCGCAAGGGCCTGATCTACGCGGCCACGCCGGCCAGCGATTTCATCTGCGGCACCTTGCAACTGGCCGCCGGCATGAACCTCCACGTATTTACCACTGGCCGCGGCACGCCGTACGGCCTGGCCGCGGTGCCCGTGCTCAAAGTGGCGACCCGCACCGAACTGGCCACCCGCTGGCACGACCTGATGGACCTCGACGCCGGCCGCATCGCCAGCGGCGACGCCACCATCGCCGACGTCGGCTGGGAGCTGTTCCACATGCTGCTCGCCGTCGCCAGCGGCCGCAAGACCTGGGCCGAGCAGTGGAAACTGCAGAACGCGCTGGTACTGTTCAACCCGGCCCCGGTCACCTGAGCCGCGGCAGCAAACAATTCAATCGACCCTCACTACCTGACGACCATGACAACTGAAACTATTGGCAAGCCATTCAAACGAATTTTGCTGACCGGCGCCGCGGGCGGCCTGGGACGCGTGCTGCGCGACCGGATCGGCGCCTGGGCTGACGTGGTGCGCCTGTCCGACATCGGCATCGACGGCCTCGGCCCGGCGCGCGAAGGCGAAGAGATCTTCCAGTGCGATCTGGCCGACAAGGCTGCGGTGCTGGCGATGATGGAAGGCGTGGACGTGGTTCTGCACTTCGGCGGGCTCTCGACCGAATATGCGTTCGAGGACATCATGCAGGCCAATATCCTCGGCACCGCCAACCTGTACGAGGCGGTGAACAAGTGCGGCGTCAAGCGGGTGGTATTCGCCAGTTCGAACCATGCGGTGGGCTTCTACCGCACCACCGACGTCATCGATGCCGATGCGCCGACGCGCCCGGATACCTTCTACGGGGTCAGCAAGTGCTTCGGCGAATCGCTGTCGCGTTATTATTATGATCGCCTGGGGATCGAGACCGTGTGCGTTCGCATCGGCTCCTCGTTCCCGGAGCCGAAGAACCGCCGGATGATGACCACCTATTTCAGCTACGACGACCTGGTGGAATTGCTGCGCTGTTCGCTGTTCGCGCCGCGCGTCGGACATACCATCGTGTTCGGCCAGTCGGACAATGCGGGAAGCTGGTGGGACAACACGAAGGCCGCGCATCTCGGTTTCAAGGCGCGCGACAGTTCGAGCCAGTTCGCGCATCTGTTCCCGGCCACCTCCGAGTATCCGGCGGCCGACGACGTGACGACGATTTACCAGGGCGGGCCGTTTTTGCTGAACGGGCCGCAGTACAAGTAAGCGATCAGGTAGTAATGAATGGAAAGGGCCGCGTGAGAACGCGGCCCTTTTTTCTTAGCTCCGTGCGTTGAAACACTCACAGAAATCGCCGACGCGGGCGTGGCTCTACAAACGGCTATGGCTAGCGAGTTTCGCAAAAATTGGATCCCCGCTTGCGCGAGGACGACGTGCAGAGGTGTTATCCGCGCGTCGCTGCAGCGACCTTCGGCCGGTAGTGATATGTTCGCAGCTTTGATTCGATCGTGATCGCGGGGTTGGTAATCAGCTTGATCATCTCGGCGCCGGCCAGCAGGGTCGGGCCGTAGCCGTGCAGCGCATGCACGCTGGTCGGCCGATTGTAGTAGTACACCTGGTCG
Source organism: Pseudomonadota bacterium (assembly GCA_046728335.1). Lineage (GTDB taxonomy): Bacteria > Pseudomonadota > Gammaproteobacteria > Burkholderiales > Burkholderiaceae_D > JAFCUW01. Next base: position 150,808 of record JBKPEJ010000017.1, on the reverse strand, counting down.
CTGGCGAAGGTGGTGCCGACGCAGGTGCCCTCCACCTGGCCCTGCTCGTTGATCCGCGCCGACAGCGCGTTCCATCCTGCTTGCGCGATTGACCCGTAGGTGGCCGGACTGATCCAGCCTTGGTTGATCGCATGCGCGAAGGAGTACACGAAGATGGCGCTGGCCGAGGTCTCGAGATAGGAGTCGTTCCGGTCCAGCATCTGATGCCACAAGCCGGCCCCCGACTGGTACTGCGCGATGCCGCGCAGCGAAGTGCGCAGCTGCGCCAGCACCTTTGGATAGCCCGGGTGGCTCTTCGGCAGCACGTCGAGCAGGTCCGACATCGCCAGCACCGCCCAGCCGTTCGCGCGGCCCCAGTAGAATTGCGGCGCGTCCGGATTGTTGGCGTTCCAACCGTGAGTGTAGAGGTTCAGCTGAGGATTGAACATGTAGTGCGACATGCGCAGCACGTTATTGACCGCATCGTCGAAATACTTGCGTTGTCCGGTCAGGTGGCCCATCTCGGCCAGCGCCGGCACACCCATGTACATATCGTCGGCCCACAGCGACCAGTCCTGCGGGCGGTTGCGCGTCAAGGTACCGTCCTTCAGCCGAGCCTGGCCGCTGGCGACCCAATGACTGCAGGTGGCGATCTGGCCCGCCATGTCGGGACCGATGCCGGCGAACTTCGCCCGCACCATCGCGGCGCACATCGAACCGGCATCGTCCAGCGACTCCGGTTTCAGGAAGCGCGCGAAGCTGTTGGCGCGCTCGAGCTTGAAGCGCTGTTCCTGCGCGCGGAAGTAGGGAGTGGCTTCGTTGAAGAACTTCAGGTGGCGCTCGGTCATGTCGGTGAAACGCTTGTCGCCCGTCGCCTCCCGCGCACGGATCAGGCCCGCATGCACCACGCCCATTTCGTAGACCATGATGCCGAAATCGCCCTTGCTCGGCTCGACGATGGCGTCTGCCACCGGCGTGTCCATGTCGGTGATCGCCATCCCGGTCTGCTTATGCACCACGCGGGTCGGCGTCACGCTGTCCAGGTAGCCGCGGATGCGGTCCAGCGATTGCGTGATTTCCGCGACCGTGGGCATCTTGTAAGGCGCAGGGTAGGTTCCTTCGCCTGCATCGTTGGGGTTCTTGTTGTCCGGGTTTCGGTATGGGCCGTCCGCGTGCGCCAGGCTGGAAAAGGCAGCCAGCAAGGCTGCGGCGCAGATCAGTTTCTTGGGGAAGGGCACGGTGTCTCCAGCTGTCGTTTTCGGTCAGATCATTCTAAAGTGGTCTGACCAAGTTTGCAATGCGGACTAACCAATATTCTGAAGTTTGATCGCGCCAAATTATGCTGTCATCTGTTCGGCGGGAGCGCTGGACGCCAGCCCTTGCCCCCATCGTAGCCCTGGAACAGGCTGGCGCGAGAGGCGAAACGGGACTTCGCCGGCAGGTAAGCGCCGACGCGAACCGACAGGTCGAGCGGCGTGCCGGCAAGGTCCATGCTGCCGTATTCGCTCCAGCCCGCAGCGGCGCTTGCCGGCGACGGGTTCGGCGCCGGTTGGCCCTGCACGCCCGCGACGGCCCAGCCCACAGTTGCCACATGGCGGTCGATCCGGCAGTTGATGTAGCTGACGTTGTCCCAGGTGCTGGCCGTGCCCGGGCTGCGCGCCAGGTAGGTGGCGCCGGCCGGAACGTCGTTGCCGGCCGGGCCTGGGCCATGGGTCAGGCGGCTGTTCAGGAAGACAAAGCCTGGATCGCCCGCCGCCACTGTGCGCGCCTGCACCACGTAGCCTCCGCTTTCCGGGCTGGCGCTGTCGCCGACCGAGCGGATCTCGCTTTCTTCGAACAGTGCGGCGCGGTTGTAGCCCCAGATGAAGTCCACGTTCCCCGCGATCAGGGTGCGGTAGAACCACGAATAGCCCTTTACCTGGATGGTGTCCTGCTCGCTGAGGAAAGTCGTGTTGCGGGCGACGAGGCGGCCGTTTTCGCTGTTGAAGTACAGCGTTTCGGCCTGCGCCGACGCGCTGGTGACGCGTAGGCTGGTATTGACCAGCGTGAGCGTATCGAGTGTCACCAGGTCGGCGTCTTCGATCATCATCAGCGAGCGGCCGCCGGTTGCCGATGGCGAGAGCGCCGCTTGTGCCGTGCCCGAGCCGGGGTTCATGCTGTCGTGGTTGGCGGCATGGATTACGACGCCGTCGCGGCTCTCGCCGCGCAGCGTGACGTGGTCCTTTCCCCGCAGGTAAAGCAGTTCCTCGTAGCGGCCGTTGGCCACGCGGATGGTCACCGGCGCCGCGCGCGGATAGAAGCGCATGGCGTGGTTGAGGGCGCCCTGCACGGTGCGGAAGTCGGCGCGGCTGTCGTCGCCGACGTTGAGCGTGCGGCCGGAAGGCGGGGCGGCGCGGGTGCGGAAGGTCCATCTGGCCTGGCGGCCAAGGCCGGTGAAGGGCCGGCCGCTCAAGGCTGTGCCGGAGAATACGCCGCCGTCGATGGCGACATAGTATTCGGTGCCGTATGCAAGGCGCGCGCTGTGCGGGCGGATGGTGACGTTCGCTCCGTCGATGCGGATCGGGTTGTAGCGCACGATCCGCTTGAACTCTTGGCCGGCGTAGCCGATCGCGTCGACTTCTTCTCCTGCCTGGATAACATCGACAAGGGCGTTGTCGGCGGTGCGGAAGATCCGCACCGAGCCGCCGGGGCCGCGTTCCGGAGCGCTATCGAAGGTGATGTGCAACGGAGTGTCCACGGGCACGCCGGTTGATTGCGCTGCGGGCGCGAGCCGGCCATGCAGCGCATACGCCAGCGCCGGCGCGGCAAAGGCCGGACCGACGGTTGCCGCCACCGCTGCCGTTACGTTCGAATCGGCCCGGCTGACAAGTGTGATGATTACGGTGCCGGGGCGATGCGGGTTTATCACCAGCTTGCCGCCATCGACCGCGACGCTGGCAATGGACGGGTCGTTCGACGACGCTGAAAAGGGCAGGGCGGTGACGCCGTCGCCGTCGAAGGCGCTGACCGGGAGGACTTGCGGCGCATCACCTGCCTGCAGCTTTATACGGCTGGTCATGCGCGCCAGCGCGATGCGGCCCGGATGCACGCTCGCCGCGCCGATCCGGACATCGTCGATCTCGAAACTGTCGCCTTCAGCGAGCACGCCTGCCTGTCCGCCCGGCTGGAAGGGCGCGGGAGCATTGGTCAGGCGTTCGCCGTCCAGGTAGACCGCGAGCGCGTCGTTGGCCAACTCCAGCCTCAGCGTGCGGAAGCCATCGCCGGCTTCACTTTCGCGCCCGACTTGCTTCAGCCGCAGCAGTTTCCCCTTGCGCATGGCGACCAGTTCGACCACGAGCCGCTTGCTGCCCGGCGTGAAGGTCGCTCCAGCGCCGATCCAGTTCGCTTCGTCGAGATAGCGTGCCATCAGATAGATCTTGCGGCTCGGTGTGGCGGCCGGAGCCGAGGGACGCAGACGCGCTTCGACAAAGTATTCCTGCTGCGTCAGCTTGGCCGTTTCTGGCGCGGCCACCAGGAGCGGCTCGCCGTCACCGGCCAGCAGGATGCGGTTTGGGGTCCCCGGCTCGGTGCGCAGTTGGGGCGCCGGGATATGGCTGCGGGCTTGCCAGCGCGCGGCGCCATTTTCGAAATCGTCGCACCAGCTGGCGCTACCCGGGCAGCCGCCAGCCGCTCGTGCGTGCATCGAGATTGCGACCAATAGCATGGCCGCGAAAGTGTGCCTGTTCATACCGTGCGTATCTCCTGGCGTGCGTTGATTGGTGCGCTTACTTGAGTGACGCGGCGACCGGCGGAATCAGTCGCACCAGCTCGCGCGCGACCATGCCAGAAAACAGTTCAGCGCCTTTCTGGCCGACGTGGGTGCGGTCGAATGTGCTCTTCGGCGTCCCTTGCGGTTCGGCCGCAGCGCCAGGCATGACCGGAGCTATCGCCTTGGGCGGCGGCTCCATCGCCAAAGTGTCTGCTTCCTCCTGGCCCATTTGCTGGACCGCGTTTGCGCTGAGCGTGTTCAGGTCGAGCAGCGTCACGTGGAGTTCCTGAGCGACCTTGCGAGTGGCGGCGGACCATGGCGCCAGGTCGTCCTTCAGGTAAGGGCCATTGAAACTGCGGCGCGTGAGCGGGGTGACCAGCACGGGCACGCCACCGAGTTGCATCGCTTCGGTGGCATAGCGAGCCATGTTGGCCGGAAACTGCGTCACGAGGTCGGTCGAGCGGCCCGGTTTGCCCGGCTGGTCGTTATGGCCGAACTGCACCAGCACGTAGCTTGCGCTGAAAGATGCGCTGTCCTTCAGCAGCTTTTGCACTTCATCCCACCGCCCTTCGGCGCGGAAGCTGCCCGAACTGCGCCCGCCGCGCGCCAGGTTGACGCAGCTGGCGCCCGGCTTGAAGCGTGCACACAGGGCGTCGCCGTAGCCTGAGCGGGTCGCCATGGTCGAATCGCCGACCAGGATCACGCGAATCGGAAGATCGGTTGCGGCGGCGTGCACTTTAGCGGCAAAAAATCCGGAAAGCAGGAGGAGGCAAGTAAGCTGGCGTTTCATGAGAATCCCTTGGTGATCGAGCGATGAGTCGATGGCCTGATTCTATATTGGCCGGTCCAATTACGCAATTGGTCGGACCAATTTTGATGGTTCGCACATGGGCGCGCGAGCGGCCAAAGGGATCGAGGTTAGAATTGTCCTCAAACCTGAAGTTGAACACTGACAAGGAGAATGGCATGACCAGGATCATCGGCATTTCCGGCAGCTTGCGCGCCGGCTCATACAACACAGCTCTGTTACGCACTGCCGCGGCGCTGATGCCGGCAGGTGCGACGCTCGAAATCGCGTCGATCCGTGACATTCCACTCTACGACGGCGACGTGGAAGTCAACGAGGGGATTCCCGCGGCGGTCGAACTGCTGAAAAACCAGATCGCCGCCAGTGACGGCGTGCTTGTCGTTACGCCGGAATACAACAATTCGATGCCGGGCGTCCTGAAGAATGCGATAGATTGGCTGACCCGTCCTGCCACCGACATCAAGAAGGTGTTCGGCGATCGGCCGATTGCCGTTATCGGCGCTTCTCCTGGCGGGTTCGGGACGATCCTGGCGCAGGCCGCATGGTTGCCGGTGTTGCGCACCCTGGGTACGCGGCCCTGGTTCGGCGGGCGCCTGATGGTGTCGCGCGCCGGCGCCGTCTTCAACGAATCCGGCGAGATGGTCGATGACAAGATCAAAGACCAGCTTCAGAAGTACCTGAGCGGTTTCGCGGAGTTTGCCAAGTCGTAGAATACAACCGAACAATCTCTGATTCAGAGGAGTCAACGATGAACGAAGAAACATTCAACCTCAGCCTTCGCAAGTTCCTGAAAATGGTGGGCGTCAGCTCGCAGAACGAAATCGAAAAGGCGGTAGCACGCGCGCTGGCCGATAAGTCGGTTGGCGGAACCGAAACGCTGCCCGCCACGATGACGCTGGAGATAGCGGGCATCAGGCTCAATGTGAAGTTCGAGGGGACCATCGCACTGGAGTAGGCGGGAGAAGCGCAAGCAGAGCGCCAGACCCTGGTTTTTCGAATGCCCGCCTGTGCGCGAAGTCGTCTCCGCCAATGGCGGAGACGACAGGCTTATGGAGCTATTCAAATATTTGTTAATCCAGCGTCTGCCTGTAGCGGTTCAGCGCAATCACGCCCGCAACCACCATGAACAATGCGATCGGCCATAGCTGCGGCCCGATATCGGCAAACTGATTTCCCTTCAACAGGATGCCGCGCACGATGCGCAGGAAGTGCGTCAGCGGAAGCGCTTCGCCGATCATCTGCGCCCAGCGTGGCATCCCGCGGAACGGAAACATGAATCCGGACAGCAGAATCGACGGCAGGAAAAAGAAAAACGTCAGCTGCATCGCCTGCAGCTGGTTGCGAGCGATGGTCGAGAAGGTGAAGCCGACCGCCAGGTTGGCCGCGATGAACACGATCACCGCCCCCGACAGCAACAGCAGGCTGCCCACCATGGGCACATCGAACAGCAGGCGCGCGGCGGTCAGGATCACGGTGACCTGCACGTAGCCGATCAGGATGTAAGGCGCGATTTTACCGACCATGACTTCCACCGGGCGCACCGGCGTGGCGAGCAGGTTTTCCATGGTGCCGCGCTCGCGTTCGCGCGTCATCGCCAGCGCCGTCATCATCACCATGGTCATGGTCAGGATCACGCCGATCAGGCCGGGGACGATATTGTAGCGCGACAGTCCCTCCGGGTTGTAGCGGCGCTGCACGCGGATGTCGTACGGAGCCGCCGCCTGATCGAGCTGCGTCAGCGGGCCCACCAGGTCGCGCGACAGCGCCTGGCGGCTAATCGGGCCGATGGCGGCGAGCGCGTTTCCGGCTGCGGCAGGATCGGTCGCGTCGACCGCGAGCAAGATCGATGGATGTTCGCCGCGCAGCAGGCGACGCGAGAAGTCCACCGGGACCACCAGCACGAACTGCACCTCGCCCTGCTCGAGCAGGCGATTGGCGTCCGCTTCGCTTGCCGGCCGATGCGTGATCCGGAAGTATTCGGAGTTCTGGAGACTTGCAGTCAAGGTGCGCGCGAACTCGCTGTTGTCCGCCACTACGGCCGCCATTGGCAACTGCTTCGGATCGGTGTTGATGGCAAAGCCGAACAGGATCAGCTGCATGATCGGCACCATCACCATCATGGCGAACGTCAACCGGTCGCGCCGGATCTGGCGAAACTCCTTGATCAGGATGGCGAGCAGGCGTGACCAGTTCATGGGAAGTTGTCGGTTGCGTCCTGCATCAGCGTGATGAAAACATCCTCGAGGTTCGGCGCGACGTATTCGACATTGATACGCTCCGAACGGTGCGCGGCCAGCGCCGATTGCAAAGCCTCGCGCGTCGCCGCGCTGACGTGCAGCGAGGTGCCGAACGACGCCACGCTGCGGATGGAAGGGTCTGCGCGAAGCGCCTGCGCCATCGGCGCAAGGTCAGCACCGGTGATCTCCGCGGTGGCAATGCCGGCGCCGGCGATCAGCTGTTCGGCGGTGCCATGCGCCAGCAGCTTGCCGTAGGAGATGTAGGCCAGTTCGTGGCAGCGCTCGGCCTCGTCCATATAGTGGGTGGAAACGAGCACAGTCAGCCCTTCGGCCGCCAGTTGATGGAGGTGGTCCCAGAACTCGCGGCGCGCCATCGGATCGACGCCGGCCGTCGGCTCGTCAAGCAGCAGCAGCTGCGGGTCATGCAGCAGGCAGGCGGCGAGGGCGAGGCGCTGCTTCCAGCCGCCCGAGAGATCGCCCGCAAGCTGGCGCCGCCGGCTGGCCAGGCCGAGGCGTTCGAGTGTCTCGCCGACCCGTTTCTCGCGGTCGCGCACCTCGTAGACCTGGCCGATGAAGAGCAGGTTCTCCTCGATGCTGAGGTCTTCGTACAGGCCGAACTTCTGCGTCATGTAGCCGACTTCGCGTTTGATCAGCCGGGACTCGCGCAGGATGTCGTAGCCCAGGCAGGTGCCTTCGCCTTCGTCGGGCGTGAGCAAGCCGCACAGCATGCGGATCGTCGTGGTCTTGCCGCTGCCGTTCGGTCCCAGGAAGCCGAAGATGCGGCCGCGCTGCACGCGCATGTCGAAATGGTCGACCACTACGCGGTCGCCGTAACGCTTGGTCAGCCCGCGCACGTCGATGACCGTTTCGCTGGCTTCGGCGCTCATTGCGCGGGCCCGAGGCGTATCTCGAGCGGCTGGCCCGGATGCAGGCGAACCGCTGCCGCCGGCGCGGGCAGCGCCTCGACCATGAACACCAGCGACGCGCGGTTTTCCTTGCTGTAGATGAGGGGGCTGGTGTATTCCGCCTCGCGCGCGATGAAGCTGATCTTCGCGGGAATCGGGTCGCCGCAGCCGTCGCAACGGAGGTTGACCGGCTGGCCGAGGGCGAGTTTGCCAAGTACCGGTTCAGGTACAAAAAATCGCGCCTTGATGTTTTTTGCCGGCAGCAGGCTGACGACCGGATTCCCGGCCGGGATGAGTTCACCGACGCGGTACAGCACATCGACCACCTGCGCATCGACCGGTATCGTTACGGTCTTCTGGTCGACCCGCCATTTCGCTTGCGCCAGTTGGGCCTGCGCCGCTTTCAGCTCCTGTTCCGCCGCGGCGATCTCGTCGCTGCGCGCAGCGAGCTGCACGACCTTCAACTGAGCCCGCAATTCCCCGACGTGGGCCCGGTCGCGGTCGGCGGCGGCGCGCGCTTCGTCCAGCGCGGAAGGCGAGATGAACTTGCTCGCGACAAGCTGATTCTGGCGCGCCAGGTTGGCCGACGACAGCGCGAACGCGGCCTCGGCCTGCACCAGTTGGGCCTGTGCCGCCGCAACTTCCTCGGGCCGCTTGCCTTTCCTGAGGTTGTTGAGCTGGGACTGCGCCTGCGCGACCCGGAAAGCCGCTTCGTCTTGTGCCGCCTGTTCGCTCTCGCTTTCCAGTGCAAACGCAGGGGCGCCGCGGCTGGTCGGCGTGCCGCGGATGACGTGCAACGCGGTCAGCGTGCCCTGGATCGGCGCCGCGAGCCGGACGTAGTCGCCCTCGGCGTAACCGGTGAAGTAATCGGTGGGTTTGTCGCCGCAGGCGGCAAGCAGGGCGAGCGCGATGAGGGATAGCGCGAGACATCGCCGAGTGGAGAGACTCCAAGGCGGTTGATCGGAATGCAGATGATCGTCACGGCATTGAGTCATCGACTTGTCCGATTGGTGGCGCTGAACGCGCTTCGTTTTTTTAGCGAGATGAAATTAAGCAGCGTCGTGTAAGCGACCTAAGCAAAATCGACACTTCATGTCCGGCTGCAATTGAGTGCCTGAATGCCACAAATAATACACCTGATGACGTTTTGTCATGCGCACCCCTGTTTCATGCGGCATCGGCGAACTTTCTCATATCGTCGAAGATAGGCGCGATGGCGAGCGCCATCAGCGCGACGGCGAGCGGAATCGTTGCAATATAACCGAAGTGTTTGAAGCTGACAGCGCCAGTAATCCCTCCGAGGAAAAAGAACAGCGCCAACGATGACAGCAATTTGAGACTGGCGCGGTTGGCAAGCACCGGGGTCGGGTCGCCGGAGTGCGCACGATTCCAATACATCAGTTTGCCAAGCTCTATTCCAATATCGGTCACGATTCCCGTGATGTGGGTCGTCCTGATCTCGGCGTTGGATAGCTTCGTGATGATTGCGTTCTGCAGCCCCATGATGAAGGTCAATAGCATCACTGTAATGGAGACGAAATGCCCGTCAATGGCAGACAGCCGGGCGCCGACCAATCCAAACAAGAGGAGCAGGACTGCCTCGATCAGCAGGGGAAGCGCGTACATACTGTGCATTTCGCGGCGGCGTGAATAGTTGACCATTACGGCGCAACATGCAGCGCCGAGCGTGAACGACAGCAGCGCGCCAAGTCCGATAAAGGCATAGCTGTACATTCCGAGCGCCAGGTGATCGGCCATCGACGAGACTATGCCGGTCATGTGCGAGGTGTACTGGTGAACCGCCAGGAAACCACCTGCGTTGATAGCGCCGGCAACAAAGGCGAGCACGATGCCAAGATGATTGTTGGCGGCGGTAGTCCGAGTTCGTCCAATCAGTCTTCGGGAATAGTTGATTGGCATGGCCTCGGTGCTCCGTAGTGTTCAAAATTGCCGGCATTGTGCGAAGCGGATCTTCAGCCACCCGGCAGGTAGCCCAGCTCGAACACATGCTTCCCGCAGGTTGCGTCTGGCATCTCGAATAGATGGTATCACGATCAATGGGAGCCCCCGGACGGGGGCATGAGGCAAGATGGGGTTGCGAAAACGGCGCTCCATGTGACAGCAGCTGAGTCTGCTATTCTTGCCGCTGATTATCAAATTCACCTGAACTTCCCTGATCCAAGGAGTCGCCGTGCCCAGAGCCTTCCTGTTACTGCTGATGTCGCTCGCCTTGTTCAACGCCCATGCCGCCGACTACCAGGCGCCGGTGCAGGGCGATTTCGTGCTGCGCGATTTTCATTTTGCATCGGGAGAATCGCTGCCCGAATTGCGCATGCATTATCGAACCCTGGGCAAACCGATGCGCGACAGCAAGGGCATGGTCCGCAATGCGGTGCTGATCACCCATGGGACCGAGGGCGCCAGCACACAGTTCCTGCGCCCCGAATTCGCCGGCGAACTGTTCGCGGCCGGCGGCCTGCTGGACGCGGCGCGCTATTACATCATCCTCACCGACGGCATCGGCCACGGCCAGTCGAGCAAGCCGAGCGACGGGCTGCGCGCCAGCTTCCCCCATTACGGCTATCGCGACATGGTCGATGCCCAGCACAGGCTGCTGCTGGAGGGCCTTGGCGTCAATCACCTGAGACTGGTGATGGGCACGTCGATGGGCGGGATGCAGGCCTGGGTATGGGGCGAACGCTATCCCGAATTCATGGATGCGCTGATGCCGCTGGCGAGCCTGCCGACCCAGATCGCCGGGCGCAACCGCGCCTGGCGGCGGGTGGTGATCGATGCGATCCGTAACGACCCCGAGTGGAAGGGCGGCAATTACAGCGCCCAGCCGCAAAGCCTGCGCGTGGCGCTGGAGATGCTCTACCTGATGGGCAGCAATCCGGTGCTGCGCCAGCAGCAGTCGCCGACTTTGGCGGGCACCGACGCCGCGCTCGACCAGTACACCGCCGCCGGCCTGAAGACCACCGATGCGACCGACCTGCTGTATCAGGTGGAGGCCTCGCGCGACTACGATCCCGGTCCCGAGCTTGAAAAGATCAGGGCGCCGCTGCTGGCCGTCAATAGCGCCGATGACCTGATCAACCCGCCCGAACTGGGCGTGCTCGAGCGCGACATCAAACGCGTCAGGAACGGCCGCGCCGTGGTGCTGCCGCTGACGCCCGATACCCGGGGGCACGGCAGCCACACGGTCGCCGCCCTGTGGAAAACGTATCTGCAACGCCTGTTGAGCGAAAGCGAGAAATAAATGTCGATGCGCCGCGCCTACCTCGTCACCTGCCTCGCCGTCGGTTTCGCGTCGCCGGCGCTGTCCGCGGAGCATACCTTGCTGGCCAAACCGGAGAACGTGGCCTGGGGCTACTACTCCGGCATGTCGAAACCGGCGCTGACGGTGAGATCGGGCGATACGGTCCGCATGCAGACGCTGTCGACCTGCGGCTCGCCCGAGCTGATGATGAGCCGGGGCGTCAGGCGCGAGGATATACCGGCCTACACCGACGCCATTTACAAGGAAGTGACGGACAAGGGGCCTGGCGGCCACATTCTCACCGGCCCGGTGGCCATCGCCGAGGCGGAACCGGGCGACGTGCTCGAGGTGCAGATCCTGGCGGTCGACCTCGATGTCAATTTCGCCTGCAACGGCTTTAGCGTCGGCAAGGGATTCCTGCCGATGGAGTATCCGTACAGCCGCTGGAAAATCATTCCGCTTGACCGCAAGAAAATGGTCGCGCATTTCTCGCCGCAGATCCAGATTCCGCTGCGCCCGTTTTTCGGCAGCATGGGCGTCGCTCCCGCCGGCGGCAAGATCGACAGCGCGCCGCCATTTGCCCATGCCGGCAACATGGACAACAAGGAACTCGTCGCCGGCAGCACTCTGTTCATTCCCGTCTCGGTCAAGGGCGCGCTGTTCCAGGCGGGCGACGGCCATGCGGCGCAGGGCAATGGCGAGGTCGATATCACCGCGCTCGAAACCTACCTTAGCGGAACCTTCCGCTTTATCGTGCACAAGAACAAGCGCCTGGTGTGGCCGCGCGCCGAAACGCCGGAGTACTACATCTCGATGGGCTTCAGCAAGGACCTGAAGGAAGCGACCGAGCACGCGCTGCGCGACATGATCGATTTCCTGGTGGTGGAAAAGCACATGAGCCGCGACGACGCCTACATGCTGTCGAGCGTGGCGGTCGACCTGAACATCACGCAGTTGGTCGACGGCAATGTCGGCGTACACGCGATGTGTCCGAAGAAGATATTTGCCGCTGCAGTGGACGCTCGCTGAACCCGTGTCGGTTTTCTTTACATCGATCGCCCATCCATAAGGTCGGCCTGGGAGAATCTCAAACGATATCAATCACTTGGCCGGCATGGCACGGTCGTTGCTGGAGTGCTTCTTCGACGCGCAAGCGGCAAGGGGATGTTCCTATTCCGGATCGCATTGGAGGTGAAAGAAAATGAACGATTCCGATCTTGCGGCTGGCTGGGACGGGGTGGAGCGGCGGGCAGGTGAAAAGAATCCGCGTCGCGTTGCCGTAGTGTTCAGCGGAGAAGTATCTCGAAAGGACAAAAGCGAAGCGCACGTAAAACGCTTGTCATACCCAAACAATCTGCTAAATGTGCCTCAGACTAATTGTTCGTCGAGCAGCATGGCGGAAATTTAGTTTTTCCTCGAATTGCTGCGCCGGGCGCGCGCACCCGCCGCATGTGCTGGTTAGAAAACTATCGGCCCGTTCAATTAATTCAATGCTTGCTGTAGAGCCCTTCATGACCACATGGGGATGACAGGCGACGCGCCGCTGCACGCGCAGTTGACTCAAGGGGATTATGATGGGAGATTCAATACCGTCGCGCCCTTAAATCCATGTTCGCCCGCATGTAACCTCAGGAGCTAGTGATGACCCGCAAGACACCAATCGAGCGCTACCGCAATATCGGCATCAGCGCGCATATCGATGCCGGCAAGACTACGACGACGGAACGGATCCTGTTTTACACCGGCGTCAGTCACAAAATCGGCGAGGTGCACAACGGCGCGGCCATCATGGACTGGATGGAGCAGGAGCAGGAGCGCGGCATCACCATCACGTCCGCGGCCACCACCGCGTTCTGGAAGGGCATGGCGGGCAATTTTCCCGAGCACCGCATCAACATCATCGATACGCCCGGCCACGTCGACTTCACGATCGAAGTCGAGCGGTCGATGCGCGTGCTCGACGGCGCCGTCATGGTGTATGACGCGGTCGGCGGCGTGCAGCCACAATCCGAAACGGTCTGGCGCCAGGCCAACAAGTATAAGGTGCCGCGCCTTGCGTTCATCAACAAGATGGACCGGGTGGGCGCCGATTTCTTCCGCGTGAAGGAACAGATCCGCACCCGGCTCAAAGGCGTGGCGGTGCCGATCCAGATTCCGCTCGGCACGGAAGACGATTTCCATGGCGTGGTCGACCTGGTCAAGATGCGCGCGATCCGTTGGGATGACGAGACCCAGGGTGTGAAATTCGCCTATGAAGACATCCCGGCGGAACTGCAGGCAAGCGCGCAGCAATGGCACGACCACATGGTCGAAGCGGCCGCCGAGGCCACGCCCGAGCTGACCGAAAAATACCTGAACGGCGAGAAACTGAGCGAGGAGGAGATCAAGCGGGGGCTGCGCATGCGCACGATTCGCAACGAGATCGTGCCGATGCTGGCCGGCAGCGCTTTCAAGAACCGCGGCGTGCAGGCGATGCTCGATGCGGTGATCGAATACCTGCCGTCGCCGCTCGACATTCCGGCCATTGCCGGCCACGACGAGCAGGACAATCCGATCGAACGGCATCCGTCCGACAACGAGCCGTTCGCCGCGCTGGCGTTCAAGATCATGACCGACCCGTTCGTGGGGCAGCTGACCTTTTTCCGCGTGTATTCGGGCGTCGTCAATTCCGGCGACACGGTGTATAACCCGACCAAGGGCCAGCGCGAGCGCCTGGGGCGCATCCTGCAGATGCACGCCAACGAGCGCAAGGAAATCAAGGAGGTCTATGCCGGCGACATCGCGGCCGCGGTGGGCTTGAAGGCGGTCACCACCGGCGACACCTTGAGTTCGCCCGACAACGTGATCGTGCTCGAAAAAATGATCTTCCCGGAACCGGTGATCTCGCAGGCAGTCGAGCCGAAGACCAAGGCCGACCAGGAGAAAATGGGCATCGCGCTGCACCGGCTGGCGATGGAAGATCCGTCGTTCCGGGTTCATACCGACGAGGAATCGGGCCAGACCATCATGTCCGGCATGGGTGAGCTGCACCTGGAGATCCTGGTGGACCGCATGCGGCGCGAGTTCGGCGTCGAGGCCTCGGTCGGCAAGCCGCAGGTGGCGTACCGCGAAACCATCAATAAGGCCGCCTTCGATGTCGAGGGCAAGTTCATCAAGCAGTCGGGCGGGCGAGGGCAGTATGGCCACGTGGTGCTGACGCTCGAGCCGATGGCTGCCGGCAAAGGCTACGAGTTTGTCGACGCCATCAAGGGCGGGGTGGTGCCGCGCGAATTCATCCCGGCGGTCGACAAGGGCGTGCAAGAGAGCCTGCGCTCCGGAGTGCTGGCCGGCTATCCGGTGGTCGACGTCAAGGCAACGCTGACCTTCGGCTCGTACCATGACGTCGACTCGAACGAGAACGCGTTCCGCATGGCCGGCTCGATCGCTTTCAAGGACGCGATGCGGCGCGGCGATCCGGTGCTGCTGGAGCCGATGATGCAGGTCGAGGTGGAGACGCCGGAAGAGTTCATGGGCAACGTGATGGGCGACCTGACCGCGCGCCGCGGCATGGTGCAGGGCATGGACGAAATCCCTGGCGGTGGCGGCAAGCTCATCAGCGCTTCGGTGCCGCTTGCCGAGATGTTCGGCTACTCGACCACGCTGCGTTCGCTGACCCAGGGCCGGGCGACCTACACGATGGAGTTCAAGCACTATGCCGCCGTGCCGCGCCACATCCTCGACCAGGTCGCCGCCTCCGGCAAGGCTGCCCGTTAACCGCTGACGACGCTTTGTACCAAACTGTATCCGCCGCCCTGGCGGCTACAGACGAGTACACAGCGTCGCGCGCGTGACACACTTCATACACATAATCGGATCATCATTTTTACCAGACACGCGCCCGCGTTAACTGGAGAGAGAAATGACCGAAGAAATCAACCACCATCGCCGCCGCCTTTTCGGCGCCGCGACCATGACCATTGCCGCTGCCCAGCTGGGCATGATCGGTTCTGCGAACGCACAATCCGGCACAACAAGGCCCAAAACAGGGGCGCTCACGTCATTCCCGCTGATCAAGCAGATCGATGCCGGCCTGCTGAACGTCGGATACGCCGAGGCCGGCCCCGCCAATGGTCCGGTAGTCATCCTCCTGCATGGCTGGCCGTACGACATTCACAGTTTTGTCGATGTCGCGCCGTTGCTGGCGCGGGCCGGCTTCCGTGTCATCGTGCCGCACTTGCGCGGCCATGGCACGACGCACTTTCTTTCGACGGAAACTTTTCGGAACGGCCAGCAGGCGGTGGTCGCGCTCGATATCATCGCCTTGATGGATGCGCTCAAGATCAAGACCGCGGTGCTGGCCGGCTACGACTGGGGCGCCCGCACGGCCAACATCATCGCAGCGCTGTGGCCGGAACGCTGCAAGGCGATGGTCTCGGTGAATGGCTATCTGATCAATAACCGCGAACGCAACAAGCTGCCGCTGCCGCCGAAGCTGGAGCACGGCTGGTGGTATCAGTTCTACTTTGCCACGGAACGCGGCCGGGCCGGATACGAGCAATACCGTCGCGAATTTGCAAACCTCATCTGGAAAACCGTCTCACCGAAGTGGGATTTCGATGAGGCGACATTCAATCGCTCCGCCGCCTCCTTCGACAACCCGGATTACGTCAGCATCGTCATCCACAACTACCGCTGGCGGCTGAGCGTGGCTGAAGGCGAGCCAAAGTACGACGAGCTGGAAAAACGGCTTGCCGCGGGACCGGTCATTGGCGTGCCGACCATCACGCTCGATGGCGACTCCGACGGTGTCGCGCCGGCCACGGACGGCACATCCTACGCAAAGATGTTCTCGGGCAAACGGACACACCGGATCGTCAAAGGCGTCGGGCACAACCTGCCGCAGGAGGCGCCGCAGGCCTTCGCCGATGCAGTCATCGAAGTGGCTGCTTACTGATTGGCAACTCAATACACAGGAGTGATTCTTGAAGCACACATCAATGCCAACGTCGGCGCGAATCGTGATCCATGCGAGCGCGCTATTGATCGCCGCGTTCACGAGCCTTGCAGCGGCGGCACAATCGACGCAGCCCGTCGTGCGCATCGGCGACAACTGGGCCGTGTCCGGCCCGGCAAGCAGTAGACAAGGCATGCCGGGGCAGGCGATCATGGTCGACAAGGCTCTGCCGCAGGTGCTCCGGACACTCAAGGATATCGAGCCCGGAGCGTCGCGTGCCTGGAAGGACAATATGGTCGTGCGCGAGAATGCGGAGGACTACAATTGCCTGCTGAGTTTTGGAATCGGCGGCGAACTGAAGGCGGGCGGATACGCCGGCACGAGGCTGTTCGGGCGGACGCTCACATTGAATGGCGACCGTTCGAAGTAACTCGGACAGCTTAGGTCCCTGGCAACGGGAACTGGCCGGGGCCAGCTCCCGCAGCTTACTGGGGCAGTTGAAGGCCGGTATCCTGGCGGTAGCGTTCAGCCGGAACCTGTCGAGAAAGGTTCGGCAGGAGCTTCTGGCGCGCCGCCTCGTACGCTTCCCAGTCGGCGATGTCGGGCAGCGATGGAATGGTGACCAGTTCGCCCTGGTCGAAACCGGCCAGCGCAGCATCGACCATGTCTTCGGCGCGCATCACAATCTCGCCCGGCAGATGTTGAATCGGCGTGCCAGCGATTTCCCAAAAATCGGTCGCGGTTGCACCTGGGGCGACGCAGTGAACGCGGATATTCTTGTCCGCCAGTTCATGCTTGAGCGATTGGCTGAATGCGAGCACGAAAGCCTTGCTGGCGCCGTATACACCGTTGAGTATTTCGGGCCCGATGGCGACGATCGAGGCGATATTGATGACCGAACCGCCGCCGCGCGCAACCATGGCGGGGACCGCGGCATAGGTCAGCCGGGTCAGGGCTGTGACGTTCAGGTCGATCATTGCGCTCATCTTGTCGACGTCCGAATCCAGCAAGGGTGAGGTCGCGCCCAGGCCGGCGTTGTTGACGAGCATCGTGATGCGTGGGTCCGTGCGCAAAACTGCTTCAACGCGCGCCAGGTCGGCCTTGTCGTTCAGGTCGGCCACGATGACTTCGATGTGGCGGCCCGTTTCTTCCGCGAGTCGGCGCGCAAGTCCGTCGAGCCGCTCGCGGTTGCGTGCTACGAGGACGAGGTTGTAACCGCGATGCGCCAGGCGATCGGCATAGATCGCGCCGATACCCGAAGATGCGCCTGTTACGAGAGCGGTGCCGATTGCAGGATGCTTATCCATGATTTTCCCTTTCAAGTTGCCTACGCCAATGCGAAAGCTTCGAAGGAAATCATATTCCTGCTTGCCTTTGTCTCATAGGTCGTATATACCTCGTTTTAGGACATCGGTGTTAGTGGGAGCAGGTATGCGAAAAATTGGTTTTGTGGTCTTTCCCAATTTTCAGGTGATGGGCCTTGCCGCGATCACCGTGTTCGAGCTCGCCAACCTGGCGGTCGGCGAACCGCTCTACAGCTTGCACCTGCTGTCCGAGCACGGCGGCCTGGTGCAGTCTTCCGCCGGTTTCGGGGTGCAAACCGAAGCGTTTGACGACCGCGTCTTCGATACCGTGATCATCGGCGCGGGCCTGCAAGTCGAACCGTCGACGCCGGGGCTGCTCGATTTCGTGCGGCGCTCGGTACAGACTTCGCGGCGCGTTGCGGCGCCCTGCCTAGGGGCGTTCACCCTGGCCGAGGCCGGTGTACTCGACGGGCGGCACGCCACGACGCATTGGGCCTTTGCCCGCGATCTGCAACACCGCTATCCCCGCCTGAAAGTCGACGAGGACCGGATCTTCATCATCGACGGCCATGTCTGGACGTCGGCCGGAATGACGGCCGGCGTCGACCTGGCGCTGGCACTGGTCGAGGAAGAGCTTGGCGCCGAGCTGACGCGCTCGGTGGCCCGCAAATTGGTGATGTACCAGCGGCGCGGCGGCGGCCAGTCCCAGTTTTCCGCATTGCTGGAACTCGATCCCAAATCGGACCGTATCCAGAAGGCGATCGATTTTGCCAGGCAAAACCTGCACAGCTCGCTTTCGGTGGAGGAACTGGCCGATGTGGCGAGCCTCAGCCCGCGCCAGTTCAGCCGCAGCTTTCGGTCCGAGACCGGGCAGTCGCCGGCGAAAGCGGTAGAAAACCTGCGCGTCGAGGCCGCGCGCCTGCTGATGGAACAGGGGCGCCTGTCAATGGACACCATCGCGGCTGAAACCGGTTTTGCCGACCGCGAGCGCATGCGCCGCGCTTTCCTGCGCGCCTTCGGCCAGCCGCCGCAAACTGTGCGCCGCAACGCCCGCAGCAGCCTCGAGCCGGCCTGATTCGAAGGCGTGCCGGGCCCTTCATCGACGAGGCCGGGGCGCGTCCCGCTGAGGCGGGGCGTTGTACTGATCGCGGTTCTAGTGGATAATCCTCGCCCATGAACGATACCACTACACTCCCCCCATTGCCGGACCGCCTGTCCATCGATCCCCGCAGCCCTTTCCACGACGCTGCCGTATTCCAACA
Organism: Pseudomonadota bacterium; assembly: GCA_046728335.1. Taxonomy (GTDB): domain Bacteria; phylum Pseudomonadota; class Gammaproteobacteria; order Burkholderiales; family Burkholderiaceae_D; genus JAFCUW01. Next base: position 132,373 of record JBKPEJ010000017.1, on the reverse strand, counting down.
TGACGTCGGCATCAGATTCAACGACAAGGAACGTGTCAATGTCGAAGAATATTGCATCAGCGAAGGCTGGATCAAGGTTCCATCCGGCAAATCGTTGGATCGCAGAGGCCAACCCCTGCTGATCAAAATAAAAGGCAAGGTCGAAGCCTTTTATAAATAAGGTGGACCGCCTCGCGATCCGGGCTCTCGGGGCCCACGAGTGGCAGGCGTACCGGGATGTCCGTCTTCGCTCACTGGCCGACTCGCCCGACGCATTCGGCAGCACGCTGGCCGCGGAACAGGAACGCACCCCGGATGCATGGGCGGCGCGGCTTGGCGCTGCGGCCGCCTCCGGCCAGGACTATCCGCTGATCGCCGAACTGGATGGCGCGGTGCTTGGCCTGGTGTGGGCAAAGCTTGACGCTGCGACGCCATCGGTGGTCAATGTCTTTCAAATGTGGGTCGCACCGGAAAGTCGCGGTCGCGGTGTAGCAGCCACGCTGCTTCGCGCGGTCATCGGGTGGGCGCGATCCAGGAATGCGCGCGTCGTTCAGTTGGGTGTCACCTGCGGGGACACGTCCGCAGTGCGACTCTATGTCCGCGAGGGATTCGAGACATTCGGTGCGCCGGAGCCACTCCGAGCGGGTTCTCCGCTGCTGTCACAAACCATGCGGCTGGCAATCGAACAAGGCACTGTCTCAGTCTGACGTAGAGCTTCCGATGGCGCAGGGGGAAAGGTCGGACATTCGGACATCTTCAGGTTCGATACGTTCGGGGGGCAGGGTGCCCCAGACCTTGCCGGCGCCGGCGTACGGCGTGAGCAGCAGGAAGCCTTTCGACACCAGCAGTTCGACGCCCCTGGTTTCCAGGTCGAACTGGCTGACGCCATACAGGCGCGTCGCCGCGCCACGGATGGCGATGGGCCGGCGTGTTTATCGCTGCGCGTCAGCCTGCTTGATCAGCAAGCGTTCGAAGTCTGGCGCGGCGAGCGGTGGAGAGAAAAAGAAACCCTGGGCGAAATCGCATTCACGCTGCACCAGCCAGTCGCGCTGGGCCGCGCTCTCGACGCCTTCGGCGATCACCTTCAGTCCCAGTTTGTGGGCCATCACGATGATGGTTTCGGTGATGGTGTGGTTGGTGGCGTCGTGCAGCATTTCAGCGATGAACGAGCGGTCGATTTTCAGGTAGTCGATGTCGAGCCGTTTCAGGTAACTCATCGAGGAGTAGCCGGTGCCGAAGTCGTCGATCGACACTTCGACGCCCCCTTTCTGGAGTTCGCGCAACTTGTCGAACACGTCCTCGGACAAATTCAGCAGTACGCCCTCGGTAATCTCGATCGAAATGCTTTGGGGAGGCAAGCCGAGCTTGCGCAGGTGTTCGATCCATTTCATCGAATGCACATGGCCCTGGAACTGGATCGGCGACTTGTTGATGCTGACCTGGAAGGAATGGCCCAGCATCGTGCCCCACCGTTTCGACCAGTTCGCCGCTTCGGTGAAGACCCAATTGCCGATCTCGTGAATCAGTCCGGTTTCCTCGGCGATGTCGATGAAATCGCTGGGCATGGCCAGGCCCAGTCCGGGACGGTACCAGCGCAGCAGCGCCTCGCCCTTCGCAATGGCGCCGGTGGCAAGGTCGATCACGGGCTGGAAATACAGGGAAAACTGATTCTGCGGCAAGGCCTGGCGCAGCGCGCTGGCCAGCTTCAGGCGGTTCATTGCCGCCTCCTGCATCGCCGGCTCGAAAAAGCTGAGCTGGTTGCGGCCTTCCGCCTTTGCCCGGTACATGGCCTGGTCGGCGTTGCGCATCAGGTTCTCCGGCAGGTCCGCGTCGCGCGGATAGAGCGCGATGCCTATGCTTGCCGACACGTATGCCGATTCGCTTTCCAGCTGAAATGGCTCCGCCAGCGTGTCGAGGATTTGTTGGGCGCTCTGCTCGATATGGGCGAGCTCGGTCGTCTCGGTAAGGATCGCAATGAACTCGTCGCCGCCGAGCCGGGCAACGGTGTCGCCTGGGCGCAGGCATTGCTCGATGCGGCCGGCTGCCTGCACCAGCAGCGCGTCACCCACATCGTGGCCCAGCAGGTCGTTGACCTGCTTGAATCGGTCCAGGTCGATGAACAGCAGGGCCATGCCGGTCTTCTCCGCGCGGGCGTGGGCGATGGCTTGGGCGAGCCGGTCCAGGAACAGCAGGCGGTTCGGCAGTCCGGTCAGCGCGTCATAATTGGCGCGGCGTTCCAGCGTTTCGTTGAATTGCCGAATGGTTTGTTCGGAACGCTTGCGCTCGGAAATGTCGTCGGTGAAACCGTGCCAGATGGTGGACCCGTCGGAGAGCCGCGTCGGCTTCGCGTTCACTTCGAGCCATCGCTGCCCCTGACGCGGCAGCTCGACCTGGAATTCGGTGCGCCACGGTTGCAGCGTGGCTGCCGATTTGCGCAGGGCGCGCCGTAGCCGGGCGCGTTCGCGCGGCACGGCGCGGTTCACCATGCAGGTGCAGTCGGCATGGATCTGCTCGGGCGCAAGTTCGAATAATTCCTCCGCCATCGGGCTGATGTAGGGGCAGGTAAGGGTGCCATCGGGACCCATGACTAGCTCGAACAGGGCACCGGGCACCTGCTGGGCCAGCTTGGCGAACATGTCGGCCAGTTGGCGCTGCGCGGCGTTCGAGCGCGCGAGCTCGTCGCAGGCCGCGGACAATTGCTGCTCGCGCAACTTGAGTTCGGTGATGTCGTGTACCGTTCCGATCAGGTCGGTGCATTCGCCGTGCTGGTCGAACACCGGCGTGACGGAGACTTCGCCGATTTTTCTTCCGGCCGGGTAATCAGTCACCTCTTCCCAGCGCCGGGTTCTGTGAGTACGGATCGCTTCGTGGTACTGCGCCAGTACCAGCGAGCAGGACGGTTCCGGAATCACTTCCGTGACGAGGTGGCCGATGACACTCTGCGGCCGCAGCTCGGTGGCCTTTTCGAATGCGGGATTGACGTGCAGAAAGCGGTAGCGTCCGTCACCTTCGACCCCGAGGTGGTAGACGACTTCTTGCATGTTGGCATAGATGATCGCGCCGGCAAATTCGATCTGGGCCGGAGACGGGCTGGCAGCCGCCGGTTTGCCGGCAGCGGCAGCGTCGCGCATGGCTGGGTCCTCCATCTGATCACGCTCCTCGCGGCTTGCTTATGGTCCAGGCCGGCTGCCGTTTCCTGGTGGGTGCAACATGCTTTCACTATAGACGCTTCTCCGATATCTGCCTGCGCCGTAAGGCGGCGTTTCTTCGATGGGCGCCGCGGATCGCTCTGACATAGTGGCGCTTGATTTACATCATGGAATCTTCGCGTCAGGGCGCCTAGCATCAGGACTGGTTTTCAGCACTGCCATGGTAGCGTCGCTCTCTGCGCCAATCGAACGGAAAGGAATCTCAGCATGCGCCCAACGGCGAATCATCCAGGAACCCGCGTCATCCATGAGGAACATGATCGCCTCCATGCCGTGTTGCAGGCCATGCGCTACTTCGTGCGAGCGACCCGCGACGGCGCGCGTCCCCCTGGCTGCAAGGTGTTCCGGGCGATGCTGCTGTACATCGTTGATTATCCCGAGAAATTGCACCACCCGAAGGAGGAGCAATTGTTCTCGGTTCTGCAATTGCGCACCGATAGCGTCAACGACGAGCTCGCGCAATTGCGGGCACAACATGTTCGGGGCGAGGCAATGGTGCGTGAACTAGAGCATAAATTGACGCAGTACGAACTCAATCGCGAAGCCGGATTCGCACCTTTCGCCCAGGCGGTCGAGGATTACGTCAGCTTCAGTTTCGATCATATGCGGCTTGAGGAACAGATCATTGTGCCCGCCGCTGATCGTTTCCTCAACGAGCAAGACTGGAATGCAGTCGACCTCTCGTTCGCCGCCAACCGGGATCCTTTGGCCGGAACTGATTACAAGGAAAGTTTCGAAAACTTGTTTTCGCTGATCGTCAACATCACCCCCGCGCCAATCGGGGTGGGGCCGGAAATCTGAGTCACTGGCGAGGGGCCGCAGGCAAGGGAGCGATGAATGGCAATGGCCGGCGAAAATGCGCCCGACGCCGAGGCGCCGGGCCTGGTGGCCGATACCACCCGGCGAAGGCCCGCGCGACTAGTGCCGGCTCCTCCTGCCCACCACCGGCAATTGCACCGTGCGTGCTGCCAGCGCCTGCTCGAGCGCCTCATCGAGCCGGTACACGTCGTCCGGAAACAAGGCCTTCCCGTCGCCGTCGATGATGGCGGTAGTGTAGAAAATTAATACCGGTAGCGGCGCTGTCAGCTTCACCGTGCGGGTCGGGCCGGGCCGCATCGCCGCGGCGATCGCATCGGCGTTCCATTTGCGCTGGTCCGCCAACACGAACCGGGCCAGCGCCAGCGGGTCTTCTACCCGGATGCAACCATGGCTGAAGTCGCGCCGCGAACGCTGGAACAATGCGCGCGTCGGGGTCGAGTGCAGATAGATATCCATCGCATTGGGGAGGGCGAACTTGACTGCGCCCAGGGCGTTGCGCGGCCCCGGGCGCTGACGTAGCCGCAGCGTGCCGGCGCGTAAGGCCGCCAGTGCCGCGGCGTCGACCGTGCCCGACGCTGCGCCGTGGGCGCCCACCAGCTCCATCTCGTTATTCGCGAGATAGTCCGGATCCTTCGCCAGCTTGGGAATGATTTCGTCGTGCTCTATGCTGCGCGGCACGTTCCAGTATGGATTGAATTCGAGGTAGCGCATGGCACCGATGAACAGCGGAGTCGGGGTGCGCATCGACTTGCCAACAATGATTCGCATCTGCAGCACCGGTGGCCGTGCCGCGCTTCCCGAATCGAATGCCCACAGCAGAAACGAGGGCAAATTGATCGCGATCACCGGGCCATCCGACAGGTCCGGCAGCCAGCGCATGCGCTCCATCGATAATTCGATCTGGCGCACGCGCACGCGGGGCGGGACTGCCAGGGCGAGCATGGTCCGGCGGCCCAGGACGCCGTCCGGGTCGAGTCCGTGCCGGTCTTGAAACCGTTTGATTGCGTCTGTCAGCGCTGCACCATAGTGATTGTCCTGGGTCGCCGCCTGTTCCGGCGCCAGGTCGCCAAGCAGGGCCAGGCGCGCTGCGACGGCGGGCCCGCCGGCGAATGCAGCGCCCGGTTGCGGCGCCCGGCTTACGGCCGGCAGTGCGGGGAAGGGCTGGGCGGCCAGCGTACGATACTTCGCCAGGGCAGTTTTGAGGCGCCGGTAGATGGCAGACTGCGGTTCGGCCTCCTCGATCGCCGCGGCGAGCTGCCGCCCTGCGAGCGCGCGCTGCAAGGCGGTGACCGGGTCGAAATCGCGCACGCGCGGGTCGGGAACTGGCGGCTGAAAGCCGGTTCGGGTGCGCCCGGCATGCAGGTCGGCCAGGTAGCGCAGCATCGACAGCGTCAGGGCTGTATCGAAGCGCGCGGCATCCTGCTCCGCCGCAGCGGAAGTGGCGCGCATCGGCGGCGCCGTCGCATCGCTCAGGTAATCGGCCGGCGACAGACCGTGCTCATGCGCATTTTGAAGCAGCTCGAGGGCCAGCGCGGCGTCGCCTGCACCGGCGCCCGACCAGGCCGGCGCGAATCCGCGCGCCCCGTAAAAGCGGTTCAACCATCCGCTTTCGTCGAACAGGGCGGGGGCGGCGCGTGCGGTGCGCGCCGGCTCGGCGGCTGCGGCGCGGATCACGTCCGGCGCCGGCGCTGCCGCCGTGCGCGCCATACCGGCGCCAAACAGCACTGACGTCGCCGCGACCAGCAACAGCCAGCGCCAGGGTCGGCAGCGGATAGGAAGGCGGACAGTCATTTCTCTTTGCCGAGCGCGACGCGGAATTGCTCGAGTTTCCGCTCATAGTCTTCGGTATCCCCGTACTCCAGAAACCGGGCGTAGCGCGCATGGGTGCCGAGCATCTTGCGCGCATGCTTGATGGGGCAGAAGTAATTCTCGGTGCGCGCGATGATCTCGCTGGAATAGGCGATCAGTCCGGTGCCGTAGGCGCAGTAGGTGCAGTGGAATTTCTCGATGAAGTTAAGATACTCGAGATGCTGGCGGTCGATCACGATGTAATCGGCGCGCCGCACCTTGCAGATTCCGTAGATCGGAAAGCAGGTGGCCTGGTAAGCGCTGATGCACAGGTCCAGCAACAGGATCGGTATGGCCATGCCATAAATGATCGGACCGGTAATCAGGTTTTGCGGGCGGTAGGTGATGAGCCAATGAAAAAATCCGCTTTTCAGGCGGCGGTGCGCCTGCTTAACGCTTTGTTCAAATTCGACCCGCTTGCCGTCGATCCGGAAAAACATTTTGTGTTGTTGGCTTGCAAGGCTTCCGCCATCTCTGTTTCGAGGGCGCTCATTTGCGCCAATAGACTACGGATATGGTCGTTCATCGTGCTCCATGTATTGATGAGGGTGGGGCGACATGGCGGTCAAGATACACAGGCAAACCAGGCTTGGCCCGTTACGCTTCCACGCCAACAATATAAGCGAAGCGTAGTGACCTACAGCGATTTCCATAGTCCATTTGCAGTTTCTTTGACGTAGGTCAAACGCTGCGAAGGCGGTGAAGCGTAACTGGTGACCTTGAATAAACCTGTTCAGAGAATTGGGTTTTTTCGTGATCCGGATCAACCTTGCCGGATGCATTGTCGGACGGACGAGCGCAAGAGGGGCAGTTCAGGGCGCGGCAGATCCTTGCCCAGATCGAACTCGAGGCCAGGGAGCAGGAAGTGCCGTGCGACGCTGTATTCGTGTATGGCGATGAACCGTACGAGACGATTATCAACGTCGCCTCGGAGCGCGGAGCAGACCTTGTATGCATGGCGTCGCACGGCCGCAAAGGAGTCAAAGGCGTGCTACTGGGAAGCATTACACAGAAGGTGCTGACCCATTGTCAGATTCCGGTGCTCGTATATCGCTGACCATAGGCGGCTCGGCGGCGCGGTCGGCAGATTCAAATATGCAAAGCGTGCCCCAGCGCGCGCAATGCCGATTCCTGCACCGCTTCGCCCAGCGTCGGATGGGCGTGGATCGTGCCGGCCACATCTTCCAGCACCGCGCCCAGTTCGATCGACTGGGAAAATGCCGTGCTCAGTTCCGACACGCCGCGCCCGACCGCTTGCCAGCCCACGATCAGGTGGTTATCCTTGCGCGCCACCACGCGCACGAAGCCGTCCGTGCTTTCGATGGTCATCGCGCGGCCGTTGGCGGCGAACGGGAAGTTGGCGCTGATGCACTCGATGCCGGCGCGTTCGGCCTCGCCCGGCGTCATCCCGACCACGACCACTTCCGGATCTGTAAAGCACACGGCCGGAATGGCGGCCGGCGTAAAGTGGCGCCGTTTGCCGCCGATGATGTCGGCCACCATTTCGCCTTGCGCCATTGCGCGGTGCGCCAGCATCGGTTCGCCCGTCAGGTCGCCGATGGCCCACACATTGCGCATCGAAGTCCGGCACTGGTCGTCGATCTTGACGGCGCGGCCATTCATGTCGAGCAGCAGGAGCTCGAGGCCCCAGCCGTCTGTGCGCGGACGCCGGCCCACCGCCACCAGTACGCGGTCGGCTGCCAGTTCCGATTCGGCGCCCCCGGCATCTTTGATCCGTACCCCAGTGCCGGCTGCATTCATGCCCAGCACGCTGGTGCCGAGGCGGATGTCCATGCCGAGGTGCTTGAGCGCCGCGCCGACAGGGCGCGACAACTCCGCGTCGTAAGCCGGCAGGATGCGGTCCATCGATTCCACCACGCTCACTTCGGCGCCCAGCTTGCGGTAGGCGATGCCCAGTTCCAGGCCGATATAGCCGGCGCCGACGACCACCATCCGCTCCGGCAGCGTGGCCGGCGACAGCGCTTCGGTGGCCGAGATGACGGCGCCGCCGAACGGCATGAACGGCAGTTCGACCGCCTGCGATCCCGCCGCCAGCAGCAGGTGCTCGCAGCCGATGCGCAGCGGCTCGGCGTCGCCGGCCTGTTGCACCTCGACCGTCTTGCCATCGATGATGCGGGCCCATCCGTTCACCACCTGCACGCCGTTCTTCTTCAGCAGCGCGCCGACGCCGCCGGTCAGGCGCTTGACGATGCCATCCTTCCATTCGACCGTGCGCGCCAGGTCGATGCGCGGCGCGCTGGCGATGATCCCCAGCGGCGAACCGTCGGCGTAGTGGCGCACCTTTTCGAATTCCTCAGCGGCGTGGATCAGCGCCTTGGACGGAATGCAGCCGATGTTCAGGCAGGTGCCGCCGAGACGCTCGCCTTCGACCAGGATGGTCGGGATGCCGAGCTGGCCGGCGCGGATCGCAGCCACGTAACCGCCGGGACCGCCTCCGATGACCAGCAGCGTAGTGTGTGTCGATTGCATCGGCTACTCCACGAACAGGGTGGCGGGGCACTCCAGGTAGCCCCGGATGGCTTGCACGAACTGCGCTGCCACCATGCCGTCGACTACGCGGTGGTCGAACGACGACGACAGGTTCATCATCTTGCGCGCGACGACCAGGCCATCGCGGATCATCGGCCGTTCGACCATGCGGTTGACGCCGACGATCGCCACTTCCGGCGAATTGATCACCGGTGTGGTGACGATGCCGCCCAATGCGCCCAGGCTGGTGATGGTGATCGTCGAGCCGGACAATTCTTCGCGCAGCGCCTTGCCGGCGCGCGCCGCTTCGGCCAGTCGCAGCACCTCGGCCGCGCCGGACCACGGATCGCGCGCTTCTGCATTGCGTACCACCGGCACCATCAGGCCAGGTTCGGTCTGGGTGGCGATGCCGATGTGGACCGCGTCGTAACGCGTGACCACGCCGGCTTCGTCGTCGAAGCGCGCATTCACCTGCGGGTACTGGCGCACCGCCAGCACGACAGCGCGCATCAGCAGCGGCAGCAGCGTCAGCTTGCCGCGTTCCTTGCCCCAGCGTGCGTTCAGCTGGGTGCGCAGCGCTTCGACTTCCGTGACGTCGATTTCCTCGACATAGCTGAAGTGCGGGATGCGGCGTTTCGCGTCCTGCATCTTCTCGGCGATCTTGCGGCGCAGGCCGATGACCGGCACGGCGTGTTCGCCATCGCGCTGCGCGTAACGCTCGTCGGCGCCGCCGCCTGAAGCGCGCGCAGGGCCGCGCGCAACGAAAGCGTCGAGGTCCGAGTGGGTGATGCGTCCCGCAGGACCGCTGCCGTGTACGAACTGCAGCTCCACGCCCAGGTCCCAGGCGCGCTGGCGAACCGCCGGTGCGGCCAAAGGTTTTTCACCTTGCGGGCGCAGCGAAACGACTGTTGTGGCAACTGGCGCTGGTGCCGGCGCAGCTTTCTGCACCGGCTCAGGCGCTGGCGCCGGCTTCGGAGCAGGCGCGGGCGCTGCGGCCGCAGCTTGCTGGCGCGACGCCGGTGGCGCCTTCATGGTGGCGGCATTGCCTTCGCCTTCCACCTCCAGCGTGATCAGTGCGGCGCCCACCGACAGCGCCTGGCCGATCTCACAGCCAAGGCTTGTCACGGTGCCGTGCACCGGCGATGGAATCTCCACAGTGGCCTTGTCGGTCATGACGTCGGCCAGCACCTGGTCTTCGACTACCGCGTCGCCCGGCTTGACGCGCCACTCAACGACTTCGACTTCCGCAATGCCTTCGCCCAGGTCGGGCATCTTGATGACATGAACACCCATCGTTATGCTCCCATCGCACGTTTGAAGGCCGCCCCGACGCGATCCGGGCCGGGAAAATACGCCCATTCCTGCGCATGTGGATACGGCGTGTCCCAGCCGGTCACGCGTTCGATCGGCGCTTCCAGTTGATAGAAACAGTGCTCCTGCACCAGCGCGCACAGTTCGGCGCCGAAGCCGCTGGTGCGGGTCGCCTCGTGCACCACCACGCAGCGCCCGGTTTTCTTGACCGAGTCGACGATGGTGTCGAGGTCGAGCGGCCAGATGCTGCGCAGGTCGATGATCTCGGCATCGATGCCAGTCTCGCGTGCGGCAGCTTCGGCGACGAACACCATGGTGCCGTAGGTGATCACGGTGAGCGCGGAACCTTCGCGGAACACGGATGCTTTATCGAGGGGCACCGTGTAGTAGCCTTCGGGGACTTCGCCCATCGGATGCTTCGACCACGGCACGACAGGCTGGTCGTGGTGGCCGTCGAACGGTCCGTTGTACAGCCGCTTGGGCTCGAGGAAGATGACCGGGTCGTCGTTCTCGATGCAGGAAATCAGCAAGCCCTTGGCGTCGTAGGGATTGGAGGGCATCACTGTGCGCAGGCCGCACACGTGGGTGAACATCGCTTCCGGGCTCTGGCTGTGGGTCTGCCCGCCGTAAATGCCGCCGCCGCAGGGCATGCGGATCGTCATCGCCGCAGTGAATTCGCCTGCCGATCGGTAGCGCAGGCGCGCCGCTTCCGACACGATCTGGTCCGAGGCCGGATAGAAGTAGTCGGCGAACTGGATCTCGACCACCGGGCGCAAGCCGTAAGCGGCCATGCCGACCGCGGTGCCGACGATGCCGCCTTCCGAGATGGGCGCATCGAACACGCGCGACTTGCCGTACTTGGCCTGCAAGCCGTCGGTGCAGCGGAATACGCCGCCGAAATAGCCCACGTCCTGGCCGTAGATGACGACGTTGTTGTCGCGCTCGAGCATCACGTCCATGGCTGAACGCAGGGCCTGGATCATGGTCATCGGCACGGTCTTGATATCTGTATCTCTGCGCACGCTCACACTCCCAATTGTTGACGTTGCCGGCGCAAGTGCTCGGGCATGTCCTTATAGACGTCCTCGAACATCGACGCGGCGCTCGGCACCCGGCCGTTGGCCAGCGTGCCGAACTGCTCCGCTTCTTTCTGCGCCGCGATGATTTCGGCTTCCAGTTCTGCCTGCACCGCTTCGTGTTCGGCGTCCGACCACAGGCCCTTCTTGGTCAGGTGCTGGCGCAGGCGCGCGATCGGGTCGCCCAGCGGGAAATGCGACCAGTCGTCGGCCGGCCGGTATTTGGAAGGGTCGTCGGAGGTGGAGTGCGGACCGGCGCGGTAGGTGACCCATTCGATCAGGGTCGGACCGAGGTTGCTGCGCGCGCGTTCGGCGGCCCAGCGCGAGGCGGAGTACACGGCCAGGAAGTCATTGCCGTCGACCCGCAGCGAAGCGATCCCGCTGCCGACGCCGCGCGCCGCGAAGGTGACGCTTTCACCGCCGGCCAGCGCCTGGAAGGTCGAAATCGCCCACTGGTTGTTGACCACGTTGAGGATCACCGGCGCCTGGTACACGTGGGCGAAGGTGAGGGCGGTGTTGAAGTCCGATTCGGCGGTGGCGCCGTCGCCGATCCAGCCTGACGCGATTTTGGTATCGCCCTTGATCGCCGAGGCCATGGCCCAGCCGACCGCCTGCACGAACTGGGTGGCCAGGTTGCCGGAGATGGTGAAGAAACCGGAATCGCGCACCGAGTACATGACCGGCAGCTGGCGGCCCTTGAGCGGGTCGTGTTCGTTCGACAGCAGCTGGCAGATCATCTCGACGAGCGAGAATTCTTTCGCCATCAGCAGGCTTTGCTGGCGGTAGGTGGGGAAGTTCATGTCGCCGTCCCGCAGCGCCAGCGCGTGCGCGGTGCCGATGGCTTCCTCGCCCAGCGAGGTCATGTAGAACGACATTTTTTTCTGGCGCTGGGCAATGACCATGCGCGCGTCGAAGATGCGCGTTTTCATCATCGTGCGCAAACCGAAGCGCAGCAGCTTGGCGTCGGTTTCCGGCGCCCACGGCCCGATCGCATTGCCGTCGTCGTCGAGCACCCGCACCAAGGTCGAGGCGAGGTCGCTGGTATCGGCCGCCAGTACATCGATGGGCGGGCGGCGCGCCCATCCCGCGGCGCTCAGGTGAAGGTAAGAAAAATCGGTCTTGCATCCGGGTCTGCCGGTGGGCTCCGGAACGTGCAGTGTCAGAGGCTTACTCTGGCTCATGTTGCTTCCCCTTGATAAGGTGGTGTGCGCCAAGAGGATAACAAATTGTGCACGAGCCCGGAGTGCGGTCAGCGCAAATATTTATCGTGCGCTGCAATATATTTGAGCCGTGCGCAGGCGCCGAAATGGCAAGATAGTGTGCCGGCAAACGGGCTGCTTGACTATCCCGCACCCGCGCTGTCAAAACACGATCCTAATTGTTGACCGAGGAGGAAAACATGGCCGTTTCATCTTCACCCGCCCAGCCAGCCGTCGTCGAGGACTGGCCCGCATTGCCTTATGCCGACTGGAAGGACACGCGCGACACCTTGCACATGTGGTGCCAGATCGTCGGCAAGGTCCGGCTGGCCCAGTCGCCGTGGCTCAATCATTCCTGGCACGCTACGTTTTACCTGACCGCGCGCGGCTTGACGACTTCGCCGATTCCGTATGGTGCGCGCCAGTTCGACATCGATTTCGATTTCATCGACCACCTGCTGCTGATCACGGCCAACGACGGGTCGGCCCGCTCCATGGCCCTCAAACCGCGCACGGTGGCGGATTTCTACCAGGAATTCATGGCGCAGCTCGCAAGCCTCGGCTTGCCTGTGAACATCCATGCCAGCCCGAATGAGGTGGTGGAGCCCATCCCTTTCGCGCAGGACACGGTCCACGCGGCCTACAACCCGGAGCAGGCGAACCGCTACTGGCAGGTTCTGCTGCAGGCCGATCGGGTGTTCAATCAATTCCGCGCCGGCTTCGTCGGCAAATGCAGCCCGGTGCACCTGTTCTGGGGCAGCTTCGACCTCGCGGTGACCCGCTTTTCGGGCGCCGAGGCGCCGGCCCATTCCGGCGGCGTACCGAATTGCCCGGACTGGGTCACGCGCGAGGCATATTCGCACGAGGTCAGCAGTTGCGGCTTCTGGCCCGGCAACGACGCCATGCCTTTCCCGCTGTTCTATGCCTATGCTTACCCTGAGCCGGCGGGGTTCAAGATGGCTGCGGTGCGGCCGAAACAGGCAATCTACGAGGGGACGTTCGGCGAGTTCGTGCTGCCTTACGAAGAGATGCGGCGCGCGCCATCGCCCGACGCGGCCCTGCTGGAATTCATGCAAAGCAGTTACGAGGCCGCCGCCGACCTGGGCAAATGGAACCGCGGCGCGCTCGAACGGAAGGTCGTCGCGCGGCGCCACTGAGCCGACCTGGCCGCCAGCCACGCAGGCCCTGGTTGCAGGGGTTTTTATTCTTAGTTGTAAGAAATTGTCAACCAGAACGGGTTATAGTAGCGGCTGATCTTCACATTTCCCGCAGATGCTAGGCAACAAATCCCTGTCGCTTCGACAATTCCTCATTTTGCTCACCGGGCTAGGCCTGCTGCCCATCGCGCTGATCGGGGCATGGGGCATTAACGCCTCGGTGAACGAGCAGCAGGCCGACCTCGAACGGTCGATACTGGCGCTGACGCGCGCGCTGGCCAGCGCGGTCGACTCCGAGCTCGAAACGACAATCGAAAACGTCAAGACGCTGTCCGCCAATCCGGTGCTGCTGGCCGGCGACGTTCCCGCGTTTTACAAGGTCGCGCGCAATGCCGCGCTGGCCCAGCACGACTGGCTCAGCGTGATCCTGACCGACGCGCAGGGCGGCGCCCTGTTCCGCAGCGCGCTGCCGTTCGGCGCCAGCGTGCCGGGAATCGTCGATCCCGGCAGCCTGGCGCAAGCGATGGCGACCCGGCTGCCGGTCGTTGGCATGGTGGCGAAAGGGCCGATGAAGCGTGCCGCGGTTCCGGTCCGCGTGCCGGTGCTGATCGATGGGCGGCTTCGCTATGTCGTGACGGTGGCACTGGCGCCCGATCGCGTATTGCGGATCCTGAAGAATCAGAAGTTCCCGCAGCAGTGGGTAGTGACGGTGCTGGACGCCCACGGCTTGCGGGTGGCGCGGTCGCTCGATCATGAGAATACTGTCGGCACCGGTGCGTCGCCCACGCTGGCCGCGCTGCTCAAGCCGGGACTGGCGGAAGGCACAGGCATCAGCACGACGATTGAAGGCGAAGAAGTCATCACCAGCTATACCCGGACGCCGCGTCATGGCTGGACCGTGGTCGTGGGCGCCCCCACCGCCCAGTTTTCGGATGTGCTGCGGCGTACCCTCGCGGCCTACGCGGTGGCGATCATCGCGTCGCTGGCGATGTACATCGGCCTGGCGGTGCTGATCTCGAAACGGATCGTGCTATCGATCGACCACTTGAAGGAGCAAACGGCGCGCCTCGGGCAAAAGCAGCCGGTGCACAGGGTGCGCAGCCGGATCCGCGAGGTCAATGAAATCGGCGTCAGCCTGATCATGGCGTCGACGGAACTGGTGAACAGCGAACGCGAAAGGGAATCGCTGGTGGTGTCGCTGAGCGGTGCGCTCGAGTCGCTGAAGGAGGCGCTGTCGCGCGCCGAGCTGGCGGCCGATACCAAAGATAATTTCCTCGCCGTGCTTGGGCATGAGCTACGCAATCCGCTGGCGCCGATCGTCATGGCCCTTGACCTGATGGATGCGAAGGCGGGCGCCATTTGCCTGCGCGAGCGCCAGACCATGCGGCGCCAGGTCAACCATATGCGGCGCCTGGTCGACGACTTGCTGGACGTCTCTCGCATCACCCAGGGCAAGCTGGCGATCGCCAGTGAGCCGGTGAGCCTGTCCACCGTCGTTATGCAGGCGCTCGACGCGGTGCGGCCGGCCATGCCGGGCGGACGCAGCTTCATCGAATCGGTCGCGCAAGTGTGGGTGATGGGCGACGAGACGCGGCTGGTGCAGGTGGCGACCAACCTGCTGGCGAACGCGCTGCGCTACGGCGGCGACGGCGATGTGCGCATTTCGCTGCGGCGCGACGGCGCCGACGCGCTGCTGACGGTGAGCGACAGCGGCGTCGGCATGGAGCCGGCCACTGCCTCGCTGATTTTTCAGCCGTTCTACCAGGCGCCACAGCAGCTGGCCCGCTCGTTCGGCGGCCTGGGCCTCGGCCTGACCATTGTCCTCAGCATCGTCGAACTGCTCGGCGGCACGGTGCGCGCCACCAGCAGCGGCCTGGGGAAGGGCAGCAGTTTCGAAGTGAGGCTGCCCGCCATCGACGGACCGGCGTTCGCCCACCCCGAGACGATTGCCGATGCCAGGCCGTCGAACGTGAAGATCGCGATCGTCGACGACAATGTGGACGCGGCGCTGACCACGGCCGAACTGCTGGCGGTGCTGGGCCACCATGTTGAAGTCGCGCACGACGGCAAGTCCGGGCTGGCGCTGATCAAGCGCATGCAGCCGCAGGTCGCCATCCTCGACATCGGCCTGCCCGATATCGACGGCTTCGAACTTGCCCGGGCGGTCCGGCGCGCCGGCTTCGAAGGCAAGCTGGTGGCCCTGACCGGGTATGGCCAGGAGCGCGACAAGCGCCGTTCGTTCGAGGCGGGCTTCGACCTGCACCTGACCAAGCCGGTCGACCTGCTCGACCTGGAACGGGCGATTGCGCCGGCCGTGCCGCTTCCGGACGGGCTGCGCTGACAGTCAGCCTGCCATCGAAATTATCCGGCCGAGGGTTGCCATCGCGGCCTCGGTGCGCTCGTCCCACGGATGGCCGTAGTTGAGCCGCAGGCAGTTGCGGAATTTCCGTTCGGCGGAAAACATGGGACCCGGCGCGACGCTGATTCCCTGCGCCAGCGCGATGCGCTGGATGGCCAGCGCATCGGCATGCAGGGCCAGTTCGATCCAGAGGAAATAGCCGCCCTGCGGCCGCGTGGCCCGAGTCCCCGGAGGGAAGTGCTTGACCACTGCGCGGATCATTTCGCCCTGTTGCACGCTGAGCGCGTGGCGCAACTGGCGCAAATGGCGATCATAGCCGCCCTTGGACAGGTAATCGGCAATCGCCGCCTGCGAAGGCACCGAGGCCGACAGCGTGCTTGTCAGCTTCAGCCGCGCGACGTCGCGCCTGAACCGCCCCGGCACGGCCCAGCCGACCCGGTAACCCGGCGCCAGGCATTTCGAGAACGACGAGCAGTGCATCACCAGGCCGGTCTTGTCGAACGCCTTGGCGGGAAGCGGGCGCCGGCTGCCGAAATACAGTTCGCCGTACACGTCGTCCTCGATCAGCGCAACCTCGTGCCGCGCCAGCAGCGCGACCAGCGCCTGCTTCTTCTCATCGGACATCAGGCTGCCGAGCGGGTTCTGGAAATTGGTCATCAGCCAGCAGGCGCGCGGCCGATGGCGCTCCAGCGCCAGTGCCAGCTGGCCGAGGTCCATGCCGTCGCGCGGATGGGTGGCGACCTGGATCGCCTTCAGGCCCAGGCCCTCCAGCGCCTGCAGCGCCCCGTAGAAAGTGGGCGATTCGATCACGACGCAATCGCCCGGACGCGCAACCGCGTGCAGGCACAGGTTCAGCGCTTCCAGCGCGCCGTTGGTGACCACGATATCGTCGGGATGCACGTGCATGCCGTCGGCCAGGTAGCGCAGCGCGATCTGGCGGCGCAGGCCGGCGTGGCCGGGCGTCAGGTCGTCCACCGTGCTCCACGGATCCATGGCCTGGATGCTCGCCGCCATCGAGCGCGCCAACCGGGCAAAGGGAAACAGCAGGGGACTCGGGAAGGCTGAGCCAAACGGTACGACTTCGCGGTTCTTGGCGGACTCCAGGATGTCGAACACCAGTTCGCTGACGTCGACCGGCGTCGATTCCGCGGTCGGCCGCGATGCATTTTCCAGCTCCGGCAAGTGCGGCTTGGCGCCGGCCATCACGTAGTAGCCGGAGCGCTCGCGCGCCCGGATCAGCCCGCGCGCCTCGAGCAGGTAATAGGCCTGGAAGACGGTCGAGGCGCTCACTCCCCGGCTTGCGCCCGCCTGCCGGACCGACGGCAGGCGGTCGCCTGTTTTCAGTACATCGGTGCGGATCGATTGCGCGATCTCTTCGGCGAGGGCTTCATAGCGTTTCATGCGTCAGGCCTGGGACACCGCGATCCTGACGACGGTGATGATGGCGCCGATGAAGATCGCCGTGCCGAGCAGGGCGCAGCCGATGACGTACAGCGGATTCATGCCGCCTGCGACATCCTGGTCGAAATCGCTTTTCCGGCGCAAGCCGACGAACGACCATGCGATCGCTTTCATGGTCGCGCCGAAGGACCGGCCCGTCCGTGGCTGTTTCTGTTTCATTTCTTTCCCTCCCGAGTAGCAATGCCGCGCTGGTTGCGCGTGCCTGGCCATTGTAGGTTTTCTGGGCCATGTAAAACAGATGCAGTCAAGCCAGAATTTACCATATCAGATGATGCGTCTGATATGCAAAAAAACCGAACAGCTGCATCTGTTTTGTTTTGGCCGGGGGCACTACTATCGTTTCCGGACCAAACAGCGAAGAATTTCGGATTGATGAAGATTTCAAGAACTCAGCTCGCGGCGCTCTGCTGCATGTCGCTTGCCTGCTGGTTGGCAAGCGCCCCTGCATCGGCCGATGAAGCACAACTCCCCGACACCATGGCGCAGCGCGTTGCGGCCTGCACCGCCTGCCACGGCAAGCAGGGCCGCGCCACCAGCGCAGGATATTTTCCGCGCATCGCGGGCAAACCGGCTGCCTACCTGTACAACCAGCTCGTCAATTTCCGTTCTGGCGCCAGGCAGTATCCGATGATGACTTACATGGTGGGGCACATGTCGGATGCCTACCTGAGGGAGATTGCAGAATACTTCTCCGTCCAGCATCCGGCTTATCCGGCGCCGCAAGCGGCGGCGGCGCCCGCGCAGACCCTGGCTCGCGGACAGCATCTCGTGATGTCGGGCGATGCGTCGCGCAAGATTCCGGCCTGCGTGTCGTGCCATGGCCAGGATCTTGGCGGCGTGCTTCCGGCGATCCCCAGCCTGCTCGGCGTACCGCGCGACTATATCAACGCGCAGATCGGCGCATGGCAAAGCGGAGCACGAAAAGCCGCGTCCCTGGACTGCATGGCGGCGATCAGCAAACAGCTGAGCCCTGAAGACGTCGCCGCGGTGTCCTCCTGGCTGGCGTCGCGGCCAGTCCCCGCCGGCATGGCGCCCGCGCCATCCATATCCGCCTTGGCGCCAATCCCATGCGGCAGCGCCGCACACTAATCAAGAACTGGTATTTCATGAAGCGCATCCTGCTCACTGCCTTGGCAGCAGTCATTCTCGGCATCGGTATCGTCGCAGCCATCGAGGTCACGCGCGCCGTGGCAAGCGATCAAGCCGGCATCCCGGCGGCGAACAACTGGGACGGGCAGATCAAGCATGGCGCCTACCTGGCCAAGGTCGGCAACTGCATGGCCTGCCACACCGTTCGCGGCGGCAAGCAATACGCCGGCGGACGTGCGATCCCAACG
Source organism: Pseudomonadota bacterium (assembly GCA_046728335.1). GTDB lineage: Bacteria > Pseudomonadota > Gammaproteobacteria > Burkholderiales > Burkholderiaceae_D > JAFCUW01. Next base: position 114,128 of record JBKPEJ010000017.1, on the reverse strand, counting down.
CCATTCGGCAGCATCTATTCGCCCAACCTGACGCCGGACGAGCGCACCGGAATCGGTGCATGGAGTTCGGATGATTTCTGGCGCGCCCTGCACAACGGCAGGTCGAAAGACGGCAGCTTCCTCTATCCCGCGTTTCCCTATCCAAGCTACACGAAGGTAAGCCGGGGCGATTCCGACGCCTTGTTCGCCTACTTCGGTACGCTGGCGCCGGTGCAACAGCCTAATCGCGACCACGACTTGCGCTTTCCCTACAACCAACGGCTGCTGCTGCCATTCTGGCGCGCCTTGAATTTCACGCAGGGTGAATTCCAGCAGGACGCGGTCAAGGGCGCGGAATGGAACCGCGGCGCCTACCTCGTGCAGGGACTGGGACATTGCAGCGCCTGCCACGTGGCGCGCAACGCGCTCGGCGGAAGCATCGCCTCGCAAGGCCTGGCCGGTGGCATCATCCCGATGCAGAACTGGTACGCATCCTCGCTCGCGTCCGATGCCGCAACCGGCCTTGGCAATTGGGAGATCGCGGATATCGGCGACCTGCTTCAGACCGGCGTATCGAAACGGGGCGCGGCGTCCGGGCCGATGGCCGAGGTCGTCGGCGAAAGCCTGCAGCATGTCACCGGCGCCGACATCCATTCGATCGCCACCTACCTGAAGTCGCTGCCGGCCTCGGATGGACCGATCCAGGGTGTTTCGGTGCAGGTGGCGGGCGATTCCCGGGCCATCCTGGCCAGCGGAGCCAGGCTGTACGAGCAGGATTGCGCTCAGTGCCATGGCGTCAACGGCGAAGGGAAGGCGCCCGCCTATCCGTCGCTGGCGGGAAACCGGGGCGTGACTGCCGCAACGCCGATCAACATGGTTCGCATGATCCTGAACGGCGGATACCCGCCGTCAACGCAGGGCAATCCGCGGCCGTACGGCATGCCGCCGTTCGGCCCCGCCATGTCCGATGCGGAGGTGGCGGCGGTCGCGTCCTACCTGCGCGCCAGCTGGGGCAATCGCGCCGGACTGGTGTCGGCCATCGACGTGGCGCGCCTGCGCGGTGCTCCAGCCGAATGATGCCTATTGGACGAAGCTTGATGCGTTTGCCACTTTTGGTTATCCATCGCACAGAGCCGGACGGCGGCAAAGTCCACAGTAAGGCTATTCGCAAAAGCCATTCGTCGGAGCGCCATGCCAGTTGCAAAAATATCGAAACCGGAAGACCAGCCGGTCGCTGAAGAATCGTGGGTCAAGAAGCTTGGCCCCGGACTGATCACGGGCGCCGCCGACGACGACCCCAGCGGGATCGCCACCTATTCGCAGGCGGGAGCGCAGTTCGGATTCGGCATGCTGTGGACGCTGATCTTCACCTATCCGCTGATGGTTGGTATTCAGATCGTCAGCGCCCGCATCGGCAGGGTCACTGGCCACGGCCTCGCTACCAATATCCGCCGCCATTATCCCGGCTGGCTGCTGTATGCGATCGTCGGGCTGCTGCTGTTGGCGAACACGATCAATATTGCCGCCGACGTGGCGGCGATGGGCGACGCGCTCAAGCTGGTGTTCGGCGGGCCCGCGCATCTGTACGCGGTCGGCTTCGGCCTGGTTTCGGTGCTGCTGCAGGTGTTCATCCCCTACACGCGCTACGTGCGGGTCCTGAAGTGGCTGACGCTGGCTTTGCTCGCCTACGTCGCAACCGTGTTCGTCGTCCATATCCCGTGGACGCAAGTGGCGAAGCAGAGCCTGGTGCTGCCCGCCTTGCCATGGAAACCGGCCTTCATCACCACCATCGTCGCGGTATTCGGAACGACGATCAGTCCCTACCTGTTTTTCTGGCAGGCTTCGCAGGAAGTCGAAGACCTGCGCGCCGACGACAATGCCCACGCCCTGAAGCACGCCCCGCGCGAGGCACGCGCCGGCTACACGCGCATCAAGGTCGATACCTACATCGGCATGGGATTTTCGAACCTGGTCGCTTTCTTCATCATGCTCACCACCGCAGTGACGCTGCATATGCACGGCGTCACGGCGATCGCATCGTCGGCGCAGGCCGCGTCCGCGCTGCGCCCGATCGCGGGCAATTTCGCCTTCATGCTGTTCGCGCTGGGGATAGTCGGAACGGGCATGCTCGCCATTCCCGTGCTCGCTGGCTCCGCGGCGTATGCGATGGCGGGCGCGTTCAAGTGGAAGAATAGTCTCGAACATGAGCCGGCGATGGCGCCGCGCTTCTACGGCATCATCGTTGTCGCCACGCTGGCGGGCGTCGGCCTGGTGTTCGCGCCGATCGACCCGATCAGGGCGCTGTACTGGAGCGCGGTCATCAACGGCATCATCTCGATCCCCATCATGGCGGTGATGATGCTGATGGCGTCCCGCGCCGACATCATGGGACGGCTGGTCATCACGCGCCGCCTCAAAGTGCTGGGCTGGCTGTGCACCGCGGTGATGACGGCCGCCGTCGCCGCGATGTTCTTCACATCTTCGGCATAGGGCCCGATCAGTTCAGCGGCATCCGGCGCGTGAAGTAGATCATCGGCCGGGTGGCCGATTCCGGATCCAGGTTGCTCAGGCCGATCACCACGTAGCCCGCATTCGGGTAGATCCACAGCGCTCCGTTCATGCCGGGAGCGCCGCCGTTGTGGCCGTACATGCGCGACACGCCTTCGCCATCGTGCATGAAGCCCAGGCCGAAGCCATCGCCGCGGCCGGCCGGCTCGGTGGCCTCGTCGAGCAGTGCCTTCGACACCAGCTTGCCCGATTCGAGGGCCTGCGCGAACGCCAGCAGGTCGTGCGTGGTCGAATAGCCGCCGCCGGCACTCATGCCGCGGTAGGGCAGGGTATCCGTGTTCGGCTTCCAGGCGCCATCGCGCCGCATGTAGCCCCTGGAGCGCTGCGGCACCTCGGTTTCCTCCGGCAGCGAACCGGTGTGCTTCATTCCGGCGGGCTGGTACACCTTCTTGTCCACGTAGTCGTAGTACGACATTCCGCTGACCCGTTCGATGACGGCGCCAAGCAGCACGAACCCGTAATTCGAATACTGGAATCCCGAGCCCGGCTCATTCAGCGAGGGGCGCGCGCCGAATAGCTTGATGTATGCGTTGTGGTCGCGCAGCTCCAGGCGGTGAGTGTCGAAAGCCGGACCGAAGATGTCGCCCGTGGCGCCGGTGTGCGTCAACAGGTGCCGGATCGTGACTTTGCCGGCGAGGTCCTTGTTCGGATAGTCCGGAAGGTATTTTGCCAGGGGATCGGACAGGCCGATCTTGCCGGCTTCGACCAGCTGAAGGATGGCGACGGTGGTGAACATCTTGTTCATCGAGCCGATGCGAAACCGCGTATCGGCGGTGACCGCAGTGCCAGTGTCGCGGTCGGCCAGGCCCCATGACTGGTCGAGCAGGAGCTTGCCGCGCCGCGCAACAAGCAACTGGCCGGAGAATTTGTCCGCCTTGGCGAGCTGGCCGGCGCGCTCGCGCATCATGGCGATTGCCTCGGCCTCGCCGATGCGCGCGGGACGCAAGTCGACAGGCATGCTGATGGGAGAGAACTGGATCGTCTTCACCGCATATGGCTGTTCCGCGCTGATCTCAAGTTTCATGCGCGCGGCGCTGTCAGAATCGTTCTCCCGCATTATTGCTTCGAGCAGGTAGGGTTCACTCTTTTCGACCCGCACCAGGGTGAAGCCGCCAGTGCGGTCGCGCAGGCCAAGGCTCGCCTTTACGCTGACGCGGGTTTGCTGGTAGGTCTTGTCGAAGGCGGCGATCTGCTGCGGATCGCCGGAGTTGAACGCCGCCAGCATCGCCGAAAATACCTTGCCGGCCGGTGTGTCCGGTACGGGCGCCTGCGCGAACGAAGCATTGCAAACAAAGAAGGCCAGCAGTACGAGTGATCGAAGCATTGGTATTCCGTTCGGAGATGAGTTGAGTTAGAAAGTGACCGGAGCAGTCACTGCGTCTTCATTGCGGCTTCGGTCAGGACCACGACATCGCTGACTTTGCCGGCTGTGAACCAGAGGTGCCAGGTCAAGACACCATGTTCGAACTGCACCCTGTACATATCCCAGCCGACCCGGTTGACGCCGGTGAAACGCAGCGAGACCACTTGCCCGTATTTTCGGTTTCGCTGCTGGAAGGCCGGCAGCATCCGCTGCGCCATCTGGCCATATTCCGGCGACAGGCCGTCCAGCGCGACCTTGCCGCTGGATGCCAGCGCGAAGCTGTGTCGCAGGATTTCTTCGCCTCCAGGTGTCGCAGTCTGCTCCGCATAATGCCGCGCCACGAATTCGTCCGCCCGCTGAACCGCCTCCGGACCGACCCGCGGCGCAATCGGGTAATCGACGCCACGCATGCGGAGGACCACACCGTCCGAGGCCGTGGCCGATTCCGACCGGACGAAGCGCGCCTCGATTGACATGCCGTTGACAAAGAAGCGATCTTCGCTCTCCGGGATCAGATTAAGCCTGCGATCCATGTTGAACGAAGCGATCAGATGATCGCCGGACGGGGAAACGGTGATCGCGCGATGCTCGTCGAGCTGGTAGTAGCCCGCATGACTTTGCAACACCGAAGCCGGAAGGATGACCGCATGGTGCTCGATGCCGGGCGGTCCGATGCGCGCCGCCACCGCCACCATGCACAGCGAGAGTGCCGCCACCGCCGGCGCGATGCGGCGCTTCCAGCGTTGCGGCAGGCGAACCATGATGCGGATGCGGTGCTCGAGCGATGAGCGTGATTCGGCCATCGCCGCCGCGGTGCCGATGAACGCGGAATGGCGTTCGCCGATGTCGACCAGTGCCGCACCGTACTGCTGCAGGTCGTGGCCCTTGCGCAGCACGCGCGCATCGCAATCGACTTCGACCGCCAGGCGCAGGCGCCGCAACTGCCACCACAGCGGCAGGTTCCATGGCATCGCCACGAGCGCCAGCAAGGCCAGCGAAAGCAGTTGGGGATCGCGCGCGTCCAGGTGGGATTGCTCGTGAGCGATGACCAGTTCCTGTTTCAACGCCGGTGCTTTGGCAAGCCATGCCGGCACCACGATGCGCGGCCGCAGCAGCCCGACCACGGCGGGGCCGACGTCTTTGCTGACATACACCATCGCGCCTGCCACCGTGTGTTCAGTCCAGCGGCGCTTGCGCCGGTACAGGTGAACGGCGCATCCCGCCAGCCCGGCGAGCATGCAGGCGGTCACTGTCGCCCACGCAGTCATCAGCGCGGCGCCGGCGTCGAAACCGCTGACTCCAACAGCGGCGCCCGGCGTCCACGCAGGCGGGGTGAGCGAAGGCGCCGCCATGTCGCGCAAGGCGATGGTCCTGGCGGGCGCGCCTGCGGCGAATGCTACGGGCACCGAGAACTTCACCGAGGGGACGGCGGCCGGCAGCGCCAGCGAAGCTGCGATCGCGAGCGCCCAGATCCAGCGGACCGGCGCCCGGCGCGCCATCGCCACCTGTTCGGCGGCGAATGCGGCCATCGTCAGGAGCGCGCTCACCGTGACGGTGTAGACCATCCACGCGAGCATCATGGCGTTTCCTTCTTGTCGTGTTCTGCGAGCAGTGCGCGCATGCGGCGCACCTGTTCCGCGCTCAGCTTCTGGTCCGACACCAGGTGCGTCATCAGCAGTTCTGCCGAGCCTTTGAACAGTTTGCTGGTCAGGTGGCGCAGGGCGCTCTTGCGCGCCTGCTGCTGTTCGATGATCGCGTGGTAGCGATGGCCGCGGCCTTCTTCCGAGTGGCCCACGTAGCCTTTCGATTCGAGCGTACGCAGCACGGTCAGGACGGTGGTGTAGGCCAGCTTGTCGCTGATGCCGGCCTGCACTTCGGTGACCACGGACGGACCGTGGTCCCACAGCACTTGCATGACGTCCGCTTCGCGATCGGTAAAGCTAATGTCCATTCGCACCCCATCAACTATATGTTTAGTAGATGGTAGCGAGCTCGGCCGGACATGTCAACTAGATATTTAGTAGTTGCGAGTACCGGCCGGCTTTGGCCCTACTTGACCGCGATGGCCGATATTTCGACGGCGACGTCGCGCGGCAAGCGTGCCGCCTGCACCGTCGCGCGGGCAGGCGGCTTATCCTTGAAGTAAGTGCCATACACCGCATTGAGCTTGGCAAAATTATTCAGGTCGCGCACGAAGACCGTGGTCGACACCACGTTGTCCATCGTCATGCCGTCCGCGGCAAGGATCGCCTTGATGTTTTCGAGTACCTGCTCGACCTGTTGTTCGTCGGTGCCGGTATTGAGCTGGCCGGTCTTCGGATCGATGGGAATCTGGCCGGCGACAAATACCATGTTGCCGGATCGTACTGCCTGGGAGTAGGGGCCGATAGCCGCCGGGGCGTCCTTGGTGCTGATGACTTCTTTGGTGGCCCCGGCGGATGCGGAACCCGATACACCGGCCAACAATGCAACTGCGCACAAGCTCGATACCAACACTTTGGTTTCCATGATTTTCCCTTTTATTAGTGAAAACAAAGAAGAAATCGGACACGCCGATGCGCTCGGCGTGCATACGGACGCGCCCGTCCTGTCACGGTCTTTTCCCGTCGCCCGGAATCGGGCGCCGAAGCTTTTAAGTTTAGTTTGCGGACGCGGGAAGTCAACCAGGCTGACGTCGTTAATCTTAGCCGTTGCGGCTTGCAGGCATGTTCCCGGCCGGCGGCCTGTCCGCGCCCCGCCGCCCGCCGGCAGCACCGACGCCGCCCAGCCGGTACGACAGGCCGACATACATCACCCGCCCGTCGTAGCGGCGGATAGTGGTTTCCCTGAGCAGGTCGCTGTCGGTGATCGTCTCGATCTTGTTCGAGTTGAACACGTCGGTCACGTTGACGACCAGGCTGAGCGCAGGCGTCAGCAGGTGGCGCAAGCTGAGATTGGCCGTGGAATTTGGCTGGCGATATCCCTGGCCGGACAGGGTTTTTCCTTGCGCGTTCAAGCTCAGCTGAAGCTGGTCCTGCTCGGACGCCTGGTAATTGAAGCGCGCCCGCCCGCTCAGGGAGTTGGCGGTACGTTGCGTGTACTGGCCGGTGAGGGTGCTGAAGATCCGCTGCTCGGTGTAGGCCAGGTTGCCGCTGGTGTTGATCGACAGCTTCGGCAGCAGTTTTCCGCTGACGGTGAATTCGAGCCCTCCGGCGCGGTTGTCGCCGGCATTGTCGCGCGTGGTCAGCAGCACGGTATCGCTGATGAAGACCTTGCGCTCGGAGATCAGGCCGCGGTCCATGCGGTAGTAGCCGCGCAGGTTGGTGTCGAGCGTGCCGAACCTGGTCTCGTAGCCAAGCTCGTAGGAATCGGTCTCGGTCGGCTTCAGGTTCGGATTGCCCGACGAGACGTTGAATTCGTCCCGATACACCACGAAGGGATTCAGGTCGTTCGCGTTGGGGCGGCGGATCCGATGCGCGTAGCTGAAGCGGATGTTGGTCCGTTCCGACGCCTTGTAGCTGACGAAGAAGCTGGGGATGTAATTGATGTAGTGGTTGGCCGCTTCCACAGCGCTGGTCAGCTGCGCGATGTTCATGCTGGTGTATTCGGTGCGCAGTCCGGCCAGCACGCCCCAGTTTTCGTTCAGGCGCAGCTGGTAGGATCCGTACAGCGCCAGGTTGCCTTCGTCGAGTTCGAAGCGATTGCTGCGCAGGGCGTTTGGCGTTTCGGCCATCGTCGCCGGATCGATATTCGTGTAGCGCGTGTCGAAACTGTTCTTGTGGCGGGAGACCTTGTAGCCCAGCTTGAGGAATCCCTGTTCGTCCGGCCTTTCGTAGTCGCCGGTGAAATCGGCGATGCGGGTTACTGTCCGGTTTCCCTGCAGGTTGCGGCTGTCGAATATGCCGGCCGGCCTGATCGAGAACGCATTCGCATACGCGCTGTCGCTGGCATTGACCGCCGACGAGACGCGCAGGTCCAGCTTGGCCAGCTCGCCGTTCAGCGCGCCCTTGTGATCGAGCCGCGCGCCCCAGGTGGTGTTGTCGCTGGCGCCGCTGCGGCGCGTGGTGCGCAGGTAGTCGCTGCCGGCGACGTCGTCCTGCCCGAAGCTGACATAGCGGTCCTCGGATGCCTGGTCGTTGGTGCGATGCGCGTACGCCAGGCTGGCGCCCAGGGTGTCCTTGTCGCCCAGGTTGTAGCTCAGCGCAGAATTGAAACCTGCCGCGTCGTTCAGACCCATGGACCGGGAGGCCTGCGTGCTGTGCGCGCCAAGGCCCGTCCGCGGGTCGACACGCGTGCGATCTGCTTCGGCTACCGAATTGCGTCCGTCGTGACGGAAGTTTGCGCCGCCCTGTACGCCGAAGCGCCCGCTGTTGTAGCTGCCCGACAGCGCCTCGTTATGGCGGTGGGCCGAACCCGCATTCGCATTGAGCGCGCCGTACCCGCCCGGTTTGCGGTTGCGCTTCATGATGATGTTGAGGATAGGACCGCCGCCGCCTTCGTTGCCGAACTGGGCGCCCGGGTTGTTGATTACTTCGATCGATTCGATGTCTTCCGCCGGCAGCGAGTTCAGGGTCGCGCCGCGGTTATCGCCCTGCATCATGGCAGACGGTTTGCCGTCGATCAGGACCTGCACATTGGTGCTGCCGCGCAGCGTCAGCGTGCCGTCCGGGTCGACCGCGACCGAAGGCACATTGTTCAGCGCGTCCGCAGCTGAGCCGTTGCTGGCGCTGACGTCGCCCTTGACGTCGTAGACCTGGCGGTCGATGCGGTTGGTCGGACGATTGCCGCTGACCGTGACGGTCGCTTCGATGCTCGCTTCCGGCGCCGGCGCCGGCTCGGCCTTTTCGTCCTTCTTGACGGGAGGCGGCTTGCTCACCACGACCGGCGATGCGGTGGTTTGCGCCAGCGCCGTTTGCGCTGCGCAGGCGAGCGCGCCGATCACGGAAATGGACAGGGCGAGGCGGGAGAGGCGGGGAGTCGAGCCGAAACTGCGCAAAGTCATTGGAGCTGAAAATGGAATGCAGGGATCGCGAGCATAAAGGCATCTTGCCGACAAGTACAGCAGGATGCATTTGCGCGCGGTTTCATGCGCTCGCTGTCAATACGCGGCGCCGGCGGCGAATCAAGCGTCAAGCGCGATGATTGCCGCCGGCGCCACGCCGCGGCCGCGGGTAAATTCCTCGAAATGTTCGACCGGCACCGGGCGGCTGAACAGGTAGCCCTGGAAGGCATGGCAGCCGTGCTCCATCAGGAAGCGGTGCTGTTCGGCGGTCTCGACGCCTTCGGCAATGACGTTCAGGTTCAGGCAGCGGGCCAGCGCGAGAATGGTTTGCGCGATGGCCGCATCGTTCGGATCGGTCAGCACGTCGTTGACGAAGGAGCGGTCGATCTTCAGCTGGTCGAGCGGCAGCCGCTTCAGGTAGCTGAGCGATGAGTAGCCGGTGCCGAAGTCGTCCAGCGAGAAGCCGACGCCCATCGAATTCAGGCTGCGCATGGTGGCGATGGTCGCCTCGGTGTCATCCACCAGCAGGCTCTCGGTGATCTCGATCTTCAGGCAATGCGGGGACGCGCCGGCTTGCTCCAGCACCTCGCGTACTTCGTCGACGAAGCCGGGCTGGCGCAACTGGCGCGCGCTGACGTTGACGGAGATGGAGAGGCGCGCAAATTCGGGCCGCCGCGCCCAGAGCGCCAGCTGCCCGCATGCCCGCTCCAGCACCCATCGTCCCATCGGTAAAATCAGGCCGGTATCTTCGGCGATCGTAATGAAGACGGCCGGCGGCACCATTCCGCGCGCCGGACATTGCCAGCGAATCAGCGCTTCGGCGCCCGTGACCATGCCGTCGCGGTCGATCAGCGGCTGGTAATGCAGCCGGAATTCCTGGTGCAGCAGGGCGTGGCGGATGTCGGCCTCCAGCGCGGCGCGCGCGCTGACCGCCGTTTGCATGTCCGGATCGAAGAAGCGCACTCCGTTGCGGCCAGCCGATTTCATGTCGTACATCGCCAGGTCGGCTTGCTTGAGCAATTCGCCGGGGCCGTTTTCGCGATTGTCGAACAGCGTCACGCCGATGCTGGCGGTAGTGTGGCGCACGAAACCATCGATGATGAACGGCTCGCGGAATGCGGCCAGGATTTTCTCGGAAACCTGCCTCGCCTGCTTCGCCGCCTGATGGCGGGTACGGCTCAGGTTTTCGAGCAGGACCACGAATTCGTCGCCGCCGAAGCGCGCCACCGTGTCGATGTCGTAGAGGCAGGCGCGTATCCTCTCCGCGACCTGTTGCAGCATCTGGTCGCCGCGCTCGTGGCCGAGCGTATCGTTGATCGCCTTGAAATTGTCGAGATCGATGAACAGCAGGGCCCCGGCCGCGCCGCTGCGCCCGGTGATGGTGAGCGCATGCTGCAGGCGGTCGAGCAGCAGCATCCGGTTCGGCAAGCCGGTGACGGGATCGTAAAACGCCAGCCGCTGGATTTCGCGCTCGGCCGCCTTGCGCTGGGAGATGTCGGTGTTGATCGACAGCAGCGCCTCGGGCTTGCCTTCGTCGTCCCTGATCAGGCTGAGCCGGACTTCCACCGTCCGCACGCTGCCATCCTTGCAGTGGCGCGCGGCTTCGCCATTCCAGTGGCCGCTCGCGAGCGTAATCGCCCGGGCTTCGCTGAAGCTGGCCGGGTCGTCGCTCAGCAGGTCCTGTATCCGGCGGCCCAGCGCCTGTTCGCGGGTCCAGCCGTACATGCGCTCGGCGCCCTTGTTCCAGAACTCGATCCGGTCGTCCATGCTGCGCACGATGATTGCGTCCTGGGCCTTATCGAGCAGCGAAGCCTGGGTGCGCAAGCTGGCGTCGGAGTCCAGCCGTTCGAGCTCCGCGGCGGCGCGCACCGCAAATATGCGCATCGTCGACGTGACAAAATCGGAGCGCGGCATCGGCCGCCGGAACAGCACGAAAGCGATACCGATCGGCCGGCCGCCGGAGGCGTGCAGCTGCCAGCCGCCGTAAGCTTGGCCGCCCAGCGCCGCCACCGGCGAATGCGGAAACAGCTGGGCCAAGGCGGCCGGCACCACGTAGTGCTCGCGTTCGAGCGCGAGCTCGCAGGGCGAATGGGCGACCAGGTATTCGAAATCAGGAATCCGGCGGCCATCGATGACCGCGATCACCGTGCGCGCCCTCGGCGGGTCGGTGGGCAGCAGGCGCGCAACAAACCCGCCGTCGGCGCCGACTGCTTCAGCCATCGTGGCGGCGAGCTGCTCGAAAAAATGCTCGCCGCTGGCGGACGACACGCTGGCGGCCACCTTGGTCACTGCGGCCTGGATCTGTGCCTGCTCCAGCTTGAGGCGGATAGTGCCGATCCCGAATGCGAGATTGCTTGCCAGTTCCTGCAACAGGCCAATTTCCTCGGCGTCGCCTTCGATCAGGTCATGCGCGTACAGCGAGAGCAGGCCAAACATCCGGCTGTCGTCGTGCAGCGGCAGGTAGATGGCCCCGCTGTAGCCGCATGCCGTTTCCAGGATGGTCCATGGCGAGAACCGGAAATCCTGCGCCATGTCTTCGACGATGATGGGAACGCCGCTGCGAATCGCCAGCCCGGCCGGGCCGCGGCCGGCGTCGGTTGCGTCCGACCAGCTGAGGGGCAGGTCGCGCAGGCATCCGAGGTGCTCAGGACTACCTGCGTGGGCGTTGATGGAGATCGAGTGTGTCTCGTCCTCGTTAGCGTAACCCACCCACGCCATACGGTAGCCGCCGATTTCCACGGCGATACGGCAGACTTGGTCGATCAGTTCTTGCTCACGCTGCGCGTGCACCACCACGTGGTTGCAGCGGCTGAGCATTTGCAGCGCGCGATTGGCCAACTTGAGGGCTATGCGCGCTTCCTTGCGTTCCGTGATGTCGTAGAAGTAGACCGCCAGTCCATCCTCGATCGGGTAACAGCGCACTTCGAACCAGCGGTTCAGCGGGGGATAGAATTCCTCGAACGAGGTATTGCATTGATCCCGCAGCGCGCGTCCGTATTCGATATACGAAGGGCCGCCGACCGCTTCCTTGAATTCCTCCCACAGCAGTTTGCCCAGCAATTCGGAGCGGTCCCGTTGCAGCAGGCGCGCCGCTTCCGGATTGAGGTAGGTGAAGCGCAGCGCGCTGTCGACGGTGAAGAACGCCTCGCGCATGCTGTCGATGGTATTGGCCAGCCGGGCGGCGAGCTTGGGTGAGTCTTCCTGCGCAGCGCGCGATGCGGCGATCTCCTGGAAGGCGCCCTGGATCCGCAGGACGGTGCCATCGGATGCGCGAACCGCCCGGCCGCTGCTGTGGAGGCGGATGCGATTGCCGGTTGCGGTCGTGGCTTCGATATCGGCGTCGTAGGGCACACCGTCGCTGGCGCATGCCTCGAACATGGCGCGCAATCGCTCCCGCTGTTCCGGTACACAGAATCCGATGGTCCGTTCCACGTCGGGGCTTAGGCCGGGCGCCATCTCGAAGATGGCGAAGACGTGCCCGGACCACCACACCTTGCGCGAAGGCAGGTCAACTTCCCAGCCGGAGAAATGCGCAATGGCGCCGACTGCTTCTGGCAGTCCGGCGCGCTGGCGAAATGGCTTGGGGAGCGTCGGTCGGGTCATCATGTCCTTGTTATGGATGCCTGGCATGGCCGGCAGCGCCAGGCCAAGCCGGAACGGCGGGACATCCACCCTAACGATACATCGTTTTTGTCCAGCACAAATTTGTTTCTGAGCATTTCGTAAATATTTCAGCAGGCTGTTGCGCGCATCGAAATCAGCGACTATTGGTTGCGCGACCGATCTGCACTGCTGGTTGCATGTGCCGGCTTCCGCACTGTAAATTTCCGCTGCGGCGCCGAATGGCGCGTCCCGCGCCATTCTTTTTCTTAGTGAGTTAGCATTTCCCCAGATATACAAGGGGGCGTGCATGGATGATGAAGGTTTCAGGACGGCTGACTCCCAGTTTCCGGGCGAAGGGGAAATGGTACGCACCGTCAATCAAAAAGACTGGGGCGCGACTCTGTTGGGGCCCGTGTCGGGATGGCCTGCGAGCATACGCACCGCCGTCAGCATCAGCCTGAACTCGAATTTCCAGATATCGGTTTTGTCCAGTGCGGACCTGGTCTATATCTACAACGACGCGACGATTCCCATTTTTGGCGACAAACATCCGTGGGCCCTGGGCCGGCGCGCTGCCGAGGTCTGGCCGGAAGCCTGGCCGACGATCGGCCCGATGCTCGCTTCAGTGCTGGAGACCGGCAAGGCGACGCGCCACGACGACCTGCTGCTGGAACTGAACCGCACGGGCTTCAGCGAAGAATGCTACTTCACGTTTTCGTACAGCCCGATCCGGGCGGATGCCCGCATCACAGATGGCGTGTTCGTTACCACCATGGAGACCACCCGGCGCGTGCTCAGCGAACGGCGTCAGCGCACCCTGAGCGAGCTCGCGACCCAGGTCGCCCAGCGGCGCGGCGACGAGCGCACGCTGGAGCTGGTGCGCGACGCGCTGGCAGCAAACGTACACGACGTGCCGCTGTCCGCGCTCTACCTGGCCGAACCGGGCGCCGGGTTTGCCCACGAAGTATTCTGTACCGGCCTGCATGAGGGATGCGCCGGCATCGCCAAGCGCATCCCGTGGCCGGGCGCGGGGGACGCACATCCGCTGTCGTGCCTTGCGCCGGCTACCGAACCGCAAATGTACGAGGCGCGCGCGTTGATCACCGACCTTGATATCTGCGGCATCTGGCCGGAGCCCCCGCGCGAGGTGCTCGCGCTGCCGTTCACGGCGCCGGGCCAGGAGAGGGCGCGCGGCTTCCTGCTGGTGGCCGCCAATCCGCGCTCGCCGCTGGATGCGGAATATCGCCAGTTCCTCGAAGCGCTGGGCGGACTGGTCGCAACCGCCGTTGCCGGAGTCGATGCGCTGGCGGCGGAACGGCGCCGCGCTGAGGCGATGGCGGAACTGGACCGGACGAAATCGCAGTTTTTCGCCAATGCCAGCCATGAACTGCGTACTCCGCTTACCCTGATTCTCGGGCCGCTGGCCGAATTGCTCGAGCAAGCCGATGCCGAATTGGCGCCCGGCGTGCGCGACTTTATCGAGCAGGCGCACCGCAATGCGCAGCGCCTGCAAAAGCTGGTCAACTCGATCATGGATTTCGCCAGCATCGAAGCAGGACGCTTGCCGATGGTGCTCGAAGCGGTCGATATCGGCGCCCTGAGCGCCGAAATCGCGAGCCTGTTCCGTTCCGCGATCGAAGCGGCCGGCCTGTCGCTGTCGGTCAGCAGCAGCCTGCCCGCGGGCGAGGTGCTGGTCGACCGCGACATGTGGGAAAAAGTGCTGCTCAATTTGCTGTCGAACGCCTACAAATTTACGCCGGCCGGAAAGATCGAACTGGCGCTCGGCGCCGGCGACGGCTTGCTGCGAATGACGGTGCGCGATACCGGGATCGGCATCGCGGCGGACGAACAGGCGCGGGTGTTCGAGCGCTTCTATCGCAGCGGGCGGCCGGACGGGCGCCACATCGAGGGCAGCGGCATCGGCCTGGCGCTGGTGCGCGAGCTGGTGCGCCTGCACGGCGGCAACGTCGAAGTGGAAAGCCGGCCAGGGCAGGGAAGCACCTTCACTGTCACGCTGCCGTGGCGCCCGGCTCCGGCAGGTACGCCGCGCGCCGCGCCCGGCAATGCTTCAGCGCGCGCCGAGGCCTTTCTCGGGGAATTCGCTGCGTTGGCCGCGCCGGCCCGCCCCGACAGCCTTGCCGCCGCCGCGCCGCTGGACCGCGCGACCATTCGCGTTGTCGTGGTCGACGACAATGCGGACATCGTGCACTACATCGGGCGCATCCTGCACGATTGCTGCGTGGTCGCTTCCGCGCACGACGCCGTCAGCGGACTGGCCGCGGTGCGCGCGTTGAACCCCGACCTGGTGCTGGTCGACGTCATGATGCCCGGTGTCGATGGCCTCGAGCTGGTGCGCCAGATCCGTGCCGACCCCGCCGTGCGAACGGTGTCGATTATCGTGCTGTCGGCGCGCGCCGGCGCCGATGCGCGGCTCGACGCCTTGGCGGCGGGCGCCGACGAGTATCTCGGCAAGCCGTTCAGCGGGCGCGATCTGATCGCGCGCGTCAGTTCGCATGTGCGCATGGCACGGATCCGGCGCAGCGCGATCGAGCAGGAAGTCGAGTTGAAGCGCCAGATAGACGTGGTGCGGCATGACCTGGCCAGCGTGCTGGAAAGGACCAGCGACGCCTTCCTCAGCCTCGACCGCGAGCTGCGTGTGCTCAGGCTGAACGAATCGGCCGCGCTCGATATCGGCGCCCCAGTGCGTGAAGTCATCGGCCGCAGCCTGCTCGAACTGGTCCCCGACCTGGCCGGCAGCCTGCTCGAACGCACTCTGCGCGGAACGCTTGCCGGCGCCGCGCCGGTCACTGTCGAACAGTTGCATTCGTCATCCGGACGCTGGTTCAACGTGCGCTGCTTCCCCTCGCCCGAGGGGTTGATCGTATTTGCCAACGATATCACCGAGCGCAAGGAGGCCGAGCGGCTGCTGGTGCAGGCCAAGCTCGAACTCGAACATCGGGTCTTGCTGCGCACCGAGGAGCTGCGCGATGCGAACCAGTTGCTGGCCGCGGTGTTCGACCGTGCACCGGGCGGCATCGCCATCACCGACACGAATGGCGTGTTCGTGCGCGCCAATCCTGCGTACCAGGCGCTGGTCCGGTACAGCGAAGCCGAACTTGCCGGGCGGGGATTCGCCGATCTCACCGAACCTGACGACTATCCGCAGGCGGCCGGCCAAATGGGCGCGCTGCTCGATGGCGAGCTTGGGACCTGCCAGATCGAATTGCGCTTCCGGCGCGCCGACGGCAGCGTGATCTGGGTGCAAAACTTCCTGTCGATGATCGACGACGAACCGCGCGGCGGGCGCTACTTCGTGCTGATCGCAAAGGACATCACGGAATCGAGACGGGTCGAGGACGAGCGGCGCGCCGCTCAGGTCGAGCTCAATGTGCTGTACGAGCGCCTGCAGACGGTGCGGGAAGCCGAGCGCACGGCGCTGGCGCGCGAAGTGCACGACCAGCTGGGACAGACCCTGTCGGCGGCCAAGATCGACCTGAAGCTGCTGGAAGACGACATCCGCCTGCACGGCGATGCGCTGTCGGCCCCTAACGTCATCATCGAGCTGCAGTCGGCCTGCGCCACGCTCGACCGGGCCATGCAGGTGGTGCGCGACATCGCCACCGACCTGCGCGCGCCCGAACTCGATGGCCAGGGCCTGTATGCGGCGATCGAATGGCATGCGCGCGACTTCGAACGGCGCACCCGGATCCGGATCCATGTCGACATCACGGCGGGGCTGGCGCAGCCGGCGCGGCCGGCGGCCGAGGCGCTGCTGCGGATATTCCAGGAATCGATGACCAATGTGCTGCGCCACGCGCACGCCTCCAACGTGTGGGTCAGCATCGAGCGCCGCGCAGGGGCGCTGCTGCTGCGCGTGCGCGACGACGGCGCCGGCATCCGACGCCAGAGCGCGCGCACCGTGCACTCGCTGGGCATCACCGGCATGCAGGAACGGGCAGCGCTGGCCAGCGGCAAGCTGCGGGTCGGGCCTTTGACGCCGTGCGGAACGCTGGTATCGGCCCTGATTCCCATGTACTGCAGCCCGGAAGCGGCGCCTGCTTCGCCCCGCGCGAGGCCAACCCCGAGGAACAAAGAATGATAGGTATCGTGATCGCCGATGACCATGAACTGATACGCGAGGGCGTCAAGAAAATCATCCGCTCCTGCGCCGACATGCGCGTCGTCGGCGAAGCGGCCGACCTGGCGCGCACCATCGAGCTGGTCGAGCAGCACAAACCGGAGGTCGTGGTGCTCGACATCAGCCTGCCCGACTACGAGGGGCTGGACGGACTGACCGAATTGCGCCGCCGCTTCCCCGGCCAGCGCGTCGTCATGCTCAGCATGTACGCCGAGGAGCGTTATGCGGTCAGTGCGCTGCGCGCAGGCGCGGCCGGCTACATCACCAAGGCGATGGCAGCCGAGGAATTGGTCAAGGCCATCCGCCAGGTGATGGCGGGCAGCACCTACATCGGGCCGCGCCTGGCCGGGCTGATGGCGCGCCAGTCGCTCGAGCCTCACCCGCAGCCTTCGCATCATGGCCTGACCGCGCGCGAAGGGGAAATCGTCGCCCTGATCGGCGCCGGCATGCAGGTCAAGCAGGTGGCGGCCCAACTTGGCATCAGCGTCAGCTCGGTCAATACCTACCGCAACCGCATTTTCCGCAAGATGGGCCTGTCGTCGAACGCGGCCTTGATCCGCTATGCGCTGAAAAGCGGACTCGTCAGCTGAACAATACGTCCGTTTTTGTTTGTTTAGCGCAACATTCGCGAAGTTTCCTGTCGTTAAGTTTGCGACAGGAACGCGCGAATAGTGACCGTTTTGCCGCCGCAGCCATCACGGATTGTTCCAGTAAACCCATGCAGATCAATAGCTTGCAGCGCACTCGGTGAGTGCTTATGCATCTCGCATGCTCGCGCACGATTCAGTCCGCCACGCTGGCCGTTGGAGTATGGTTGATTACATCAAGTCGAAAAGTGCTGCGAAGCGCGCTCGATGTTCAGTCGTTCCGAAACCCCATGCAAGGCAAGCTCATCAAATGAATTTCTTTCCCCAGGCTCAGCCGTATTCCCTGGTCGCGCGATGAACCGGGCGACCGAATCGTTCGAACTGCGCCTGATGAATATCTTTGCAGACGAGGCGCGCGGCCACCTGGCGCGGATCGCCGCCAGCCTGGCCGCGCTCGAGCAGGCTGGGCCGCCGGCGCGCACGCCGCTGGTGCTTGCGGTGCACGATGCGTTGCACACGCTGAAAGGCGCGGCGCACGCGGTCGAGCTGGGCGACCTAGAAATCCTGTGCCAGACGCTGGAAAGCGTCTTCGCGGCCATGTCGCGTTCCGGCGCCACACTCGGCCCCGGGCAGTTCGAACTGGTACGCCTCGCGCTCGGCCTTGCCGGCCAGCTGACCGAAAAGCCCAGCGGGCGCGTTCGCAACCAGGCGCTGGCGCTGACCGGCCGGTTCGATGCGCTGGCGCGCGAACTGGCCGCGGCCGTGGAATCGGAGGCCGGCAAATGAACGCGAGCAAATGTCCTGAACACCTGGTCGACATCCTCGTTGTCGAAGACAGCGCCACGCAGGCGCAATTCCTGGCGCAGCTGTTGCAAGCCGAGGGCGGCTACCGGGTACGCCTCGCCGCCAACGGGCGCGAAGGACTGGTGGCGGCCAGGCGTTGCGTGCCGACCCTGATCGTGAGCGACATCGCGATGCCGGAGATGGACGGCTTCGCGATGTGCCGCGAGATCAAGCAGGATCCGCAGCTGCGCGAGATCCCAGTGATCCTGCTGACCTCCCTGACCAGCCTGCACGATGTGATCAAGGGGCTCGACTGCGGCGCCGACAATTTCATCCGCAAGCCCTTCGACAGCAAGTACCTGATCGCGCGGATCCGCTTCATCCTCGCAAACCGCGCGCTGCGCGGCAGCGAGCGGGTGCAGCTCGGCATGCAAGTGAACCTGGCTGGCCAGACCCACTTCATCACGGCCGAGCGCCAACAGATCTTCGACCTGCTGATCTCGACCTATGAAGAAGCGATCCAGATGACCGAGCAGCTCAGGGCCCAGCAGGAGCGCATCGCGCATTCCTACCAGTCGCTGGAAGGACTGTACAAGGTCGCCGAAGCGCTCAATCCGGCGCTGACCGAGCAGGCGGTGGGCGAACTGGCGCTCGAGCGCCTGCTCGACTTTCCCGGCGTGCTGGGCGCCAGCATCAAGCTGTTCGATCCGGACGGCCGGCTGCGGCTGGTCGCCACGCGCGACTTCGAGGCCGATCCGCAAGCCAGAGCGGAGTGCGCCATCTGCCACTGCGAGCGCCAGCTGCAATCTGGCCAGCTGACTGTGCCGCAGCTGGTGACGGCGTGCGAACAAGTCGAACGGCCGCATGCCTGCATTCCGCTGGCCACCGGCTCTGGCACCCGCGGCGTGCTGAGCCTGATGACTGCGGACGGCGCGCTGGACGGCGACGGCTTGCAGGTCCTCGAAACGGTCGGCAACCAGATCGCGGTGGCCATCGAGCGCGCGCGCCTGTTCGGCGACATGGAAGCCCAGGTCAAGGAGCGCACCGCGGCCTGGCAGTCCGAACGCAAGCTGCTGTCGGCGGTAGTCAATACCAGTGGTGCGCTGGTGTGCATGGTCGATGCGGCGGGCCTGATCCGGATGTTCAATCCGGCCTGCGAGCAGGCCACGGGCTGGCCGGCGGCGGAAGCGATCGGCGCGCCGTGCTGGGAAGTGTTCCAGCGCGCCAGCGGCAAGCCGGGCCTGCAGCGGTTTTTCGACCAGCCGCCGGAGCATACCCGGCCATCCCAGGTGCGCGGCGAATGGCGCGCCAGGGACGGCTCTGTGCGTTCGATCGTCTGGTCGACTACCTGGCTGCGCAGGCCCGACGAGTCGATCGAATACCTCATCGGCACCGGGATCGACGTGACCGAACTGCGCGGGGCCGAAGAGAAGCTGAACTACGTCAGTAATTTCGATGCGCTGACCGGCTTGCCAAACCGGATCCTGGTGCGCGACCGCTTCCGCCAGTTGCAGGAAAAAGTCGTCGCCGACCAGCAGGTGATGGGTATCCTGCTGATCAAGCCTGACCGCTTGCGCCTGATCGCCGAGAGCCTGGGTGTCGAGGCCGGGCGGGCCATGCTGGTGCAGATGGCTGCGCGGCTAGGCCAATGGAGTCAAGCCGAAGCCAGTGTCGCGCGCATTGGCGAGGGCGCGTTCGCCATCGTGGCAATCAGGAATACTGCGACCGAGCTGTCGATCCTGGCGCGCCAGGTGCTCGACGCAATGGGGATGGCGTACGCCTACGGGCAGCAGGAATTGCACGTGGATCCTTGCATCGGCATCGCGCTGTATCCGAACGACGGCGAAGACTACGACAGTATCGCACTAGGCGCCGAAGCGGCGATGCGGCGTGCACGCGGCAGAACGACGGAGCGCTATGAGTTCTATCGTCCGGAACTGAACCAGCGCGCGCACGATCGCTTCCAGATGGAAAGCGCATTGCGGCGCGCGCTTGAACGCGACGAATTCCTGCTTCACTACCAACCCCAGGTGAGCTTGCGCAGCGGCGCGATCATCGGTGCCGAGGCGCTGGTGCGCTGGCAGCACCCGGAACTGGGGCTGATCGCGCCGGGGCGCTTCATCGGCCTGGCCGAAGAGACCGGCCTGATCCTGCCGATCGGCGAATGGGTGTTGCGGCGCGCCTGCGAGCAAAGTTGCGAATGGCAGCGCGCGGGGCTGCAGCCGGTGCCGGTGTCGGTCAACCTGTCGGCGCGCCAGTTCTCGGAAAACATCGCCGCCACCGTGGCGCGGATCCTGGCCGAGACCGGCCTCGATCCGTGGCTGCTGGAACTCGAGCTGACCGAAAGCGCGTCGATGGACGACCCGCAAAAGACCTTCGAGATATTGAGCGAGCTGAAGGAAATGGGGGTGCAACTGTCGATCGACGACTTCGGGACCGGCTATTCCAACCTGAATTACCTGAAGCGCTTCCCGGTCGACAAGCTGAAGCTGGACCAGTCCTTCGTCAAGGACATCACCTCCGATCCGGACGACCTGTCGATCGCGCGCGCGGTGATCGCCATGGCCCACGGCCTGCGCCTGACCGTGATCGCCGAAGGCGTGGAAACGGCAGGCCAGCTGGCGCTGCTGGCGGAAAACGGTTGCGATGAAATCCAGGGTTATTTTTTCAGCCGGCCGGTTGATGCCGACGCCTGCGGCCGCCTGCTGCGCGAGCGCAAGTCGCTGGACCTTCGCGGCATTCAGCGCGCGCCATACGAACGCACGATGCTGTACGTCGACGATGAGGTGAACCTGCTTGCCGCGATCCAGCGCGCGATGCGCCACAAAGGCTACCGGGTGCTCGTGGCGCGGGGCGCCGCGGAAGCGTTCGAGATCCTGGCGACAGTCGAAGTCGGGGTGGTCGTGTGCGACCAGCGCATGCCCGGAATGAGCGGCACGGAATTCCTCTCGCGCGTGAAGCATATGTACCCGAATGTGACGCGCATGGTCCTCTCGGGATATACCGATCTGCAGTCCGTCACGGAGGCGGTCAACCATGGTGCGATCTTCAAATTCCTGACCAAGCCCTGGGTCGACGACGAGCTGGCCGAGGCGGTGCGCGAGGGCTTTAACGCTTTCGAATCGCATCGGCCGGAGCCGGCCGGTTTGGCGCGCGCATGAAGCGCGCACGCCGCATCGTGCGCGGCGCGCGCTGGATCGGACTGCTGGTCGAACGACCTGCGTTGATGACGCTCTGGATTGGGCTTCTGCTCACCGCGGTCCTGTTCCTCGCCATTCGCGGCGAGGAACAGCGTCGTATGCAGACCGAATTCGATCGGCTTGCCGACACCCGGATCGCTGCCATCCAGGAGGGTCTGAACGACGCTGTCGACGCGGTGTCCACCCTGAACCGCGCGTTTGCGACCTTGCGGCCGGTCGGGCGCAGCCAGTTCACCGAGTTCACCCGGCCCATGCTGGAGCACAATCCGCAAGTGCACCTGATCGCCTACCAGCGCATGGTGGCCGACGCCGAGCGCGATGCCTTCGAATCCGAACGCCGGCGCCTGCGGCCCGGTTTCGAGATCCGCGCCCTGGTCGACGGAAGGCTGGTGACCGCACCGCGGCGGCCGGACTATCGGGTGGTCGACTACCTGATGCCGATGGAGGGCAATGAAAACGCGTTCGGTCTCGACGCGGCGTCGCGCCTCGAAGCTGCGGCAGCGGCAAGGCGCGCATGCGAGACCGGCAGGGTGTCGGTAACCGCGGAGTACGGTGTCATGCTGGGAAATACCATGAAGCCGGGATTCATGCTGTATATGCCGGTCTACCGCCCAGGCGCTGCGCCGGCTCCTGGCGGCGACAACTGTCCACTGGTGGACGGCTATACCGTCGTTGGCGTCGGCTCCAAAGCAGTGTTCGAGCAGTCCCTGGCCAGCGGGCGCATGCTGGCGGTGCCGTCGTTCGATATCCGCATCTATCAGACCGGCGCGGCCGATCCCGCGCAACTGGTGTTCCATCACGAGGCCTCGGAGCGCAGAACACCGTCGGCACTGGCCAGGCTGTTTGCCGGACCCGCGCACTTCGCTTCGGCGACGTTCGCGGCAGGCGAGCGGCGATGGCATATCGCAGTTTCCGCCGCACCGGCGCCGCTGCTGCCCGGCAGCCTCGGTTCGCTGCTGATGCTCGCCCTGGGGCTGCCCGGCAGCGTGCTGGCGGCAGCCTACATCGGGATGCTGGCCGCGCGCAACCGCAGCGTTCACCGGCTGGTCAGGGAGCGTACGGCGGCGCTGCGGCAGTCCAACCGCGCCCAGCAATTGCTGCAACAGGCGGTCGATGCCTGTTTCAACAGTATTGTGATCGTCCGGGCCGAACAGGACGACTACCTGATCGAGTATGTGAACCCCGCGTTTGAGAAAATGACCGCTTATTCGGCGGCCGAAGTGGCCGGCCGAAATTGCACCATGTTCTGGGGCGCCGATATCGTCCAGGCAGGGCTGCGCAAGATCGGCGCCATGGTGCGCAAACAGCGCGAGGGAACCGCCGTATTGCGCAGCTACCGCAAGGACGGCAGCATGCTGTGGACCGAAGTGCATATCGCACCGGTCAAATCCGCGGGCGCCGCCGTAACCCACTTTGTGGCCGCGCTTTCCGACGTCACCGCCAAGCGCCGCTACGAATCGGAGCTCGAGTACCAGGCCACCCACGATGCCTTGACCGGCCTGCTCAACCGCAAGCTGCTCAGCGAGCGGCTGCGCCTGGATATTGCCGGCGCGGCGCGCCAGAATCATTCGGTCTGGGTGCTATTCATCGACCTCGACCGCTTCAAGTTCGTCAACGACAGTGTCGGACACCATGCCGGCGACGAATGCCTGCAGGCGATCGCGCAGCGCCTGCTGGCGGCGGTGCGGCCGGAAGACACCGTGGCGCGCCTTGGCGGCGATGAGTTCATGCTGCTGCTGTCCGAGCGTGGCCACGGTCATCTCGGCAACGGAGTGCTGGAGCGGATCCTGAAGGAGGTGGCGCGCCCGGTCGCCGTCGGCGGCCAGGACTTCTTCCTCAGCTGCAGCCTCGGCGTATCGAGCTACCCGGGCGACAGCGATGATCCCGACACCCTGATCGAATTCGCCGACCTCGCCATGTACCGCGCAAAACAGCTGGGGCGCGGCAATTACCAGTTCTACCTGCCTGAAATGAACCAGCAGGCGCAGGAGCGCCAGCGGCTGGAAAGCGCCTTGCGCAATGCGCTCGAGCGCGGCGAGTTCGAACTGCACTATCAGCCGCAGCTCGACCTGAGCAGCGGCAGCATTGTCGGCGTCGAATCCTTGCTGCGCTGGCGTCATCCGGACTTGGGCCTGCTGTTGCCGGGCCGCTTCCTGGCGCTGGCCGAAGATACCGGCCTGATCGTTCCGATCGGCGCCTGGGCCATGCGCCGCGCATGCGCCCAGGTCCGGGCCTGGCAGCTGGCTGGCGCCGGGGAACTGCGGCTGGCGCTCAACCTGGCGGCGCGCGAGTTCAATCAGCCAGACCTGCTGACACGCGTGGCGCGGGTACTCGATGAGACCGGCCTTGCGGCCGGTTGCCTGGAACTCGAGCTGACCGAGCGCATGGTGATGACCAACATCGCGCGCGCCGTGGAGGTGCTCAACGGCTTGCGCGCACTGGGCGTGGCGGTGGCGGTGGACGACTTCGGTACCGGGTACTCCAGCCTGACGCAACTCAAGGATTTCCCGCTCGACGTGCTGAAGATCGACCACTCGCTCGTGCGCACCATTTCGAGCGAGGGCAACGACGCCGCGATCCCGGATGCGATCATCGCGCTCGCCCACAACCTGGGCATGCGGGTGATCGCGGAGGGCGTCGAAACCGAAGCGCAGTGCCTGTACCTTGCCCGCAACATGTGCGATGAGATCCAGGGCAACCTGTTTGCGCCGGCGCTCGACGTCGCCGCGATGGAAGCGCTGCTGGCCGAAGCCAGGACGCTGCCCGAACACCTGCGGCGCATGCACAAGCGCGAACGCACGCTGCTGCTGGTGGACGATGAGCCGAACATCCTGTCGGCGCTGAAGCGCCAATTGCGCGGCACGGGCCTGCGAATCCTGACCGCACCCGGAGGCAAGGAAGGCCTGGCGTTGCTGGCAACCGAATCGATCGACGTGATCGTTTCGGACCAGCGCATGCCGGGAATGACCGGCGTCGAATTCCTGCGCGCCGTGAAGACTTCGCATCCGGATACGGTGCGCATTGTGCTGTCCGGGTTCACCGAACTGCAGTCGGTCACCGACGCCGTCAACGAAGGCGCGATCTACAAGTTCCTGACCAAACCATGGGACGACACGCAGCTGCGCGCGCACATCGAGGAAGCCATCCTGCACAAGGAAATGGCGGACGAAAATCGCCGCCTCGACCTGGAAGTACGCACCGCCAACCACGGCCTGGCCAAGGCCAACCGCCAGCTGGAGGAGGTGCTGCGCCGGCAGCAGGAGCAGATCGAGAGCGCCGGCATATCGCTCGACATCGTGCGCGAGGCGCTGCAGCATGTGCCGCTGCCGATCCTCGGACTGGACGAGGAGCAGGTGGTGGCATTCGCCAACCTGGCGGCTCAGGAGCTGTTCCGCGCGGACGGCCTGCTGCTCGGCAGTTACGCCGGCCGGTTCATGCCCCAGCTGTTGCAGGCGCTCGGCCAGGCCGGCGAGGCTGGCTGCTGCATCGAGCAGGTGCACGGCAATCGCTTCGAGGTCGCCGCACACAGCATGGGCAAGGGGACGCGCTCGCGCGGACGGCTCATCATTTTCAAGCCGGCGGTCGCCGCGCTTGCCGAACTACCGTACGAGGAAATCGCATGATCAGCAAATACAGGGAAATCGACCTGGACGATGCTGCCGCAGGAATGCTGTTGGCAGTCGAAGTCCTGGACCATCAGGGCGGCGTGCTGTTGCCGGCAGGTGCGGCACTTACCGATCCGCTGCTGACGTCGATGCGTCGGCGTGGCATCGACAGCGTACGCATCGTCGACGACTCGGTCTCCGCGGACGACCTCGCGGCTGAGCGCGAGCGCATCGGTCACCGCCTGGCGCACCTGTTCAGGCGTCCGGATCCGGGTGCGGCGAACACCATGCTGCTGGCCCAGCTCAGCGCGCACCGCATGGAACAGCTGCAATGAGCGCGATCAAGCTGGAACAAGTGGTGGCCAATGTACGCGACCTGCCGACCCTTCCGCTGATCGTCACTGAGCTGATCAGCAGCTTCGAACGGACGGACGTCAGTGTCGGCGACCTGGCGGCCAAGGTGTCGAAAGACCAGGCGCTGACCGCGAAGACGCTGCGGCTGGCCAATTCGTCGTTTTACGGCCTCCAGTGCAAGGTCAGGACCATCGAGCAGGCAATCGCCGTACTTGGTTTCGACAGCGTGCGCGCGCTGGTGACGTCGGCCGGCATCATCGGCAATTTCGGCAGCGGCGGCGCCGGCGGATTCGATTTCACCGCGTTCTGGCGCCACGCGGTCGGCACGGCGCTGTGCGCCAAGAGCCTGGCCCGGCTGGCCAAATGCAATCAGGAATTCGCTTTCGTGTCCGGGCTGCTGCACGACATCGGGCGATTGGTCCTGGTGACCGGTTTTCCCGATCAATACGGCGACGCCGTCGTATACCGGTACACCCACGATTGCGACATGCTGCAGGCCGAGCGCAGCGTACTGGGACTCGACCACGCGATGGTCGGACTCGCGCTGGCCGAACACTGGAAGTTCCCGCTGCTG
Organism: Pseudomonadota bacterium; assembly: GCA_046728335.1. Lineage (GTDB taxonomy): Bacteria > Pseudomonadota > Gammaproteobacteria > Burkholderiales > Burkholderiaceae_D > JAFCUW01. The sequence continues at coordinate 88,393 of JBKPEJ010000017.1, read as the reverse complement.
ATCCAGCGCGCCATCGCCCACCATCACGCACCAATGGCGCAGGACCTGGGCGACATCCCGAGCGTGGTCCACGTCGCCGATGCGATCGTGCACGCGCTCGACCTGGCTGGCCAGCACGATGAATTGGTGCCGTCGATCGCGCAGAACGCATGGGACAGCCTCGGCATCGATAACGCCGGTCTGCGCCGTGTGATGCTCGATACCGAAACCGAATTTGAGAACGCGTGCCAGATCCTGACCGCATCGAACTGAGAACCTGAAATGACGCCGACAATCAACCCGACCCCGACTGCGCCACTCGACGCTACCCGCCTGCTCGGCGAACTGGAAGCGCTGGTGGCCAACCGTACCTCGCAGCTCGAGCAAGCGATGCAGCGGCTGGAAGACGACATACGGCGGCGTGAAGCGGCCGAAGCCGAACTGCTGCGCCGGAACAACGAGCTGACCGAACTGAATGCGCGCCTGTCGATGGCGCAGCAGCAGTTGATGCAGTCCGAAAAACTGGCGTCGATCGGGCAGCTGGCGGCCGGCGTCGCGCACGAAATCAACAATCCGATCGGCTACGTGTTCTCGAATTTCGAGACGCTGGGGAACTACATCGGCCGCATGCTCAGCATGTTCGAGAATTACCAGCAGGCCGAGGCCAGTATCGGCGATCCCGTGGTGCTGACGGCGGTGCGCACACTGCGCACGACTCTCGACATCGATTTCCTGATCGGCGACCTCCCGGTACTGATGGCCGAGTCGCGCGAAGGCATCAGCCGGGTACGCAAGATCGTGCAGGACCTGAAGGACTTCTCGCGGGTTGACGCGAACCAGGAATGGCAGTGGGCCAACCTGCATGCGGGGATCGATTCGACCCTGAACATCGTCAGCAATGAAGTCAAGTACAAGGCGGACGTGGTCAAGCAATACGGCGATATCCCGGACATCGAATGCCAACCGTCGCATATCAACCAGGTCATCATGAACATCGTGATCAACGGCGTGCATGCGATTACCGGCGAGCGCGGACTGATCACGATCCGCACCGGCTGCGACGCGAGCCACGTCTGGATCGAGATCGGCGACAATGGCGCCGGCATTCCGGTAGAAATCCAGTCACGCATTTTCGATCCCTTCTTCACTACCAAACCGATCGGCAGCGGCACTGGCCTCGGCTTGTCGCTTTCGTACGGCATCATCCAGAAGCACGACGGGCAGATCGAGGTGCAGAGCGCGCCCGGCTGCGGCACGACCTTCCGGATCACCTTGCCGATCCGGCGCAGCGCGCAGCCGGCCGCGCCGCAGGAGGCATGATGGCAGCGACAGCAATCGATCCGGCCGGCGCGGCGCGCGCCGGAACCATCTTGTGCGTCGACGACGAGCCGAGCATCCTGTCGGCGCTGCGCCGGCTGTTCCGTGCCCAGGGCTACGAGGTGCTGACCGAGGAGAGCGCGCGCGCCGGCCTGATTGTGCTCGAAGCGCGCCAGGTCGACCTGGTCATTTCGGACATGCGGATGCCTGAAATGGACGGCGTCCAGTTCCTCGAGCAGGCGCGTGCGCGCTGCCCCGACACGCTGCGCCTGCTGTTGACCGGGAATGCCGACGTGCGCCTGATCCTCGATGCGGTGAACCGGGGCGAGATTTATCGCTACATCACCAAGCCGTGGGACGATCACGAGATGACCCTGATGGTGCGCCATGCCTTCGAACGCCAGACGCTGGAGCGCGAGCAGCGGCGGCTGGAGGCGCTGACGGTGCACCAGAACGAGCAGTTGCGCCAGCTGAACCTGGGCCTGGAAGAAAAGGTGGCCAGCCGCACCGAAGAATTGCGAAAGGTGCTCGACGACCTGGTCGGTTCCAACGACAAGCTCAAACGTAATTTCCTGACGTCGATCCAGGTTTTTTCCAGCCTGATCGAACTGCGCGGCGCCAACCTGGCCGGCCACTCGCGCCGGGTGGCGGACCTGGCGCGCCGGCTCGCGCTCAAGCTCGGCCTCGGCGCGCGCGAAACCCAGCAGATATTCATCGCCGGGCTGCTGCACAATATCGGCAAGATCGGCTTTTCCGATAGCCTGCTGGAGATGCCGGTGCCGCGCATGAACGGCGAACTGCTTGGCCTTTACCGGGCCTACCCGGCGCGCGGCGAGCAGTTGCTGATGCCGCTTGAGGACTTGCGCGAGGCCGCCACGCTGGTGCGCGCGCACCAGGAACGCTTCGACGGCGAAGGCTTCCCGGACCGGCTGGCCGGGCTCGACATTCCAATCGGCGCCCGGATTCTCGCGCTGGCAAGCGATTACGACAATCTGCAGATCGGCACCCTGACCGAACGCCAACTGCGCCCGGATCAAGCGGCGCAGATCGTTATCGAGAGCCGTGGCAAGCGCTACGATCCGGCGGTCGTCGCCGCGTTCGAGGAAGTAACTACCGGCCGCGCACCAGTGGCGGCCACGCGCGACCAGGCGCTGCCGGTTGCCATGTTGCGGCCGGGGATGCGCACTACGCGCGACCTGGTCACCCGCGACGGTTCGCTGCTGCTGTCGGCCGACCATTTGCTGACGGCGGGGATGATCGGGCAGATCGGCGATTTCGAAAGGACTTCCGGGATATCGTTTACAGTGTTTGTCAGGTTGAATGGGGAGGCGTCATGAGGCGCATCATGCTGGTCGATGACGAGGTCCACGTTCTGAATGCGCTGCAGCGCACGATGCGGCCGTTCTTGCAGGAATACGACGTGGAAATCGAGGCCTTCAGCGATCCCGAGCAGGCAATGCTGCGTTGCGTCGAAGTGTCGTTCGACATCGTGATGTCGGACTACCGGATGCCGGGTCTGACCGGCGCCGATTTTCTGCAGATGGTAAAGGGCATCCAGCCGGACGCGGTACGGCTGATGCTGTCTGCCTCCACCGAGTTCGCAGAAGTGTCGAATGCGATCAACCGCGCGGAAGTGTTTCGCTATGTCGCCAAGCCGTGGGAGAGCGACGAGCTGAAAAAAATCTTCCTGCTGGCGTTCGAGCGGCGCGACGAAGCCCTGCGGGCGCGCCCGCAGGTCAGCACCATGTCGCCCCAGGAGCTGGAGGCGCACCGGCTGGAGGTGGAAGAACCTGGCATCACCAAGGTCCGGCGCGACGAGAACGGGGCGGTGTACCTCGACTAGCGCGCAGTGCCGGATGCGCTCGACTGCGCGGACATGCGCGGCGGCGCGGCCCTAGTTGATGCATACCGCGCGCACCTGCTTGATATCCGTGTCGCCGCAGAGGACTTTTTCGATGCCATCCATCTTCAGTGTGAGCATGCCTTCTTCCAGCGCCGCGGTCAGCAGTTCGGCCACCCGGGCGCGCTCCTGCAGCAGCCGCTTGAGCCGGTCGCTGGCGACCATCAGCTCGTGCAGGCCGATGCGTCCCTTGTAGCCCTTCTTGCATCGGCTGCAGCCCGCCGGATGGTAGAGCATGAAGCGCCCCGCGCTGTCGGCGTGGCGCTCGGTCCACATCCTGCGCACCTGCTGCCGGCGCGCTTCCGCGGCGCCGGGACTTGACGGCGCGGGGCGGATTTCCGCGCAATATTCGTCCAGCAACGCGTCCACTTCCTGCGCCGGCGCCAGATAGGGCTTGCGGCAATGGACGCACAGGCGCTTGGCCAGGCGCTGCGCCAGCACGCCCAGCAGCGCATCGGCACAGTTGAACGGATCCATCCCCATGTCGAGCAGGCGCACGATCGATTCGGCCGCGCTGTTGGTGTGCAGCGTGGCGAGCACCAAATGGCCCGTCAGCGACGCTTCCAGGCAGATCGACACGGTTTCCCTGTCGCGCATTTCACCGACCATGATGATGTCGGGATCGGCGCGCAGGAAGGACCGCATGACAGTGGCGAAATCGAGTCCCGTCTTGCGGTTTACCTGCACCTGGCGCAGCCCTTTCTGGGTGATCTCGACCGGGTCTTCCGCGGTCCAGATCTTGGTTTCCGGCGTGTTCAGGTAGCGCAGCACCGAGTGCAGCGTGGTGGTCTTGCCGGAACCGGTGGGGCCGCAAACGAAGAACAGGCCGTGCGGATTGGCGATCAGCCGCTTGAGGCGCTGCAGGTTGTGCGGCATCACCCCGAGCTGCTCCAGCGGGATCGGCTCGCCGGCCGAGAATATCCGCATCACGACGTCCTCAACCCCGCCGGCCGATGGAATGGTCAGCACCCGCAGCTCGATGTCGATCGGCCCGTATTTGTGGAACCTGATCTTGCCGTCCTGCGGCTTGCGGTGTTCCGAGATATCGAGGTCGCACATGACCTTGATGCGGGTGATCAGGGCGTTGCGGTAGCTCGCCGGGATCTCGATGTAGGGTTCGAGCGTGCCGTCCTTGCGGAAGCGGACCACGGTCTTGTCGGCGCCGACGCCCGGTTCGATGTGGATGTCGGAACTGCCCTGGCGGCAGGCGTCGACGATGATCTGGTTGACCAGGCGGACCATTTCATGGTCTTCCACCGCGCTGGCGTCGGCGGCGGCGTGGCTCGCCTCATCTTCCTGCCCCTGCATGGCCGACAGCAGCGCGCTGACCGACCCGCTGTCGGCCAGCCCGCCGAAGAAGCTGTCGATGGTGAGCTTGAACTCGACGTTGGTGGTGACGCGGAACAGCAGGGTGGCCTTGGGGAAGAGGTTGTGCGCCATGCGCGACTGCTTGACCTGCTCCGGGTCCGGCGCCAGGATGACCAGCGTATCCTGGCGATGCTCGATCAGCAGCCATCGGTTATGCTCGACAAACTCGCGCCGGAGGTTTTTCAACAGGCCGGCCGGCTTGATGCGCTCGGCCCGGAACGGTTCGTACGGCACGCCGTAGAACCTGGCCAGGGCGGCGCCCAGTGCCGACAGCTTGACATGAAATTCGCTGCACAGCAGCTGTTCGATGTCGCCGCCGCGGGCGGGGGTGGCCCGGCTCGCGCGGTCCAGTTCAGACGCGGACAGCACGCCGTCGGTCACCAAAAAGTCGTATTTCGAGCGGGTCGCCGGCGGCAGTTTCAGGTTCTGCCGCATGACGAGGGCCAAGGCGGTGCACAGTTCCTTGAGCCCCTCCGCCGCGATCGACCTGAAGTGGCTGCCGCACCGGATATTGGCCAACTGGACCACCCCCAGCAATGCCTTGCCCGGCGCATCGAGCACCGGCGCGACCAGCATCTGGCGAGTGCGCGGGACCACGGGCGAAAACTGCAGCGCGGGCACGTGCGACACCAGTTCGATCTCGTCGCAGGCGTCGCGAATGCACACCAGGCGCCGGTGCAGCGCGACGTAGCCAGCCACACTCTGGTCCGAAATCGACAGCGGCTTGGCCTGGCCCGCGCCCGGTCCGGTATGGTGGAGGGGCACGATGGAGGCACGATCGCCGCTAATGGCGTACAGCACGAAGCATTCGCAATCGAACAGCTCGCAGATGTGTCGCGCCACTTCCTGCATCGCCTGGTCGCCGTCGCCGGTAGCGCGAAGCTGTTTGGTAAATGCGAGCACCCTGGTAAAAAAGTTCAGGCGACTGTGGAGCCCGTCAAATTTGCCGGCGTCGGATCGCGCGGCGCCTGCTTCTGCCGGAACGGGCTTGTCCACGCGCGCTTGCTTGGGGGTATCGCCGGGGTTGTTCGCCATGGATTCGCGTACCTTGGTCATGGGCTGGAAGCGTCCGGGTGCGCTGCGTCTCGTTGCGCTTCGACCACGGATGTAGCGTCACGCGTTAGTGTATCTGCCCAAAAATGCCCTGGGTGTAGGCATTGCCGCATCTTTGCCCGCCATCAATCGCAATACGCGGGCTAGTCCGCCGGTTTGGCGCGGCGCGGGGCAAGGATGATCAGCGCGATCCCGCCCAGGATGGCGGCGGAAGCGGCCAGCAGGCGCAAGGTGATCGATTCGCCGAGGAAGGCGACGCCGCCCAGCGCAGCGATAACGGGCACGCTGAGCTGTACGGTCGCGGCCCTGGTGGCGTCGAGGCCGCGCAAGGCGGTGTACCAGACGGCATAGCCCAGTCCCGACGCCAATGCGCCCGATGCGATCGCCAGCATGAATCCCGTCCCGTTGAGCGAGCGGTCCGCCAACATCACCAGGCTCAGCCCGGCTGCAAAGGGGATCGCCCGGATGAAATTGCCTGCGGTCACTGCAGTCGGGTTGGCGCTGCCTTTGGCGCGCAGCGAATAGACGCCCCATGCCATGCCCGCGCCGACCATCGACATCGCGGCAGGTAGTGGCGGCGCCGACAGGCCCGGCAGCAAGAGTCCGACCAGTCCACCGAGCGCCACCGCCAGGCCTGCGAACTGAACCCGCTGCAAGCGTTCACCCTTCCACAGCCCGAAACCGATCATCGTGGCCTGGACCGCGCCGAACAGGAGCAAGGCGCCGGTCGCGGCCGACAGCTGCAGGTAAGCGAACGAAAAGCCGGCGGCATAGGCGAATAATGCGAGCGCCGACACCCAGCTCCCCGCGCCCCCGGCTTTTTCTCCCTTCACCGTGATGATCAGCCACAGCACCAGCGCGCCGGACAGGATGCGGATTGAAATGAAGCTGGCGGGATCGATCCCAGTGTGCACGAAGGCCATCCGGCACAGCAGCGAATTGGCCGCGAAGGCGATCATTGCCAGTGCGGTCAGCAACACGATCCGGGTAGTCGGCATGGCGATTTTCGGTGAGAAGGAGGGAGCGATTTGCCCGGGTTGCCAGCGTATCTCGGATCGTGACGGATTGCAATTTCCAGAGGCAATTTTAAAGTTTGCGGAAAATCAATCGTTTACGATAAATATATTGTTAATACACAAACTTCCGCGAAAAGGGCGTACATTGCCGTTGTACTTACGTGCGCAATATCGACGTGATGTATTCGCCACCAAGCGACGTCGCCTTTATAAGATTCGGCAAAGGTCACCGCACCGGCGCCGAACCCACCGGAGATCAGCAATGCGTCTTAGCAAATTCACGCGGGCGGTCGCGCTCGCCGCCATCGCCGCCGCCGCAGTCATCGCCGCGCCCCTCGCGCTGGCCGACGAAACCTGCAACTCGCCTTACATGTCGAACCTGATCAAGGGGCAGGAAGATTTCCTGTACGTGTGGACGCTGGGCGTGAAGGGACTGGGCGACGGTTCGGACAAGCTGGTCACGCTCGACGTCAACCCGGCCTCGAAGAAATTCGGCCAGGTGGTGGCGCAGGTGTCGGTCGGCGGCCGCGGCGAGGCCCACCATGCCGGCTTCACCGACGACCGGCGCTACCTGTGGGCCGGCGGCCTCGACGACAGCAAGATCTACGTGTTCGACGTGTCGACCGACCCGGGCAAGCCGAAGCTGATCAAGACCATCACCGACTTCGCCGCGCGCTCGGGCTATGTCGGGCCGCACACCTACTACGCGATGCCGGGCCGCATGCTGGTCGGCGCCTTATCGAATGCGAAGGACCATGGCGGCGTTACCGGCATGGCGATGTACAACAACAAGGGCGACTTCATCAGCAAGTACGACATGCCGACCACCAAGGGCGGCGACGGCTACGGCTACGACGTCGCGATCAACCCCTCCAAGAACGCCATGCTGACCTCGAGCTTCACCGGCTGGAACAATTACATGAAAGACCTTGGCCAGCTGATGAAAGACCCGCCGGCGATGAAGAACTTCGGTGCCACCATGGTGGTGTGGAACCTGAAGTCGATGCTGCCCGAGAAAGTCCTCAAGGTGCCGGGCGCGCCGCTCGAGATCCGCTGGTCGCTGCACGAGGGCGACGACTGGGCGGTGACCGCCAGCGCGCTCACTTCCACGCTGTGGCTGGTCAAGAAGGACGCGAAAGGCGAATGGCAGGCCAAGTCGGTCGGCAACATCGGCGACCCGGCCAAGATCCCGCTGCCGGTCGATATCTCGATCACGGCCGACGGCAAGGGCCTGTGGGTCAATACCTTCATGGATGGCACGACGCATTATTTTGACATGAGCAATCCGGAGGCGCCCAAGGAAACCTATTCCAAGCACACCGGTTCGCAGGTGAACATGGTGTCGCAAAGCTGGGACGGCAAGCGCCTCTACATCAGCAGCTCGCTGCTGGCGAACTGGGACAAGAAGGGCGCCGACGACGAGCAATTCGTCAAGCTGTTCGCCTGGGACGGCAAGGAGCTGAAGGAAACCTGGAAGGTCGACTTCTACAAGCAGAAGCTGGGCCGCGCGCATCATATGAAGCTTGGGACGAACGCCCAGCGCAGCGCAAACGCGGCGCTGGGAATCCCGGAGCTGGCGTCGAAGTGATAGTTTGTAAAAGAGCCGGCGCCGCAGTATTTCTGCTGGCGCTGGCCGCGCCGTCCGGTTCGGCATTCGCGGAAATTGCCAGGCTGGGTTTCGTACTGCCCGCGCCCGGCAGCTACCGGCTCGAACACATCATGCGCGCGCCCGACGGCGAGGTGCTCGACAGCGACGGCAGCGCCCATCGCTTCGCGGAATTCTCGACCGGAAAAGTGACGGTGTTTTCCTTCATCTACACCTACTGCACCGATGCCAAAGGCTGCCCGCTGGCGTACGAAACGCTGCACGAACTGAAGCAGACCCTCGGGCAGGATCCGGCCCTGCGCGAGCGGGTCCGCCTGGTCAGCATGAGCTTCGATCCGCGCTACGATACGCCGCAGGCGATGCGCAGCTATGGCGGTGCGGATGCGCGCGACCAGCACGGCGTTCGCTGGCACTTCCTCACAACCGGCTCCGGCAAGCAACTCGCGCCGCTGCTGGACGGCTTCGGGCAGGACGTCACGGTTGCGGCGGAGCGGCCGGCCAAGCAGCGCGTACCTGTGCTTGGTCACCTGCTCAAGGTCTATCTGATCGATGCCGGCGGCAGCGTGCGTGAAATCTACACGACGTCCTTCCTTCATCCGGCGGTACTGCTAAACGATATCAAGACGCTGCTTGCCGAAACGCCAACCCGGGGCAAATAAGCCGGTCCGTTTTGACAATGCCGGATCCTGAACCGTGCCGCCGCGTGCAACTCCACCGATTACTGATGGCGTGTCCGGACAATGAACATCATCCGGCGGGTGCTGCTTAATTACAACAAATACAACAATCAGATTTTCTGAAAGGAAATAGAAAGCTAACCTGAAGTATCATCCAAATTCAAACGCTTTGTAGTCAATTCGGCAAGCACAAACCGCTGCCCAGCCGCCGTCGGACCAACCCTGTCCACGTTCCGAGTTGTATTTCGAATCCTTTTAGCTAAGGAATTACCTTCTGCCTGACGACGAATGGCGGACTCTGTTGACGCACGCCTGCCGCGGCGGAGATTGCATTTCAAATAATATTAATAGAGTAGACAAAAAATGAAAAAAATGAAAGTTGGAACCCGCCTCAGCTTCGGCTTCGGGTGCGTGTGCGCGTTGTTACTCATCACGGTCGCCATCGGCATCGTCAAACTCGCCATTCTCAACGACGGCACGACACAGATCGTCGAAGACAGCCTGCCTAAAATTGAAATGGCGCACACCTTGCTCGAGAAGGTAGACGGGATCGACCTCGCCTTGCGCAACATGTTGCTGAGCACAAACGGAGACGATCGCAGGCGGGAAGCACGGGCAGTCATGGACACACGCAAGGCGGCCGACACCGAGGTGGTTCGGATGAATGCTGTGCAAAAGTCCCCCGAAGGAATGGCCCGGATGAGCAAAGTCGTCGACAAAGGCGCCAGGTACCTGGAAGTCCAGAACAAGTTAATGGCGCTGATCCAGGACGGTGCGGACGATGAGGCGAAAGTCTTCCTGGCGAAGGACCTGCGTCCGGTGCTGGGCGCTTACAAGGCCGAAATCGTTGCAATGATTGAGTTTGAAAGGGCCAAAATCGTCGCGACTGGGCAAGAGGCCAAACAGACTTACCTCAATTCGCGCAAGCAGATGCTCGGATTGGGCGTGCTGGCAATTGTCATTGCGTGCGCGGTCGGCTACCTGATCACGCGCATCCTGCTCAAGCAACTCGGCGGCGAGCCTGACTATGCCGCCGACATTGCCGGCGAAATCGCCGCGGGCAGGCTTGGCGTCAAGGTGGCGGTCGACCCGAAAGACAGCAGCAGCCTGATTTACGCGATGGGCAAGATGCGCGAACAGCTCGCCAGCGTGGTGCATGAAGTGCGGGCAAGTACCGACTTGATCACCAATGCATCGGCCGAAATCGCCGCCGGCAACCAGGAACTGTCGGCACGCACCGAGCAGCAGGCCGGTTCGCTGGAAGAGACCGCGTCCTCGCTCGAGGAACTGACGTCGACTGTGCGCCAGAATGCCGACAATGCGCGCCAGGCGAACCAGCTGGCCGTCTCGGCGGCGGATGTCGCCGCGAAGGGCGGCGCGGTGGTGGCGCAAGTGGTCGACACGATGGAATCGATCAACGCATCGGCCCGGAACATCGTCGACATCATCGGCGTCATCAACGGCATCGCCTTCCAGACCAACATCCTCGCATTGAATGCAGCGGTGGAAGCTGCGCGCGCCGGCGAACAAGGCCGAGGCTTCGCCGTCGTCGCTTCCGAAGTGCGGGTGCTGGCGCAGCGGTCGGCCGACGCGGCCAAGGAAATCAAGAAGCTGATCGACAAATCGGTGGAACAGACCGACACCGGCACCCGGCTGGTCGGCGAGGCCGGCGTGACGATGAATGCGATCATTGACGGCATTCGCAGCGTCACCGACATCATGGGCGAGATCAGCGCCGCCAGCGCGGAACAGAGTTCGGGCATCGAGCAGATCAACATGGCAGTGGTGCAGATGGATCAGGTCACTCAGCAAAATGCCGCGCTTGTGGAAGAAGCAGCTGCCGCGTCGGCGTCGATGCAGGAGCAGGCGGCCAGCCTGTCGCGCGCGGTCAGCGTGTTCACGCTCGACGATGGTTTGGACGCGGATGGTGCACATGGCGCGCCTGCGCGTCCGGCGGCTGCGGCCCGCCTGCTGGCGCCGAAGGACGACTATCGCAAGAAGTGGGGCGCGGCCTGAGCCGACGCTGGGGTCAGGTCCGACGTTCGGACATATTTTATAATTCGCATTGGCCTCTACCGGCAGACCCGTTGGAGCTTCCAGCTTGCGACTGCCGGTAAAATGTAAAAAATGTCCGAATGTCGGACCTGACCCCAGTGTTTTTCTTGAATGGAGCTTGCGATGCCGATTGCTGCCACGCCCGCCGCGCCGTATTACGCGGTAATTTTTACGTCGATTCGCTCCGACGGCGACAACGGTTACGGGAACATGAGCGATGCGATGGCCGAAAGCGCGGCCAGGCAGCCAGGCTTCCTCGGCGTGGAATCGGCGCGCGAGGAGCTGGGGATCACCGTGTCCTACTGGGCCAGCCTCGAAGCCATCTCCGCATGGAAGCAGGATTCGGCGCACCTGGTGGCGCAGAAGCTCGGCCGCGAAAACTGGTACGAGGCGTACAAGACGCGCATCTGCAAGGTCGAACGCGACTACGAATTTTCAAGGCTGTGAACCGGTGCGCGCATGAGCGCCCGCCGATTCGCCCACTCACTTAGTTAGCCAGGTTCTTCGCGACGATGGCGTCGGTCGCGGCGCGCGCCTGATCGAGCGGCTGGGTCAGCGCCGTCGTGGCGTAGCGCTGCGGGGCCGGCGCGGCTACCGCACCGAGTGCGCCTTCGCCCTCCTTGGTGATGTCGATCGAAGCGGTGGCCGACAGGCCAACCCGCAGCGGATGCGCGATCAGTTCCTTCGGATCGAGCGCGATCCGCACCGGCACCCGCTGCACCACCTTGATCCAGTTGCCGCTGGCGTTCTGCGCCGGCAGCAGCGAGAAGGCGCTGCCCGTTCCCGCCGACAGGCCGAGCACCTTGCCGTGGAATTCGACTTTGCCGCCGTACATGTCGGCCTCCACGGTCGCCGGCTGGCCGACGCGGATGTCGCGCAATTCCGATTCCTTGAAATTCGCTTCGACCCACAGCTGGTCGAGCGGGACGATCGTCAGCAAGGGGGCGCCCGGCGTGATGCGGCTGCCAACCTGGACGCTGCGCTTGGCGACGTAGCCGGTCACCGGCGCGACGATCGCGTTGCGCCGGCTTGCCAGCCAGGCGGCGATGTAGTCCGCCTTTGCCGCCTGCACGTAAGGATGCCGCGCCAGCGCGACGCCCGAGATGCCGGCGCGCGAGGCGCCTGCCTGCTTCCGCGCGACGTCGAGCAGGGCGCGCGCGTTGTCGACCGCCCGCCGCGCGTGGGCGATGTCTTCGCCGGAAACGGTATGGTCGGCCGCCAGCGGAAGGCGCCGCGCCAGGTCGTCCTGCGCCGCCTTCAGCTCCAGCGCGCGCTGGACGACGGTCGCATCGAACTGCTCGACGTTCGAATAGCGCTCGCGCTGCTGGCGCACGACCGACGCCAGCCTGGCCTCGGCCTGGTTCAGCGCGACCGCGGCATCGGCCGGGTCGAGCTTGATGATCTCCGCGCCGGCCTGCACCATCTGGGTCTCGTCGGCGGTGATTTCGATCACGCTGCCGGCCACCTGCGAGGAGACGGTGACGAGGTTGCCGCCCACGTAGGCGTTATCAGTGTCGGCGCGGCCCGACAGCACCAGCGTGTAGTACGCGGCGTAGGCGATGCCGGCCAGGATGAAGGCCGCGGTGATGGCCAGCAGGACGAAGCGGCGCTTGTTCGGATTCGGAGTGGTGGTTTCGTTGGTCATGGATAGCTTAGTGTTGTTGGGTCGTGGTCGAATTGGCGGCAGTCAGCGGCGCGTCGGCGTGGTAACCGCCGCCCAGCGCCTTGATCAGCGCAAGTTCGGCCTGCAAGCCTGCATCCTGCAGCTGCAGGCGGATGTCTTCCTGGTGCAGCAAGGATTGCCTGGCCTGCAGCAGCGCGCCGCGGTCGGCCAGGCCCTGGTTCATGCGGCGGGTGGCCGTCGATACCAGCGAGGCGCTGGCCTGGTGGGTCGCCGCGTGGGCGGCCATCTGCTTCTCGATGCCTTGCAGCGCGGCGCCTTCCTCCGCGACTTCGGCCACCGCATGCAGCACCGCCTGGTTGTAGTCGGCGATCATCTCGTTGCGGCCGGCGCGCGCCACCCCGAGGTTGGCGTCGAGCCGCTTGCTGTCGAACAGCGGCAGCTGGATCAGCGAGCCGATGAACATGATGCGGCTGTCCGGCAGCAGCAGCTTGCTGATCGTGATCGAATCGAGTCCGAACGAGCCGGCCAGGTTGATGTCCGGGTAGTAGGCGGCCTGGCTGGCGGCGACGCGCCCCAGCATCGCTTCGACGCGCCAGCGCGCAGCCTGCAGGTCGGGACGGCGCGCCAGCAGTTCGAGGCCGAGATTCGCGGGCAGGCTGGCGACACCCGCCGTCACGGGGCGGCGCTGCAGCTGCGGCAGATCCTCGGCGCCGGCGCCGACCAGCGCGCGCAGGGCTTCGATTTCGCGCGCGGCCTGGGTCATTAATCCTGCCGCCTGTTCGTCGAGTGCTCCGAGGTCGCGCTCGGCGCCGCGCTGTTCGTCGATGTTCGCGAGGCCGTGCGCGATGCGCGCCGCCTTGTCGGCGATGAGCTCGCGCTGCAGCGCGCGCATGGCCAGCACGTTGTCCTGGCGCGCCCAGAGCATCTGAACGCGGAAGTAGGATTGCGCGACCGCCGCGGCAAGCGTCTTCTCGGCCAGGCTGTACTCGGCCTGGCGCGCGTTGGTTTCGCCCAGCGCGGCGGCGACCAGCGCGCGGTGCTTGCCCCACCAGTCGAAGTCGTAGCCGGCCTTCACCTGGACCGACAGGTCGTTGTAGAAATGGCCGCCTATCGGCTGCGGAAACAGCCCATTGCTGGAATAGCGCTGGCGATTGGCGCCGGCCTCCAGACCCGCCCAGGCGCCGGCGCCGGTGCTTTCGACGGCCAGCGCGGCGCCGGCCGATGCGACGCGCGCGGCAGCGACCGACAGGGTGGGGCTGTCGCGCAGGGCGCGCGTCATCAGCGCATCGAGCTGGCTGTCGTGGAAGCTGGTCCACCAGCGCGCATCGGGCCAGGCGTCGCGCGCCAGCCTGATCGAGGCGGCGTGCTGGGCGCGCGCGAAGTCGGGCGGCGCCTGGCGGTCAGCGTCGTACGGGACATGGGTGCAGGCGGCCAGCGCAAGCGCCAGCATGGCGCAGCCGAGCTTGAAAATCAGAGGAACAGGTCGCACGAGGAAGGCTCTTTCATGGTTATTCGAGGGCGGCGTGGTCGATCGGCGCCGGCGCCGTCAGTTTCGGTTTGCGCACCAGCAGCAGCAATGGAATCACCGCAAGGGTCAGGATCATCATCAGCCAGTAGTCGTCGACGTAGGCGATCATCGCGGCCTGGCGCGTGATCTCGCCGTTCAGCGCGGTCATGCCGGCGCCGTTGGCCAGGTTGTAGACGGAAGAAACGCCGGCGTCCTGCAAGGCCGGATTGGCGTAGTTGACGTGCGCCCCCAGCGAAGCGTGGGCGATCTGCGTGTTCCGCACCAGCAGGGTCTGCACCAGCGCGATGCCGATGCTGCTGCCGATATTGCGCACCAGGCTGTAGATCGCGGTGCCTTCGGCGCGCATCGCCGGCGTCAGCGTGGCGAAGGTGGCGGCGCTGAGCGGCACGAACACCAGCCCCAGGCCGATGCCCTGGATCACGCCCGGCCAGATGATGTCGCCCTGCGACAGCACCAGCGTGTAGCGCGACATCTGCCACAGCGAAAATGCGGTGATGCCGAACCCGAGCCCGAGCAGGATGCGGAAGTCGATCTTGCCGGTCAGGCGGCCGACCACCAGCATCGCCAGCATGGTGCCAAGCCCGCTCGGCGCCGTGACCAGGCCGGCCAGCGCGGCCGGGTAGTTCATCAGCCCTTGCAGCATCGACGGCATCAGTGCGCGGGTAGCGAACAGCACCATCCCGACGATGAAGATGAACAGCAGGCCGGTGACGTAATTGGAGTTCTTCAGCAGCCGGTAGTCGAGGAAGGACTGGCCGGCGGGCCGCAGCGCGGTATGGGCGATGAAGTAGGCCGCGCTCATCGCCAGGATGATCGCCTCGACCCAGGTCTCGATCGAGCCGAACCAGTCGTTCTGTTCGCCGCGGTCGAGCAGCATCTGCAGCGCGCCGATCGCCAGCGAGAGGGTGATGAAGCCGAAGGTGTCGAAGCGCATCCGGCGCGTCGGCTCGGTGGGCCGGATGTACTTCCAGATGCCGTAGAAGGCGAGGGCGCCGACCGGCACGTTGATGAAGAACACCCAGCGCCAGTCGTAGCTGTCGGTCAGCCAGCCGCCCAGCGTAGGGCCGAGGATGGGGCCGATCATGACCCCCATGCCCCACACCGCCATCGCCGAGCCGTGCTTTTCGCGCGGGTTGATGTCGAGCAGGACCGCTTGCGACAGCGGCACCAGCGCGGCGCCGAACACGCCTTGCAGCAGGCGCGCCAGCACGATCTGGGTCAGCGATCCGGACAGGCCGCATAACACCGAGGCGAGCGTGAAGCCGGCCACCGAGACGAGGAACACGTTCTTCAGGCCGAAGCGGTCGCACAGCCAGCCGTTGAGCGGCGTGGCGATCGCCGCCGCCACGATGAAGGAGGTGAGCACCCAGGTGATCTGGTCCTGGGATGCCGACAGGCTGCCCTGCATGTGCGGCAGCGCGACGTTGGCGATGGTGCCGTCGAGCGCCTGGATGATCGTGGCGAGCATGATCGAGATGGTGATCATGCGCCGGTTGATGGCCGGCGCGGCGACGGCATCGCTCACGCGGACTCCTCGATCCGCGCCTGCAGTTTTTCCAGCAGCGTGGTCGCGGCCAGCAGTTCGGCCGGGTCGAGGTCGGACAGCAGCTCGGAGCGGACCGCGTCGGCGCGCTGCTTGACCTTGGCGTACACGGCGCGGCCCTCGCCGGTCAGGCGGATCAGCTTGACCCGGCGGTCCAGCTCCGACGGCGCGCGCACCACCAGGCCGGCGGTCACCAGCCGGTCCACCATCGCGACCACGGTCGGGCCTTCGACGCCGAGCAGGTCGGCCAGCTGCTTTTGCGACAGCTCGGTTTCCGCCTTCGCCACCATGGCGATGGCCATCCACGCCGCCTGGCTGATGCCGAGGTCTTTCAGGCGCGCATCGATCGCCTGGCGCCAGGCGCGCGCGCTAGTGTGCAGGGCCGAGGAGAAGCGCAGTTGCAGTTCGCTGGTGGATAGATTGGACATGGGTAGGCGTGAAATGAATAGAGACCTATCTATTTTAGCGCCAATTGTTGCAAAGGAAAAGTTTTTTGTGAATTGCCCCCCTGCACGATTGGCGCCACCGCAGTTGCTATTTGAAAAAATACTATAATTTTGGAAAATACTTCTTTCAGGAAACTCGGCCGGCTGTCGGTCCCAGTCCCGTCAGAGCCCGGATCTTCAGAGTGAGAACAATCGAATGCGCCAAAACAAGAGCGCGCTGATCGCTGCAGCCTGTGCCAGCCTGGTGATGTCGAACGCGCTCGCCGCGCCGGAGGCGAGCGAACTGTCGGACCTGTCGCTGGAACAGTTGAGCAACGTGGTCGTGACCTCGGTGTCGCGCCAGGAGGAGCACCTCGCGCGCGCCGCCGCGTCGATTGCCATCATCAGCAGCAGCGACATCCGGCGCAGCGGCGCGCGCACCTTGCCCGAAGCGCTGCGTCTGGCGCCGAACCTGCAGGTGGCGCGGGTCGACGCCCGCAACTACGCGGTCACCGCGCGCGGCTTCAACAGCCCTTTCGAAAACAAATTGCTGGTACTGATCGATGGCCGCAGCGTCTACAGCCCTTTGTTCTCGGGCGTGTTCTGGGATGCACAGGACCTGGTCATGGACGACATCGAACGCATCGAAGTCATCAGCGGCCCGGGCTCGACCATCTGGGGCGCGAACTCGGTCAACGGCGTCATCAACGTGATCACCAAGTCGGCCCGGGATACCCAGGGCGGACGCGCGTCGGTGGTGGCCGGCGCGGACGAGCGCGGCGCCACCGCCGGTGCACGCACCAGCTACCGCCTGTACGCGAAGTACCTGGCGATCGACGACACGCTGAATGTCGCCGGCGCCAGCACCCACACCGGCTTCGACCGGCGCCAGGCGGGCTTTCGCGCCGACTGGGACCTCGACGCGGGCGGCGCGACCTTGTCGGGCGACGCCTACCAGGGTTCGCTGGCGCAGACCGGCACGCGCGACATTCGCATCGGCGGCGCCAACCTGAACGCCAGCATCGGCGGCCAGGCAGCGCAGCGAAGCGACTACCGCGTGCAGCTGCTGCTCGACCACACCGAGCGCAACCAGCCGAATGCCTTCGTCGAATACCTCGACACCGTCGACGTGCAGGCGCAATACAATATGTACCTCGGCGATCGGCACCACGTGTCGTGGGGCGCCGGCTATCGTTACGCGCAGGACCGGCTGGACAATGGCGCCGGTTTCGCCTTCCTGCCCGCCACGTTGAACCTGCACACCGGGAATCTGTTCGCCCAGGACGAATTCGCGCTGACCGACGCGCTGCGCCTGACGGCCGGCCTGAAGGTCGAACACAACAATTACACGGGCGCCGAATACCTGCCGAATCTGCGCCTGGGCTGGGCGCCTTCGGACTCGGCCTTCCTGTGGACCAGTTTGTCGCGCACTGTGCGCGCGCCGTCGCGCATCGACCACGATTTCTATTCGCCGCCGGTACCGGCGATCGTGGGCGGCGTGCCGCGCTTCGCCATCGGCGGCGGCCCGGATTTCGTGTCCGAAACCGCCGACGTGCTCGAAGTCGGCTACCGCGGCCAGCTTTCTGCCAAGCTTTCCTATTCGGTCACCGGTTTCTACAGCGAGTACGACCGCCTGCGCACGCTCGAGCCGCTGGCCGGCGGCGGCGTGGCCTTCCGCAATTTCGGCGAAGGCAGGGCCCGCGGCGTCGAGATGTGGGGACGCTGGCATCCATCCGACC
Source organism: Pseudomonadota bacterium (assembly GCA_046728335.1). Taxonomy (GTDB): domain Bacteria; phylum Pseudomonadota; class Gammaproteobacteria; order Burkholderiales; family Burkholderiaceae_D; genus JAFCUW01. The sequence continues at coordinate 70,563 of JBKPEJ010000017.1, read as the reverse complement.
GCCTGCACGTGAGCGGCGGACTGGTCCTGCAATCGATCAGCACCGCACTGTCGGCCGGCAGCAAGGACTCGGTGGGCGATACGGGCTTGGCCACCAACGATCCGAACCGCCACTGGCTGCTGCGCGTGTCGAAGGACATCAGTGAGCGGAGCCAGCTGGACCTGAGCTTGCGCTATCAGGGAAGCTTGCCGAAACCGGCGGTGCCCGCCTATTATGAAATGGACGCGCGATGGGTCTGGATGTTCCGTCCCGATACCGAGATCTCCGTGATCGGACAGAACCTGCTGCACCGCTCGCATGTCGAATTCGGCGGCGGGCCAAATCGCAGCGTGTTCGAGCGCAGCGTTTTGTTGAAACTCACCCAACGCTTCTGAAGGCAATGACGATCCTGATTTCTCACAGCACCTGGCCGCAGCGCATGAAAGGGGCTGGACATGTGGCCGGCAAGCCTGGCCGCGCGGTGGAGCTGCTGGCGCTCGCGCTCGGTTGCGTGCTGCTGGCTTTTTTCTGCCTGACCGCAGTCGGCGCCCAGTCCGGTTCGGACGAGGCCAGGCTCGAGGGCAACGTCAAGGCGGCGTTCCTGTACAAATTCCTCGGTTACGTCGACTATCCGGAAAGCGCCATGCCCGGCGCCGGCGAGCCGCTGGTGATCGGCGTGCTCGGCGCCGACAATGTGGCCGAAGAGCTTGGCCGGATCACGGTGGGACGCAGCATGAACGGGCGCCCGGTCGTGGTGCGCAAGCTGCGCCACGGCGAGGCGCCAGGCAAGGTGCATATGCTGTTCATCGGCGACGACGTGGCCGATATGGAAGAAGCGCTGGCGTCGGTGCGCCAGGCGCCGGTACTGACGGTCACCGATACGGGACGCGTGCTGCGCCAGGAAAGCGTGATCAATTTCCGCGTCGTCGACGAGCGCGTGCGCTTCGAGGTGTCGCTCGACGCGGCCGATAAAAACAAGCTCAAGCTCAGCTCCAGGCTGCTCGCCGTGGCGTACAAGGTACAGCGCGGCAACCGTTGAACGACGCCTGCCGAGTGTGCCGGCGCTCTTGCTTGCGGGATAAGCGAGAAGGCTGGCGCAGCGCCGACAAGCATCCAACCACGTTCTGGCGGTGCCGATGATGCAGGCCTGACCTACCGGAAGACCCATGGCGATACGGTCGCGCGCCAGTTCCACGTGAGCGGCGGCATTTCCAAGGAACTGGCGGCGCGGGTGCTGTCGCGCTCCGGCGGGCATCGCCTGGGCGGTGTGACGCCGGCCGGCAAATTCGGGTAGGCTGGAGGCTGGCCTTTCCGAGGATTGATTCATGAGCAAACCCTACGACCCTACCCAGCCCGAACGCGCCGCCGTCGATGCCATGCCCGGCGCCGTCGCGCTCGAATTCGGCACCGACTGGTGCGGCTTCTGCAAAGGCGCAGCGCCGCTCATCACGGCAGCGCTGGAAGCACAGCCGGCTGTCACTCACTTCAAGGTGGAGGATGGCCCCGGCCGTGCGCTGGGACGCTCGTTCCGCGTCAAGCTGTGGCCCACGGTCATCGTGCTGAAGGATGGCAAGGAGCTTGCGCGCGTGGTGCGTCCGGCCGACAGCGCCGAATTGGGCGAAGCATTGGCGCTGGCGGCCAGCACCTGAAGGCTTGACCGCGGCGCCCCGCCAGACTTCCCCCCCGTGATTGTTATCCTAATTGCATGTGGGTTCAACATCCCGTATGCTTGGGCTGCCTTTCACAATCAGGGGAGACCACGGTGGATAATTTACTCAATATCGCTGCACGGGTGCTGATGTCGCAAATCTTCATCATTTCCGGTATCGGCAAGATCACCGGCTATGCGGGCACCCAGGCCTACATGGCGAAGATGGGCGTGCCCGGCGCGCTGCTGCCGCTGGTGATCCTGACTGAACTGGGCGGTGGCCTGGCGCTGCTGTTCGGCTTCCAGGCCCGCTGGGTGGCGCTGGTGCTGGCCGGCTTCTGCGTCGTCTCGGCGCTGATCTTTCACCTGAACCCGAGCGACCAGATGCAGATGATCAATCTGATGAAGAATTTCGCCATGGCCGGCGGCCTGCTCATGTTCGTCCGTTACGGCGCCGGCGCGCCGAGCGTGGACGCGCGCGGCCGCAGCTGACGGCGGGCTGGCCTTGTTATGAAATTGATGACAAGGCCAGGCGATGACCGGTAGCGCGGTCGAGTAGGATCGATCCTACGCCGGATCGGAGCCAGTTCCTACGGATCAGCCTGTCGGCACGGCAGTACAATCCAAAGCTTCGTTACAAGGCTTATATCGCCCGCCGGCACCCCAGGTCGCCGGGGAGTGGTGCGAATCTCGGTGAGTTCGCGCGATCGGGCGCCAATCCAGACTGCAAGGAAACGTGTGAACCAGCGGTGCATCGACGTCCTATTTTTGTCCTCAGGCAACTCAACACGCAGCATCATGGCCGAGGCCATCCTCAAACGCCTGGGCGGCGAACGCTTTCGCGCCTACAGCGCGGGCAGCCACCCGACCGGGCGGGTCAACCCGCTGGCGCTCGAACAGCTCCGCAAGCGCGGTTATTCCACCGAAGGGCTGTCCAGCAAGTCCTGGAACGAATTCATCGGCCGCGATTCGCCGCGATTTCGCCTGCTGATCGGCGTGTGCAGCAAAGTGATCGCCGAGCGCCACCCCGAATGGCCGGGCAAGCCGACGCAACTGTTCTGGGATTTGCGCTCGCCGGGCATGGTCGAAGGCAGCGACGCGGAAGTGCGCGCGGTATTCGCCAGCGTGTGCGCGCAGATCGAAGCTGCCATGCACGAGTTGGTCGCGCTGCAGCTCGATCAGCTGGATGAGCAGGCGGCGCTCGAGCGGCTGCGGCGCATCGGTCCGAACTGAGACGCGTGCCGAACACTTGACTCCGGCGCCAACGGGGGGACCTGACCCCGGCCGCCGATTGCCGGTAGAATGATGAGTTCGTCCAAGGCGCTCCAGGCGGCCGGCCGCGCCACCCTCATCGGGAATCTGCACGCATGACTTCTTCCACGCTCGCCCGCTTTGCCCTGCTGCGCCGCCTCGCCCCCGATTTCTTCACCATCGCGCTGATGCTGGCGATGCTGGCGGCCACGTTCTGGCCCGCCAGCGGCAGCGGCGCTCGCGTGCTCGGCCACGTGACCACGGTCGCCATCGGGCTGCTGTTTTTCCTGCACGGCGCCAAGCTGTCGGGCGAGGCGGTCAAAGCCGGATTCACCCACTGGCGCCTGCACCTGCTGGTGCTTGCATGCACCTTCGTGATGTTCCCGCTGCTGGGCCTGCTGCTCAAGCCGCTCGCGCTGCTGATGCTGACGCCCGAACTCTACCTCGGCTTGCTGTTCCTGTGCACGCTGCCATCTACCTTCCAGTCGTCGATCGCGTTCACCGCGCTGGCGCGCGGCAATGTGGCCGCCGCCGTGTGCAGCGCCTCCGCTTCGAACTTCGTCGGCATTTTCCTGACCCCGCTGCTGGTCGGCGCGCTGGTCATGCACGGCGCGCAGGGCCATTCATCGCTCGACTCGATTGTCGCATTTGCCGAGCAGCTGCTGCTGCCGTTCGTCGCCGGCCAGGTGATGCGGCGCTGGATCGGCGGCTTCATCGACCGCCACAAGGCGATGCTGAGAAATGTCGACCAGGGCTCGATCCTGCTGGTGGTCTACGCCGCCTTCAGCGAGGCGGTCGGACAAGGCCTGTGGCAGAAGCTGACCCCGGCCGCGTTCTTCAACCTCGGCGTGGTCAGCTGCGTGCTGCTGGCGCTGGCGATGCTGATCAGCGCCTTCATCAGCCGCCGGCTGGGTTTCTCGAAGGAGGACCAGATCGCCATCGTGTTCTGCGGCTCGAAGAAAAGCATGGCGAGCGGCGTGCCGATGGCGAAGGTGCTGTTCGCCACCTCGTCGCTGGGCGTGCTGATCGTGCCGCTGATGCTGTTCCACCAGATCCAGCTGATGGTGTGCGCGATGCTGGCGCAGCACTTCGCGCAGCGCGCCGAACCCTGAGCGGCGTTAAAATGGGCGGGACGGGGGAAGACGCATGTACCGCAATATCCTGCTGTGTTACGACGGCACCGAAGAAGGCCGCAATGCGCTGACCGAAGGCGCCGAAGTGGCGCTGTCGATGAACGCGCATACCCACCTGCTGGCGATCCTGCGCAGCAGGGGCGCCGACCTGGCGTCCGATACGCTCGGTCCGGGCCACCTGCCGGATCAGCAGCAGGCGGCGATGCGGATCCTGCGCGAAGGCGTCGAGTGGCTCAAGGCGCGCAACCTCGACGCGCAGGGACAGCTGGTGTTCGGCGACCCGGTCAGTCATATCGCCACCTGCGCGCGCACGCTCGGCTGCGACCTGATCGTGGTCGGCCACCGCCACCGCAGCCGCCTGGCGCGCTGGTGGAGCGAGGCCGAAGAGGCGAGCTTGCTCGAACAGGCGCCTTGCAGCATCCTGGTCGCGCTAGGGAGCGCTGGCGGCCATTAGTGTAGTGTTGCGCGCTTGTTGCCGCGTAAAAATGCGCGTTTGCGCGCCATGCGTCGTTGCAAATCCTCGCGATAGTTCAGTATCGCTGCGGTTTGCGCCTGGCCTGGCGTGCAAACGCATCATTTTTATTCGCGGCCCCAAGCGCGCAACACTACACTAGCGCAGCCAGGCGAACCTGAACAGAAATACCGCTGCGATCACCCAGACGATCGGCTTGACCTCGCGCGCGTGCCCGGTGGTCAGTTTCAGCACCGCGTAGGTGATGAAGCCGAATGCGATGCCTTCGGCAATCGAATACGTGAACGGGATCACCATCGCGGTGACCGCCGCCGGCACGCTCTCGGTCGTATCGGACCAGTCGATTTCGCCCAGTTCGCGCAGCATCAGGCAGGCCACGAACAGCAGCGCCGGCGCGGTCGCATAGGCCGGCACCACGCCCGCCAGCGGCGCGATGAACAGGCAGGCCAGGAACAGCAGCGCGATCGTCAGTGCGGTCAGGCCGGTGCGTCCGCCGGCCTGCACCCCGGCCGCGCTTTCGATGTAGGCGGTGGTGCTGGAGGTGCCCAGCGCCGATCCGGCGACGATCGCCACGCTGTCGGCCAGCAGGGCCTTGTTCAGGCGTTTCATCTTGCCCTCCACCAGCAGGCCGGCACGGTTGGCCACGCCCATCAGGGTGCCGGTGGCGTCGAACAGTTCGACCAGGAAGAACACCAGCACCACATTGAGCACGCCCATCGACAGCGCGCCCGGTACGTTTAGCTGCAGGAGGGTCGGCGCAATCGACGGCGGCGTCGAGAACACCCCGACGAACTTGTTCCCGCCGAAGAAAAAGCTGAGGATGGTGACGACGATGATGCCGATCAGGATCGCACCCTTGACCTTGAGGCGGTCGAGCGTGACGATCAGCAGGAAGCCGAATACCGCCATCTGCACGGCGGGCTTGTGAAGGTCGCCGGCGGTGACCATGGTGGCCGGGTTGGCCACCACCAGGCCGGCGCCCTTGAGCGCGATCAGCGCCAGGAACAGGCCGATGCCGACGGTGATCGCGGTGCGCAGCGAATGTGGGATGCCGTTGACGATCATCTCGCGCAGGCCCAGCACGCTCACCAGCACGAACAGGCAGCCGGAGATGAACACCGCGCCCAGCGCCGACTGCCACGGCACGCCCATTCCCAATACCACGGCGTAGGCGAAGTAGGCGTTCAGCCCCATGCCCGGCGCCATGCCGATCGGGTAGTTCGCGTACAGGCCCATGATCAGCGTCCCGAGCGCGGCGGCGCAGCAGGTCGCGACGAACACCGCCTCCTTCGGCATGCCCGCATCGCCCAGGATGGTGGGATTGACGAAAATGATGTAGGCCATGGTCAGGAAGGTGGTCAGGCCTGCCACCAGTTCGGTGCGCACGTCGCTGCCGTTTTCCCTGAGCTTGAAGAAGGATTCCAGTGACATGGGTTCTCCCGAACAGATGCGATGCTCAACAGGATAGCACCCGCTGAGGCGGCCGCTCTGCGCGCGCAAGGCTGGTATGATGAGCAACCCTGAATCCTTTCTGTCGGACGCACCGCGTTTGCTGCGCAACCAATTATGCAAATTCGCGCATAACTTTTTCCTGATGGCCGCCGGGATACTCATACCCGTGATCGTTTTCTCCGGCCTGGCGCTGAATGCCATATTGAATTTTCGATGACACGGAGAATGAAATGAGCCTAGGCTTACTGGAAATACCTTCCCTTGAAAACCAGGTCTCGCCGGAGGAGTGGAAAATCCGAGTCGACCTGGCCGCCTGCTACCGCCTGGTGGCCGATTTCGGCTGGAGCGACCTGGTGTTCACGCACATATCGGCGCGCCTTCCGCAAGAGGGCCAGTTCCTGATCAACCCGTACGGCATGATGTTCGACGAGATCACGGCGTCCTCGCTGGTGCGCATCGATACCCACGGCAACAAGCTCGACGACTCGCCATTCCCGGTCAATCCGGCCGGCTTCACGATCCATTCGGCGGTGCACGAGGCGCGCCACGACGCCGCCTGCGTACTTCACGTGCACAGCCTGAACGGAGTGGCGGTGTCGGCCCAGAAGGAAGGCGTGCTGCCGCTGTCGCAGCAGTCGATCTTCATCCTGGCCAGCCTCGGCTATCACGACTACGAAGGCGTCGCGCTCAACGACGCGGAAAAGCCGCGCCTGGTCGCCGACCTGGGCAGCAAGCGCTTCCTGATGCTGCGCAACCATGGCCTGCTGACCGTCGCCAAATCCATTCCCGACGCCTTCCTGCAGATGTACCTGTTCGAATCGGCCTGCGCGATCCAGGTGCGGGCGCAGTCCTGCGGCGGCGAGCTGGTGCGTATCCCCGAGCAGATCATCGCCGGCGCCCAGCAGCAGGCGCGCGACGTCACCAAATCGCAGGGCGGGATGCTGGCCTGGCCGGCGCTGCTGCGGCGCCTCGAGCGAAAAGACCCGTCCTACCGCAGTTGATTTGTTACCATGGCGGCATCGATCCACCTCACCAGAAAAAATCATGCCAAAAAGCAAGCCTCCCGTCCCCCGCAAATCCGCCACCGCGCAGGAAGAAGACGCTGAGGTGATGGCGCAGGCGCTGGCCGACCTGGCGCTCGAGATCGTCGACCCCGAAGACGGCGACAGCGCCGACCTGCGCCTGAAAGAGGACGAATTCAACCGCATGGTGCGCAACGCCCTGCGCAAGAAGAATGACGACGTGCTGTACGACGCGATCGAGCGCGCCAAATTCACCGACGTCGCCGCCTGGCAGTACCTGCGCGCGCACATCGAAGAAGCCGGCGCGACCATGATGATCCGGCGCGACGGCAAGCCGACCGAGGAAATCAACGCCTTCCTGGTGCCGCTGTTCGTGCACAGCACCGGCGGCCTGAAGCAGGACGCGACCTTCCAGGACGTCCAGGCCTTCGAGATGCTGCGCGCCAGCTTCCAGCAGGCCGGACTGGAAAGCGCGGACGCCACCGTGGTGCTGATCAGCCATGCCTACGACCTGGCCGAAATCGACGGCATCAGCTACAGCCGCCTGAACGACATGCTGCGCGAAGTCGCCGCCACCATGAGCGAAAAGAAAATGATCGAGACGCCGGCGCTGGCCGGCAGCATCACGGGCTGGTCGGGCGGCAATTTCGCGCCGGGCGACGACGCCATGGAACTGCGCTTCCTGCTCGGCTTCGCGCGCAAGCGGGAAGACGACCCGTTTTACCTGGTGCCGGACGACGAGGAGGGCGCCGACGCCTACTTCGCCGCGCGCATGGAGCGCTACCGCCAATGGACGCTGGAGGCTGCGCCGATGGTGCAGGCTTGCCTGGCGGCCGATCCGGCCACGCTGTCGATCAATTTCCTGTACCAGGATCTGTTCTACGGCGCGAAAGAGCAGGGCATGGCCGAACTGGCGATGCTGGCCATGATGTCCGATATCAACCAGGCGCTCGAGGATGCCCAACTCGATCCGGGAGCGGTGAGCGCGGTTGTCGCGCCGGCCGATGTCGATGACGAGATGGTGCTGAGGGTGAACCTGTACCGCGACGGCGCCGCGGAACCGCTGGCTTCGCCGGAGAAGCCGTTCGACCTGGCCGCCGACCTGCAAACCGAAGTCGACGACATCTGCGACGCGCTCGGCACCATCGGCATCCACGCCGTGTCGGTGGCGATGCGCTTCGACAAGGACGGCAAACCGGAAGACGTGCAGCCGTACAGCCCGGAATAAGGTCAGGACATCCGCGAGTTCGACAGGAAGATCCAGGCCACCGAGATGATCACCATCCCGGTCAGGCTGACGCAGGACCAGGTGAAGAACCAGGCAGACAGCAGGCTGGCCTGGAGGGCGCGTTCGAACAGCATGCCGAGGCCGAAGTCGCAGGCGGTCAGCACCGACCAGCGGCGCAGGTAGACCGGCAGGTAACGGCACATGTGGCGGTTGTGCTTCCAGGCGGCGTGGCGTTCGAACAGGTCGCGCGCCGCGCTCATGTCGGCAAACATCCACTCGAAGAACATGAAGCGGTACAGCAGCGTGCGGAAGGGAATTTCGGGCGCGCTGTCGTGGTGGTCGGGTTGAGGGTGTTGGCTGTCTGGCATGATCGCACCTGGCTTTGACGAGGGGGCGATTCCGGCAGCAAGCACCGCGCGGGAACCTGCAGCCAATATACCCCAATCGGTGAATTTGCCCTTGCTGCGGCGCACGGTTGAAATTGCCGTCGGCCGATCGATTCATCGTTACCGTAAATCTCGACGGCGGGCTTGTGGTCGGCTCAGGCGTCGCGTTCTACCCGGAGCCACACCACGGCGATGCGGTCGACGCAGCGATATTCCGCCTCGTCGAGCTCCTCGCCGAATACGTCAGGATCGATTTCCTCGTAACTCCACTCGACGCCCGCCGCCTGCAACAGCGGCGTAATGCGCGCCAGGAAGGGATCGCTGCCATCGACGATTGCCACGCCGGTGTACAGCAGCAGCCGGCCGCCGGGCGCCAGCCGCTGCAGCGCCGCCCGCACGATGTCGAACGACAGGGCCGCGCCCAGTTCGCCGCCGCCGTGGCGGTAGGCCCGTTCGCAGGGATCGAGCAAATACGGCGGATTGGCGACGATGAGGTCGAACTCGCCCTCGGTGGCGGCGAGCAGGTCGCTGTGCAGCGGCAGCACGCCGCCCGCGCCGGCCAGCGCGGCGTTGAGAGCGGTCAGCCTCAGCGCTTCATCGTTGATGTCGAGCGCCAGCACCTCGGCCCTGCGGTAGTGCAGCGCGATCGCGATCGCAGCAGCCCCGCTGCCGCAGCCGATATCGACCGCGCGGGCAACCGGCCGCACGTCCAGTTCCGCCTGCAGCGCGCGCACGAATCGGTAGGTGTCGGGACCGAAGAACACGGCGTTGGCGGCGCTGGTGGGATAGGCCGAATGGAAGTACAGCTCGCCATCCAGGCTCGAGACGCGCATATTGCAGCGCCAGCCGGCGCTGTCGCCCTGCAGGATGGCGCCGTCGCGCATCAGCGCCACCAGCCTGGCCGGCAGGTCGCCATCGTGGAAGGGCAGGCTCCAGCCGAATACGTCGGTGATACTGGCCCGGCTGCGCGGCTGCTGGCGCCGCACCACGCGCTGGTGCGTGGCCGGCGTCACCGTGGTGTGATGGTAGCCCGCGCGCTTGAGCGCCAGCCCCAGCTCGAGCAGCGCTGCGTCCGGCGTTTCCGTGGGATCGAAGGCGGGCGCCGTCATCAGTTAAACAGCTTGGAAAAGATCCGGGTCGCCATCAGTCCGGCCGAGGTATGGTGGCTGGCCGGCGACATCAGCGCGGTCAGCATGGCGATTGCTTCTTCCTTGCTGTCGGATGCGGCCAGCTTCGCTTCGAGCAGGCGCAACTCGCAGGCGATCGCTTCCCATGCGTGTTCGTCGTCGGGGAAGCGGTGGCGGATGATGCCGCGTTCGGCGGTCTCGCGTACCCGGCGCGGGGCGCCGGCGGCGATGTCGCCGCCCGTGCGCTGCATGGCGCGGTGGCTGGCCACCCGCGGCAGCTGGCTGCCCGGCTGCGGCTGGGCCGGCGTGGCGATCCAGTCATGCAGGACCTGCTGTTCGTAGGCGCTGAACACGCCGAACATCTGCGCATTGTCGCCCTGGATCAGGCCCCAGAATCGGCTCTCTTCCGGGTCCTGGCCGCGGGTGAACCAGCCCTGGCTTTCCAGCGCCGCCAGCAAGGCCGGGACCTGGTCCGGGTCGGACAGCCACTCGTTGAGCGAATGCATGCCCACCTTGCAGTAATCCGAGTGCATGTTCTTGCCCACCGCGCTCTTGGCGCGCAGGATGCCGACCAGTTCCGCATGCAGGTCGAAGGATGCGATCACCGATGCGGTGCTGGCGCCAAGGTCGTTGAGGCGGTAGCCTGCATCGACCCGGCGCATGAATTCGTCCGCATCGCCGACCTGGGGCATCAGCTTGTGCAGCGCTTCCCAGGCCTTGCGTGCGTGGCCGGTGTCGGCATTGTCCACCGTCACGTGCAGGGTGAAGTAATATGGATCGATGCCCAGTTCGTTGAGCTCGTAGGCGGTGACCAGCAGGTGCAGCGGCAACTGCTCGTAGCCGAGGTTGTAGCCGATCAGCTCGGGAATGAACTGGTCGGCGTTGTAGGCGAATGCGAGCTGGATCAGGCCTTGCACGAAATGATCTTCCGGCAGGCCTTGCCACTGCGTGCAGCCGTGCGAGTCGATCAGCTGCTGGAATACCACCACGTGGTTCTTCTCCGGCACGCCGTTGCCCAGCTCTTCGAGGTAGGTGGTGATCAGGGGCCGCATCGCAGCCTGTTCCCAGTGGCGCAGCAGACCGAACAGCCAGGCGCCGTCGACCAGCTTGGTCGGCGCAACGCCCTTGAGGAAGAACAGCGCGTGCGACTTGTTGGCGAAGAAGCGGCGCGGGGCGCCGGCCTTGCGTTCGGCCAGGTATTGGCGGTAGTTCTCGCCGATGGACTCGGTGTTGGCGGCCAGCCAGGCGTTGAACTGGTCGGATGCGCGCGGCAGCGCAGGCGGCGCGGTGTTGAAGGCGTCGAGCTGCTCGTCCAGCCAGCGCGCGGCGGCGTGGGCCGACCCGGGCGCCAGCTCCCGCTCGCTCAGGGCGAGGTACATCTGGCGCAGGCTGGCGCTGCGAGCCATTGCGGTCGGATAAGAGGTTGCGGCTACTTGCTCAGGCATCTTGAGTCTCTTGTATATTTATAGGAATGGCGAAATCTTGCTCAGTATGCAAAAAATCATGCAATTCTGAAAGAGGCTGCAACGCCGCTTCCGTGTAAGAGTTCGCTTACAAGGCGGCGATGGACGCAGACCATGGCGAGCACACAATTGACTTCCAACAGCGCGCAACCTACATTGTCTAGCTCATACGAATCCACAGGGTTGGGCGCGCCGACAGGATATGAATAAGAAGAAAGTGAAAATCCTGCTGGTCGACGATCAGCCCGCCAACCTGATGGTGCTCGAAGCCGTGCTGGCCGAACTCGATGAAGAGCTGGTCAGCGTCGGTTCGGGCGAAGAGGCGTTGCGGGCCGTGCTCGATAATTGCTTCGCGGTGGTGCTGCTCGACGTCCAGATGCCGACCATGAACGGCTTCGAAACGGCGGCGCTGATGCGCTCGCACCCCCGTTCGCAGGAATTGCCGATCATTTTCCTGACCGCGGCGAGCGACGCCAACTTCCCGATCGAGCAGGCGTATGCGCTCGGTGCGGTCGACTACCTGACCAAGCCGTTCAATCCCGTGGTGTTGCGCGCCAAGCTCATGGTATTCATCGACCTGTTTCGCAAGACCGCCGAGATCGCGCTGCACCACGAGCAGCGCCATCTGGCCGCGCTGCGCGCGCGCGACGAACGCATCCGCCTGATCCTCGACAACACGCGCGACTACGCTTTCATCGGCACCGACGTCAATCGCGTCATCACCGAGTGGGAGGGCGGCGCCAGCGCTATCCTCGGCTGGGACGCGGCGAGCGCATGCGGCCAGAACGCCGACATGATTTTCACGTCCGAAGACCGTGCCGCCGGCGTGCCGTTGGTCGAAGCGAACCGGGCGCGCGAAACCGGACGCGCGATCGACAAGCGCTGGCATGTCCGGCAGGACGGCTCGCGCTTTTTCGCCGACGGCGTGATGGTGCCGCTGCGCGACGACGCCGGCAAGCTGCGCGGATACGCCAAGATTTTCCGCGACGCGACCGCCGAGAAGCTCGCTTCCGAACGGCTGGCGGCCATCGAGGCCGAACGGGAACGGCTGTTCCAACAGGTCGAGGCGGCCAGCGACCGGCTGGCCGACATCTTTCAGCGCGCGCCGGCCTTCATGTGCGTGATGCGCGGACCCGAGCACCGCTTCGAGTTCGTCAACCAGCGCTACATGCAACTGGTGGGCCAGCGCGACCTGGTCGGCCGCACGGTGCGCGAAGCGATGCCCGAACTCGAGGGGCAGGGCTTCTTCGAGCTGTACGACATGGTGTACCGAGGCGGCGTGCCGCTGGAGGAGCGCAGCGAGCGCATGCTGCTGCGGCGCGATGGCGGCGACCTGCTGGATCAGCGCTTCGTCGACGTGGTCTACATCGCGCTGCGCGAGGCCGACGGCGCAGTGTCGGGGGTGCTGGTGCATGGGATCGACGTTACCGAGCGCACTCTGGCGGGCCTGCTGGCGGTGGGCCAGCGCAGCGCGCTCGAGCTGGCCGTCAGCGACGCCCCGCTGGGCGACGTGCTCGACATGCTGGCCAACACCGCGGAAGAATATTCCGGCGGCGCCGGGCTGGCAGCGATCCGGCTGACCGACGGAGAACGCTCGCGGCTGCGCAGCGTGGCCGGGCCGTCGCTGCCGCAAGAGTTCATGGACGCGCTCGACGCCTTGCCGGACGGCCCGAATGCGGCGCCTGGCGCGCTGGCCGCAGCGATCGCCGACACGGTGACGGTAGCCGACATCGCCGACTCGGACTACTCGCCCGCGTTTCGCGAACTGGCGCAGGCGCACGGTCTGCGCGCCTGCCGTGCGATGCCGATCCTGGCGCCGTCCGGCGCGGTGCTGGGCGTGTTCTGCTGGTATCACCGTGAACTGCATGCGCAATCCGAGGAGGAATACGAAGCGCTGGCGCTGCTGGCCAACACCGCATCGCTCGTGATCGGCCAGCGCCACGAGACGCAGGAGCGCATGGCGGCCGAGGACCGCTCGCACAATATCCTCGAGAGCATCAGCGAGGGCTTCCTGGCGATCGACAGCGAATGGCGGATCAGCTACGCCAACCACGCCGCCGAACGGCTTATCGGGATCCCGCGCGAGCAGCTGGCAGGGGCGCTGTTCTGGGATGTGTTCGCCCAGGTGCGCGGCAGCTCGCTCGAGCAGGGCCTGCGGCGCAGCGCGGAAGAGCGCACGCACATCAAGTTCGACGCCTACTACGACCCGTTGGGCCGCTGGCTCGAGGTCAACAGCTGCCCGACGCCCGACGGCGGAATCGCGCTGTACTTCCGCGACGAGAGCGAACGCCGGCTGGCCGAGGAGGGGATCCGACGCCTGGCCGCGGTGGCCGAACAGTCGCCCGACTTCATCGGCATCGCCACGCCCGACGCGATCGGAATGTTCCTCAACCCGGCGGGCCGCAAGCTGGCCGGCATCGCGCCGGATACGCCGATTTCCGACTACACGCTGGTCGACTTCTTTGCGCCCGAAAGCCGCCAGTTCGTGAAGGACGTGGTGCTGCCGGCGCTGAACGGGGCTCCGGCGCGATGGGAGGGCGAACTCAGTTTCGCCCACACGGTGACCGGTGCGGTGGCGCCGGTCTACTTCAAGGGCTTCGCGGTGCGCGATGACGGCGGCGACATCATCGGCCTGGCCACCGTCACGCGCGACATCACCGAACAAAAGCGCGCCGAGGACGAGCTGCGCCGGATCGCCGCCGACCTGTCGGAAGCGGACCACCGCAAGTCCGAATTCCTCGCCACCCTGGCGCACGAGCTGCGCAATCCGCTGGCGCCGATCCGCACCGGGCTCGACCTGCTGCGCATGGCGCCACGCGACCCGGCTGCCACGGACAGGCTGGTGGCCATGATGGACCGCCAGCTCGGGCACCTGATCCACCTGGTCGACGACCTGCTCGACGTGGCGCGCATCACGCGCGGCAAGATCGAGCTGAAGAAGGAACCGGTGGAACTGCAGACGCTGGTGTCGATGGCGCTGGAAACGAGCGTCGCGCTGATCGAGTCGAGCGGGCATGCGCTCGATGTCGAACTGCCGTCCGAATCGTTCACCCTGTGCGTCGACACCACCCGCATCGTCCAGGTGCTCAGCAACCTGCTCAACAACGCGGCCAAGTACACCCCGGCCGGCGGGCGCATCGCGCTCAGGGCGTGGACGGAAGCGGGGCAGGCCGTGGTCGCCGTCATCGACAGCGGGGTAGGTATCCCGGCCGAGGCCCTGCCCACCGTATTCGACATGTTCACCCAGGTGCGCAGCAATATCGACCGGGCGCAGGGCGGGCTGGGGATCGGCCTGTCGCTGGTGCGCCGGCTGGCCGAACTGCACGGCGGCAGCGTGTCCGCCGCCAGCGAAGGACGCGGCAAGGGCAGCACCTTCACGCTGCGCCTGCCGCTGGAAGGACCTGTCGCACCGCTTGCCTTGGCAGCGGCCGCGCCAGCGGCGCCGGCAAGCGCCCAGCGGGGCCTGCGGGTGCTGGTGGTGGACGATAATGCCGACGCGGCCGAAAGCTTGTCGGCGCTGCTGGCGATGCTCGGACACCAGCCGCGCGTGGCGAGCGACGGCCACCAGGGCTTCGAGCAGGTCTTGCAATACCGGCCGGACCTGGTCTTCCTGGACATCGGCCTGCCCGGGATGAATGGACATGAAGTGGCGCGCGCGATCCGCGCCACGCCCGGCATGCACCAGGTGGTGCTGGTGGCGCTGACCGGCTGGGGCGCGCACGACGACGTGGCGCGGTCGGAGGAGGCCGGCTTCGACCAGCACCTGACCAAGCCGGTCAGCATCGAGTCGCTCGAACGCACTGTCCGTTCGGTCGCGGGAGTGAAGAAATGAAGGGCGAATTGCCGGTCACTTGCGGGACGCTGATCGTCAATCCGGCGGGCCAGCTGCTGCTGTGCCATGTGACCCATACCGCCAAGTGGGATATCCCGAAAGGGATGCAGGATCCGGGCGAAAGCACGCTGGAGGCGGCAATGCGCGAACTGTACGAGGAGGCCGGGATCGCGTTTGCGCCGGACCGTTTCACCGACATCGGCCTGTTCGACTACCGGCCCGACAAACGGCTGCACCTGTACCTGGTGCGTTCGGGTGCGGACCTGGACAGCCTTGCGCACCTGAAGTGCACCAGCTTTTTCCCACATCACGCCAGCGGCGAGTCGACTCCGGAAGTGGACGGCTACCGATGGGCCGAACGCAGCCAGCTCGCTGCCTTGTGCTGGCCGCGCATGGCGCAGCGCCTGCAAGCGCTGGAGTGGTAGCGGCTACACCTGGCTGAGCATCTGCTCGATCGACTCCAGCCCGACCGGCTTGGTCAGGTGCCGGTCGAAGCCCGCCGCGCTGGTGCGCTGGCGGTCCTCGGCGCCGCCCCATCCGGTCAGCGCCACCAGCAAGGGCTGGTCGAAGCGGCGGTCGTCGCGGATTGCCCGGGCCACTTCGTAGCCGTTCATCCCGGGCATGCCGAGGTCGAGGAACACCACCTGGGGCCTGAAATCCTGCATCGCCTCGAGGGCCGCGTGGCCACCGTTGGCGACCTGCGCCCGATGGCCGAGCAGCTCGAGCAGCGCCGACAGGGTCTCGGCGGCGTCGCCGTTGTCGTCCACCACCAGCACGCGCACGCTGTGCATGTGGGCCGGCGCGTCACTGCTTGCCGTGGCAGCCGCAATCGGCGCGGCATCGGCGGCCAGCGGCAGGCGCACCGTGAACACGCTGCCACGGCCGGCGCCGGCGCTGGCCGCAGTCACGCTCCCGCCATGCAGCTCGAGCATCCTGCGCACCAGCGACAAGCCGATTCCCAGCCCGCCCTGCGAGCGGTCGCGCTCGCGCCCGACCTGGTTGAACAGGCCGAATACTTCGTCCAGCGATTCGGGCGCGATGCCGACGCCGTTGTCGCTGACGCTGACCACGAGCTCTTCCTGTTCGCGGCGCGCCGCCAGCGTGACATTGCCGCCGCGCGGGGTGTACTTGGCGGCGTTGTTGAGCAGGTTGTTGACGACCTGGGTCAGGCGCGTGGCATCGCCGAACAGCGGCATCGGTTCCGCGCCGATCTCCACTTGCAGGCGATGGCGGTGGTCCTCGAGGACCGGCATCGCCGTTTCGACGGCCGCTTCGAGCACTTTCTTCAGGTCGATGCGCGCGCGTTTCAGTTCGACCTGGCCGCGCGTGATGCGCGCGACGTCGAGCAGGTCGTCGACCAGTTCGACCATGTGGCCGAGCTGGCGCTCCATCACCTCGAGCACGAGCGCGGCGCGGGCCGGATCGCCGGCCGACAGGCGCAGCACCTGGAGGCCGCTGCGCAGGGGCGCCAGCGGATTGCGCAATTCGTGCGCGAGCGTGGCGAGGAATTCGGTCTTGCGTCGGTCGGCGTCGGTCAGGTCGGCGGCCAGGCGCTGCAATTGCATCTCGGTGCGCTTGCGCTCGGTGATATCGGTGAACAGGACCGCCACCTTGCGGCTGTCAGCGCCGCCGACCCGGGTGGCGTAGGCATCGAACCAGCGGTTCATCGCGTTCGCTTCGTTCATGTAACGCACCGGCTCACCTGTGGCGGCGACCCGGCCGTAGAGTTCGAACCAGTGGCGGTCGTGGCCTGGCACCAGCTCGAGCACGGTCTTGCCGAGCGCGTCGACCAGCCCGGTGTGCTGGACGAAGGCGCTGTTCATTTCGAGGAAGCGGTAGTCGCAGGGCTCGCCGGCATCGTTGTACAGCATCTCGATAATGCAGACGCCTTCATCGATCGCCTCGAACAAGGTGCGGTAGCGCTCTTCGCTGTCGCGCAATTCGGCGCGCACGTTGCGTTCGCGCGTGACGTCGACCACCACGCCGCGCAAGCGCTCCGGCTTGCCCTCGGCGTCGTAGCTGACCTGTCCGCGCGAGATGACGGAATGGTATTGGCCATCGGACGCGCGAACCCGGACCGTGGAATTGTAGGCCTCGCCGCTCTCGATCGCGTGCTTGACCCGTACCTGGTCGAGCAGCGCGTCGTCGGGATGGATCGCCCGATAGAACGCGGCAACCGGGCCACCGGCCGCCTCCTCGGGCGACACATTGAACAGCCATTCCATGTTCGCATCGGTGGTGACGCGGTCGGCCTTCAGGTCCCAGCTCCACATCGCCAGCTCGGCGTCGGCAGCGGTGGCATCGAGCCGAACCCGCATGTCGCTCAGCGCTTCTTCGGCGCGGCGCCGTTCGACGGCCGTGCGCATGGCTTCGACGAAGAAGCGCGCCTTGGCCTTCAGCGCCGCCGGCGGGACCGGCCCGGCCAGCACGTCGACCGCGCCCGCTTCATAGCAGCGTTCGAGCGGGAATCCGGCGCCGGCGCCCGGCGCCAGCACGATCAAGGGGGTCTGGCTGGAGCGCCGGTTGGCGTGCAATTGGCGCACCAGCTCGAGCGTGTCCTCGCCTTCGTCCCGCAGGCCGGCCAGGATCAGGACGAAGTCAAGGTTGCGGGCGCACTCCAGCGCTTCGGCGGCCGAGGCCGCGCGGACCAGCACCTGGCCAAGTTCGGTCAGCACGGCCGCTGCGCCTGGGATTGGTGTGGCGGGATGTTCGACAAGCAGCACGGCGCTCGGTTGGCCGGAATCCGGCGCGGTGGAAATTGAGGTCATTGGGAAAGAAGCCTGTCGCAGCGCGGTCCTTGAAAGTTAATAATTGTACACATCAATGCGAATGGGCCGCGCGGCCGTGTGCCGTCACTGCGGCGGCGGTCGAGGCTGGCTCCGTGGCCAGTTTTTCTCGAGGATCGCCAGCAGGATCAGGCCGTAGGCCAGCCGCCGACCCGGTAGTGCAGGGGCGAATCTTCGTGGGTGGCCAAAAAAAATCGAGAGCAGGCGATGCACGCCTTCTATCGGGAACGACAAAATACAGGACAAAGCGTTCCGGTGAGCACGACGCGGCGCAGGTCCCCCGGGATCGATTGCGGCTCGATTGCGGGCACGAAGTTTCCAAGCAGAATGTGCTATGCGCGCATTTTATTCGAATCGGACCGCCTGCGCGTTTCGCTATCGTGCGCCAGGGCGATTGCCGGACGCGCCGTAGGACGCAGCGGCGCCACGCGTGCCTTGGACGGCGCCGCCGCCTCGAGCGTGAAGATGCCCACCGCGCTCGACAGCTCGCCGGCCTGCTGGCGCATCGATGCGGCGGCGGCGGCAGCTTCCTCCACCAGCGCGGCGTTCTGCTGGGTGGCCTGGTCGATCTGCGCCAGCGCGGCATTGACGTGGACGATGCCCTCGAGCTGTTCGACGCTGGCGTCGGCGATCTCGCTGACGATGGCGCTGACCCGGCCGATGCCGTCGACGATCTCGCCCATCGTGCGTCCGGCTTGTTCGACCAGGCGGGCGCCGGCGTCGACTTCGGTAGCCGATGCGCCGATCAGGCGATGGATGTCGCGCGCGGCGGCGGCCGAGCGCTGCGCCAGGTTGCGCACTTCGCTCGCCACCACGGCGAAGCCGCGGCCCTGTTCGCCGGCGCGGGCGGCTTCCACCGCCGCGTTCAGCGCCAGGATATTGGTCTGGAAGGCGATCGAATCGATGACCCCGATGATGTCGGCGATCTTGCGCGACCCGGCGTTGATCGATTCCATCGTCGCCACCACCTGGCCGACGACGACGCCGCCCTGGCCGGCCAGCGACGAGGCCGACAGTGCGAGCTCCCTGGCCTGGCGGGCGTTGTCGGCATTTTGGCGGACAGTGCCCGTCAGCTGCTCCATCGACGCCGCGGTTTCCTCCAGTGTGCCGGCCTGCTGTTCGGTGCGAGCCGACAAGTCCTGGTTGCCGGCCGCGATCTCGCCGGAGGCCTGGGCGATGCTGTCGGTGCCGCCGCGTACCTGGCTGACGATGCCGGCCAGGCTGTCGTTCATTTCCTTCAGCGCGGCCGAGAGCTGGCCGACTTCATCCTGCGAGCGCACCTCGATCCTGCTGGTCAGGTTACCGGATGCGACAGTGCGGGCGACCCGCACCGCATAGCTGATCGGGCCCACGATGCCGCGGGTGATATACCAGGCGGTGAACATGCTGAGCACGCCGCCGACGATACCGAGCGCCATCATCACCTGGCTGGCGAGGCGTGCGCTGGTGATCGCGTGGGAGCCGGTATCGCGCATCAGTTGCGACTGGAACGCTATCAGCTGGTCGATCGCATTGAAATAGGAAAGCTGGGCGGACGACATCGCCGCCAGCAGCACGGCGGTGGCCTGTTCCTTCTGTCCGGCGCGCGCAAGCCGCGCGACCTGCTCGCGTTCGGCATTGAAACTGGCGCCGGCCTGGGTGGCGCGGCCAAGGAGCGCGCGCGCTTCCGGGGCTATGAGGCGCGCGCCGACCTGCTGGAAATCGCTGGCCACAGTGATGGCGAGCTGGTCGGCCTTGTCGAGTTCCGCCCTGGCCAGGGCTGCGTCGTCGAGGAGCAGGGCGTTGCGCAGGTAGCGCGCCTGCAGGTCCAGTGCGCCCTTGACCTGATTCAGGTCGGTGACCTTCTTATAGTAGTCGTTGACCGTGGCGTCGACGTCGCCGCTGACGATCGCCAGCCGCGACGCTCCCAGCGCCACAACGACCGCCAGCATGGCGATCGTCAGCGCGAAGCTGATGTTGAGGCGATGTCCGATTTTCAAGTTTGCTATTTTCATTATTATCCCATAGTCACAATCTGTCTCCGACCGTCCAGCGCGAAGGATTGTAGCTGTAATAACAATGGTTGGGAGGAAATTTTTATGCAAGGAAAGTAATTCTGCAACACCAACACCAACGCCAAAGTGCTGGGTTCAGGTCCGACATTCGGACTTTTTTAACATTTCGGACCTGAGACCTGAGGCCAGGCTTCAGATGTGAGCAGGAAAGAATGCCTGCATGCCCGTGAGCGCTGCGACGGCGAGCAGCAAGGCGCCGGTCACGCGCGCCACCGCCGTACTGGCTCCAGGATTCTTGGCGAACCAGCCGCTCGCGCCGCTCGAGGCCAGCGCGAGTCCGCCGTAGACGCCGGCCTGCGTCACCGATGTGATGGCGCCGAGAACGCCGGCCTGGATCCACACCGGACCGAGCGCCGGCTGCAGGAATTGCGGGAAGACGGCGAACATGAATATATAAGCTTTGGGATTGACGAGGCTGGTCACCATGGCGCGCCGAAACGCAGTTCCTGGCGAGCGCAGCGCACCGGGCCGCCCGGGCAAGACGATCCCGCTGCTGCGCAGGAAGCCGACGCCCATCCAGGCGATGTACATTGCGCCGCCGACCAGCATGACCTGGAACAGCGCCGGCCACCAGCGCAGTATCGCCGCCACGCCCAGCCCGGCCATTACCAAATGGCACAGGCCGCCGGCGACGATGCCGGCCACCGCGGCCATGCCGGCCCGCCGCCCTCCGAGCAGCGAGGTGGCCATTACGAAGGCCATGTCCATGCCGGGCAGGGCGATGATGCCGAACACGACGATAAAGTAAAGCCACAAGCTTGCACTGCTGTACATAGGATCTCCTTCAGGTTGGGGTGGGCACGAAATGCAGGATAGTTCTAAATCAGGACAGATTTCGCCCTATTAATCTGCTATCTTCTCGGCATGTACCATCCAACCACCCGGGTGCTGGCAGTGCTCGAACTGCTGCAGACCCATGGCCAACTGAGCGGCGCCGACATCTCGGCGCGCCTGGGCATCGACGCGCGCACCGTGCGCCGCTACATCGTCACGCTGGAAGACATCGGCATCCCGATCACGACCCGGCGCGGCCGTGATGGCGGCTATGCGCTGATGGCCGGTTTCAAATTGCCGCCGATGATGTTTACCGACGACGAGGCGCTGGCGCTGTCGGTCGGTCTGCTCGCGGCGCGCCGGTTCGCGCTGTCCGAGGCGGCGCCGGCGGCCGCGAGCGCCCAGGCCAAGCTCGAACGGATCATGCCGGCCACGCTGAAGCGGCGCGTGCGCGCGCTCGGCCAGACGGTGCAGCTGGACCTGGCCGGCGCGGCGTCGCCCGGCGCCAACGACGCGCTGCTCGCGCTCAGCTCGGCGGCGCTGGCGCAGCAGCGCGTGCGGCTGGATTACCGCAGCGCCGACGGCGAGCACAGTGCGCGCGAGGTCGATCCCTATGGCCTGGCGATGCGCAACGGCTGCTGGTATGTGGTGGGCATGTGCCAGCTGCGCGGCGGCTTGCGCTCGTTCCGGCTAGACCGCATCGCCAGCGTCGAACCGCGTCCGGTGTCCTTCGCCAGGCCGCAGGGTTTCGATGTGCTGGAGCACCTTCGCACGTCGATGGCCGCGATGCCGCGCGCGCATGCGGTCGAGGTGCTGCTGAAAACCGACCTCGCGACGGCGGGCGATCATTTCTTCGACGAGATCGGCTTCTTCGAGCAGGTTGAGGGCGGCGTGCGCTTGCGCGGCCAGGCCGACGACCTTGACTGGTTCGCGCGGCAGCTGTGCGCGGCGCCATTCGAAGCGGAAGTGGTCGCGCCGGATGCCCTGCGCGCCAGTGTCGCGGCGCTGGCTGCGCGCTTGCTGCGCATGGCCGCTCCGCTCTGATATGCTGCCGTCACCGTGAAAATGAGAAAGTGATTTGATGTCGCAACACTTCAAGCAGCCGGCCAGCCCATCCCTTTTCGAGCGCGATGCCCGCCGCATCGCGCAGTTTGCAGCGTCCGCTGATACCGGGGGCTTCCTGCATCCGGTCCAGCAGGCGCTGATCCACCGGCGCGGCTGGCTTCGCATGCTCGCGCCGAAAGCGGCGGGTGGCGCGGAACTGCCGCTGCCGGCCGTGGTCAGGCTCGAGGAACAGATTGCCGCAGCCGATGGCAGCATGGGCTGGGTGGTGACGCTGTGTGCGGGCGCCGGCTGGTTCGCCGGCTTCCTGCCGCCGGCGCTGGCCGGGAAGATCGTCGGCGCCAGCCGCCTCTGTGTGGCCGGCAGCGGCGCACCGACGGGCTACGCCGATATCGATGGCGAAGGCTTTCGCCTCAGTGGCCGATGGGATTACGCCAGCGGAGCGCCGATGGCCACGCACTTCACGCTGAACGCGATCATCCGCGAACATGGCCGGCCCTTGCTCGACGATGCGGGCGCCGCGCGCATCCGCGCCTTCATTGTTCCGGCCAGGGAGGTGCAGGTGGAGCCGTCCTGGCACAGCATCGGCTTGCGCGCGACCGCATCGCACAGCTACCGGATCGACGGCCGGTGGATCGCGGCGCAGCACAGCTTTGTGATCGATGGCGCGCATGCGAGCGCCGAAGGTCCGCTATACCGGTTTCCGTTTTTTTCGCTGGCGTTCGTGACCCTGGCGGCCAACCTGGCGGGCATGGCTGGCCATTTCCTGCGCCTGGCGCAGCCGGCCATCGCGCGCCGGCGCCATCCGCTGAGCGGGCTCCAGCTGATCGATGTGCCCGGCGTGGCAGAACGGTTGCGCGCAGCGGCCGCCGACCTGGAATCGGCGCGCGCCCATTTCTATCGCCTGCTCGACCTCGCCTGGGAACAGGTGGCCGGCGGCAGCGCGATCTCCTCGGCCGACGCGGCCGCGCTCCAGTCTGCCTCTCTGGCGCTGGTCGCGGTGTCGCGCAAGGGCGTCGACGAGATCTACCCCTACTGCGGCCTGTATGCGGCGAGCGAACTCAGCGACATTAACCGGGTCTGGCGCGATTTTCATACGGCCACCCAGCACACGCTCTTGTTGCCTTAGCCCCGCGCTCGGCTAGAATGCCGCATCGATTTATTTCAATTAGGAAATCATGCTGCAAAAAAGTCTCGGCGCCGCGGCGCTGGCGTGGCTGTTGCTGGCGGCCGCACCGGCGTTTGCCGGCGGTTGCCCGGCGCACTACATGGATGGGCGCCTGCCCGAAATCCGCAATCCGAAGCTCGCCTCCGCCACGCGCGAATTATGCTTCGGCGTGTTCGGCGTGATGCATTCGGGCGTGACGCGCACGCCCTTGTGGTCGGCCGAATACCTGCGCGCCGACAATCTCGACGCGGCGCATGAGCTGTCGCGCGAGAATTCCTTCCACGCCGAGCCGCAATTGCCGCCGTCGCAGCGCGCCGAGCTGTCCGACTACGCCCGCAGCGGCTTCGACCGCGGCCACATGTCGCCAAACGGCGACATGCCGGACCGCCAGTCGCAGCACGAAAGCTTTACGCTGGCGAACATGGTGCCGCAGGATGCGGACATCAACCGCCACGTCTGGGCCGGCATCGAAGGCGTGGTGCGCAAGATGGCCAAGAAGGAGGGCGCGCTGTACGTCATCACCGGGCCGGCGTTTATCGGCGCCAGCGTGCGCAAGGTGGGTAAGGTGATGGTGCCGAGCCACGTGTATAAACTGGTGTACAGCCCGCGCCAGCACGCCGGCGCGGCGTGGTTCATCGAGAACCGCGCCAACGCCGAGTACCAGGCCATTTCGATCGCCCAGCTGGAATCGACGATCGGCATCGACCTGCTGCCTTCGCTGACGCAGCGGCAGAAGGAAGCGATGCTGCGGCTGCCGAACATCCGGCAAAAGAAATCGGCATACGTGCTGAGTTTTTAATGGCTGTGTCACCGTAAAGTGCGGGACCGCCGGGGTCAGGTCCGCCGGACCTGACCCCGGCCCTTGGGCCGCGGCGCGTGCAGGAAGAGGTGGCACGATGACGCCGCAAGTCGTCCCACACTTTACGGTTACATAGCTTTTTTGATTGAGGAACCCTGCCATGAGCACCAAGCAATCGTCGTTCGTCCCGTTCGCCAATGAAGCCGACGTGCTCCAGGTCGGCGACCTGGCGATCGAAAACCGGCTCGACCGGATCACCCTGGCCGGCGATGTCGACCTGACGCTGGACCAGCAAGGACTGGCAAAGGCCAGGCTGTTGCACCGGCTGCTGGCCGATGTGGTCGCGAAACTGGAAGCGGCCGAGCTGCCCGACACGCTGCCGGCACCGGTCGTAAAAACGGTCGACAACCCGTTCAACTGAAGCCGCGCTAGCGCTCCAGCACGTATTGGCCGGGAGCCGGGCAGAGTCCGCCAGTGATCTCGCGCGCCGTGACCATGCCACCCGGCGAGACCTGCTCGAGCCAGCTGTTCCAGGCCGGCCACCACGAACCGTCGCGCTGTTCCGCCGCGGTGACCCAGGTATCGGGATCGAGGTAGCATTCGCCCTGGCGCCGCGTCGCCATGTAGAAGCTGCGCCCGGGATGTCCGGGTTCGCTGATGATGCCGGCGTTGTGGCCGCCGCTAGTGAGCACGAAGGTGATGTCGCAGTTCGGCACCAGGTGGATCTTGTGCACCGACCGCCACGGCGAGACATGGTCGCTCATCGTGGCCACCGCGAACAGCGGCCGGCCGATATCGGTCAGCGCCACCGGACCGCCGTCGACCCGGTAGCGGCCGGAAAACAGGTCGTTGTGCAGGAACAGCTTGCGCAGGTAGTCGCTGTGCATGCGGCGCGGCATGCGCGTGGTGTCGGCATTCCACGCCAGCAGGTCGGTCATCGGCGCGCGCCGTCCCAGCAGGTATTCGCCCACCGCCACTGACCACACCAGGTCGTTCGAGCGCAGCAGCTTGAAGGCGCCGGCCATCTGCCGGTTGTCGAGGTAGCCTTGCTGCCACATCAGGTCTTCCAGCCAGTCGATCTGGCCTTCGTCGATGAACAGCATCAGTTCGCCCGCTTCGCTGAAGTCGGTCTGGGCCGCCAGCAGGCTGATCGAGTTGAGCAGGCGATGCCCCTCCGTGGCCAGCGCGGCGGCGGTGATCGACAGCAAGGTGCCGCCCAGGCAGTAGCCGGCGGCATTGATCTTCTGGCCGGGAACGAGGCGCGCGATGGCGTCGAACGCGGCCATGACGCCGTCGTGCACGTAATCTTCCATGCCCAGTTCGCTGTCGGAGGCATCGGGGTTGTGCCACGAAATCATGAACACCGTGTGGCCATGCTCGACCAGGTAGCGCACCAGCGAATTATGCGGCGACAGGTCGAGGATGTAGTACTTCATGATCCACGCCGGCACGATCAGTATCGGTTCGGCGCGCACGCTGCCGGTCGCCGGCGCGTATTGGATCAGCTCAGCCAGGCGGTTGCGGAACACCACCTGGCCCGGTGTGGCGGCGACCTCGATACCGGGCCGGAACTGCTCGGCGCCAACCGGCGGCAACCCGGCGGTCTTGCGCTGCCAATCCTGGGCGAAATTGACGGCGCCGCGCACGAAATTGCCGCCGCCTTCGCGCAGGGTGGCGTTCCACACTTCGGGGTTGGTGGCGACGAAATTGAGCGGCGAGGCCATGTCGAGCATCTGGCGCGCGGCGAACGACACCATTTGCTCGTGATGCCTGCTGACGCCATCGATGCCGGTGGTGGCGTTGTGCCACCATTGCTGGTTGAGCAGGAACGCCTGCTGCACCAGGTTGTAGGGCCAGCGCTGCCACAGTTCGCTGCGGAAGCGGCGGTCCTGCGGCAACGGTTCGATGCAGGGCTGGACCGGCATGCCGAGCGAAGCGCGCGCCGCATAGTTCAGCCAGCGCATGTCTTTCTTCCACGCCTTTTCCATCAGCCGCTGCCATTTTCCGGGCGACATCGCCAGGTGCATCAGCCAGTCGATCCCCGCCAGCGCCAGGCTGGTCGGGGCGACGCCCTGTGTGGCCTCGGCCATGATGGCGTGCAGCAGGCGATCGGCATCTTCGGGGGGCTCAGCCTCGAAGCCGTGCGGCGCCGACAGCTCGGCCCGCCGGCCCGGGTCGGCGGACGTTACAGGAACGAGCGGCTGCATTTGCATGACGGTTCTCCAGCATCCGACGGGCACGATTTTCCAACATCGATTTTGCGTCCAAAATCAAATTTGTGGGGATTCAATAGTGCGCAGTTCGGCGTCGGATTGCGGTACTCTCAATTGTCGGTCCGGCATGGTACGGAAGGTCGCGAGTGCTTCTGGTTGAAGGTGCTCCCCATCGCCATGGCCGGATCCGATGACCTGGAATCATTTGGAGGAACCATCATGAAACGCACACTTATAGCCGTCTTCGATAACCGGGGCGACGCCCAGTCGGCCCTCGATGAGCTGGTGTCTTCCGGCTTCCCGCGTTCGCAGATCCGCCTGAGCGAAGGCGAGACCACCGCCACTCCGCCTGCCGAACCGGCGCACGGCGGCGGTTCCATCGTCGACAGCATCAAGAGTTTCCTGGGGAGCATGTTCGGCACCGACGACAGCGAATATGTGCAGCGATATTCCGATGCCGTCACGCGCGGCCACCAGGTGCTGACCATGACGGCGGACGATGAGCGCGAAGTCGAGCGCGCCGCCGATATCGTCGAGAAATGGGGCCCGATCGACATCGACGAGAAGGCCGCCGAATGGAGCGGCGGCGCGCTGGCCGGCGAAGCGATACGGATGGGCATGGGCGGCCAGCAGCAATCGGCGTCGATGTCGCAGCAGAGCGCGCAGGGTTCGGCCGGATCGGCGCAAGGCGGTATGCAGGGCTCGGCACAAGGTGCTGCGCAGCAGGGTGCCCAGCAAGGTTCGCAGCAGTTCGCCGCCGGGACCGAAGGCGGGGCCACCGTTCCCGTCTCGCAGCGGATCGGCGTGCGGGTGTTCGAGCACATCGTCGAGCCGCCGGTGGGCGCCGGTTTCATCGCGCAAGAGGACGAGCTGTATTTTCGCGGCCACTACAACAGCAACTACGCCGGCGAAGGCGATACCTACGAGGACTATGCGCCCGCCTATCGCTACGGCTCCAAGATGGCGTCCGGCGAAACCTACAAGGGCAAACTGTGGAAAGATGTCGAGCCGCAGCTCAGGACCGATTGGGAAGGGAAAAATCCAGGCTCGGCCTGGAGCAAGTTCAAGGTCGCGATCAAACACGGCTGGGAAAGGATGACGCACTGAGCCGGCGCCGTGCCCGACCGGTTTTGGCAAGCGCCGGCGGGCAGGCCGCCGGCGCCAGTTTCAGCACGTCTCGGTGATTGGCAGGCTGATCTGGTTGCGGCCCATGTGCTTGGCCCGGTACAGCGCGGCGTCGGCGATGCCGACCAGTTCGCTGGCCTTGGCTGCGGGCGAGGCCAGCGCGGTCGCCGCGCCGATGCTGACAGTGACATGGCCGGCCGTGGCGGCGGGATGGGGCACCTGCAGGCGCTCGACCCGGCAGCGGATCCGCTCGGCGACGATGGCCGCGCCCTTGAGCGACTGGTTCGGCAGGATCACGGCGAATTCCTCGCCGCCGTAGCGCGCCACCAGGTCGTTGGCGCGCATTTCGCTTGCAACGGCGCTGGCGATGCGCTTCAGGCATTCGTCGCCGCCGAGATGGCCGTTGGCGTCGTTATAGGCCTTGAAATTGTCAACGTCGACCATCAGCAGCGACAGCGGCTGTTTCTGGCGCATCGCGCGCGCCCATTCGGCGTGCAGGGTGTCGTCGAAGCAGCGGCGGTTGGCCAGGCCGGTCAGGCCGTCGCGGGTGGCGAGCTGCTCGAGCTTGATCTGCGCCATTTTCTCGTCGGTCAGGTCGCGCAGGGTTTGCACCACCGCCACCAGCGCGCCGGCGTCGTCGAGGATCGGACTGGCGTCGGCGGCCAGGTAGCGCCGTCCGGCGCGCGGCATGTCGCACCAGCTCTCGGCACACAGCTTGCTGCCTGACATAGTATCCTTCAGCTGGCGCGGATACAGGTGGCGGATCTCGTCGGTGCGGTTCTGGATCACCAGGTCGGCCAGGATCGGGCGCGGCTCATCGTAGAAACTGCGCCAGTGGTCGGACGTGCCGATGACTTCGTCGCCGGGCACCCCGGTCAGGCGCTCGCAGGCGCGGTTCCAGATCATCACCTTGCAGCCGGTATCGAGCACGAAAGCCGGGATCGCCAGCATTTCCATCAGCTTGTTGGCGAACGCGCGCTCATGGTCGGGGGCGGAACGGTGCGGCGCGCGCTGTATTGTTGTAGTTGGCATGTTCAGTCCCTGTAAAAAACTGTCCGCTGGGCAAATGATTGACTACCGACAAGTTCTGATTCTGCTACGACGACGTCCGAAATTATTGACATTTAGCAAGGGATGAGTGAATGGCTTGCTAAAGTGTCGCCATCGGCCGTGTCAGCGGGATTGACAGCGACAGCAAGGTGCCTGCGCCCGGCTGGGTGTCAATGACGAACTTGCCGCCGGCCGCGGCGACCCGGTCGGCGATCCCTGCCAGGCCGCAGCCGCGGGTGGGCGGGTGGCCGGCCATGCCGCAGCCGCGGGTGGGCGGGTGGCCGGCCATGCCGATGCCGTTGTCGCGCACTTGCAGGGTCAGCAGCTCGGCGCTGCGGATCAACGTGATCTTGACTTCGGTCGCCTGGGCGTGGCGCGCCACGTTCGTCAGTGATTCCTGCAGGATACGGAACAGCATCGCATCGACGCTGCGGCCGGACTTGGCGTGGAAGGCGCCCGGGTCCGCCTCCAACTGGTGCGGGATGCCGCTGATGCGCGAGAATTCGGCCAGCTGCGCCTCCATCGCGTTGCGCAGGCCATGTTCCAGCGCGAGCGGGCGCAGATCGTTGATGATGGTGCGCAGCGAACCGATCGCCTGGTCCAGGTGCTGCAGCAGGCTGCCGATTTTCTGATGGACTTGCGGGTGGACCCCGCTGGTGCTCACCTGCATCAGCGACAATTCGATTTTCAGGGCCAGCAGGTGCTGGCCGAGGTCGTCGTGGATGTCGCGCGCGATCCGGTTGCGTTCGGTTTCGCGCACCTGTTCCTGCTGCTGCACCAGGCGGCACAGCGTGGTGTGGGTGTCGCCCAGGGCCTGCTCCGCCTGCGTGCGCGCGTGGCGCTCCAGTTCGCGCTGCGCTTCCGCGAAGACCAACCGGTCGCTGAAGCCGAGGTGACGGCCGAGCAGGGTGTGGAATCCCCAGCCGAGCAGCGACAGCCACAGCACCGCTGGCAGCACCATCGGCTCGATGCCCGGCCACGCGCCGATCGCGGCGATGCCTGCGATGCCCACGGCCAGGAGGGTGGCGCGGGTGGCGAGGCGATGGCTGACGATGTTCATGGCATCCCTTCGACAATGATCATAATGTCCTGCACCGAAGTTACATTGCCGGATCAAGGGCGGCATTGTCGAGAATCAACTCAATTTCGTTGGGGCATGAAGGCGGGGACGCCAGGGCGTCCTGGGCCTGGTCCACGACTGCAAGGCCGCGCCGCGTTATAATGACCGGTTGACGATCGAGGTTTACCGTGACTTACAGCATCAAAGAAATTTTCTATACCCTGCAGGGTGAAGGCGCCCATGCGGGGCGGCCAGCCGTTTTCTGCCGTTTTTCCGGCTGCAATCTGTGGACCGGGCGCGAGAGCGACCGCGCCACCGCCGTGTGCACTTTCTGCGATACCGATTTCGTCGGCACCGACGGCGAGCGCGGCGGCAAGTTCCCCGACCCGGCGGCGCTGGCGGCCGAGATCGACAGCCTGTGGCCTGCCAGCTACCCGGCCAGCAAATACGTGGTGTTTACGGGCGGCGAACCGCTGCTGCAGCTCGACACGACGCTGATCGCCGCGATGCACGCGGTCGGTTTTCAGATCGCCATTGAAACCAACGGGACCTTGCCGGTGCCGGCCGGGGTCGACTGGATCTGCGTCAGCCCGAAGATGGGGTCGACGCTCGTGGTCAAGAAAGGCAATGAAATCAAGGTCGTGATACCGCAGTCGGGCCAGGACCTGGGCGCCTACGAGCAGCTCGAGTTCGACAATTTCTTCGTGCAGGCGATGGACGGCCCGCTGGCCGAGCACAACACCCGTCTCGCGATCGAGACCTGCAAGCGCAACCCGAAATGGAAGCTGAGCTTGCAAACCCATAAACTTTTACAGATACCTTAAGCAATGCTCACCATCACACGCAAGCTCGAATTCGATGCCGGACACCGGATTCCCGACCACAAGAGCCAGTGCCGCAACCTGCACGGCCACCGCTACACGCTGGAAATCACGCTCACCGGCGCGGTCATCGAAGTCGAAGGCAGTTCCGACAACGGCATGATCATGGACTTCTCCGACATCAAGTCGCTGGCCAAGGAACACCTGGTCGACGTCTGGGACCACGCCTTCCTGGTCTACGAAAAAGACGACAAGGTGCGTGAATTCCTCGCCTCGCTGCCCGGCCACAAGACGGTCGTCATCGATCGCATCCCGACCGTGGAAAACCTGGCGCGGGTCGCGTTCGACATCCTGAAGGCGGCCTACAAGGACCGCTACGGCACCGGCCTGCACCTGCACAAGCTGGTGCTGCACGAAACGCCTAACTGCTGGGCCGAGATCACCGATGCCTGACAGCGATTTCATGGCGCTCGCGCTGGCGCAGGCGCAACATGCCTGGCGCCTGGGCGAAGTGCCGGTCGGCGCCGTCGTCGTCAAGGACGGCGAGCTGATTGCGGTGGGCTACAACCAGCCGATCGGGCGCCACGACCCCACCGCGCACGCCGAGATCGTCGCCTTGCGCGCGGCCGCCGAAAAGCTCGGCAATTACCGGCTGCCGGGCTGCGAACTGTTCGTCACCCTCGAGCCGTGCGCGATGTGCTCGGGCGCCATGATGCATGCGCGGCTGGCGCGCGTCGTGTACGGCGCAACCGATCCGAAGACCGGCGCCTGCGGCTCCGTGCTGAACCTGTTCGAGCAGCAACAGCTCAATCATCACACCGAACTGGTGGGCGGAATCATGGCCGAAGAGGCGAGCGCCATGTTGCGCGGATTCTTTGCCGAACGGCGGGCTGCCGCACGCACGCCGGCGCCCGAATAGGCCGCGCCAGCGCACGCCGGTCGCCATTCAAAAATGGTATGCTGGACGCAGGAGAAACAGCAATGTTCGCTGCGACCGCGCCATCATGCCCAACCTGACCGCCAACGGAATCGACATCGCCTACGAGACGGCGGGCGACCCCAAAGGGTTGCCGATCCTGCTGATCATGGGCCTCGGGCTGCAACTGACGGCATGGCCCGAGGACTTCGTCGACGGCCTGGTCGAACTGGGCTTCTACGTGATTCGTTTCGACAACCGCGACTGCGGCCTGTCGACCAAATTCAAACAGGCGGGTACGCCCAAGCTGGCGCTCGCCGCGCTCAAATCGATGCTGCGCTTGCCGGTGCGCAGTCCTTACCGGCTGGACGACATGGCCGCCGACGCGCTCGGCGTGCTCAACGCGCTCGGGGTGGCGAAAGCGCACGTGGTGGGGCTGTCGATGGGAGGCATGATCGGCCAGATCCTTACCGCCGGCCACCCCGCGCGCGTGCTCAGCCTGACCTCGATCATGTCGAGCAGCGGGCGCCGCGGCCTGCCCGGACCCACTCGCGCCGCCCGCAAGGCGGTGCTGGCGCGCCCGCCGGATCCAAACGATCACGAGCAGATGGTAGATCACATGGCCGGCATCTTTCGCGTGATCGGCAGTCCCGCCTATCCCACGCCCGAGCGCCAGTTGCGCGCGCGCGTGTCGGCGTCCTTGCGGCGCAACGTGTGCAGCGCCGGCGTGGCGCGCCAGCTGCTGGCCATCATCGCATCCGGCGAGCGCACCGCGCTGCTTGCAACGATCGACCGTCCCACGCTGGTGATTCATGGCGCGGCCGACCCGCTGATCAAGCTCGCGTGCGGCGTCGACACCGCGCGGCTGGTGCCGGGGGCGCGGCTCGAAGTGATCGAAGGGATGGGGCACGACCTGCCGGCGCAGCTGATCGAACGGCTGCTTGCCTTGATCGACGTGCACGCGCACGGTAAGATGGCGCCAGACCCACTCCCTCATCACTTTGAAAAGCAGTAATGATAAAACCAATCGGCATCGCCATTTTCGCACCGGGCGGACGCGCCCCTGACGACGCTGCGCTCGCGCGTGGCATCGAGCGGCTGGAGCAGCGCGGCTGCATCGTCCACAACTACTACGACCCGGAACTGTCGTTCCAGCGTTTCGGCGGCACCGACGAGGGCAGGCTGGCGCAGCTCGAAGCCGCCGTGGCCGACCCCGAGGTACAGGTGGTGATGGCGCTGCGCGGCCAGTACGGCATCACTCGCCTGCTTCCGAGGATCGATTTCGAAGCGCTGGCCGCCAGCGGCAAGATCTTCGTCGGCTTTTCCGATATGACCGCGCTGCATATGGGCCTGATGGCCAAGACCGGCGCGATCAGCTATGCCGGACCGATGTTCGCGGGCGATTTTGCCGCCGACAAGCCTGTCGATTTCACGCTCGATAATTTCTGGCAGTGCCTGGCCGGGCCGACCCACGTTGTCACCGAACTGGCTGCCGGCAATCCGTCGGTGAACGTCACCGGCAAGGTTTGGGGCGGCAACCTGGCGATGCTGGTGTCGCTGCTGGGGACGGAGTACTTCCCGATGATCGAAGGCGGCATCCTGTATGTCGAAGACGTCAACGAGCATCCCTACCGGGTCGAACGCATGCTGCTGCAGCTGATGCAGGCCGGCGTGCTGGCCAGGCAGAAGGCGCTGATACTTGGCGATGTGTCGGCCTACCGTCTCAGTCCCGCCGATCATGGCTACGATTTCGATGTGATGCTGGCCTACCTGCGCGCGACGCTGCCACTGCCGGTTCTCACCGGCCTGCAGTTCGGCCATATCCCCAAGCGCGTGACGATTCCGTTCGGCGCGCAGGCCAGCCTGGTGTCCGACAGCGCGCGCTTCCAGCTGACCATGAGCGACTATCCCACGCTAGGCGATGCCTGAACTGTCGCCCGGTCAGGACTACTACCGGGCGACATCGGCTGCGGCCGACTACCCAGCCATTGAAGGCGCCGCCGACTACGCGATTTGCATTATCGGCGGCGGTTTCGCGGGCCTGGCCACGGCAGTTTCGCTGATGGAGCGCGGCCAGGCCGGCGTGGTGCTGCTTGAGGCGGACACCATCGGCCACGGCGCTTCCGGCCGCAACGGCGGCTTTGTATTCGGCGGCTTCTCGCTCGGCGAGCGCGAGCTGGTCGGCGCGGTTGGGGCGGCCGATGCGCGCACACTCTATCACCTCACGCTCGAAGCGGTGGCGACCATCCGGCGCCGCATACGTCAATACGGCATCGAGTGCGACGCGCGCGACGAAGGCGTCTACCTGGCCAACTGGTTTGGCGACCAGCGTATCCTCGACAGGCAGGAGCGCTTCATGGCAGACAGCTTTGGCGTCGAATGGCAGCGCATCGGCCGCGCCGAGCTGGCGGGCCGCCTGTTGACCGATCGTTATTCCGGCGCCTTGTTCGAGCCTGGCGCCTTCCACTTCCATCCCCTCAAATACGCACGCGGACAGGCGCGGGCGCTGGCCTCTGGGGGAGTCCGCATCCACGAGCAGAGCCGCGCCACCCGTATCGGCCGGGACGGGCAGGGCTGGCGCGTGACGACGGCGCGCGGCGAGGTCAGGGCGCGTGAAGTGGTCGTGTGCTGCGGCGGCTACCTCGAACGGCTGTCGCCGCGGCTGGCGCGCGCAATGCTGCCGATCGCGACCTACGTGATGGTGACCGAACCCCTGGGCGAGCGCCTGCACGGCGCGCTGCGGACCGGGGCTGCGGTGTACGACACCCGGTTCGCGTTCGACTACTACCGGCCGCTTGCGGATAGCCGGCTGCTATGGGGAGGGCGGATCTCGGTGCGCGACCGCGATGCGGGCGGCGTCGCGCGCTTGCTGTACGCCGACATGCTGCGGGTGTATCCGCAACTGGCCGGCGTAAAGGTCGATTATGCCTGGAGCGGCATGATGAGTTACGGCCGCCACAAGATGCCGCAGCTCGGCCGCTTGCCCGATGGCAGCTGGTACGGCATGGGATTCGGTGGCCACGGCGTCGCGCCGACCACGCTGGCAGGCGAAGTACTGGCGTCCGCGCTATGCGGGGAAGGCGGAGACTTGGCCCGCTTCGCGCCATGGAAGCTGCCGGCGACCGGCGGCCCGGCCGGCCTGTTCGCCGCCCAGCTCAGCTACTGGTATTACGCCCTGCGCGACCGCCTGCGCGGCTAAGCAAGCCCTGGAGATGGCGGCTTTGGCCCATTTTCCGATGGGCCCCACGGTGTGCACTGCACAATGGTAAAATAACCGGTTAATAGAAATCCTCGCTTAAAGGCTTTACACGTGCTCTCCACAGCTAATATCACCATGCAATTCGGCGCCAAGCCGCTGTTCGAAAATATCTCCGTCAAATTTGGAGACGGCAACCGCTACGGTTTGATCGGCGCCAATGGCTGCGGCAAGTCGACGTTCATGAAAATCCTCGGCGGCGACCTCGAGCCGTCCGCCGGCACCGTCATGCTCGATCCGAACGAGCGCCTCGGCAAGCTGCGCCAGGACCAGTTCGCATTCGAAGAGATGCGCGTGCTCGACGTCGTCATGATGGGCCACACCGAGTTATGGAACGCAATCTCGGAGCGCGATGCAATCTACGCGAACCCGGAAGCGACCGACGACGATTACATGCACGCGGCCGAACTGGAAAGCAAAGTCGCCGAGTACGACGGCTACTCAGCCGAAGCGCGCGCCGGCGAACTGCTGCTCGGCGCCGGCGTCTCGATCGACCAGCACCAGGGCCCGATGAGCGCTGTGGCGCCAGGCTGGAAGCTGCGCGTGCTGCTGGCCCAGGCACTGTTCTCGAATCCGGACATCCTGCTGCTCGACGAGCCGACCAACAACCTCGACATCAACACGATCCGCTGGCTGGAAGATGTGCTGAACGACCGTAACTCGACGATGATCATCATCTCGCACGATCGCCACTTCCTGAACCAGGTCTGCACCCACGTGGCCGACATGGATTACGGCACGCTGAAGGTCTACCCGGGCAACTACGACGAGTACATGTTTGCCTCGACCCAGGCGCGCAACCAGCAGCTGGCCAACAACGCGAAAGCCAAGGACAAGGTCGCCGAACTGCAGGACTTCGTGCGCCGCTTCGCCGCCAACAAGTCGAAGGCGCGCCAGGCGACATCGCGCGCCAAGCAGATCGAGAAGATCAAGGTCGACGATATCAAGCCGTCCTCGCGCGCCTACCCGTTCGTACGTTTCGAAGGCGAGAAGAAGCTGCACCGCCTCGCGGTGGAAGTGGAAGGCATCTCGAAGAAGTACGATCGCCAGCTGTTCAAGAATTTCAGCATCATGGTCGAAGCGGGCGAACGCGTGGCCATCATCGGCGCGAACGGCGCCGGCAAGACCACTTTGCTGCGTTCGATCTGCGGCGAGATGTGCAACATGAAGCCGGACACGGGCCGCGTCAAGTGGGCCGAAAACGCGAACGTCGGCTATATGCCGCAGGATCCGACTGAAGAATTCGCCGGCGGCGAAGTGCTGGCCGACTGGATGGGCCAGTGGACCAAGGAAGGCGACGACGACCAGGCCGTGCGCTCGATCCTGGGCCGCCTGCTGTTCGGCGGCGACGACGTCAAGAAGTCGGTCAAGGTGCTGTCCGGTGGCGAGAAGGGCCGCATGATGTACGGTAAGCTGATGCTCGGCCGTCACAACGTGATGCTGCTCGACGAGCCGACCAACCACATGGATATGGAATCGATCGAGTCGCTCAACATCGCGCTTGAAAAATACACCGGCACCCTGATTTTCGTATCGCACGATCGCGAGTTCGTTTCCTCGCTGGCCACGCGCGTACTGGAAATCAAGGAGAATGAGATCGTCGATTTCCAGGGTAACTACGAAGACTACCTGAAGAGCCAGGGTATCGATTAAACGGGCAGGGACCAGGGAGCCACCATGAACGTCATGCCAATCAAGAAGGTCGAATACGACCATCCGCAAGCAGGACTCTCCTGCACCGCGGAAGCCTGGGCACGCGCCCCGGAGACACCAACCGCCGACGAGCGCACTGTGCTCAAGGACAAGATCCGGCGCCTGCTGAAGGAGCGCGAAGCGGTGCTGGTCGCGCACTACTACGTGGACGCGGACCTGCAGGACCTGGCCGAGGAAACCGGCGGCTGCGTGTCCGATTCGCTGGAGATGGCGCGCTTCGGCCGCGATCATCCTGCCAAGACGCTGGTCGTGGCCGGCGTGCGCTTCATGGGCGAGACCGCCAAAATCCTGAGCCCTGAAAAGCGCATCCTGATGCCTGACCTGGACGCCACCTGTTCGCTCGACCTGGGCTGCCCGGCCGACGAATTCGCCGCGTTCTGCGACGCCCACCCGGATCGCACAGTCGTCGTGTACGCCAACACCAGCGCCGCGGTAAAGGCGCGCGCCGACTGGATGGTGACTTCCTCGATCGGCCTCGATATCGTGGCGCACCTTCACGCGCAGGGCAAGAAGATCCTGTGGGCGCCGGACCGTCACCTCGGTTCCTATATCCAGAAGAAGACCGGCGCCGACATGCTGCTGTGGCAGGGCTCCTGCCTGGTGCACGACGAATTCAAGGGCATCGAACTCGATTTGCTGAAGGCCGAGCATCCGGAGGCCAAAGTACTTGTGCATCCCGAATCGCCGGCCAATGTGGTGGCGCTGGCCGACGTGGTCGGCTCGACCACGCAGCTGATCAATGCGGCGCAGTCGATGGACGCGAGCACTTTCATCGTCGCCACCGACAACGGCATCCTGCACAAGATGCGCATGGCGGCCCCCGGCAAGCACTTCATCGAAGCGCCGACCGCCGGCAACAGCGCCACTTGCAAGAGCTGTGCGCATTGCCCGTGGATGGCGATGAACGGCCTGCGCAACCTGGCTGATGTGCTGGAAAATTTGAACAACGAAGTATTCGTCGATCCGGAAATCGGCAAACAGGCGGTGCGCTCCATCGACCGCATGCTCGATTTCGCCGCGGCGAAAAAGGCCAAGGCATTGCCGACCGGCGAACTGGCAAAAGAATCGGCACTGTTTTCGGGAGTTGGCCCTGCATGAGTAATTTGCGCAATCCGTTCAATGAATTCGACGCGGCGCTGCAGTCGGCGTTCGAGGCCAACGTGCTGGCGTCGCTGCTGGAAGACATCGGCAGCGGCGACCTGACCGGCAAGCTGGTGCCCAACGATGTCCTGGTGCGGGCGCGCGTGATCGTACGCGAGGACGCAGTGCTGTGCGGCGCCCCTTGGTTTGAAGGCGTGATGCAGGCGCTCGACCAGGGCATCGAGATCGACTGGAAGTATGCCGAAGGCGACATGATGAAAGCCGGCAGCGTCGTGTGCGGCATCGAAGCGCCACCGCGCGCGCTGCTGACCGCCGAACGCGCCGCGCTCAATTTCCTTCAACTGATGTCGGGCGTGGCGAGCGAGACGCGCCGTTATGTCGATGTCGTCGCCGGCACCAAGGCGGCCATCCTCGACACCCGCAAGACTTTGCCCGGCCTGCGCCAGGCGCAGAAGTACGCGGTGCGCGTCGGGGGCGGCAAGAACCAGCGCATGGCGCTGTTCGACGGCATCCTGATCAAGGAAAACCATATCGCTGCAGCCGGCGGCGTGTCGAAGGCGCTGGCTGCGGCCGCGGCGCTCGACTCGGGCAAGCCGGTACAGATCGAAGTCGAAACGCTGGCGCAGCTCTCGGAAGCGCTGGCCGCGGGGGCAAGCTCGGTATTGCTCGATAACTTCGAGCTCGATGCGATGCGCGAAGCGGTCAAGCTCAATGCAGGTCGCGCGCTGTTGGAGGCGTCCGGCGGGGTCAACATGGAGAGCGTGCGCGCGATCGCGGAGACCGGCGTCGACCGGATCTCGATCGGCTCCCTGACCAAGGATATCAAGGCGACCGACTTCTCGCTGCGGATCGTCGACTAGGCTTGCTCCGGCGCGCGTCGGACCAGGCGCGCGTACAAGGCCGGCAGCACCTGCTCGGCCGAACCATCGATTTTCAATGCAAGCAAGTCGTCCGCGCGCGTCATCCCCAGGTTGATCGCTGCGATCGGCTTGCCCGAAGCGACAGCCATCCGGCAGAACCGGAATCCCGAAAACACCATCAGCGACGAGCCGACCACCAGCAGTGCGTCGGCCGCTTCCATGCGCGCCAGCGCTTGCCGAGTGCTGGCCGGCGCGACGCCGTCCCCGAAGAACACCACATCAGGCTTGAGAGTGCCGCCGCAGTGGAGACAGTGCGGTACATGGAACTGGGCCAGCGCATCCGGTTCGACATGTGCATCTCCGTCCGGGGCGGCCGCGCCCACCGCGCCTTCCACGCCGGGATTGAGTTCTTCCAGCATGCCTTGCACGAATGCGCGCGGGAAGCTGGCATGACAGTCCAGGCAAAGCACGCCATGGATAT
This sequence comes from Pseudomonadota bacterium, assembly GCA_046728335.1. GTDB lineage: Bacteria > Pseudomonadota > Gammaproteobacteria > Burkholderiales > Burkholderiaceae_D > JAFCUW01. The sequence continues at coordinate 32,331 of JBKPEJ010000017.1, read as the reverse complement.
TTCCGTGCAATTCGAGCACTTCGCTGCTGCCGGCCCGCTGGTGCAGGCCGTCGACGTTCTGGGTCATCACGGATGCCAGCTTGCCTGCAGCCTGCAAGTCGGCGATGGCGCGATGGGCGGAATTCGGCGCGGCGCGCGCCAGGGTGGGGTAACCGACCATGCTGCGCGCCCAGTAGCGCTTGCGCACTGCTTCGGACTTGCGGAATTCCGGACCCTGCACCGGCGCCCGGCCGCGCCGCACGCCGTCGCGCCCGCGGTAGTCCGGGATGCCTGAGGCGGTGCTGATCCCGGCGCCGGTCAGCACCACGACCTTGCGGTGCCGCTCGATGAACGCGGACAGCTGGTCGACGTGATCATAAATATTTTCATTATGCATATATTGCAATTCAGTAAATTAGCCCTGGATGGGTGATTCCAATTTATCAGAAAGGCATTCCATGCGTCGCTTGCTCTCCGCTTTTGCAGTCGCCTCGACCCTTGTGTGCGGCGCGGCCGCTGCAGCCGACGTGCCGGCCTATATCGGCAAGCATGTTGCAACCCCGCAGGACACGCAGGCCGTCAACAAGGTCATCGAAGATTTTCAGACTGCGATCAAGACCAAGGACCGCAAGCTGCTCTCGACACTGGTGCTCAATTCGAACATCCTGTTCGATGCGCCGATGTCGCCGGAGGACATCGCCTACGTGAATGGCAAGCACGACGTCACCTTCGACGGCGTGCGCGCGGGTGGATACAACGAGTTCGCGCGCTTCATCGGCATGGAGAAAGCTACGTTCGAGGAGAAATTCTACAACGTGAAGATTACGCAGGACGGCCATGTGGCCTGGGTCATGTTCGACTACGAGTTCGTCAGGGACGGCAAGACCCAGAACTACGGCGTCGAAACCTGGCAGATGATGAAATCGATGGACAGCAAATGGAAGATCGCCAGTGTGATGTGGACCATGAACCGGCCGCCGCAGTGAGGATCTGACCCGCGAGGTCAGCCCCTTGCGGACCAGGCAATGCCGCCGACGATCATCGCGAATGCGGCGATGTGATACCAGTGCGGCAGCTCGCCCAGGAAGGCAGTCGACATCAGCGCGGCGAACAGCGGCGTGAGGTTGACAAAGAAAGCGCCTACCGTCGGCCCGGCGCGCTGCACGCCGGCGCCCCAGCAGCGGAAGGCGATGATCGCTGGCCCCACCGCCACATACAGCAGCGCGGCGGCGACCTTCCAGCTCCAGTCGACATGGACTTCGCCGGCCGACCACTCGGCGCCGGCCAGCACGCCCGACCAGATCACGCCGTACACCACCTGCGCGGCCAGGAAGGCAGCCCAGTCGGCGCGGATCTCCGGCCGGTCCTTCGGCTGCATCAGCATCCAGCTATAGAACGACCAGGCGATGGTCGCCAGGATCATATACAGGTCGCCGGCCACGAGCCGCATTGCGACGAACTGGCTCCATTCACCGCGCGAGAGGACCAGCAGAACGCCGGCGATTGACAGCGCGGCGCCGATCACCTGCTTGCGCCTGACCGGAATCTTGAAGAACAGCGCGCCCACCAGCAGCATCCAGACCGGCATGCCGGACGCCACCAGCGTGACGTTGATCGGCGTCGAGCTTTGCAGCGCGAGGTACTGCAGCGAGTTGTACAAGCCGACACCGAGCAGGCCGAGCATGCTGTAGCGGCGCCAGTCCTGCCACAAGCCGCTGCCCGGACGCAGGATCGCGCGTCCCAGCGGCAGCAGGATCAGCAGCGCGATCGACCAGCGCAGCAGGTTCAGCGTCATGGGCGGCACCGCTTCGCGCACCAGCCGTCCGACGATTGCGTTTCCGGCCCACAGCAGCGGCGGGACGGTCAGCAACAGTGCGGTGGAGGCGGTCAGTTTGCGGTTCATGCGATGGCGTGGAGGTGAAAAAAACCCGCCGGGAAGCGGGTTGTGGCGATGCGCGCGGTGGTCAGCGGCGCGGCGGCGTCAGCACGCTTGGCAGCGCTTTCGGCAAGGTCGCGGGATAGTCGCGGCTGAAGTGCAGGCCGCGGCTCTCATGGCGCGACAAGGCGCTGTTGACGATCAGCGAGGCGACATCGACCAGGTTGCGCAGCTCGAGCAGGTCGTGCGTGATGCGGAAGTTGCGGTAGTACTCGTCGATCTCTTCCTTCAGCAGCGCGATGCGGTGCTGCGCCCGTTCGAGCCGTTTGGTAGTGCGCACGATGCCGACATAGTTCCACATGAAGCGGCGCAGCTCGTCCCAGTTGTGCGAGATGACCACTTCCTCGTCGGCGTTGGTGACGCGGCTCTCGTCCCACTGCGGCAGCGCCGGCAGGTCGAACTGCGGCTGGGCGGCGACGAACTGCGCGCAGGCGCGGCCGATCACCAGGCATTCGAGCAGCGAATTGCTGGCCAGCCGGTTGGCGCCATGCAGGCCGGTGCAGGCGGTTTCGCCGACCGCATACAGGCCTTCGAGGTCGGTGCGTCCGGCCAGGTCGGTGACGATGCCGCCGCAGGTGAAGTGCACGGCCGGCACCACCGGGATCGGCTGCTTGGTGATGTCGATGCCCAGTTCCAGGCAGCGCGCGTAGATGGTCGGGAAGTGCTCCTTGAGGAATTCAGGCGGCTGGTGGCTGATGTCGAGGTTGACATAGTCGATACCGCGCTTCTTCATTTCGAAGTCGATGGCGCGCGCGACCACGTCGCGCGGCGCCAGTTCGCCCCGATCGTCGTGCATCGGCATGAAGCGGGTGCCTGCAGCGGCGCCTGCTTCCGGCGGCAGCAGCAGCCGTCCGCCTTCGCCGCGGATCGCCTCGGTGATCAGGAAGGACTTGGCGAATGGGTGGTACAGGCAGGTCGGGTGGAACTGGATGAACTCCATGTTCGACACGCGGCAGCCGGCGCGCCATGCCATCGCAATGCCGTCGCCGGTGGCGGTGTCGGGATTGGTGGTGTACAGGTAGGTCTTGCCGGCGCCGCCGGTGCACAGCACCGTGTGTTCGGCTTCGAACGTCAATACGTCGCCGGTTTTCTCATCTTGCACGTACAGGCCGTAACAGCGCGGCGGCAGCGGAGTGCCGGTGTGGCCGGCCTGCGCGGCGAGCTTGTCGGAGCTGATCACGTCGATCGCGCAGTGCTGTTCGAACAGCGAAATGTTCGGATGCGCGCGCACCTTCTGCTCGAGTGTGAGCTGCACCGCGTGGCCCGTGGCGTCGGCCGCATGGATGATGCGGCGCTGGCTGTGGCCGCCCTCGCGGGTCAGGTGGAATCCCATTTCCGCGGTCGGGTCGCGCGTGAACGGGACGCCTTGCTCGATCAGCCATTCGATCGCTTCGCGGCCATGCTCGACGATATAGCGGGTGGCCGCTTCGTCGCACAGGCCGGCGCCGGCGACCAGGGTGTCGTTGATGTGCTCTTCGTGGCTGTCGCCCGAATCGAGCACCGCGGCGATGCCGCCCTGGGCCCAGTTGCTCGCGCCGTCCAGCAGCGCGCGTTTGGAAATGATGGCAACCGTGCGCGTCTGCGCCAGATGAAGGGCAACCGACAGGCCGGCTAAGCCACTGCCGACAATAGCAACGTCAAATTTCATGGGAATTCGCGGTGATGTGTACAGAGCATCACTATAGTCTATTTGCCTTCGCCGTGTCGGCGCGCCCGTTTCCTGCTGGCTTGCTTGTCTAGAATCAATGCTACTTGAGCAATAGTCGGACATCATCGGAGTGCCGTCCGCGCGCGTGCGTGCGCCCGTTCGGGACCCTGCCGGAGGAGCCGTGATACGACTTTTCAATCACTACATATCAAAGATGGCGTTCATATTGCTGGTGCTGGAATTGCTGATGCTGCTCGCGTCGGCCAGCCTGGCGTCGGTGCTGTGGTTCTCCGGCGGCGGCGCCGGGCGCTTGCGCGCCGAGAACCTGTACCTGTCCTCGCTGGCCTTCGCACTGGTGATCATCTTCAGCATGAGCGCACTGGGCATGTACCAGCACAGCGCGCGCGGGGGCATCCGCACAACGCTGATCCGCATCATGCCGTCGTTCGCGCTCGGCTTCGCGCTGCTCAGCGCCCTGATCGCGGTGCGGCCCGAGATGTATTTCGGGCGTGGCATCAGCAGCGCGATCTTCGCGCTCGGCGCCAGCGGCGTGCTGCTGACCCGGCTGGTGGTGTTCAAGTCGGCCGAATCGGCGCTGCTCGAAGCGCGCCTGATCTTTGTCGGCAACGGCCCGCTGGCGCGCGAATGCATGGAGCTGGCGGCCGGCAAATTCGGCTTCCATCAGTTCGACGTGGTTGGTTGCGTACCCGTCGCGGGTGAGGACAACTGCGTCGGCGAGGCGAACCTGCTGCCGATGGGCGAGTCGCTGCTGGTGATGGCGCGCCGTTACGAGGCGAGCGAAATCGTGGTGACGGTGACGAACCGGCGCGGCAGCGCGTTCCCGATCCGCCAGTTGCTCGAATGCGCGCTGGGCGGCGTCAAAGTCATCGACGCTGCCACCTTCTTCGAGCGCGAGGCCTGCCAGATCAGGATCGATTCGCTGCAGCCGAGCTACCTGATATTCGGCGGCGGATTCGACCAGAGCTTCCTGCGCGCCAGTTCCAAGCGGGTGTTCGACCTGGTCGCCAGCGCCGTGATCACGATCGCCACTTTGCCGCTGATGCTGACCGCCGCCGCCTGCATCGCATTGGAAGACGGCGCGCCGGTGTTCTACCGCCAGGAGCGGGTCGGCAAGGATGGGCGCCTGTTCGAGGTGCTGAAGTTTCGCAGCATGCGCAAGGATGCGGAAGCAGGCCGTCCACCGACCTGGGCGGCGCCGAACGATCCGCGCATCACACGCGTCGGGCAAGTGCTGCGCAAGCTGCGCATCGACGAACTGCCGCAAATGTTCAATGTGTTCAAGGGCGAGATGAGCTTCGTCGGGCCACGCCCTGAGCGCGCTTACTTTGTCGAACAGCTCGACGGCGAGGTTGCGTACTACAACGTCCGCCACAACATCAAGCCTGGCATCACCGGCCTGGCCCAGGTGCGCTACAAGTACGGCGCCTCGATTGAGGACTCGATACGAAAGCTGCAGTACGACCTGTACTACGTGAAGAATAACAGCCTGTTCCTGGACTTGCTGATCCTGATCGATACGGTGCAGGTGGTTGTGTTCGGCAAGGGCAGCCGCTGACGCACGGCCCCACTTCAGCCAAGGAGTCTCGTCTTGCCGGGCAATCACGTGCGGGCTCCCGCAATGCCTTCAGCTGCGACGGTAATGCTGTTGGGTGAATCCGGCAGCGGCAAGGAGCTGCTGGAGCGCGCGCTGCACACATACAAGGTGATGCTGCTCGCGCTGGCGCGCTCGGATGGAAATATCGCCAGGACGGCCGAGCTGCCGGGCGTGAGCCCGGCCTACCTTGTACGACCTGATGAACTACCACGGCATCCGCGGTTAGCGCGCTCCGGCGCCTTACCAGGACATGATCCAATTGGCGCTGGCCTCGGCCACCTCGGCGCGCCACTTCTGGCTGGCGAAGGTGTGGTTGGCGCCGCTGATGTCGATCCGCCTGGCGCGCACATTGTGGCGCGCCATCAGGCGGGCGAATTCGCGCGCGGTCAGATCGTCCTCGCTCAGCACCACCAGTACCTTGCCGTCGAATTCGGCCAGGCTGTCGACCACGCGCTGCGGCAGCAGCGAGCGGCGGTCGCTGGCCGCCAGCCGCATGTTCTGGCGCAAGTTGGCGGCGCTGGCGGCGAAATCAAGGTTGCCGCCGGCGACCTGCTTCCAGAATGCCACTTCGCCAAGGCGCGCCAGGTAATAGTCGCGCAGCATGGCGCGCGCCGCACCTTCGGGCGTGCGGACCCAGGGATTGAGCAGCACCAGGCCGCGCACGCGGTCGTCGGTGCCGACATAGAAAGAGGCGGCGGTGGCGGCGTCGCACAAGCCCCAGATGACGACTTCTTTCATGTCCGGCATCTGCATGAAAAATTCTTTCATCGCGGCGCGGATGTCTTCGTCGATGCGGTCGAAGCTGCGCGGTTCGCCCTCGCTGTCGCCCATGCCGCGCCGGTCGAAGCGCATCACGGGTATGCCGCGCTGGGCCAGCATGCGCGCGAGCAGGGTGAACTGGCGGTGGCCGCCGACCCGGTATTGCGGACCCCCGGTGACGACCAGCACGCCGCGCGGCAAGGGGCGCTCCGGCACATCGACGATGCCGACCAGGCCGCTGCCGTTGCAGCTGAACCGCAGCGCGCGCTGTTCGGCTTTCATGATGCGCTCGGGGCGAATACGCCGGCGGTGGCGGCCAGCAGCGCGGGGCATTCGGCGATGTCGCTGGTGGACCAGAAGGGCACGCCGTCGACCGGGTGAAAGTGGAGCGTGACGCCCATCGGCGCCCAGCGCTCACCCAGGCGCGAAGCGACGATCGCCAGCTTGCGCGCGAATGGCGCGCCGCTGGCGAACCAGTGGATGGTGCAGGGGTGGAGTTTGAGGTTGGCGGCGTCGCAGGCGTCGATGCCCCTGACCATGGCGGCGTCGAGTTCGTAGCCAGCCACTTCGAGACGTCCGCGCCCGGCCAGTTCGGCGCGCAGGGTGGCGGTGGTTCGCGGTGCAGCCGGCTCGTCGCGGTCCATCCCGGCCGCCATCCGCATTCGAAGAAACTGGTTGATGCAGGTTCGGCCATTGATGAACGGCTGCCACAGGATCACGCCGTCGACCGGGCTGGTGGCGGCGAAATCGAGCGCCAGCAGCCCTCCGAGGCGCACGCCCCACAGCTGCAGCGGGCCGCTGGTGCGTGCGGCCAGCCAGTCGCAGGCGACCGCAAGGTCATGCTTCCACAGGTCCCAGCGGCCAGACTGGAAATCGCCGCAGCTGTCGCCGCATCCGAACAGGTCGATCTGCAGGACCGCGTAACCCATCGCGGCGAAAGCGCGCGCCTGCTGCGCCGCCATGCGGCGGGTCTTGTTCATTTCTTCGGCAAACGGGTGAACGTACAGGATCGCGCCGCGCGCCGGCAAGTGCGGATTGGGCGCGTGATAAAGGCTGAAGCGGGTACCCGGTTCGGAGTCGAAGAAGAACGGTTCGACCCTGGGCATGAAGGTGAGCGGGGCGTTCATGGCTTTAGCATCTCCTGGATGAATTCGGTCACGCTGCCCACTGTGGCGAAGCGGTGGGCACTGACGACTCGGGACGCAGCTGGTCGGTGCGCACGCCGAGCGAATCGCCGAGGATGAGCTTGACGGTGTCAAGATGTTTCATACCAGTTCCAGCCGTAATGGGGCAACGGGGCGGCGCCGGCCGGGCGGGCTTTGTTGCAATGTGAATTTGCAAAAAGTGTTGGCGTTTTGTCCAGCGAACAAATGAATTAGACACCTCTGAAATTCGGCCGATCTTGATAGTGCACAAGGCTGCAGACGAAGCAATATTGATTGACTAGTGTCAATGAGCCGGACACGATTTTTCTCAATCATGGATTCCTTTACGCAAGGCATTTGAGGGAGCCATGACCGAGCCAATCCACAATCTGATACCCGCGGCGGCGCCATGAGCGGCCTGTGCGGATGGTTCTCGCATGACCCGGGTGCGCTGACGATCACCCAGATGGCGGCGCCGCTGTGCCGCTTCGACCAGTTGCCGCTGCGGGTCGGCGAGCACGGCTCCGGCGCGCTCGCACTGGCCGCGGGCCCCGGCAGCGGCGGGATGCTGCACGATGACGGCGTGCTGGCGGCGACCTGGGGCGAACGGGCCGAGACGCTGATGGGGCTGTGGCGCAGCCACGGTCCGAAGGCCTGTGCCGCGATGACGGGCAGCTTCGTCTTCGCGATCCTCGACGAGCAGCGCGACGAGGCCTTGCTCGCTGTCGATCGCACGGCCGGGCGGCCGCTGTTCTACCAGCAGGTCGGACGCACACTGCTGTTCGCCAGTTCCACCGAGGCCCTGGTGCAGCATCCGGGAGCGGGCCGCGAGCTTGACCCGCAGGCGCTGTACAGCTACCTGTACTTCCACAACGTGCCGGCGCCGGACACGATCTACAAGGGGCCGCGGCGGCTGCTGCCCGGCGAATTCCTGCACCTGACGGGAGGGCGTCTGGAACGCGCGCGCTACTGGAATATGCAGTTCCACGAGCGCCAGGAGATCGGCGGGCCGGCACTGAAGCAGGAATTCCTCGCTACCATGCGCTGCGCCACCGAGGATGCACTGTCCCAGCACCAGGGCGGCGTGCTGCTGTCGGCCAGCCCCGGCAGCGCGGCGGTCGCGGCCTTCCTGGGCGCGGGCGGCGCGCCGGTTCGCACCTATTCGGTCGGCTATGATTCCGACGGCGGCGACACGCTGGCGCGCGCACGCCAGGTGGCGCGCCAGGTTGGCGCCATACACAATGAACATTGCGTCGGTGCGCCCGAAGTGGCCGACGCCATCCCGCGCCTGGCCGCCGGTTTCGACCAGCCGCTCGGCAATCCCTCGGTGCTGGCCACGTTCTACGGCGCGGCCCTGGCGCGCGCCGATGGCGTGCAGCGCTTGCTGGGCGGGCATGGCGCGGCCGAACTGTTCGGCGCCCGCCCGCATTACGCACAGCAGGCCCTGTTCAGCCAGTACGAGAAGATTCCCTCGGCGCTGCGCCAGACCCTGGTTGAACCGCTGCTGTTCCAACTGGCCGGTGGCGCGGGCGCGGCGCCGCTGCGGCGCGCGCGCAGCTACATCGAACAAGCCCTGGTCGCCTTGCCGGAACGGATGGAAGCGACCAATCTGCTGCACGGGTACGGCAGGTCCGAGGTGCTCGAGCATGACTTCATGGCAGGAGTCGACTCGACCGCGCCGGCTGGTGCGCTGCACCGGTCCTGGTGGCAGGCCGACGGGGCGAGCCAGGTCAATCAGATGATCGCGCTCGACATGAAGTATGTCGTGGCCGATGTCCAGCTGCCGGCCGTCAGCCGCGCCTGCGAGCTGTCCGGACTGGAGATCGGCTTTCCGTTCCTGGCCGACCCAGTGATCGCCTTTGCCGCGCGCCTGGCGCCGCACCAGAAACTGGACGGCGCGCGGCTATGCCCATTCTTTCGCGATGCCCTGCGCGGCACGGTTCCGCGCAAGGCTGGGTTCGGACAAGCGGGCGCCGTACTGCCGTTTGGGCACTGGCTGCAGTCGGACCAGCGCATCAGGGCGCTGGCGTTCGACAGCCTGTCCGACCTGAAACGGCGCGCGATCGTGCAATCGGGCTTCATCGACACCTTGCTGGCGACGAAAGTGGCTGAACATCCGGCCCATCACGGCAAGATGGTGTGGCTGCTGATGATGCTCGAACAGTGGTTCGCCCATCGCCGTCCCGGCGCGCCGCCGATGCCAATTGATCGAAGGGCTGAAGGCGAACCGGGGCCCTGCCGCCAGTGATGCTTGCTTCCGGCCGGCGCTGTGATCAGGTTATCGGGCCATGCGCAGAAGGACGCGGCTGCCTGCGCGCACAATCGCCCCGGCGTTGCGAGTGCGCGCTGGCGCAAGGTGCAAAAAAATCCGACGCTTCTTTTCGATTTGTCCCAAGGCAAAGGGTGTTGCTAGAAACCGAACTCCGCCACGCATGACTCTGTCTGACGCTTACCAACAATTGTTCGGGCTGGAAGTCCGGCGCGGACGGCCAACCCGGAGGAAGACAATATGATTCAAGATGAATTGCCCATCGCGACATTTGAAGCTCCCGCCAGCCTGCGCGAGCTCTGCATAGGCGAAGTCCCCAACGACACCCGCTTCGCCCCCGCGCGCGACGTGCAGATCTTCCACATCCGGATGGCCAATTCGCTGCGTCGGCGCGAGGCCGCCAGCCTGCTGATCCGCAAGATGTACGGCTGGCGCGGCTACGCGTTCGTGCCGAACCGGAGCCACGAAGCCAACAAGATCACTCTGTACGCCGAGACCGGCGGGGTAATGGTGGCGACCATGAGCCTGTGCCTGGACAGCCAGGTCCTGCTGCCCGCCGATGAAAATTTCAGCGACAAGCTCGATGCGCTGCGGGCCCAGGGCCGGCGCCTGTGCGAGCCGTCGCGGCTGGCCATCGACAAGGGCGTCTCCAAGCGCGTGTTCGCCTCGCTGATCCACATCTCCTACATCTACGCATGCCACTTGCACGGCTTCACCGACTACGTCATCGAGGTCAACCCGCGCCATGTGATGTTCTACCAGCGCATGCTCGGCTTCCACGACTTCGGCGCGGAGCGCGAGTGCACGCGCGTCGGCGCGCCGGCTGTGCTGCTGCGGCTGCCGCTCGAACAGATGGGCGACCAGATCCTCGCCTTCGGCGGCCTGATGGAGCAGCACGGCGAGGAGCGCTCGTTCTACCCCTATTTCTTTCCGCCGTGCGACGAAGCGGGCATCACCGCCCGACTGGTTGCCGGCCTCAATTAAAGGAGCCGTCATGGCGGAGCACGAAGCAAGTCACGATGGATCAGGCGGAGCAGGCAGTTCCGGGCGCGGCGCGCCCTTGCTGCGGGCGATGCGCGCGGTGGTCGGCGCCGCCCACGTGCGCGACGACAGCGGCACCATCGAGCGCTATGCGCGCAGCACCTCGTCGCGCAGCACTACGCCGCTTGCCGTGGTCAGCCCGGGCTCGCGCGCCGAGGTGATCGCGCTGGTCGACCTGGCGCGCCGCCACCAGGCGTCGATCTATCCGGTCAGCACCGGCAAAAACTGGGGCTACGGCGACGCCTGCGCGGTGACCGACGGCCAAGTCGTGATGGAGCTGTCGCGCATGAACCGGATCCTTCAGATCGATCCGGAACTGGCTTTCGCGGTGATCGAGCCGGGCGTGACCCAGCAGCAGCTGGCCGATTACCTGCGCTTGCAGAAGACCGGTCTGTGGATCGACTGCACCGGCGCCGGTCCCGACACCAGCTTCCTTGGCAATATCCTCGAGCGCGGCTTCGGCCACTCGCCCTACGGCAATCGCCTGCAGCACATCGCCGGCCTGCAGGTGGTGCTCTCCAGCGGCGAAGTGCTCGACACCGGTTTCGGCCACTATCCGAACGCGCGCGCCACCCACCTGTTCCCTTACGGCGTGGGACCTTTCCTCGATGGCTTGTTCACGCAGTCGAATTTCGGCGTGGTGACCCAAGTCGGGATCTGGTTGATGCCGCAGGCCGAATGCGTCAACCATTTCATCTGCGGCGTGCCGGCGCATGCGGACATCGGCCCGGTGGTCGACGCGCTGCGGCCCTTGCGGCTCGACGGCACGCTGCGCAGCGTCGTCCATATCGGCAACGACTTGCGCGTGATCTCTGGCGGGCGGGCCTTCCCGCGCGAGCAGGCCGGCGACCAGGGGCCGCTGCCGGACGCCTTGCGCCGAACGATGCGCGACCAGGCAGGCGCCGGCGCATGGACGGTCTCGGGCGCCTTGTACGGCAGCGAGCTCCAGGTGGCGGCCGCGCGCGCCGCGCTCCGGCAGGCGTTGCGCGGCACTGCGGCGAAGTCGACATTTCTTACACAGTCCGGCCTGCGCAGCGGCGCCCGGCTGGGGAGCCTGCTTGGCTTGTTCGGCCTCGGAGAGCGGCTGCGTGCCCGAGTGGCGCTGGGCGAGGCGCTGTTCGCCATGAACCAAGGGGTGCCGAACGCGCGTTTCCTGGCGGGAGCGTACTGGCGCCGCCGCGGCGGCTTGCCCGCGGATTTTCCGCAACAGGCCAATCCGGCTGCCGACAACTGCGGCCTGCTGTGGGTGTCGCCGATCCTGCCGATGCGCGGCGCCGACCTGCTCGCGCTGCACGCGCTGGTGGCGCCGATCTTCGAGCAGCACCGCTTCGACCTGTTCGTCACCTTCAGCATGATCAACGAGCGTACGCTGGGCGGCGTCATCACGGTGGCGTACGACAAGGAGGATCCAGTGGAAGTGGAGTGCGCCAAGCGCTGCTACCGCGCGCTGTTCGACACGGTGATGAAGGCCGGCTACATTCCCTACCGCGTGGGCAACCAGTCGATGGCTGCGCTGGACCCGCATGGCGATGTGTTCTGGAAAGTAGTCAGTCGGATCAAGCGCGCGCTCGACCCGGACGGCATCATTTCACCGGGACGCTACGAGCCGGCCAGGGCGAGCGCGCAGGTGTACCAAATTGGCCGACAACCGGTCCGCCCGGCGCCGCGCGCATAGGCTGGCGAGGAAAGCTTTCGTTTCGGCGCGCCTGCGCCGCCCGCGTCGGCGCTCAGGGCATCGCCTTGCGGGTGGGAAGCACGCGCACCACGCCGCGGAAATCGACGGTATGCAGCGTGACCGGGCGGCGCCAGACGCGCCCGACATATTCGACCACCTGCTCGGCCTGCGGCAAGTCCAGCCCTCGGCCGTCGTGCAGGTAGTCGTGGCGCAGGTCGAGGCTGCCGTCGGCGCCGACCCGGACCGCGGCCACGCTCGGCGTGCCGAAGTTGAACTTGGGGGCGAGGATCGCCTCGCGGATCGCGTGGATGTCGCGGCTGAGCACCCTGGTCTCGCCGTCCCTACGGGTTTCATAAGTGAACAGGTCGAGCTGCTCGGCCAGTTCGCTGTCGAGGTAGTTGCGGATGAAGCCGAAATCGTCTTCCTCGCGGCAGATCTGGCGCGCCTTATCGATGCCCTGGCGCTCGATGATGTATTCCCACATCGAGAACCCGAGGTGATAGGGGTTCAGCGACAGCGCCAGCTGCTGCTCGCCGGCAAACGGGCGCACGACGTCCGAGTGCGACTTGATGGCGGACAGGTACAGCTCGTGCGGCAGAAAGCTCGCTTCGCGCAGCAGGCGCGCGTGCCAGTACGAGGCCCAACCCTCGTTCATGATCTGGCAGGCGAAGATCGGGTGGAAGTAGAAAGCTTCCTCGCGCACCGCCAGGAAGATGTCGCGCTCCCAGTCTTCCATGTCCGGCGCGTACTGGGCGATGAACCACAGCAGGTCGGTTTCCGGCTGCGGCGGCAAGGGAGCGCGCTGCTGCATTTCGCTGGTCACCTCGACATGCAGCTCGCCCGGCAGGCGCGCAAAGCGGTCGCGGAACTGGTTGGCCGGCGGCGCGGCGGCTCGCGCGGCGAATTCCGGGTAGCGCTCGCGGTGCAGCGGCCGGTTGACGTCGATATGGGTTTCCAGCGCGAGGGCGGCGTCGAGCACCGCTTCGACCCGCTCCTGCCCATGCGCAGCCAGTGCGCGCTCGAGCCGATGGGCGCGCGCCGCACTCTGCTCGAGGATGTGGCTGCCCGCCATCGCGATAAAACGGGTGAACAGCTGGTTGTTCTTGGCGAAGTCGGCATGACCCAGCACGTGCGCGGTGACCAGCGTGTTTTCGGCGAGCGAATTCTGCTCCAGCATGAAAGCCTGGCAAGGGTCGCCGGGGAACATCACCTCGAAGATCTTGGAATGCCCCATGTGCTGGCGCACCAGGTGGTGAATGTAGCGCACCCCGAACGACCAGTGGCGCATCCGCACCGGCAAGCCGTACACCGCGATCTCGACCATGAAATTGCTCGGCACGAGGTCGAAGTTGACCGGGTAAAAATCCATGCCCAGCTCGCGTGCCAGCGCTTCGATGCGCTCGGCGTAGCCGGCCAGCTGCCGCTGGGTGTCGCCGGCCGCGCTCATCGCACCGGTTCCGCCTGGCCCGCGCCCGGATGGCCGTCCCCGGCCTCCTGCACGAAGAACTTGCGCAGCGCGCGCCAGACGTCGTCGTGAGTGGCCAGCACGCTGCTGCCGATCGGCAGGCCGCGCCGTTCCAGTTCGCCGCACATGCGCCGCATCTCGGTGTCGAGCGTGCGCGGCATGCCGGGCAAGGTCTCGACGTAGCCGATGTAGTTGAGCATGCCGCCCAGCTCGGTCAGCGCAAGGTTGGCCGCGTTGCGGTCTTCGGTGAAATTTTCCCCATCGGAAGCGTAGAACAGGTACACATTGTCGTGCGCCGCATCGAGCTCGGTGCGCACCAGCTCGAGCGCCAGCCGGAATGCACTCGAGGCGATGGTGCCGCCGCTGCCGGATACCTGGAAAAATTCGGCTTCGCTGAATTCCCAGGCGCGCGTGGTGTGGGCGAGGAAACGCGTCTGCACCTTGGCGTATTTGCGGCGGATTCCCTGCAGCGCGAAAAAGAAGAACGACTTGGCCAGCTTGCGTTCGAGCTGGGTCATGCTGGCCGACACGTCGATGACGAAGAACACGACCGCCGAAGTGGACGGGCGCTGGCGCGCGACGATCTGGCGGAAGCGCAAGTCCTCGTTGGTGAACGGGACCGGGTCGGCTTGCACCGCGCGCCGCTTGATGGCTTCCTTGGCGGTGCGGCGCCGGTCCAGCCGCGACGGCGCGCCGCGCTTGTCCCAGCCTTCGCGCACCAGTTCGGGCGCGTCGACCCGGGTATTCGGTTTCGGCTTGAGGTCCGGCAGCTTGAGCTCTTCCCACAGCCAGTCCATAACTTCGTCGACCGAGAATTCGAGCATCAGCCGCACTTCACCCTGGCCGTTGCCGCCGGGGCCGGCCTGGCCCTCGGCAGCGGCGTCGTCAGGATCGGCCGGCTGCAGCACGTCGCCGGGTTGGCCATCGCCCTGGCCGGTACCGGTGGAAGAACGGCTTTCGGCCAGGCGGAAGCGCGCGTGTTCCAGCAGGCGCACCGGGATCTGCACCGTGCGCTGCTGCGAACCGGTGATCAGGTCCGGCCCGGCGATCAGCTCCGGCAGGTGGTCATGCACCGCTTCGCGCACCTTGTGGTTATGGCGCAACCAGTCGCGCGCCCCGCGCGAGAACAGCTCGTACCACGCTGAATTGACGGTCGCCGTCACGTTCCTCCCATCCGTGGCTACTCTTGCGCGAGCAAGGTCGTCACATAGTTCAGCGCCTCGCGCGCGCTGTGGCTGTCGTAGCCGTATTCATCGACCAGCCGCTTTTCCACGGCCGAAATCTTGGTGCGCACTTCGTCATCCGGGCGCTTGGCCGAACTGACCAGGCGCAGCACGTCGCGGCGCTGTTCGAACAGGTATTGCTGCACAGCGTCGTTGAGCTGCAGGTGGCTTTCCAGGCTGAACTTGATTCCGCGCTTGTAGGCGCCCATCGCCTTGCGCACGACTTCCTGGCGGAACGACTGCTTGCCCGATTCCGAGATATGGATTTTCTCTTCGACCGCGCGCAGGAAGCGCTCGTCAGGGCGCCGTTCCTCGCTGGTGATCGGATCCTTGATCTGGCGGTTGTCGAGCATCGCCTCCACCTCATCCAGGTATTTGTTGAGCAGGTCCTGGGCTTCCTGTTCGAACGACACGAACAGTGCCTTGTGCACGTCTTCCTTGACCCAGCGATTATAAAAATCCTTGCGCGTGAGGACCAGGTAATCGACCCACCTGCGCTTTTTCTTCGGATCGATCCGGGCGTCGTTTTCGATGCCGTCTTTCAGCGCAAGCAGCACGTCCATGGTCGACAGGCTTTTCGGGCTCGACTGGATGATCGCGTTCGACAATGCATTGATCACGAAGCGCGGCGACACGCCCGCCAAGCCCTCGTCAGGCGCCTTTTCCTTTTCTTTGACCCGGCGCACGTCGGCGCGGTTCACGCCATCGACTTCTTCGTCGGCGTGGATCCGTACCTTGCGCACCAGCTCGACTTCCTTCTCGTCGCCCTCCTGGATGCGCGAGAGGATGGCGAACACGGCCGCCGCGTGCAGCACATGCGGGTCGAGGTGGACATCGCGAAACGCCGGCGCGGCCGAGGAAATCAGCTTGTGGTAAATGCGCGCCTCCTCCTTGTAGTTGAGCGTGTAGGGCACCTGGATGATGACCATGCGGTCGAGCAGCGCCTCGTTCTCGCTCTCCTGCAGGAACTTGCGAAACTCGGCCAGGTTGGTGTGCGCGAGGATGGTCTCGTCGAGGTAGATCAGCGGAAAGCGCGACACCTTGACGTTCTTTTCCTGGGTCAGCGTCAGCAGCAGGTAGAGGAACTCGCGCTTGACCTTGAGGATCTCGATCATTTCCAGCACGCCCCGGCTGGCCGCGTACACGGCGCCCGACCATGACCAGGCGCGCGGGTCGCCCTCGTCGCCGAACTCGGCCACCTTCGACAGGTCGACCGAGCCGACCAGGTCGGCCAGGTCGGCGGTAGTGGGATCGTGCGGCGCGTAGGTGCCGATGCCGCTGCGGCCCGCTTCCGAAATGAAGAAGCGCTCGACCGGCATCTGCATGAAGTCGCCGGCGAACTGGTCTTCCAGCCGGGCCCGGCAGTGCGGGCAGAGTTCGCCGGAGATGTCGATGCGGTACGTGTTGCGGCAGCTCGCGCGCATGCTGTGCGGCACCAGGTGCAGCGGCGATTCGTGCACCGGGCAGCCGCCGATCGCGTACAGGCTTCCTTCGTCGGTGTAGCTGTATTCCTCGAGGCCGCGCTTGAGCAGGATGACGAGGGTCGATTTGCCGCCCGATGGCGGCCCGAGCAGCAGCAGCAGGCGGCGTCCGACTTCGGAACCGGCCGCGGCCGCCTTGAAATAGTCGATCACGCGTTCGAGCGCCTCGTCGATGCCGAACAATTCTTCTTCGAACAGCTTGCAGTGGACCTTGCCGTCGCCGTCCGTGGTGAAGGTGGCGCGGATCATGTCCCAGATATATTGGTGCGAACTGCGCGCGACCCGTTCCGGGGCCGGCGCCAGGATCTCCTGCAGGAAGGCGGAAAACGGCCCCGACCAGTGGCCGGCCCGGTGTTGCTGGGTGAACAGACTGAGGCTCTCGATGAAGCTGTCTTGCTGGTCCGATGGACGGGGATGAAGGTCATCGCCAGGTTGAGTCACGTTTCCTCCGGTTCAAATGGGCGCGGACCGACGTCGCGGCCCGCCGCGCCAGCAACCAGTATCGGCGCAGCGACCATTCGGCGAATGAGGCGTGTCAACAAGCGGGACCGAACCTGTTGGCGGTTTAGTGGACTAAGGTTCCGGAAAAAAAAGCGGTATAAATTATTGTTGAACGCGGCTCGGTGCAAAACACGGTCGTCGTCCTCGCGACAGAGGGGACCTGATCTGCGGGGGATACGGTGGCGTCTGCATCCGGAATGCGAGGTCAACGAATATCGCAGAAATTGGATCCCGCATTCACGAAGACGACGGGCCAACGCTATGAATCGCCGCCGGTCGGAAATTTTTACCGCGCGTTCAGGTAGTGTGCGGCCGCCAGGAAATCGGCCTCGCCGATATCGGACAGTTCAAGTACCTCGGCCTGGCCGAACAAGGTGAAGTTGCGGTCGATCGAGCGCAGGTAGGCGGGGTCGTAATGGTCGACCAGCAGCTCGTCCACCAGTTGCGGCATCTGTCCGCCGTTGGCCATCTCCTGCCACGCGCCGATCTTCGCGCGTCCATGCAGCTTGACGAGGCAATCGAGCTGGGTGTTGAGCAAGCCCGGATCGGCGGTGAAATGATGGTAGTCCTCCATCAGCAGGCGCACCCGGTTCGGGCGCGACAAGGTCAGCGAGATGCACGGCGACAGGCGCATCTGCTCCATCAGCGCATCCGGCACGCGCAGGTTGCCGACCTTTTTGCTTTCGGACTCGACGAACACGGGACGCGCAGGATCGAAATGGCGCAGTTTGTCCCACACCAGCGTCTCGAACATTTTCTGCGACGGCTGCGGGTGGCTTGGCAGGTTGCCCAGCACCGAGCCGCGGTGCGCAGCCAGCTGTTCCAGGTCGAGCACCTGGGCGCCGATCGAGTCGAGCACTTCCAGCAGGCGGCTCTTGCCGCTGCCGGTGGTGCCGCAGATGACCTTGAATGCGAGCCGCGGCGGTTCTTCCAGCGCGGAACTGACGTAGGTCCGGTAGGCCTTGTAGCCGCCGTCGAGCTGGATCGCCGGCCAGCCGATCCTGGCCAGGATGTACGCCATCGAGCCGCTGCGGTTGCCGCCGCGCCAGCAATAGATCAGCGGCTTCCAGTCGCGCGGCTTGTCGATCCACAGTTCGTCGATATGCTTCGCGATATTGCGGGCGACCAGCGCCGCGCCGATTTTCTTGGCCTCGAATGCGTTGACCTGCTTGTAGGTGGTGCCGACCAGGATGCGCTGCTCATCGTCGAGCACCGGGCAGTTGATCGCGCCGGGGATATGGTCGAGCGCAAACTCCGACTCGCTGCGGACGTCGATGATCGCATCGAATTGCTCGAGCATCGGCAGGATATGCATGAAATTGAGTAGGGCCGGATATTTCATCGTGCTTTGACTAGTGGGAGGAATTTCGGCCAGATGTTGGCAAGGATGGTGGGATGCGCCTGCGCGGTCGGATGCAGGCGGTCCGCCTGGAACAGTGCCGGCCGCTCGGCCACGCCCTCGAGCATGAACGGCACCAGCGGCGCCTTCAGCTGGGTCGCCACCGTCTTGTACATGCCAAAGAAGTGTTCGGTGTAATCGCGCCCGTAGTTGGGCGGCATGCGCATGCCGACCAGCAGCACCTGCGCGTTATTCTTGCGCGCGAGCTCGACCATGGCGCGCATATTGGCTTCGGCGGCCGCCACCGGCAAGCCGCGCAGGCCGTCGTTGGCGCCCAGTTCGATCACCACCAGCGCCGGCTTATACTGCGCCAGCAGCGCAGGCAGGCGCGCCCGGCCGCCGCTGGTAGTCTCGCCGCTGATGCTGGCGTTGACGATGGCCGCATCGATCTTCTCGGCCTTGAGCTTGCGGTCGAGCAGCGCGACCCAGCCGCTGCCGCGCGCCAGGCCGTACTCGGCCGACAGGCTGTCACCGAGCACGAGCACCGTTTTTGGTGCAGAATGGGCGAGCGCCGCGGCCAGCACCAGCACCGCGCCGAGCATCCATTTTGTGAGAAAAGCAAGCATGCGCGACATCCCAGAAGCATCCAAAAGTGTTGCGCCCAACCGTGCCGGCTCGCCGGCGGCGATCGAAGTGCGCCAGTTGTCCAAGCGGGTGGCCGACGCCAGTGGCGAGCTCACCATCTTGCACAGCGTTGATTTTACAGTGCAACCGGCCGAAACGCTCGCGATCGTCGGCGCCTCCGGGTCGGGCAAGTCGACTTTGCTGGGATTGCTCGCGGGGCTGGACAGTCCGTCGGGCGGCACCGTCATCCTCGACGGGGTCGATATCTTCGCGCTCGATGAAGACGGCAGGGCGCGGCTGCGGATGGCCAAGCTGGGCTTCGTGTTCCAGTCGTTCCAGCTGCTGGCGCACCTGACTGCGCTGGACAACGTCATGCTGCCGCTCGAATTGCGCGGCGAGGCCGATGCGCGCGCCAAGGCCACGGCGATGCTGGGCCGGGTCGGGCTGGCCAGCCGCCTGAAGCACTATCCAAAATATCTGTCGGGCGGCGAGCAGCAGCGCGTGGCGCTGGCGCGCGCCTTCGTCACCGAGCCGCCGCTGCTGTTTGCCGACGAGCCGACCGGCAGCCTCGACGCCGCCACCGGTGAAGCGGTGATCCAGCTGATGTTCGAACTTAATCGCGAGCGCGGCTCGACCCTGGTGCTGGTCACGCACGACACCTCGATCGCGGCGCGCTGCGCCCGAACCATCACGATTGCTGCTGGCCGTTTGGTTTAAGCGCTTTCGCCACCAGCTCGTTGAGCACCGCCCTCGCTGCGGCGGGCAGTTCGCCGGCGCACATGCCGATCGGCCCGACTCCTTGTTCGACCAGCCGGTCTGCGCTGGCGCCATGGATCCACACCGCGCCCAGTGCCGCTTCCAGCACCGGCCAGCCTTGCGCCAGCAGGCTGCCGCAGATGCCGGCCAGGATGTCGCCGGTACCGGCTGTCGCCAGCCCCGGATTGCCGCTGGTGTTGACGAAAGCGGCGCCGCCCGGCGCCGCAATCACGCTGCCCGAACCTTTCAGCACCACCACCGCGCCGAAGCGGGCGGCGAGCGTGCGCGCCGCGGCCAGCCGGTCGTGCTGCACTTCGGCGCTGGTTACCGCCAGCAGGCGCGCCGCTTCGAGCGGATGGGGCGTCAACAACTTGGCGCCGGCGCGCACGGTCAGGCGGGCCTGCAGGTCGACGCTGGCCGAGATCAGGTTCAGCGCGTCGGCGTCGAGCACCAGCGCGGCGTCGCCTTCGAGCGCCTTCGCCAGCAGCGCGGTCGCGCGGGCCGAGTCGCCCATGCCCGGCCCGACGACGAGCGTGCCGTCGCCGATCGGATAGCCGGCCGCGTCGCGGAACATCACTTCCGGCTGCACGCTGTCGTATCCCGGACCGGGGTCGATCGCGGCGACCAGGACGCGGCCGGCGCCAGTGAACAAGGCGCCGCGCGCCGCCAGCATCGCGGCGCCCGCCATGCCGTGGGCGCCGCCCAGGATGCCGACGTCGCCGAAGCTGCCCTTGTGCGAATTGTTGGAACGAGGCTTGAGCTGATGCGCGAACAGCGAAGGATCGTTCAGTTCGGCCGCGGACTGCCCAAAGTGTTCGGCTTCGATGGCGAGCGGATCGACCTGCACCTCGCCCGCGTAGTCACGGCCGTCGCAGGTATGCAGGCCCGGCTTGTCGCCAATGAAGGTAAGGGTGCGCGCCGCGCGCAGCGCCACGCCGCGTGGGCCGACCACGGCGCCGGTATCGGCATCGAGGCCGCTCGGCACATCCAGCGACAGCACTGGCCATCCGCGGGCGTTGACCGCTTCAACCAGCGCGCGGGCCTGGCCCTCGAGCGGGCGCGCCAGGCCAATGCCGAACAGGCCATCGATCACCAGTCCCGGATCCGCATCCGGCAGCGCGTCGGCAAAGCGCGCCTGGCTGGCCTGGGCGCGCTCCAGCGCGTGGGCGGTTTCAGGCGCAACCGGGCCTTCCGCGGCGATACGGATCACGGTCACGTCCACGCCGGCGCTGGGATGCGCCAGGTTGGCGGCCGCCTCGAGCGCATCGCCGCCGTTGTTGCCGGGTCCGGCGAGCAGCAGCACGCTGCGGTTGGCCTGGCCGGCCAGCAGGGCCAGCGCGACATTGGCCGCGGCCTGGCCCGCGCGCTGCATGAGCGTCCCCGGCTCCAGCGTGGCGGCGGCTGCGTGTTCGATCGCGCGGACCTGCGCCACGGAATATAAAGGTTTCATGCGGTTCCCAATGGTTTGACGCAGATTTGCGCCGGATGCATGCATTTTCGCCAAAATTCCGGTTTAGGGCGAATACAATACGCGGAGCAGCATAACGAGAGCGGAGAACAGGCATGGAATGGCAGTTCTGGATTGATCGTGGAGGCACCTTTACCGACATCGTCGCGCGGCGTCCGGACGGTGCGCTGGCCACCCACAAGCTGCTGTCGGAGGATCCGTTACGCTACCAGGATGCGGCGGTGGCGGGCATCCGCCACCTGCTTGGCCTGGCTGCGGATGCGTCAATCCCGGTCGACCAGGTCGAGGCGGTCAAAATGGGCACCACGGTGGCCACCAACGCGCTGCTCGAGCGCAAGGGCGAACCGACCGCGCTGGCCATCACGCGCGGTTTTCGCGACGCATTGCGGATCGCCTACCAGAACCGGCCGCGCTTGTTCGACCGCCACATCGTGCTGCCCGAGCTGCTGTACAGCCAGGTGGTCGAGATCGACGAGCGGGTCGGCGCCCACGGCGACGTGCTCCGGCCGATCGACGAGGCGGCCACCAGGGCCGCGCTGCAAGCGGTGTACGACCAGGGCCTGCGGTCGCTCGCCATCGTCTTCATGCATGGCTACCGCTTCACCGTACACGAAGCTGCCGCCGCGCGGATCGCCCGCGAGATCGGCTTTAGCCAGGTGTCGGTGTCGCACCAGGTCAGCCCGATGATGAAACTGGTCGCGCGCGGCGACACCACGGTGGTCGACGCCTACCTGTCGCCGATCCTGCTCCGCTATGTCGACCAGGTGGCGGTGCAGCTGCCGGGCGTGAACCTGCAGTTCATGCAGTCGAACGGCGGCCTGACCGACGCGCGCGCCTTCCACGGAAAGGACAGCATCCTGTCCGGCCCGGCCGGCGGCATCGTCGGCATGGTGCGCGCAAGTCAGCTGGCCGGCTTCGACCGCGTGATCGGTTTCGACATGGGCGGCACCTCGACCGACGTCTCGCATTTTTCGGGCGAGTTCGAACGGGTGTTCGAGACCCAGGTGGCGGGCGTGCGAATGCGCGCGCCGATGATGAGCATCCACACTGTCGCCGCCGGCGGCGGGTCGATCCTGCATTTCGACGGCAGCCGTTACCGCGTCGGGCCCGACAGCGCGGGCGCCAATCCGGGCCCGGCCAGCTATCGGCGCGGCGGCCCGCTGGCGGTCACCGACTGCAATCTCATGCTTGGGAAGATCCAGCCTGCGTATTTCCCGCACTTGTTCGGCGCGGACGGCCGGCAGGCGCTGGATTACGATACAGTTTCGGAGCAGTTTGCCGCCATGGCGTATCGGATCGGCGAGGCGACCGGCACCACGCCGGCGCCCGAACAAGTGGCCGAGGGTTTCATCCGTATCGCGGTCGGCAACATGGCCAACGCGATCAAGCAGATCTCGGTGCAGCGCGGGCACGACGTCACCGAATATACGCTGACCAGCTTCGGCGGCGCCGGCGGGCAGCACGCCTGCCTGGTCGCCGATGCGCTGGGCATGAAAACCGTGTTCGTGCACACGCTTGCCGGCGTCATGTCGGCTTACGGCATGGGCCTGGCCGACCAGGCCGCAATGCGCGAAACCGCGATCGAGCTGCGGCTCGCCGAGATCGGGCCGGACGCATTGGCGCAGCGGCTCGACGGACTTGGCGAAGGCGTGAAGCAGGAGTTGCTGGCGCAAGGCGTAGCGCCCGAACGCATTACGCTGGTGCGCCGTGTACACCTGCGCTACGAAGGCACCGATTCGGCGATCATCGTGCTGTTCGCCGACCCGGCGGGCATGAAGCAGCAATTCGAAACCGCATACAAGAAGCGCTTCTCGTTCCTGATGCCGGCCAAGGCGCTGCTTGTGGAAGCGGTATCGGTCGAAGCGATCGGCGCTTCCGGTGCGCCCGCCGAAGCGCTTGTGCCATCGGCGCCGCGGCAAGGTGCGCTGGCGCCGCGCGAGACGGTGCGTATGTTTGGCAACGACAGCTGGCACGACACCGGCCTGTACCAGCGCGGCGATCTGCGCATTGGCGATGTCATCAAGGGGCCCGCCATCATCGCCGAGGACAATGCCACCACCGTGGTCGAGCCGGGCTGGCAGGCGCAGGTTACGCCGCACGATCATATCGTGATGACGCGCGTCGAAGCGCTGCCCGAACGGCGCGCCATCGGCACCAGCGCGGATCCGGTGATGCTCGAGATCTTCAACAACCTGTTCATGTCGATCGCGGAGCAAATGGGCCTGCGGCTGCAGAACACCGCCTACTCGGTGAATATCAAGGAGCGGCTGGACTTCAGCTGCGCCATTTTCGACGCCGGCGGCAACCTGATCGCCAACGCGCCGCACATGCCGGTGCACCTGGGCTCGATGGGCGAGAGCATCAAGACGGTAATGCGCGAGAACGCGGGCCGGATGCGTGCAGGGGACGTCTTCATGCTGAATGATCCGTACAACGGCGGCACGCACCTGCCTGACGTTACGGTGATTTCTCCGGTATTCGACGACGCCGGGCAGCAGATCCTGTTCTACGTCGGCTCACGCGGGCACCACGCCGACATCGGCGGAACCACGCCTGGCTCGATGCCGCCCGATTCCGAATTCATCGAACAGGAGGGCGTCCTGATCGATAACTTCAAGCTGGTCGACGGCGCCGACGGGCTGCTGCGCGATGCCGAGGCGCGCGCCTTGCTGCTTGGCGCGCGCTACCCGGCGCGCAATCCCGACCAGAACATGGCCGACCTGCGGGCGCAGGTGGCGGCCAACCAGAAGGGTGTCGAAGAATTGCGCAAAATGGTCGAGCACTTCGGGCTCGGCGTGGTGCAGGCCTACATGGGCCACGTGCAGGACAACGCGGAAGAAGCGGTGCGGCGCGTGATCACGGCGCTGAAGGACGGGCAGTACTGCCTCGAGCTCGACAACGGCGCACGGATCCAGGTGGCGATCAGGGTCGACCATGCCGGGCGCAGCGCGGAGATCGATTTCACCGGCACCTCGGCGCAATTGTCCAACAACTTCAATGCGCCGTCCGCGGTATGCATGGCGGCGGTGCTGTACGTGTTCCGCACTCTGGTCGACGACGAGATCCCGCTCAACGCGGGCTGCCTGAAACCGCTGCACGTGATCATTCCGGCGGGGTCGATGCTCAATCCGCACTACCCGGCATCGGTCGTGTCGGGAAATGTCGAGACATCGACCTGCATCACCAACGCGCTGTATGGGGCGCTGGGCGTAATGGCCGCGGCGCAGGGGACGATGAACAACTTCACTTTCGGGAACGCGCGCTACCAGTATTACGAGACCATTTCGGGCGGTTCGGGCGCGGGGGATGGGTTCGACGGGACCGACGTGGTGCAGACCAACATGACCAATTCAAGGCTGACCGATCCCGAGATACTCGAGTTCCGTTTTCCGGTGCGGCTGGAGAGTTACGAAATCCGGCAGGGATCGGGCGGGGCGGGGCGCTGGCATGGCGGGAACGGCGGCATCCGCAAGATGCGCTTCCTGGAGCCGATGACGGCGGCGATCCTGTCGAACAACCGCATTTATCCGCCGTTCGGGATGAAGGGCGGCAGTCCGGGGGCGCTCGGGATCAACCGGGTCGAGCGGGCCGACGGCAGCGTCGAACATCTGGCGCATATCGGAAAGGTCGAGATGGGTGTGGGCGATGTGTTCGTGATCGAAACGCCGGGTGGGGGCGGGTTCGGCTGAGGCGCAGTGCCTGTGCTGCCATCGCCGTAGTCGAAACCAAAATTAATGCGGCGTAGCGTGCCGCATCTTGATGCATGTGCCGCGGTCCAAGGACTGGGGTCAGGTCCGGCGGACCTGACCCCAGGGTTGTCGCCACACCGGGCGCTTGCCGCCATTGCCGCTCGGCGCCACACTTGACGACGTAAGGAGATGGTGTGAGCTTAGGTGGAAATGCCGTACTTGCGCTTGGCCGCGGCGAATTTCTCCTCCAGCAGGCCGAGCGACGCGTGCGCCGCATCGAGCTTGCGGATGGTGGCGATCACCCCGGCGCATTGCTCGCCCAGCGAATGGTCCCAACCCAATTCGCCGATCTGGCGCAGTATTCCCAGCACCAGCGCCATCATCACCTGCAGGTTGCCCGGCGACAGATGGTAGGCTTCGAGCAGGGTCTGCACCGCACCCTTGAAGTCGCCCATGCTGGTCTTCTCGGACGCAATATTGAGCAGCGCCTGCGCCTGCGCCTTGAGCTGTACGCCCATTCCTTCAGCCAGGTCCGGCCGCCCGGCCTTGACAAACACACTCATCGCCTGCTGCATCGAAACGCCGCTGCCGACGTCGTTCATCACCGCCAGCATCACCTCCGACGCTTCCTTGTCCAACTTGTTCGACAGGCAGCTGCGCGCCAAGCCGATCCTCAGGCTGCTCGACAGGGCGGTACTGGCCCGGACCGCGACCACGGCGGCATTGAGTTCGCCGAGCGTGCCCTCGGCATTGCCGGCCGATTCGTGCAGCAGGGCAGCGGAAATGGCTTTGCAGGCATCCATGTTCGGATTGCCGCGCAAGGATTTTTCCAGGTCGCGGATCACGCTTCCCGCCTGCTCCGGTTCGCCCTTCCTGATCAGCGCCTTGACCAGGTTGACGTGGTCCTCCGGGTCGCGGAACTCGGAGTACTTGGCCCTGGCGACAACCTGGCGGAACGATTTTTCGGCCGCCGAGACGTCGCCGGCATCGAGGGCGACTTCGCCAAGCCGGCGCAGGCGCCGCACCATGTGGGGCGAAATGGCCACCGCGTCTTCGAGGATGCGCTGCGCCCGGCCGTGCAGGCCTCGCGATTCATGGCAGCGCGCCAGCAGGTCATAGGCCGCCATCAGCTTCGGATTGTCGCCCACCAGCTTGTTCAAGACCGTTTCGGCTTCGTCGATCCGCTCTTGCGCGAACAGCGTGCGCGCCAGTCCCAGCGCGGCCCAGCCCAGCGGCTTGGCGTCGAGGATCCTGGAATACAGCGCTTCGGCTTCGGCCAGCTCCTTCAGGCTCACGTGCAGCTCGGCGCGCAGGCGCGCGAAGTCGAGCGAATAACGCGAATGGGCCGCCTCGGCAACGGCGCATGAACGGATCGCTTCGCGCAGGTTGCCCTGGCCGATCTGCAGGTAGGTCGGCAGGAAGGCGCCGCGCCGTTCGATCGCGCGGGTGATCCGGGCGATGAGCACATCGACTGTGAATGGCTTGAGGATGTAGTCGGTCGGCGTCAGTTCGGCCGCGCTCACGACCTTGCTGTACACACCTTCCGAAGTGATCATGATGAAAATGGTCAGCTGGCCGATCAGCCGGTGGTGGCGCAGGTCTTCCAGCAGCTGCTGGCCATCCTGGCCGTCTTCGGTGCCGCTGCCAAGGTCGTATTCGCAGAGGATGATGTCGTACGATTTTTTTCCGAGCTGCTTGATCGCCGTGCCGGAGCTGACTGCGAATTCGATCTTCGTGATGCCCGACTGGGTCAGCATGTTCTGCAGGCTGCCGCGCATGCCGGGATTCGGGTCGATTACCAGTACTGACAAGTTGCTGTTATCTTGCATCGGTTTTTCACTCTCACGCTCCGGCCGCGCCGGTTGGGTTTGTCTCAGCTTCCCTTATTAACGGCTTGTTCGGGGAAGTCTTGATACTGGACAATACTCTATTGCCTATCTGGAAAGCAATAGTGATCACAACGCATCTGCTGCGGCAAGGGCAGATCGGCCTGCCCTCCATGGTGCGACGCGGTATAATGTCGCCCTAAGGGAAACTGCCTCAGTCATCGCCAGTGTCACTTCTACCTTTAACCCGCAGCCACGCTGCATCAACCAATATTCCAACCATGTTGATTCTGCCGGGTTCCAATGCCCTGTCCGCATTTCGTAGCCAACGCCTCCTGAGCCAACTTCAAACGGCCGCCCCGCAAATCGCCGCCGTCCAGGCGCGTTTCGTCCACTTCATCGATTCCAGTTCCCCTCTGTCAGCCGAAGACCAGGGCCGCCTGGACGCCATGCTCACTTACGGCGAGCCGGCGCACCAGCACGAGGCCAGCGGCCACAGCGAAGAATTCTTCGTGATTCCCCGGTTCGGCACCATTTCGCCATGGGCGTCGAAAGCGACCGACATCGCGCACAACTGCGGCATGGCCCATGTGCACCGGATCGAGCGTGGTATCGCGTTTTCGCTGGAACTGAAGGGCGGACTGCTGGGTACCGGCATCGGCGCTGCAAAAAAGCTGAACGAGGCCGAACTGGCCGCGGTGGCCGGACTGCTGCACGACCGCATGACCGAGTCGGTGCTGCGCAATGCGGACCAGGCGGCGCAGCTGTTCCGCGAACTGGAAGCGAAGCCGTTGGCCTCGGTCGACCTGCTTGCCGAGGGCAAGGCGGCGCTGGAATTCGCCAACACCGATCTTGGCCTGGCGCTGTCGGACGACGAGATCGACTACCTGGTGGAAGCATTCACGCGTGCGCGCCGCAATCCGACCGACGTCGAACTGATGATGTTCGCGCAGGCGAACAGTGAACACTGCCGCCACAAGATCTTCAACGCCGACTGGGTCATCGACGGCGTGGCGCAGGACAAGTCGCTGTTCCAGATGATCAAGAACACCCACCAGCTGCAGCCGAAGGGCACCATCGTCGCCTACAGCGACAACTCGTCGATCATGGAAGGGGCCACCGTCACCCGTTTCTATCCGCGCGGCGCCGGCCACGAATACGCGCCATCGACCGAACTGACGCACACGCTGATGAAGGTCGAAACGCACAACCACCCGACCGCGATCTCGCCGTTCCAGGGCGCGTCGACCGGCGCCGGCGGCGAAATCCGCGACGAGGGCGCGACCGGCCGCGGCGCCAAGCCGAAGGCCGGCCTGACCGGCTTCACCGTATCGAACCTGATGATACCGGGCGCCGAGCGCGCCTGGGAGAACGCAGCCAGCGTGACCGCGCCGTTCGCGCAGCGCGCACCGGCCGGCGCCTACGGCAAGCCCGAACGCATCGCGTCGCCGCTGCAGATCATGATCGACGGCCCGCTCGGCGGCGCCGCGTTCTCGAACGAATTCGGCCGTCCGGTCCTGGGCGGCTACTTCCGTACCTACGAGCAGAACGTCGGGCGCCTCTCCGCGGGCGCGCCGGACACTGTGTATGGCTACCACAAGCCGATCATGATCGCCGGCGGCATCGGCAACATCTCGGGCCAGCACACCCACAAGAACGACATCCCGGTCGGTAGCCTGCTGGTACAGCTGGGCGGGCCGGGCATGCGCATCGGGATGGGCGGCAGCGCCGCATCGTCGATGGCCACTGGCGCCAACACGGCGGACCTGGACTTCGATTCGGTCCAGCGCGGCAATCCGGAAATGGAGCGGCGCGCGCAGGAGGTGATCAACGCCTGCTGGCAAATGGGCGCGGACAATCCGATCATTTCGATCCACGATGTGGGCGCGGGCGGCTTGTCGAACGCTTTCCCCGAAATCACCAACGACGCCAAGCGCGGCGCGATCTTCGACCTGCGCAAAGTGCCGCTGGAAGAAAGCGGCATGGCGCCGAAGGAAATCTGGAGTAACGAGTCGCAGGAGCGCTACGTGCTGGCGATCGCACCGGACAGCCTGCCGCTGTTCGCGGCGATGTGCGAACGCGAGCGCTGCCTGTTCGCCGCGGTCGGCGTCGCCACCGAGGAACGCCAGCTCAAGCTGATCGATCCGCTGAACGGCAACAACCCGGTCGACATGCCGATGGACGTCCTGCTCGGCAAGCCGCCGAAGATGCAGCGCGACGTCAACCATGTGCAGAACGTATTCCCGCCGGTCGACCTGACCGGGCTCGAGCTGGCCGACGTCGCCCGCAAGGTGCTGCTGCTGCCTGCGGTGGCCGACAAGTCGTTCCTGATCACGATCGGCGACCGCACGGTCGGCGCCACCACGGTGCGCGACCAGATGGTCGGCCCGTGGCAGGTGCCGGTTGCCGACTGCGCGGTCACTGCGATGAGCTTCGAGGGTTACCTGGGCGAAGCGATGGCGATGGGCGAGCGCACCCCGCTTGCGGTAATCGACGCGGCCGCGTCGGGCCGCATGGCGGTCGGCGAGGCGATCACCAACATCGCAGCGGCGCCGATCAAGGATATTTCCGACATCAAGCTGTCGGCCAACTGGATGGCCGCTTGCGGCCAGCCGGGCCAGGACGCCGCATTGTTCGACACCGTCAAGGCGGTCGGCATGGAGCTGTGCCCGGCGCTGGGAATCAGCATCCCGGTCGGCAAGGATTCGCTGTCGATGCGCACCACCTGGAATGACGGCGAAGCCGGCAAGGCGGTGCTCTCGCCGGTGTCGCTGATCGTTTCCTCGTTCGCGCCGGTGTACGACATCCGCCGCGCACTGACTCCGCAGCTACGTACGGATTGCGGCGAGACCGCGATGATCCTCATCGACCTCGGACGCGGCCAGAACCGCCTCGGCGCTTCGGCACTGGCGCAGGTGACCCAGCAGCTGGGCAACGATGCGCCGGACGTGGACAGCGCGGATGACCTGAAAGGCTTCTTCGCGGCGATCCAGCAACTGAATGCCGATGGCAAGCTGCTGGCTTACCACGACCGTTCGGACGGCGGCCTGTACGCGACGCTGTGCGAAATGGCGTTCGCGGGCCGTTGCGGCCTGTCGATCAACCTCGACATCCTGGCCATGGAAGGCGAGCATGCCGCCGACTGGGGCGACGCCAAGAACTGGGCCGGCCAGGTGGCGGAACGCCGCAACGAGCTGACCTTGCGCGCGCTGTTCTCGGAAGAGCTGGGCGCGGTAATCCAGGTATGCGCCGACGACAAGACCGCCGTGATGAACGTGCTGCGCCAGTACCAGTTGGGCGCGTGCAGCCACATCATCGGCAAGCCGAACGACCGCGGCGTGATCGAATTCACGCGCGACGCCAAGACCATCTACAGCGAACAGCGCAGCGCGCTGCACCGCCTGTGGAGCGAGACCAGCTGGCGCATCGCGCGCCTGCGCGACAACCCGGCCTGCGCCGATGCGGAATACGACCGCCTGCTCGACGAGACCGATCCTGGCATCTCGCCGGTGCTGACCTTCGACCCGAGCGAGAATGTGGCGGCGCCGTTCATCAACAACGGCGCACGTCCGCGCGTGGCGATCCTGCGCGAGCAGGGCGTCAATTCCCACGTGGAGACGGCGTGGGTGATGCACCAGGCGGGCTTTGCCGCGGTGGACGTGCACATGAGCGACCTGATCGCCGGCCGCGCCAGGCTGGACGACTTCCAGGGCGTGATCGCCGTCGGCGGCTTCTCGTACGGCGACGTGCTCGGCGCCGGCGAGGGCTGGGCCAAGACGATCCTGTTCAACGCGGTGCTGGCCGACCAGTTCGCGCGCTTCTTCCAGCGTACCGATACGTTCGGACTGGGTGTTTGCAACGGGTGCCAGATGATGAGCAACCTGAAGTCGATCATTCCGGGCGCGCATGCGTGGCCGAAGTTCACCCGCAACAAGTCGGAGCAGTTCGAAGCGCGCTTTGGCATGGTGGAAGTGCTCGAGTCGCCGTCGATCTTCTTCAGCGGGATGGCCGGCACCAGGACGCCGATCGCGATCGCGCACGGTGAAGGTTTCGCGGACTTCTCGCAGACCGGCGACAGCGGCGCGGTGATCCGCGCACTGCGCTTCGTCGACAATCGTGGCGAAGCGACCGAAGCGTATCCGTTCAATCCGAACGGGTCGCCGCAGGGGCTGACAGCGGTGACGACCGCGAACGGACGCTTCAGCGTGATGATGCCGCACGCGGAGCGCGTGTTCCGGTCGGCGCAGCAGTCGTGGCATCCGGAGTCGTGGGGCGAGGATTCGCCGTGGATGCGGATGTTCCGCAACGCGCGCAAGTTCGTGGGGTAGAAGGAAAGGGAAGTGTTTGGCGCGGCAGGATTCGCTAAGCACTTCTGGCCGACCCAACTAAGCAACGTCGTTCCCGGGCTCGGCGCCCCCCTTGGCGGGAACCTATGCTGAGCAGGGTTCACCATGCTGCACGCTCAGCATGGGTCCCCGCCTTCGCGGGACGACAGAGCTGAGACGGGCGGTCAGGTTTCGGCGCGGATCGTATTGCGGATGATGCCCACACCCGTAATCTCGGTTTCCATGATGTCGCCAGCCTTCAGGAACTCCGGCGGCTTGCGCGCGAAGCCCACGCCGGCCGGCGTTCCGGTGGCGATAATATCCCCCGGCTCCAGCGTCAGCCCGCGCGAGAGCTCCGCAATGATGCGCGGGATCTTGAAGTACATCTGCTTGTAGCTCGCGTTCTGCTTCTCGACGCCGTTGACGCGGCAGATGACGCGCACGTCATCGAGCTTCACGCCGGCGGCGGTCACGATCCATGGTCCCATCGGTCCATGGCCGTCCAGGCTCTTCCCCTTGAACCATTGGCCGCCGTGCCGCTTCTGCTGCACTTCGCGTACCGTGGTGTCGTTGTAGGCCGCGTAGCCGAACACATGGTCCATCGCCCGCTCTTCCGATATATTGCGGCCACGCTGGCCGATCACCACCGCCAGTTCAGCTTCCCAGTCGGTGCTGTTCGAGTTCGACAAGTCCTGCGGGATCGGATCGAACGGGCCGTTCATCGTGTGCGTGCCCTTCGTGAAGAACACCGGATGCTCCGGCAGGTTCTCGATCACCTTGTCGGCGCGCGCGGCTTTGCCCTCCTCGAAATGGTCCTGGTAGTTCCAACCAACGCAGTAGATGTTCCGGTCCGGCCGCGGAATAGGGGAGGCGAACTGCGCCTGATATACCAACAGCAGTGGCGACTTGCGCGCCAAGGCACGATCGGCCAGTGCGCGCACCTGTTCGAGCCCGGCGTTGCCACTCTTGATAAGGGCCAGCATGGAGGTCGAATCGAAGGTCAGCGTCTTCCTCTGGCGGCGCGCATCGGCGTGCACGTCGATCATCGTGCCGTCGTCCAGCACCAGGACCAAAGTCGGCGCGGCGCCTGGCGTCGTGACACACGCGGCCAAGCGCATTTCCATCTTGCCGGCGAGCGGCGGGATGGCGACGATTTGCTTGCCAGCGGTGGCTGCGGGCGCCTGTGCGCCAGCGCCGCCGTGCGATCCCAACAGCATGCTGCCGACGGCGGCGGAAGCGCCGGCTCTCAGTAGGTTGCGACGGTTCGAATCCAAGTTCTGTCTCCTCGAGGGTGGGTGGGTGTTGATCTTTTTGTACTTTCTATTGTATTCCAGCTGGAAATTCTTGCGCGTAGAGGAATTGTTTCAGGACGAAGCGATGCAACAGCAAAACCAAAACCAAAACCAAAACCAGGGTCTGACCTGCGGGGTGTTTTGTAGGGAGACATGGGTAACACATTGTCGGGAGACATAGGTTACACATGAAAATGCTATTTTACGGCACGCTCCCTCAAGTCGATCTGTCGCACTAGGTGATGACGGAAGTAGACATCCAAAACATCGTCGGC
>JBKPEJ010000007.1:0-131384 GCA_046728335.1 Pseudomonadota bacterium | reverse complement strand
CCCGAGCGGCGTGCGGTCGTGATCGGCGCGGGCCTGGCCGGGGCCGCCGCGTGCGAGCGCCTGTGCGCGCGCGGCTGGCAGGTCACGCTGGTCGAGCGCCACGCGCAGGCGGCGATGGAAGCGTCGGGCAACCTCGCCGGCATCACCATGCCGCTGCTGTCGAAAGACGACAACATCGCCTCGCGGCTGTCGCGCGCGGCCTTCCTGTTCGCGCTCGACTACTGGCGCAAGTTAGGCGGAATCGGCGCTGCGATCGAAGGGGCCGGCTGCGGCGTGCTGCTGGTGGCGAAGGACGCGCAGCATGCCGAGCTCCAGCAGGCAATCGCCGCGGCCCGCCACTTTCCGCCGGCGTTCGCCGAATGGTTCGACCGCGTCGCTGCTGGCGCGCGCTTCGGCGCCCTCGCACCGCACGGCGCATGGCTGTTCCCGGAGGGCGGCTGGATCCGTCCGGCCAGCGCCTGCCGCGCCATGCTGGACGCCTGCGGGCCGGCGCTGCAGCGGCGCTTCGGCGTCGGCAGCGTCAGCCTCGAACGCGACGGCGCCGAATGGCTGGTGCGCGGCGCCGACGGCAGCCTGCTTGCGCGCGCGCCCACCGTAATCCTCGCAAATGGCAACGGCGCCACCGAACTGGCGCAGTCCGCGAGCCTGCCGCTGGCGCGGGTGCGCGGCCAGGTCACCCATCTCGCGGCGCAGGCGCTGCCGGAACTGGACCTGGTGCTGTGCCGCGAGGCGTACGTGACGCCGGCCGCGGGCGGTGTGCGCAGCGCCGGCGCCAGCTACGACGAGGACGACGATCCCGCGCTGCGCGACTCGAGCCAGCGCGAGAACCTCGACAAGGTGCGCTCGATGCTGGACGATCCGTCCCTTGCCGCCGACGCGCCGCTCGCAGGGCGGGTGGGATTCCGCTCGGTGGCGCCGGACCGCTTGCCGCTGGTCGGCGCGCTGCCCGACCCCGCTTTCCCGCTGGGCGCCGAGCGCCTGCGCGAACTGGCCCGCCAGCCCGGCCTGCATTGCCTGCTCGGCTATGCGTCGCGCGGGCTGACCTGGGCGCCGCTGGCCGCCGAACTGCTGGCCGCCAGCCTGGAACACGCGCCGCTGCCGCTCGAAACGGACCTGGCCGATGCGCTCGATCCGGGCCGCTTCCCGCTGCGCGCACGGCGCGGCGCGCGCTGACGTGGCTTGCATCAGACAGTTCTGACCGCGTCTGACGCATTCCAATATGCTACCGGGCGGAACGCGTTATAATTGTCATACGGCAATATTTACACGGGCGCCCGCCCGCTGGAGGCCCCCCGTGACGTTCGACGATACCCCCCGCTCGCAAGAGCTGTTCCTGTTCCTGGCGGCCACCGCGCACGACATGAAGAATTCACTCAGCGTGGTCTCCGGCACGCTCGAGTCGCTGCTGGCGGACGGCTCGCCGAGCGCGGGCGAGCATCCGCAACTGGCCCATATGCTGTACCAGACCAAGCGCCTGAACGACAACCTGATCCACCTGCTGGCGCTGTACAAGCAGGTCGGCAAGCCGGAATATCCGTTCGACATGCAGCCGCTCGAAGTCGGCCACCTGGTATCGCAGGTGGTGTCGGCCAGCGGCGTGCTGCTCAAGTCGCGCGGCATCATGCTCGAAACCGAGTTCGACCCGCAGCTGATCTGGCACTTCGACGAAGACCTGCTGATCGGCGTGCTGGGCAACGCCATCAACAACGCCATCCACTACACCCGCGACAAGATCCGGCTGGCGATTTCGACCGTCGACGGCTGCCTCGAAGTGCGGGTCGAAGACAACGGCGCCGGCTATCCGGGCGCGATGCTGGAGGCGGGCGCCTCGGCGATGAGCGGCGTGTCCACCGGCGTCAATTTCCTCACCAACAGCACCGGCCTCGGCCTGTATTTTTCCAGCGAAGTGGCCAAGATGCACAAGCATCGGCAACGCAGCGGCGCGCTGCGGCTGGAAAACGGCGGCGCGTACGGCGGCGGCTGCTTTGTACTGACCCTGCCATGAGTGCGCGTTCGCCGTTCGACACGGAAGGGGCGGCCAGCATCGCCAATGTCGACTGGGCCGAAAAAAACTACCTGGTGGTGGACGACTTCATCGGCATCCGCCAGCTGCTGCGCGAGAGCCTGCGCAACCTGGGCGCCAAGAACATCGACCAGGCCTCGAGCGGCGGCGAGGCGATCGGGCTGCTGTCGCGCATCCGCTACGACGTAGTGCTGTGCGACTACAACCTGGGCGAGGGCAAGAACGGCCAGCAGGTGCTGGAAGAAGCGCGCATGCGCAACCTGCTGATGCCGAGCAGCGTGTGGATGATGGTGTCGGCCGAAAAGAGCACCGAGTCGGTGATGGGCGCGGCCGAGCATCAGCCCGACGCCTACCTGATCAAGCCGATCACCGAGGGCGTGCTGCTGACCCGGCTGAACCGGGTGTGGCACAAGAAGCAGGTATTCAAGATGATCGACCTGGCCTTCTCAGAGAAGGACTACCTGCGCGCGGCCAAGCTGTGCGACGCGCAGATCGAGGTCGACAAGGTGCACCGCATCGAACTGCTGCGCATGAAGGCGAACCTGATGATCAGGAGCGGCGAGCCGGAGAAGGCGCGCGAAGCCTACGAGCGGGTGCTGGAAGAGCGCGAATACCAGTGGGCGCGCGCGGGCCTGGCCAAGATCCGCATGGCCAACGGCGAATTCGAGCAGGCGCGCCAGGTGTTCCAGGGCGTGATCGCCGACAACCGTTATTACATCGACGCCTACGACCAGCTGGCCGCCGCCTTCCAGCACATGGGCAAGCCCGAGGAGGCGTGTAATATCCTCGAGCGGGCGGCACGGCTGTCGCCCAATTCGGTGCTGCGCCAGCGCAGCCTGGGCCAGGTGTGTCTCCAGCTGGGCAATATCGGCATGGCCGAGAAGGCCTTCCGCAAATGCATCGCGATCGGCGAATATTCGGTGATGAAATCGGCCGAGGCCTATCTCGGCCTGGCGCGGGTGTGCGGCCAGAAGAATGAGATCAAGGAGGCGCTGCAGATGCTGCTGGCGGTGCAGCGCGAATTTTCGCTCGACGAGCACATCCAGCTGCGCGCCAAGATCACCGAAGGCCTGGTGTACCACGAGAGCGGCGACTTCCGCCGCGCGCGCAAGGCCGGCGACGAGCTCGATGCACTGCTGAACCAGAATCCGGCGCGGCCCGATACGCCGACCTGCATGGAGATGGCGACCTTGCTGCTGGCGGTGGGCGTGAAGGAGTCGCCGGTCGAACTGCTGTGCTACGTGATCCGCAATAACCACGACAACACCTTGCTGCTCGACGACGTGCAGAAGATTTTCGACAAGGCGCGCATGAGCGAGGAGGGCGTCGCCCTGATCCGCGCGTCGAAGAAGGAAGCGTCCGACATGATGAACCAGGGCGTGCTGCTGTGGAAGACCGGCAAGCTGCCGGACGCGGTGGCGTGGATGCGCAGCGCGCGCCGTGCGCTGCCGAACAACCTGCGCATCCTGTTCAACTCGGCGCAGATCCTGCTGTCGCACATGCAGCAGCTCGGCTACGACGAGGCGCTCAGCGCCGAGACGGCCGATGTGCTGCTGCACGTCGACAAGATCCTGCCGGGGCAGCAACGCTTCGCCCAATTGATGGAGCAGCTGGCCAGGCTGGCGCCGCGCGTCGGCGAGGAGCTCACCGATGAGACCGTCGTCGCGGTCGCCGTCGCACACTGAGCCGCGGCCGCAATTACTTGATTAGTCAAGTAATTGCGGATTAACTACCAGCCGCATGGCTCGTCGCGGGTGTCTCCGGTACTTCATTCCCGACCCGCTAGTGCTAAAATGCCAACCTCTGCGGGCCTGCCCGCGTCCATGTCCAGGAAAGGCACAACGAATGCGCGACATCGCACGGGAAGTCTACGAAAAAATGAGGATCGGGCACACCGCATGGATTCGTCCGGTGGCTGCCAAAGGGGATACCGTGGAGTCGTTCCAGGGCGTTCACGACCAGGCCAAGCTGATGGCCGATGAAGGATTGATTTCAATTTCCAGCGTTAAGCGCCAGGAAGACGGACTGATCGACTCGATTCGCATCCTGCGCCTGGCCTGAGCCAGGCCGGCGCAGGAACCAGCGCCTAGTCCTTGCCTGCCTTGGACTTGGGCGCGCGCGGCTTGGCGGCACCGCCGGCCGCGGCGCCGTTCTTGGCCGGCTTGGCCTGCTCGGCGGGCTGGCCGGTCGCCGCGGCGCTCATCCGGGTGGCGGGCTCCTGCGCCATCGCGCCGGCGCTTTGCATGGCCTCCGGCGACATCGCGCTGCTGACTGCCTGCTTGAACTGGTCCTGCAGCAAGTTCCACCACAGCGTGGGATCAGGCATGAAGGGCGAGCCCTCGGCAGGCGCCCCGGCAGCGGGCTCGGCCTTGGCGGCCTCGGGTGCGGCGGCCGCTTTCTCCGCTGGCGCGGCCGGCGGAGTGAAGAACGCGGAATAAGGCGACGCTGCCAGCGCGGATTTCTGGTCGACGCCCGGCTGCATCATCGCCTCGGCCATGCTGGCGCCCATCGACTTCAGCGTGGCAATGGTGCCGCGCTGCACTTCCAGCGTCTGTATCGTGCCGCGCAACATCGCCACGTTCACATTCAGCCAGGCTTCCACCGCCTTGAGGTCGGCAATCTTCTTGTCGAGGTCTTCGATCGAGAGGGCGGGCGCGCCAAGGCCGGGGATGCTCATGCCGGGCACGCTCATGCTGCTCCACAGGTTCTTGACGAATTCCAGCGTGTCCGTCACGGCGCCCGTTCCGGGCATATGGGGCATTTGGGGGTTCTGCATGGCTAGTCTCCGTGAGTGAGGCTTTAGCGTAGCAGATAAATAACATCGCATCAAAGGATGTCGCGTGGCGCGCGCGGCCGCGAAAAGCGCGGCGAACCAGTTAAACTAGCCACATGCCCATCGTTTCGTTCATTTCCCGACGCCGCCGTGAGTTGGCGCTGTGCGGGGCGTCGGTACTGTTGCACCTGCTGGCGCTGGCGTGGCTCGCGCCGCAGCTGGGGCGCGCGGGCGGGCAGGCGTCGGCCGGCGAGACGGATCCCGTCATGGCCCGCTTGATCGCGCCGCCGCCTGAACCCGAACCTGCGGCGGAGATGCCCAAGCCGGCCGCCAGGCCGGCCCGCAAACGCGCGCTGCCGGTGCGCCGTCCGCCGGCGCCGCAAGCGCTGCCGGTGGCCGGATTCGTGGCGGGCGCGGGCGAATCCGCGTCCGGTTCCGAGATTGGCGCTGGGGAAACAGTAATCGACATACAATCTGTTCAAGCAGCCACTGTGACGCCTGCGCCGGCTGTCGCGGCGCCGGTTGAAGCGGCCGCGGCGGCTCCCGAACCGCCCCCGGCGGCGCCGGCCGCGCACCAGTATCGCGTGAGCATGCCGCCGTCGGCCCGCATCGTGCTCGACGTGGAGCGCAAGGATGCCAACGGCACCTTGTGGCATGGCGAGGCGGCGATGGCGTGGAAGCTCAGGGGCGACAGCTACAGCATGAAGCTGGAAGCGGGAATCCGGGTGCTCGTGGCGCGCGTGAACCTGGTGGTGCTCGAAAGCGAAGGCAGGATCGTGGACGGCGGTTTCGCGCCGGTCGTGATGACGGAAAAGCGCCGCGGTCGCGCGCAGACCGCGACCCATTTCGGCGCGCAGGACGAGCGCATCACGTTTTCGGCCAGCCCGGCTTCGTACGCCTTGCTGCCGGGAACGCAGGACAAGGCCACCGTGCCGCTGCAACTGGCCGCGATTGCGCGCGGCGACAGCAGCCAGCTCGGCGCCGGCATCGAGATGCTGGTCGGCGAGGACAAGGATGCCAGCGTGTTCCGCTTCGTGGCACTGGGGCAGGAAGAGATCGACACCAGGCTGGGCAGGATGCAGACCTGGCACCTTTCGCGGCCGCCGCGCGCCGGCGCCTATAGCTCAAGGCTGGACATCTGGCTGGCGCCGGCCCACGGCTGGTATCCGGTGCGTATCAAGAACATAGAGGCGAACGGGGCGGTAACGACCCAGACCGTCACCAAGATCGAAGTAGCGGAATCGGGAAGCTGAGATGGGTAGTCAACTGTTGAAACAACTGGCGTGCGGCGTGCTGCTGGCGGCGTCGCTGGGCGGCGCGTGGGCGGCCGATCACATCGCCCTGAAGCGGCCGGTGGACGTGCCGCCGTCGGTCGACCTCAACTATTCGATCCAGGCGCGCCAGAAAGGCTTCTCGCTCAGCGGGGAGGCGCAGATCACCTGGCGCGTGACGGGCGGCAAGTACACGCTGCACGCCAACACGCGCGCCATGCTGTTCGGTAGCATCCTCGAAAACCGCAGCGAAGGCCTGGTCGACGGCTTCGGCGTCGCGCCCGTCAAGTTTTCCGAAAAGCGCATCCGGCACGACCCGTGGACCACCACCTTCGACCGGGCCGGCAACACGATCAGCTTCACCGAGAGCAAGCTGGTGTACCCGATCAAGGGTGGCGAGCAGGACCGCAGCAGCGTTTCGTGGCAGCTGGTGGCGGTGGCGCGCGCGGCGCCGGAGAAGTTCGTGCCCGGCTCCGAATGGATCTTTTTCGTCGCCGGCCGGCGCGACGCCGAGCCGTGGACCTTCAAGGTGGTCAAGAAAGAAAGCATCCGCACGGGGCTGGGGCCGGTCGAGACGGTGCACCTGGTCAGGCTGCCGCCGCCGGATTCGAAGGACCAGGCGCTCGACATCTGGCTGGCGCCGTCGCTGGGCTGGCTGCCGGCCCGGCTGCGCTTCACTGACAACGAGGACGAGTTCGTCGACCAGACGCTCGAGAAAATTACCAAACAGTAAACAGCTCTGGGGTCAGACATTCGGACAAATTTCACAAAATTTCGTATATCCGGTGTCCGCTCATCGGAGCGGCGCCGCGAGTTCTTTCAACGCCGCTTCGATGTGCGGCTGGTAGACAATTTCGTCCCATGACGCCATGCTCGCCAACGAGTGGTCCCTGGCGAGCAACTGGGTGACATGGAAGCCGAGGCAATATCCGCGGCGCGGAAGCGGCTGTGGCGTTGCGATCCTGAACCAGGCGCTTTGCAGTTCGACGTCGCCGGCGCTGGAATGCATGAATTTCAGATACTCAGCGGCCCAGGCGCGCAAGTTGGCCGGCGTGCAGGCGGCGGCAAGGGCTGGACTCATGAAAATCGATTCCGGCGGCACCGCGGGATTAAGCCGGGCACTGACGAAAGTGGCGAATCCTTCGATCCACAATGGCGATGCCATCGTCGAACCGTACGGTTTGCCTTCCAGTTTGCCGAAATGGTAGACGTGGAAAAACTCATGCGCGAACAGGCTTTCCAACACGTCATGGTTCTCGAGAATAAAATCGACCCCGACGACCAGGCTGCGCGGGCCGTACGAAGTCGGTTGGGCGGCGACGTTGAATGTCGAAATCGGGATGAACACCAATGGCGTGCCCGGCTGCAAGTCCGGGAATGCGTTGCGGAACAGCGCAGCCTGGCCGTTGGCGATGACATCGGCGTGCCGCATCATTTCGGTGATCCGCGGCGCCGCGACAGGCAGTTGCTGGAACGCGTGCTGTAGCCGGGCGCGCCGCTTGGCACGCCAGTTCGGGTCGCTGCGCGGGAAGACAATGTCTTGATAAATGTCCGGAAAGCGCGCTTCAAACGCGGCCCAGAGCTGCTCCTGTTGCTCGAACTGCTTCCCAGACGCCGCTGCCAGGAATCGCTCGTAGTCTCCGAGGGAATTGATCACGCGCACTTCCTGACCGGTCGCAGCACCGCAGTCGAGGAGCGCGGCGAGGCTCAACAGGGCCGCCGCGGCCTTGATTGGTTTTGTCATGTTTTTCATAGTTGCCCAGTCTGCCCGAAAAAATGGTGCAGCCTGCAGGATCAAAGAAATTTTGTCAAAAATGTCCGAATGTCGGACCCCAGAGGGTGATTGCATTCTGACAACGTATTTTTGACGGCCGCCCCAGCGGTAGCTGATATACTGACGCCCCGCGAGCGAGCTGGGGTTCGTCCTTCCAGGCGACAGTTCCGCCGCGTAGGAAACTGGCCACCCGGAACACGATGATCGACACACTGGCAGGCGCGGCTTCGACCGCAGACTCACTGATACTTGGGCAGGACGAGGCCAATTCGCTGCAGGCGCACTTTCACGCCGGCATCTCGGCCGACGAAATCGAACAGGTGTTCCACCTCAAGCGCGCGCAGCCGACCTTGCAGGCGTTTACCGCGCTGTTCCACGGCGGCTCCGAC
Source organism: Pseudomonadota bacterium (assembly GCA_046728335.1). Taxonomy (GTDB): domain Bacteria; phylum Pseudomonadota; class Gammaproteobacteria; order Burkholderiales; family Burkholderiaceae_D; genus JAFCUW01. Next base: position 123,154 of record JBKPEJ010000007.1, on the reverse strand, counting down.
GGCGTGATGATCCGCCTGCTGGTGCTGCGCGAACTGGCCGCCGACAGCGCCACCTCGGCCTTCTCGCGCGCCGACATCAACCAGAAGCTGGCCTACCTGATCCCCGAAAGCCTGGAAACCGTGCTGACGCGCCTGCGCTCGCACGGCCTGCTGGCATGGGACGCCCAGGCGGCCGTTTACCGCGTCACGCCGATGGCGCGCAACGTGCTCTCCGCGCTCGATACCCTGCTGTCGATGGGCGCGGCCGACGACGAAGCCGAGATGGGCTTCCTGCTGTCGCAAGTAGCCGGCGCGCAGGCGGTGGGCGGCGTCACCGTCGACCAGCTCAAGCACCTGCTGGGCCGCCTGGTCGACCTGACCGAAGAATTCCGCGACGCGATCGCCTCCGGCTCCGAATTCCGCCTGCGCACCTCGCAGGCCAAGTGGCACATGGCCTGCGACTGGGTCGAGAAGGGCTCGCAGATCCTGCGCGCGATCCTCGCCGACGAAGCGGCCGACGGCGCCACCCACAAGGCGGCGCAGGCCATCGGCCGCGCCCAGAGCGCGCTGCTGAACATGCAGGGCATGTTCTCGCGCGCGCTGAACCAGATCGAACGCCAGCGCGTGCACCTCGGCCAGTCCGGCCTGTCGACCACCGACGTCAAACGCTGGCTGCTGGCGCATGAGGATTTGTCGAGCCTCGCCCAGGGCGCGATCGACCGCCCGGTGGTGCCGCTGTTCGGCACCCCGGCCGAGATGATCGACGTGGCCGAAACAGAACTGCTGGCCGAACGCAATGCGGTCGCCGGCCCGGCCGGGCTGCCTGTCGGCCAGGATGCGCCGCTCACCGTCAACGATGCGCCGGCAATCCAGGCCGAGCTCGACGACTGGCTGGCGCGCCTGTCGGACTTCGCCAACCTCGGCAACTTCCCCAGCTTTTCCGAGGACGGCCCGAAGTCGGTGCCGATCCAGGACTCGCTGCTGCCGGCTACCTTTGCGATCGCGTCGTACCGCGCCTCGATGCTGCCGCTGCTCGGCGACGCCGCCGAAGCGAGCCTGCAGGGCGCCACTGCCCAGCTGGCGCGACTGCCGATCACCTTTGCGCCGACCGACGAAATGGTCGAACTGAACGATCCGCATGTCGCCGCGATGTCGATTGCCACCCTCTCACTTGACCTGGAAAGCGGCCCGGCCGATGAATGACGATTCCCAAATCCTGATTGCACGCCTGCTCACGCATCAGACCCTGCGCCGCGACGACAAGATGGTCAAGCGCGTGCTGTCCGACGAACTGTTCCGCGCCGAAGTCGACAAGCGCCTGCTCGAGTCGGGCCTCAAGATGCTCGATAATGTCTACGCCGACCACATCACGCTGGCGCTGCACCGCGCGGTCGAGCCGAAGATCTTCGGCGCCAAGGACATCTGGCAGAACAATAACTTCGGCCTCACGCGCGACGGCGTGGCGCTGCTGGTGGTGCTGTGGGCCCAGATCATCCTGCCCAAGCGCGAACGCCAGGAGACCCACCAGAACGCCGATGACGACCAGGACGACATGTTCGACAAGGACAAGCCGATGCCGCGCGCCGAAGATACGTCGATCGGCATTTCGTACACCGCGCTGCTGTCCGACTTCGGCGACAAGCTGGGAAAAAAGACCCGCATGGACATGAACCTCGGTTCGCTCTCCAAGCTGGGCTTCATCGAACGGCGCGGGGACCTGATCCTGGAAGGTCCGCTGCTCGACCTGATGATGGATACCGACGTGCTCAAGGAACGCATCATCAACGGCGCGCTGGCCGAAGTGTTCAAGCGTGCGCCGATCACCGTGGCCGTGCCGCGCAAGAGCGCCAACGATCCGGTCATCGATCCGGTTCCCGAGCTCGAGCCAGAAGCCGAAACCGGCGAGGAAGCCGATGTTGTCGCCGACGCCGTCGCCGACGTGGTGGCCGACACGGAATCCGACCACACCCCCGCCGATGCCGCTCCCGCCGATGCCGCTCCCGCCGACGGCGCGGACACCGACACCCCTACCTGAGAGTCTCCATGTTCCACATCAAATCGTTAGAACTGGTCCATTGGGATTACTGGCAGCGGATCAAGAACATCCCGCTGGACGCCAAGATCATCACCATCGCCGGCCAGAACGGCTCGGGCAAGACCACCTTGCTCGACGCGCTGCGCACCTTGTTCGGCCTCGATTGTTCGATGGGCCGCACCTACAAGCACTACGCCCGCCACTCGGGCCAGCAGACCGCGTGGATCCGCGCGGTGGTCGATAACAAGGCGGTCGGGCGCCAGCTGTCGAACCGGCCGTTCCGCAGCTCCGGCTTCTTCAACGACGACGAGGTCACGCTGTTCTGCCAGATCCAGAAGAACGGCGGCGACTGGAAGCGCCAGTACCTCATGCGTCCCGGGAATATCGATATCGAGGAAGTGACCGAGGCGAACGACTGGCTCGGCGTCGAGAACTACCGCAAGCGCCTTGCCAATGCCGGCCTGTCGCCGGCGATGGCGAAAGTGCTGGCGCTCGAGCAGGGCGAAACCGACAAGCTGTGCGAATACGCGCCGCGCCAGTTGCTGGACCTGGTGTTCCAGGTCTTCGGCGACAAAGAGGTGCTCGACGCCTACGACGAGGCCAAGCGCCACCAGCGCGACACCGAAACCGAATTGAAGCGCTTCGAAACCGAGTTGGAAGCTTCGCGCACCAACCTGGAAGGCCTGCGCCTGCGCGTTGCCAACTACCACCAGTGGGAAGACCTGCACAAGGAGCGCCGCAACCTGCTCGAGGAAGTCCTGCCGAGCCTCGAGTACCACGAGGCGCGCGAAAAGGCGGGCGCGGCCAGCAAGCAGCTGCGCGACGCGCGCAAGCCGATGGCGCAGGCGGACTCGCAACTGACCGAAAAACGCAACGCGCTGGCCAACCAGGCGCGCGCGCTGACCGAAGCGCAGGAGCAGGAAACCCTGCTCGAGCAGGAAGCGACCGTGCTCGCTTCGCGCCTGTCGCAGGTGAACGGCAAACTGAAGCCGCTCGACAGCCTGCTCGAACAGAAGGAGCGCCTGCAGAAGATGGCGGCCGATTCGGGCGCCGATATTGCGGAAGTCTCCGTCCAGCTGGAAGGCAAGGAAGCCGAGCTGGCGCGCCAGAAGCAAGCGCGCGACACGCTGTCGGCGCGCATTGCGACCGACCAGACGACCATCTCTGCGCTGCAGGGCAAGAGCGCGATGCCGGAGCCGGAAGCGGTGCGCGGCATGCGCCGTGCGCTGCGCGACGCCAACATCCCGCATGCGATGCTGTCCGACATCGTCGAAGTGACGGACGCGAAGTGGCAGGGCGCGGTCGAAGGCGTGCTCGGTGGTTATGCGTCGGTCGTGCTGCTCGAGCGCGCGAAAGACGCACCCGCGGCGTATCGCCTGGCCGAGACGGAGCGCTATCGCCACTTCATCGTGCCCGATTGCGTGGACGCGCCCGTATCGAAGAACGGCAGCCTGCTGTCGGTGGTGCGCTTTTCGGCGCCGGCGCCGGCGTGGCTGATCGACCAGCTGGCGCGCATCGAGCGCGTCGAGTCGGTGGAAGCGGGCTTCAAGCTGGGCAACACGGATGAATGGATCACGCCGGACGCCTATCACCGCGAACGCCGCGGCGGACGCTCGCTGTTCGTCGAAGCTTCGCGCTACCGCTTCGGCCAGGCCGGCCGCACCGGGCGACTCGAAGCGCTGCAACGCTCGCTGCCATCGCTGGAAGCGCAGGAAGATACGCTGACACTGGCGATTTCCAAGCTGGCCGCCGAAGTCGGCGCGCTCAAGGCGCGCATCGCCGGCGTCGACGCGGCCAAAGAACTGACCGCGCGCCACGCCGAATTCGACGAAGCGGTGCGCAACAGCGCGCCGCTGAAGGCAGAACGCCTCGAAGTCGGTTCGCGCCTGGGCGAGTTGCAGGGCCTGACCAAGGCGGCCACTGTGGCGCGCACCCGCGCCGACACGGTGTGGCAGAACGCGCGCATGGCCTTGGCGGAGGCCGAAGCGGGCCTGCGCCTCGGCCACAAGCGCCAGATCGAGCAGCGCGCCGAACATGCGAAGGTACTGGTGGAGCTGCGCCGTACATGGCGCCATCTGCCGCAAAGCTGGCGCCGTCCCGCGCGCCGCGCTTCGCTGGTGGCGGAGCACCAGAACAGCCACCAGGTCGACCTGCGCGTGTCGTCGCTGCAGCACAGCCTCGCGCGCGACGACTGGGAACTCGACGCCACCGTCATCGACCAGCATCACCGCCTCAACGATCAATTGCAGGGACGGCAGAGCGAGACCGACGAGCGGCGCTACCAGAACAACCGTGCGATCGAAGCGACCGGCAACGCGCGCGGCGCCTATATCGAGCGGCTGCGCTACACCATCAAGACCTACAGCAAGAACATCAAGGAACTCGGCGAACTGGCGGGCATCGACGTGCATGCCGATCCGGTGCGGCTGGAGAACGACGACGTGCAGCTTTCGCAAGCGGGCCTGCATGTGCGCTTCAAGTTCGACGGCAAGGACCAGATCGGGATGAACGACGGCGAAGCGTCGGGTGGACAGCAGGTGATGAAGTCGCTGGTACTGCTGATTGGCTTGCTGAAGTCGGAAGACGGTTCCGGCGGTTTCGTGTTCATCGACGAACCGTTCGCCCACCTGGACATCCGCAATATCCAGCTGGTTGGCGAGTTCCTCAAGAACACCGAGGCGCAGTACCTGATGACGACACCGCTGACGCACAACACCGACGTCTACGATCCGTCCGAGCTGACGCTCATCACCAGCAAGAAGAAGAAGGACATGCCGTGGGCGCAGCCGATCTTCGTGCTGCAGCGCCGTGTGACGCCGGAGAAGACCGCAGCCTGATGGTTCAAAGGGTCTGACCCCGCGGGGTCAGACCCTGGTGTGGCGGCAAGCGATCTATTGCGCTCCCGCCTTTTTCAGCTTCGCGCGCCAGCGTAGCAGCCCCGCCGAATACGTCCCGAAATACCCGCCGGTCAGCCCAACGACAATCATCGTCACCAGGCTGTCCGTGAAGTGCGGCGTCGGCGTATTGCTGCCCTGGTTCGCGTACATCTCGAAACCGATGTACAGGATGCGCGCTGCAAACAGCATCGCGATCACGATGCCCAGGCGTGCATTCGGCGTGAAGTAGTAGCCCTCGTCGGTGTCCTCGAACTTCGTCAGGCGCAGTCCCCAGATTCCATAACCGATCCCCATTGCCGTGCCGAGCGCCAGCCAGCCCAGCATTGGCGGTCGCGACACGAGTTCGGACGCAGGCACCAGCACCATCGCGAGGAACACGCCAAGCCCGGTCCAGTGGCGCGACACGATCGAGCGCTGGCGCGCCATCGCCGTCTTCAGGCGCGAGTAGACCCGCCACACCAGGAAGGGCGTCAGGACAAGCAGTGCGAGGGTAGTCAGGTTCATCAATTCGATTTCAGGTTGATTCTTTGGAAGCGGCGACACTCTTGCGCCAGCGCAGCAGGCCCACCGCATACGTCGTGTAGTAGCCGGCCAGGATCCCGAACACCACCAGCGTCAACGGGCTGCTGGCGAAGTCCTGCGGCTGTGCCGTACCGAGCACGTAGAACTCGTAGCCGCGATACAGCAGCCGGCCGATGAACAGCATCGATACCAGGATGCCGATGTGCGCGTTGGGCGTGTAGAAGAATTCGGCGCCGACCCGTTCGTAGACTGTCCGGCGCAAACCGAGCACGCCGAGCGCGCCGCCGGCCGCGACCCCGGCCGCCATTCCCGCCAGCGCATTCGGATGCGCCAGTGCGACTGTCCCGAGCAACACCATCAGCAGCGGGAACAGGATCGCCGCGATCCAGTGGCGCCAGGGCTGCGAGCGCTGGCGCACCATCAGGCGCTTGACGCGCTGGTAGACGCGCCAGAGCACGAAGGGAACGAGTACTGCGGCGACGAGCGGGGTCGGTGACATCAGCGGGATCCTTGGAGTGGTCATGCAATCGAGCCGTCATTGTAATCCAAGCACGCGCGGCTCAAGCAGGGCAGGCATATGCAAATGCGTTGTCGATTGACAATCGGCGCCGGTGTGCGCAACATGCCTGATCCGAACGCGCCGCGAAGACGGCGTACCATACAGGGACCAACCAATGCTCAAGCGCCTTCCTATCGTGCCACTGACTCTTTCGCTCCTCGCCGCCGCGCCGGCGCATTCGCAGTACCAGCTGCCGCCAGCCCCGCTGCAGGCGATTGTCGATGCGCCGCGCGCCCCGGCACTGAGCTTGTCGCCGAAGCGCAACCTGGCCGCGATGATCGCGACGCCGGCCCTGCCGAGCATCGTCGAAGTCGCGCAACCGGAACTCAAGCTGGCCGGGCTGCGCATCAATCCGCGCACTTACTCGCCGAGCCGTTTCAGTTTCGGCACCGACCTCACGCTGCTGGACATGCACACCCAGGCGGAGTTGAAAGTGACCGGCCTGCCGAAGCCCTTGCGCCTGGCCGACAGCGCCTGGTCGCCCGACCAGCGCCATCTCGCCTTCACCCACGTGGCGTATTCGGACAAGGCGGGCGCCTCGGCGGTCGAACTTTGGCTGGTTGACATCAATACGCGCGTCGCGAAGAAGCTGACCACCCAGCCGCTGTCGTACGTCGGCGGAGCCGGCTTTACCTGGCTGCCCGACGCCAGTGGCCTGCTGGTCAACCTGAAACCGGCCGCCCTCGGTAAGGCGCCGCAGGCGACCGGTATCCCGAGCGGCCCGAGTACACAGGACAGCCAGCAGGGCGGGGCGCGCCAGTTGCGCACCTATCCGGACCTGTTGAAGAACGAAGAAGACGCGAAGCTGTTCGAACATTACGCGACGGTCCAGCTGGCGCTGGTCGACCTGGCCGGCAAGATCCGCACGGTCGGATCGCCCGACCTGTTCATCGGCGCCCGCCTGGCGCCTGGCGGCAAATACATCCTGACCCAGGCGCTGCAGCGCCCGTTCTCGTACGTGGTGCCGGCTTCGGGCTTCGCGCGCCGCATCGACGTGCGCGACTTGTCCGGAAAGACGGTGCACCTGGTGGCCAACAAGCCGCTGGAAGAGGGCCTCCCGCCCGGCAACGACGCGGTGCCGGCCGGCGTGCGCGACGTCAGCTGGCGCGTCGACGCACCGGCCACGCTGGTGTGGGCCGAAGCGCAGGACGGCGGCGACCCGGCCAAACCGGCCGAAATCCGCGACATCGTCTATGCACAGGCCGCGCCGTTCGCACTCAAGCCAGTGGTGGTGGCGAAACTGGGTTCGCGCTACAACGGCATCCAGTGGGGCCGTGGAGACCTGGCGCTGCTGTCGGAAGCCTGGTACAAGACGCGCGCGGTCAAGACCTGGCGCATCGCGCCGGACCAGCCGGCCGCCGCGCCTGAGCTGGTGTTCTCGTACTCTGCCGAAGACCGCTACAACAACCCGGGGCGTCCAATGACGCTGCCCGATGCCGCCGGCTTGCCGCGCCTGCTGATCGGCCCCGATACCACCATCCTGCTCGACGGCGCCGGCGCGTCGAATGAAGGCGACCGCCCGTTCATCGACCGTTTCAGCCTGGCCAGCAAGAACAAGGAGCGCCTGTTCCAGAGCGCCGCACCGTATTTCGAAAACGTGGTCACGGCGCTCAACGACGACGGCACTCGCTTGCTGACGACGCGCGAATCGCCGACCGAGCGCCCGAACTACTTCGTGCGCGACCTGAAGCTGGAAGGCTCCGCGCAGCTGACGGCGCTGACCAACTTCCCGCATCCGACCCCGCAGCTCAAGGACGTGCAGAAAGAGCAGATCCGCTACAAGCGCGCCGACGGCGTCGACCTGACCGCGACCTTGCTGCTGCCGCCGAACTACGATCCGAAACGAGATGGTCCGCTGCCGTTGCTGATGTGGGCTTATCCGCAGGAGTTCAAGACCGCCAGCGCAGCGAGCCAGACCACCGGTTCGCCGTACCGCTTCAACGCGGTCAGCTTCTGGGGACCGGCGGCGTTTCTGGCGATGGGGTATGCGGTGCTGGACAACCCGTCGATGCCGATCGTCGGCGCCGGCGAGGCCGAACCGAACGACACCTACCTGCCGCAGCTGGTGGCCGACGCCGAAGCGGCGGTGAACGAAGTGGTGCGGCGCGGCGTGGCCGAGCGCCACCGGATCGCGATCGGCGGCCATTCGTACGGCGCTTTCATGACCGGCAACCTGCTGGCGCACACGCGCCTGTTCCGGGCGGGGATTGCGCGCAGCGGCGCCTACAACCGCACGCTGACGCCGTTCGGTTTCCAGTCCGAAGAGCGGCCGTTCTGGAAGGCGCAGGAGACCTACCAGGTCATGTCGCCGTTTAACCATGCGGACAAGATCAAGGATGCGCTGCTGATGATCCACGGCGAGCAGGATAACAATTCTGGCACCTTCCCGATCCAGAGCGAGCGCATGTTCCAGGCGATCAAGGGGCTGGGCGGTACGGCGCGGCTGGTGATGCTGCCCAACGAGAGCCACGCCTACCGCGCGCGCGAATCGATCATGCACATGCTGTACGAGACCAACAGCTGGCTCGACAAATACGTCAAGAACGCCAAGCCGTAAGGAGGATCGTTGCCTTCTGCGTGTCATGCGCGCGCCGCAGCCCAACGGCTGGGGTCAGGTCCGGCGGACCTGACCCCGGGGTTGTCGCCGCACTGGGCGCTTGCCGCCATCGCCGCGCGTTTCAGGTGCGCTACCGTACTAGGGCCCACCCCTCGATTGTGGTAACGTCAACACTCCATCCGCAGGAGCGACGACCATGATCCCAGCAGTTATCGAGGCGCACCGCGCGCCGGACCCGGTTCCGGCCGACGAGCCGACGCCCGAGCCGTTCGACAATCCCCATCCGCACCATCCGCCGGTGCACACGCCGCAGAACGACGACCAGGTGCCCGATCCGAATCCGTCAGTGCTCCATTAGTCGAACGCCCAGGAATACAGCACGTCGAAGGCGCTGTTGGTGCCGGTCTGGAATTGGAGCGTGACGCGCGGATTGAGCTTGTAGCGCAGCTTGACCAGGCTCGTCGCCGTGGTGGCGCCCTGCTCGAAGCTCAGGTAGACGCGCGTCGAGATGCGCTTGCCGACCGTGAGCACGGTGCTTTCCAGGCCTTTGGCCTGCGATACGCCCAGTTCATCGACGCCGAGCGAATTGGCCAGGCGCGACTGGAAGCCGCCCCCTTTGCCGCCCAACAGCGCGCCCGCCGCTGCGGTCAGCACGCCGGCCTCATTGCCCGAAGTGCCTTCCATGCCGTGCCCGAGCACCAGCCATGACAGCTTTTCGCTGTCCGGTACCGACGGCGTCGATACCAGTTTGGCCACCGGCGCAAGCGCGGTTCCCCTGACTTCGACGCCGGCTTCCACGTTGGTCTCGGTCAGCTGCTCGCCCTCCGGCCGCTTGCGCACCGCCAGGATGTTGAGCGCCGGGTTATCGTACGGGCCGTTGAAGGTCAAGATACCGCGTTCGATCGACAGCTTCTGGCCATACGCCGCGTAGGTGCCGCTGACAACCCGGATGGTGCCGTTCAGGCGCGGCGCGCGGCCGCCCGCGGCGCGCAGCCGCACCGATCCCGCCAGTTCGGCGTCGGCGCCCATGCCGCGCAGGCGGAACGAATCGCCCAGGTCGGCCTGGATATCGACCGTCAGCGGTAGCGCTGGCTTTTCGTCCTTGATCGGCAGGGCGCCCTTGCCGCGCCCGATCACGATGACGTCGTCGGACAGGACCGGACGCCCTTGCGGAGCCAGCTCCACCAGCGCGCGGTCGACCTTGAATTTGCCGTCGAGGGTAAATTTTTTGTCGTCGCGCGCGAGGGTACTCTGGCCGCTGATGACGACGGTGCGGTCCGGCCGCGACAGCACTTCGAGCTTGTCGGCCACCAGTTTCAGTTGCATCGTCGCTTCGCCGCCGGAAAAGCGCACCGCGCCGTCGGCCACCGCGCTGCCCTGGACGCCGTCGAAACTGAGTCGTTGCAGCAGCAGCTGGTCGCCCGCGAGTTGGGCGCGCAACTGGCCGTTGCGCAGCTTGACACCCTGGTCGGCCCAGCGCAGCGCGAGATTGTCGCCGTTGACATTGCCGTTCAGGGTAGGCGCGCCGATGGTGCCGCCGCCAGCCAGATCGAGCTTGAGCGTGCCGTCCATCTCGAGCGCCGGCTGGCCGGTCAGCGGCGCCAGCCAGGCGACCGATCCCATGTCGGCGTTCGCGTTCAGCTTCAACGGGCTGTCGTTGCCAAGCCGGCCGGCGATCATCTGCGCGGTGGCATCGACCTTTGCATGGCCCGCACGAGTGCCGTCGATCTCCATTTGCATGCGCAGCGCGCCGTTGCTGACGTCGGCGCGCGCATCGAGCACGCGCAGGCCCAGCGTCACCGGCACTTCCGAACCCGCGATCAGGTCGCCCTTTTCGCGGAACACGTGCAGGTTGCCGTTCAGCGCAGGCGCGCCGCCGGCGGCGGCAGGGGCCTGCAGGTCGATCGCCCATTGCGCGCCCAGCGTCAGGTCGCCTGCCAGGTTGTCGCGCATCCCTTGCGAGAACTGGGCGAGATAGTTCAGCGGGACGCCTGCGGCCATGCCCTTGCTGTTCCAGCGTGCGCCGGATTTATCCAGCGATTGCAAGGTGACGCTGCCCTCGGGCAGCTTTATCACCGCATTCGACAGCGCCAGCTGCTGCGGCTTCGCCAGGCCGATCACGCCGCTGCCTGGCGCGCCGGCGATGCGCAGCGGGGCAGGGGCCTGCAAGGCGAGCGCGTAGCGGCCCGCATTCTGCAGCTTGTCGACCATGCCGGTCCAGGCGCCGGCGTTCCAGCCGCCGTGCACCTCGGCCAAGGCATCGAAGCTTTCGCCGCGCGCGGTCAGGCGCAGGCTATGCGAGCCGCGCGTGCCGCTCGTTTGCAGGCGCGCGCCCGCAATACGCAGGTTGCCGCTTGCGTAGCTGCCGATCTCGACGTCGCTGACCAGCGGGTCGGAGGCGCCATGTCCGCTGCCGAGCGTGGCGCTGGCGCGCAGCGACTTGAGCTGGTGCTTGCCGAGCAGCTTCAGGTTCTGTCCCTCCAGCGTCGCGGCGAGCGAGGGCGCCAGCAGGCTGCCGGACAGCGATCCGGATCCCTTCAGCGCGCCGCCGAAGTCTGGGCCGAGCGCCGCCAGCTGCGCGGCGTCGATGCGCCAGTCGAGCTGGTCGCGCCCGGAGCCGAAGCTGCCACGCGCCGCCAGCACGTTGGGACCGACGTGCAGGTCGATGTCTGCATTCGAAATGCGGTTCGCGTCAGCGGTCAGTTTTGCATAGCCCCACAGCGGTGCATTCGACAGCGTGGACGGCTGCAAAGTGAGGTTCAGGGAGCCGCGCCAGTCGGAACCGAGACGGCCGCTGGCATCGAACACGCCGTTGATGCTGCCGGGCAGTGGTGATCCGAATGCGGCGGGATTGAAGCTTTTCGCGGTGCCACCGGTCTTCAGTTCCACCACGCGCGCGGCGGCGCCTTTGCCCCCCGGCGCCAGCCATGCCTCGCCGCTGGCGTGCAGCGCGCCGTTGTCGGATTTGCGCGCGGACGGCACCCAGCCCAGGCCATTCGCGTCGACGACGAAGCTGGTGCGCGGCGCGGCCATGGTACCGGTCACGACGCCGCTGGCGCGGAGGGCGCCATACAAGTCGCTGCGCGCCGCCGAAAGCTGTTTGCCGTCGGCGTTCCACAGCAGGCGCTCGCCCGGCGCGCCGAAGCTGCCTCGCAGGTCGATCGTATTCTGGCCCAGCGCGAGCGTGGCGGCCACGTTGCTGATGTGGGCGGCGTCGGCGTCGAGTTTGCCCTTGCCGGACAAGGGCTGGTTGAACAGGCGGCTAGGACGCAGCGCGAAATCGGCCGCCACTTTCCAGGCCGGCGAGATATGGCCGGCGGCATGCACGTCGGCGTTGATGTCGGCCGTGGGATAGTCGCCGAAGGAAGCGGGATCGAAGTGCGCGGCACTCGCGGCGACCTTGAACGCCTGCTCGCCTGTAAGGCTGGCGCTGCCGGCGAGGTCGATGGCGCCTTTGCCCGCAGCCACGCGGGCCTGCTCGATCGTGAGCAGGTTATCGGCCAGCGTGGCGCGCGCGTCCAGCCGCATGCTGCGCTCGGCCAGCCGCGCGATCAGGGTCTGGGTGTTGCCGGAGTTGGCAAGCTTGATGTCGCCGGCAATCCGGGTCGACTTCATCCGGCTGTGCAGCGACTTCAGGTCGAGCCGGTCGGTGTGCAGCACGAACTCCGCGGTGCCGAGCCCGGTGTCGGCCTTGCTGCGCTGTACCGCGCCGCTGCCGGTGAATTTTCCGGCGGCGCCGAACTCGACCAGCACGTCGCTGGCCTGCAGCATCGCCAGGTTGCCGCCCAGCGTACCGCGCATCGCCCGCAGCGGCAGGCGCTGCTGGTCGATGGTGCCGGCCGGCCCGCGGTTGTCGACAATGACGCTGCCTGCTACGTCGCGGTTGGCCGCGATGCGCGCCGAAATGGCGATCGACAGGTCGGCGCTCGGCAGCGCCGGATTGAAGAAACCCGGATCGATGCCGCGTCCGTTGATGGTCATCGCCCGCAGCGGGATCGGCGCGAACGGCGCCAGCGTGAATTTGGCGTCGCCCGTGGCCGCGCCGGACTGTCCGTTGGCGGCCAGTTCAGTGGTATTGAGGTCGCCGCTGACGCGCAGGTTCAACTGTGCAGGCTTCTTCCCGTCTTTCGGCTGCAACTGGGTCAGGCTTGCGGTGCCGTCCAGCTTGAACGGGCGGACCGCGCCGATGCGTGCGTCCACCTTCGCCAGGCCGACCTGTGTGACCGCAACGGCGTCGCGCAGTGCCCAGCCCTGGCGGTCGCCATGCAGCTTGAAGCGCACGTCAGTGATCAGCGTGCGCGTTTTGGCGCCCAGCCCGATCATGGTCACCGCGGCCAGCTGCGCGTCGTCGATCGCCAACTGGAACGGCGGCGCGAGGCTGACCGGCATCTTCGCCGGCCCGGTGTCGCGCAGCGCCTGCGTGGTCAGGCTGGCTACATGCAGCCGGTTGATCGCGACGCCTTTCGACAGGTACTGGAAAGGCGACCAGTCGATGTCGATGTTGTCGCCGGTGATCTGCTGGTCGGGGCTGCGAAAAACAAAGTGCCCGATGTGCATAGCTCCGTATAGCGAGCCTTTCACGCCGGTGATGACGATGCTGCCCCCGCTCGACGCGGCGACCCGCTCCGCCAGCGCCTGCAAGGTCGACTCGCGCCCACCGTACCAGTAGGCGGCGGTCACCAGCGCGGCGGTGACGGCGGCCGCGATCGCGAGCCGGCGCGGCCAGCGCCGGCGGCGCACCGGGGGCAGGGCCTTGCCGGCAGGGCGATGGCTGTTGTCGTCGGTAGTGGCCATCAGAAGGTGAATCCCAGTGAGAAGTGCAGGCGGAATTTCTTGACCGCGTGGCCGTACGCGATATCGGCGTTGATTGGTCCGACCGGGCTGCGCCAGCGCACGCCGACGCCGTAGCCCGACTTCGGATGCAGGTCTTTCAGGCTGTCGGCGGCATTGCCGGCGTCGTAGAACACGGCGACGCCCCAGGGCGGCTTGATCCAGTACTGGTATTCGGCGCTGCCGGTCAGCAGGTAGCGTCCCGGTACCGTTGCCGTTCCTTCCATCACGCCCAGTTCCTGGTAGGCGTAGCCGCGCACCGACTGGTCGCCGCCGGCGCGGAACATGAAGGTGCTGGGCACGCCATCCTTGCGCTTGGAGGCGACGGCGCCCGCCTCGCCGCGCAGCACCAGCGTTCCGGATGACGTGATCGGTCGGTAGTTGATGAAGCGGGTGGTGGCGCGGATGAAGCGTTCGTCGGTCAGCACCGGCAGCAGGGCGCCGCCCAGCGTGGCATTGAGCACGTAGCCGCTGGTCGGCATGAACAGGTTGTCGAGTCGGCGCTTGGTGACGCTGTACGTGAGCGGCAGGCTCTTGCTGCTGGTGCTGGGCTGCCCGTCGACGGTGCGCACTTCGCCAAGGTATTCCAGGGTCAGGCTGCGCTCGAGCAGCGGCGTGCCCCACGCGCGGCGCGCGGCGACCGACACAGTGCTGGTAAGTTCGCCTTGCACATCGTTGCGCTCGAAGCCTGCGCCGATACTGTCGTTGTAGCCTTTCGGCGTGGTGGGGAAGTAGAAGTCGGTGCGCGCAGTCTGGCGCAAGGTCTCGAGGACGATCGCGTTCTTCATGCGCAGCCCGAATACCGAAAGGTCGTCGTAGTTCGCTTGCGCCCGATAGCGGGTATTGGTCGAATAACCGAGGCCGACGGAGACGTTCTTTTGCTTGTTCTCGGTGACCCGCACCAGCACCGGCGTGGTCACCGGCGCGGCAGCGATGGCCGGCTTCGGCGCGGCGGCCTTTTGCTCTTCGGTCATTTCCTGGATGCTCTCGTCGAGCAGCTCGCTCATGTCGGCGCTGACCTCGACGCCGCTGAAGTAGCCGGTGCCCTGCAGGCGCGCCTGGAATTCCTGCAGCACGGTTTCATTGTATTCGTCGCCCGGCTTGATCTGGTTGAGGTTATTGATGACCGCCGCGGGATAGCGCTGCAGGCCTTCGATGCGCAGGCCGCCCAGGCGTACTTCCGGGCCGCTGTCGATCACCACGTGCAGCAGCGCGCGGTGCACCTCGGGATCGACCGTGGCGCTCGACTCGGCCAGCTGGGCGCGCGGATAGCGCACCTGCATCACCCGTCGCAGTAGGCTGCGCTTGGCCAGTTCCCAGTCAGCCTGGCGGAAGCGCCGGCCAACCGGCAGGCTCCATGTGCGGCGCAGCGTCTCGGGATCGAACTTGGCGCCGTCCGGCGACAGCGGCTCGAAGCCGCGCAGCACCAGGTCGACATCGCCCACCAGCACCGGCTCGCCGGGGTCGACGATCACCCGCGCCACCGGCGCGGCGCCGCTGGTGTCGAGGCCCGTGGAGACCACCGGCGAGTAGTAGCCCTCGGTGGCGACCAGCGTGCGCACCTGGTCAGCCGTGTTCTTGACCAGCCTTTGCAGCTGGTCGCGGTCGAGGCGGGGATTGTCGCGCCAATGCACCAGGTCGAGATTATCTTCCAGGAGTTCCCGGATCTGGCTCGGCGCCTCGATCTTGACCGTATAGCGCACGCCCTGCGCCGACGCCGACGCGGCCACCAGCATGGTGAACACGGTCAAGCCGATCTGTGCCAAAATTCGTGGTCGTCGCGGCGCTTGCATTGATCGGTCTTCGGGTCTTGCGAGAAACATGTCGCTCCATTCGGGAAATTGCTGAGCGCATCTTACCGGATCGTTGAAAATGATGGCGAACGTCTAACCTCCCGGAAACTATACACATGTTGCATACCGATACTGCCCTGGTCCTGTTCAGTGGAGGCCAGGACTCCACCACTTGCCTCGCGTGGGCGCTCGAGCGCTATGCGCGGGTCGAAACCATCGGCTTCGACTACGGCCAGCGCCACGCGATCGAACTGACCGTGCGCCCGGCCGTTCTTGCCGGCGTGCGCGCCCTGAAGCCCGAATGGGACGCGCGGCTGGGCGAAGACCACATGGTCGACCTGTCCGTCATCGGCCGGATTTCCGACACGGCGCTGACCAGCAACGTCGAGATCGCGATGCAGGAAAACGGCTTGCCGAACACTTTCGTTCCGGGACGCAACCTGCTGTTCATGACGGTGGCGGCCACGCTGGCTTACCGGCGCGGCCTGAACGTACTGGTCGGCGGGATGTGCGAGACCGATTTCTCCGGCTACCCGGACTGCCGGGACGACACGATGAAGGCGCTGCAGGTGGCGCTCAACCTGGGCATGGCCACGCGCCTGAAGGTCGAGACGCCGCTGATGTGGATCGATAAAAAGCAGACCTGGGAGCTGGCCCGGCAAGCCGGCGGCCCCGCGCTGGTGGACCTGATCCGCGAGCAGACCCACACTTGCTACCTGGGCGAGCGCGGCGCGCTGCACGCCTGGGGCTACGGCTGCGGCACCTGTCCGGCGTGCGAGCTGCGCGCGCGCGGCTACGCGCAGTTCGCGGCGAGCCAGGCGCAGGCCTGACCGCCGCGGCAAAGGCTTATTGCACCGAAGCCGTCGCTTCGGCAACGACCGCGCCGCGTTCGCGCACCACCAGGCCCAGTCCCTTGCCGGCCTGGTCGACCGAAAACGCCACTTTGATATCGCGCTCCTTCGTGAAATAGGCGGTTTCGGTCAGCGGATAGAGCTCGAAAGTGCTGCCGCAGGTCCATGGTCGTAGCTCAGGACCCGTGACATTTTCCAGGTCCCGTCCTTCAGCAGCAGCATGTGGGTAAAGCGCGCGCGCCCGGCAAGCGCTTCCGGGCCGCCCTTGGTGGTGTTGTAGAACAGATGTTCGCCCGAGATCACGGCGCCATACAGCTTGCCGTTGGCGCGCATCGGATACACGCGCACGCTCTCGGCGACCGCGGCGCGGCGCACGCGCTCCGCCGGATTGCCGCAGATGTTTTTCTCCATGGCCGCGGCGAACTTCGCCTTGCCGACCATGAGGCCGCCTTTGTCGTGGTAGAACTCCAGATCCTCGGTATTGAGGTCGACCAGTTTCTTGATGTCGCACTGGTTGTAGGCGTCCCAGAACGAGGTGTCGAACTGGCGCACTTCCGCTTCCCAGTCCTGGGCCGGGGCGGACTGCGCGAGCGCGAGCGGGGAGGCCAGCAGGATCGCCAGGGCGGCGCATTTCACGATATTTTCCATATTGGTGTGTTCCGTTCGGATGGTAGACGCCCTTACTCTAGCAAGCCAGTTTCGCGCGCCCGACCGCCGACCGACGAATGGGACGATTCGATGGACAAGCGGTCGATGTGACGGATTAACGGGACCGAGATCCTACGGCCAGCCCTTGGCCCCGATCTGCTGCCAGATGTAGCGCGCGACCAGCGAATGCTCGTACGGCGTCGGGTGGAAACTGTCGGCGAACATGTAGTGGCTGACGTCGCCCGGCACGGTGTTCTTGAGCGTGCAGACCAGCGACAGGCCGCCCAGCAGGTTCGGGCCGCAAGCCGGCATGGTGGTATTGGTCAGGCCGTACTGCGCCGGATTGGCCGTCTGGTCATGGGTGAACGCATACAGGTCGACCAACTGCACCTTCGCTTCGTTGCCCACGCCCGCCTTGAGCTGGTCGTTGAAGGCGGCCACCATTGCCTTGATCAGCGCCTGGGTCGATGCCGGCTGCGCCAGCGCGCCCGGCGTACTGGCGACGTCGGGCAAGTTGTTGACGACCACGAAGTTGGCGCCATTGCCGACGATCCCATTCTTGACGAGGGCGGCGAGTTCGGCCGCCGCAGCGGCCATGCCGCTGACCGCATCCGGGCCATGGTCGGCGGCGTATTTGGCGCCCGCATCGGCCCCAGCCGCGGCGGCGTCAGCCTTCGCTTTGGCGACCATCGGACCGTACACCGCGGGGTCGGCGACTGCGGCATGGCCGGGCTGTTTTGCCGCCGCGGCGACCGCCGCCTGCACCACGCTTTCGTCGGTGTGTCCGGGGCGCGCAAGTTCAGCGCGCATCGCCTTCTCGATGTCGGCGGCGGCCGCCGCCCGGTCGCAGGCGCAGCCGGACAGCTGGGCGACCAGCACGCTGATGAAGGTTTCCTGCGCCGCAGCCTGGCCGGCAGCGGCGGCGCCCGCCGCAAGCTGGGCGAGCAGCGCAAACACGTCGTTGCCGCCGGCCGTGACGAACACCACTTCGTCTCCCGTGAAGCTGCCGCCGGAACGGGCCAGGTGATTCGACACCTGGGTCACGACAGGCACCGTCAGCTGCCCCAGCGGAGAACCGGTCAGCCTGTTGAGGGGGCCTACCGGATTGGTCACGCGCGCGCCGCCCTGTGCATAGTCATAGCAGCCGGCGTGAATCACCGCCGGCACCGAAAATCCGAGCGTGGCATCGCCATCGAGGCCGGTCATCGCGGCGCAGGGATCGGGCAGGCGCAATTTCGTGGCGATCAGTTCGGCCCAGATCTTGCCGGTCAGCTCAGGATTGGTTGCGGAATAGTCGCCGTTGATCGTGTATTTGCCGCCGCCGGCCGCTGCGACGGCGCCCACCGCGTAAGTGCCGACGTCCGCGAGGCTGTCGCCGAAGATGATCTCGGCGCTGATTTTTTTCTTGGGTGGCGGATCGCCGATGCAGATGGTGGTGCTGTCTCCGCCGCAGCTTGCAAGCAGCGCGGCGATGGTCAGGGCCAGGAAGCAGTTCGATTTGCGCATGGTGTCCCCCGAATAAAAATGTGCTGTGATCGAGCGCACGTTCTCGGTTCGTACCGGATCGAATATGCCACTGTTCGCTCGGTCGCTGAGCCCACACAATTGGCTTCACACCGGTTGTTTGCGATACCTCAACCGTGAGCGGCTGCGCTCGGTATAGCAATACGGCTCAGCTAATTCATGAGTTAGGAGATAGGGCGGGAAGGCACCTCGCCATCGCGCGTTAGGCCGCGGGTGTCAGCAGCGAGCGGTGCTCGGTGATCGATGCCAGCACCAGCGGGTTCAGGCCGTCGCCATCGTGCTGGTCGATGTGGACCAGCAGCTGGCTGCGCATGCGTGGCGCCCAGTAGCGCCGCAAGTGGCCGGCGATCTCGCTCGATGCCTCGGCGCGGTCCGGGTAGGACTCGAAGAACTGGCCGATCTGGTTGGCCATGGTGACCAGGTTATTTGCTTTCATGTTCAGTCCAATACGATGTTGACGCCATGCGCGTAGGCGACGAAATTGTCGCCGCGCGCGAATGCGACCAGGGTCATGCCGCACTGCTGTGCGGTGCGGGCAGCCAGCGCGGTGGGCGCGGAAATCGCCACCAGCGCGGAGATGCCGGCGGTCGCCGCCTTCTGCACCATTTCCACGCTGGCGCGGCTGGTGATCAGGGCGAAGCCGTCGCGCGGTTCGGCGCCCAGGCGCGCCATGCTGCCGATCAGTTTGTCGAGCGCATTGTGGCGGCCGACGTCCTCGAACGCGCCGGCGGGGATCCCGTTGCGGTCGCACCACAGCGCAGCGTGGGTCGCGCCGGTGATGCGGTTGAGCGGCTGCATGGCCTTGACGCCGGCCAGCGCCTGGCGGATCGCGCGCGCCGACAAGGCGCGGCTCGGCGCCAGCCAGGGCAAGGGGCGCAGCACCTGCTCCAGGCTATCGACCCCGCACAGGCCGCAGCCGGTGCGTCCGCTCATGCTGCGGCGCCGGTCCTTCAGCCCCGCGAACGCGCCCGCGGCGATCTCGATGTGCACCGTGATGCCGCCCGCGCCGTGCCCGACATCGGCGCCGTAGAATTCGCGCGCCGAGCCGATGATCCCTTCGCTGAGCGAAAAGCCCAGCGCGAAGTCTTCCAGGTCCGACGGCGTGGCCATCATCACCGCATGCGAGATGCCGTTGTATTCGAGCGCCACCGGCACCTCCTCGGCCAGCTGGTCGTCAGCCTGGCTGAGCTGGCCGGCGCGCAGGCGCGTCACCAGCTGGCGGCTGGTCGGCTCGGCCAGCAGTTCGGGCCGGTCGTCGAGCGCGCAGATCATGCCGGCGCTCCCGCTTGCGCCAGTTCGAGCTGGGTCTCGTTGAAGCGCGCGTATTCCGCCTGCCAGTCCGACTGCTGGCGCACCGGCATCACCTGCACGGCCGTCACCTTGTACTCGGGGCAGTTGGTGGCCCAGTCCGAATTGTCCGTGGTGATCACGTTGGCGCCCGATTCCGGGAAGTGGAAGGTGGTGTACACGACGCCCGGCTGCATCCGTTCGGTGACCAGCGCGCGCAGTACCGTCTCGCCGGCGCGGCTCTGGATGCCGACCCATTCGCCTTCCTTGATGCCGCGTTCCTGCGCATCGTGCGGGTGGATTTCGAGCCGGTCCTCGGCGTGCCAGCGCACGTTCTCGGTGCGGCGCGTCTGGGCGCCGACGTTGTATTGCGATAGGATGCGCCCGGTGGTCAGGATCAGCGGATACTTGCGCGTCACTTTCTCGTCGGTCGCCACGTATTGGGTGATCATGAAGCGGCCCTTGCCGCGCACGAACTGGTCGACGTGCATGGTCGGCGTGCCTTCCGGCGCGTCGTCGTTGCACGGCCACTGGATGCTGCCCAGCTTCTCCAGTCTGGCGTAGCTGACGCCACTGAAGGTCGGCGTCAGGCGCGCGATTTCGTCCATGATTTGGGACGGGTGCGTGTAGTTCATCGGATAGCCCAGGCGGTTCGACAGCTGCACCGTCACTTCCCAGTCCGCGTAGCCGGCCTTCGGCGGCATCACCTTCCGCACGCGCGAGATGCGCCGCTCGGCGTTGGTGAAAGTGCCGTCCTTTTCCAGGAACGAGGATCCGGGCAGCAGCACGTGCGCATACTTGGCGGTCTCGTTGAGGAAGATGTCCTGCACCACGATGCACTCCATCGCTTCAAGTGCGGCGGTGACGTGCTGGGTGTTCGGGTCCGACTGGACGATGTCTTCGCCCTGGCAGTACAGGCCCATGAAGCTGCCGTCCAGCGCGGCGTCGAACATGTTGGGGATGCGCAGGCCGGGTTCGGACTGCAGTTCGACGCCCCAGGCGGCCTCGAATTCGCCGCGCACGGTGGAATCGGAGACGTGGCGGTAGCCCGGCAGTTCGTGCGGGAAAGACCCGATGTCGCACGAACCCTGCACGTTGTTCTGGCCGCGCAGCGGGTTCACGCCGACGCCTTCGCGTCCGACGTTCCCGGTCGCCATGGCCAGGTTGGCGATGCCCATGACCGTGGTCGATCCCTGCGCATGTTCGGTCACGCCCAGGCCGTAGAATATGGCGCCGTTGCCGCCGGTGGCGAACAGGCGGGCCGCATCGCGCACCTGTTGCGCCGGTACGCCGGTCACCGCTTCCATTGCTTCCGGCGAGTTGTCGGGATTGGCGACGAATTCGCGCCACTGCGAAAAGGCGCGATCGTCGCAGCGTTCGGCGATGAACTGCTCGGCCAGCAGGCCCTCGGTGACGATCACGTGGGCCAGCGCGCTGACCATTGCGACATTGCTGCCGGGACGCAGCTGCAGATGGAAGTCGGCCTGCACGTGCGGCGACTTGACCAGGTCGATCCTGCGCGGATCGATCACGATCAGCTTGGCGCCCTGGCGCAGCCGCTTCTTCATGCGCGATGCGAACACCGGATGGCCATCGGTCGGATTGGCGCCGATCACCAGGATGACGTCGGATTTTTCGACCGACTTGAAGGTCTGCGTGCCGGCCGATTCGCCCAGCGTCTGTTTCAGGCCATACCCGGTCGGCGAGTGGCATACGCGGGCGCAGGTGTCGACGTTGTTGTTGCCGAACGCGGCGCGCACCAGCTTCTGCACCAGGTAGCCTTCTTCATTGGTGCAGCGCGACGACACAATGCCGCCGATCGAATCGCGCCCATGCTTGGCCTGGATCCGCTTGAATTCGGACGCGGCGTAGTCGAGCGCTTCGTCCCACGACACTTCCTTCCACGGATCGGTGATGCGGCTGCGGATCATCGGTTTTGTGATGCGGTCCTTGTGGGTCGCATAGCCCCATGCGAAACGGCCCTTGACGCAGGCATGGCCTTCGTTGGCCTTGCCGTCCCTGGCCGGCACCATGCGCACCACTTCGTTGCCCTTCATTTCAGCCTTCAGCGAGCAGCCCACGCCGCAGTAGGCGCAGGTGGTGGTGACGCTGTGTTCGGCCTGGCCGAGCCAGATCACCGATTTTTCCTGCAGAGTCGCGGTCGGGCAGGCTTCCACGCAGGCGCCGCAGGACACGCATTCCGATTCCATGAACGGCTGGTCCTGGCCGGCCGATACGCGCGCCTCGAAACCGCGCCCGGAAATGGTCAGTGCGAAGGTGCCCTGGGTTTCCTCGCAGGCGCGCACGCAGCGGTTGCAGACGATGCACTTCGACGAATCGAAGGTGAAATAGGGATTCGATTCGTCCTTCTTGAGCGCCAGGTGATTGGCGCCGTCCATTCCGTAGCGCACTTCGCGCAGGCCGGTGACGCCGGCCATGTCCTGCAGCTCGCAGTTGCCGTTGGCAGGGCAGGTGAGGCAGTCGAGCGGGTGGTCGGAGATATACAGCTCCATCACGCCCTTGCGAACCTCCTGCAGCTTGGACGACTGGGTGCGCACCACCATCCCTGCCTCGACCGGTGTGGTGCACGAAGCGGGATAGCCGCGCCGTCCTTCGATCTCGACCAGGCACAGGCGGCAGGAGCCGAACGGCTCCAGGCTGTCGGTGGCGCACAGCCTGGGAATGTTGATGCTGTTCTCGGCCGCGGCGCGCATCACGGAGGTCCCGGCGGGAACCGTGACGCTGTAGCCGTCGATCTGCAGCGTGACCAGGTCGGTGGCGACGCTGGCAGGTGTGCCGAAGTCGCGGCTGATGATGGTTTCGATCATGTGGGTCTCCTACGCGGCGCGCTGGTCGTCGACCGAGCCGCCAAAGTCTTGGGGGAAGTGGTTCAGGGCCGACAGCACCGGGTATGGCGTCATGCCGCCCATCGCGCACAGCGAGCCGCCCAGCATCGTGTCGCACAGGTCGCGCAGCAGGATGACCTGCTGCGGGCGGCGCTCGCCGGCGCGGATCTTGTCGATCACTTCGACGCCGCGGGTCGAGCCGATCCGGCATGGCGTGCATTTACCGCACGATTCGACCGCGCAGAATTCCATCGCATAGCGTGCCAGCTTGGCCATGTCGGCGGAATCGTCGTGCACCACAATGCCGCCGTGGCCCAGCACCGCCCAGATGCCGGCGAAGGCTTCGTAGTCGAGCGGGGTATCCCACTGGGATTCGGGAAGATAGGCGCCAAGCGGACCGCCGACCTGTACCGCCTTGATCGGCCGTCCGGACGCCGTACCGCCACCGTAGTCGTACAGGATCTCGCGCAGCGTTGCGCCGAACGCGAGCTCGATCAGGCCGCCGTGCTTGATGTTCCCGGCCAGCTGTACCGCCAGCGTGCCGCGAGAACGTCCCATGCCGTAGTCGTGGTAATACGCCGCGCCCTTGTCCAGGATGATCGGCACGGAGGCGAGCGAAAGCACGTTGTTGATCACAGTCGGCTTGCCGAACAGGCCTGCCAGCGCCGGCAGCGGCGGTTTGGCGCGCACCACGCCGCGCTTGCCTTCGATGCTCTCCAACAGCGCTGTTTCCTCGCCGCAGATGTAGGCGCCGGCGCCCTTGCGCACTTCCAGTTCGAAGGCATGGCCGGAACCGAGCACGCTGGCGCCGAGGTAGCCTGCGGCGCGCGCGGTGTCGATGGCGCGGTTGAGCGTCGCGATCGCATGCGGATACTCGCTGCGTACGTAAATGTAGCCTTTGGTGGCGCCGACCGCGATGCCGGCAATTGTCATTCCTTCGACCAGCACGAAGGGATCGCCTTCCATCACGATGCGGTCGGCGAAGGTGCCGGAGTCGCCCTCGTCGGCGTTGCAGACGATGTACTTCTGCGCGCCGCTGGCCTTGAGCACGGTGTTCCACTTGATCCCGGTGGGGAAGGCCGCGCCGCCGCGCCCGCGCAGGCCGGAAGCGGTGACGGCGGCGACGATCGCCGCCGGCTCCATGGCGATGGCGTTGCGCAGGCCGCGGTAGCCGCCATGCGCCCGGTAGTGGTCCAGCGAGGCCGGGTCGATAATCCCGGCGCGCGCGAAGGTCAGGCGGCTTTGTCTGGCGAAATAGGGAATCTGCTCGACCAGGCCGACCGACGATGGATGCCCGGCGCGGCCTGCGTGGAAGCCGGTGTCGAACAGCGACGGCACGTCCGCGGCATCGACCGGGCCGAAACCGATGCGGCCCTCGGGCGTTTCGACTTCGACCAGCGGTTCGAGCCACAGCATGCCGCGCGTGCCGTTGCGGATAATCTCAACCGCATCGCCGCGGCGCGCGGCTTCGGCGGCGATGGCGGCCGCGACATCGTCGGCGCCCAGCGCCAGTGCGGTCGAATCGCAAGGGACGTAGATGCGGATGCTCATGCTGCCTCCCTTACCTTGGCGAGCAGTGCGTCGAAGCGCGCCGGGGTGACGCGCGCATGCACGGCGTCGCCGATCATGATGGCCGGCGCGGTGGCGCACTGGCCGAGGCAGTACACCGGATCGAGCGCGAACTCGCCGCTGGCGCCGTGCTGGTGCAGGCGGCAGCCGAGCGCCTGTTCGGCGTGCGCCAGCAGGGCGTCGCCGCCCATGCTCTGGCAGGCTTCGGCGCGGCAGACCTGGATCACGTGGCGTGCCGGCGGCACGCTGCGGAAGTAGTGGTAGAAGGTGACCACGCCATGCACCTCGGCGCGCGACAGGTTGAAGGCGGCGGCGATCTCGCCCAGCATGTCGGGCGGGACGTAGCCGGCGGCGTCCTGGATCGCGTGCAGTACCGGCAGCAGCTGGTCCTGGGCGCCGCCGCTATTGGCGAGGATAGTTCGGATCTGTCCGCTGAAATCGGCCGGCTCGGTAGCGCGCTGGTTCATATAGTCTCCTGTTTGCAAATCGCTTGCATATGTTCTGGCAAACATATATAAATCCCTTGTTCGCCGTGTTTATTCAGGCTATCAGCTTAAAATCGCTTCATCAATATGAAAGAATTTGCATATGATCGCCGTTGAAATCCGCCCGGACTGGGTGCTGCGCGACGCCAGCGGGACGGCGACGGCCTTGCCGGTCCTGTTGACGCTGCTGGGCGCGGTGCGCGCAACCGGCAGCATCAGCAAGGCGGCGACCGAGTGCCGCCTCTCGTACCGGCACGCATGGGGAATGCTGGAACAGTTCAAGCAGCAGTTCGGCGCCGAATTGGTGGTCAAGGTGCGCGGCCAGGGCACGGTGCTGTCGCCACTCGCCGAAAAGCTGATCTGGGCGGATCGCCGCATCAGCGCGCGGCTGACGCCCACGCTCGACAGCCTGGCCTCCGAACTGGAACAGGAACTGGCGAGCGTGCTGGACGAGCGCCCGCAGGCGCTGCGCATCACCGCTTCGCATGGCTTCGCGGTGGCGGCACTGGTGAGCCAGTTGCAGGAGCAGGGGATCGTGGTCGACGTGAAGTACCGCGGCAGCACCGAGGCGGTGGCGGCGCTGGCGCGCGGCGAATGCGAGCTGGCCGGCTTCCACCTGCCGGTCGGCGAATTCGAAAAGGCGGCGGCCGCCAAATACCGGCCCTGGCTGAACCCTCGCCAGCACGAGCTTATCCACCTGGCTTTCCGCAACCAGGGCATCTTTGTCGCGAAGGGCAATCCGAAACAAATCAAGGGGCTGGCCGACCTGGCGCGTCCTGGTGTGCGTTTCGTGAATCGCCAGCAGGGTTCGGGCACGCGGGTGCTGCTCGACCTGCTGCTTGCGAACGAGGGCATCGAACGTTCCGCGATCGCCGGCTACGAAACCGCCGAATTCACCCACGCGGCGGTGGCGGCGTATGTGGCCAGCGGCATGGCCGATGCCAGCTTCGGGGTGGAGACCGCGGCGCGGCGCTTCGACCTGCAGTTCATTCCCGTGATCCGCGAGCGCTATTTCCTCGCCTGCGACAAGAAGGCGCTGGCGGCGCCGATGCTGGCGGCGGCCCGGCAGACCATGGCCAGCGAGGCGTTCAAGGCAGTGCTGGCGCAATTGCCCGGATACGACGGGGAACTGAGCGGCACGCACCTTGACATGGAATCCTTGTTCTGAGCACCGGGAAGTGGCGCCGCCGGTCGTGATATGATGGTTTCCCCGCTCCTGGCGCCCGCCGCGCCGAGCATTTTTTATCGTGCCCCACGGGTACCGCGAACTGCCCCATGCGCCTTGCCCTCCTGACCGACCTCCACGCCAACCGCGAAGCACTGACTGCTTGCCTGGCGCACGCCGAATCGCAAAACGCCGACCAGTACGCGTTCACCGGCGACTTCGTCGGCTACGGCGCCGATCCCGCCTGGGTGGTCGATACGGTGAGGGACTACGTCTCGCGCGGCGCGGTCGCGGTGCAGGGCAACCACGATTTTTCGGTGACGCACGAAACGCGTCCGCAGATGCACGCCGAAGCGCGCGAAGTGATCGAATGGACGCGCGGCCAGCTCGATGCGGAACAGCTGGCCTTCCTGGCCGCGCTGCCGCTCACCGAGGAGCGCGGCAACATGCTGTTCGTGCATGCCAGCGCGCAGGATCCGATCAAGTGGGAATATGTGACGGGGCTGGAAGAGGCCGAGCGCAGCCTGAGGGCGACGCACAGCCGGATGGTGTTTTGCGGCCACGTGCACGCGCCTGCGCTGTATCGGCGGGCCGATGACGGCCGCATGGGCAGTCATACGCCGGCTGCCGGCGCCCGCATCGCGATCAAGCCGCAGCACCAGCATCTGGTGATTCCCGGCTCGGTGGGCCAGCCGCGCGACGGCAACTGCGCCGCCTGCTATGCCCTGTATGACGATGTCACGCGTGAGCTGACTTATTTTCGGGTGCCGTACGATCACGGAGGCGCGGCGCGCCGGGTGATCGCCTCCGGCCTGCCGATCGTATTTGCGATGCGGCTGGTCGAAGGTATTTGAGGACCGCCGCTTAAACGGCTTGGGCCCTGGCGCGGTTGCGGCGCGAGCGGCTCACGAAGAACCAGATGATCGCGGCCGGCACCAGGATCGGCAGCAGCAGCGGCGAGATCACCGCGGCGAGGACCAGCGCGGCCAGTCCCAGTCCGAGCGCGAGCAGCACGCCGACTCCGGCAAACACCACTGCCAGCACGGCTCCCACGAACAGCACGACCAGTGCCGCGATGATGATGCCGCCGCCGGCGAACAGCAGGCCAAGTGCGGCGCCCAGCGGACCGTCGATCTCTTCACCGTCGATGTCGAAGCTCATGCCCGACGAATGGGCGAACACGTTCCAGGCCAAGAGGCAAAACAGGAACAGAATGACGAAAGGGGCGATTTTTTTCATTGCGGGCCTCGTGGTGGTAAGAAGTGTTCGGGTCAATTCGTTTTGGTATGCATGCACTGTAGCCACGCGCCACCGAACGGGCCATCGAATTGCGACAGACTGCAATTTCTGCGGGACGGGGGCGGCCAAAGCGACGACGAACGCGCGCCGCCGGACGCGGCCGGTAAGCCTTGAAAAACCCATCACATTGCCTATACTGACTCCCTGTTGTGTCGAAGGAGAGTCTATGCAAGTCCTCGCTTTTTCCCTGAACATGCCGAAATCTTTCGCGTTCGGCTGGGATGGTCCGAAAGGGCCGCCATCGGCGCCCCCGGCCATACCGCCGATCATCATCAACCCGTTCAGTTATCAAACGCCATCCCCTGCCATCGATCCACGCTTGCCGCCGATGGGGCCTCCGATCGCACCGCCGCCTGGCCCGCGCCAGCGCTTATGAGCCACAGCCCGCCATGCGCGGGTTTTTTTTGCCGCACGAAAAGTCGCGCATTTGCACAGCGGTTGAGCCAATTGGGTAAAATCCAACATTGAGCCGCCCGCGGAGGCCGGCTCGCGCAACCAGGTTTTTGAAGGCAGAAACAGATGACAGACCAGGCAGCAGAATACGAACCGGATGAAGACGCACCGGTCCAGGAGCCGCGGCTTTGGAAAGGCAACGGCTGGACCGCGAAAGTGATCAAGAACGAAGACGACGAAGGCTGGGCGGTGGCCATGATCAAGGACGGCGAACCGGAGCCGGCGCTGGTCGGCCCCTGGACCATGGGGCGCGACAAGAAAAATCCCAAGCCGCTCGACACCTCGGCCTTCCATACCCTGGTCAAGACGGCGTCGGAAGTGCTGCGCCGCCACGAGCAGCAGCTGCACGCGATGCTGCACAAGAGCACGGTGGTGTCGGCCGAGGGCGCCGAACTGAAGGTTACGCTCGACATCGTGCCTGACGAGGAGCATCCCTACGCCTTGCTGAGCGCGTTCGACGACGTGGGCGAACGCATCGCCCAGGTGCGGGTGGCGGCCAATTTCAAGCTGTCGCCGGCCAGCGCGGCGGCCTGGATCGAGAACGAATTTCGCGCGCCGCGCTGAAATGCGACACACTTTGCTTACTTTTTGTTAACTCGCTGGGCTATCCGGCCGGGGACTGCTAATATTTCCCCTGTGCATTAACAAAAGGAACAAGATGGAAAGCCGTCTGAATCGCCTGGAAACTGTCCAGGCGATGCTGCTCGAGATCGGGCAGATGTCAACCAGCTGCAGCGATATCACCGAATTCATCCGCGCCGTGCATCGCGCGCTGGGCCGCATCATGTACGCCGCGAATTTCTATGTGGCGCTGGGCGACCGCGAAGACGGCACCGTGCGCTTCGTCTACTTCGTCGACGAGCTCGATCCGACTCCCGATCCCGACGAAAAAGTCACCCTCGCTTCGCCCGACCAGTCGCCGACCGCGTGGGTGATGCTCAACTGCCGCAACCTGGTAATGACGGCCGAAGAGCATAACGCGCGCGGCCCCGACGGCAACGGCTGGGGACAGGGCAGCACCGCCGAACACTGGATGGGTTGCCCGCTGCTCGACCAGCAGCACCAGGCGCTGGGCGCGATCGTCATCCAGAGTTATTCGGCCGAGCACACCTTCAGCGAAGAAGACCAGGCGCTGTTTGCGCTGATCGCCAACCATGTGTCGAATGCGCTGCAAGGGCTGCAGAGCATGGACCGGCTCGAGCGCGCGGTGCACGAGCGCACGGCCATGCTGGAGCAGCAGAACGCGGCGCTGAACACGGCGATGGCGGCGCTGCAGGAAGCGCAGTCGGAACTGGTGCGCCAGGAAAAGCTGGCGTCGCTCGGACGCCTGGTGGCCGGCGTGGCGCACGAGATCAATACGCCGCTGGGCATCTGCGTGACCGCCACCAGCCACCTGGTGCAGGAACTGAAGCTCACGCGCGAGGACCTTGCGGCCGGCGCGATGACCGAAGAGAGCCTCGATCAATTCCTCGACATCGTCGACCAGTCCTTGCGCATCATGACGACCAACACGCAACGCGCCGCGGCGCTGGTGCGCAGTTTCAAGCAGGTGGCGGTGGACCAGTCGTCGGACGACATCCGCAGTTTCAACCTGAAGACCTACCTGAGCGAAGTGCTGCTGTCGCTGCAGCCGAAGCTGAAAGGGCGGCCGGTGAAGGTGGAGGTGGACTGCGCGCCGGACATCGTGCTCGAAAGCTTCCCGGGTGCGGTGTCGCAGATCGTCACCAACATGCTGATGAATTCGCTGGTGCACGGCTTCGAGCACGAGCAGCCAGGCAGGATCATGCTCAAGGCTGTGCTGGAAGATGAAACGATGGTGGTGCTGGACTACAGCGATGACGGCGCCGGCATGGACCCGGAGACGCTGGCCAAGCTGTTCGACCCGTTCTTCACGACGCGGCGCGGCAGCGGCGGCAGCGGGCTTGGGGCGCACATCCTGTACAACCTGGTGACGGGACCGCTGGGCGGGACGGTGAAGGTGGAGAGTGCGCCGGGGCAGGGGCTGCGCTACCACATGCGCTTTCCACGCAGCCGGCGCAAGGAAAAAGTCACGGCTTGAGGTACAACTCGCCTCTGAAATGACGTCGTCCCCGCCGGCGCGAGGACGACGTTGTTGCTTTAGGCGGACAGGTTCGACCAATGACGTCGTTCCCGGGCTCGGCGCCCCCCTTGGCGGGAACCCCGGTCGCGAGTCTGCGAAATGGGTTCCTTGCCTGCGCGCGAGGATGACGGTTTTTAGGCTGACTTAATCCGGCCAGCGGCGGTTGATGTCGACGGCTTTATCGATATTGGCGATCAGCAGCTCGACATACTTCGGATCGAGGTGGTGCCCCGCCACTTCGCGCAGGTGGCCCACCACCTGCTCCACTGGCCACGCATCCTTGTAGCAGCGCTTGTGGCTCAGCGCGTCGAACACGTCCGCCACGGCGACGATCCGCGCGTAGAGATGGATATCGTAGCCCTTCAAACCTTGCGGATAGCCGCTGCCGTCGAATTTTTCATGGTGCTGGTGCGCGATCACCGCGGCCGCCTTGAGGATAGGGCGCGACGAGCCGTCCAGGATCGACAGGCCGACCGTCGGATGCTGCTTCATGATTTCCCATTCTTCCGGCGTCAGCTTGCCCGGCTTGAGCAGCACCGAATCGGGCGTGGCGATCTTGCCGATGTCGTGCATCGGCGCCGCGTGCATCAGCACCGCGGTCTCGTCGTCCGGCAGGCCGGACGCCTGCGCCAGCAGGTGGCATACCTGCGACATGCGCCGCACGTGGTTGCCTGCCTCGTTCGAACGCGACTCGACGACGTCGCCCAGGCGCAGGATCAGTTCGGCCTGGGTGTCGGTGATTTCCTGGTTCAGCAGGATATTGTCGAAGGCGATCGCCACGCCGGAGCAGAACACTTCGAGCAGCTGCGCGTCGATCTCGGAAATCTCTTCGACCCCCTTGAGCACCAGCAGCGACGCCTTGCCGCTATTGTTCGGGAAATAGCCGACGTAGGTGTCGCCATGCAGGCGCGAGATGCGGTTGCGGCGCGCGTCGTCGAGCTGGGCGATCAGCTCAGGGCTGATGACCTCGGAGCCCATGTCGCCGATCTGCGCCAGGATTTCGTATTCGGTTTCGCCGGTAAAGCCGATCGCGCCCGACAGGCGCAGCAGCATGCTCTGCTCGAGGCGCAGCAGCGCGACGACTTGCTGCAGCAGGCCACTGGCGAAGTCCTTCAGGTTGCGTTGCTGGAAAATGTGGGCGGACGCGGCGATCACGCGCTCGAGGCCCTCGCGGTAGACTTCCTGCGAGCGGCGCGCTTCCTCGACCTTCATGATGTCGCGGTAGGCGCGCAGTGCGGCGAAGGTGGTGGTGAACAGCTTGGTGCGATCGAGCTCGGTCTTTTCCTTGTAATCGTTGATGTCGTAGTCGACGATCACGCGTTCTTCCGGCGCCTGGCCCGGCTGGCCGGTGCGCAGCACGATGCGGCTGAACTGGTTGTCCAGGTCCTTGCGCATCCAGCGCGCCACTTCGAGGCCGCTGTCTTCCTTTTCCATCACCACGTCGAGGAACACCAGCGCGATATCGGGTTCGCGCGACAGGATTTCCTTGGCCTCGGCGCCGCTGTAGGCGTGCAGGAAGGTCAGGGCGCGATCGTCGAGCCGGAAACGGCTCAGTGTCAGCTTCGTGATGTCATGGATATCGGGCTCGTCGTCGACAAGCAATACTTTCCACGGGGCGGGTTTGGGACCGGCGGAAGACAAAAAGGACATGGCACGAGTTCCGATAAAAGATTGCCGGAAGGCAGGGTTCTGTTCGATTGTAGTATGAGTAATGCCCATGCACAACAAGCATTGATAAATGCTTATATGCTCACGCAACATAGGACTTTGGCAATGTGATGAATCCGGCTAGCGCGGATAGCGTTTCTGGCAGCGTTCGCAGTAGAAGCTGCGCCGGTGGGTATGGCCGAGATGGGCCTTGACGAAGCGGATGTTGCAGCGCGGGCAAATGGTCTTGTTGTGCGCGAGCCAATGTTGCTTGAGGACGAAATCGTTTTTCCAGCCGAGGAAATCGAAGCTGTATTGACGCGCCTCGGCCACCAGTTCGCGCAGCTTGGCCGGCGCCAGCGCGCCGATGGTCGACAGGGGATGCACCCGGATCCGAAACAGCACCTCGTTCTTGATGATGTTGCCGACGCCGGCGAAGATGGTCTGGTCGAGCAATGCGTCGCACACCAGGGTGTCGGGCGCGGCGCGCAGCTTCTTCAGCGCCCTGGCCGCGCTCCACTGGTCCGACATCACATCGGCGCTCCAGTCGTAGATGGCGTCGAGGTTGGGATCGACTTCCTTGACCGAGCAGCCGTAGAAGTTCATTTCGCCGCCATCCTCCATGCTGAGCGCGAGGCGCGGCGGGCGATCCTTGCGCTCGTCGATCCGGTAACTGCCGAACAACATGAAGTGGATGCGCAGCGCCATATCGGGCAGCTCGATGATGAACTGCTTGCCGAACGTGCGCAGCGACAGGATCGGCTGGCCGTCCAGGCGTGCCGGGTCGAGGGCGGCCGTGTTGCCATGGGCCCTGACGATTTGCTGGCCTTCGAAGCGGGCCGTTGCTTCCCTGAGGATGACGAGCGATGGTCCTTCCGGCACGGTTGAGCCTCCTTTCGGCTCATTCTGGACGGTAAGGCGAAACGGCAGTGTGCGCGCACTAACATTTCGATACAAACTGAGATTATCAAGAGACAAACGATTACAGCGAAAGGCGTATATTGATAGTGCTGGCATGCAGCATGAAAGGAATCGACATGAACACCAAACTTCAACGCCTGGTCATCGCTGGCCTGGTGGTGCTAGCGGCCGGGAGCGCATCGGCCGGCGTCACGGTGGCGTATTCGCATCCGGAGAATTTTCCGGATATGCCATTTTCGCCCACCGACCGCGAACGGGTGCTTAGCGACTTGACCGAGTATCTCGTCTCGCTGGGCAAGCGCCTGCCGCCTGATCAGGAACTGCGCCTGCAAGTGCTCGACCTCGACCTGGCCGGGACGATACGGCACAGTTTCCGTGGACGGGAGGATGTCCGCGTCGTGCGCGGTGGCGCCGATTGGCCGCGCATGGTGGTGCGCTACGAGCTGGTGTCGAACGGGCAGGTGATCGCCAGCGGCGAAGACAAACTCAGCGACATGGGCTACATAGGCCGCATCAACCACTATGGGGACGGCGACACGCTGCGCTATGAAAAGCGGATGATCGACGACTGGTTCACGAAAAAGTTCGCGCCGCGCAAACACGGCTGAACGCAACGCCGGGGTCCGACCACGTGGTCTGACCCCGGAGCAAGCTGTTACTGCGCTTTCTTCTCGATCACGCGGGTGACGTTGGCCATCACATCCTTGACGGTGTAGTCCGACGGCACCGTGAACAAGGCGGCTGCGGGCTCGTCCCGCTTGATGCCGGACAGGCGATAGATGTTCTCGCCGGTGCGCGGGTCGCTATGCTTCGACAGCAGCGTGACCTGCAGGTCCGGCGAATACCAGGTCTCGTCGGAAACGACGATCGGATTGCGGTTGCCCACTTCGCCTGCCGGGATCTCGTAGCTGCGCAGCTTGCCCTCTGCTTTCAGCCCTTCGATGTCGCGCGTGCCCAATTCCTTGGAGGTGGCCTTGGCGGCCCACTTCATGTCGCCGAATGCGCCTGCGATAGGTCCCAGCTGGATCGCCAGTTCGCGGCCACTGCGGCCGTTGATGCTTGCAGCAGGCGCCTCCAGATGCATCCCGACGCCTTCGGGGATATGCATTTTCAGTTCGCCCTCCGGCCCTCCCTGGAACTGGCGGATGATGATTTCCTTGCGTTCGCCCTGACGCTCGGCGGGCAGCTTGCCTTCCTTGCGCAGCTGCTCGATGCGCGCGCGCGCCGCCTCGGCCGCGGCCTTGCCGATTTCCTTGTTCATCGCAATCTTGGTGGCGGTCTTGTCGCGCGGATTGAGCACATAGGTCGCGCCGCCGACGGAGTCGTTGATCGTCACGGTCACCATTTCGCCATTCGCGCTGTGGACTTCCTGGCGCGTGCGTCCGGCCCGGTCGCGGTAGCTCATCGATGTGGTCTTGTTGACGATCTGGTTGCCATCGGCCAGGTTCTGCTGGCGTTCCGAAATCACTTCGGCGCTGTACGGCGCATCCTTGATGGTCTTGCCGTGCATGCGCATCAGCGGGCCGGTGAAGCGCATGCCTTCGAGCGCGCGCAGTTCGGTCAGGTCGTGCGTGATGATGCGGGTCCGCTGCTCTTGCTGCTGTCCGGCGCCGCCCTCGGCATCAGGTTCGGCGGCCAGGACAGGTGTGAAGACTGTTGCCAGTAATGCTGCGAGTACTATTTTCTTGCTGTTCATGACTATCCTCTAGCAGTTGGTTGGAGTACGAAAAAATATGCTCTTGCACCGTAAAGTGGGGGGTACGTCCGCCTCTTCATGCACGCGCCGCAGCCCGAGGGCCGGGGTCAGGTCCGGCGGACCTGACCCCCGGGGTTGTCGCCGCACCGGGCTCTTGCCGATATCGCCACACGGTTCCACATTCCACAGCGAGCCAAAATTCATTCGGACGCGAGACGCAGCGCCAGCGGACGGCCGTCGAAACCGACCACCATTTCAGCGTGCACGGAGTCGCCGGCGTTTTCCGGGCTGACCGGCACGCCGAGCGACGCCAGCGCGCTGCGCGGCACGGTGGCTTCGACCACGCGCGGGGCCGGCTCCTGTTCGATGCGCTCGAACGAGGCGAGGGCGATGAAGGCGGCGCCGTTGTCGTCGCGCCCGATCAGCGGCACGCCGGCGTCGCGCGGTATGCGCTGACCGTGCAGGGCCAGCATGAACACCATCAGCACTACCGCCGTGCTGCCGATGCCGCCGGCCATGCCCCACTGGGCGCTCGATAATTTGTGGTACCAGCGGCGCGGGCGATGGCGCTGTGCGAACGCGGCCATCAGCTCTTTCTTGACGCCGGGCGGTGTGTTGCGGGTGGAAATTTCCTGGCGCAGCGCGTCGAATGGGGCGGGCTGGGCGGGATCGCGGGTATCGTCGGTATGCATAGGGGTGTCTCTCATTTCATGGCGGCGGTGTCGGCGGCGGGGCAGTGCGCCGCCAGCCGTTTTGCCAGCGCCGCGCGGCCGCGCGACAGGCGCGAGCGCACGGTGCCGATGTCGACCTGGCAGATATCGGCGATCTCCAGGTAGGACAGGTCGTGCATTTCATACAGGATGACGGCGTCGCGGTAGTGCGGCGGCAGCAGGGCCAGCGCGCGGCGCACGTCCTCGGCCTGTTCGTTGCCGAGCATGCGGGCCAGCGGTTCGGCTTCGTCGCTGGCCGCTTCCAGTTCGAGTTCGCCGTCGTCCTGGTCCGGATCCGGCAGGGCGGCGTGGCGCTGGCGCGGCGGCTCATGCTTCATCACCAGGTTGCGCGCCACGCCGAACAGGAAATTCTGCAACTGGCCACGCAGCGGATCGAAGCGCAAGCTGTCGGTCAGCAGGCCCATGAACACCTCCTGCACCACGTCGGCGGCGGTGTCGACCGAGCCGCAGCGCAGCAGGGTGAAGCGGAACAGCGGGCCCTGGTGGCGCAGGTACAGCGCCTCGAAGGCGGCAGCCGTCCCGGCGTGCACCTGGCGCAAGAGATCGGTATCGGAAGGGGCGGTTGGCGTAGTCATCGGCGTGTCTTTAATGGTATTCCCATTTGCACGCCGAAAAGTTCCAACTTTTTTCAAGCCCGGGCTGAAGGGCTTAGTCGAGCCAGTTGACCCGAGGGAATTTTGAGCGGAAGTCGTCCGGCATGGCCACCACCTGGCCGACCTTGTAGTTGTAGAAGACGAAGCCGGACTTGGCCATCGCGACCAGCGCCTTGTCGCGTGGACGGCTGATCCGGAAGGTAATGTCGCCACCGTATTTGTTGAAGTCCATGACGCCCACTTCGAACAGCAACTGGTCGCGCGCATGCGCTTCGGCCCGGTAGGTCGTGGCGAGGTCGGTGACGATGATGCCGCTGCCGTCGCGCTCGGTCTCGGGGACGCCGAACTCGAACAGGAAGCGCGCCCGCGCCTCGGAGATCATCGAGATCATCGAGTCGTTGCCGAGGTGATTGGCGCCGTTGATGTCGGTGACCCGTACCGTCAGCGGGGTGGTGTAATAGTATTGGTCTTCGGGGAAGTCGAGTTGTAAGCGTGCCATGCCCGCAATTCTACCTTGCTCACGGCCCGCGGACGATTTTGCTGATGGTGCCGCTCCCGCTGATCAAATACAGTTCGCCGTCGGCGTCGCGCCCGAACGAGACGACCGCACTCTGCTTCGGAATCTTCCAGTCGGTCTGCTCGAGC
Source organism: Pseudomonadota bacterium (assembly GCA_046728335.1). Taxonomy (GTDB): domain Bacteria; phylum Pseudomonadota; class Gammaproteobacteria; order Burkholderiales; family Burkholderiaceae_D; genus JAFCUW01. The sequence continues at coordinate 87,521 of JBKPEJ010000007.1, read as the reverse complement.
ACGCCGGGGCCGGCCCCCGCGACAAAACTCTTCAGGTAGCCGCCGCAGTAATCGGAATAAAAGTAGCGCCCGGCCAGTTCGGGAATCGCCGCACCGCGGTAGACGTAGCCGCCGGTGATCGAACAGCCGTTGGCGTCGCCCGTGCCGTGGTCGTACTCGAAGGCGGGGGCGGTCAGCCCGGCGCTGCTGCAGCTATCGGCGTTGTAGCAAAGCGAGCCTTCGAGGATGTTCCAGCCGTAATTCAGCCCGCCCTGCGCCACGAGGCTGATGTCGACTTCCTCGCGCCGGTCCTGTCCGACGTCGGCGATATAGAGCTGGCCGCTGTCGAAGGCGAAGCGCCACGGATTGCGCAGCCCGTAGGCCCAGATTTCGGGGCGCCGCCCGGCTTGCCCGACGAAGGGGTTGGACTGCGGAACCGCATAGCCGGCGCCTGCCGTGGCGGCATTGACGTCGAGCCGCAGCACCTTGCCGAGCAGTACGCCGAGATTCTGGGCGTTGCGCGGCGGGTCGCCCGCGCTGCCGCCGTCGCCGATGCCGAGGTAAAGGTAGCCATCCGGCCCGAAGGCGAGCAAGCCGCCGAAGTGGTTGCTGAAGCCGGGATGGGGAATCCGGATGACTTCGCGCACCGCCAGCGGGTCGGACAGGTTCGGGTTGGCGGAGACGGTGCGCCGTTCGACCACGATGTCGCGGGCGGCGTCGGTGTAATAGATGAAATACTGGCCGTTCAGCGCGTATTGCGGGTGGAAGGCCATCGACAGCAGGCCGCCTTCGCCCGCGGCCGAAACGCGCCCGCTGATATCGAGGAAGGGCAGCGCCTGCACCAGGCCGTCCTGGAGGATGCGGATGCGGCCGCTCCGTTCGACGATGAACTGGCGTTTGTCGCCCGCGGGTGCAGTAAGGAAAACCGGATAGTCCAGGCCCGCCGCGACTTGCTGCAGGCTCAGGGAAACTGGTCCCATGATCGTCGGCGGCGACGGCGGCGACGGCATTGGCGATGGCGATGGCGGCGCAGGCGACGGCAATGGCGGCGCCTGCGGACCGGTCACGCCGGGACTGCCGCCTCCGCCGTTACAGGCCGTTGCCGCCAGCCCCAGAGCGCACACCCGCAGGATATTGAACGTCCGATCGACCAGCACGACCGCCTCCCATCATCGCTACGCCGATAAGATAGCACCTTGCGCTGGGCGCAGTCGCGAGCTTGCGCGGCCGGGTCAGCGCGTCAGGCGATACAGCAACAGTGCGGTACGGATAGCGGCCCGCTCGACCGAGGCGAGCTCAAGCTCCTCGTCGGGGGAGTGCGAGCCGCGCCCGCTGGCGCCGAGTCCGTCCAGGCTGTCGACATACGGTGCGACGAACTGGACGTCGCCGGCGCCGCGCGCTTCGGCCGGGACCGGGTCGACTTCGCCCAGGCCGGCATCGAGGCTGGCCGTCGAGTACAGCGCGAGCAGCTTCATGTTGCCGTCGGTAACGGCCATCGGCGGATACGAATCGTGGAAAGTCACGCTGGCGCTGGTGCCCGGCAGGCTGGCGGCGGCGATCTCGCGCATCTTGGCGTGCGCGCGGTCGCGCTGGGCGTAATCGAGATAGCGCAGGTCGCCCTTGACGGTGACGCTGTTGGCGATCACGTTGGTCTTGCCGAAGGCATTGCCGCGCGACTGGGCTTCGTCGAAGGCAATGTCGGTGCCGCCCAGGATCACGCCGGGGTTGAAGGTCAGGCCGGGTTCGGCAACCTGCTGGCGGAAGCCGTCCAGGATGCGCGCCGCTTCATATACGGCACCGTAGCCGGCGCCCTTGCCGAAGATGCCGGACGAATGGCCCTGCTTGCCCTTGACGTCGAGTTCGAAGAACGAGGAAGCGCGGCGGCCGACGGTGCCGGTGGCGCGGCCGTCGCGTCCGATGATGGTGCCTTCGAAAGCGAGCGCGTAGTCGCTGGCCTTGGCCAGCGCCACCATGTCCGCGCGCGAGGCCGATTTCGGATTGCCGGCGTTTTCTTCGTCGCCGGTGAACAGCACCGCGATGCTGGTGTTGTCGAGCGCGCCGACCTTCTGCAGCGCGCGCAGCGCCTGGATGACGGCGACGTCGCCACCCTTCATGTCGTTGACACCCTGGCCGCGCACGCGGTCGCCCTGGCGGTCCCACTTCTGCACCGGGCTGTCCGGCTCGAACACGGTATCGAGGTGGCCGAGCAGCAGCAGGCGCTTGCCCTGGCCGCCCTGGCGCGTGGCCAGCAGGTGGCCGGCGCGCTGCATCTCGGGCGGCATGTCGATCCAGCGCGTACTGAAGCCGAGCTGGTCGAATTCCCGCCGGAACAGCTTGCCGACTTCGCGCACGCCGGCGTGGTTCATGGTGCCGCTGTTGATGTTGACGCTCTGCTCGAGCAGGACCAGCGCCTGGGCGGACTGGGCCTTCACTTCGGCCACGATGCGCTGCTCGGCGGGCGTGAGTTCCGCCGCCGCCGCGTTGAAGGTGCAGGCTATTGCCAGCAAGAGGATGCCACCGGAACGTTTCATGCGCTTTTAGCCTTTCAATAAACGGACGATCGTGAAAAAAATAAAGCTATGTCACCGTGCAGTGTGGGACGACCCGCGCGGCGATGGCGGCAAGTGCCCGGTGCGGCGACAACTTCGGGGTCAGGTCCGCCGGACCTGACCCCGGCCCGTGGGCCGCGGCGTGTGCATGCAGAGGTGGCACGTCGAGGTAACCTAGCCCAAAATAATGCGGAACTCTACACCAGGCTTGCGCCGTGCAGCCTTTTATTGCTGACCTGGACCGATGCGGACTGGATCTTGCCGTCGGCCACCTCGTAAATCGCCACCATATCGACCAGCCCCGTGCCTTCCGGGAAGGTGCGGGTGACTTCCTCGTGGTCGATCACGATGTTGCCCATCACGACGCGCCGCAGCAGCCGCGCGTGCAGATTGGGCTCCTCGAAACGCTGCGCCATCCGTGCGCGCATCTCGGCCGCGCCGGTGGCCAGCAGCTTGCCCGGGTGTTCGTATTGACGCGCGCCCGGCGCGTAGGTGGCGAGCAGGGCGTCGATGTCGCGGGCGTTGTAGGCGTCGAGCTGGCGCTGGACGATCAGTTCAGGAGCGGATTCGGTCATGGCGGGCGGGTGGGTCGATGGCGCGGGCGCGCCGGTGCCGTCCATTGTACTGTGTTGCGCTGAGGAATGTTTGGCCGGTCGGCGGATCGGTGGGCTCAGGCCCTGAGCATGGTTTCGAACTCCGGCGCCGGCACCGCATGACCGAACAGGAAACCCTGCGCGAAGTCGCACTTGGCGCGATTGAGCAGCTCGGCCTGCTGGCGCGTTTCGACGCCCTCGGCGACCACACGCAGGCCGAGCTTGTGGGCCATCACGATGATCGCTTCGCACAAGGCGACGTTGGCGGCGTCGTATTCGAGGTTGTAGACGAAGGATTTGTCGATCTTGAGGAAGTCGAGCGCGAACCTGCGCAGGTAGGACAGGGAAGAGTAGCCGGTGCCGAAATCGTCCAGCGAGATCTTGATGCCGGCCTGCTGGAACGCCAGCAGTTGCTTGAGCACTTCGCTGTCCGAGGATAGCAGCAGGCCTTCGGTGATTTCCAGCCCCATTTCGGGAATCGCCGGGGTGGCGCCCGCCGTGGCGTCGCTCAGCCAGCGCCGGCAGCTCTCCCCGTTACCCTCGTAGAACTGCAGCGGCGAGACGTTGACGTTGACGGTCAGATGGGGATCGCGCGCGCGCCAGCCGCGCGCCTTGTCCAGCGCCTGCTGGTACACCCAGTTGCCGATGTTGGAAATGAGCCCGGTATGCTCGGCGATGGGGATGAATTCGACCGGGCTGATCTCGCCGCGTTCGGGATGATGCCAGCGCACCAGCGCTTCGGCCTTGCGGATCCTGCCGGTGCGCAGGTCGACGATCGGCTGGTAATACACTTCCAGCTTGCCTTCTTCGACCGCGCGGCGCAGCTCCATCGACAGCGACATGCGGCTCTGGGCGGCATCCTGCATGCTGCTCTTGAAGTAGGTGAAGCGGTTGCGCCCCCTTTCCTTCGAGCGGTACATGGCCTGGTCGGCGTTGCGCAGCAGGTCGCTGGCGTTGCCCGCGTCGCGCGGATACACGGTGATGCCGATGCTGGCCGAGATGTAGGCCAGCTCGTCGCCCACCATGAACGGCCTGGCCATGTCCTCGCACAGTTTCTGCGCGATGTCGGTGACCGAATCGATATCGTGCAGGTCGGCCAGCGTGACGGTGAATTCGTCGCCGCCGAGGCGGGCCACGGTGTCGCTCTCGCGGACATGGCCTTGCAGGCGCCGCCCGACCTGCTTGAGCAGGAGGTCGCCGGCCTCGTGGCCGCGGGTGTCGTTGATTTCCTTGAAGTGGTCAAGGTCGATGAACAGCAGGGCGAGCGGAAGGCCGCTGCGCTGGGATTTCTTGATGTCGATATCGAGCCGGTCCTGGAACACGCTGCGGTTCGCCAGTCCCGTCAGGCGGTCGATGTTGACTTCGCGCAGCGCCTGCTCGATGACCTTGCGGTCATGCACTTCGCGGCTGAGCGCGTGGGCCTGCTGCTGCAGCACGGCGACGGTGCGCTGCAGCGACTCGCGCTGGTTGTGCGGGTCGTAGCTTTCGGCCGGCAGCACTTCGGTATGCAGGGCGCACACTTCGTGGAAGGTTCCCACGTCATCGGCCGAAGGAAAGGCGGAGAGCGGGTACGCGCACAGCAAGGTGAAATTGAAATGGGTCAGCAAGGCGTTGAAGTACCGTTCGACGTGGACCGCGGCATCATGCTTGACGGTCAGGCCGTGCGGGCGGAGGGGGCCGGCGCGCAGCAGCGCGACCATTTCGCCGAAGACGAACAGGCGGCCTTCGTGTGCTTCGCTCGCCTCGAGGATGACGTTGCCGATGGTGTCACGAAAACGCGCTTCGTCGGGCATGCCGTCTTCCATGAACAGCGGCAGTGCGAGGTCGGCATCGAGCCGGACGTACTGCCCCCGGATCGCCGTGGTGTCGGGGCTGAGCAGGCCGCGCGTCTTGAGGGATTTTTCGAGCCGCGCCAGGTGGTCGCCTGTCGCAATGGCGATTGCGGTGTCGCCGGCCGCCAGCGCGGTGCCGACGTAGTCCGCCAAACCTTTGATGAGGAAAGTATCGTCTTCGTAAAACTGAACCGTGTGTGCACCCATGAGACCCTGCCTACCCCCGGAAGATTATTAGACAGTCCGGGTTCTGTTCGGTTTCACTATTGTTTCGGCGGCCACGGATACACCGCCGGTGCGCGGCGGGCCTTGGCGACCACCCCGCGCGGATCGATCACGAGCACGAATTCGCCGTAATTTCCGGCCGGGCCCGGAGTCAGGTAGCGCCATACCTCGTAACCGCTGTCGAAGCGGATCGAGGTGGTCTGGCCCAGCTGCGCCAGCAGCGCCGCTTTGGTAGTCACGCCCGGCTGAATCGATTGCTCCAGCCGTGCTTCCGGCACCACCGTGCCGGGCGGCGCCTGGGGCGTGGCGGCGCAGCCGGCCATCGCCAGCAGCGACAGCATGACGGCGCGGCGCGTCATGGCGCCCTCCCGGGAGTGTCATCGATGAAGTCGAACTCGAGCAGCGTATCGTCGGGCCAGCTCTTGTCCCAGACCGGTGCGTAATAACTGCGGTCGAGCAGCACCTGGCAATCGCAGAAGGGCAGGGTTTCGGCGGTCTGGTCGCCGGCCGCGTACAGCATCCTGAACGGCAGCGCCTCGGCGCGCGCGCCGGCGCGCAGGGTTACGCCGAAAATCGGGCGCTCCGCAAAGAACAGGTAGTTGCCGTTGGGGTCGGAGCATACCTTGTCGGTGTCGGTCAGCATGTTCGACAGCCAGCCGAAGATCGGCGCGCTGTTCGAGATCAGGCCGGCGTCCATGCCGACCTTGCATTCGAGCCGCAAGTCGCCGAGCCGGCGCACGCCGTCCGGCAGGCCGGGCGTACGCACCGACACGCGCCAGGTCATGGTGTTGGTCTTGCGGTTGGCCAGCACCGCCGCATCCTCGCGCAGCGCCTGCTCATTGCGCGGCAGCACGAAGCTGTTGTCCTCCGCCACCGGCACCGGGAGCGTGACGTTGTCGCCGGCGATACGCAGGGTGATGCCGCTCATCCTGGCAGTCGACAGGCGCGGCAGCAAGGTGAAGCGCAGGGATGCGGCGGGCGCCAGTGCGTGCTCGCGCTCGAAGCGGTCCATGCCTTTGATCATTTTTCGATAGGATTTGTCGACCGGGTCGCGGGTGGTCGACACGGTGACGCTGGGAATCGGCGCGCCGGTTTGCGCAAGCGCCTGCGCGCCGCAGCCGGCGGCGAGCGCGATGGCGCAGATGTATCGTCGCGATAAATGGATCATGTTCAGATGGTACGCCGATCGGGTTTGCCGGGACGCACCAATGAACAGTCCGCTACTACCAGTGGCGCAGCCGGCCCGTATCCATGTGGACGAACTGCGATTCGGGATAGTAGCCCACGCCGCCGCCGCCGGCGTGCAGCGCAGCCTTGTGCAGGGTCGCGAGGTCGCGCCCCGGGATCCGCACGTCGATCGCTTTGCCTTCGATGTGCAGGCTGTGCGTCGCCACGCCGCCAGTGCTCTCGTGCAGCAGCTTATTGGTTTCGGGGGAGCGATAGCCCGAAATGATGTGGACGACACTGTTGCCGCCGACCTGGTTGCTGACCTGGTCGAGCAGGAACAGCAGCTTCGGATCGATCTCGGAGACCTTGTTGTTGCGATGGTCGCGCAACAGCTTGTTGATGTCGTTCATGGCCTCGGGAATGAATTTTCCCTCGGCCCAAAAGATACTGTGCAGAGACTCACCGGTGTGGGTGTTGTACATGTGCAGGCTGCGTTCGTGCGGCATCGCTGCGAGTGCGGCGGCCTTCGGCGTGGCGCGGACAATTGCTGGCACGCTCAGTGCTGAGGCCAGCAATGCGGAACTCTTCAAGAATGAGCGGCGCTGGTTCATGATTGCTCCTGACGCTGGTTCACTTGCCACTATGATACAGCTATCGCCCTCCGCCTGCAGGGCATGGGCGCGTTGAAACATTGCTGAGCTGGTGAGCGCAGCAAAATCGGCGGTGTCCGACGGGAAAAATTTGCAAGGATTAGAATTGGGCATCCTTCAGATTGCGAGAAACCATGATTCCATTGTCCGTGCTTGACCTTGCCCCGATCGCCGAAGGCAGCGATGCGGCGCAGTCGTTCCGCAATTCACTCGACCTGGCGCAACACGCCGAACGCTGGGACTTCAAGCGTTTCTGGCTGGCCGAGCATCACGGCATGCCGGGCATCGCCAGCGCCGCCACCGCGGTGCTGATCGGCCACGTGGCGGGCGGCACCAGCCATATCCGCGTCGGCGCCGGCGGCATCATGCTGCCGAACCATTCGCCGCTGGTGATTGCCGAGCAGTTCGGCACGCTGGCGTCCCTGTATCCCGGACGCATCGAGCTGGGCCTGGGCCGTGCGCCTGGCTCCGACCAGCTCACCGCGCGCGCGTTGCGCCGCAACCTGGGTTCCGACGCCGACGAGTTTCCGCAGGACGTGGTCGAGCTGCAGGATTATTTTTCCGACCAGCCGCGCCAGCAGGTACGCGCGGTGCCGGGTACCGGATTGAAGGTGCCGCTGTGGATTCTCGGTTCGAGCCTGTTTGGCGCGCAGCTGGCAGCGGCGCTTGGTCTGCCGTATGCATTTGCTTCGCATTTCGCGCCGCAGCAGATGCTGCAGGCGGTGGCCTTGTACCGCGCCACGTTCAAGCCGTCGGCCCAGCTCGACAAGCCGTATGTCATGCTCGGCTTTAATGTGTTCGCTGCCGATACCGATGAAGAGGCGCGCGTACTGGCGACCTCGATGCAGCAGGCGTTCGTCAACCTGCGCAGCGGCCGTCCGTCAAAGCTGCAGCCGCCGCTGCCGGGCTATCTGGAGAACCTCGGGCCGCAGGAACATGCGATGCTCGAGCAGGTGCTTTCCTGTACCGCGATCGGGGCGCCCGACTCGGTGCGGCGCGCAATGACTGCCTTCATTGAACGTACCGGCGCCGACGAGCTGATGGTGACGTCGCAGATTTTCGACCACAAGGCGCGGCTGCGTTCCTACGAAATCACCGCCGCCGTGCGCGACGGAAACCCGTAAACGTTGAGTAAACATTTCTACATTTCCTAGCTGAAAAAGCAATAAAATATGTCTAGGCAACTGTTGGCAGCGCGCCGCAGTTGTCATCACACATTTCTTCGCTTCATTTGGCGCCTGTCCGGCCCACTCCTAGGAGGTAGAGCATGACCACGTTTATCCGTAGCGGCATCGTTGCCGCGTCGATCGCGGCGATATTTGCCGCCGGCACACAGGTTCAGGCGGCGCCGGCCAAGCCCGCTGGTCAGATCGATATCGCCATCCCCGATATTGCGTACACCAAGTTCGTGCTCAAGAATGGCCTGACATCAAGCGTGACGACCTGGTTGCGTATCACCACACCTGGTTCAAGCCGAACAATGCGACCTTGCTGGTGGTGGGCGACACCACGATGGCCGAGCTGACGCCGTTGCTGGAAAAGGCGTTTGGCGGCTGGAAGGCGGGCGACGTGCCGAAGAAGAACGTGGTCGAGGTGCAACAGCCGGCCAAGACTGTTGTCTATCTGATGGATCGTCCGGGCGCGCTGCAGAGCGTGATCTATGGCGTGCAACTGGCGACGCCGCGCAACTCGCCCGATGCCGTGCAGCTAGGTGTGGTCAATAATATCTTCGGCGGCAGCTTCAGCTCGCGCATCAACATGAACCTGCGCGAAGACAAGCACTGGTCGTACGGCGTGCGTTCGCAGTTGCCGGCGGCAGTTGGCCAGCGGCTGTATATGAGCAGCTCGCCGGTGCAGACCGACAAGACGCGCGAAGCGCTGTATGAGCTGGTGATGGAGTGCTCGGCTTGCCGGGTTCGTTCGAGTCGGCGTCGCAGCTGAGCAATGCGTACTCGACAATTCTGCAGTACAAGCTGCCGGAGAACTATTACAACACCTTTACCGGCACCGTGATGGCGATGACGCCGGAGCAGGCCAATGCGCTGGCGGCCAAGTCGCTCATGCCGGGCAAGCTGGTGTGGGTGGTGGTGGGCGATATGAGCAAGGTCGAAGCCGGCGTGCGTGAAATGAATCTGGGCGAAGTGCGCAGGATCGATGCGGATGGGAATGTGCTGCAGTAAGCCCTGATGCGATCCTGGGAGCCCCTGCCGGTACCGGGCCGGCCGGGCTGCGGATGACCTGCGGCCTGTTCAGTTTGACCCGACAGTTGCAGTCCGATCGGGCGACCGGTTTCGCCCCGTTGCGGACCTTGTGAGCCAGGTCGTCGTAGGCGTTGCTTGCCAACGCCGCGCGACCGAGTTCTTCGATTGCAGTCGGTCGGTTGAGTGCGTCGAACGTCGTCATGACATAGAACGCGTCGGCCGATCAGCAGCCGCTGAAAATAGGCGATCACTTGCGGTTGCACCGCAGCGAGGGCATCCGGACAAATCAACGATAAGTCATGAACGGATTGATCACCTGCGGATGTCATGAATCATAACTCGCTGTTTCGAAGGCTGGCATATTGGGTGGGTATCGATAGCACTGGGTGCGAATCGTTGTCGAGTAATTCACCTCAGGAGGCACAATGCGTCAACATAACATCGCGCTCGCGCTATTCGTCGCGGCCGCACTAGCAGCGTGCGGTGGAGGCAGTTCAACCTCCACCCAGCCAACCAAAATCAAGTTCGCCGCGCAAGTCAGCTTCGGCGACAGCCTGTCCGATGTAGGCAGCTACGCGGTCGGTCCAATTCTCGCAGGGGGCGGCGGCAAGTTCACCATCAACGGCGACAATACGGCGATCAATGCTACCCTGACCGGCAAGAACTGGACCGAATTGATCGCCGCGCAGATTGCCGTGGCCGCGCCTTGCGCCGCTGTCACCGGCCTGGACGGCACCGCGCCAGGCTTCGCCCAGCCGATCACGCCGCATACCGGCTGTTTCGGCTACGCGATGGGCGGTTCGCGCGTGACCAATCCGGTCGGACCGCACAACAAGGCGATCGAGCCGACGTTTGGCGCCTTGACCTACCCGGTAGCGACCCAGCTCGCGAATCACTTGGCGCTGAGCGGCGGCAAGTTCAAAGGTGACGAGCTAGTCCTGATGATGGCAGGTGGCAACGACCTTCTGTCGCTGGCGGGCCAACTGACGGCCGAAGCGACCGCTGCCGGCAATGCCGCCGGCGCCGCCGCCGGTGCCACTGCGTTCGCCACCAGCCTGACTGGGCAGCTGGCCGCCGGCGCCCCTGATCCGGCCGCTGCCGCCCAAGCGATCGGGCTGGCATTGCAAACCGAAGCGGCCCGTCCCGGTCACACCGACACCACCGTGGTCGCCGCCGCCGTTACCGCCGCCGTCCAGCAGGGCAATGTGGCCGCCGGCAATCCGGCCGTTTACGGCCCGATGGTGGCCACGGCGCAGGCTGAAGCGCTGGTCGCCGGCAATGCCGCCGGCGCCAAGGCTGGCGCCGATTACGCCGCCGCGAATGCTCCAAAGGTGGTCCAGGCGATGATGACGGCCGGCGCCGAAATGTCAGCGTTGGCCCTCCAGGCGGTCGCCAAGGGCGCGAACTATGTGGTCCTCAACAACCTGCCGGACGTATCGGCGACTCCTTCGGGGCTGTCGCAGGCAGCATCGAACCGTATGCTGATCAAGACGATGGTGGAGGCGTTCAACAGCATCCTGAAGTCGGGCGTGGCCGGCGAGGCGAAGATCCTGTATGTCGACGTGTACGCGGCCAGCCTGGAACAGGTAAAGAATCCTGGCGCTTACGGCATCACCAACCTGACCACGCCGGCGTGCACTACCGACTTCCTTGGTTCGGCCACGGCGCTCGGCTGCACCGGGAATTCGCTGATCCCCGGCGACATCAGCCATTACCTGTATGCGGATGACGTGCATCCAACCCCGTTCGGCTACTCGCTGATCGCGCGCTACGTCACCGAGCAAATGACGATCAAAGGCTGGCTGTGAGCAGAGGTCTTACGCAGCAGTCGAGCAGGTGACCAATCCATTTTCAGGACCCTCTCGTCGAGGGTCTTGTCACTTCAGTGAGCAGAAAAGTCTCGCCAGCCTGAAGGCAACAAGCGCTTGCTTGATTCCCTTATGGAATTGCGGAGATTGTAAGGGGCGCCCTTTATTTGGCCGACCGGTTGAATCCGCAACCCAGAGCGGACCTAGCTTACCTGTGATCGGTCAGGGCTATCCCGCTCCCCCAACAGATCAGCTTGCCTCTTCAATTTTGATTGACGCTCTTCTTGCCGAGAGCCGCTTCGGCAGTGAGCGTCTGAGCAAGGGTCGCGCGCGCCTTGGCCGCATAGCTACGGCAGGCGCCGGTATCAATGAACGCGGCATCGCCGAGCGCCGCCTGTCTGGCCTTGCGCTCCCACAGGCCACCCGCTTCCGGATGCGCGGCGACGAGCACGTCGCAGGGCAGCGCTTCGACGGTGGTGATCGAGCGCTCGACGTCCGCCTGCGCGTGCGGGTAGAGCGGATTACCGCTGAAACGCCGGCCTTCGGCGGCCAGCGCAATCAGGCTGTCGGCAAATACGACGTTCACGGTCCGGCCGCCTTCCTCGGCTTGCCAGGTCCAGCTGGTACCGCCCCGACTGTGTCCGGGCGTGAAGTGCGCGGTCACAGCCAGCGGCCCGAGGTGGATGGTTTCGCCATCGCGCACTGCGCGCGTGCGTGCGACCGGTGGCATGTGGGTCAGGTTCGGATATTGCGGATCGGCCTGATCTGGTTGGCCGCTCTCCAGCACCCGGACGGAGGCTGGACTGGCCAGAACCGTTGCACCGCTCAGCTTCTGCAAGTTTGCGATGGCGCCAGCATGATCCTGGTGTACGTGCGAGTTCAGGATGTAGCGGATGTCTTCGACCCGGAAGCCGAGCTTGCGAATATGCGCCACAACCTGGTCCGCTGCCTCAGGTCCGCCGACATCGACGAGGATGTGTCCCGCTGACGATGTAATCAGCACAGCGCTGATCCCACCGGTGCCGACGTAATAGGTATTTCCGTACACGGGGAAAGGGTCCTGTGGCGCGTACCAGTCTGCCGCCCTGGCAGTGATGAGGAATGCTGCTAAGAAAAACGTGGAGCACCCGAGAAGTTTCTTTTTCATTCTTGTCCTGAGGATAAATTAAGGATGTGTCCAGGCGTCGACACCACAGCACGCGGCGACTGCTAAGCGTCAACTCCACTATTGTAGAGATAAAGCCATGAGATTAATGCGCGAATTGCCACATTGCAACCGACCGCTTTTTGGCCGATTTCAGCCCTTCGCGATCGGCAGCTTCCGCCCCATTACCTGCTTGTAGCGTGGCCTGGGAAACTTGGGTGACCTGGCGCTGGTGATGCAGGATGAATTGACGCTGTGGTCCGCGCTTAGGCCTCTGGCGCCACCCAGACCAAGTTCCACAGGTGGCCATCAATGTCCTCGAAACCCTGGTCATACATGAAGCCATGGTCCTCTGGTGGGTGCGGCGTGCGGCCGCCAGCAGCAACGGCCTTGGCGATGAGGGTATCGACTTCTTCCCGGCTTTCGCAGCTCAGGCAGATGACGACTTCATTGGCTTCCTTCGCTTGCGCGACGGGCTTGTCGATCAGGGACTTGAAGAAAGGCTCGATCGTCAGCATGGCCTGGATGGTGTCGCCGACGATGTTCATGAATGCTGCGTTCTCGCCGCTAAATCGCGCATTGAAAGTAAAGCCGAGCGCGGAAAAGAAGGCCTTGGACTTATTCAGGTCCTTCACTGGCAAGTTGAGGATGATCTGTTTGTTCATAGCGTTTCCTTGGTTAAGGTGGAATGGGCAATCGGTGCTTCATTCCTACGACGGATGGCGGCGCACAAAATCGACACGCCTTCGAAAAAATATTTTCCTCTAAGATGGAAGGGGCCGAGTCTGCCAGGGTGCGACGCTTAATTTACCAGGCGCGCCGACGTTTGGTTACCGAAAGCGGCCGCGAACCTCATTCAGCCCATTCTGTTCAGTTTGACCCAAGGTTTGCCAACTTATTTTTGCTGCGCGAAATTCACCAATCGAAGTGCTATCCTCGTGTCCTGCACTTCACCGGAAAGACACCATGACCGATAAGATAATCCTTGTTACTGGCGGGGGACGTGGCATTGGTGCGGCATGCTCGCTGCTTGCTGCACAAAAGGGATATGCGGTTTGCGTAAATTTTAAAAGTGATGGAGACGCGGCCGCCAAAGTCGTCAGCGCCATTCAGGAATCCGGCGGAGCCGCGTTGGCAATACAGGCCGACGTGTCGGACGAGGCAGATGTCGAGCGAATGTTTGCGTTGATAGACGAGCGGTTCGGCCGACTCACCGCGCTAATCAATAATGCAGGCATTCTGTCCCGCCAGATGCGGGTTGACCAGCTAGACGCAGCCCGTATCAATCGCCTCATGCAGACCAATGTCACCGGCAGTTTTTTGTGTGCCCGAGAGGCAGTGCGGCGCATGTCGACGAAGTACGGCGGCCCGGGAGGCGGTATCGTCAATATTTCGTCACGCGCCGCAGTACTCGGTTCAGCTGGAGAATACGTCGACTATGCCGCCTCCAAAGCCGCACTGGACGCGTTGACAATAGGTTTGTCGAAGGAAGTGGCGTATGAAGCAATTCGCGTCAACGGCGTACGGCCTGGCTTGATTCATACAGAAATGCATGCAAGTGGCGGAGAGCCAAATCGTGTCGACCGTTTGAAGTCTGCCGTTCCCATGGGGCGGGGAGGCGAACCTGACGAGGTAGCGAGGGCCGCGCTGTGGCTGCTTTCAGATGAGGCTTCCTTCACCACGGGCAGTTTTATCGATGTGTCTGGCGGCCGCTAAAGTCTGCTTCTGGCCCGATTTGCGACCTCGCTTCCGCTATTCCATCGCCGGCTGCTTCGTGGCTGGTGAAACGTCTTATTTTGCCCCAAACTGAGCGTAGTACCCCACCACGGCGGGCAAATTGGCAATGCGCTGCATGTGGGCGTTGAGTGCGGGGGCGACTTTTTCCACCAAGTCGGTCGGCACATGGTCAAGGCGCCCGGAGTTCAGGCCACGTACATCGACAAACACCTTCAGGTCAGCGACGGTGAGGCGATTGTCGGCAAAGTACTCGCCGCCGTGCGCGATCAATTGACTTTGCAGCCAGCCCAGGTAAGTCGCCATGGAACCGTTGACCAGGGCCAGGCGCGCCTCCTTCTGCGCGTCCCCTGTCATGCGAAACGTTGGCCCCAATTTGATATTGGCGTCTTCCACAACGTACGTCACCTCGTCGCACAGCAAGGCCTGGTAGGCATCCGCAGGATATAAGCCCGCAAGCTTGCCAACATACCGGAGGATGGAATCGGACTGCGTCACCACGGTACCGTCCACCTGCAGCGTGGGAACCTGGCCGAACGGCGTCGCCTCGCGCAGCTCGGCAAACTCGGGGAAGGTAAACCGGTGGTCTTCAAACGCAATGCCGCCAATGTGCATTGCCAGGCGCGCGGGTTCGGCGCGGCCGCCGTGGAAGTCGAAATAGCTCAGTTTCAGTTGGGGCATGGTGTTCACCTGAAGTAGTTAGCGCGGACGGCCGCGCAGGAAATGGGCAAGAAAGTACATCCAAAACAATCAAACATGATAACGCTTACTGAACAATGGCAAAAGTCGGGCTGCGCTTGTAGATGAAGCGCAGGAAAGGCCGAAAAGCGCCTTCCCCGCATCAGCCGGCCTTCTTTTTGCGCTTTTCTTTTTGATAGGCCTGGAATTCCTCGATGTGGACGGCGCGGCGCAGCAGCTTCGAGTGCGGATCGAGCGTATATGTGGCGCCGTCGGCGATGGCGATGCTGCCTTGCCCATCCTTCATTGCGACCGTTTCCACCTTGCTGCCGATCCGTACTTCGACCGGCATCGGGAATGGCTTGTTGTCCTGCGTCTTCCAGCTCAGGTTCACCTTGCCGCCGGCGCGCGTCGCCAGCAGTTCCGGCAACTCGGCCTGGTACATATAGACGTCGAAGAACCACCCCAGGTCACGCCCGCTGGCTTCGTTGACGAAGCCGATGAACTCGCGCGTGCTGCCGTAGCGCGGCGCCAGCTTGCCCGCCTGCGGCTGCTCGGTGCCGTACACCACCTTGCGTACCGCGCGGAAGAACGCGTCGTCGCCGACCAGGCCGCGCAGCGTGTGCATCACCAGCGCGCCCTTGACGTAGATGTCCTGGCCCGGTCCGCCGCGCTTCTGGTCGTAGACGTCTTCCTCGATGCGCGGCTTTCCCGATACCATGGCCGCCTTGTTTTCGATCGTCGAGCGCATCCGCATCAGGCTGGCGAAATATTCCTGGTCGCCGCGCAGGTACTGCATGTACAGCGGCTGCATGTAGCTGCCCAGGCCTTCATGCAGCCACATGTCGTCCCAGTTGGCGTTGGTCAGCTGGTTGCCGAACCACTCGTGCGCGAATTCGTGCTGCAGCAGGTCGTCGTAGCCGAACATGGTCTTCGCATACTCGTTGCCGTAGGCGTTGATGGTCTGGTGCTCCATGCCCTTGTGCGGGGTTTCGACCACGCCCATCTTTTCGTCGCCGAATGGATAAGGACCGATCGTGCTCTCGAAGAAGTCGAGGATCAGCGCGAATTCCTTCATCAGCTCGTGCGCCTGCTTCTCGCTTTGCGGCAGGTACCAGAAGCGCAGCGGGATCGTGTTGCCGTAGCGGCTGGCGTAGTCTTCCGACAGCAGCTTGTACGGGCCGACATTGACGGAGATGCCGTAGGTGCTCGGGTTCTTCGCGCGCCAGTGCCAGGTGCGCCAGCCGTCCGCTTCGTCCATGCCCAGCGCCACGCCGGCGCCGGCCGCGACCAGCGGCGAGGGCACGGTGATGTGCTGGTCGACCAGCTTCGCCTTGCCCATCGGATGGTCGATGCAGGGCCAGAACAAGTCGCAGCCTTCACCCTGTACCGCGCTGGCGATCCATGGCTGTCCGTCGGGTGTGGTGGACCAGACGAAGCCGCCGTCCCACGGCGCCTTCTTGGCCACGTGCGGTGCGCCGTGGTAGCGCACCCGCACCGCCACTTGCGTGCCCGCGGCAACCTGGTGCGGCAGGGAGATCGCCAGCCTGCCTTCGGGATTGCTGTACGCGGACCGCGGCAGCAGCTGTCCGTCCACGGCGATCGAGTCCACCGGCAGGTTGTTGTCGAGGTCGAGCACCATGCGGTTCAGCGGCGACAGCGCCTGGAAGGTCAGCGTGGCGTCGCCCCGGATCGTGCGCGAGGCCGGTTCGATGCGCAGCGCGAGGTCGGCCTTTTCGAACATCACCGCCAATTGTTCCGGGGTGCGTTCTGCGCCGGAGGCGATGGTCTGGGCAGTGAGCACTGGCTGTTGGCTGGCGCAGGCGGAAAGCAGCAGGCAGGCGCAGAAAACGAGGGTCTTGGTCATGGGCGTGGTGGGTAGTCTTCGGACTCGTGCATGCATGCGTGCGATGCAGATGAGGTGAGTCGGAAATTTAACACAGGCATTGTTGACGTTGCAATCGATTAAGTTTGCGCTGCCGACGGTACCGGTCTCTGCTACAGTAATGCGCTTGAAGAACTCGAACCGGTTGGCTGTTCAAGATGAATGTATGTACACCTCTCGCCCGACGCGCGCTCATGATCGCTAGCGCTTCCATTGCCATGCTGTCCGCGGGTTGCGCACAGATGCCCGCTGCGTCCGGGCCGCAGCTCGACAGCGCGCGCTTTGCCGACATCGACGGCGCGATCGGCGCGGTGATCGCCGACCACCGCATGCCGGGGGCGGTGTTCCACCTCGAGCGCAATGGCCAGGCGTACGAGAAAGCGTACGGCCGCTACACCTACGACGCCGGCGCCGCGCAAGTCGGCCCGGACACCGTGTTCGATGCGGCGTCGCTGACCAAGATTCTGTCCACCGCGCCGTCGGTGCTGCTGCTGGCCGAAGCCGGCAAGCTCGACCTCGATGCGCCGCTGGTGCGCTACTTCCCGGAATGCGGCAGCGAGGGCAAGGCCGGCATCACGGTGCGGCACCTCCTGACCCATAGCTCCGGGCTGCCTGCCGGCCTGCCGGCGAAACCAGCGTGGGAAGGCCAGGCCGCGGCGCACGAACTTGCCTGCGCCAAGGCCGTCACCGATGTCCCCGGCACTGCGTTCCGCTACTCGGACATCAACTACATCCTGCTCGGCCAGCTGGTGCAGCGGGTGTCGGGCGTGCCGCTCAACGAGTTCGCCCAGCAGCACATTTTCACGCCTTTGAAAATGGCCGACACCGGCTACTTGCCGCTGTCGAAATTCCCGGCAAGCCGGGTGGCGCCGACCCACGTGTCGCCGGCGTCGGACGCCGAGAAGGCGCTGCATCCGGGCCTGGAACATGGCGCAGTGCTCCAAGGCGTGGTGCACGACCCTACCTCGCGCCGCATGGGTGGCGTGGCGGGATCGGCCGGCGTGTTCACCACCGCGCGCGATGTGGCGCGCTACGCCCGCATGCTGCTGGCCGATGGCGAACTCGATGGCGTGCGCATCCTGTCGCGCGACAGCGTGCGCCTGTTGACGACCGCGCAGTCGCCGGCCGGCGTGGCGCAATTGCGCGGCATGGGCATGGATATCGATTCGCCGTTCGCGCGGCCGCGAGGCACGCTGTTCCCGGTGGGGAGCTACGGCCACACCGGTTTCACCGGCTGCATCCTGTGGGTCGACCCGAACTCGCGCACCTTCTATGTGTTCCTGTCGAATCGCGTCTACCCCGACGACAAGAGCAATATCCTGCCGCTCTACAATCAGCTGGGCACCTTGTCGGCGCAGTCCGCGCTCGGTTTCGATTTCGGCGCTGCGAGGAACAAGGCGGGGCGACCGTGACCGCCACAGGAGATGGCGCGATGGAAAATTCACCTGACTACCAACAGATCGGACGCTTTATCTACGGCACGGCGCGCCTCGAAAGCGAACTGGCGGGCCTGTTGCGTGCGCTGGGAATTGAAAAGGCCGAGGACACCGAGCTGTCGGCCAATGCCGGGCAAGCCGTGGCGCTGTTCAGCGCGCTGCCGGTGGACGCAGCGGACAAAGCCCAGTGCAGCGCGCTGATGTGGGAGATCGCCGCCTTCGGCGAACTTCGCGACGCCCTGTTCGACCGCATCACCGGCATGCCGCCGGTGGAGCTTGGCGCGCGCATTGACGACATCGCGCAATGGGCGCACGAGCTGCGGCGCTTGCGCTCCATCGCGGAAGATTAGTGTTTGCTCTTGCGGTGCTCGAGGAACCAGTCGAATAGTCCTGCTTCCCCGTATGCATACACCCATGCATCGACGTGGCCGGCGTCGGGCAGCACCGTGTACTTGACGTCGCCGCCCGCCGCCTTCAGCGCGGCCACCATCGTGGCAGATTCGCGCTCCGGCACCGAATCGTCCTTCAGGCCGTGGAACACCCAGGTGGGCACGTTTTTCAGCTGGCCGATCCGGATCGTGTTGCCGCCGCCGCAAATCGGCGCCAGCGCGGCGAAATAGTCCGGATAGCGGATCGCCAGGTCCCAGGCGCCATAGCCGCCCATGCTGAGGCCGGTGAGATAGACTCGTTTGCGGTCGACGTTGTACTTGGCAAGCACCTCGTCGATCATGCCTTTCAACAGGTTGGCGTGCCACCATTCGCCGTCCGGCGCCTGGGGCGACACCACCATGAACGGAAAGGACGGATCCTTCTCGGCAATGGCCGGCGGGCCCCACATCTTGACCTTGTTCAGGTCGCTGCCGCTCTCACCCGAACCGTGCAGGAAAATGATCAGCGGTACCGGCGCGCCTTTCGCCGAATATGTTTTCGGCAGGAAAGTCAGGTAGTTGACCTTGGTATGGACGGTTGTCGTGCGCGGTTTCTGCATGGACTGTGCTTGCGCTGAAAGGGTGAGGCCCAGCGCCAGGATGGCGGCGAGCATCTGGAAGAAGGCTGGCTTGGTCATCCTCGGCACCTCGGGTCGGGATTTGCGGATAAGATCGACTCTAGCATAAGGAAAACGGCGGTCCGCAGGCCGCCGTCTCGCGCGCGCGAAGTCGGCCCGATCAGTGCGCGGCGCTCAGGCAGGTTTTCATGAAGGCCTTGCGGTCATCGCCTTTCTTGCCGGTGGCATCGGCGTTGCAGGTCTTCATTTTGTCCTGCTGGGTCATGGCAGGGACGGCCGGCTTGGCGCTCAGGCACTCTTTCATGAACGCCTTGCGCTCATCGCCTTTCTTGCCGGTGGCATCGGCGTTGCACGTCACCATCTTGTTTTGCTGGACAGTCTTGGCGGCGGGCGCTGCCTTTTCCGGCGCGGCAGCGAACGCGAACGACGACATCGACAAGGCGACACAGGCAATAATGAGTTTGTTCATAGTGGTATTTTCCGATAGTTGATTAATCAAGTTTTTTTAGCGCAACCGTTTTACCGCAACTGCCAATCGGACCCCTTCCGAATCGCTTCCCCCTCCTGCTCAATTATTAATGGGTGTCCAGCCATTATCAGTAGATCGCCCCGCCTGGCTGGGTCGAACTGAGCACGCCCTTGACTGCCGAAACGGAATAGTTGACCGTGCCGCCGTCATAGTTGGCCCAGTTGCGCAGGTCGAAGCTGGCGCTGCCGGACAGCCGCTGCGTGCGGACATTCCGGTACGTCAGGGGCGTCTTCGGCTTGCACACTTCGGGAACCGTCACCTGCTGCAGGAAATACGCCGAGCCGACGCCGACGCGGGTGGCGACGCCGTTGTCGACCAGCAGCGCGGTCTCGACGTCGACGCCGATGCCGCGTGGCGCGCCCGACCAGCCGTCGGTGAAGATGCGCGCCATGAACGTGATCAGGCGCCCGAGGCGGTCGCGCGAATCGAAATGGGGATCGGCAACCAGGCCGTTCATGTCCGGCAGCGCCAGGATGTCGCGTCCCAGCGTGACCGTCCTGTCATATGGATTCGCCAGCGCGGCCGGCGATGTGATCGTGCCGTTCAAGGCGGTAAACGCGTATTTTCCCATGATCGACAAGCCGGCACTGGTGCCGCCGATCGGGATGTTCTTGCCGGCCAGCTCCTCGAGCGCTGCCTGCACCCCTGTGCCCTGCCAGAAGTTGGCGTAATCGGCCTGGTCGCCGCCTGCGATGAACAGCGCTTCCGCTCCGCGTATGCGGGCGAGCACGAAGGGATCGTTGGCGGCGGTCCGGCTGGAGATGATGATCGTTTCAACCGAGGAGACCCCGCCCATGGCATAGATATACGGATTGTAGGCATCGGTGCCGCTGGCGCGGATCACGACGAAGTTGCCGCCGCCGGACTTTGCGATCATCCACCGGAAGGCGGCATCGACGTCTGGGCCGCCACCCATCAACACCAGCCCCGGTGTGAGGGGCCGTGCCACGGTGACGTCGGTGGCATCGCCGACCAGGTAATGCTGGTAGGGCTTTCCGGCAAGGGCTTGCGGTGCGAGGGTGGAGGCAAGAAGGAAGAGCAGGACTGCCGAAAAGTTTGCCGCGCACAGCTTGAATCGAGAGATCATGCTCATCGTAATTCTCCAAAGGGGGTGGAACCGCTGAGTTTCATTATAGAGCGCTGCTGAGGCCGGTGGCGCGCATGCGCGCACATCGTCGGCGCCGGCCTTCCGCTACATTGCAAGGGACAGCAGAAGGTCGAACCGTTCCATGTGAACCTCCCAGTGCTTGAATTAACGAATGCCGACCATCCCGCGAACCGAGGCATTCAGTTTGGCGGAGTCGTAGCCGACGCCGTCCTTGAAGACGATCTCGACGTTCTCCACATCGGCGATGCGGCGGGTCGGGTCACCCCTGAGCACCACCAGGTCGGCCTGCTTGCCGGCCTCGATGGTGCCGATGCGCTCAATGCGCCCAAGAAATCGCGCGCCGTTCGAGGTGGCGATGCGGATCGCCTCGACCGGCGTGAAGCCCGCTTCGACCAGCAACTGCAGCCCGCGCTGGTCGCCGAAGCCGGGCAGGACGCCGCCGTTGCCGGTCGGGTCGGGACCGGCCAGCAGCAAGCCGCCGGCACGCACGAAGGCCAGTTCGAATGCCATTTCCTTTTTCAGCGCAGCTTCCAGTTTCGCTGCGCGGACCTGGCTGGTGCCCGCCGCGGCGCGTGCCGCCAGGTGGCTGCGCAGCGATTCGGCCGACATCATCGCGCGCTGCTGTTGCGACAGCAGCGGCCGGGTAGCGACCATTGCCTCGAACACCGGCAAGGTCGACGTGATCGCCACCTTGCGCGCGACCAGGTCGCGGATCAGCGCCTGCACCGGTTCGCTGGCGATGTCGAGGTTCTCCCAAGACGCGGCAATCTCGGCCCCGGAAGGGCACTGGTCTTTCTTGCGGCCCGGGACGAACTCGGAATCGGTGAACACCGGCCCGTGCTCCAGGTTGTCGATGCCAAGGGCGGCGGCCTGGCGGAAGTCGACCGCGCACAGGTGGCCGGTCAGTTTCGCGCCGTGCTTGTGGGCTTCGTCGATCGCCGCGCCCAGCACCGCTTCGGAGATCTTCATGTAGGCCTTGAACGAGGTCATGCCCTCGCCGGCCCAGAACGCGACGGTCTTGCGCGCGTGGTCGCGCTCTTCCAGCACCGCCATCTGCGGGAAGAAAGTGTCCTTGCCTTCCAGGTAGGGGCCGGTCACGTCGATGTGCGGTCCCGGGATCTGGAAGCTGTCGATCAGGCGCCGGATGTTCAGGTCGGTGTACGGCTCGATGCTGCCGGTGGTGCGCATGGTGGTCACGCCGGCGGCCAGGTACATGCGCGGGGAGCTGAACGCGAGTTCGGTCACAAAGAAGCCGGGCGGGGGGATCTTGTCGTCCTCGTCGAGGTTGATCGACGCGGTGTACATCAGGTGGTTGTGCATGCCGACCAGGCCCGGCATGACGCTGCGGCCTTCGAGCGGCAGCACCAGGGCGCCGGCCGGTGGCGGCTTGGCGGCGTCGGCGATCGCTTCGATGCGGCCATTGCGCAAGATGATGGTGCGATGCTCCTGTGCCGGCCCGCCGGTGCCGTCGATCACGCGCACATTAGTCAGCGCGATCAGCGGCTGGTCGAACTTGATGAACTTGCGCACTTCCGCCGACGGCGTCTGGGCCAGCGTCCCGCTGCAGATGAACCAGACCAGGAAAGCCAGCTTGCCGCCAATACGCATCGTATTTCTCCACAGATATAAGTGAATCATGCTGCCATAGAAAACTTGGCAAGACAATATTCTTCGGCCGGGCGCCGTGCCGGGTGCGGGCAGTGTGGGTAAAAAGGTTCAATGGAAACTCGTCGCAAGCGGCGGGTCATCGATAAACTGAAAGGCCGAATGACGATGCTGCGCCGGAGCGGATGGGCAAAGTGGCGGGCGACGCTGTCGTCCGAAGCGCGCCACTTGCTGACGATCCATCCCAGCGACCGGCGCTGGCAGATGCCGTTTGCCGCGGCGCTCGCTTCCGGGGTGCGGCTGCTGGTGGGGGCGTGGTTCGACCAGGAAGTGGGGCGCTGGCTGCGCCGGCCCGTTCCCGCGCGCTTCGCCCTGCGGTAAGCGGTTCCACTTGATCGCTGTCCGGGTTCGCCGCGCGCACGCTTGCCTTTTCGCCAATGGCTGCTAACCTAGACAATCCATTCCCGAGAACCGAACAACAGAGGAGAAGAGCATGGCATACGTTGACGGATTTGTGGTTCCGCTGAAGAAAGACAAGATTGACGCTTACCGTGAAATGTCGCGCAAGTGCGGCGAAGTGTGGCGCGAATACGGCGCACTGAGCTTTCGCGAGTGCATCGCCGATGACGTGAAGACCGGCCAGTGGACCTCGTTTCCGCAGGCCGTGAAACTGGAAGAGGACGAAGTGGTGGTGTTTTCGTGGATCGAGTTCAAATCGCGCGCCGAGCGCGACGCGATCAACGACAAAGTGATGAAGGATCCGCGCCTGGCCGACATGATGGATCCGGCAAAGCTGCCGTTCGACGGCAAGCGCATGATCTACGGCGGCTTTGAAAGCCTGATCGAGATGTAGTATGCGGCGCCATTCGCTCCGAGAAAAACGCCAACTTGGAAGTTGGCGTTTTTTTTGGACTATGTCGTCACTACCTGTGGAATGCCGATCCGCCTATTCACGTCGTCCTCGCGCATGCGGGGACCCAAGTTGCGGCAAACTTTGTTGGCTTTTGGAGGAGGCGGTTGTCTCGAGTCGGGCACGAGAATGGGGTCCCCGCCTGCGCGGGGACGACGGCTGTAGCTTGCAACATTTAGAAAGTGGCATGGGCGCTTTTCTGCCTACAGTAGCGAAAGCGCCGGCCCGCCCGGCTTGCCCAGCCAGGTGGTGTCGAAGCGCTTCTGGGCGGCGGCCAGTGCCGCCGTGTCGCCGCGCTTGCGGTAGACCTCCATGAGCCCCCGCAGCGCCCAGCCGTTGCTTGGCGTGCGTGCCAGCGAGGCGCGGAAGGTTTGCTCGGCCGCGTCCAGCTGGCCCGCCTTCAGCAGCGCCGCGCCGAGCGACTGGCGCACCGGGTAGTACCAGTACGGCGGCTCGGTGTAGGGCAGCCCGTCCTGCACCGTCACTGCCTCCTGGTAGGCCTTGATCGCGCCCGGCAGGTCGCCCCTGGCATCGGCCAGGCGTCCGCTGGCGACCGCGCGCGCAGTGTGGACGATCTCGCGCGCCGGCACCGCCCAATCGGTAATCGGCTTGAAGTCGGCGCTGCGCTCCATCTCGGCGATGGCATCGATTTCCTTCTGGCTGTCGGCAAGCGCACCCTTGCGCGCAAAGCCGACGGCGCGGGCGTAGTGCCACATGGCCTTCACCAGCACGAAGTCCTGCCCTGGATCGGGCAGCGCAACCAGCACAGCCGGGCTGCTGAACTGCACGTGCGAAAAATAGGGCGCCGCCTTGACCGGCTGCATGACCGCGAATTCCTTGACCAGTTCCGGGGGCAGCGACTTGTCCAGCTTGGCCGCCGCCTCCAGCGCGGCCTTGCCGTCGCCACCCATCAGCGCCGACACCATGAGGAAATGGATGTTGTGCGGATAGTAGGCGCCCTTGTAGACCGGGTCGCTGTCCGAGCGGCCGAAGTATCGTTCATCGGCCGCGATGGCGTCGATATTCGATTGCAGGGCGTCCTTGTACAGGCCAATGCGGTAATAGATATGCGATGGCATGTGGACGATGTGGCCGGCGCCGGGAATCAGCCGCGCCAGCACGCGCGCCGCGGGCAGCGCCTTCTCGGGCGCCGTCGATGCTTCCATCGCGTGGATGTAGTAGTGCGCGGCGCCCGGATGGGTCGGATTGCGTTCGAGGACCCGCTCGAGCGCATCGACCATTTCGGCGGTCCGGTTCTTCGGCTTGCTGCCGGCCGCCTCCCAGTAATCCCACGGCGACAGGTCCATCAGCGATTCGGCGAACAACACCTGGATGGTGTCGTCGTTGGGGAAGGCGCGTGCCGCTTCGGTCATCGCATCGGCGTAGGCCTTGTCGAGCGGGGCGCGGTCGGCCGGAGGTGTTGCGGCGTAACGGCGCGCGACGGCGCGAATCAGGGCCTGCTCGGCGGGCGTGGCGCGTGCCGCGTGCGCGCTGGCTTTCGTTGCCGCGGCCGCAGCGGGCGCGGCCGCCTGGGGAAACATCGGCGCATTGATGTTCGGACCGAGTACCAGCGCTTCGCCCCAGTAGCACATGGCGCAGCCGGGATCGAGCTGCTGCGCGGAGCGGAACGCCCGCGCGGCCTCGGCGTGGTTGAAACCGAAGGCCAGGCGCATGCCCTGGTCAAAATAAGCCTGGGCCTTGGCGTTGGCGGTCGTGATCGGGACGTGCAAGGCGCCGAGGTCCTTGTACAGCGGCGGCGCGCTTTCGCTGGCTGACCGGGGAAGCTGGCGGCCGGGCGTGAACGGCTTGGTCTCGGCCTGGGCCAGCACCAGCTGGTGTAGCAGTGCGGGGCGTCCGCCTGGGCCTGGCGCGCAGGTGGCGCCACCTGCGAACAAGGGATCGAAACTGGCGCCCGGGGCCTGCCGTTGCGCCAGTGTCGGCCCGAAGACGGCAAGGGCGGCCAAGCCTGCGCCGGCCATTGCGGCCACGACTCGTTTCTGTCTCATAAGTACCCTTCCTGTGGAAAGTGCAACTCAGTCAACCCGAATTTTGTTGGATGCCGATTTCGAGTGTAATAAAAAATCGGCGGGATTCAAAGCCCGGAATCGACAAGCGCTAGAATCGTTGCCATATGGTCGTGCGGAGGTCTTGCCATGGTCCCCAAGATTGTCCTCGTGCTGTTGCCGCTGCTGGCGTACGGCGCTTACCTCGGACTGGCGGCGGTGCGCGGCCGCCTGCCCGCGCGCCAGTCGGTGAATGTGCAAACCAGCCTGCTCCTGATGACCTATCTGCTCGGGACCGCCGGTCTGGGGATTTTCTGGGTCGCCAACCAGCAGCTGCCGGTGTTCGACTGGCACTACCTGTTTGGCTACTGCACTGTCCTGCTGGTCTCCATCCACCTGTTCTTCAACCTGCCGCTTGCGTGGCGCCTGTTGCGCGGTCCTGCACGGACCACCCCGGCGGCTGCCGGCAATCTGGCCGCGGGCAAGGTGCTGCTCATCGCCGCCTTGCTGGGCGCGGCATTCTTCCTCGGTACGCGCGAGCGCGCCAACGATGAATTGCTGCGATCGCTCGATGCGCGGCTACCGGCGCGGGTGACCCCGGCGGTCGACGCGCTGGTCCGCTTTCACGAATTTTCATCGGCCTCGCGGCGCAGCGTGTTCACCAGTGCGCCCGGGGTCGAATGGGGCGCGCCGCCGCCGTCCTTCAAATCGTATCCCGATGCGCGCCACATCCGGCTCGAACGCGACGGTGTCGGAGCGCCAGGATTGAGCGCATCCTTGCGCGGCGCGCCGGCCCGCAGCGCGCGCCTGCGGCTGGCCGAGCTCGGGGACATCCTGTTCCTCGCCGCCGGCGTCACCGCGCGGCGCGGCGGCAACGCCTTGCGCGCGGCCCCCTCGTCGGGCGCGCTGTTCTCGAGCGAGCTGTATGTGCTGGCGCACGCCGTCGACGGCCTGCCGCCCGGCGTGTACCACTACGATCCCGATCGGCAGCGGCTCGACGCGGTCGGCGCACTGCCCGCCGCAACGGGCGCGCCGGACGCCGGCGATGCCGATGCCGCCATCGTCGCCACTTCGGTGTTTCGCCGTACCGGCTACAAGTACCGCGACCGCGCCTACCGTTACGTGACCGCCGACACCGGGCACCTGCTCGAGAACCTGCGCGTGGCGGGGCAGGCCGCAGGCATGCAGGCGCAGCTGCTTGCCAGGTTCGATGACAGGCAGCTGGCGAGCACGGTCGGCGTCGACGGGGTCGAGGAGGGCGTGCTGGCGGTAATGACCTTGCGCCGTGCCACCGGCGCCTCCGAGCGCGGTTCGGCGCCGCGCTTCGTCGGGATCAAGTTCGGGATCGGCACATCGCTTGGCGCGACCAGCATGGCGCAGGATGCGACCTCGCTGCGTCTTGCCGCGGACATCGTGCCGCCCGAGCCGATCGCGCTGCCGCCGCCTCAGACTGCGACCATGCCGGTGCGGCGCGCGATCACGGGGCGGCGCAGCCAGCGCCGCTTCCATGCCGATCCGGTGCCACTGGCCGCGCTGTCGTCGATCCTCGCCGACATGGTGCAGCAGCCCCAATTGTCGGACGCGATCCGCATCCACCTGGTGGTGAACCGGGTCGCCGGCCTGGCGCCCGGCGTGTATCGCTACCTCGGGCAGCGGCATGCGCTCGAGCGCGTGCGCAGCGGCGACAATGCCGCGCAAGCGCAGTCGGCCGCCTTGTCGCAAGAGGTGATCGGCGGCGCGGCCGTGGTGCTGATACTGTCCGCCGAACGGGACCCAATGCTGGCCGAAGGCGCGCGCGGCTATCGCCATGGTTTCCTCGAAGCGGGCATGGTCGGCGAGCGCTGGCTGCTGGGCGCAGTGGCGCGCGGCCTGGCCGCCTGTCCGGTCGGCGCGTTCTACGATGACGAGGCGGCGGCGCTGATCGAGGTGGACCGCCAGCGCCAGTGGGTGCTGCACTTCGCCGCACTCGGCCTGCCTGCTGCGGATTGACAGTCCCGGTTATTTCGATTTGGCCGGGACTGCATCGAGGTGTCGAACTGCTGAACCAGCGAATCAGTCGAAACGACTATCCCGCAAGGTGTCGAAAGGTCGACTTCTGTGCCGGCGCCGTGAAAATGGGCAGGGCCGGATGCGTAAAAGACGACGCAGGTCTCGCCAGTCGACGGACCGGCCGGCGAAGGCGCTCGATTGTCTCCAACATGGTCAGATTCAGCACGTCGCGCTGCGCATGGCTGCCGCCGATGCGGTGCGCCAGCGCCGGCAGGCTCGCGAACAAGGTCAGCGCGAGCGTATTGTCGCCGTGCCCGAAGGCGATCAGCGCGCGGCAGGCCGGCAGGCCCACCTGGCGCGTGACGGCGCCGTGGCGGGTGGGCTGCGACTGGCTCCGAGCCAGCGTACGTTCGAGCCGCGTCGCATTGTCCCAGTCGCGCGCGCCGACGAAGGCCAGCATCGCGTGCATGTCGTTGAAGCTGCAGAAGCGGTCTTCGACATGCGGCGTCCAGGCGGCGGCAAGCTCGGTCCAGCGGACGCCGGTGTCGCCGCCCATCAGCTGGATGCGCCACAGCAGCGCGGACGCATCGATCAGGTCGGCGATCGCTTTGGTGTTGCCCGCACGGATGCGGTGGTCGTAAATCGCCAGCGCCGCGTCGAGCCGGCCCTGCGCCAGGTGGAACAGGCCCACGTGCCACCAGCAGTGCGTGGCGACGACCGTGTCGTGGCCCCAGTTCCCGCTGCGTTCGCCCATCCAGCGCGCACCGGCGTCTGGCCGCTCGGTCATTTCGAACACGTGTGCCATCACGTGGTGGGCGCGTGCGTCACCAGGGTTGAGCGCGATTGCAGCCAGCGCTTCGTCTTCGGCGCGCTCGTACTCGCCGGCTTCCTCGAGGCCGAATGCATGCATCGCCATCACCGCGTGGTAGCCGGGCAGGTCGCGCGACCAGGCCGGCAGGACCTCGGCCACGCGCTGGCTCAGCCGCGCGACGTCGCCGCCCATGTAATCGAACACATGCGCTACTTGCAGCGCAAGCACGTCAAGCGGATATCGGTGCAACACATCGCCGAGCAGCGATAGCGAAGTTTCGTAGTCGTCGTCGAGCGCGGCGCCGATCGCGGCGAGGTGCATGCGCTCGCGCTCGTTGGCGCTCAGCGCGGCGGCGCGCCTGTGCAGCGGCCGTGCCAATTGGACCCGTACCGGATCGCGGCTGCACACGTGCAGGTAAGCTTTCAATACGTGCGCCATGACGAAGCCGGGCGCCTCATGCAGCGCGGCCGCGAGCTCGGCGTCGGCGCCGCTGCGCCAGCTCTGCGCTGCGGCGAGCGCGCGTTCGAACGCAGCGACGGCAGCGGTGGACGCGCCAGAAATTTTGCATCCGCGCGCGTCGGCTTGGTGCATTTGGCGGACTTTAATGTCCGGCGTAAGATTGGTAGTCGCTTCCATGTGATGCTCCGGAGGTCAATATATGTTGAGAAAGAAGCCGGCGCGGTTTGCTTGCACCGCTTGGAATGATTCTCTCCACTTTCCCGCCCCGATAATTGACCGGACGTCGCCGCAATTTGTCCGCGCGTCCGCCATTATCGGAGCGGCTGGGCAGGCTGCATGAGCCAGGACACGCTGTCGGATGTGCTGCGCGGGGTGCGCTTGCGCGGCGCCGTGTTCTTCCATGTCAGCGGTAGTAGCGACTGGGCCGCCGAGGCGCCGTCCACCAGGGAACTGGCCCCGCTGCTCATGCATGGCGTCGAGCACGTGATGGAGTACCACGCCGTTGCGCATGGCAGCTGCTGGGCCGCCATTCCGGGCGGCCCGTCGGTGCAGCTGAACGCAGGCGACGTGGTGATGTTCCCGCATGGCGACGCGCACGTGATGTCGAGTGCGCCCGGAATGCGCGGCATCGCCGACCTCGACTGGTTCTCCACCGCCGACCTGGGCCATTTGCCGCTGCGCCTTGCTTACCAGGGGCAGGATGCCGTCAATCCGGCCTCGCCGGATTACCATGCCGATGTAACCGTCGTGTGCGGCTTTCTCGGCTGTGACCTGCATCCCTTCAATCCGCTGATCGAAGCGCTGCCGCACCTGCTGCACCTGCGCGCCTGCGACGACGATGCCTGGATGCAGAAATTCACCCAGCAGGCGGTCGCCGAGTCGCAGACTGGCCGGCCCGGCGGCGAGGCGATGCTGGCGCGGATGAGCGAAATGATGTTCGTCCATGCCGTGCGGCGTTATGCGGATCTGCAGCCGGTTGAAGGCGCCGGCTGGCTCGCCGGCCTGCGCGACCGTTTCGTCGGCCGCGCGCTGGCGCTGATGCACGAAGAGCCGGCGCACGACTGGACGATCGAGGAGCTCGGCCGGCGGGTTGGCTTGTCCCGCTCCGCTCTGCATGAGCGCTTCGTCCAGATGACCGGCATACCGCCGATGCAGTACCTGGCGCAGTGGCGCATGCAGGCCGCGTCGCGGCTGCTGCTGGAGACCAGTGCCAGCGTGGCCTCGGTCGCGCTCGACGTCGGCTACGATTCTGAGTCGGCTTTCACCCGTGCCTTCAAGCGCCAGGCCGGCAAGCCGCCGGCGGCCTGGCGCCGCGACCACTAGGCGCCGCCGGCGTCATGACCGATTCGTGACCGCGCGGCACAAGTGTTGTGAGCCTGCGCCCGATTGTTGCGCCCGGCGTCCAGCCCCATACTGGGATGCTCATTCAAACGCATCGGGGAACACCATGAAAGTATTCGTCACAGGCGCAGCAGGATTCATCGGCGGTTCCATCGCCGCGGCACTGGTCCGCGCAGGCCATGAGGTGACAGGACTTGTTCGGGATCCTGTACAGGTGCGCGAGCTGGAGACGATCGGCGTGCACGGCGTGGTGGGAACGCTGGACGACAGCGCCTTGCTCATCAGCCAGGCGCGCGCGGCGGACGCCGTGATCAATGCGGCCAGCAGCGACCATCGCGGCGCGGTCGAGGCGATCATCGAGGGACTGGCCGGCAGCGGCAAGGTGTTCCTGCACACCAGCGGATCGAGCATCGTGGGCGATGCCTCGGGCGGGGAGGGCACCGACCACGTCTACCTCGAAGACCGGTTGCCCGAGCCGACAGCGGACAAGGCAAAACGCGTCGCCATCGACCAGCTGGTGCTGGACAGCGCGGCACGGGGCATCCGCTCGGCGGTGCTGTGCAACACCCTGATCTACGGCCTCGGCGCGCTGCCGCGCGACAGCGTCCAGCTGCCCCGCCTGCTCAAGCAGGCTCGCAAGAGCGGCGTCGTTCGCCATGTCGGCCGTGGCCTGAACATCTGGTCCACCGTGCATATCGACGACGTGGCCGACCTCTACTTGCTGGCGCTGGAAAAGACGCCGGCCGGTACGTTCTACTTCGTTGAGTCGGGCGAAGCCTCCTTCCGCGACATGAGCGCCGCGATCGCTACTGCGCTGGGACTGGGCGCGCCGCAGGACTGGCCGCTGGAAGCTGCGATCGAGCAATGGGGCTATGAGACGGCCTCGTACGGACTCGGTTCGAACAGCCGTGTGCGCGGCACGCGCGCCAGGACGCTGCTTGGCTGGCAGCCGCATCGTCCCGCCGTGCTCGACTGGATTGCGAACGACATGCTGCATCCGGGATGAGGGCCGGGGGGCGCTAACGGCGATGTTGGCAAAAAGAGTATTATTGCCGTTCGAAATTGCATTCCGGCGTGAAAGTCTGTCGACGAGCCGCTGGCCTGGTTTCGCTCATTTAACGTACCGGAGATACGCATTGAAAAACGCCACCCTCGTCCTTCTAGCCTTTGCCGCAAGCGCGGCGAACGCCGCCGACACCCCCAAATTCGACGCCAAGCGCCTGTCGCAGGACGTCAAGGTTCTGTCCTCCGATGAATTCGAAGGCCGCGGCCCGCACACTCCCGGCGAAACCAAGACCGTCAATTACCTGATTGCCCAATTCAAGGCCGCCGGCCTGAAGCCGGGCGGCGACCTGGCCGGCGGCAAACGCAGCTGGACGCAGGACGTGCCGCTGGGACGTTTCGAAATCAAGGGACCGATCGCGCTGACCATCAATGACGGCAAGCACAGCCAGTCCCTCGCGCAGGGCAACGACATGGCGGTTCGCGCCGCGATGAACGGCGCGCGCAAGGTCGACTTCAAGAACGCGCCGCTGGTGTTTGTCGGGTACGGCGTCAGCGCCCCGGAACGCAAGTGGGACGACTTCAAGGGCGTCGACCTGAAAGGCAAGCTGGCGGTGGTGTTGATCAACGACCCGGACTTCGAAACCGGCTCCGGCGATTTCGGCGGCAAGGCGATGACCTACTACGGCCGCTGGACCTACAAGTTCGAGGAAATGGCGCGGCGCGGCGCGCTGGGCACCATCATCGTGCATGAAACCGCACCGGCATCTTACGGCTGGCCGACGGTGAAGAACTCCAACACCAACGTGCAGTACGACATCGTTCGCAAGGAGCCGGCCAAGGCGCACGCGGCGATGGAAGCGTGGATCCAGCGCGACGTGACGGTGGACCTGTTCAAGCGCGCGGGCCTGGATTTCGAAGCGGCCAAGAAGCTGGCGCAAACGCGCGACTTCAAGCCGGTCGAGCTCAAAGGCGTGACCTTGTCGGCGAAATACGCGGTCGATGCCCAGGTCATCAAATCGAAGAACGTGGCGGCGATCCGCGAAGGCAGCGAGCTGCCGCAACAGGTCGTGATGTACAGCGCGCACTGGGATCACCTCGGGATCGGACTGCCGGACGCCAAGGGCGACAAGATCTACAACGGCGCCGTCGACAACGGCACCGGCGTGGCCGCGCTGCTGGAATTGGCGCGCGCCTACGGCAAGCAGCCTGCGCCGAAACGCAGCGTGCTGTTCCTGGCGGTGACCGCCGAGGAAAAGGGCCTGCTGGGATCGGAATACTATTCGTCGAATCCGCTGTATCCGCTGGACCAGACCGTTGGCCTGATCAACATGGATGCGCTCAGCCCGTTCGGCCTGTCGCGCAACTTCACCATTTCGGGCAACGCCAAGCTCGATTTGCTCGATCAGTTGATTGCCAAAGCCAAGCAGTGGGACCTGGTGTATTCGGCGGATCCGCGGCCGGAAGCGGGCCTGTTCTTCCGCTCCGACCACTTCCCGCTGGCCAAGCGCGGCGTGCCCGCGATTTCTTTTGGTTCTGGTAACGATTGGGTGGAGGGCGGGGTAGCGGCCGGCAAGGCTGCGAAAGACACGTACACCGCCGATGCCTACCACCAGCCGGCCGACGAGTGGAGCGAGAAGTGGACCTTCGCCGGCATGGCGCGCGACCTGGAAATGCTGTACGCGCTGGGCGCCGACCTGGCCAATTCCAAGGAATGGCCGAACTGGTCGCAGGATTCCGAGTTCCGCGCAGTACGCGATGAAAGCGCCGCCAAGCGCAAATAAAGAATGTGCGACGCAAAATGAAGGGCGTCGGCGTGCCACCTCTTCATGCCCGCGCCGCGGCCCGAGGGCCGGGGTCAGGTCCAGCGGACCTGACCCCGAGTTTGTCGCCGCACTGCGCGCTTGCCGCCATCGCCGCGCGGTCCCACATTTAATGGTTACAGAGTTTTTTCTATTGCCATTGAGCTCGCCCGCATGCGGTGCGCTGTGTCTTGCGCAGCAAGCGTAGTGTTGCGGCTTGGACCCGCGCAGAATCGACCAAACAATACGAGGAGGAAAGATCGCATGAACGACACCAACCTGGCCGGCATCGATGTGTTCTCACCGTATGCGCTTGGCACGCTGCAACTGAAAAACCGTTTCGTGATGGCGCCGCTGACGCGCAGCCGTGCCGAAGCAGGCAACCTGCCGTCCAGCATGGCTGCCGAATATTACAGCCAGCGCGCCGGCGCCGGCTTGATTGTGACCGAAGCGACCCAGGCGGGAGCGGGTGGCCAGGGCTACATCGCGACGCCCGGCATCTACAGCCAGGAGCAGGTGGCCGCTTGGCGCAAGGTGACCGATGCGGTGCATCGGAAGGGCGGCCGCATCTTCGTTCAGCTGTGGCACGTGGGCCGCATTTCCCATCCGGATTTCCGCAATGGCGAGCAGCCGGTGGCGCCATCCGCGATCGCGCCGCGCGGCGTGCAGACCTATACCGCCGAAGGCCTGAAGGACATTCCTCCCCCGCGCGCACTCGAAAAAAATGAGATCGCGGCCATCGTGGAGGAGTTCCGCAGCGCGGCTGCCAATGCCAAGGCGGCCGGTTTCGACGGCATCGAAGTGCACGGCGCGAACGGCTACCTGCTCGACCAGTTCCTGGAAGACGGCACCAACCAGCGCATCGACGAATATGGCGGCAGCGTGGAAAACCGTGCGCGCCTGTTGTTCGAGGTGCTCGACGCGGTCAGCCAGGTCTGGGACCGCGACCGGGTAGGCGTGCGCCTGTCTCCCGGCAGCTCATTCAACGACATGTGCGATTGCCACCCGGCGCAGACTTTCGGGTATGTGGCCAGGCGGCTGGCGACGTTGAACCTGGCGTACATGCACCTGATCGAACCGGCCGCCTCGGCGGGCGAGCATCCGGCGCCGGATTTGTCGGCCCGCTTCTTCCGTCCGCTTTATCCAGGCACCCTGATCGTGGCCGGCGGCTACACCCTGGAACGCGCAAACGACACCTTGAAGGAAGGATCGGCCGACCTGGTCGCTTTCGGGCAACCGTTCCTGGCCAACCCGGACCTGGTGGAGCGCTTGCGCAGCGGCGCGGCGTTGAACAAGCCGAATCCCGCAACCTACTACGGCGGCGGAGCGGAAGGCTATATCGACTATCCCACATTGGCGGCGGCGCCCGCCGCATGACGAGGCATAGGCGCCTGGGTGACGCGCCTATGCACGCTGTTGCGGTGTCGGTGCATGCCTTAAGCAGCAGTGTCGAATGCCGCATGGCGCCGAAGACAGGCAGCGACAAGGTCGCGATCGCAGTTTTACGCAATCGAGATTCTTGCTATGCTAGCGTCTTTCCACTGACCGGCGCCGCTGTATGGCCCGGCGGATCCTATTTTCGGAGTAGCGCATATGGTCTCGTTGCAAGAACAGTTCTTGAAAGCCGGCCTGGTCGACAAGAACAAAGTCAAACAGGCCAACCAGGACAAGAGCAAGCAGAAGAAGGTCGAGCGCCGCACCGGCACGCAAAGTGTCGATGAAGTGCGCCTTGCCGCGGCTGAAACGCAGCGCAAGAATGCCGAACGGGCGCGTGAACTCAATGCCCAGCGCGATGCTGCCGCCACCCAAAAGGCGATCGTGGCGCAAATTGCGCAGATGGTGCAGAAGAATCGCCAGAGCAAGGGGAATGGCGACATCGCCTACAATTTCACCCACAACAACAAGATCGAACGGATCTATGTGTCGGCCCCTGTGCAGGCGCACTTGATGGCCGGGCGACTGGTGATCGTCTGCCAGGGCGGCGCCACCGAGCTGGTCCCGCGGGTCATCGCCGACAAGATCGCCGAGCGCGATGCCTCGCTGGTGGTGCGGGTCAACAAGACCAGCACGGAGATCGATGCGGACGATCCGTATGCCGCCTTCCAGATTCCGGACGACTTGATGTGGTAGTTCCTGCGCCAGGGGGAGTGGCCGACGCTCTTCTGTCCCAATGAAAAACGCCAACCTGCGAGGGTTGGCGTTTTTCGTTTGGCCTGTTGCTGCCTGGTCCCCAATATCAAGGAGCGGGCTGGGTGACGCTGTTTTTCTGAAGTGTAACGGCGGTCTGAGCCAGCAAGCGTCCGTTGATCGTGGCTCCGGTCTTCACAGCAACCAAGGTTTTGGCCAGGACCACGCCTTCAAAGTGGGCGGTGGTCCCGATCGAAACGGCGCCGGCGGCCTGCCAGAAAACGTTCTTGGCCAGCGCACCGCCTGCCAGCGTGACGCGGGTTGCGCTCGCCTGGTCGATACCCCCGGAGATCTGGAAGATCCAGACGTCGGTTGGTCCGCCCGACAGCGTGACATCGGTCGAAATCTTGACGTCGGTGCCCCATTTGTACAGTCCTGGAACCAGCGTTTTGCCACCAATCTCACCGGAACCGAGTTCGGTGAAATCGGGCAGGACCCTGCCTGCGGCGTCCGTGTAAGCCGTTTCCATATCGCTCACTGCCGAAGTGAGCAGCGTGGCGGCCGTTACGCTGCATGGCAGCGGGCCGGCGGCGTCGACGGTGTACAGGATGCCGGTTGCAATTTCACCGCAGGTGAGGCCGATCGCCGCGCCGGTAATCGGGCTGGCGCCGACGTCGCCATTGATGACCGAAGCATATACATCGGTGATGCCGGTTTTGCTCAGCAGCGCGAACGTTCCCGCCGAACCGAGCTTGATTGGCGCTTGAGGGCGCGCCGAACTGCCCGCGCTCCCAGGCGAACCTGGACTTGCGATGGCCGGCACGGCGAATACGGCGCTCAACATCAATGCCAGCAATAAGGCTTTCGGTTTGGTCTCGAAACGGTTCATTGGGTTTCTCTCGTATGGGGTGCGCAACCAGAGCCTGGTTTTTTCAGGGCAGAGTGGACACGCCGGCGCTGGGGCCGTTTGCATTGACCCGTTATACAGTTCCAGTCAGCAACCCCTTCGTGTGCTGGCGCACTTAGTTACAACAGTTACAAATCACCTGCCACCACCAGTTGTGGCACAAACCAAAACGCCAACCCGCATGGGTTGGCGTTTTGTTTATTGCTGTACCGGGCTGCTTACTCGGCCGCACGCGGAACTTTGCCGCCGACCCTGGCCGTCATGCGCAGGCGCGCATCTGTCGCCGGGAGGCCGGCCTGCGCCTGATGGCCAGGCCGAGCAGGCCCACGCCCAAGCCGAGCAAAGCTGCCGAGCTTGGTTCCGGCACGGTGACGGCCGGCTGCGCCCCCAGCAAATCAAACACGTAGCGACCGTCTTCCGCCGCAACTGCCTTCCATTCGAGCGACACCTGGTGGGCGCCAAAGGTGATCGAAATCGTTTTTAAAATCAAGGACATGCGAAGGACCTTGTTTTATGCAAAGCGCCCACAGTTAATGCTTGATTACTAATTTTTTCAGGTGGAATATCGACATTCCATCGAGCAGGCTGTGCGGTTCAACGAGCGAGGTTCAGACGGTAGGGGCTGCGTTACAATCAGGCACGCCTATCACAGAGGAGCTTTTCGCCATGCGTTTTCCCGCCGCCTTGATTCCCTTCGCTCTTGCCCTGGCCGTCGCGCCATCCGTTCAAGCCCAGCAGGAAGTGAAGATCGGCAGCGCCTCGCCGGTGTCCGGGCCGAGCGCCCACCTTGGCAAGGACACCGAAAACGGCGCGCGCCTGGCGGTCGAGGACCTCAACGCGAAGGGCGTCACGATCGACGGCAAGAAAATCAAGTGGGTGCTGTTGGCCGAGGATGACGGCAGCGATCCGAAGCAGGGCACGGCGGTTGCGCAGAAGCTGGTCGATGCGGGAGTGGTGGCAGTGGTGGGCCACCTGAACTCGGGCACCACGGTGCCGGCCTCCAAGATTTACCACAACGCCGGCATTCCGCAGATTACGCCTTCCGCCACCACCCCGCTGTACACCCACCAGGGCTTCAAATCGGCGTTCCGGGTTGTGGCCAACGACAACATGGTGGGCGGCACGCTGGCGCGCTATGCAGTGGCCATGCTCAAGGCCAAACGGATCGCGGTGATCGACGACCGCACCGCCTTCGGCCAGGGGCTCGCCGACGAATTCGTCAAGGGCGTGAAGGGCGCCGGCGGCGGGGCCGAGATCGTCAGCCGCCAGTTCACCAACGACAAGGCGACCGACTTCAATGCGATCCTGACCCAGATCCGCGCGCGCCGTCCCGACGTGATTTTCTACGGAGGCATGGACGCGGTGGCCGGCCCCATGCTCAAGCAGATGAAGGCGCTTGGCGTCGATGCCAGGTTCATGGCCGGCGACGGCGTTTGCTCCGAAAAGCTGCCGCTGCTTGCCGGCGACGCGGTGGGCGAGGACAAGATCACTTGCGCGGTGGCCGGCGGCGTGAGCGGCGCGCAGGAAGCGGTGTTCGCCGCCTTCACCGAGCGCTATCGCCAGCGCTTCAAGCTGGACCTGCAAACCTATGCGCCCTATGCCTATGACGCGGTGATGGTGTTTGCGACCGCGATGCAGGATGCGAAATCGACCGATCCTGCGAAGTACCTGCCAGCGCTGGCCAAGATCAAGTACCAGGGCGTGACCGGCACGATTGCATTCGACCCCAACGGCGACTTGCGCGATGCGGCGCTGACGCTCTACACCTACCGCAACGGCAAGAAGACCAAGATGCAGGTAATACGTTAGGGGCCGCCGCCGCGGCATATTGAAGCAGGTAGTCGCCGAAATGTAGCCAAACCGCTCGCGGAATGGCTGCACATCGTTCGGACTACTTTTTGCCGGCGCCCAGGAATTGATCGATCAAGGTGACGGTGGCGGCCGGACTTTCTTCCATCAGCCAGTGGCCTGCGTTCGGCACTACGGCTTCGGTCACGTTGCTGGCGGTGTTACGCATGACGACAGCCATCGTCGCCCCGAAAGATTTTTCGCCGCCGATGGCGAGCACCGGCATTGTCAACGGGTGCTTTGCGAAGACCACGTTGTCGGCCACGTCGTGCGCGGCGATGGCGGTGAACTGCGCGAACGCCGAGCGCATCGCACCTGGCTGCGCATATTGCTTCGCGTAGTAGTTACGGGTAGCTTCGTCAATCTTGCTGCTGTCGCCGGCGAACTCGTTCCAGAAGCGGTCCAGGTAGATACGTTCGCGGCCGGCCACCAGGCGTTCGGCGTCCTTGCCGGCGAAGTTGAAATGCCACAGCTGGGGACTGAGCACGATCTGATTCCATGGCGCGACTCCCGGTACCGGCGCATCCATCACCACCAGCTTATCGACCTTGTCCGGATAGCTGGCCGCATACGCATAGGCGACCATGGTGCCGATATCGTGCCCGACCACGGCAGCGTGATCCTGGCCTAGCGCCGTCACGACGGCACGGATATCGGCAGCTTGCGATTTCTTGTCGTAGCCTGCGTTTTCTTTGGACGAATGGCCCATGCCGCGCAGGTCGGGAACGATCACCGTGTGCGTCTTGGCCAGTTGTATGGCCAACGGACCCCACATGTCGCCGGTATCGCCAAACCCGTGAATCAGCACGACGGCCGGACCGCTGCCGCCCGAACGCACGAATATTTTTGCGCCGTCTTGCGTCGCGACTGTGCGATTCGTGAAACCGGGCACCGGTTTGGGCGCCTCGGCAAACGCGAGCGGAGTGACGAGGAGGGAAGTGAGCAAGGTGCTCAATACTGCGGTACGGATTTTCATGGTGGGCCTCATTAGCGCGTCAATAAACCAGAGCCTGGGGATCAGGCTTTGACGAAATCAGTCTAAGATTTATTGTCAGTCGCGACAATGGCCGAAATGCTGGTATAGCGTTCAGCTTTTGTGAATTACACCTTCGCGCGCGGGCGTCACGCGAAGGTGTTTTTGGCGGCCTGTCGCGGAAACGAACCACCAACACAAGGATTGTCCGGACGCGCGTCCGCTTCAGCGACGCGTCGTACCGGTGCGTGGCGTGCAGTACATCAGGAGGTGGGCGCCGTGCCCGCCCTCGGTCAATCAGTCACAACGTGCCACATGTCCTTGAACTTGTCGCCGGCCTTGTCACCCGCTTTTTTGTCCTTCATGAAGGTGTACAAGGGCTTACCTTTGTAGGCGAGCTGTTTGGTGCCGTCTTCGCGCGTGACGGTTGAATAGGGAGCCGCGGGCTGGGCGTCGGCGGTTTGTACCGCCGGCCAGTTTTCTGCGCACGGGCCCGTGCAGGCGCTCTTGCCGCTGTTGGCGGTATCTTTGTCGTAGGTGTAGACAGTCATGCCCTTGGAATCGACCAACATGCCATTGGCTTTCTTCAGCGGGGCGGTGTCGGCGGCATGGGCGGAAAAGGTGAACAGGGAGAAAAGGATTACAGTACCAATGCTGACTGATTTCATGGAAATCTCCTGTGAAATATCGAGTGCGAGGACCGGGTTGTATTTGAACTGCCCGGTCATTCTAGCGCATCCGGGCCGAGTCTCAATCACGGCGTGTTCGCCACTAGCAAGCAAGCGAAGGGCAGCCTGACCTTTGCGGGCGCATTCAGAATACGGGCCGGCATGTTCGGAAATGCTCTGCGGGTAGTGGCTTCTGCACGGCCGGAAGTCGTGAGAGACCAGAAATTAGGACTTCCGCTGTCCATTGTTGATGAATTCAACTGATGGGATCGCTACACTTGATCTGCTCGCTCCCCCGCCTGCGCCGGTCACCGCGCACGAACAGCAAAACAAGATCGACGAAACGGAGACCTGGCTGGCCGAGCACGACGAGTCGTCAGGATGACCTGCCTCCAGGCTTAGCCGTCGGCAACGCGATGTGCAAGAAGGCGCTGGAGTGAATGGCGGCGCCGCGCGATCATGATCAACATGTGCAACTGCGATACCCCCATCTCGTCCCGTTTCGCTTTTGGTCTACACTGCTGCTTGCGGTGCGCGTACCGCGATGCGGATGGCATGCTGCCTGGTTCCGGGGTGATGTAGGGCGCCAGGATTGCGTCAAGGTTGTCCGGTTCGGCGACAAAAAAACTGACGTCGCTCTCGCGCCGGACCTGCTGGTCCATGCAGGTGCGCCAGCCGCCGTCGCGCGATGCCTTGGCCGACATTGTGAATCGCTGCTTGAAATCCTTGGCGAAGGCCGGGTTGGACGGGAACCCGCAGTCCTGGGCGATGGGCACGACCGCGACATCCGGTTCGTGCCGCAGCAGGTGGGCGGCGCGGCGCAGGCGGCGCTTGCGCTGGTACTCGACCGCGGAGAATCCGGTCAACTCGCGGAAGATGCGGTCGTTGAAAGTTGACGTGTCGCTCGGGGCGTAAGGTTGGCCGTTGTTCAATTAGAAGTTGGTCCGAGACGTCTCGAGCAACGGTCCTTGCGTGATCGGATCGCGCGCGAGACTGCGCGCCAGTTCGCCGCCGGTGCCACGCCAGAAATCCCGGTCCGCCAGCCGTACCCGCTCGGCGGCACGTACCATGTGCTCGGTCGCCGCCGCGCGCGCCATCTCCGGATCGCCGGCCGCGATGGCGCTGACGATCCGCTCATGTTCCGCAAGCACCTGGCTTGAAAAATCCGCCCGCCGCGCTTCGTTGGCGCGCGTCACCTTGACGGCCGAACGGGTCGGCTGCGCAAACATCTCCACGAACTTGACCCAGTAGGGATTCCCCGTCGCCTCGGCAATGCACAGGTGGAAGCGGACGTCTTCCTCGACCCCGCTGACGCCGGACGCGACCGCCTCTTCGATCCGCCGCAGCGCGTGCTCGATTTCGGCCAATTGCCCCGGTGTGCGCCGCAACGCCGCCAGCGCGGCCGTTTCCGCTTCCAGCCCGCGTCGCACTTCGATCAGGTTCAGCAGCGATTGCACCGATTGCTCGGTCTGCACGTCCTGCTGGTCGATTTGCGCGTTTCCGGATTTGCAGATGAACGCGCCGCTGCCCCTGCGCGTGCTGAGGATGCCTTCGTCCTTGAGCAGGGCGATCGCTTCGCGCACCACGCTGCGGCTGACGCCGAAGTGCGTGGCCATTGCCTGCTCGGACGGTAGCCGGGTGCCGGGTGCCAAGCCGTCGCCCCGGATCTTCTGGCGCAGCTTGCCGGCCACGCGCGAGCCCAATGTGCCGGTGGCAAAACCGCCATCGTCAACAGCGGGCTCGGGGAGAATGAACAGCATCGTCGGGTCCATGGGTCTATCTCGCTACAGAGTGGGGGAAACGGCGGTTCAAATTATATACAAATATACAGCTTGACACGCAAAATACAAACAACTAATCTACTTCAAAACAGATTTCAGACAACTTGCCAACCGCAATCCCGCGGTATAAAAACCCGGCAAGCTACAATCAGGAGACACATGATGGCGATTACGGGAACACATCCA
This sequence comes from Pseudomonadota bacterium, assembly GCA_046728335.1. Taxonomy (GTDB): domain Bacteria; phylum Pseudomonadota; class Gammaproteobacteria; order Burkholderiales; family Burkholderiaceae_D; genus JAFCUW01. The sequence continues at coordinate 46,585 of JBKPEJ010000007.1, read as the reverse complement.
GCAGGGATGGGCGGCAAAGCACCTCCAACCACCAGCGTCGACGAGGCTTCGGTCTACCGAAAAGTGACGTGGCGCATCGTGCCATTCTTGATGCTGTGCTACGTCGTGGCCTACCTGGACCGCGTCAACGTCGGGTTTGCCAAGCTACAGATGCTGCAGGACCTCAAATTCAGCGACACGGTGTTTGGCCTTGGCGCCGGCGTATTCTTCCTCGGCTATTTCCTGTTTGAGGTGCCCAGCAACATTTTCCTGCATAAGGTCGGCGCGCGCCGCTGGATTGCCCGCATCATGATTAGCTGGGCGATCATTTCCGGCGCGTTCATGTTCGTCACTACGCCGCTCAGTTTCTACATCATGCGTTTCCTGCTCGGCCTGGCCGAAGCGGGTTTCTTTCCCGGCATCATTCTCTACCTGACCTATTGGTTTCCGGCCCAGCGCCGTGGCCGCATGGTCTGCACCTTCATGACGGCAATTCCGGTGGCCGGTCTGATCGGCGGTCCGCTGTCGGGCTGGATCATGGAGCGCTTCGCAGGCGTCAACGGTTATGCGGGCTGGCAATGGCTGTTCGTGCTGGAAGCAGTGCCTGCCGTCCTGCTCGGCATCGTCGTGCTGCTGTACCTGGACGATGGCATCCGTTCGGCCAAATGGCTGAACGAAGGCGAAAAGAGCTTGCTCGAAGCGAACATCGTCAAGGAAGCGCAGACTAAAGTGGCCCATCCATCGCTGCGCGCCATGTTTGCCGATGCAAAAGTATGGCTGATGGCGTTGATCTATTTCTGCTGCGTCATGGGGCAGTACGGCCTGACGTTCTGGCTGCCGACCCTGATCAAGACGGCGGGTATTTCCGGCGTGCTCAACATCGGCATGTTCACCGCGATTCCGTATGCGGTGGCGGTGGTTACGATGCTGTACCTGGGTAAGAGTTCGGACAAACATGGCGAACGCCGCTGGCACCTGGTGATCCCGCTGCTGCTCGGCGCGGTCGGGCTGGTCGGCAGCGCACTGGCCGGCACCACCAACACCGGCATTGCGATTGCCTTTCTGAGCATCGCCGCGGCGGGCGTACTGTCGTCGGCGCCGCTGTTCTGGAGCTTGCCGACGGCCTTCCTGCATGGCGTGGCCGCTGCCGCCGGCATCGCCGCGATCAATTCGGTGGGCAACCTGGCCGGCTTCATCAGCCCGTTCCTGATCGGTGCGATCAAGGACATGACGCAGTCGACCAACATCGCCATGTATATGCTGGCCGGCGTGCTGGTGGCCGGCGCGGTCATTGTGATGAGCGTGCCGGCGCGGCTGGTAAACCGCTGATCTATTCGCTCGGCCCGGCGCCCATCCCGGGCGCCGGGCGCGACGCCCCCCTATTTTCTGAAGCAGGAGCATCAAATGGCAGAACAAATCAACTGCGTCGGGGTTGTCGGCCTCGGTGCAATGGGCATGGGCATGGCGCAGTCGCTGCTGCGCGGCGGCCTCGAGGTACACGCCTGCGACGTGCGGCCGGAGGCGGTGCAGAAGCTGGTCGCGGCCGGCGCCCACGGCGCGGCAACGCCGGCGGAACTGGCGCCCAGGGTGGAAGCCTTGCTGATCGTGGTCGTCAATGCGGCCCAGACCGAGCAGGTGCTGTTCGGCCCGGACGGTGCCGCCGCCTACCTCAAGCCTGGCGCGGTGGTGATCGCCAGCGCCACCGTGGCGCCGGAGTTCGCCGAAGCGCTGGGTGCGCGCCTGCAGGCGATGGGGCTGCGCTTTATCGATGCACCGATCTCGGGCGGTGCGGCCAAGGCGGCAACGGGCGAGATGTCGGTGATGGCGGCCGGCGCGCCGGACACCTTCGCCGTCTGCGAGAAGCTGTTCGATGCGATTTGCGCCAGGCTGTACCGCTTGGGCGACCAGCCAGGACAGGGCTCGAAAGTGAAGATGATCAACCAGTTGCTGGCGGGCGTGCATATCGCCGCGGCGGCCGAAGCGATGGCACTGGGCCTGCGCGCCGGCTGCAATCCGGATGCGCTGTACGAGGTCATTTCCAACAGCGCCGGCAACTCGTGGATGTTCACGAACCGCGTGCCGCACATCCTGGCCGGCGACTACACGCCGCTGTCGGCGGTAAATATTTTCGTCAAGGACCTGGGCATCGTGCTCGATTATGCAAAAAAGAGCATATTTCCGTTGCCGCTGTCGGCCACCGCGCACCAGATGTTCATGCAGGCATCGGCCGCGGGATACGGGCAGGAGGACGATTCGGCGGTCATCAAGACCTTCCCGGGTATTAACTTGCCGGCCGCCGAAGCCGGCACCAAAGCAGCCTGAGGAGGGCAATGATGGCTGTTCTACTTGGATGTATCGCCGACGACTTCACCGGCGGCACCGATCTCGCCGGCATGCTGGTCAAAGCCGGGATGCGCACCGTGCAACTGATCGGCGTGCCGGCTGGTCCGCTGCCCTTCAATGCCGAGGACGTCGACGCGGTCGTCATCGCGCTCAAGTCGCGCACCAACCCGGTCGACGAGGCGATCGGCGAATCGCTGGCGGCGCTGCGCTGGCTGCAGCAGGCCGGCGCGCATCAGTTCTATTTCAAATATTGTTCGACCTTCGATTCTACGCCGCGTGGCAACATCGGCCCGGTGGCGGAGGCGCTGATGCAGGCGCTCGGCACCAATTTCACCATCGCCTGTCCGGCGTTTCCGGCGAACGGGCGGACCATCTACAAGGGATATCTGTTCGTCGGCAATGAGCTGCTGAGCGAATCGGGCATGCGCAACCATCCGCTCACGCCGATGACCGACCCCAGCCTGGTGCGTGTGTTGCAGCAGCAGGTGCAAGGTAAGGTCGGGCTCGCGGACCATGGCGTGGTCGAGCAGGGCGGCGCCGCCATCGGTGCGCGCTTTGACGCCCTGCGCGAACAGGGCTGCAATTTCGCCGTGGTTGACGCGGTGTCGAACCGCGACCTGGAAGCGATCGGCGAAGCTTGCGCCGACATGGCGCTGGTGACAGGCGGCTCCGGCATCGCGCTCGGCCTGCCGGAGAACTTCCGCCGCCGCGGCCTGTTGGCGCGCGGCGATGCGGCCGACAGACTGCCCGCAACCGGCGGCGCGCGTGCCGTCATCTCGGGCAGCTGCTCGCAGGCCACCCAGCGCCAGGTTGCGCTGATGCGCGAACAAGCACCATCGTTCCATGTCGATCCGTTCGAGCTGGCGCGCGGAGCCGAGGTCGTTGCCGCCGCGCTCGCATGGGCGAAGCAGTACGTCGGCCAGACACCGCTGCTGGTGTACGCTACCGCCACGCCGGATGCTGTGAAGACGGTGCAGGCACAGCTGGGCGTCGAGCAGGCCGGCAGCCTGGTGGAAGATGCGCTGGCCGCCATCGCGCAGGGACTGGTGGTGCTGGGCGTCGGTCAACTGATCGTCGCCGGCGGCGAAACCTCGGGCGCGGTGGTCAAGGCGCTGGGCGTGTCGGGCCTGCGGATCGGACCGGAAATCGATCCCGGCGTGCCGTGGACGACCGCGCTGCAAGCGCACCATGGGGCGGCGCCGCTGGCGCTGGCGCTCAAGTCGGGCAATTTCGGTAGCGACGATTTCTTTCTCAAAGCATGGAGCCGCCTGTCATGAGCGCCGCAATCAACAATCATACGGAAGAATCCCGCCAGCGCGACCAGATCGTCGAATTCGGCCGCTCGCTGTTCGACCGCGGCCTGTCCGCCGGCAGCAGCGGCAACATCAGCGTGCGCCGCGAGGACGGCTGGCTGCTCACGCCCACCAACGCCAGCCTGGGCCGGCTCGACCCGGCACGCTTATCCAAGCTCGACTGGGAGGGCCGCCACATCAGCGGCGACCAGCCATCCAAGGAAGCTTTCCTGCACCGCGCCATGTACCAGCAGCGCGAGCGCGCCGGCGCCATCGTGCACCTGCATTCGACCCATTCGGCGGCCGTGTCGTGCATGTGCGGCCTGAACCATGACGACTGCTTGCCGCCGCTGACCGCATATTTCGTGATGAAAATCGGCCGCCTGCCACTGGTGCCTTACCACCGTCCGGGCGACCCGGCCCTGGCGGGCGCGATCGGCGCGCTGGCGCGCAAGCATTCGGCGGTGCTGCTGGCCAACCACGGCCCGGTCGTGTCCGGTTCTTCGTTAGAAGCCGCGGTGTATGCCGCGGAGGAACTCGAAGAAACCGCCAAACTTTTCCTCCTGCTGCGTGACGTGCCGACCCGGCCGCTCGACGGCGCGCAGATCGATGAACTCAAGTCGACCTTCGGGCTCGACTTTTAACGGGAGCACTGCCGTGCCAAAATTTGCCGCCAACCTGACCATGATGTTCAACGAGGTCGCCTTTCCGCAACGCTTTGCCGCCGCTGCGACCGCGGGCTTCAAGGCTGTCGAATTCCTGTTTCCCTACGACCACACGCCCCAGGAAGTAGCGTCCTGGCTCAAGGACAACCAGCTCGACAACGTGCTGTTCAACCTGCCGCCTGGCGACTGGGCCGCGGGCGAGCGGGGCATTGCCGCCTTGCCCGGCCGCGAGGCGGAGTTCCGCGCCGGCGTTGCGCGCGGCATCGAGTATGCGCTGGCGCTGGGCACCAAGCGCGTGCACATGATGGCCGGCCTGATCCCGGAAGGCGCCGACCGCCGCGCGCACCGCGAAGTCTATCTGGGCAACCTGCGCTATGCCGCAAGCGAGGTGGGCAAGCACGGCATCGAGTTGCTGATCGAGCCGATCAACGGCCGCGACATGCCCGGCTATTTCCTGCACACGCAGGCCGAGGGGCATGCGCTGCGCGAAGAGTCCGGCCAGGCCAACGTCAAGGTGCAGATGGATTTTTATCACGCCCAGGTCGTCGAAGGCGACCTGGCGATGACCTTCAAGAACAATTTCGCCGGCATCGGCCACGTGCAGATCGCCAGCGTTCCCGCGCGGAACGAACCGGACGACGGCGAAGTCAACTATGCCTACCTGTTCCGCCTGCTCGACGAGCTGGGCTACAAGGGCTGGATCGGCTGCGAATACCGGCCGCGCGGAAAAACCGAGGACGGCCTGGGCTGGCTGGCCGCGGCCACCAAACAAGGGGCACGGCAATGAAAGTATTGATCACCGGCGGCGCCGGATTCCTCGGCCAGCGCGTGGCGCGCCAGCTGCTCGCGCGCGGCGAGCTGACCGACAGCCTGGGCAAGGCACAGCGCATCGACCAGCTGGTGCTGGTCGACGTGGTGCCGGCCAAGGATTTCGGCGACCCGCGCGTGCGCGTCGTCACCGGCGACATCGCCGATGGCGCCTTGATGCGCCAGGCCATCGATGCCGATACCGGCTCGATCTTTCACCTGGCGGCGATCGTCAGTGGCCAGGCCGAAGCCGATTTCGACCTTGGCATGCGGATCAACCTCGACGCCACGCGCCTGCTGCTCGACATCAGCCGCGAGCTCGGCCACAAGCCGAAGTTCGTCTTCACCAGCTCGGTAGCGGTGTACGGCGGCAAGCTGCCGGACGTGGTGCAGGACAACACCGCGCTGAACCCGCGCTCATCATACGGCATGCAGAAGGCGATCGGCGAGCTGCTGGTCAACGATTACAGCCGCCGCGCTTTCATCGACGGCCGCGTGCTGCGGCTGCCGACCATCAGCGTGCGTCCAGGCAAGCCGAACAAGGCGGCGTCGTCGTTTGCCAGCGGCATCATACGCGAACCGCTGAACGGTGAAACGACGGTAGTGCCGGTGGAGAAGGATGCGCGGCTGTGGCTGTTGTCGCCGCGCGGCGCGGTCGATTCGCTGATCGCGGGACACGAGCTGTCCGCCGAAGCGCTGGGCGACAGCCGCACCGTCAACCTGCCGGGGCTGTCGGTCAGCGTGGCCGACATGGTGGCCGCGCTTGAGAAGGTGGCGGGGCCGAAGCCGGTATCGCGCATTAGCTTTGCGCCCGATCCTGCGGTGGAGCGAATCATTAACAGCTGGCCGGCGGCGTGGGACGTGACGCGCGCGAAGGCGCTCGGGCTGACGGCGGACGCCGATTTCGAGTGCATCGTCAGGCAATACATCGACGAGTCGGCGGTGGCACGGACCGCTTGAACAAGGCACTACGATGCCCGGGGAACCTTCACCAAACCCATGATTCTTCCAGATGGCAAGGTCAACCCAGCCCACCGGCAAGGCCTAGCGGATTCCGATGGCGCAGGTCGCCGTCCCTCGCTGATGCTCGGGTAGCTCGGCGGCAAAATGGGCGGGCTGTCCCGAATTTTTGAACACGATCTTTTTAGTGAAATCAGATAGTGTTCTTGGTGGCCGGGGCGCAATCGAACCACCGACACAATGATTTTCAGTCCTCTGCTCTACCAACTGAGCAATGAGGCCGAGAGGCGGGTTCCCACTTCGAGCCGTCCCTTGGCGCGTTAATTGAACAGTCAACGCTGTGCGGCGACCCACGCTTTCGTGTCGGCCAGCAGCCGGCCGAGGCGCGCCCTGTCATAGACGTCCCCGCGGCTGATGACGAGGTGGATCCTGCGCGTGGCGGCGATGTCTTGCAGAGGATTAGCATCCAGCACGAGAAGATCGGCGGACTTGTTCGCGTCGACGCTGCCGTAGCGATCCAGCTTGCCGAGGAACCGCGGACCGGCGATGACTGCGCTTTGTAGCGCTTGTGCCGGCGTCAGTCCGTATTTCACATACAGCGCGATCTCGTCGTGCAGCGCCGTGCCCGGATAGTCGAAGGAATTAAGAAAGCCCGCATCGGTGCCGGCGATAATGTGCACGCCTTCCTGCGCGAGAATCGGCAGCAGCGCGGCCGCTTTCTCAAAGCTGGCATGACGCAAGGCGATGGCGGCCGGCCCGTCCTGGGCGACACGCTGCACCCGCCACTCGTAGGTCGCGCGCAGGCCCTTGCCGATGTATTGCAGGTAGCTGTCGTTGCGATGATCGTCCTTGTCCAGATAGCTGGTGACATACGAGCCATACAGCGTCGGCACGACCGCCGTGCCAGCCGCGGCCAGGCGCCGGAATGCCGACCGCGCGGTCTTCTCATCGTAACTTTCCAGGCTCAGTTTCATCGCTTCGCGACCGGTCAGCTTGCCTTCCGCTACCTGGGCAGTGAGCTCCTTTTCCCGCGGGGTCGCAGCGCGCAGCAGGTAAGACTGATGTTCGAGCGTGCCAAGGCCCTGTTCGGATACTTCGTTCAGGGTCAGTTGGACGGGCAGGTGGGCGGACGTGCGCATGCCACGCGCCTTGGCTTGCTTCAGCGCTTCGAGATAGATCTGCGGCGTCATGGTGTTTTCGGTGATCTTGACGAAGTCGACCTTCTGGCCCTGCAGCTTATCCAGTGCGGCGCTCACTTCGGCAGGCGTGCCGACTTCGATCGTTCCCTTCCACAGCGGCTTGATCCCTTCGAGCTTGGCGCCGGAAGTAAAGATCGTCGGGCCGGACATCGTGCCGGCATTGATCTGGGCGCGCCAGTCAAGGACGGTATCGGCCAGGTCGCCCGAGCAATCGCGAACGGTGGTAATGCCGTTTGCCAGGTAGAGGGGCAGCAGGCGCTTGTTTTCTTCGATCAGCTCAGGGCCGCCGCCGAAATGCACATGCGTGTCCCACAGGCCGGGCATCAGGTATTTTCCCGGCAGGCGAAGCGTCTTCCTGGGCGCGTAACCGGCAAGCGCCTTGTCGTCGACGACGGCGATGATCGTGTCCCCTTTCAGCAAGACGGTCTTGCCCTTGACCAGCGCGCCGCCGGACACATCGACGAGTGTGGCGCCGGTCAGCGCCAGATCGGCGGCTATGCGTTCGCTGGCGTACGTGTTATGCGCCAGGAAAAGCGCTGCGAGGAGGGCGGAGATGGCTTGTTTGGATGGCATTGTGTGCATTGCGTGGATCAAGAGTGGGGGAAGGTGAAGTGGAATGCTAATGCAAGTTGCGAGTTGGCGCCCGCGATAATTATCGGCCCAGTGCTCTAACCCTCGCGTGCGTAGCGCCCCGGGGGCTGGCCCACGTGCCGGCTGAACGCGGTGCTGAAGGTGCTCGCCGAGCTGTAGCCGACACGTTCGGCAACCTCGGCGAGTCCAACGTCGTAGCGGCGCAGCAGGTCCTTCGCAAGGGCCATGCGCCAGACGAACAGGTATTCCATCGGGGGCAGGCCCACGGCGCGCGTGAACCGGTCGAAAAATGATGAGCGCGACAGCGCCGCCTTCTTTGCGAGCTGCGCCACCGTCCACGGGCGTGCGGGATCGCCGTGCATCTGCCGCATCGCCACCGCGAGCCGGGCATCTGCCATTCCACGCAGCAGTCCCGGCGGCGTGTCGTTGTCCGGCGTCGAGCGCAGCGCTTCAATCAGCAGCACCTCCACGAGGCGTGCGAGCACGAGATCGCGACCTGGCCTGCGCGCGTTCGCTTCCTCGGCGACCAGGCGCGCCAATACCGCCAGGCGCGGTGCGCCGCGCACATGCATCATCGCCGGCAGCAGCGACACCAGCAAAGCCGCATCTGGCGAATCGAAGACGAAGTAGCCGCCGAGCAGTCTGACGTCGGGCGGCCCGCCACTCCGGCCGTGGCGTACCTCCGCCGCCGACATGGACGCCTTGTTCGGGTCGATCAGTTCCGGCTTCACCGGCTCGAAGCCGGACATGGTGAACCCCGGCGTCGCGGGAAGGAGCACGAAGTCGCCCGCCTCGAGCGTGATGACTTCTTGTCCATCGACGGCCAACAGGCAGCTGCCTTCAAGCACGGCGCAGAAACTGGGCTGGCCGAAGTCGGAGTAGCGCACGCCCCAGCACCCGGCGCCGCTGATGCCCTTCGACAGCACGGTGCGCGGCTGCAGGAGCGTGATGACATCTGAGAGGGGATCATTCATTTCTGGACGCTTGCAAATGAAATGTGGACTTTCTATTGTAGAGAGTTCTGTGCGTGCGCGCTATCGTGACGGTCATCCCAACCACCAAAGGAAACCACATGAAGACCGTACTGATTACCGGCTGCTCATCCGGCTATGGCCTCGAGACCGCCCGCCACTTCCACGCGCAAGGCTGGAATGTGATTGCCACCATGCGTACCCCGCGCGAAGACATCCTGCCCGTCTCGAAGCGACTGCGCGTGCTTGCGCTCGACGTGACCCGGCCCGAGAGCATTGCGGCCGCCATCGAGGCAAGCGGACCTATCGACGTTCTGGTCAACAACGCCGGCATCGGTCTGTTCGGCGCGTTTGAGCTTACCCCGATGGCCACGGTGCGGGAAGTGTTCGAGACGAACACCTTCGGCATGATGGCGATGACGCAGGCGGTGCTGCCCCAGTTCCGGGAGCGGCGCTCGGGCGTTGTGGTCAACGTGACCTCGAGCGCAACGCTGGCGCCGATGCCGATGGTCGCCGTCTACACCGCGAGCAAAATGGCAATCGAAGGGTTCACCGCATCGCTCGCGCTCGAACTCGAGGACTTCAACGTGAATGCAAAGTTGGTTGAGCCGGGCTACGGACCGAGCACGCGCTTCACCAGCAATTCCGGAGCGCGGCTCGAGGGCTTGATCCCCGAGGCGTATGCGCCATTCGCGCAAGGCATCTTCGCTTCGTTCGGCCAGCAGTCCGCGGTCACGACCGAGTCCGACGTGGCTGAAGTGGTATGGCGCGCGGCGAACGACAAGTCGGGACAGCTTCGATTCCCGGCGGGTGCCGACGCCATGGCGCTCGCGCAGTCAATCTAAAATATCGAGAGAGTATGGGTGCCGGCGCCCCCTGGCATCAACGATGCAGCTCCTGAAAAAACGCCACCTGTCGGTGGCGCTCCCCTATTGATATCAGTGGCCGTGCGGCTTCGAATCAGCTTGCGCGGGGACCGTGACCACAACCGTCTCCTTGGCAAGGATCTTGTGACTGGGGTCGGCCAGCTCGAGTAGAATTTTATGCGCGCCGGGCTTCAGCCCGACCACAATGACAGGATCCGGGCTGGTGTGGGCCCAGGTTCCCGGCCAATCATCCACCGTGACGTGGAGATGACCGATACGCGGCGACACGTCGACCGCGTTCTTGCCGAAGACCGGAATGACCCGAAAATTCTCAGTCCTGAACTGGACGATGACAACGCCACGCGCCAGCGCGTCGGGTAGCGGCGGATATGGCACGATCTTCGGCGCCGGCTCATTTTCGACCGGAATGACCGCGGGCGGGCGGCCGGTCTCCGGTGCAGCTTGCGCCCATGCGGCGACGCAGAATGTAAGGCTGGCGCTGGCCAGGGCCAAGTAGCGGAAAGTGAGTGGCATGATATTTCCTTTCGGGACGCGCGGAGGGCGGCGTACTTCGTTTGGCGGCGTTCAAGCGCCGCATATGAAACATCGTACGCCCGGAGTGCATCGACTGTGTGTCGCTTAAACGGCGCCATGCAATCTGCTGTATCAGGGCGGCCTGCAGATACAAGGCGATACGGAACATGGCACCATGCTCGCCGCAAGCATCGCAGAGCGCGCAAAGGCCTCGCAGATGCATATGTCAGAAAAATGACACAGCGGCGCGCCTTAGCAAGATTTGACAAACATGCCTGTCACGATGCGGACACAATCCTTCAAACCAAATGGAGAGACGCTTGAGCGTCCACCGAGTCAAGACTGGAATGCATAAAAAAATCGAGACGGTCGGCACCGCGCCTTTTTTGGCAGCACTGACCACCACAACAGTTTTGGGGGAGCAATGAAAGTTAAGATGGCACGGCAAGAGTACACCCGCACCGCAATCGCGGCCGCAGTGGCAGTATTGATGATGGGGGGGCAGGCCCAGGCGCAGGTCGCCGGTAGCGCGCCGGCAGAACAGGCAACGATGCAGGCGGTGGTCGTGACCGGCGTGCGTGCCGCGCTCGAACAGTCGCTGCGCCAGAAGCGCAATGCCGACTCGGTGGTCGAAGTGGTGACTGCCGAAGACATCGGTAAGATGCCGGACAAGAACGTGGCCGATGCCATCCAGCGCCTGCCTGGCGTGAACACTCAATCGTCGGCCGGCGGTGAAGGCGGATTCGGCGAGAACGACCGCGTCAGCCTGCGCGGCACCAGCCCGAGCCTGCAGCAGACTCTTTTCAATGGCCACGCGATCAGCACCGGCGACTGGTTCATTCTCAACCAGGTCGGCGGCAGCGTCGGCCGTTCCAGCAGCTTTTCGCTGCTGCCATCGGAGCTGGTGAGCTCGATCGTCGTGCAGAAAAGCCCGACGGCCGACCTGCCGGAAGGCGGCGTCTCCGGCGCCATCAATGTGCTGACCCGCCATCCGCTCGAATTGCGCCAGGCGCTGACCATCGAGGGCTCGGTCCAGGCCAATTACAACGACCTGTCGAAGAAAACCGAACCGCAGCTGTCGGCCCTGGTCGCGTGGAAGAACCCAGCCAATACCGCCGGCGTGCTGTTCCAGGCGTTCTCGGAAAAAGCGACGGTGCGCCGCGACGGCCAGGAGATCCTGGGCTATTCGCAGATCAGCGCCACCAGCGCGGCGGCCATCGCCAACCCGGCCCTGGCCGGCGTGGCGGTGCCGACCTTTATCGGCGCCAGCCTGTTCGAGCAGACCAAGAAGCGCAGCGGCGGCTCCTTCGATCTCGAAGCGCGTCCCTCGGGCGACCTGGGCATCGACCTCAATGGCTTCTATTCAAAGCTCGAGGCGCCGCACCAGAATACCAACTGGCTTGCTGCTCCAGCCAACTCGATCAACAGCGCCAATCAAATCCCGGCGAACGCCGTTGTCCGCAACAACACGCTGGTGTCGGCCTCGTTCCCGGTCAATTCGGGCGAGGTCGATAACATCTATCGTCCCGGCGCCGGCGGCGAATCCTGGTACCTGGACCTGAACGGTAAGTACCGCGCCAACCAGGACCTGACCCTCACCGGAAAGCTGGGCAAGACTCACGGCGTCGGCTACGACCGCCAGGATGTCTACTACCAGAACAACGTCAACGGCGGCATGACCTACGCGCTCAACGGCCTGTCGCCGGCATCGGTCAGCTACCCTGGCGGCACCACCAACGCGCCGGGATCGACCGCGTGGGCCGGCGGCGGCGAAGCGCAATCGGTCGACCAGGAAAAATACGCCCAGGTCGACGCCGATTGGCGCATGCACGATTCGATCGTCGAATCGTTCAAGTTCGGCGCGCGCTTTACCGATCATCAGCGCACCGCCGAGCATCCGCTCGAAACGCGTCCTGGCCCGGTTGGCTTCAGCAATCCCGGCCCGGCCTGGAACGGCCAGATGTACCCATCCGACTTTGCCTCCAACCTGGGTGGCAACCTGTCGTCGAACTACTTCAAGTACGACGGCGCCGCGCTGGGCGCATGGGGCGCCGTGCCAGGCAACCGCCTGCTCGACTACACTATCCGCCACAACTGGACCGATGAATTCCAGGTCAAGGAAAAGACCTCGGCGATCTACGGCATGGCCGATTTCGGCGGCGACGGCTGGCGCGGCAACGTCGGCCTGCGCGCCATCGAAACGCGCCAGACCACGATCGTCAACCTGGCCGGCGGTCCGAAGCCAATCACCGGTTCGGCCTTCGGTGCATACACGCCGACGACTTTCGAGCGCACTTACCGCGATTACCTGCCAAGCGCCAACCTGAAGTTCGACGTGCGTCCCGACCTGGTGGTGCGTACCGCGCTGGCCAAGACGATCGCCCGTCCCGACTACAGCGCGCTGGGCGGCTCGGTGTCGCTCAACGACGATGCCCTGAGCGGCAGCGGCGGCAACGTCAACCTCGATCCGGTGCGTTCGACCAACTTCGACCTGTCGGCGGAGTGGTACTTCGCGCCTAAGGCCTTGCTGTCGGCCGGCTTGTTCTACATGGACCTGCGCTCGATCGTTGCGCAGGGCACCTCGACCGGTACCTACTACAACAACAAACGCAATGCGCAGGCCGTGTACCAGATCACCTCGCCGTACAACACCTCCGGCAAGAACAAGGGTGTGGAGCTGAGCTACCAGCAGCCGCTGTTGAGTAATTTCGGCATGCTGGTCAACTACACCTATGCCGACGGCAAGCTCGATGACGGCGGCGAGCTGCTCAACTCCTCGAAGGACACCTACAACGTGACCGGCTACTTCGAGAACGAGCGTTTCAGCGCGCGCCTGGCTTACAACTACCGCTCGGCCTACAAGGCGGGCGTGGACCGCGGCGCCAGCCAGCACGTCGACAGCATGCCGTCGCTGGCCGCATCGGTCAACGTCAAGCTGACCGACCAGCTGACGCTCACCTTCGATGCGCTCAACCTGACCAACGAGACCATCAAGATGTATGCGGAGAACAAGGACCGGCCGCGCGCGTTCTACTCGAACGGACGCACCTTCTACATCGGCCTGCGCGCCAAGATGTAAGAGGTCGCCTGTGCGCGGTATCGGCATGCCGCGCACACCGCAGAGGAATTCCAGTAGTGCTTGGGGCAAGGCTGAATGCGGTCTTGCCCATTTTTTTGCCAGTACACCGCCAGATTCGACAACCCGCGCACGCGGGAAGGAACACAATGCCGACAACAGATCCAGCCGACGCAGCACCGCAGCCGGCCCGCGCGCCCGTCGCGGTCACGTGGGAGTGCGTCTCCAACATGGAGCGCGAAAACGCGTTTGCCGCCCGCCTGACACTGCACAATCGCGGTACCCATCCGATCGCGGCCGGATGGGCCATCTACTTCAACACCTGCCGCAAGGTCGTTCCCGGAACCGTTGTGGCGGGCTACGCCATCGAACATCTGAACGGCGACCTGTTTCGCCTGACCGCCACTGGCGCCCATGACGCCTGGCCCGCCGGCGGCACGCTCGTGGTCGATTACGACGCGCAGTATTGGGCCATCAGCGTCACCGATGCGCCGCTCGGCTTCTACCTGATCCCGGCCGATGGCGGCCGCGCGGTCGACCTGGGCGATCCGCACATCGTGCCGTTTGCGCGGCCGGAGCAGCGCCATCGCGGCGCCTACGACTGCACGCCGATCGCCGACGCCGCGGGCCGCTACCTGCAGAATGCGCCGGCGCGCCTGCTAGCGTCCGAGCAGGTCGGCCGCATCACGCCGCGCCCAGTGCTGGCCGAGTTCGGCGGCGGCGCGTGCACGCTGACGCGCCGCACCTCGATCGTGTTCTCCGCGGGTCTGCCCGGCGAAGCCGCGCTGCTACGCGCGATACTCGACGAGCTGCCCGAACACGCCGACGGTGGCGTTGCCCATATCGTGCTGGACCTCGGTGCGGTCGATGTCGCGCGCTCCGCCGGCTCGCCGTTGCAGGAGGCCTACCAGGTCGACATCGCGCCGGACGCGGTCTGCATCCGCGGCGCCGGGGCCCATGGCGTATTCAATGGCATCCAGACCTTGCGCCAGCTGCTCGTTCCAGGCAGCGGCCTGCTTCCGATCGGCCGCGTGGCCGATGCGCCTCGCTTCGGCTACCGCGGCATGATGCTCGACGTGGCCCGCCACTTCGCCAGCAAGGAAACCGTCATGCGCCTGCTCGACTGCATGGCGCTGTACAAGCTCAATCGCTTCCACTTCCACCTGACCGACGATGAAGGCTGGCGTTTTGCCGTGCCTATGCTGCCCGAGCTGACCGAGATCGGTGCGCGGCGCGGCGTCCAGACCGACGGGCGTGCCTGTTTGCCGCCTTCGTTCGGCTCCGGCGCCGATGTCGAGCGCTCGGCCGGCACCGGCCATTACAGCGCGGACGATTTCATCGCCATCCTGCGCTACGCCCACGCGCGCCACATCGAGGTGATCCCGGAATTCAACCTGCCGGGACACGCGCGCGCCGCCGTGGTGGCAATGCGCGCGCGCCACGACCGCCTGCGCGCGGCCGGCGACATCGAGGGCGCCGAGCGATTCCTGCTCGACGACGCCGGCGACCAGTCGAGCTACGAGTCGGTCCAGCTTTGGCACGACAATGTCATCTGCCTGGCGCTGCCGTCGGTCGACCGCTTCATCGACACCGTCGTTACTGAACTGGTGGCCATGTACCGCGCGGCGGGCGTGCCGCTGCGGATGATCCACACCGGCGGCGACGAAGTGCCGGCCGGCGCCTGGCTACGTTCGCCGCGCTGCCAGGCACTGATGGCGGAGCGCGGCTGGACCAGCATCGACAGCCTGCGCGCCGATTTCGTCGGCCGTTGCCGCGATATCCTCGCGCGCCACGGTCTGGTGTTCGCCGGCTGGGAAGAGACTGTACTTGAACACCACCGGGTCGACGGGCGCGACCGCCTGCTGCCCAGTGCGCGCTTTGCCGCCAGCCAGTTCCACGTCTACGCCTGGAACAATGCCTGGGGCTGGGGCCAAGAGGATTGCGCCTACCGGCTTGCCAACGCCGGCTACGAAGTGGTGCTGGCCAACTGCGCCAACCTGTACTTCGACCTGGCGCACGCCAAGGATCCCGAGGAACCGGGCTATTACTGGTCCGGCTTCGTCAGCGCCCGCGACGCATTCACGTTCTGCCCGCTCGACACCGGCGCCACCGCGTGCACCGAACCGATGGGCAAGGCGGTGTCGAAGCAGACCCTGGCCGGCATGGCGCGCCTCGACGCGGTCGGCATTTCCCGCATCGCCGGCATCCAGGGGCAGCTTTGGGGCGAGAATGCCCGCTCGGCCGAACGCATCGAGTACCTCGCCGCGCCGCGGCTGATTGCATTAGCCGAACGCGCGTGGGCGCCCGACCCGGGCTGGGACGCCATCGAGGACGGGCGCCAGCGCGCTGAGCGCATCGAGCGAGACTGGAACGAATTCGCCAACCGCCTGGGCCAGCGCGACCTGGCGCGCCTCGACGCCGCGCCGCTCGCCTACGGCTACCGCCTGCCGCCGCCCGGAGCGGTGGTGGCGGAAGATGCCTTCCGCGCCAACGTCGCCCTGCCGGGGTTGGCGCTGCATTACACTGTCGACGGCAGCGAGCCGACCGCGCGCAGTAAGCGCTACGAAGGACCGGTACCGGTTTCGCCGGCCGTCGTCACCTTTCGGATCGCCACCTTCAACACACGCGGCCGCAAGAGCCGCACCGTCACTCTCGCTTACGAAAACGCCGCTTATGAATAATTCGACCGCCGTCGCCGTGCAATTGCCCACCGCCCACCATCCGCTGGCGTGGGTGCCGACCCTATACCTGGCGGAGGGACTGCCGTTTTACGCCGTCGCGCTGGTGGCCGGCCTGATGTTCAAGAGCATGGGTGTGCCGAACGAGCAGATCGCGCGCTGGACCGGACTGCTGGGCCTCGCGTGGGTGTTCAAGGCGTTGTGGAGTCCTTTCCTGGAACTGGCGCGCAGCAAGAAGCGGGTGGTGGTGGCGTTCCAGCTGATCGGCGGCGCGAGCCTGGCCGGGGTGGCGTTGGCGCTGCAGCTGCCGGCCTGGTTCGCCGCCTGCATCGCCTTGTTTGCCGTCGTGGCGCTGGCGTCGGCCACCCACGATATCGCTGCCGACGGCCTGTACATCGCCAGCCTTTCGGCGCGCCAGCAGGCGGCCTACGCCGGCTGGCAGGGCGCTTTCTTCAACGCCGCCAAATTCGTCTCGCTCGGCGGGCTGGTGATCCTGGCCGGCCATCTCGAAACGCGCATCGGCGTGGCGCCGGCGTGGGCGGCAATCTTCGGCCTGCTGGGCGCCGCGATGGCCGCGCTCGGGCTGTACCATCTGTGGGCGCTGCCTTCCACCGGCGAGCGCGCTGCGGGTGTGCCAACGTCCGCGCGCGGCGTTGCCGCAACCTTATCCGATGTCATTCGCGCCTTCTTCGCCAAGCCCGGCATCTGGATGGCGATCCTGTTCATCATCCTGTTCCGCGCCGGCGAAGGGCAGATCCAGACCATCGGGCCGCTGTTCCTGCGCGACGCTAAGGCTGTCGGCGGGCTTGGCCTGTCCACCGCCGAAGTCGGAGCGGTGTACGGCACGGCCGGCACCATCGCCTTCCTCGCCGGCAGTATCGGCGGTGGCTACTTCACCTCGGCGCTCGGCTTGCGGCGCGCCATGCCGTGGCTGATCCTCGCGATGAACCTGCCGAACCTGGTGTTTTATTATCTCAGCGTGGCGCAACCGTCGTCGCTCGGCGTCATCGCGGTGGCGCTGGGCGCCGAGATGTTCGGCTACGGCTTCGGCTTCGTCGGCGTGATCCTGTTCATCATGCAGGTGGTGGCCAGCGGGCGCTATCAGACCGCGCACTACGCGCTTGGCACCGGCTTCATGCAGCTCGGCTTCGTGCTGTTCAAGGTCATCAGCGGCGACATCCAGCAGGCGCTGGGCTACCGCCATTTTTTCCTGTGGGTGATCTGCGCCGCACTGCCGGTGCTGGTGCTGTCGCGCTTCATGCGTCTCGAGGGTGAGCCTAGCGCCGCTTGACGGGAAGGGCCAGCCAGCCCTGCCACTGGCCGGCGGCGTCGCGCCGCACCGTCTGGATGTGCGGCCGGGTGCTATCGAGGCGCCAGAGGGTTTGCTTGTCGAGCCAGTCCTCGTACATCGAGCGAAAGCGCGGCCACTCGGCGTGGAAATCGAGGATCGCGTAGTCGCCGGCCGGCAGCACCCGCATGCCGAGGTTGGGGTCGGCCACTTCGATGCCGGTCACGCCGAAGTCGTAGCAGTATTCGCGTTCGCCGGTGAAGCCCGGATCTTCGTCGAACACGCCATAGAAGGGCGTACCGCAGGGCGCGCCGTCAATGGCCTCGCGGTCACCGATAAAGCCGTTGCAGGCGATCGACAGCGCGGCGCCGGACTGGCCGAAGAAGCGCTGGTAGCGCAGCGTCACCGCCGGCAGCGCGCGCACCGCGATGCGGATGGCGATGCTGCCGGGTTCTGGCGCAATGTAGGGCGCCAGGATCACATCGAGGTTGTCCGGTTCGGCGACGAAAAAACTGACGTCGCTCTCGCGCCCGACCTGCTGGTCCATATACGTGCGCCAGCCGCCGTCGCGCCATGCCTTGGCCGACATCGCGAACTGCTGCTTGAACGCTTTGGCGAAGGCCGCATTCGACGGAAAGCCGCAATCCTGGGCGATGCGCACGACCGCGACATCCGGTTCGTGGCGCAGCAGGTGGGCGGCGCGGCGCAGGCGGCGCTTGCGCTGGTATTCGACCGCGGAGAATCCGGTCAGCTCGCGGAAGATGCGGTCGAAGTGGAAGGAGGAGTAGCTGGCCGACGCCGCCAGGCTTTCGAGCGCAAGCGGATCGCCGACGGAGTCGAGCATCAGGTCCATGACCTCGCACAGGCGCGAGACGCGGGTAGTCGATTTCACAGGCAGCTCCGCCTCCGGAGCGCCGGCCGTGTCATCGAGGACTCAGGTAAGGAAAAGCGCAGCATCGAAACAGTCCGTGGTCGAGTTCCGGCAATTATGGCGCAATTAATGTGCCGTGGCGAAATAAGTCGGGTAGATCGCCAAATTCAAGGCGTGCCTGGCTCGATTGAATGTAAGGTGAAGTTGCATTACACTTGAAGTATCAAACGATGGGAAGGGTGGCATCATGGCGATATTGACTGTTACCGCACGCGGGCAAGTGACGCTGAGAAAAGAGGTGCTGCAGCACTTGGGCATCAAGCCTGGCGACAAAATCGAACTCGACTTGCTGCCGGATGCAAAGGGCATGCTGAAAGCCGCCCAGCCAAGCGGAACGATAGGCGGTTTTATCGGCTTGCTCGCAGGCCGGACAAAGAAAGTCGCCACCTTGGAAGAAATCAATGAGGCGTCTGCACAGGCCTGGGCCGGCAAGACATGAAGATAACGGTCGATACGACCGTCCTCGTCCGTGCTGTCGTGCAAGACGACCCCGCGCAAGCGCGACTTGCGGCCAAGGTATTGGTGGATGCGAAATTGATCGCCGTGGCTTTGCCTTGCCTGTGTGAACTTGTATGGGTGCTGCGCAAGGTGTACGCCTTCCAGGCTGCGGATGCGGCGCTGGCAATTCGTGCGCTGCTTGCTACCTCCAACGTAGAAATGAATCGGCCCGCCGCCGAGGCCGGATTGGCGGTCCTTGAGGCGGGCGGAGACTTCGCCGATGGCGTCATGGCCTATGAGGGAAAATGGCTTGGAGGCGAGACCTTCGTTTCGTTTGACAAGAAGGCGGTTGCGCTGCTCGCCGCACAAGGTCAATCCGCGCGCCAATTATGAGCACGGGCAGGACCCCGATATGGGTGCTGCGCAAACAAAAACACCGCGCGAAAGTGGCGTGTCCTAATTCTTGGTGGCTCGAGGCGAAATCGAATCACCGACACAAGGATTTTCAACAATCGCGTCGAGTTCCAACGTTCACTTTACTCGAATTGAGCGGTTCGCCGTCGGTGCCGTCGCCGTGCGCAATTGGCTTGGTGGATTATTGGTTCAACATCATGCCGGACTGGGAGAACGGCATTCGTTCAAGCGGCGCCGCGAAGCAGCGACGGCTTGAACGAATTGTTAAGTGCGTGGCCTGCCGCGCCACTTGGCCGTAAACGGCAGCGCGAACAGGTATAGGCCGGAAAATAACATCAGAAAAAGCGGGGGCAGCGGCGAGTAGGTAATCCACGGCGGCGGCTCGGCCGGATTCACCGCCCTTGCCACAAAGTTGGCAATCACAGTCACGGTGAACACGATGGACAGCCAGCGGTGGCTCTGTCGAATCCAATGATTCCAGATCACTGCGACTTCCTCGAATGCGGCTTGGTCGCAGCCTCGATCATCTTCCACCCGTTGCCAGAAGGATCCCGAAAACCGGCATCCACAGTACCGTAGCGATCCACAGGCTCCTGCGTGAACTCAACCCCGCACTTACTCAAGCGGTTATAGGCAGCGCGGCAGTTGTCCACGACGAGCACCAGTGGCGGCATGGCTCCCTTCGCCACGATCTCGTGCAAGGACTGAGCGGTTGCCGCGTCATGTGCTGGCGGTCCGGGAACGAACAAGCCGAGCTGGAACGCGGGCTGGTCCGAATGCTGTACCGTCAGCCAGCGATAGTCGCCGTTGCGAACGTCGGTGTGGACGAGGAATCCTAGCTTGCCGACGTAAAACGCAAGCGCTTCGTCTTGATCACGCACATACAGACCGACCATATTGACGCCCTGAGTCATATAACCTCCTTAGATTGAAGCTCCAGTTTGCCGGCCGCTTCCATTCGGCGCTTCTCCAAAACTGCGATATTGAGGTTTGGCCGCTGTGCACCGCGCATGACGCACTCGGGGACATGTTCTCCCAGATGCGGAACCGACCGCTCGCGCATTCGAAGCTCTCCAGGGCTTTCACCGGTGATGTCACGGAAGATGCGCCCAAAGGTGCCAAGACTGGTCCAGCCGGTTTGGAGAGCGATCTCGGTAATGGGTAGGTCTGTGTCGCGCAGCAGCGCTGTGGCTCGCTCGATACGACGTGTGAGCAGGTAGCGATGTGGCGGCAGCCCGAAAGCCTTCTTGAACTCGCGCGTGAAGTAGGCCTCCGAGACCGCGCTCACTTGAGCTAACCGGCGGATCGGCCACTCCTCATGGGGGAGCGCATCCATCCGATCTTTCGCACGCAACAATCGCCGCAGTAGCAGGGGACTCTGAGTCATTCTATCCTCGCTTCTCACTGTTCGTTATTTGAACCAACAGAGCCGCAAATTGATCGATACACGGACTTCTCATCCGCACAAATACAATGAGCGCTCAGATTAACAAGTTATCGTGCTTTTTGCTTAACCTGTTTCTGCCAAGCGCTTTTCTCTCATCAGGTCACATGGCCGCGCCTGGTCCAAGCGGCCGACTGACCGGAGATAGACCGGGCACGAGAACTACGGGTCACACAACGGAAAACGCCACCCGAAGGTGCGTTTTCTTAATTCTTGGTGGCCCGGGGCGGAATCGAACAACCGACACAAGGATTTTCACTCCTCTGTTCTACCGACTGAGCTGCCAGGCCAAGGGCGGGGTTTATAGCAAACCGGTCGCCAACGCCAGTCAGCGGAAGTATTCACCAGCCCGCTCGGGCTGGTATAGCACTTCCAGCAAGCGTACTTTCAGCAACTGCCCATCGCGGCGAGGCCAGTCTATCGTGTCGCCGACAGATAGGCCGAGGAGCGCGGTGCCAATCGGCGTAAGGATGGAAATGCCGTCTGCTACATGGGCCATGTCCTTTGGGTAGGTCAGCGTCAGGCGAAATTGCTCGTCGGGCGCGTCAATTTCAAAGCGGACGGTGGAATTCATTGTCACCACCCCGGGCGGGACATCCTGCGGTTCGACGATGTCCACGCGCGCCAGTTCGTTGAGCAGTGCCTGGCGGCTTGGGTCGCCTCCCGGCGACGTTGCGCCGAGCAGGGTTTCGAGCCTGTCGGCGTCGAGCGATGATATGGTGATGTGTGGTTTCATGGGTGACGCTCCTGGTTTTCGGTTGTGCTCGGTGGCAGCGGAAGCAGGGGGAGGCTCCGAGAGGCGAAGGTGGTCGGAGTGATTCGGCCCGGCCTCGCCGAGCCTTACGAAAGCCAGGCGAGATTGCGGTGGAGGAGCAGATCGCCAACGACCGGCGCATGCGATGCGCCCTCGTTCAGGGAAGAACAGTTGCAGTTTGCGGGAATGCAGACCTTGTTCATCATGCCTGCGAGTATAGCGCGTTGAGCGCGTCTTGATGCGGGTCCGGATGGGAAGCGACCGGCAAGCGCTGGGGGAGGCCGGTGGCCATCGTGGCCGGCCGTGCCTGAGCCGGAGCAGCAAGGGACCCGCCAAGCCGGTATCATGCCCCCACGGCGCCATCGCAGGATCGGAATGGCCCATCAGCCGCCTTGCAATCACGCCCGGCGGACAGGAGATTGGATTTTTTATGGTGATTGTGACTCACAGCGGCAAGTTTCACGCCGACGACGCTTGGGCCGTCGCGGCGCTGAAGATCTTGTTTCCACAGGCGGAAGTCGTGCGCACGCGCGATCCGGCACGGGTCGAGGCGGCCGACTTTGCGGTGGATGTGGGCGGTATATGGGACGCGACCACGGGGCGCTTCGACCATCACCAGAAGGGTTTCGCCGGTGCGCGGCCGACCGGCGTGCCATACGCCAGCGCAGGATTGGTGTGGAAGGAATACGGGGCGCGCTGCGTCAGCGCCCTGGCGGCGGCGCATACGGGGCAGCCCTTGGCGCACGATAAGGCGGTCGAGATGGCCCATTCCATCGACGCCGATATCGTGCAGTACCTGGACCTGTCCGATGTGGGCGCGGCCAAGAATGCGCCGGGCGGCTATGGCCTCTCGGCCGTGGTGTCCGGATTCAATCCGAACTGGCTCGACGAGCAAAGGCTGGGCTATGGCGACGCCGCCGCTGCGCACACCCTGAGTCAATTTACCCGCGCCATGGAACTGCTCACCGACATCATGATCAACGCCGTCAAATACCGCGTCGGCGCCTTGCTCTCGGTCGAGCAGGTAAGGCAAGCCGAAGTGATCGAGGACGGCCGGGTTCTGTTCCTGCAAAATGGCGCGCTCCCTTGGACCCAAGTGGTGCGCAAGGAAATGCCGAAAGTGCTGTTCGTCATCAGCCACAATATCGCCGAGCAGCGCTACATGATTCACACGATCCCGATCAGCCCCGAAAGTTTCAGCGCGCGCGCGGATCTGCCCGAAGCATGGGCCGGCTTGCGTGACGCGCAGCTGGCTGCGGTGACCGGGGTCTACGATGCCGGTTTTTGCCATAACGGCCGATTCATCGCTTCGGCCAAGTCGTATGAGGGCATACGTACCATGGCGTCGCTGGCGCTTCAAGCGCTTGAGCAGCAGCGCGACGCGTAGTGCTGCCAAGGAGTAGAACCGTCCACTTGACTGCCTGCGCGAGCGCGCCGAGGCCTTGCACCTGACCGTGCTGCACGCCTGCGCGCGGGACCTGCCTGGCCTGCGCCAATCAGTTACTATTTTACAATTATGATCTTTTGTTAAACTTTCCCGTATAGTATAGTCTGCCACTTATCCCCGAAAAAGTGGAGTCTTCGGCATGAAGTGCCTGAAATCCTGGTGTGGCATATTGGTCCTGGTCCTGCTGCTGGCAGGATGCGGCGGTGGCGGTGGCGCTACTTCCGCCCCGCCGGAACCCGCGGCCACCCTGACGCTGGCCGGCGGCAGCGAGGCACTGGCCGGCGGCAAGGCCGTGGCCCTGACCGCCACGCCGAGCGCCAACGCCGGCACCCTGGCTTGGTCCTTGGGCGCGGGCAGCCCGGGCAGCCTGAGCGCCAGCAGCGGAAACAGCGTCAACTACCTGCCGCCGTCGGCGAGCGCGGTCAAGGCGAACACCGTAGTGACGATCACTGCCAGCGGCAGTGGCGTGAGCAAGTCCTTCACGCTGACCCTGTATCCCGATCCCGGTCCGGCCGGACTGTCGCTGATCGCCGGCACGCCGGGCGGCCAGGCCGCCACTCCGATCGACGGCATGGGAAGCGATGCGCGCTTCTGGCAGATCGGCGACGTCGCGAGCGACGCCGCAGGCAATTTGCTGGTGACGGACTACGACGTCATGAATTTGTCCGGATGGCAGGACATACGTACGATCACTCCCGCGGGGAAGGTGAGCACCACCCGCATTGCCGTGAGCGTCCCTGGGTTGGCAGGCGGCAACGGGAACAATCCGCGCTCCATAACCGTTGCACCGGATGGAACGGTATATTTCGTTTTCAAGAACAGGTTGACACGCCTTGCTAGTGCGGACCCTGCAATGAGCATGTACGCGACCAACCCGGTGCAGCGGGTGGTGGCCGGCAGCGCGGGCACGCTGTATGTCACGGATGGGAACGGCAAGCTGATCAGCAAGATCACCGCGGACGGCTCGCTGTCGACCTTCGCGGGCGCCAGCGACGGCACCGTGGGCTCCGTCGATGGCCAGGGAAGCAACGCCCGCTTCGGCGCCTTGGGCGACATGACGATCGACAAAGCGGGCAACCTGTTCGTGATCGATGGCTACGCAATCCGCAAGATTACGCCGGCGGCCGAAGTCACGATGCTGGCGGGCAGTTACGACTCGGTCGCGCAGCCAGCGGTGGACGGCACGGGCGGCGCCGCCAATTTCAGGGCGCCCCAGGCGATTGCGGTCGCCGCGGATGGCGCGCTACTGGTGCTCGACGGAACCGGTGAGCAGTTGAACGGGAGCACTCCGAATCTCTCCTTCGGTATCTACTCGCTGCGCCGGGTGAGCGCCAGTGGCGTGGTCACCACGATCAAGACCGGCCTGACCCGCGTTTCTTCGGTACGCGTGGACGCGCTGGGCAGAGTACTGCTGATCGGCCCGCAGCAGGTCAATCTGCTTGCCGCGAATGGCGATGTGACTGTCCTTGCGGGCATGCAGGATGACACCTTGCGGGACATCGACGGCGGCGTTGGCATATCGCGGTTGGTCGAGCCACAAAGCGTCGCGGTCGACCCGGCGGGCAATTTGTTCGTGATCGAGGCAAACCATCTGAGTGTTGCAAGCAGCCAGCAAGAGTCCGGCCTCCATTTGCGCAAAATCGCTCCCGACGGCACGGCCACCACGCTCTCCTCGCCGAATACCTGGTGGGGCAAGACCAGCGCCGCCGGTCCGGCCATCAGCAAGGCCGCCGGCATTGCCATCGACCGCCAGGGTAACCTCTACTTTGGCGACGGGAAGGCATCGGGCTCGCACGGATTGAATCAGTGGGGCGGAACGATCGTGAAGGTCGCCCCGGATGGCAGCTTCTCGGTATTCGCGGGCAAGTACGACACCTCGGCGCCCGGCGTCTCGGCCGAGGGCAGCGGCGAAGCGGCGCGCTTCGTCGACCCGTCGGTGACCGGTTTTGACGCGGATGGTAACCTGTACATCAACGATGCCGGCACAATTCGCAAGATCACGCCCGAGCGCGTCGTCAGCACCGTGAGCGCCTTGCCGGCCGGCTTCCAGGCCGATGCCGACGGTAATCAATACCGAATGGACGGCAGCTCGCTGCTCCGCGTCGCGCCGAACGGCACGACCACGCTGCTGGCCGGACGCAAAGACTATGTGCCGGGCATTCAACTTGGCGCTCTGCCAGGTTCGTTCTATGAAGGCAGTTTTGTGCGGACGGGGCCAAGGAGCTTCGCCATCGTTTCTGGTTCAGCGGTGCTGAAGCTGGTGGTGCCGTAAATCGAGTCCTCCTGAAATTGCCCCAAGACACGATTGAGTGCTACATCGATAAGCTGAAAGGCTAGAGAATTGCGGTGGCAACAAGGGCAACCTTGAATGAACAGGCCGGGCCAACTGCTTACCTATAGATGTAAAAAAAATCAGGTGTCGAGCGAGGTTACATGCCACAAATTGCCGTCAACTAGGTGTGGACCGGAAATAGACCGAATACACGTGACATCTCGTTCCAAAAACAAAAACGCCACCCGAAGGTGGCGTTTTATTTGTTCTTGGTGGCCCGGGGCGGAATCGAACCACCGACACAAGGATTTTCAAAACAAGGCTCTACCGCTCGCGCCAACAAGATACTTGGGCAATCAGCTAGATACCGAGTCCGACATCGATCAAGGAATGCGTCAAGGATCTCCTTGACGTAGGGGATTTGGAAGTTCCTTCTGATAGGTCCGCCATGCAGCGGCTCGCATCGTCACTGAGATGGGGTGGTCGGCGCGGTGTTTTCGGACCGCTGAACCGGGAATGGACAGGCGAAGCTGGAGACAGCAAAAACTGCCGCTTCGCGGATGTCGTTCAGGGAACCGTGCGAAACTGAATTGCCTGTCGTGGCCGTGCTGGCCGAGCGACAGGTAACGGACAGTCGGTCTGATTTCTGGGTGGCGCACCACAAGAGACATTGTCGTTTCCTGCGGAGGTCGGTTAGTCATGCAGTCGGTACTGTTCCACGTTGGCGGCAATGAGGTTGCGATGCAGGGCTCGCATTCGCAGCCGATTTGGGCTCGCAGTAGCTGAAAATGGAACGGCGCTCATGCAAAAACGCCGATAAGACATGGACAGACTTGACTTATGTTAATTCTGAGCTAAGTTGATTGAGTTGTAGAAGGGGCGACTGCGCATATTCTTGTATTCTGCCAATATCGGCAAGAATCCGCCAACTTTGGAAAGTTGCACGACACCTTGCTGACTTGTCTGCGCCTATTCGAAAAAAAATGACATTTGAGGCATTGAACGCAAGATAGTGACTCGGAATCTTAGAGGAGATTGAAAAATGAAAAGCAATATCCTCGTGCTCACCCTAGTTGTTGCGACTTTTCTCGAGTGCACCGAACTGTGTGCACAGCCGGTCACGCCAAATCTACATGAACAGGCACTGAAATCGATGCAAGACTTGGCAGCGCAGCCACCGATACGGCAAGCGCTGGCCTATATCGAGAAAAACGAATCGACAACCTACGCAAATACGTTAGCCATCACCGCGATTCCGGCTCCCACATTCGCAGAAGAAAAACGAGCCCGTGACTTTGCCGGACGCCTAAGCGGCATGGGTTTGTCAAAGGTGCATCTGGACGCTGCGGGAAACGTCTTGGGCACCATTCCTGGCACGGGCAAAGGGCCGACCATTGTGCTGGCGGCGCATCTCGATACGGTCTACCCGCTTGGCACCGATCTCACTGTGCATGAACGTGACGGTCGCCTGTATGCGCCCGGTATTGCCGACAACGCCCGGTCCTTGGCCACCATGTTGATGGTCGCCGCGGCAATGCAAGCTGCCGGGATTCGGCCGGATGGCGACATCCTCTTTTGTGCAAACGTCGGCGAAGAGGGGTTGGGCGACCTGAAGGGCGTCAAACATCTGTTTGCCACGCACAAGGAGATTAAAGCATTTGTCGGACTTGAACCGTTGATGGGAACGGATGCCGGCACCGCCGTAACTTACTTGGCGACGGGCAGTCGGCGCTTCAAAATTAGCTTCAAGGGGCCGGGTGGACATAGTTATGAGGCCTTCGGACTGCCGTCGGCGATCCATGCTTTGGGCCGGGCCATTGCCCGCATCGATGAGATCCAAGTTCCAGCCGACCCGAAGGTCACCTTCAACGTTGGCGTCATCGATGGCGGTCAGTCGGTAAATACAATTGCCGGTGAGGCATCCATGCTGATCGATATGCGTTCGGAAGATGCTGTCCAGCTTGCGAAAATAGAAAAAGAGGTGATGGCCGTGATTGCGCAGGCTGTCAATGACGTGAACCGACGCTGGAGCAGCAACGCTATCGTTGCCGACATCAAATTGGTAGGCGACCGTCCGGCAGGGAAGATGCTCCCGGACTCGGCGATTGTTCAAATTGCATTGGCGGCGTCAGTCGTTTTAGGAGAGCCTCCCGTGCTGGGAGGGGCGCATTCAACGGACGCTAATTTGCCGATGAGCTTGGGCATACCGGCACTCACTATGAACGGCGGGGGGGCTGCGTCAGGACTGCATTCTGCCAAGAACGAATGGTGGTCGCCGCACAAGGCGTATCGCGGTCCGCAGCAAGTGTTGCTCACAATTCTTAGCCTCGCCGGTTTTGGTGGCGCAAGACTTTCCTTGCTCAGTGACGCGCAATAAATTGTAATGCCAGCGGCCCGCGCACATCGCGGATGCAGGGCGTCGAGCAAGCGCACGTTAGGCTTTCTTCTTGATAGTGTCAATAATTAGTGGAATGTCGTGTCGTGTCGAGTCAGACTGGCCGTAGCCACAGGTTAGCTGTTGGCTTGCCCCTGAATCTGGCGGGCATCGACGTGGACACCGCATGGCAACTGTAGTTCCCGGTGCTGCGTTTTACGTTCCGTCGGAATATGTACTGGACACTACACCAACGACAGCGAATGTATCCGCGACCTCATCCGGCGCGACGTTGGACCGGAAATGGAGCGGGACACGAGGACTGCGAATCCATAAACAAAAACGCCGGCCTGCATGGGTTGCCGTCTTGATTTGCTGTTCTTGGTGGCCGGGGTGGAATCGATTTTGTGATGCTAGCGTCTTTCCACGGATGCGAAAACGCCAACCGGTGATGGTTGGCGTTCTGTGAGGGATATTCTTGGTGGCCCGGGGCGGAATCGAACCACCGACACAAGGATTTTCAATCCTCTGCTCTACCGACTGAGCTACCAGGCCAAGAGGCATGATTATAGACACCCGACCACAGCTTTGCAAGTGCAGCTGAGAAATTTTCAGGAAATTTGAGGGTGCGCCGCGCAAAACTGTCGCAGTTCAAGCCGCTATAATGCTTTGGATGAATAGCCCACCTAACTCCGCCGCACGGCACGACAGCGATGTCTGCATCGTCGGCAATGGCGCGATCGCCAAAACCACCGCGCTGGGATTCGCCCAGGCCGGCCACAGCGTCACCTTGCTGGTGCCGGCCGCGCCTCCCCAGGCGCCTGTGCCGTCGCAAGGCGCCGAACAAGCCTGGGACGTGCGCGTCTATGCGCTCAATCACACCGCCCACACGCTGCTGTCGTCCCTGAAAGTGTGGGGCGCGCTCGATGCCGGCCGGGTCGCCCCGGTCGAATCGATGGTGGTCAATGGCGACGGCAAGCAGCCGGGCGACCTCGCGTTCGACGCCTTCGGCGCCCATGTCGGCTCGCTGGCATGGATCGTCGAGGACCGCAACCTGAACCAGGCGCTCGACGCCGCGCTCAAGTTCGCACCGAACGTCAATATCGTCAGCGGCCGCGCAGCCAGTCTGGCCACCGACAGCTATGGCGCCACCGTCACGCTCGATGGCGGCGCGGTCATCGCCAGCGCGCTGGTGGTTGGCGCCGACGGGGGCCAGTCGTGGGTGCGCGGACAGTGCGACATCGGGCTCGATTACCGCTCTTATCACCAGCGCGCGGTGGTCGCCAATTTCAGCTGCGAGAAGCCGCACCAGGGCGTGGCCTACCAGTGGTTCACCGGCCATGAGGGCATCGTGGCGCTGCTGCCGCTGCCCGGCAACCGGGTCTCGCTGGTCTGGTCGGCGCCTGACGTGCTGGCCGAAACGCTGATGCGCGAGTCGCTCGGCGAAATGGCGGTGCGCCTGGCCGTGCTCTGCGAAGACAAACTCGGACAACTGCGCCCGCTGCAGCCGGAATCGGTCAAGGACGTGCCGCTGGCGCTGATCCGCCCGCACGCGATCGTCGCCCCGCGCGTGGCGCTGGTGGGTGATGCCGCCCACGTGGTGCATCCGCTGGCCGGCCATGGCATGAACCTCGGCTTCGCCGACGTCGCCCAGCTGCTCGAGGCGATCGCCGCGCGCGAAAGCCAGCGCAGCATCGGCGACGAGCGGGTGCTGGCGCGCTACGCCAGGTCCCGCAAGGAAGATGTGCTGCTGATGCAGCTTGCCACCGACGGCCTGGCGCGCCTGTTCGGCGCCGATCTCGAGCCGGTGCGCGTGGTCCGCAATTTGGGGCTAAACTTGCTGAATAAGTTTCCTATGCTCAAGCGTCGGCTGATGGCCCACGCCATGGGGAAGTAATCATTTTTGTAACGAATACGGAGAATTAATGGGTAAATCAAAAATCGCGCTGCTGCTGGTCTCGATGCTGGCGGCCGGCTGCGCAGGCGCCGAATCGCCGGTCGAAGCGGCTATCAAGAAGGCGATCGAGCCGCGCCTCGGTCCTGGCGTGAAGGTCGACTCGGTCACTCAGACTCCGTATGCAGGACTGTATGAAGTGCGCGCCGCCGGCGACATCCTGTACACCGACAAGAAGGGCGAGTACCTGATCATCGGCCACGTCTACAACACCAAGACGGCCCAGGACATGACCAAGGACCGGATCGACGAAATCAACAAGATCAAGTTCTCCGACCTGCCGTTCGAGTCCGCCCTCAAGATGGTCAAGGGCGACGGCAAGCGCGTGATCGCGGTGTTCGAAGACCCGAACTGCGGATACTGCAAGCGCTTCCGCCAGACCACCCTGAAGGAGATGGACAACGTCACCGTCTACACCTTCATGTACAACATCCTGTCCGAAGACTCCTTCGCCAAGTCGAAGAACATCTGGTGCGCGCCCGACCGCAACAAGGCTTGGGACGACTGGATGGTGTCCGGTAAATCGGCGCCGGCCGCCGCGCCGAACTGCGAAACGCCGAACGAAAAGGTCCTCGCGCTCGGCCAGAAGCTGCGCATCCAGGGTACGCCGGCGATCTTCTTCGCCGATGGCACCCGCATCCCTGGCGCGATCGACGCCAAGGGACTCGAGGCCAAGCTCACCAGCATCAAGTAAGCACACATAACAACAGCGCAGCGCCAAAACGAAAGGGAACGACATGGTCACACTCAATATCAACGGCCGCGACATGCAAGTCGAAGCGGATCCATCGACCCCGATCCTGTGGGCGCTGCGCGATAACCTCAACATGACGGGCACCAAATTCGGCTGCGGTGCGGCCTTGTGCGGCGCCTGCACGGTGCACCTGGACGGCGCCGCGATCCGCTCCTGCATCACGCCGATCGCTTCGGCGGCCGGCAAGAAGATCACCACCATCGAGGCGATGGAAGCCGACAAGGTCGGCAAGGCAGTGCAGGACGCGTGGGTCAAGCACGACGTGCCGCAGTGCGGCTACTGCCAGAGCGGCCAGGTGATGAGCGCGGCCGCGCTGCTGCGTACCAACAAGGCGCCTAGCGACGCCGATATCGATGGCGCCATGAGCGGGAACATCTGCCGCTGCGGCACTTACCAACGGATCCGCGCGGCCATCAAGGACGCGGCGAAAACCCTGGCCTGAGGAGTTCTGTCATGCGTATCGAATGGATCAATCCAGAGGCGCTCGTGCGTCCGTCCGAAGGCGGCCTGTCGCGCCGCAGTTTCATCAAGGCCGGCGCGCTGGCCACCAGCGGGCTGGTGCTCGGCTTCTTCATGCCCGGTGCGAACAAGTTCGCGCGCGCGGCGGACGCTCCGAAGCCGACCTATGCGCCCAACGCTTTCCTGCGCATCGCGCCCGACAATACCGTGACGGTGATGGTCAACCGGCTCGAATTCGGCCAGGGCGTGCACACGTCGCTGCCGATGCTGATCGCCGAGGACCTCGACGCCGACTGGTCGCAGATGCGCGGCGAACTGGCTCCGGCCGGCGACGTTTTCAAGGATCCGGCGTTCGGAATGCAGATGACCGGCGGCTCGGGCAGCATCGCGCACTCCTATTTGCAGTACCGCGAAATCGGCGCCAAGGCGCGCGCGATGCTGATTGCCGCCGCGGCCGAGCAGTGGAAGGTCAAGCCTGAGCAGTGCACCACGTCGAAAGGCTTCGTGATGGGGCCCGGCGGCAAGAAGGCCACCTACGGCTCGCTCGCCGACGCGGCGATGAAGCAGCCGATGCCGGCCACCG
This sequence comes from Pseudomonadota bacterium, assembly GCA_046728335.1. Taxonomy (GTDB): domain Bacteria; phylum Pseudomonadota; class Gammaproteobacteria; order Burkholderiales; family Burkholderiaceae_D; genus JAFCUW01. The sequence goes on along the minus strand of JBKPEJ010000007.1, from coordinate 15,512 downwards.
TCGCGCTGAAGGATGCGAAGAATTTCCGCATCATCGGCAAGCCGACCCGCCGCATCGATGCGCGCGCCAAGTCGACCGGCAAGCAGCAGTTCGGCATCGACTTCATGCCGCCCAATACAAAGGTTGCCGTGGTGGCGCGTCCGCCCGTGTTCGGCGCGAAAGTCTCCAAGCTCGATGCGAGCAAGGCAAAGGCGATCAAGGGCGTGGTCGACGTGCTGGAAGTGCCGACCGACCGGGGCGGGCGCGGCGTCGCCGTGATCGCCGACGGCTACTGGCCGGCCAAGCAGGGGCGCGATGCGCTCGTGATCGACTGGGACGCCGGCAGCCTTGAAAAAGTCAGCAGTGCCAAGCAGATGGCCGACTTCATCGCGCTGTCGAAGACGCCGGGCGCCTCCGCGATGAAAGGCGACACCTCAAAGCTCGCCGCGGCGCCGAAGAAAATCACCGCGGTGTATGAGTTCCCCTACCTGGCGCACGCGCCGATGGAGCCGCTCAACTGCGTGGTCGACCTCAAGGCCGACAGCTGCACCGTGTGGGCCGGTACCCAGTTCCAGACCGCCGACCATGCGGCCGTCGCCGCCACTTCCGGCCTCAAGCCGGAACAGGTGACGGTCAACACGATGATGGCGGGCGGCGGTTTCGGCCGCCGCGCGGTGCCGACTTCGGATTACATCGTCGAGGCAGTCAACGTCGCCAAGGCGTACCGGGCGGCCGGCAAGAGCGGCCCGCTGAAAGTGATCTGGAGCCGCGAAGACGACATCAAGGGCGGATACTACCGGCCGTCGCATGTGCACCGCGCCGATATCGGCCTCGATGCAAACGGCAAGATCGTGGCGTGGGATCACGCCATTGTCGGCCAGTCGATCATGGCGGGCACGCCGTTCGCGGCCTTCATGGTCAAGAACGGCGTCGACGGCACCATGGTCGAAGGCATGGGCGCGCCGTACGACGTGCCGCTGAACCTGACCGCACACACCGCCAAGGCCAACGTGCCGGTGCTGTGGTGGCGCTCGGTCGGTTCGACCCACACCGCCTTCGTGATGGAGACCTTGATCGACGAGGCGGCGCATGTGGCCGGCATGGATCCGGTCGCCTATCGCAAGACGCTGATCGATGCAAAGCACAAGCGCCATCTGGCTGCGCTCGACCTGGCGGTCGCCAAGTCCGGCTACGGCAAGAACAAGCTGCCGAAAGGGCATGCCTACGGCGTCGCCATGCACGAGTCGTTCAATTCGGTGGTTGCTTATGTGGTCGAAGCGTCGGTCGACAAAGGCGTGCCGAAACTGCACAAGGTCACCGCGGGCGTGCACTGCAACCTCGCCGTCAATCCAATGACGATCGAAGCGCAGGTGCAGGGCGCGGTGCTGATGGCGCTGGGGACTACCTTGCCGGGCGCTGCGATCACGCTGAAGGATGGCGTCGTCGAACAGCAGAACTTCAGCGACTACACCGTTGCGCGTATGCCCGACATGCCGCACGTCGACGTATTCATCGTGCCGTCGGGCGATGCGCCGACGGGCATGGGCGAGCCGGGCGTGCCGCCGCTGGCGCCGGCGTTCGCCAACGCGATCTTCAACATCACCGGCAAGCGCTTGCGCAAGCTGCCTTTCGACCTCACCGCGGCGTAAGCGTCAGCCGCGCCATGATCCCTGTCGGTATTTTGCTGGCCGCCGGCAGGGGCCGTCGATTCGACCCTTCCGGTAATCGCAACAAGCTGCTGCAGCCGCTCGCGGACGGCGAGGCCGTGGTCGTCGCCAGTGCGCGCAGCATGCTGGCGGTGCTGCCGAAAGTGATCGCGGTGGTGGCGCCGGATGACGGCGGAGTCGCGCAGGCCCTGCGCGCGCTCGGCTGCGAAGTCACCGTGTGTCCCGACGCCGATGAGGGGATGGCGCAATCGCTGGTGCATGCTGTGCGCCACTCGCTGCCGGAAGCGCAGTCGTGGCTGATCGCGCTTGGCGACATGCCGCGCGTGCGCGAATCGACAATCGCGGCGCTGTCGGACGCAGTGTCCGCCGGCGCGGTGATTGCTGCGCCGGTCAGCGGCGGCAGACGCGGCAATCCGGTTGCCTTCGGCGCGGCGTGCCTGTCCGAGATGCTGGCGCTGCGAGGCGATGCGGGCGCGCGCAGCATCCTGAAACGTCACCCAGTCGCCGAGGTGGAAGTCGACGATCCTGGAATCTTCCAGGACATCGACCAGCCGGCAGACCTGGGGTAAGGTCCCTCCCCCTTGGGGGGTATTCAAACATTCAAACAGACGAAGGTCCGAATGTCGGACCTGACCCCGAATACTGCCAGCGGCCGCTTAAGAAAACCCCAAAATCCGGTTACACTATCAATTCCCCAGCGGCAGATCATGATCATGAAAAAAGCATCCCATAAAAAGCAGCCCGCCATCCAATATGCGATCGTGCCGAAGGACCTGGCCGGCCATCTGTTCGAGGTGACGCTGACAGTCGCCGCACCCGCACCGGAAGGCCAGGTATTCGCGCTGCCGGCATGGATTCCGGGCAGCTATATGATCCGCGAATTCTCGCGCAACATCGTCGAGATCCGCGCCGAGTCGGACGGTGAACCTGTGGCGCTCACCAAGCTTGACAAGCATTCCTGGCGCGCGGCGCCGGTCGAAGCCGCGCTCACAGTGCAGTACGACGTCTACGCATGGGACCTGTCTGTGCGCGCCGCCCACCTCGACCAGACCCACGGCTTCTTCAACGGCACCAGTGTCTATCTGCGCGTGCTGGGGCAGGAAGAGCTGCCGCACCAGGTCGACATCCAGCGTCCCGCCGATGCGGCCGCAAAAGCGTGGCGCGTCGCGACCTCTCTGCCGGAACTCGGCGCCAAACGGTACGGCTTCGGCACTTACCTCGCATCCGGCTACGACGACCTGATCGATCATCCGGTCGAGATGGGCGACTTCGCGCTCGCCACCTTCAAGGCGCACGGCGTCCCGCACGACATCGTCATTTCCGGCTGCGTACCGAATCTCGACATGGCGCGCCTGCAGGCCGACCTGAAGAAAATGTGCGAAACCCAGATCGCGTTCTTCGAACCGAAATCGAAGCGCGCTCCGATGGACCGCTATGTGTTCCTCACGCTCGCCGTCGGCGACGGCTATGGCGGCCTTGAACACCGCGCCTCCACCGCGCTGATCTGCGCGCGCGCCGACCTGCCCACTTCCGCCACGCCGAAGAAGCTGGAAGCGGCCGACGGCTACCTGAAATTCCTTGGCCTGTGCAGCCACGAGTACTTCCACACCTGGAACGTCAAGCGGATCAAGCCCGCGGCCTTCGCGCCGTACGACCTGCAGGCCGAGACCTACACTCCGCTGCTCTGGCTGTTCGAGGGCTTCACCAGCTACTACGACGACCTTCTGCTGGTTCGCAGCGGCCTGCTCGACGAAGCGGCCTACCTCAAGCTGCAAGCCAAGACCATCGGCAGCGTGTTGCGCGGTAGCGGCCGGACCAGGCAGAGTGTGGCCGATTCGAGCTTCGACGCCTGGGGCAAATACTATCGCCAGGACGAAAACGCGCCGAACGCGATTGTCAGCTACTACACCAAGGGATCGCTGGTGGCGCTGATGTTCGACCTGACCATCCGCGCCAAAACCGGCGGCAAGAAATCGCTCGACGATGTGATGCTGGCGCTGTGGCAGCGTTTCGGGCGCGATTTCTACAGCTCCGCCGCGCGCGGTGTGACCGAGGCCGAAGTCGAGGCGCTGTTCGACGAGGTGAGCGGGCTGAAGCTCAAGCCGCTGTTCAACCGCTACGTGCGCGGCACCGACGACCTGCCGCTGGCGAAACTGTACGCGCCGTTCGGCGTCAGGCTGGCCGATGAACGCAAAGGCGCCAAGCCGGCGCTCGACGCCAGCACCGGACGCGATGGCGGCGACTCCAAGCTGACGCAGGTGCACGAGGGCGGAGCTGCGCATGCTGCGGGCCTGTCGGCCGGCGACGTACTGGTGGCGGTCGACGGCCTGCGCGTGTCCGGCAACCCATCCAACCTGGATACGCTGCTAGGACGCTACAGCGTCGGCGACACCGTCGAAATGCACGCCTTCCGGCGCGACGAACTGATGACCTTCAGCGTCAAGCTGCAGGGCGACCGGGCGCCGGGCATCACGCTCGAAGCTAGCGGCAGCGACAAGAAGCTCAAGCGCCCGAGCGCCTAGTCCGCGGTCTGGATCGGCGCCAGGGTGCGCAGTTGGAAGCGGTAATCGGCGTTGAACAGGAAGGTCTCGGAGAAAGTCAGGGACTTTCCGGGGCCGGCCGCCAGGTTGAACGGCTTCGGCAAAGCGCCCGTGCGCTGCATCGACGCCAGCGCCACCTTGGACGCCTCGTTGTCGCGCGAACGCTGCACCGACACCTTGGTCATCTTGCCGTTATTGTCGACGGTGATGCTGAGCACCACGACGGCGGGCAGCATTGGCGGCAGCTTGCCGCTGAACGTATGCGCGCCGTTGTAGCGCATGATCTGCTGCGCGACGTCGCTCTTGTACGTTTCCACGCTGTCGAACGCAGTGCGCTGGCCGGCGACCGTGCTGCGCGCCATGGTTGGTGGGCGCCACCCAGCTTGCTGGCCGGCCTGGGAAGGCGCCAGCGTCGGCTGCTGTGCACATGCGGCGAGCAGGGCCAGCAGGGCCGCGCATGCGGCCCAGGTACATTTATTCATAGTCATGATCAGTCGAATAGCCTGGCAAGTTCAACACCGGGATCGGGCGCGCGCATGAACGCTTCGCCGACCAGGAATGCATGCACGTTTGCGTCGCGCATGCGCTTGACGTCATCCGGCGCCATGATTCCGGACTCCGTGACCACCAGTCTGTCAGGCGGAATGCGCGGCAGCAGGCCAATCGTGGTGTGCAGCGAAGTCTCGAAAGTGCGCAGGTTTCGGTTATTGATGCCGACCAGGGGCGTGCGCAATTTCAGCGCCGCCGTTAACTCATCGCCATCATGTACTTCGACCAGCACATCCATTCCGAGTTCCATCGCGCAGGCTTCCAGCTCGGCCATCAGGCCATGGTCGAGCGCGGACACGATCAGCAAGATCGCATCGGCGCCCATCGCGCGCGCTTCGTATACCTGGTACATGTCGATCATGAAATCCTTGCGCAGCACCGGGATCTCGCACGCGGCCCTGGCCTGGCGCAGATAGTCGACCGAGCCCTGGAAGAAATTCACGTCGGTCAGGACCGACAGGCAGGCGGCGCCATGCCGTGCGTAGCTCTCGGCGATGTTCGCGGGACGGAAATCCTCGCGCAGCACGCCTTTCGACGGCGACGCTTTCTTGACTTCGGTGATCACGCCGGCACGCCCGGCGGCGATGTTCTTGCGCAGGCTCGCTTCGAAGCCGCGCAGGCCGTTACGCAGCCCGGCATCGGATTCGACTTCGCTGCGCAGGCTCGACAGGCCGCGGTATTTCTTCGCGGCGGCCACTTCATCGGCCTTCACCGCGAGGATTTTATTGAGGATGTCTGACATGGCTTGGTACTCAGTGTGATTTTGATAAGGCCAGCTTGACGCCCAGCCAGACGAACAGGCCGCCGGTCGCCCGGTTCAGCCACAGCGACACCAGGGGGCTGACCTTCAGGTGCGCGCTCGCGCTTGCCGTGAACAGCGCGAGCGCATTACACCACAGCATACCGTTGATATTGAAAATGCAGCCGAGGACGATGAAGGCCAGCGCCTTGTTCGGCGCGTCCGCATTGATAAACTGGGGCACGAAGGCGAGGAAGAAAATTGCCACCTTCGGATTGAGCACATTGGTCAGGAAACCCTGCGCGATGATTTTCCGGTTCGGCAGCGGCGCCACCGCCAACTGCGCTTGCAGGTTGCGCGGTTTGCTGCGCAACAGGCCGACCGCCATGTACAGGATGTAGGCCGCGCCGAGGTATTTGACGACCGTGAACGCGGTCGCCGATGTCGACAGGATCGCCGACAGCCCGAGCGCCGCCGCGAACACGTGCACGAAGGTGCCGGCGCCGATTCCCAGCGCCGCGGTGCAGCCGGCGCGCGCGCCCTGGGTGGCGCTGCGCGTCATGATCAGCAGCGAATCCGGCCCTGGCATAATATTGAGCAGCAGTCCCGAAACGATGAACAGGCCGAGGTCGTGGATACCGAACATGGCGCCTTCCTCAGGCTTGGCCGAGCTGCTGCGTGACCTGCACGAACTGGTCGAGCTTCGCGCGCGCCGCGCCGGACAGGATGACTGCCCGCGCCTTCGCCAGGCCGTCTTCGATCGAGCTGGCGACGCCCGCCGCATACAGCGCCGTGCCGGCATTGAGCGCCACGATGTCGTAGGCGGCGCCAGGTTCGCCGTTCAGCGCCTCCATCATCATGGCTTTCGAGGCGGCCGAATCGGCGACCCTCAGGTTGCGGCTGGCGATCATCTGCAGGCCGTAGTCCTCCGGATGGATTTCGTATTCGCGGATTTCGCCATTGACCAGTTCACCGACCATGGTGGCGGCGCCCAGCGAGACTTCATCCATATTGTCGCGGCCGTAAACCACCATCGCGTGCTGGGCGCCGAGGCGCTGCAGCACGCGCACCTGGATGCCGACCAGGTCGGAGTGGAACACGCCCATCAGGATGTTCGGTGCGCCGGCCGGATTGGTCAACGGCCCGAGGATATTGAAGATCGTGCGCACGCCCAGCTCACGCCGCACTGGGGCGGCATGCTTCATCGCCGCGTGGTGGTTGGGGGCGAACATGAAGCCGATGCCGGTCTGCGCGATCGACTGGGCGATCTGTTCTGGCTTGAGGTTGATGTTCGCGCCGAGCGACTCGATCACGTCGGCGCTGCCGGACGACGACGACACGCTGCGCCCGCCGTGCTTGGCTACGCGCGCGCCGGCTGCCGCCGCCACAAACATCGATGCGGTCGAGATGTTGAAGGTGTGAGCGCCGTCGCCGCCCGTGCCGACGATGTCGAGCAGGTGGGTGGTGTCGGCCATCGGCACCTTGGTCGAAAACTCGCGCATGACCTGGGCCGCGGCGGTGATCTCGCCGATGGTTTCCTTTTTCACGCGCAGGCCGATGGTCAGCGCCGCGATCATTGTCGGCGACATTTCGCCGGACATGATCTGGCGGAACAGGTGCAGCATCTCGTCGTGGAAAATCTCGCGGTGTTCGATACAGCGCAGCAGCGCTTCTTGTGGGGTGATCGGCATGGCAGTTCCTGGGAATAGGGGAGTTCTGTGCGGACGCTGGATCAGCGCTCGAGGAAGTTCTTCAGCAGCTTGTGGCCATGTTCGGACAGGATCGACTCGGGGTGGAACTGCACGCCCTCGATGTCGAACTCCTTGTGGCGCACGCCCATGATTTCGCCGTCATCGGTCCACGCGGTCACTTCCAGGCAGGACGGCAGCGAGGAGCGCTCGATCGCCAGCGAATGGTAGCGGATCACAGTGAACGGGCTTGGCAGGTCCTTGAACACGCCCACGCCGGTGTGGGCGATCAGCGATGTCTTCCCATGCATGACCTTCTTGGCGCGGATGACATTGCCGCCGAACGCGGCGCCGATCGCCTGGTGGCCGAGGCACACCCCGAGGATCGGCATCTTGCCCTTGAACTCGCGCAGGATGTCGACCGAGACGCCGGCCTGCGCCGGCGTTTTCGGTCCTGGCGAAATGCAGATCCGGTCCGGCTGCATCGCGCTGATCTCGGCCAGCGTGATTTCATCGTTGCGGATAGTTTTCACTTCCTCGCCCAGCTCCCCGAAGTACTGCACCAGGTTGTAAGTGAACGAGTCGTAGTTGTCGATCATCAGCAGCATGTCAGAGCTCCCCATCCAGGCCGTCTTGCACCTGTTCCGCCGCGCGCAGCACCGCGCGCGCCTTGTTTTCAGTTTCCTGCCATTCCATCTCGGGGATCGAGTCGGCGACGATCCCGGCTGCCGCCTGCACGTACAGCATGCCGTCCTTGATCACGCCGGTGCGGATCGCAATCGCCACATCCATCTCGCCCCCAAAGGACAGGTAGCCGCAGGCGCCGCCGTAGATGCCGCGCTTGGTCGGCTCCAGTTCGTCGATCACTTCCATCGCCCGCACTTTCGGCGCACCGGTCAGGGTGCCGGCCGGGAAGGTCGCGCGCAGCACGTCTAGGTTGGACATGCCGTCTTTCAGTTTGCCTTCGACGTTCGACACGATGTGCTGGACGTGCGAGTATTTTTCCACCACCAGCCGCTCTGTCACGCTGACGCTGCCGGTTTCGGCGATACGGCCAATGTCGTTGCGGGCCAGGTCGATCAGCATCACATGTTCGGCGATTTCCTTCGGATCCGACAGCAGCTCTTTCGATAGCTCGGCATCGCGTTCCGGCGTGGCGCCGCGCGGGCGGGTGCCGGCGATCGGGCGCAAGGTCACTTTCTTGCTGCCGTCCGGCGCGGTCTCGTTGCGCACCAGGATCTCAGGCGAGGCGCCGACGATCTGCATGTCGCCGAAATTGTAGAAGTACATGTACGGTGAAGGATTGAGCGAGCGGAGCGCGCGGTACAGCGTCAGCGGCGAATCGACATACGGCTTGCGGATGCGCTGGCCGATCTGCACCTGCATCAGGTCACCCGCCATCACGTATTCGTGCGCGCGGGCCACCGCCTTCAGGTAGTCTTCCTTGTTGAAGTCGCGGACCGCTTCGGTGCGCACCGAGCTTGAGGTCACCGGCGCATCGACACCGCGCCGCAGCATCATGCGCAGGTCCTTCAGGCGCTGGCGCGCTTTCGAAAACGCTTCCGGCTGGGTGGTGTCGGCGTACACGATCAGGTACAGCTTGCCCGACAGGTTGTCGATCACGGCCAGTTCTTCGGTCACCATCAGCTGGATGTCCGGCAGTCCCAGGTCGTCCTTCGGCGTGGTCGCGGCCAGCTTGCGTTCGATGTGGCGCACCGTGTCGTAGCCGAAGTAGCCGGCCAGGCCGCCGCAGAAGCGCGGCAGGCCGGGGCGCAGCGCGACCTTGAAGCGGGCCTGGAAGGTTTCGATGAAGTCGAGCGGATTGCCCTCGTGGGTTTCGATCACGCTGCCATTCTTGACGATCTCGGTCAGCGAGCCCGTGGTGCGCAGCACAGTGGTCGCCGGCAGCCCGATGAACGAGTAGCGCCCGAAGCGCTCGCCGCCGACGACCGATTCGAGCAGGAAGGTGTTCTTGCCACCGCCCTGTGTCTGGGCCAGCTTGAGGTACAGCGTGAGTGGGGTTTCGAGGTCGGCGAAGGCTTCCGAAATGAGCGGAATGCGGTTATAGCCTTCATTGGCCAGCGATTTGAATTCGAGTTCGGTCATGCTTTTTCTCCAGGCCGCCGGGGGGATTGGCAGCGTTGGGTTTCAAAAAACCTGGCGGCGCACGGGTGCGGCCGACAGCAATCTACGGCTTACTTAGCCCAGGATTGCCAGCGTCGCCAAAGCCAGGCCTCAATCGAGCCGGTTTGGGTGACATTGTGTTTTTTGGTGAAAAACATGCGTATCTGTTTCAGTTTGCGGAGTTGTTGTGCGAACTTATCAAGGTTGCCGCTTCTAGCAGCGAGGTAACTATACCATCGGAATCGGTTTCATGTATAGCGCGCCCGTGGTTGTAACCATAGGGCACCGTCAGCACGAAACAGCCGGCTGCGCGCGCCGCTTCGGCGTCGTTCGAGGAGTCACCGATCGCCACCACCTGGGCCGGCGCCAGCGCGAAATCGGCGCACACCTGGAGCAGCGGCATCGGGTCCGGCTTCTTCTTCGGCAGGCATTCGCCGCCATAGACGAGCTCGAAATACTGCGCGAGGCCCTTTTTTGCCAGCAGCGGGGCGGCGAAGGCGAGCGGCTTGTTGGTCACGCAGGCCATGCGCAGGCCCATCGCGCGCATCGCCTCCAGCCCGGCCAGCACGCCGTCATACAACTCGCTGTAATCGCCGTTGATCGCCAGGTAGTGGCGCTGGTAGGCCTCCATCGCGGCAGGGAAGCGCTGCTCCACGCCGGCCTGGTCGAAATCGACCGCCAGCACGGAGCGGATCAGGTTCTCGGAGCCTTTGCCGACCATCTGTTCGATCCGTGCCGCGCTGAGCGCATCGAGGCCCGACTCGGCGCGCATGCGATTGATCGCGACGTGGAAATCGGGCACCGTGTCGAGCATGGTGCCGTCGAGGTCGACGATGACTGCGCGGATGGCCGCTGCGCCGTACCGCATTACTTGCCCGTCTTGGCCACGGCTTTTGCCAATTCCGCGCGCATTGCGTCGATCACGCCCTTGTAGTCGGGCTGGCCGAAAATCGCCGAGCCGGCCACGAAGGTGTCGGCGCCGGCTTCCGCGGCGGCGGCGATGTTGTCGATCTTGATGCCGCCGTCGACTTCCAGCAGGATGTCGCGGCCCGATTCGTCGATCATGCGGCGCGCGATGGAGATCTTCTTGAGCGCTTCGGCGATGAAGGACTGGCCGCCAAAGCCCGGATTGACCGACATGATCAGGATCATGTCGATCTTGTCCATTACGTAGTCCAGGTAGTGCATCGGCGTGCCCGGATTGAATACCAGGCCGGCCTTGCAGCCGTTATCGCGGATCAGCTGCAGCGTGCGGTCGATGTGCTCGGACGCTTCCGGGTGGAAGGTGATGATGTTGGCGCCGGCCTTGGCAAAGTCCGGGATGATACGGTCCACAGGCTTGACCATCAGATGCACGTCGATCGGCACCTGCACGTGCGGGCGGATCGCCTGGCACACCAGCGGTCCGATTGTCAGGTTCGGAACATAATGGTTGTCCATCACGTCGAAGTGGATGATGTCGGCGCCGGCGGCGACGACATTGCGCACTTCCTCGCCGAGGCGGGCGAAGTCGGCGGACAGGATGCTGGGGGCGATGCGGAATGTGGTCATGGGGTGAGCGCGCAAAAAAATTAAGATGCGCTATTTTACGCTCTTGCCTGCCAAGCCCTTGCGTGGCCCGCACTTTTGCGGTGCAATGTATGATGGCCGGCAGGGCAAGGGCCGACGCCGCCAGTCAGTTTCATTGCATCAACAATAACAGTATCGAACGAGGAATCCAGATGGCCGCCTACGAACTCACTGTCTCCGTCAGGACCCAGTACCTGCCGGAACAGTCCGACCCGGAACGTACGAATTTCGTGTTCACGTATTCGATCACGATCAAGAACACCGGAACGGTCGCGACCCAGCTGATCGCCCGCCACTGGGTCATCACTGACGCCAACAACCATGTCGACGAAGTGCGCGGCCTGGGCGTCGTTGGCCACCAGCCGCTGCTGCAGCCTGGCGAACAGTTCGAGTACACCAGCGGCACCCAGCTGGCGACGCCGCAGGGCTCCATGTATGGCGAATATTTCTGCGTGGCCGAAGACGGGCACCGCTTCGAGGTGAAGATCCCCGAATTCGTGCTGTCCCTGCCGCGCACCTTGCACTGATCAGCGCCCGGGGCCGTCCGGCCGGTCGGTTTGTTCCGGCGATTCGAGCTGTTCCGGTTCATGATGGGTCGGCTTGGGCCCCGAATACATGGTCCACCAGACGATAAATACCAGCAGGAACAGCGCCACTCCCGCTTCAACCATTAATAGCCACATACCGATCCTCATGTTGAATACACGCCGCAGTTTACCCCTTTCCCTGGGAATCGTCGCCCTCGCGCTATCGGCCTGCACCACCACGCCGCCGCAGCCGAAACCGCCCATCGTCATGCCGCCGCCAGTCGGTCCGGTCGCCGTGCCCAAGCCCGAGCCGGCGGCGCCGCCGCCGAAACCGGAGCCGGCGCCGCTGATGACGCCGTCGACCTTCGGCGCGCTGCCCGGTTGGCAGCAGGACGACCTGCGCGAGGCGTGGCCGGCCTTCCTCGGCTCCTGCAAGGTGCTGGTGCGCAAGGACGACTGGAAGGAGCCGTGCACCGCGGCGGGCGCAGTCGACCCGGCCGACGGCGCGGCGATCCGCCTGTTCTTCGAATCGAATTTCGTGCCGAACCAGGTGCGCGCCGCCGACGGCGACGACACCGGCCTGATCACCGGCTACTACGAGCCGATGCTGCAAGGCGCCCGCAAACGGGGCGGCGCGTTCCAGACCCCGCTGTACCGGGTGCCGGACGACCTGCTCACCGTCGAACTGGGCAGCGTGTACCCGGAACTGAAGAACATGCGTTTGCGCGGCCGGTTGGTCGGCAAAAAGGTGGTCCCGTACAACACCCGCGCGGAAATCGAGCGTGCCGACATCAGCGGCAAAGAGCTGCTGTGGGTCGACGACCCGGTCGAGGCCTTCTTCCTGGAGGTGCAGGGCTCGGGCCGCGTGCGGCTGGCCGATACCGGCGAAACCGTGCGCCTGGCGTACGCCGAGCAGAACGGCCATCCGTACAAGGCGATCGGCCGCTGGCTGGTCGAAAACGGCGAGCTGACCGTGCCGCAGGCGTCCGCCCAGGGCATCAAGGCTTGGATCGCGGCCAACCCGGCCCGCCGCCAGGAACTGTTCAACGCCAATCCGAGCTATATCTTCTTTAAAGAGGAGCGCCTGCCGGATCCTTCAATCGGCCCGAAGGGCGCGCTTGGCGTGCCGCTGACGCCGGCGCGTTCGGTCGCGGTCGATCCCCAGTTCCTGCCGCTCGGTGCACCGGTATTCCTGGCGACCACCCGCGCCGCCAGCGACGTGCCGATGCAGCGCCTGATGATGGGCCAGGATACCGGCGGCGCGATCCGCGGCGCGGTCCGGGCCGATTTCTTCTACGGTTTCGGCAAGGACGCGGCCGACAGCGCCGGCCTGATGAAGCAGCGCGGCCAGATCTGGGTGCTGCTGCCGAAAGCGGCGCCGCGCTGAGCGGCAAGCTACAATCTTGCGATTGACGTTTCAATAACTAACTAGGGGGTAGCCCATGCAATATTCCGACCTGCTGATCGAAACCCACGGCCGTGTCGCCGTGATCCGCCTGAATCGTCCGAAGGCCTTGAACGCGCTGAACGACAACATGATGAACGAGCTGGGCGACGCGCTGTACAAGTTCGACGCCGACAAGTCGATCGGCTGCATCGTCCTGACCGGCAGCGAAAAGGCCTTTGCGGCCGGCGCCGATATCGCGGCGATGGCCGAATATACCTATGCCGACACCTATCCCGACAACTACATCGGCCGCAACTGGGAGCACATCCTCAATGTACGCAAGCCGGTGATCGGCGCGGTGGCCGGCTTCTGCCTCGGCGGCGGCTGCGAACTGGCGATGATGTGCGATTTCCTGATCGCCGCCGATAGCGCGCGCTTCGGCCAGCCGGAAATCAAGGTCGGCGTCACGCCTGGCGCCGGCGGCACCCAGCGCCTGCCGCGCACCATTGGCAAGTCGAAGGCGATGGACCTGCTGCTGACCGCGCGCATGATCGATGCGGCCGAAGCCGAGCGCACCGGACTGGTGTCGCGCGTGGTCCCGGCGGACAAGCTGATGGAAGAAGCGCTGGCCGCCGCGACCATCGTCGCATCGATGTCGGTGACGGTAGCGATGGCGATCAAGGATAGCGTCAACCGGGCGTTCGAAACCACGCTGACCGAAGGCGTGCGTTACGAGCGCCGCTACTTCCATGCGGCGTTCGGCACGCCGGCCCAGAAAGAGGGCATGTCGGCCTTCCTGGCGAAACGCCCGGCTAACTTCGAAGGGCTGTAACACTTCCGCGAGGCGGCCATGCGCATACGGTGGTTATTTTCTCCCTGCGTCTTGCTGGCCGCGACCCTGCTGGCGAGTTGCGCCAGCTTGCCTCCGCTTGCCGGCCGCACCGCATCGACGGCAATCACGGATACGGCGTCCACCCAGCTCGGCCTGGCGATCGCACCGCTGGTAGCCGAGCATCCCGGCAAATCGGGCGTGTATGCGCTGGCCGATGGGCGCGACGCGTTCGCCGCCAGGAACGTGCTGGCCAACGCGGCGCAGCGCAGCCTCGACGTCCAGTACTACATCTGGCGCAACGACATCACCGGCGTGCTGCTGTTCGATGCACTGCGCGCCGCGGCGAACCGCGGCGTGCGGGTGCGGCTTCTGCTCGACGATAACAATACTTCCGGACTCGACCCGGCCCTCGCGCTGCTGGACTCCCACCCCAATATCGAAGTTCGCCTGTTCAATCCGTTCGCGATGCGGGGCGCGCGCCTTCTTGGCTACCTGACCGATTTCTCCCGACTGAACCGGCGCATGCACAACAAGTCGTTCACCGCCGACGGCCAGGCGACCATCGTCGGTGGGCGCAACATCGGCGATGAATACTTTGGCGCCGCCGGCGAAGTGCTGTTCGCCGATCTCGACGTGCTGGCGATCGGCCCGATCGTACCGCTGGTGTCGCGTGATTTCGACCGCTACTGGAATAGCGAGTCGGCGTATCCGCTGAACCTGATCGTGCAATCGGCGGGTGCGGATGCTGACGCCGAAGCGCGGCGCCAGGCGGATGCTATTTCCCGAACGCCGCAGGCAAAGGCATACCAGGTCGCGATGCACGAGTCGACGTTCGTGTCCACCCTCGCCGCGCGGCGCCTGCCGATCGAGTGGGCGCAGACACGGCTGGTCAGCGACGATCCGGCCAAGGCCTTGGACCGGGCGACGCCGGAGAGCCGCGTCGGCCCGCAATTGAGGCAGCTGTTTGGAGAGCCTGCCCGCGAACTGAGTCTGGTATCGCCATATTTCGTTCCGGGCGAGGAAGGCACCGCGCTGTTTTCTTCCTGGGCCAGGCGCGGTGTGGGAGTGCGCGTTCTTACCAATTCGCTCGAAGCGACCGATGTCAGCGCAGTGCATGCCGGCTACGCCAGGTGGCGCAAGCCGCTGCTAGAAGCGGGCGTGAAGCTGTACGAACTGCGCCGCTCGTGGCCCGCGGACCTGGCGCAGCGGCGGTCCGGCCCGATGGGCAGTTCGAAATCGAGTCTGCACGCGAAGACATTTGCCGTTGACGGCACGCGGGTATTTGTCGGCTCCTTCAATTTCGATCCCCGTTCGGCCAGCCTCAATACCGAAATGGGGTTCGTGATCGACAGCCCGGCGATGGCGCAGCTGTTGGCCACGAGGCTCGACCAGAGCCTGCCGGATCGCGCCTACGAGGTGCGGCTGGCGCCCGATGGCGCACTGTACTGGATTGAACGAAAAGAGGGCGCCGAAATCCGTTACGACGACGAGCCCAACACGAGTTTCTGGCGCAGGCTGGGCGTGGGATTCATATCTTTGCTGCCGATCGATTGGCTGCTCTGACAAATACTCCTTGCCAGTCTCAGGGCCGTTTGCTATAGTTCGCCTCCCCGCAAACGCAGGGCGCTTTTCAAGGTGTTGCAGAGGTCTCGGACCGAAGCGCACACGATAAAAAAGAGCGTGACAGGATCGGCGAAATGCTTCATAATCTCGCCTCTCTGCTGATGAACACAACGCTTCATCGAAATGCAGAGCAGCAGTACCAAACAGGTTCTTTAACAATTAACAGTCGATAAGTGTGGGCGTTTGATGAAGGTGCCAATGACTTCGGTCATTGAATACTTAAATTATCAAATGTTCACAAAAAAGAAATATAGGCGCTTCGCAAGAAGTGGCCTGTCAGTATTTTGA
>JBKPEJ010000066.1:0-25729 GCA_046728335.1 Pseudomonadota bacterium | reverse complement strand
GATTGAACGCAACGTCTCGTGGGCTCGGAGATGTGTATAAGAGACAGCGCCCGCCATGATCGCGGCGCCCGTGCTGATGCTGTCCGGCGCGCTCGACCCGGTCACGCCGCCGCGCCGCGCCGAGGCGGCGGGCAAACACATGGCGCAGGCCCAGCACCTGGTGGTGGCGAACGCCGGCCACGGCATCTCGCAGCTCGGCTGCACGCCGCGGCTGCTGCGCGAATTCCTCGACCGCCCGGCCGAACCGGTGAAAGCGGCCTGCCTGAAAGACATTCCGGTGCCCGGCTTCCAGCTCGGCAGCGCCGGACCGCAACCCTGACCCCGGACCCATCGATGATCGAAACGAATGAAGTGCGCAAACAGTTCGGCGCCGTGCAGGCCCTCGGCGGGGTCAGCTTCAAGGCGCGCGACGGCCAGATCACCGCGCTGCTGGGGCCAAACGGCGCCGGCAAGACCACCCTGCTGCGCCTGCTGGTCGGCCTGCTCAAGCGCGACCACGGCAGCATCAGCATCGACGGCGTCGATCCGGAGCGCGATCCGATGGCGGTGCGCCGCAACATCGGCTTCCTGACCGACCAGTTCGGCCTGTACGACCGCCTCAGCACGCGCGAATACCTGGCCTACTTCGGCGAGCTGAACGGCATGGCCGGCCCCGCCCTGCAGGCGCGCATCGACGAAGTGGCCGACCTGCTGGCGATGAACGACATCCTCGAACGGCGCGCCAAGGGCTTCTCGCAGGGCCAGCGCATCAAGGTGGCGCTGGCGCGCACCTTGCTGCACCGCCCGCGCCACCTGCTGCTCGACGAACCGAGCCGCGGGCTGGACGTGATGAGCACGCGCGCGCTGCGCAGCGCGCTGACCGCGCTGCGCCAGGACGGCTGCTGCGTGATCATGGCCACCCACGTGATGCAGGAAGTGACCCATCTGTGCGACGACGTGATCGTGATCGCCAAGGGCCACACGGTGGCGCAGGGCTCGCCCGCGGAGCTGTGCCGGCGCACCGGCATCGCCAGCCTGGAAGACGCGTTCGTCAGCCTGGTCGGCACCGAAGAAGGGATCGTCGCATGAAGGCGAAATGGCGGATCGTATTCCTCAAGGAGTTCCGCGAAACCTCGCGCGACCGTCGCTCGCTCGGCTTGCTGGTGCTGTTTACGCTGATGTATCCGGTCATGCTGGGGATCATCCTGAACCAGCAGATCAAGCGCGCCACCAGGCCCGAACGCGAAGGCATGGAACTGGCCGTGATCAACTCGGTGCAGGCGCCCAACCTGATGGCGCAGCTCAAGCAAAAGAACATCACCGTGCAGCCGATGGGGCCGATGGACGACGAGGCGATCACCGAGCTGCTGCGTTCGCGCAAGGTGGTGGCGCTGCTGCGCATCACCGACAAGTACGCCGAGAATTACCAGGCGATGCGCCCGGCGCGGGTCGAGCTGTGGTTCGATTCGGCCTCCGAAAACGGCCCGCGCCAGCGCGACGTCGAGGAAGTGCTGCACGCCTACAGCACCAGCGTCGCCAGCGCGCGCCTGCTGGCGCACGGGGTGTCGCCGGCCACGGTGGCGCCGGTGCAGCTGCAGCGCTACGATACCGGCACCAACGCGGCGCGCTCAGCCGGCCTGATCGGCACCATCCTCGGCTTCCTGTTTTTCCCGGCCTTCATCTGCGGCTTGTCGGCCGCGGTCGACAGCACCGCCGGCGAACGCGAGCGGCGCTCGCTCGAAGTGCTGATGTCGCAGCCGGCGCGCGCCTGGGAACTGGTGGCCGGCAAGTGGCTCGCCGCCGCCAGCCTGGCCGTGATCGGCATTACGCTGGAACTGTTCCTGGCGCACGCGATCTTGTCCTGGCTGCCGCTCGAAGAGATCGGCATGTCGTGGCGCGTCACCACCGCCGACCTGCTGCTGGTGTGCCTGGCCTCGGTGCCGCTGTCGCTGCTGGCCGCCGCGCTGCAGATCGCGGTGGCGATGAACGCCAAATCGTTCAAGGAAGCGCAGAGCGTGCTCAGCTTCGTGCTGCTGGTGCCGATGGTGCCCGGCATCGCCGTGTCCATGCTCGAACTGAAGACTTCGCTGTGGATGTACCTCGTGCCGATGCTGTCGAACCAGACCCTGCTGCGCGAAATCGCCAAGGGCGAGGACATCGGCGCGCTGCCCTTCGTGCTGACCTTCGCCAGTGCGATGCTGCCGGCGCTGGCCGCGGTCGCGTTCGCCAGCTGGCGCATGAAGAGCGAGCGCTACGTGCTGGCCGTCTGAGGTGCCTTCAGCGCCGCCCAGAGCGCTGCCGTACAATAGTGCCGAACCTATTCACGGAGAGCGCAATGGAAGTAAAAGTCAGCTGGAACGGGCCGTCGGGCATGAGTTTCCGGGCCGAGACCGGCTCCGGCCACATGGTCAGCATGGATGGCGCGCCTGATGGCGGCGGCAACAACCTGGCGCCGCGCCCGATGGAAATGGTATTGCTGGGGACCGGCGGCTGCACCGCCTACGATGTGGTGCTGATCCTCAAGCGCGGGCGCGAAGACGTGCGCGGCTGCGACGTCACGCTCAAGGCCGAACGCGCCGAGACCGATCCGAAAGTGTTCACCAAGATCCACTTCCACTTCACCGTTACCGGCAGCAATCTCAAGCCGGGCAGCGTCGAACGCGCGGTCTCGCTGTCGCACGACAAATATTGCTCGGCCTCGATCATGCTGGCCAAGACCGCCGAGATCACCCACTCGTTCGAGATCGTCGAAGCCTGACCCCGGCGCCGACGCGTCAGACGTAGTAGGCGGTGGTGGTCATCACCTTGGCCATCGCCGTCATCGCGGCCTTGGCCGGGGCCGGCACGTCGATCGCGCCGAGCGCGCTGGCGGCGGCGCCGTGCGCGGCTTCGTCAATGCGCATCTGTTCGACGATCGCGCGCGACTTGGCGTCTTCCGCCGGCAACTCCACCAGGTGGCTGTTCAGGTGCGCTTCGACCTGGCGCTCGGTCTCGACGACGAACCCGAGACTGCGGGCGTCGCCCAGGTGCGCGGCAATCGTGCCCAGCGCATATGCGCCGCCGTACCACAGGGGATTGAACAGGCTCGGCTGCGAGCCCAGTTCGGCCAGCCGCTGGGCGGTCCAGGCCAGGTGATCTTCCTCTTCGCGGCCGGCCTGCTCGAATTGCGCGCGCATCGCGTCGGTCTTGGCGAACCGCGCCTGGGCGTCGTACAGCGCCTGGGCGCACACTTCCCCCACATGGTTCACGCGCATCAGCCCGGCGCTGCGGCGCTGGTCGGCCGGCTCCAGCTTGGCGTCGGCCGCATGGGCGGCGGGATTCGGGCGCGTCGCGGTGGCCACGCCGGAGATCACGCGCAGGGCCTTGTCGAAGCCGACGATCAGGTTGTCGAGAGGATGCAAGGAAGGATTGGCGGCCATGGCGTGTATGAATAAGGCAAGGAAAGCGCCATTATAGGGCGGCCGGCGCAGCCGGGTCGCCGCCCTGTACAGCGCCGGCCTGCCGCGCCCGCGCGAGGTCGGCCTGGTTCTCGATCCAGTCGAGCAGCTTGCCGCCGATATCGAGCTTGGAGATCGACTTCGCCACGCTAAGGTTGAGCGACAAGAGGAAGCCGATGGTATCGACTGGCACTTCCGGGCACTGCTCGGCAAACACGGCGATGAAGCGTTGCGAACCGACCACCGCCAGCACTTTCTCGCCGCTCATGTATTGCAGCACGCTGGCAATGCTGTGTCCCTTGCCGATCGACTGGTAGATGAAGCGGTTGAATTCGCGGTCGACCTGCTTGAAGTCGATCGCGTCCGGCGTCATCAGGCCGGCCAGGTAGTACAGCCCCAGCGATACCCTGAACCAGGCGAGCGACTCGTCGCGGCTGCGCGCGCAACGCGCCACCTCCAGCACTTTTTCTTGAATGACACTATCCATGCGGACATTATCCACATTTCCGGCACGTCCGGCGATCAATCTGGCGCGCCCGCCAAATGGTTGGACTATCATGATCATATGGGTAGCACAGCCGTCTTCACCGCAGGTTTTACTGGAGAAGCATCATGGACCCGACCCTCCCTTTCGACTCGCGCCGCCAGTTCCTCGGCGTCGCCACCAGCGCCCTGGGCACGCTCGGGCTGGTGGCCGTCGCGATCCCCTTCGTCAAGAGCATGACCCCGAGCGAGCGGGCGCGCGCCGCCGGCGGCCCGGTCGAGGTCGACCTGGCCACCGTCGCGCCGGGCGCGTTGACCACGGTCGAGTGGCGCGGGCGCCCGGTGTGGGTGCTGCACCGCACCCCGGCCATGCTGGCGACCCTGGGCAACCATGATGCCGAACTGGTCGATCCGCGCTCGAACGAGGACCAGCAGCCCTTCTACGCGCACAACGCGACCCGCTCGGTGCGCCCGGAGTTCCTGGTGGCCACCGCCGTCTGCACCCACCTCGGCTGCATTCCGAGCTTCCGTCCCGACGTCGCGCCGGCCGATCTCGGGCCCGGCTGGCCGGGCGGCTTCTACTGCCCCTGCCATGGCTCGCGCTTCGACCTCGCCGGCCGCGTGTTCAAGAACGTGCCGGCCCCGCGCAACCTCGAGGTGCCCCCCTACAGCTTCGAAGGCGACCGGCTGATCGTCGGCCAGGAACCGAACACGGCCAACACCTGACGTCAATACCTCCACGCCCCTCCCGGCCGACAAGCCGGCAATTCTTCAGGCAAACTGGACGGAACAGGGGCCGCTGGCGTAGGATCGCCCCTGCGAGGGGGATTTTTGCGTCCCGCTCCCCGAACGCGCACTCTGGGACAGTCAAATTGCCGCCTGTCGCAAGGCACCGCCCGGCCCGCAGTAAATTTAATACAATGCAATTATCGAGAAGGCACGCCGGTATGCCCGGCGCGCCTGCGCACAGGTACAGGATCAGGAGTCAGGCATGGAATTACGCATCCGCAATTTGTCCAAGACCTACGCCAACGGCGTGGTGGCGCTGGACAAAGTCAACCTCACCATCCCGGAGGGGATGTTCGGTTTGCTCGGCCCGAACGGCGCCGGCAAGTCGACCTTGATGCGGACCCTGGCCACCCTGCAAGAGTGCGATTCGGGCTCGGTGTTCTTCGGCGACCTCGATGTGCTCGACGAAAAAGACGAAATCCGCCGCCTGCTCGGCTACCTGCCGCAGGACTTCGGCGTGTATCCGAAAGTGACGGCCTACGAACTGCTCGACCATTTCGCCGTCCTCAAGGGCCTGTCGAACAAGGCGCGCCGGCGCGAAGTAGTCGACGGCCTGCTGCAGCAAACCAATCTGTTCGAGGTGCGCAACCAGCGCCTGGGCGGCTTTTCGGGCGGCATGCGCCAGCGCTTCGGCATCGCCCAGGCGCTGCTCGGCGATCCCCGGCTGATCATCGTCGACGAACCGACCGCCGGCCTCGACCCGCAGGAACGGGTGCGCTTCCACAACTTGCTGTCCGACATAGGCGACGACAAGACGGTGCTGCTGTCGACCCACATCGTGTCCGACGTGGCCGACCTGTGCGCCAACATGGCGATCATCAATAAAGGCCACGTGCTGCTGTGCGGCGAACCGCAAAAGCTGATCGACGACATCGACGGCAAGATCTGGGCCCGTTTCGTCGCCAAGCACGAACTGCCGGCCTTCCAGAAGCAGCATGCGGTGATTTCGTCGCGCCTGATGACCGGGCGCACCCTGGTCCATGTGTATGCCGAACAGGACCCGGGCAACGGCTTCGAACAAGCCCGCCCCGACCTCGACGACGTGTATTTCGCCACCATCGCAGGGCGCCATTCGGCCGCCAGCAACTGCTAGGAACCCCACATGTTGGCAATTGCATTATTCGAAGCACGACAGCGGCTCAAGCTGCTCTCGACCTGGGTCTACTTCTTCATGTTCCTCGCGCTGGCGATGCTGTGGATGGCGGCCGCCGGCGGCGTCTTCAAGGAAGCCATTGTCTCGTTCGGCGGCAAGGTGTTCATCAATGCGCCGCGCTCGATCGAGCTGACCGTCGCCCTGCTCGGCTGCTTCGGTGTGGTGGTGGTGGCCGCCATGATGGGCCGCTCGGTGCAGCAGGACTTCGAATACGATATGCACCACTTCTTCTTCAGCGCGCCGATCGGCAAGCACGCCTATGTATTCGGCCGCTTCGTGGGCGCCTACCTGACGCTGGCGGTGGTGTTCTCGAGCATCGTGCTGGGCGCCTGGCTGGGCATCTACATCCCCGGCGTGGATCCGGTCAGGGTCGGCCCCGTCTTGCTGTCGACCTACCTGCGGCCCTACCTGTTCACGCTGCTGCCGAACCTGTTCATTTTCGGCGCCCTGTTTTTCGTGCTGGCCGCGCTGACCCGGCGCATGCTGCCGGTGTACGTCGCCAGCGTGGTGATGATGATCGGCTACATCGTGGCGCCCTCGCTGGCGCGCGACCTCGACTACAAGACCCTGGCCGCGCTGATGGATCCGTTCGGCACGACCGCGCTGATCCGCCTCACCGAATACTGGACCATCGCCGAGAAGAACACGCGCGCGGTCGGCTTCGAAGGGGTCTACCTGATCAACCGCCTGACCTGGTCCGCCTTCGCGCTGGTGGTGCTGCTGCTGGGCTACTGGCGCTTCCATTTCGTCAGCACGGTCGACAGCCGCGCCGCCAACCGGCCGGAAGGCGAGACCGCGCTGGTCCTGTCGGGCACCGCGGCGGACACGCGCGAACAGCCCGATTTCGCCGGCCGCAGCCTGGCGTCGCTGTTGCTCAAATCGACCTGGCTCAACTTGCGCGAGTCGATGAAGAACGTGTATTTCGTCGTCATCGCGCTGGCCGGCGTGCTGGCCCTGTTCGCCAGTTCGCTCGACCTCGGCTCGATCTACGGCACCAATACCTACCCCGTCACCTACCAGGTGCTCGAGCTGATCGGCGAAACCTGGCCGCTGTTCATGCTGATCGTCACCACCTTCTACTCGGGCGAACTGATCTGGCGCGAGCGCGAGGCGCGCGTGGCGCAGATGCTCGACGCGCTGCCGGTGCCGAGCTGGCTGCCGCTGCTGGGCAAGACCTTCAGCCTGATCGGCCTGCAGGCGGTAATGCTGCTGGTGGCGATGATCTGCGGCATGCTGATCCAGCTGTTCAAGGGCTACTTCGCGCTCGAACCCGGCCTCTACCTGCAAACCCTGTTCCTGATCAAGCTGCCCCAGTACGCGCTGGTGGCGGTGCTGGCGATCGCGCTGCAGGTGCTGATCAACCACAAATACCTGGCCTACTTCGCGATGGGGCTGTACTACCTCGCGACAGTCACCTTCGGCACGCTCGGACTCGACCATCCGATGATCCTGTACGGCACCTCGCCCGACTTCATCTATTCGGCGATGAACGGTTTCGGCCACTTCCTCGCGCGCGAACGCTGGTTCGAACTGTACTGGGGCGGCGCGGCGCTGATGCTGATGGTGCTGTCGCTGGTGTTCTGGCCGCGCGGCTGCAACGCCGAATTCGGCAGCCGTCTCCAGCTGGCGCGCCGCAACCTGAGCGTGCCGGTGCTGGCGGCGTTCGCGCTTGGCCTGGCGCTGTTCGCCGGCGCCGGCGGCCTGCTGTACTACAACCTGCACGTGGCCAACCACTTCCAGACCGCATTCCAGAAAGACCAGGCCAGCGCCGAATACGAGCAGCGCTACAAGCAATTCGCCGCGGTGCCGCAGCCGCGCATCACCGACGTCAACCTGCAGGTCGATATCGTACCGGAGCAGCGCACCTTGCGCGTGCACGGCGCCTACCAGCTGGAAAACCGCAGCGCGGCGCCGATCAGCGAGATCTTCGTGCGCCAGCCCGGCCAGCCATCGCTCAAACTGCGTTTTTCGCCCGGCGCGCGAATGCTGCTGGCTGACCAGCAGCGCGGCTTCTACGCCTATCGCCTGGCCACCCCGCTGCAACCGGGCGCGCGCATGGCGCTCGAATTCGACCTGGTCGACGCGCCGCGCGGCGTGCTGGGACTGGGCATGGATACCCCGGTGCTGGCCAACGGCACCTTCTTCAACAACGACGCCTTGCCGCACATCGGCTACCAGCAGCGCGCCGAACTGAGCGACGACCGCGACCGCAAGCGTCACGGCCTGAAGCCGCGCGCGCCGATGCTGGCGCGCGACGACCCGCAAGGCGCCGGCAACAACTTCATCGCCAGTGATGCCGACTGGATCAATTTCGACGCGGTGGTCAGCACCAGCCCGGACCAGATCGCGATCGCTCCCGGCACCCTCGAGCGCGAATGGATAGACCGCGGCCGGCGCTACTTTCACTACAAGATGGACAAGCCGATCCTCAATTTCTATGCGTTCCAGTCGGCGCGCTACGAAGTGCGGCACGAGCGCTGGCAGGACGTGACGATCGACGTGTACTACCACCCGGGCCACGATTTCAATCTCGACCGCATCATCAAAGGCGCGCGCGCGTCGCTGGACTACGACTCGGCCAATTTCAGCCCGTACCAGCACAAGGTGCTGCGCATCGTCGAATTCCCGCGCTACGCCGCGTTCGCCCAGTCGTTCCCGAATACGATCCCGTTTTCGGAGAGCGTCGGCTTCATCGCCAAGGTCGACGACAAGAATCCGAAGGACATCGATTACCCCTTCTTCGTCACCGCGCACGAAGTGGCGCACCAGTGGTGGGGTCACCAGCTGGTCGGCGCCGACACGCGCGGCAGCACGGTGCTGGGCGAGACGCTGGCCGAGTACTCGGCCCTGATGGTGATGAAGAAGACCGTCGGGCCGGGCAAGATGCGGCGCTTCCTGCGCTACGACCTGGATCGCTACCTGATGGGCCGCGCGCACGAAAACCGGCGCGAACTGCCGCTGGCGCAGAACGAAAACCAGGGCTACATCCACTACAGCAAAGGCAGCTTGGCCATGTTCCTGCTGCAGGACCTGGTCGGGGAAGACAAGGTCAATGGCGTGCTGCACGAGCTGCTGGTGCGCCACGCTTTCCATGCGGCGCCGTATCCGAACGTGACCATGCTCACCAATGCGCTGCGCGCGGTCACGCCGCCGGAGCTGGCCTACCTGATTGATGACCTGTTCGAATCAATTGTGCTGTACGAGAATCGCGCGATCCAGGCCGCCGCCGTCAAGCGGGCCGACGGCCGCTACGAAGTGACTTTGACGGCCAGCGCGGGCAAGGTCCGGGCCGGCGAGCTGGGCGACGAGAAAGAAGTCCCGCTGAAGGACATGATCGAATTCGGCATCGACGACAAGGACGGCAACCCGCTGCTGCGCGAACGCCGCCTGGTCGACCGCAAGGAAGTCACGGTGACGATGGTGGTCGCCGCCCGTCCGGGCAAGGCCGGAATCGACCCGGATAACAAATTAATCGACCGAAAACCCTCAGACAACCTGATTGACGTAGAAATGCGTTAGACTTGAGAAAGATTTCACAATACTGAAATAAAAGGGGAGTACCTTCGATGAGCACACTCGTTGCCGAAATTGCCGGAAAGTTCCAGCTCTTGAACAGCGCTGAGAAGAATGACCTGCTGCGTTTGCTGCTGCTGGACATTAATGGCGTTGTCGACGAGGACGCCGACGAAGCCTGGCGCAACGAAATCGTGCACCGGGTCAAGGCGATCCGCAACGGTGAAGCGGCGATCAAGGCCTTGCAGCAAGAATGGCAGGAGTAAGGCCGTAGCGTATTTACAACACAGGGCCTACCCTGTGTGCATGAAAAAACCGCGTCCCAGCAGGGCACGCGGTTTTTTTATGGCTATGCGGTCTTATGTAGCAGTTGACCCGAGCGAATTAATGCGCTCTTGGCCACTGATCGCTCGACCGGAGCTAGGTGGCGCTCACGCCTCCAAGCTTTTTCGGGATTGGACTACGAACCAGGTGTCGCATCTGACTGGCAGCTTCCGCCCCACAGGCGACGCTCGCAACGTACACCACGCAAGCTCTGATCGCTTGCAGAGGTATCAAGCACCCGGTGTCCTTGGGGTCGGGAAACAGCGTAACGGTTCCTATCCGCTCACGTATTCGGTCACCGAAATACGCGTGGCCTGCCCGGTGTGCGTCACGGAGAAGATAAAACCGCCCAAGCTCTCCCACGAGCATTCGCCTGGAGGCGCCTCCGACTCGTCCCTGCATAGGGAACGGCTGCCATCGCGCGGACGCAGGTCATGCGCGTGCTTTAAGAAATTATTAACCTCCGTGTATTCGCTCGCCGGCTTGAGCGTCTTCAAACTTGCGATCGTGGTGCGGGCAAGTTCGATCCAGCCGTCCTGGTCCGGCTGTGGATGCTGATCGCGCGGGACAATCAGGATGAATTCGGTCACCAGAAAATCCACGCACGTGCTTTGCCGAATTTCAATGTGCAGACCGTTGTGCAGCCGCGCTTTTTCCGTCATCCGATTCTGTATTTGGCGTTCCAAAGTTTGGCCGGTATACGCGCTCGGTTGCAAGACCGGCCTGGGCGGCCGGAAAGAGCATGAATTAGCTGACAGCGCAGATGTCGACGAACACGCCTGAAATGCCATTAAAGCAACCGTACGAACGAATGCAGGATATATTTTCACGCAACTCCCCTATGGGTGCCGAAAAATCTTCGTTGAGTTGAATTCTAGCCCACTACAATTAACGGGCGGATCGCTGTCGAAGGCCGCCTACTCGGAACGGCCCGTAATGGCCGGTTGCTACCGATTGCACCGAACGCCAAGTCGGTTGTGTCCCTTTCGCCCCTTTCCGGCCGGTCTATTGCTCTGAACAAGGCGGTGCTTACGTTCATGCTATCGCGCGCTGCAAACATCGGCATTTCGTTTGCATTCATCGGGGTCCTGCAAGTTCACTTGCCGTGAATTGAACTGTGTATATGCCCTGCCATCAAACTTGAAATACGTTTCAGAATGATGTCCGGCCGTTCCACTTGCGATTTCCAGGTGCCGCAATGTATGTGATTTTTCACTCTTAAGGCTCACCACCTGGCCTCCGTAATAGAGAACAACCCGGTAAGCATTTCCTTCACGCTTCAAAATCCAAATTATCGCGGTTGCAGCTCCCCATGCACAACCGTCCGCAGTCTTTGCGATCCAATCTACTTTTCGTCGGTCGCCAGCAAGGTCAACTGCCGCTCCGATAAATTTGCCATCCGCACATTCGCGATAGTCGGTGGTCCTAGTATGTGCACGCACGGCGGTTAATGCGGCAAGTGGTAGTGGGGATAACGTAACATCTTCAATATTGAAATCCGATGCAAACACCGAGCCAATCCAGAATGTCAACGCTATAGCCAATAGAATTCGATGAAAGCTAAACATTTTCAAATCCAATCTTTCAATTTGCAAATGACGGCTTCTGGCCGGTTGCAGCCATTTTGTCAGCGGCCCTTAAGTGGAAACGTACAGCGCATTTTGGCACATCCGATATGAGATGTCGGTTTCTGGCCTGGATCGCGGGTTCGCGAAAGCTCGCCGCTCTCCGCCATGAGGCCGGCATATCGGTCGACGACGCGGACTTTATGGTTTTTGTCGGTATTGATTCGGAAACCGATGAGTTACCGCTCGGCGCGGTCAGAGTCCATTGGGAGGTCGATGCATTAACTAGGCTCCCACCGGAGATTGATGAAGCTGAGCGATGGGCCGCAAAGGTCGGGGTAGACGCATGCACGTCATTGATAGCCCGAATTGCCGAGCAGTCGCCGGATTGAAAGGCCGGGTTTGATTACGTAGCGCCAATTTTGAGGTGTAAAAATTTCGCAGAAGTCGCTAAATCAGTACGCAGCACCACGCTCGTTCAGCGACCAGATGACGCAGCTGGATAATTCATTGCGAAAAGTTGCGGATTCTTTCCTCCACCAACAAATCCGACGTTCTGAAGTTTTGCCATTAGGTCCCCAGTCGATTTCAAAGCAGCTATGGATGTTTCCTCATTTCCGAATGCACTTGAGTACCATACAAGGCACACTGGATGGGACGAAACATACTTAATCGTCGCCCCTTAGCTAACTGAAAGCTAGAGAACTGTCGGAGGGGGCGAGAAGTTGCGCTTCCATCGTCGTCGTAGTTCGCGAGAGGCGGCCGGCATGGAGCTTGCAAGGCGCTCAGGCGACGATCAGATCTAACAAACCGATACGGACTGAGCGGCAGCTCCGCAAGTTTCGCTCAAGACGGTCGAGCTCGTGTCGGTTTGTTAGACCCCCCACCCTCTCTTTTTAAGGCGACATAAACCTCAGGCATTATTGATGACGACATCGATGCGCTTATGCACGTCCTCGGCAAACGCCAGGAACTCGCGCATTTCCGCCGCCTGGTTCACGTCCAGCGCATACCATTCGGCAGAACCACCCGCCTTACGGATTTCGCTGACCAGTTCCTGCATCCTGCTCGAACGGCGGCCCCCCAGCACCACGTGATGCCCCTGCTCCGCCAGCATGCGCGCCGTCGCCGGTCCGCTGCCGAGGCTGGCGCCGGCGATCAAAATGACTTTACGATGTAATGATGCGTTCATAATGCGGTCCTTTCCATGGCAATAACACGAGCATGCATCGTACGGCTGCGCGGATTTGCTGCAAATGCACATGCCTATGTCTTTCTTGCCTAATCCTATGTTTCGACCGCAAGACCATGGCGATTCCCAGCCTTTTGATGGATCATTCCTATCCATGAACGCATCAAAGGATTTGACGTGGACCGCCTGATAGAACTGCACCGCCAACTGGCCCGGGACGACGGCTATACCGACACCGCCGTGGCCGAAGTACGCTTGACGCGCGCTACCCAAAGCGTGGCCAAAACGCCGGTGATGTCGGAGCCCTGCATCGCCATCGCGCTGCAGGGCCGCAAGCGCGCCTTCTTCGGCACCGACGTGTTGCAGTTCGACGCCGACCAGTACCTGGTGGTGGCGATACCGATGCCGTTTTCCAGCGCCACCGAAGCTACGCCGGAAAAACCGTTCCTGGGCCTGACGATACAGGTGGACCGCACAACGCTTGCCGACCTGATGTTCGCCATCGACCAGTCCGATAACGAAGTGCCGGCCGCGCCAAAGGGCATGATGACCACGCGCATGGATGCGCGCCTGCGCGACACCGTGCTGCGCCTGCTCGAAACCCTTGGCTCGCCGCTGGAGGCCCGCG
Source organism: Pseudomonadota bacterium (assembly GCA_046728335.1). Taxonomy (GTDB): domain Bacteria; phylum Pseudomonadota; class Gammaproteobacteria; order Burkholderiales; family Burkholderiaceae_D; genus JAFCUW01. Next base: position 12,666 of record JBKPEJ010000066.1, on the reverse strand, counting down.
TGCTGGGCCCGGCCATCGTGCGCGAGATATGCTTCCGCGTGCTGATGGGCGAGCAAGGCGCCGCCATGCGCGCGGCGCTAACCGGCCATGGCCAGTTCGGCCGCATCGCCAAGGCGCTACGCCGCATCCATTCCGACTACGCGGCCAGCATCGATGTGGGCATGCTGGCTGCCGAAGCCAGCATGAGCGTGCCCGCGTTCCACGTGCATTTCAAATCGGTGACGCATTGCTCGCCGATCCAGTACGTGAAGTCGGCGCGGCTGCACCAGGCCCGCCTGCTTATGGCGCGCAACGACATGACCGCGCAGGCCGCGTGCGCCCAGGTCGGCTACGAGAGCGCGTCGCAATTCAGCCGCGAGTTCAAGCGCTTTTTCGGACGCAGCCCCAGCCAGGAAGCCGATGTGTTGCGCCGTTACTTGGCGCCAACGCAGGTAGAGACGCCACAGTTACTTTGATTGTAACGGAAGGCTGAGGGTCATCCATTAGCCAGCCCGTGTCAATGACAAAATAATCTCCCGACGTCGCGATTTCTAATCGCGGCGCAATTTCTCCCGACTCTTGCATCTCGGCCTATCGCGCCCGTTTTCTCGTCGCTGGTTTGCGAACAAATCGCACCAGTCATCCATCAGGATCTAGTATCATGACCTACTGCGCCGTGAGCCCAGGCAGCCTTTTGGCAGCCCCAGAAAAAACGTTGGTTCCGTTTCGCGTCCCAAATATGAGTTACAGATCTGTGGTTACCGAATTGGCCGGTCCCACTCTTGCGTGGCTCGCCGTCCAGGCGATTGCCTACAGCGTCGTTCTAGACTTGTACTTAACGGCCTGCAGGTCTTTCATGGTTGGAGCAGATGATTAAGTATGGCTACTGTCGACAGAGGCCGGTGTTCCTCAACAGTACGTACGGGTACAATCGGCCAGAAGTGGCCGCAGGGGTGACGAGCCATTCGCATATTCATCAACTACAATTTTCGTAGGCAGTAAAATGACCAAAAGCACTTACAAATTGAGCGGAGAATGCAATGTCACATCAATCTACAATGACTTTCGATTTGCTACGCGCAGCCTACGCAGCGTTTAACAGTCGGGACATTGATTCAGCCCTCGCCCTGATGACTTCGGACGTGGCATGGCCACGCGCATTCAAAGGCGGATTTGTCCGTGGTCCTGAAGAGGTTCGCGCCTATTGGACAGAGCAATGGAGCGAAATTAGCCCGCGTGTTGAGCCGACGGCTTTTTATCCAGAGGACGATGAGCATATTGCAGTCGATGTGCATCAGGTAGTGCTCGACCTTAAGGGGGAGGTTTTGGTTGATGAACATGTTGGCCATCGCTTCACCATAATTCGCAGTCTCATCCAAAAAATGGAAGTTCTTCCGTTTCCACCGTCCAGCCATCGAGCAGCTGAAAAAAATACACCAGGTGAATGATTTTAGTGCGTTGTCGAAGAACGGTGTTCTTTCGAATGGTGGCCGGTTCAGGCTTCGGATGCACTAGTGTCGGCCAATGCGCGTTGGCCTTTTTAAAACGTCGTTTTTTGGTCGGAAGGCGACGCTCGCCGACGGTCTGCAACCGGCCATAAGCGGACCTTTCGGTCGTTTAGAAACCCGGATCATTCGCCTAGTAGGTTTGCCCCCGGGGAAAAATCGACGCATCTCCCCGAAACGCCACGCAGGCAGAATCCAATGATGGCAATGCCGTGCTTCGTCAACGCCGGAGCGCTGGCGACAGGTTCATTTGTCAAGGGGCTAACCAGGCCCTCGAAGAGGCAGCCGACGATACAGTCGGCCGATGCAGTGACGTCCTGAGCCGGAAACTCCCCCGCGTCGATCCCCTCTTCGATAATGTCGTGGAAGACTTTCGCCAGGGCGCGATGGTACGTGAGCCGGGCCGCTTCAATTTCAGGCTCCACAGGCTCGGCCACCAGCGCGTGGGCCATCCGCCGACCCCGCAGGGCGCGGCTTGCAAACGTCCATGCGGCCGCCCCCAGTCGATCAGCGGCAGTGCCTTCACGCCTGGCAACCTCTGCAACGACGTCTACCTCGCGCTGGGCAACCAAGGCGACCAGTTCCGCCATGAGGCCCGTCCGCGCCGGAAAGTAGCGATAGAGCGTGCCGATTGCGATGCCGGCTGTCTCGGCGATCGCCGACATCTGCACGTCACGAAAGCCTGCTTGCGCTACCAGCTTGCGCGCGGCATTCAGGATCAACGGATATTTGTCAGGACCGCGATGCCGAAGCCGCGGCTTGCGCGGGACGGATGTGATCTCTTTTAGCACGGTTTTTTCCACATGTTCTCCTGGACTGCAGGAGCCGATTTTACCGCGCCCCACGATCTGGCGTGCGGCTCATCGGTACCGGTGCGGGGGTCACCCTGCACCATGGCGATGAGATCCTAGTTGACATCGCCAATACAGCGCAGTATTCTTAAGCGAAGCTAGATTCTAATAACTAGTTAAAGGCGTACCAGTATTGCTTAACTGCAGCATACCGCCCCTGATACGGGGGCAGACCACGATAAAAAATCAGGAGACCCCATGAACCATCCCTCGCACGTGCAGGCGTCTGGCGCAGCTCTGCGCATCGTAAATATTCAAAAACTGATCGACGAATCCAAGTTCAACGGCTTCCACCGTTCGATTCTTGTATGGTGTTTCGTCGTGCTGGTGCTGGACGGCTACGATCTCGGTGTCGTCGGCGCCGCACTGCCCTCGATCATGAAACAAATGGGCGTGACCGCCACCACGGCCGGCTTCATGGCAAGCTCCGCCCTGTTCGGCATGATGCTGGGCGCGATGTTCTTCGGCACGCTGGCGGACAAACTCGGCCGGCGCAAAATGCTGGCGCTGTGCATTGGGCTGTTCAGCGTCTTCACTGCGGCCGCGGGCCTCACCCATGAGCCGATCAGCTTTAGCGTGACACGCTTCATCGCAGGCCTCGGTATTGGCGGCGTGTTGCCAATCGCCGCGGCGCAGATGGGCGAGTTCTCGCCGGCGTCGATTCGGGCGCGCCTGGTCGCGCTGGTGTTTGCCGGTTACGCGGTTGGCGGCGTGCTGGTGGCCTTGATCGGTAAGCAATTGATCGCGGATTATGGCTGGCAGTCGACCTTCTTCGTCGCCGCCCTTCCGCTGCTGCTGATTCCGTTCATGCTCAAGGCATTGCCCGAGTCCGTGCCCTTCCTGGTCCAGCGCGGCCGCAACGAGGATCTGCGCCGAATTGCAGCGCGCGTCGCCCCGCATCAGGCCATGGCGCCGGACGCGCAGTTCTTGGTGGCGACAGTCGACCGCCATAGCAAGGCGCCGGTGCTGGAGCTGTTTCGCGACCGGCGCGGCTTCAGTACTCTCATGATCTGGATCGCATTCTTCTTCGGCCTGTTCATGGTGTATGCGCTTAGCTCGTGGCTAACCAAGCTGCTGGCGCTGGCCGGATACAGCCTCGGCTCCGCGCTCAATTTCGTCCTGATCTTCAACACGGGAGCCATCCTGGGCGCAGTGGGCGGCGCCTGGCTCGGCGACAAATTCAATATCAAGACCGTCCTGACTTGCCTGTACGGCCTGGGCGCCGTGTCGCTCGCGGCGCTCGGCTTCATCAAGTCAGACGGTCTGCTCTCGGTTGTCGTTTTCATCGTCGGCGCCTCGACCCTTGGTACCCAACTCGTCGCTTACGCCTTTGCAGCGGCCTTCTATCCCGCCTCAATCCGTTCGACTGGCGTCGGCTTCGCGTCCGGCGTGGGACGCGCCGGCGGCATCCTGGCGCCGATCATCATCGGTGCCATCGTCGCCCTCGAGCTGCCATTGGAACAGAACTTCCTCGCGATCGGCCTGGCCGGCTTGCTGGGCATGATCGCGGTCGCACTGGTCAACCAGCGGCTTGCGGCGTCCGCTGCACTCCAAACCGCCGCTGCCGCGGCATGAACGAGGCGGCCAGTGGTCATGCCGCTGGCCGCGGATGCCTGGCCCGGCCAGGCCTGGTCAGGCAAAACCTATTTATTGTTTTTCATGGATAGACCAGAATGATGAGTAAGCGAATTGGCGAAGTACCTGCCCTGTGCGCTGGCGAACTGGCGGGCGCCGTCGACTGGGCCCTGATGTCGAGGCGTTCTATCCGGGCCTACCTGCCGCGGGAAGTACCGCGCAGCGACATCGAAGCGATCCTCGACGTCGCCCGCTATAGCGCGTCGGGCGTAAATACCCAACCCTGGCATGTGCACGTCGTCACCGGCGCGGCAAAGGAACGATTAAGCGATGCCATCGTTGGCGCCCATGACGACCCGTCCTCCGACGCTCGTCATCGGGAGCCCTACGATTACTACCCTGAGATGTGGTGCTCGCCCTATCTCGACCGGCGCCGCAAGGTCGGTTGGGACCTGTACGGTCTGCTTGAGATCGAAAAGGGCGACAAACCACGCATGCACGCGCAGCACGGGCGCAATTATCGCTTCTTCGACGCGCCGGTCGGGCTGATGTTCACGGTGGACCGCAGGATGGGACGCGGCAGCCTGCTCGACTACGGCATGTTCTTGCAGAGCATTATGGTTGCGGCACGGGCACGCAACCTGGATACCTGCGCCCAGGCCGCCTTCAATGCCTACCACGAGATCATTGCCACCCATCTTCGCATTCCCGACGACCAGATGTTCGTATGCGGAATGAGCTTGGGCTATGCCGACCCGGAGCGGATCGAAAATACGCTGGTGACCGATCGCGAGCCGGTCGGCAGCTTTACGACGTTTCACGACGACGATCGCCAACAATAATCAGGAGACCAAATAATGAGTGCAGCAGCCTATTCGCAGGGACTTCACAAGAACGAGGCGAACTACCTTCCCCTCACGCCGCTCCATTTCCTCGACCGCACGGCGGACGTGTACCCCAGCCGGGTCGCGATTATTCACGGCCCGCTGCGCCAGACTTGGGCGCAGACACGGGAGCGCTGTTACCGGCTGGCCTCCGCCCTCGTCGGCGCCGGCATCAAACCGCTCGATACGGTCTCGATCATTGCGCCGAATACGCCCGCCATGCTCGAGGCCCACTTTGGCGTGCCGCTCTCGGGTGCCGTCCTGAACGCGATCAACTGCCGCCTCGACGCGGAAGGGATCGCCTTCATCCTGCGTCATAGCGAATCGAAGCTGTTGCTGGTCGACCGCGAATTCGCCGCGGTCGTCGCCAAGGCGACTGCCGGTCTCGACAGGCCGCCGCAGATCATCGATATCAATGATGTGCTGGCGCCGCCATGCGAACCCGTTGGCTACACGGATTATGAATCCTTCCTGGCAGGCGGCGACCCGGCTTTCCCCGGGCACTGGCCAGAGGACGAATGGACGCCGATCGCGCTTAACTACACGTCAGGGACAACAGGCGATCCGAAAGGTGTGGTGGCGAGCCACCGCGGCACCCATATCATGAGCCTGCTCCAGATGACCAATTGGGGACTGCCGCGTTCCCCGGTGTACCTCTGGACCCTGCCCATGTTCCACGCGAATGGGTGGTGTTTTACCTGGGCCATCACCGCAGCGGCAGGGACCCATGTCTGCCTGAGGAAGGTGACCGCGCAAAACGTTTTTTCCGCAATTGCCGAGTATGGGGTCGATCACTTCTGCGCTGCGCCGATCGTGCTCGCGGGGATGGCCGCCTGGCCCGCGGCCGAGCAGCCACAGCTGACAAAGCCGGTGCGGATCCTGACCGCCGGATCGCCCCCGCCCGCGGCCGTACTCGAAAGCGTCGGCAAGATGGGCTTTGACGTCGAACACGTGTTTGGCATTACGGAAATCTCGGGCACGCCGGTGAGCTGCGCCTGGCACGACGAGTGGAATGACCTACCGATCGGTGAACAGGCTCGGCGCAAGGCGCGCCAAGGGGTGCGTGCAGCGGCGCTAGAACACTTGCGCGTCGCCGACGAAGAAACGCTAGAACCGGTAGCGGCCAACAGCAAGGCGTCGGGCGAAATCCTGGTGCGCAGCAACACCGTGATGATGGGCTACCTGAAAAATCCCGACGCGACCTCCAAGGCGCTCGCTGGCGGCTGGTTCCATACTGGCGACATCGCCATCGTGCACCCCGACGGTTATGCTCAGATCACGGACCGGTCCAAGGACATCATCATCTCCGGCGGGGAGAACATCTCATCGGTCGAGGTCGAGGAAGTGCTGTACCGGATGCCAGAGGTGCTGCACGCGGCGGTGGTCGCGCAACCCGACAGTAAATGGGGCGAAGTGCCCTGTGCGTTCGTCGAGGTCAAGCCGGACGGTGCCAACCTTTCCGAATCGGACATCATCGCCTTCTGCCGCGGCCAGCTGGCCCACTTCAAATGTCCGCGCAATGTGGTCTTTGGCGAGCTGCCGAAGACGGCGACCGGCAAGATCCAGAAGTACAAGCTGCGCGAACACGCTGGCAGCCGCGACGCCATCACAAAAATTGCGGGTCTGTTGGTGGACCACACGGAAGAACCGATTCCTGGGGCTGACGCTTCCCAGGCATACTGATACCTGCGCAGTTTGCCGGACAACGCGGGGAGCATTGCTATGCCCCGAGTTGCCGGCGATGGACCTGGCTCAGCTCTCGGACAGCTTTGTACTCAACCATTCAAGATTTCGTCGGGAGTCCAGACATGCAGCACGAGACAAAGGAAACCGCGCTTCCTCTTCCGGCCATTGCAAGCACTAGTTCGAACGCTGTGCCCCCGCCCTTGCAGATGGGTTATCGATTTTCCGGCGCCCATCATTTCGATCCAGTCCAGGTCAGCGCGTTCGCCCATGCCGCAGGGGACACCAATCCGATCCATCATGACCGCGAAGCCGCTGCCCGAACACGGTTTGGCAAACCGATCGTCAGCGGTACCCATACGACCGCATTGCTGATGGGCCTCATTGCCTCTCACCTTTCAACGCTGGGGGAAGTCGTTGGGGTAAGGTTCACTACCGAACTGCTGAGACCGGTTTTTGCAGACGAACGTGTCTCGCTGGAGTGGGAAGTGTCTCGCATTGACCCTCATCCCCGGGGTGGCCATTTCATCGATTTGACGGGCTCGATAAAAGGTACGGAAGGTGACTGCCGTGTTCGCGGTGTCGGCCGGGTGTTGGTATGGAGGAAGACGGTGTCCCACTGAGTCGTACAGGGCGCCAGGCGGCCCACCAGCCTGTTCGAAGTGGAATGCAGATTTCCGGCGTGCTGCTGAAGCGATATTTATCCAAAGGAGCCACGTAGCTCCTCAGCTGTGAACACCCGACCTAAAATCGGTCTGAGCTTGTACAAGCTGATAGCGACAGCCACGGCTTCAAAGTCGTCGCGATTCTTCACTGCTGGATGACCGCTATGGCTCGGTAGCAGCCGTTGAGTGATAGACTGCTCCCGGCCATTAGCAGACATCGAAATGGGTAGTCATGAGTATGCAAACATCGAATGGAAAGATGGCTGCTTTCGTTGCAGGAGGAGCCGTTGTTGGAGGACTTCCCTTGCTAGCATTCATCGTTCTATTTCTTCAATTGATGGAGGCGCAAAACGCCGGCCATCCTCTAAGCGGTGATGGGCTTGGCTTGGCAATGATGTCGTTATCGGCTTACGGACTTGCCTTACTGAGTATTTCCGTTGGCATCGTTTATTTTGGATATAAGTGGACGCGGCATCAACGAAGGCCCAAACAATGGCATTTGATGGCTTTAACATGGACGGCGGCTGAGGTTGTCGCGCCGATTCTGTACTTCGCATTTTTTTGAATCGGCTAGCTATGGGCCAGTAGCAGTCACACGTTCCCTATGATCCTGTCGTGCAACACTAAGATCCATTCAAATGACTGCAATGGGGCGGAAGCCGCCCTTGCCCTTGTTGACCTCGAGGTCCGCAATCGCCCCGTTGCGGACGTTCAGCCTATCCGCAGGTAGACGCCCAAGGTTGGGCTGCGCGCTTTGCTAGCAACTTGTAACCTGTCCAACTTGTAGTGAATTGACGTAGCCATTTTGAAAATGCAGCAATAGCGATGCCAAAAGGTCGAAGCCTCCGCCTTGACAGTTACCCGGCACTTTGCCTTGAAAGTCATAGGACCACCAAGCGCCTTTCCGGAAGGACGGCGCACCAAGCTTGGTAGTTGCGCCCGCTTTCGATGCGCCGATCCACAGGTGGTTATCTAGTGACAGAGGCTTAAGACTGTTGGGCAACGCCGGACAATCTGCCGTTGCGCTTCCATTCGGTTGGAGTTCCGCGCTGATGTTAGTAATGTAATGCTCAGGGCCACCCATCTCGCCGTCGGCAACCACCCAGATTCTCTCGACCTGCGTTACGCCTAAATTCGTATAGCAAAGCCAGTAAGCGCTTTCGCCAGCGTCGCCGCGATGCGCAATTTCACCTATAGACGCAGCGCGGCGCACGTCATCAAGGGTTGTTTTTTCAAATCGAACAGGGAGCGTTCCCATGTGCAGGCCCGTCGAGGGTCTTTGCTTTATGGTCGCCTTCCAGTTAATCGCATCAAACGGTGCGGCTGGTGGCGGTGTCTCCGCAAATGCGTTGATGGACGCAACAATTAGGATGCCAATTAAAAACTGGCGAAGTCGACGGTAACTCATTGGCGGTCCAACTTAAATTAGAGAAAAAAACTCAGCCTAGTATGGCAGATCGTCGAACGTAACCGATTGCAGCCTGCTGCAGCCGAAGACCGCTTTTGGCCGAAAGCGGAAGGTCTTGGGACGAGTTTCGTCATCTAACTTAACTGCTGCGCTCGTGGCAACAAATCTACGAATAGGGCTGCGGAACGAGGACAGGCAGCACCGTTTGGAGAAACTTTCGGATTAGAAGGTCGGGGAGCGCAACTTATTGATTCTAATAGATTTGGTCAACTGCTACATAATATAGTGGCCATGTCACCCCGTTAAGTGTGGGCCCGCGCGGCAATGGCGGCAAGCGCCCGGTGCGGCGACAAACCCGGGGGTGAAGCAGGGGTTTAGTGAAGCGAAGCTTCGCTCCAGCGAAACGGTCGAGCCTTGCAAGGCTCGACTCCTTTCAGGTCCGCCGGACCTGAACCCGGCTCGGGGGCCGCGGCGCATGCTTGAGCGACTACTTGGCTGCGGCGGCGCGCTTGGCCGGGGCTTTCTTGGCTGCCGGCTTCTTCGCCGCGGCCTTCTTCGCCGGAGCCTTCTTGGCGGCCGCTTTCTTGGCCGCCGGCTTGATTGCCGCCGTCGTCTCGACAGCCTCGTCGCCTTCGGCCGCAACTTTCGCTACCTTGCCCTTGGCCGGCGCTTTTTCCTTGCGCGGCTCGAACTCGAAGCTGATCTTGCCATCCTTGCCCTTGACCAGGAAGGCCTTGAAAGGACGCCGCGTGCGCTGCGATACAAAGCCCGGCAGCAGGTCGGTCTTGCCGTCATTGAGCAGCTTCACCATCTGCTCAGGCAGGATTTCCTGCTGCAGGATGATGCGGCCGCTGCGGAAGTCGCAGGTCTTCGGCTTGGCCACGCTGTGCTCGCACACATACGCCAGGCCCATCTCGTACACGCCGCCATTGCATTTCGGGCACGGTCCGAGCGGCGTCTGGCCGGTAAAGTCGACGCCCTCGCCGTTTTCGCCTTCTTCGTCGTTCTGGCCGAAATCGAATTCGAGCTTGAAGTTGTTGATGTCTTCGTCGCGCACGATGCGCAGGATGGCCGCGAACGGACGTCCCATCTTCGAACGGAAGCCCTGCATCGGGCCGATCGTCCGGTTCTTCAGCAGCTCTTCGACTTCTTCGATCTCGAACTGGCGGCTGCCCGGCGTCTTGCTCATGTTGAAGTCGCACTTGGTGCAAGCAAAACGGCGGTAGTTTTCCTTGACCACGCCGCCGCAATTCGGGCACGGCGTCTTCAGGGTCGCGTAGTCGCCCGGGATCGTGTCGTTGTTGTATTCCTTGGCGCGCTTGACGATGATCTGGGTCATCTGGGCGATCTCGCGCATGAATTCTTCGCGCGAAATTTTGCCCTTCTCCATTTGCGACAGCTTGTATTCCCATTCGCCGGTCAGCTCCGGCGCGGTCAGTTCGTTCACGCCCAGCCCGCGCAGCAAGGTCATCAGCTGCGCCGCCTTGGCGGTCGGCATCAGTTCGCGCCCTTCGCGCAGCAGGTAGCGCTCGCCCAGCAAACCCTCGATGATGGCGGCGCGCGTCGCTGGCGTGCCGAGGCCCTTGCCGGCCATCGCATCGCGCAGCTCGTCGTCGTCGATCAGCTTGCCCGCGCCTTCCATCGCCGACAACAAGGTCGCCTCGGTGTAGCGCGCAGGCGGCTTGGTGACCAGGCCGTTGGCGGTGACTTTCTCGGTCAGCACCTTCTCGCCCTTGGCGACCGGCACCAGGTTGCCGCCGGTGCTGCCATCCTTGTCTTCGTCGGTCGATGCTTCCTTGCCGTAGATCGCCAGCCAGCCCGGATTGGTCATGACCTTGCCTTCAGTCTTGAACTGATGGCCCGACACTTCGGTGAAGCGGGTGGTGACCTGGAATTCGGCGGGCGGAAAGAACACCGCCATGAAGCGGCGCGTCACCAGGTCGTACAGCTTCTGTTCCGGCTCGGACAGGTTCTTCGGCGCGACGTTGGTCGGGATGATCGCGAAGTGATCCGAGATCTTGGTGTTGTCGAAGATGCGCTTGTTCGGCTTGACCCAGCCCTTGTCGCTGATCTGCTTGGCGAACTGGTGGTAGTTGTTGTTCTCGGCCAGCACGTCCATGGTCGCCTTGACCGTGTCGATGTAGTCTTCCGGCAGGTGGCGCGAATCGGTACGCGGGTAAGTCAGCACCTTGTGCTTTTCGTACAGCGCCTGGGCCAGGCCGAGCGTGTTCTTGGCCGAGAAGCCGAAGCGCCCGTTGGCCTCGCGCTGCAGGCTGGTCAGGTCGAACAGCGCCGGCGCCATCGAGGTGGTTGGCTTCGATTCTTCGGTGACGTTGCCCTGGCGGCCCTTGCAGGCCATCGCGATGGTGTCGGCCGCGGCCTTGCTCCACAAGCGCTCGGGACGCTTCTCGGGATCGTTCTCGTCCTTCTTGAACGACTGATCGAGCCAGCGTCCTTCGTAGATGCCGGCGGCGCAAACGAACTCGGCGCGTACTTCCCAGAAGTCGCGCGAGACGAATTTCTTGATCTTCTCTTCACGCTCGACGACGATCGACAGGGTCGGGGTCTGCACCCGGCCGACGGTGGTCAGGTAGAAGCCGCCCTCTTTCGAGTTGAACGCGGTCATCGCGCGGGTGCCGTTAATGCCGATCAGCCAGTCCGCTTCCGAGCGGCAGCGCGCCGCGTCGGCCAGCGGCAGCATCTCTTCGTCGCTGCGCAGCTTGGTGAAGCCTTCACGGATCGCGCCGGCCGTCATCGACTGCAGCCACAGGCGCTTGACCGGCTGCTTGGCCTTCGCGTTCTGCTGGATCAGGCGGAAAATCAGCTCGCCTTCGCGGCCCGCATCGCATGCGTTGATCAGCGCGCTGACATCTTTGCGCTTGATCAGCTTGTTGAGCACCTTCAGCCGCGCCTCGGTCTTGGCGATCGGATTGAGCGCGAAGTAAGGCGGGATCATCGGCAGGTGGGCGAAACTCCATTTGCCGCGCTTGACGTCGTGCTCTTCCGGCACCGCGATCTCGAGCAGGTGGCCGACCGCCGACGACAGCACGTATTCGTCCGACTCGAAGTACTCATCGTGCTTGGTGAAGCCGCCCAGCGTCTTGGCGATATCGTTCGCGACTGAGGGCTTCTCGGCGATGATGAGGGTTTTTGTCATATGGTTTCTCGTCGTACTTTAAGAGTGGTTCGGCAGGCGCATGATACATGGCTTGGCCGGACGGGTGGCATTTTGCCATCCGATATTGAAATGGTAACTGTCAAAAGCTGCGGCCAATGATAAGCGGGTTGCGCGCAAATTCGCAAGTGGCCTCTGCATCCGGATGGCCCGCGCAGCGACGACGCAACAACGGCCCTTGCGGCCATACGGAAAAAGCGGGAAGATCGCGCGGCCGCGCCGCACGCGAGAGCCAGGCGGAGGGGAATTAATGCAGCAGCCGCGGGGCCTGCTCGTCGTCGGAGCCGAACAGGTCGTCGAACATGAGCGCGTCCGGCTCCTTGCCCTGGCTCCACAACAGCATCAGCACAATGATTTTCAGCTTGCCGAGGCCAACCGGCGATTCGCCCAGCGCCAGCGCGCGTTCGATGACAATTTCGCGTTGCAGCGCGCTGATGACTTTGGCGCTTTCGAGGAACTGGATGAAGCCGACCGCACCGCTGCCGAGCGCGTCGAGTTCCTGCGCCACGTAGAACCGGGTGCCGGTCGAGGCCACCACCGCGCTTTGCTCGGCGCCGGCCATTTCGGTCAGGTCGGTCAGCCAGACCAGCGCTTCGGAAATTTCGACATCGTCGAACCCGACCGCCGACAGCTTGCGCGCCAGCGCTTCCGGCTCGGGACAGGCGTCCGGGCGGTAGTAGGTTTCGTAAAGGTAGACCAGGATATCGAACATATGGCTCTACTCTATCAGTTAAGGTCGCTACGGCACAAGTGCTGCACGGCGGGGATCAGCGATTCAGCCGCTGGAACAATCCGCCGGGCAACCGTTCGACCTGGCCGGCCAGCTCCAGCTCGAGCAGCGCCACGCTGAGCTCGCCCGGCGCGCTGCCGCAGGCCAGCGCCAGCGTGTCGGCGTCGACCGGGTCGTGCCCCATCGTGGCCAGCACCGCGCGCGCCGCGGC
>JBKPEJ010000024.1:0-100211 GCA_046728335.1 Pseudomonadota bacterium | reverse complement strand
ACTCGGTACCACCCCTTCCCATCCCGAACAGGACCGTGAAACGAGATTACGCCGATGATAGTGCTGCAACCAGTGTGAAAGTAGGTTATCGTCAGGCTAGTTATAAGAGAAAAACCCCGTCAGAAATGGCGGGGTTTTTTTCGTCTGAAGGTTTGTGCTTTGGTGCACGCTTGCGTAAGCGGCGCCTGAGCGGCGTCATGTTTGTTCGGGAGCAACGTCGCTCAGACTGGGAGCATAGGCCAGCGGCGGATCGCTGACCAGGTTCACGCGTGTCCTGCTGAAGCCGTTTCAAATACGCGCGGACAGTTCACCCGACCTCGCTTAGGTTGCAAGAAAACTGGTGTCCGTCAACGGCCACGCCGTGAAGCAAAGCCATGTTCGGCAACCGCTCACCGCGCATGAAACCGCACTTTTCGACTACCCGCGCCGACGCGACATTCTCGACTGCGACGTACGCAAACAGCCGTTTCAGCCCCCATTGCGAGCGCCCCAGGGAAGTCAGGTGGCGCACCGCGTCCGTTGCCAAGCCTTGGCCCGCATGCTGCTGCGCGATCCGATATCCGATTTCGGCCGTTCCCGTTGCCAGGTCGATATCCTTGAGGTTGGCCCGTCCGACGATTGCGTCAACTCGATCGACTATCACACACGGATGCCATGTGGCGCGCGCATAGCCGTCGAGATACTGCTCAATATGGTCGCGCACGCCGTCGCGAGTGTAAAAAGCGTCGCCGCGCGGATCGATACGCGCTTCGAACCAGATCCGGTTGTCGCGCTCAAATTGCAGCAAGCGTTGTTCATCGTCCGGCCGCAGCGTGCGGATATTGAATGCGCTCATTGATCCTCCAGGAAGTTTGTCGATAATAGGATGGCTGAGGCACAGGCCAGCATCAGCACGCAGGCCGACACCAACGCGGCGACGACGCCGAAGCGCGCCGCCAACAGTCCCCACAACGCGCCGCCGGCAGTCTGGCCCACCGCGATCATGAAGATATAGACGGACAGTGTCCTCGCCCGCAGCGCGCTGGGGAACGCGGACAGCGCGGCACTGTTGAGTGTCGTGACGATTGCCGACCAGGCCATGCCGCCGCACACGATCCAGAGTAAGCGCGTGACGAATGTCTGTGCCTGTCCGACCATGCCGAGCATGGCACCGTAGATGAGCAGCGCGCCGGCCAGCAAGACCCGCCGCGATATGTGCTGGCGCAACGTGGGCAGCACGACGGAGGCGAGAACGGCGCCGGCGCCCAAGGTCCCCATCAGCACACCGAAGGTGCTCACCGTAGCGCGCAACACATCGCGTACCAACAACGGCAGCAAGGCGGCAAACGCGGTCGATGCACAGAAGATGGCGGTCGAATGTAGCAGCAGTTGCCGATAGCGGGCCAAGCGCCAGCTCGCTGCGAGGCCGGCCTGAAGATCCCTCAATAGCCGCGGCCGGGGCCGCACGTGATCCGGTTCCTGTGTTTGCCATTGGTGATAAAACCATAGCAGCGCACAGAAGGACAGGGCATTGAATAAATACAAGGGGGGCGTTCCTGCAAAGTGAAACAGCAGGCCGCCCAGACAGGGACCCGCCAGTGCGGCCAGGTTGAAACTGAAGTTATTCAAGGTAGCCACGGCGGCGACCTCCTCTGGCTCCGCCAACGCGGACATCGACGCTTGCCAAGCCGGCAGCGTGAACGCGGCCCCCGCGCCCATGACGAACGTCAGCAGCAGGACGAGCGTGACCGATTGCCACCCTGCCAGGGTCAACAGCGCCATCATGCCTGCCGTCAGTCCCATGCCGGCATTGCTGCGAAACAGCAGCTTGGGCCTGTGCATCGCGTCCGCGAGCATCCCGGCCGGCAACGCGCACAACAGCAAGGGCGCCCAGGTCGCCGTTTGCAGCAGCGAAGTGAACATGACCGAGTCGGACAGAGTCGCGATTTGCCACGCCGCCGCGAACGCCTGCACCCAACCGCCCAGATTGGACAACAGGTTGGCTAGCCAGAGCCGGCGAAAGCGTGCGTGACGCAAAGGTCGGAACATGGACGTGCGGTATGTACTTGCTTGCATGGCGTGCTCCGGCATCGAATGGAAACAGTCTAGAGGCGCGTCATCGGCATGGTCAATCTTGATTCTTGCAATCAACATAAAGATACAATGGCGGCATGAACAACGACCTGTCAGCGTCCGAAGCGGCGCGCATTCTCGGCGTAAGCTTGGCGACTCTGTATGCGTATGTGAGCCGGGGTTTGTTGACGCCAACCAGTACTCAGGGGGCGCGCCGCAAACACTATCCGCATGAGGCTGTGCTGCGGCTGGCGGCGCGCAAGGCCGACGCAAAACGCGGCGGACACATGGCGGCGGCCGCCATGAATTGGGGCGTGCCTGTGCTGGAGACGTGCATCTCCCGCATCGACGATGGGCAACTGCACTATCGCGGCCACAACGCGCTGGCATTGGCCGCCGACGCGACGCTGGAAAAGGCCGCATGCGTACTGTGGAACGACACCGAACGCGACTATTTTTCCGTCCCTTGCGCGCCTGTGCCGGCCAGGTTGCGGGATCGGGCGCGCGCACTGACACAGGGCATGGAGCCGCTCGAACGCGCCATGGCACTGCTGCCCGTACTGGCACGTGTCGTACCGCAAGTCGGCATTGACGATGCGGCTGGCATGGTCGAGTCGGGACCAACATTGATGCGGTGCTTGGCAGCCATTCTGCTGGAGGCCGAAGCCTGCTCACTGCCCTTGCATGAGCAGGTTGCCCGAGCTTGGGGGACGGATGCGGCCCAAAGCGAATTGATACGCGCCACACTGGTACTGTTGGCCGATCACGAATTGAACACCTCGACCTTCGCGGTGCGCTGCGTCGCTTCCGCCGGCGCTGGTTTGACCAGCGCGCTTTGCGCCGGCCTGGCCGCCTTATCAGGCCCAAAGCATGGCGGCGGTAGCGACGCGGCCAGACCGATATTGGAAGCCGCCCTCCGCGCGCCGGTGCCGGCCGATTTCATCGCCAGCTATTACAGCGCGGGCGATTACAGCCTGGAAGGCTACGGTCATCCATTGTATCCGGCTGGGGATCCGCGCGCCGCCTACTTGCTGGAGCGCTTGGCGCACACCTCGTCGGCCGCGCCGAGGACGCAAGCGATTCTGGCAATCTGCGCACAGACTAGCGCGATATTGGGTACGCCACCGAATGCCGATCTTGCCTTGGCCGCCATGGAACTAGCCTTTGGATGGCCGACATCGGCGGGCATCATACTGTTCGCCCTGGCGCGTTCAGCAGGCTGGATCGCCCATGCAGCTGAGCAAGCCGGCCACGACGCACTGATACGACCGCGCGCGCGTTACGTCGGCCGATATGCGCCCGGCTAGCACATAGCGGCTTGCGGTTTCAGCATGTCGTCCCCGGGCTCGGCGCCCCCTTGTCGGGAACCCATGCTGAGTCTGAATTGTGATGACGATGACCTGCCTATCAGGTGCTCGCCGGCACAGGCTCCTGCGGCGCGATCTTGGAACCCTTGCTGATGCTTTCGCCGTCCTCGCGGCGCAGGCCCCAGAACGCCAGCGACGACAGGATCGTCACCACCGACAGCGCGACAAACGCACTGTGCAGCGCGCTCGTCACCATCAGCCGGTTCGTCTGCGGAACATTACCCAGGAACCAGGCAGTCACCAGCGACCCCGTCGCCAGGCCGAAGCTCATCGACAGCTGCTGGAACGAACTCGAGATCGTGCTCGCCATGCTCGAGTCGTCCGGCGCCACGTCCGCATAGGCCAGCGTGTTCATGCTGGAGAACTGCAGCGAGTTGAAAAATCCCTGCATCAGACCGAGCGCAACGATCACCGCCAACGGCGTCCCGCTCTTCACGGTAGCGAACAGGCCGATCGTGATGCCGATGAAGACCGTATTGACGACGAGTACCTGGCGGTATCCGAACCGCGCCAGCAACCGCGCGGACACCAGCTTCATGCCCATCGCCGCCAGTGCGGTCGGCATCATCAGCAGCCCCGATTTCCACGCCGGCAGCCCGAGCCCGATCTGATACAGCAAGGGCAGCAGGAAGGGCAAGCCGCCGACGCCCAGGCGCGTCGCAAACCCGCCCAGCACCGAGACGCGGAAGGTCCGGATCCTGAACAAAGTGAGCCGCAGCAGTGGAAATTCGATCCCGCTTGCGTGCCAGCCGTACGCGACCAGCAAGGCCACCGACAGCGCGAGCATGACGACCGCAGTAGTGGGATCCAGCGTATGTTCGCCAAAGATCTCCAGCAGCCATGACAGCAGGGCGGTGCCGCAGCTGAACAGGATCATGCCGATCACGTCGAGCGGCCGGCGCTCGGTGCCCTTGTAGTCCGGCATGTAGCGGTACACCAGGAACAGTGCGACCAGCCCGACCGGCACATTGACGAAGAAGATGGCGCGCCACGACACCCAGTGCACGATCAGTCCGCCCACCGTGGGCCCGAGTAAGGGCCCGATCAAGGCAGGGATGATCACGAAATTCATCGCGCCGAGCAATTCGGATTTGGGAAAAGTGCGGATGATCGCCAGGCGCCCCACCGGCATCATCATCGCCCCGCCGATACCTTGCAGCAGGCGCGCGGCGGTCATCATCGGCGCATTCAGCGACAAGCCGCACAGCACCGAGGCGAGCGTGAAAATGGCGATCGCGGTGCCGAACACCTTGCGCGTGCCGTACCGGTCGGCCATCCATCCGCTGACGGGGATGCCGACCGCGAGACTGAGGATATAGCTGGTGACGACCGATTTCAGGCTGAGCGGCGTGACATGCAGGCTGGCCGCGATGCTGGGGATGGCGGTATTGACGATGGTGGCGTCGAGCTGCTCCATGAACAGCGCGGTCGCCACGACCCACGGCAGATAATTCTTGATGGCGGAACTGGTCATCGGTCCTCTTGCGTAACAGCCCGCATCGGGCGTGCGGGCCGAACCCAATTGTCACATAAAACAGAGGACGGCGATGTCAACAGGACAGGCCCCGCAGGCTGCGGGGCCGAACGGTCAGAAGTGGTAAGCCGCTTTCACGATGAACCAGTTGACCCCGCTGTTGGGCTTCTTGTAGCCGCCGTTCGAGTAATGCTGGATCTTGGCGCCGAGTTCCCACTTGTTGTCGAACACGTAGCCGGCGCCGAGGTGGTCGCCGAACTGGAAGTGCGTCGACAGCCGGTTCGAATCGTTGTCGTACAGTTCCGAGAACAAGCTCACGCCGATGCCGCCTTCGGCGTACCAGCCCTTCTTGTCGGCCCGCTCGTAACGAAATACCGGCGTCAGGTTGATGACGGTGATGTTCTGGTGCTGGCCGTCGACATCCTGATACGCGTTGCCACGCCATTGGGCCAGGTTGGCATCCCAATAGCCGGAGATGTGTGTGCCATTCCGCTCGAACCAGCTGCTCTGCCAGTTTTTCTGGGCGCTGAAACGAATCATCTGCACCTTGCTGCCGGCGCCAAACTCTACCGCCGCCGAATCGACCAGCTGGTCGGCCGCAAAGCCGGAGTGCATCGCCAGCAGCGCGGCCAGCGCGAGTACCGACTTCAGGAAAATCTTGTTAGGGGACATAAACCGCTTTCATGAACATGAGTGCAATTTGATTAACAGCGGGGGTCATTGTACCGAATTGACGAAATGCCGTGCGACCCGCGCCACGATACAATCGAACATCACTCTTGACCACAAAAAAAAAGGAAACCGAATGACCACTCCGACCCTGGCATTCCTCGGTATCGGCCTGATGGGGAAACCGATGGCGACGCGGCTGGCGCGGGCCGGCCACAGCGTGCGCGCATGGAACCGCAGCGCGGCCAAGGCCGAGGCGCTGCGCGCGGTGGGCGCGGATCCGCAACCCGAACTCGCAAGCGCGGTGGGCGCTGCGGACATCGTCATTTCGATGCTGGAGTCGGGCGCGGTGGTGGCGCAGGTGATCGAGGCCGCGCTGCCGTCCTTGCAACCGGGGGCGTTGTGGATCGACATGAGCTCGACCCAGAAAGGGGAAGCGCTGGCCTTCCATGCGCGGCTGGAGGCGCAGGGGATCAGCTTCATGGATGCGCCGGTGTCGGGCGGCGTGCTCGGCGCCGAGGCCGGCACGCTGGCAATCATGGCCGGCGGCAGCGTGCGCGATTTCGCGCTGGCCGAACCGGTGCTGCGCGCGATGGGGCGGCCGACCCTGGTCGGACCTGCCGGCAGCGGCCAGGTAGCCAAGCTGTGCAACCAGCTCATCGTCGGCGGCACGCTCGACATCGTGGCGGAAGCGCTGCTGCTGGCGCACGCCGCCGGCGCCGATCCGGCCGCGGTGCGCGCGGCGATCCGCGGCGGTTTCGCGGAAAGCCGGATCCTGGAAGTGCACGGCCAGCGCATGTTGGACCGTAACTTCATGCCGGGCGGCCAGGTCAAGAGCCAGCTCAAGGACATGCAAAATGTGCTGGTCGCGGCGGCCGACGCCGGCATCGTGCTGCCAGTGACCGCGCTGGTGACGGAGCACTACCGCGCGATCGCCGACGACCATCCGGCCGCCGACCAGTCTGCCGCGCTGCTCGCGCTCGAGAAGATAAATCCGGGACAGCGGCTGGGCGACGCCCCGGACCAGTTGCCCTAAGCCTCAGGCCGGCGGCAGGCTCATTTCGGCCAGCCGCACCCAGTAGCTGGCGCCGATCGGCAGCAGCGAATCGTTGAAGTCGTAGCTGGCGTTATGCAGCTGGCATGGGCCGAGGCCGTGCCCGCCGGAGCGGTGCGCACCTTCGCCATTGCCGATGAAAACGTAGCAGCCGGGCTTGGCCTGAAGCATGAACGCGAAGTCCTCCGCCCCCATGGTCGGTTCGACATTCGCGTCCACCTTGTCGGCGCCGGCCACCGCCTTCATCGCCTCGATGGCGAACGCCGTCTGCTTCGGATGATTTACCAGCGGCGGGTAGTTGCGCTTGAAGCCGAAGTCGACCGACGCCTGGAAGCCCGCGGCCGTGTGCCTGGCGATCTCCTCCATGCGGCGCTCGATCAGGTCCAGCACGTCGGTGGTGAAGGTGCGCACGGTGCCGATCAGCACCGCCTCGTCCGGAATCACATTGGTCGCGCTGCCCGCGTGGATCTGGGTGATCGACAGCACGGCCGTATCGAGCGGATTCTTCTCGCGCGAGATGATGGTCTGCCAGCTTTGCGCGATCTGCACCGCCACCATCACCGGATCGATGCCCTTGTGCGGCTGCGCGGCATGCGCGCCCTTGCCCTTGACCACCACCCGGAACTCGTTGCTCGACGCCATCATCGGACCGGCCACCACGCCGAAGCTGCCTGCCGGCATGCCCGGCCAGTTGTGCATGCCGTACACCGCTTCCATCGGAAACTGCTCGAACAGGCCGTCATCGATCATCCGGCGCGCGCCGGCGCCGCCTTCTTCGGCCGGCTGGAAGATCAGGTACACGGTGCCGTCGAAATTGCGGTTGTTGGCCAGGTGGTGGGCGGCCCCGAGCAGCATCGCGGTGTGGCCGTCGTGGCCGCAGGCGTGCATTTTCCCGGCATGGCGCGAGGCGTGCGCGAAGCTGTTCACTTCGTGCATCGGCAGCGCATCCATGTCGGCGCGCAGGCCGATGGCGCGCGCTGAACTGCCGTTCTTGATGATGCCGACCACGCCGGTAACGCCGAGGCCGCGCACAACCGGGATGCCCCATTCGGTCAGCTTGGCCGCGACCACGTCGGAGGTGCGCTGCTCTTCATAGCAAAGTTCGGGGTGGGCGTGCAGGTCGCGCCGGATCAGCTGCAGCTCCGACTGGAACGCGATAATAGGTTCGACGAGTTTCATCTTGTTCTCCAGGAATGCATGAATGCCAATGCAATTGTAGAACTATTGTAGCCCTACTCGTCATTGGACGGCCAACGTATCAAGCCGTCCGCTCTCCGCGCGCGGAAATCGTATAAAGTACGGTTTTCCATCCACGCTCCCGGCTCCTCCGATGACCTCGACTCAAGTGCGCGCGACGTGCCCGCATGACTGCCCCGATACATGCGCGCTGCTGATTACTGTGGAAGACGGCGTCGCCACTGAAGTCAGAGGCGACCCGGACCACCCGACCACCGCCGGCGTGCTGTGTACCAAAGTCGCGCGCTATGCGGAGCGCACCTATCACCCGGAACGCCTGCTGCATCCGATGCGCCGCGTCGGCAACAAGGGCGAAGGCAAGTTCGAGCGCATCAGCTGGGACCAGGCGCTCGATGAAATCGCATCGCGGCTGGGCGTCATTGCCGCACGCGCGCCGCAGGCGATCCTGCCGTACAGCTATTGCGGCACGATGGGGCTGGTGCAGGGCGAGTCGATGTCGTCGCGCTTCTTCAACCAGCTGGGCGCGTCGCTGCTGGACCGTACGATCTGCGCGATGGCCGGCTCCACCGGCTACAAGTACACCATCGGCGCATCGGTCGGCACCGACCTCGAGCAGTTCCAGGAATCGAAGCTGATCATCATCTGGGGCGGCAATCCGATCGCCTCCAACCTGCATTTCTGGACCCGCGCGCAGGAAGCCAAGCGGCGCGGCGCCAAGCTGATCGCGATCGATCCGTATCGTTCGCTCACCGCCGAGAAGTGCCACCAGCATATCGCGCTGCTGCCGGGGACCGACGCCGCGCTGGCGCTCGGCATGATGCACGTGCTGATCCGCGAGGACCTGCTCGACCACGGCTACATCGCCAGCCATACGCTCGGATTCGAGCAGCTCAAGGCGCGCGCCGCCGAATGGACGCCGGAGCGCGCCGCCGAAACCTGCGGCATCAGCGCCGACGAAGTGATCGGCCTGGCGCGCGATTACGGCCAGGCCGCACAACGCGGCGAGCCGGTCGCGATCCGCGTCAACTACGGCGTGCAGCGCGTCGCCGGCGGCGGCATGTCGGTGCGCACCATCGCCTGCCTGCCGGCGCTGGTCGGCGCGTGGCGCCATGCGGCCGGCGGCATCCAGCTGTCGGCCTCGGGCTCGTTTCCGGCGAACCGCACAGCGTTGCAGCGGCCCGACCTGCTGAAACACCCGGTCCGTACCATCAACATGACCACCATCGGCGACGACCTGCTGCGCGAAGCGTCGCCGCAATTCGGTCCGAAGATCGAAGCGGTCATCGTCTACAACGCCAACCCGCTGGCGATCGCCCCCGACTCCGACAAAGTGATGCAGGGCTTCCTGCGCGAGGACCTGTTCACCGTGGTGCTTGAACACTTCCAGACCGACAGCGCCGACTACGCCGACATCCTGCTGCCGGCCACGACGCAGCTGGAGCACGTCGACGCCCACCTCGCTTACGGCCATTTGTACATGATGGCCAATAACGCGGCCATCGCGCCGATGGGCGAAGCCAAACCCAACACCGAGATCTTCCGCCTGCTGGCCGCGCGCATGGGCTTCACCGACCCCTGCTTCAGCCAGAGCGACGACCAGCTCGCGGCCCAGGCCTTCGACGTCAAGGACGCGCGCGCGGTGCATTTCGACTGGGAGTCGCTCAAGCGGACCGGCTGGCAAAAGCTGAACATGCCGGATGCGCCGTTCGCCGACGGCGGCTTCCCTACGCCATCCGGCAAGTGCGAGTTCTACTCGGCGAGCATGCTGGCCGACGGCCACGACCCGCTGCCCACGTACACCCCGAATTATGAATCGGCCGCGTCCAACCCGGAACTGGCGCGCAGATATCCGCTGGCGATGATTTCTCCGCCGGCGCGCAACTTCCTCAATTCGACCTTCGTCAACGTCAAGAGCCTGCGCGCCGCGGAAGGCGAGCCGTATCTCGACATCCACCCGGACGACAGCGCCTCGCGCGGCATCGCCGATGGCGAGATGGTCCGCATCTTCAACGACCGCGGCTCCTTCGTGGCCAAGGCGCGCGTGACCCCGAAGGCGCGCCCGGGCCTGGTGGTGGGCCTGTCGGTGTGGTGGAAGAAGCTCGGCCGCGATGGCAAGAACGCCAACGAGGTGACCAGCCAGCGCCTGACCGACATGGGCCGGGCGCCGACTTTTTACGACACCCTGGTGCAAGTGGAGAAAGCCGCTTTATAGGCGCAGCCATGAAACGAACCGACATTCCACGAGCTGCGCGGCGCCTGCTGATGGCAGGCGTGGCGGCGGGTTTGCTGGCAAGTTGTTCGACGCTGAACTACTACACGCAGGCGGCCCAGGGCCAGCTTTCGCTGCTGTCCGACTCGCGCCCGGTCGACGAATGGATGGCCGATCCCGGCACCGCGCCGAAGCTGCGCATGCGGCTGGCCACCGCGCGCCAGATCCGCCTGTACGCCGTGCAGCAACTGGGCCTGCCCGACAACCAGAGCTACAAGAACTACACTGCGCTGAGCCGGCCCTTCGTGGTGTGGAACGTGGTGGCGACGCCCGAACTGTCGCTCACGCCGCTGCAGTGGTGCTTCCCGGTGGCCGGCTGCGTGAACTACCGCGGCTATTACGGCAAGGATGACGCGCAAGCCTATGCGCGCCAACTGCGCGCCGAGGGCAACGACGTCCAGGTCGGCGGCGTCAGCGCGTACTCGACGCTGGGCTGGTTCAACGATCCGCTGATCTCGACCTTCATCAACTATCCCGACGCCGAACTGGCACGACTGATCTTCCACGAACTGGCGCACCAGGTGGTGTATGTGGCCGGCGATTCGCAGTTCAACGAGTCGTTCGCCAGCGCGGTCGAGGAAGCCGGCGTCGAACGCTGGCTCGAACACTACGGCAATCCGGCCATGCGCGAGAACTACGTCAAGTACACCGTGCGCAAACAGGAATTCCTGCAGCTGCTGCTGCGCTGCAGGGGCGCGCTCCAGAAGAACTACGACTCCGGCGCCGGCATCGCCGAAAAGCGCGCCGCCAAGGCGCGCCTGTTCCGCCAGCTGCAAACGGATTACCAGGTGCTCAAGGAAAGCTGGGATGGCTACGCGGGCTATGACCGCTTCTTCGCCGAGCCGCTGTCGAACGCGCACCTGGCGGCGGTGGGGACCTACAACGACTTCGTGCCGGCGTTCCGGAACCTGCTCGCGCGCGAGCACAGCTTCGCCGCCTTCTACGCCGCGGTGGCCCGCATCGCCGCCCTCGATCCGGTCGAGCGCCATCGCCAGCTCAGACTGCTGGGTTCGCCCTCTCTCAAGCCTTCGTGATGTTGCTGAATTGCATCATTCATTCACAATAGAATGCTTGCTCGAATAACAGCAAAAGCGCTTGCATCCGAGCGCGCTGCCCGATAGCATCCATAGGGAGCACTCTACGGCGCCGCGTGCCGGCACATATAACGATAACTATTGAGACAGAGGCACCCGATGGATAAATTTTGGCTGAAATCCTACCCCGACAACGTGCCGGCGGAAATCGATCCCGACCAGTACCGCTCGCTGGTCCAGCTGCTGGATGAGTCGTTCCAAAAATTTGCGGACCGCAACGCCTACGTCTGCATGGACAAATTCCTCACCTACGGCGAGCTCGATAACTATTCGCGCCGCGCCGCCGCCTGGCTGCAGAGCCGCGGCATGAAAAAAGGCGCACGCGTCGCCATCATGATGCCGAACGTGCTGCAGTACCCGATCGCGATCGCCGCGATCCTGCGCGCCGGCTACACCGTGGTCAACGTCAATCCGCTGTACACGCCGCGCGAACTGGAGCACCAACTGATCGACTCCGGCAGCGAAGCGATCATCGTGCTGGAAAATTTCGCCACCACGCTCGAGCAGGTGCTGGGCAAGACCCAGGTCAAGCATATCGTGGTCGCCAGCATGGGCGAAATGCTCGGCGGCGCCAAGGGCATGCTGGTCAACTTCGTGGTGCGCAGCGTGAAGAAGATGGTGCCGGCGTTCTCGCTGCCGAACGCAGTGCGCTTCAAGGACATGCTGTCGCAAGGCGCGCGCATGACGTTCACGCCGGTCGAAGCCACGCCTGGCGACATCGCCTTCCTGCAGTACACCGGCGGCACCACGGGCGTGTCGAAGGGCGCCACGCTCACGCATCGCAACATCATCGCCAACGTGCTGCAAAGCGAAGCGTGGTCGGTGCCGGCGATGGCCAAGCCGCCCGTGATTGAACAGATGACCATTGTCTGCGCGCTGCCGCTGTATCACATCTTCGCGCTGACGGCCTGCGCGATGTGGGGCATGCGGGTGGGCGCCCTGAACATCCTGATCCCGAATCCGCGCGACATCGGCGGCTTCATCAAGGAACTGCGCAAGTACAAGATCAACATGCTGCCGGCGGTGAACACGCTGTATAACGCGCTGCTTAACCATCCCGATTTCGGCGCCATCGATTTCTCCGCGCTGAAGATCTGCAACGGCGGCGGCATGGCGGTGCAGCAGACCGTCAACGACAAGTGGAAGGCGGCAACCGGCGTGTGCATCATCGAAGGATACGGCCTGTCCGAGACTTCGCCGGTCGCCACCTGCAACCGCTCGGACCTGACCGAATTCACGGGTAACATCGGCTTGCCGGTGCCGTCGACCGACATTGCGATCCTCGATGACGACGGCGTGCCGGTACCGCTCGGCGAGCGCGGCGAGATCGCCATCCGTGGCCCGCAGGTCATGGCCGGCTACTGGAACCGGCCGGACGAAACGGCCAAGGTGATGACGCCCGACGGCTTCTTCAAGTCGGGCGACGTCGGCATCATGGACGCGGCCGGATACGTTAAAATCGTCGATCGCAAGAA
Source organism: Pseudomonadota bacterium (assembly GCA_046728335.1). GTDB lineage: Bacteria > Pseudomonadota > Gammaproteobacteria > Burkholderiales > Burkholderiaceae_D > JAFCUW01. Next base: position 87,560 of record JBKPEJ010000024.1, on the reverse strand, counting down.
GGACATGATCCTGGTGTCCGGCTTCAACGTCTACCCGAACGAACTCGAAGGCGTGATCGCATCGCACCCGGGCGTGCTCGAATGCGCTGTGATCGGCGTGCCGGACGAGTATTCGGGCGAGGCGGTCAAGGTGTTCGTGGTGCGTAAGGATCCGAGCCTGACGGCCGAGCAGCTGATGGACTTCTGCAAGGTGCAGCTGACCGGCTACAAGAAGCCGAAGTACATCGAATTCCGTAACGAGCTGCCGAAGACGAATGTCGGCAAGATCCTGCGAAGGGTCCTGCGCGACGAGAAGCAGGCCGCATAAGTCCTGCGCGGCAGGGCGAAACACAAGACGCCCGGCCGCCGGGCGTTTTGCATTTTCACAGAAATGGCAGCACTCAGAAGGGGCAGGGATAGATGGACAAGTTTTGGCTCAAGGCGTATCAGCCTGGCGTTCCGGCGGAAATCGACTGGACGCAGTATCGCTCGCTGACCCACCTGATCGAGGAAGCCTTCCGCAAGTATGCCGACCGCAAGGCCTACGTCTGCATGGACAAGTCGATCACCTATGCTGAACTTGACCGCATGTCGCAGCAGATGGGCGCCTGGCTGCAGTCGAAAGGACTGAAGCAGGGCGCGCGGGTGGCGATCATGCTGCCGAACGTGCTGCAGTATCCGGTTGCAATGGCGGCGGCGCTGCGCGCCGGCTACACCATCGTCAACGTCAATCCGCTGTACACGCCGCGCGAGCTGCAGCACCAGCTGATCGATTCGGGCGCGGAAGCGATCATCGTGCTCGAAAATTTCGCCATCACGCTCGAGCAGGTGATCGGCAAGACGCAGGTCAGGCACGTCATCGTCGCCACCATGGGCGACATGCTCGGCGCCGTGAAGGGGGCGATCGTCAACCTGGTGGTGCGCAAGGTGAAAAAGCTGGTGCCGGCGTTCTCGCTGCCCGGTGCGGTCCCATTCAACCGGATGATGTCCGAAGGCGCGCGCATGGCGCTCGCGCCGGTGACGATCGGCCACGACGACATCGCCTTCCTGCAGTACACCGGCGGCACCACCGGCGTCTCGAAAGGCGCCGTGCTGCTGCACCGGAACGTGATCGCCAACGTGCTGCAGAACGAGGCGTGGCTGCAGCCGACGCTCGACACGCTGCCGAAGGGCGAGCAGCTGCAGTTCGTCTGCGCGCTGCCGCTGTATCACATCTATGCGCTGACGGTGTGCGCGCTGATGGCCATGCGGCTCGGTGGATTGAACGTGCTGATTCCGAATCCGCGCGACATGCAGGGCTTCGTCAAGGAGCTGGCCAAGTACCGCATCAACATTTTCCCTGCGGTGAACACGCTGTACAACGGCCTGCTCAACAACAAGGACTTCGCCAAGCTCGATTTTTCCAGCTACCGCGTGTGCAACGGCGGCGGCATGGCGGTGCAGCAGGCGGTGGCCGACAAGTGGCTGAAGCTGACCGGCACGCCGATCGTCGAGGGCTACGGCCTGTCCGAAACGTCGCCGGTGGCCACGGCCAACCGCTGCGACATCCATGAGTTCAGCGGTACCATCGGATTGCCGCTGCCGTCGACCGAGGTCATGATCCTCGACGACGACGGCAATCCGGTCGCGCTGGGCGAGCGCGGCGAAATTGCCATCCGTGGACCGCAGGTGATGGCGGGCTACTGGAACCGGCCCGACGAAACGCTGAAATCGATGACTTCGGACGGCTTCTTCAAGACCGGCGATATCGGCGTGATGGACGCGACCGGGAATACGCGCATCGTCGACCGCAAGAAGGACATGATCCTGGTATCCGGCTTTAACGTGTACCCGAACGAAATCGAAGCGGTGATATCGGCGCATCCGGGCGTGCTTGAATGCGCCTGCATCGGCGTGCCGGACGCGAATTCGGGCGAGGCGGTCAAGTTGTTCGTCGTCAAGCGCGATCCTGACCTGACCAGGGAACAGCTGATGGATTACTGCAAGGAGCAGCTGACCGCGTACAAGAAACCGAAGTACATCGAGTTCCGCGATGATTTGCCGAAGACGAATGTGGGCAAGATCCTGCGGCGTGAACTGCGCGACACGACGACGGCGTAGTCGGGCAACCGCCGGATTCGCGGACGCGTTACCCGCGAAGGCGGGAACGATGGGGGGAGGGGCGATGCTGACGCCTTAGGTGCGATTCAACCCTGGGTGCCCGGCATGCGCTACAAAACTCGCGACCGTTGCGATACCCGTCGCCGCATCGCGGACGTCATCCAGCGCCACAAAATTGGTGGTGGTCTTCGCCGGCGTCACTTCCATCAGCATGAAGCCCCGCTTGTCGCTGCGCCCATACTTGATATGGGGGTTCATGTCGACATACTCCTGCGTGCGCTTTTGCGGCCGCGATGACGACGTCACTGACGTGCCGCAAAACTCGGTCGCGATCACTGGATTCGCGTTCGACTCCGGCCGGTAGAAGTCGCGCCGCAATTCGGCCGCATAGAAGGTGTGTACGTCTCCGGAGATCACCAGCGGATTGGCCGCGCCGCTCTTGCCAAGCGTATCGAACAGGCGCGCGCGCGCCATCGGATAACCATCCCAGCCGTCGGTCCAGAAGCGGCCGTCGTCGGGCTCGATGATCCTGGTCTGGGTCGACTGCGCCATCAGCGTCTGCTGCGCGATGATGTTCCAGCGCGCGTTGGATGAAGTAAGACCGGATGCCAGCCACGCCTCCTGCTCGCCGCCCAGCATCGTACGTCCCGGGTCGCGCAGGTCGGCGCAGTCGCGCCGCCGCACAGAGCCGGAGCGGCCCGCTTCGACAAGCATGCACGCGTGGGTGGCGCGGTACTGGCGGTCGTCGAGCAGGTGGAAGCGCGCCAGCCTGCCCCAGTCGTAACGCTGGAATATGCGGAACTTTGCATAATCGCTCTGTCCGGGCGGCGCCAGGCGCAGCGGCATGTGTTCGTAGTACGCCTGGTAGGCAGCCGCGCGGCGCGCCGCGAAATCGGGTGTGTTGCGCTGATCGCGGTCGCTGGTGTAATCGTTCGACACCTCGTGGTCGTCCCAGGTCACGATCCATGGCGCCGCCTGGTGCGCCGCCTGCAGGTCGGGATCGCTCTTGTACTGCGCATAGCGGGCGCGGTAGTCGGCCAGCGTGAACGACTCGTTGGTGCGGGTCGATTTGTCCGGATGCTTCAGTTGGTAGGGGCCCCACTCCACCCAACCGCGAATGACAAGGGTATGGACATGAAAAGTACTCCAATTGTGACGGTGTGTTTTCCCATACTTCCATGTCCATGGCTAATCCTCTAGAAACGGATTTTTTTTGAGCGAGATGTCCATACCCAACTGCACGAAAATCTTGCTGTTGAAGGCTTGTTCGATAGCCTGCCTATACCGTGTGCGTACCTGCGCCGGCGCCCTCCACACGTACTCTAGCGCCAGTCGCAACTGTTCTCCTTCTAACCTTTTGATGTGCGCAAGACCCTCCTCTTGAGTTGGCATCGCGCGGCGGCTTTCTTGGAAGCCGCAGGGAAGATTCGTCCACGCCACTCCTTCCAACTCATGGTCCTGAGCCTAGGCCTTAATGACATCAGCACATGCGCCGTGCGTTTAGCATCGCTGCGGCTCCACCGACCGATGTCGTGAGCTATTCGAGTCGTGATACTCTCTCTCGCAGCTAAAGCCTTGATAGCGAATCCGACATCTTCAACGGATAACATTGCCCAACATGTCGCGAGGACGGGAAAGTCGTCGCAAAGCACTAAGATCATGCGCCCTCTTTGGACTCCCGGGCGAACTCGATAGGGAGAAATGGCCCGTCAGACTTCCAATGCTCATTACGGGCAAAGTTCTCCCATCCCAGACTAACGATCCCCATCCGATACCTGCTACTTTGCTTTTACCCATAGCCATGTCCCTATATCTTCAGCCGTCAAATGATCGTGGACAAAATTACTCTTCCTATCTAGCGTCGCTTGGAGGCACCTCGTCGATTCGGGGCATACGAAATACGGGTTCGTCGGTTTCGGAAGCATCGAGACCGCCAATTTGTTTCGCCGTCATACCGTCATGCGACGGAGACAGCGTCCATAGTTTTGCATCTACTCCGTCGTTGCTTAGCTTCCTCATAAGGAATCGGGCTTGCTGAGCATCGTGTGTGGTAAGAATCACTTGAAATCCGTGCTCTGCAATGAAGTCACGTAATACATCGAAAACAGAAGACGCGTGGACCAAATCGTGATGCTGCGTTGGGTCGTCCAGCAAGAACGCCTTCCAATTCGACCACTGATGCGCTGTAGCCATTGAAAGCATGAATGAGAGCTGTAGGTCAGTCATCTGCGCTTGGCTTGCCACATCAGCGACGCCAACACGCCCCTCGCCAAGACCGACCTGAATCGAGGCGTGATCCTTTGTGCTCTTTTTGTAGTAACTCAAATTAGTGCCGGAGAATCGCGGCTCTTGGACGATTCGTTGCAAGATAGCCTGCCAGTACGGAACGACGTCCGCTACTTTATCTCTAATTTTTTCTATTCCAACAGTTAAGTGCGAATGGAACTCATCCAGTGCACTCTTGTGCCTAACGCCCTGGGCATGTTCGTCTATAGCTGACTCAAGCTTCTCGGCTAACGACGCTGTATATGCGTTCTCAATAGTAGAACCTCTGGCCTTATCGACTTCCTGTTGGGCGACTGCCAACGCGTGAGCCTCAGCATGACGCGCGAGCTCTGTCTCTATTTCAGCGAATTGCGCGCTAGCTAAGTCACGATTGTCTTTATCCCGCAAGAGCCCTTGCTTGAGGTTCTCTAGTTGCTCCAGTGAGGGCGGGCTAGTCAAGCCGGCAGATATCCACTGCGATACTTGAGTCTGGAACCGCCCACGATCCAGCTGCAATTGATTAGTAATTCGACTTATCTGCGCGTCCACATCTAGGAGGGCTTTAGTCAACGCGGACCTACGATTTACAGCGTCGGCGGTAGCGACTGTACTCAGACTTACCTCGCTCTCGAGGTCGCCGATCGACTGCGCTAATTGCTCATCGCTGACGTCTTGGTCGATGAGAGGACTTAGCTCATCAATCGTACGTTTCGCTCCAGCTATCTCCTCATCAAGACGGGTAATGGCTTCTTCAGTTTCCGCGACGTCCCTTTTTGCGGACGCGAAACGTTCAGCCAATTCGGCCATAGCAGCGGCATCCACTGACGGCTGTTGGGTGGCGCGCTTAGCTTCAAGTCCAGCGAAGTCATTATCATGCTTTGTTTGCAAGATATGGAGTTGGTCATGAACGTCCTCTAACGCCAACCCCAGAAGAAGTTTATTGCCCTTCAGTAGTTGGATTTCCGCTTCAATCTTAGCAATTTCAGCGTTCACTTGTGCCCGCTCCGCTTGCGCTGCAGTAAGTGCGGCGTCCTTTGCAGTTTGGCTTTGTTTGGCAACACCAAGTTTTTCGGCGGCTGCACGCAGGTCGAGAATCGCTGCATTAAGTCGCGGGTCAATTGCACTCACGGCCAGTGAAATCCTACGGCGTAGCTCTTGTTCACCATGGTCCTCCAAGCAAACAGGGCAACTGGAGCTTCCCAGTGGGAGCTTTTCGGCAATCGCAGACACAGCCGCACGAATCGCCCCCGCTGCATCTTGCAAAGCAGTAACTAACGCCGTGGCTGATGTATGCTCTAATTCTCTTTGTCCAAGCTGGACTTTTTCGAGATTGAGTTCTTCGGCAAGAACATTGATGTTGGCGTCAATTTCTTTTCGACGAGCCTCTTCTGCATCTTTTCTTGCCACTGCACTCTGCCACTGACCATAAGAGTTCTTGGCAGCAGAAAGATCGTCACGCTGGAGCGCAATTGTGCCAACCAAGGTCGACAGCGCAAGGTTCACTTCATTCGTTGCCAGAGCAGCCCTATACGCTTCCTGAGTCACCTCAAACGCTGCTTGGCGTCTGTCAAGCGTTTGAGATTGGACTGTCTTGTGCTCAAAGCGATTTCTCAAGAGCTCGGATGTCTTTGCATGAGACTGTTTGCGTTGCTGTTCAGTCCGTTTGGTCGATAGGTTATTATCGAGCTGACGATGATTGGCCTCGGCAGTTGCGATTCCCTCGTCGAGCGATTTGATTTGCGCTTGGTAATTGGTCTGCGTACCTTTTACCGCTTGAAGGTTCTGTTCCAACAGCCCAAGCGAATTTGAGATTTCTTCATAGGCGGCCGGAACTAAAACGACTCGATCCAAATTGCTCAACGCCGTGTCAATAGTTGCCAAGTTCTGCTTGTTCGACGTATTTGCAATCGCCCAGTGCTCGCGAATTGAGGCGACAGTGTGCAGCCCGCCTAGTACCGGTGCATTGGATATCGTTCCTAACTTTTCAGCGAGCACGGGAAGAGGCGTCAGTGGTTTACTGAGGTCAGTCTTCGCGCTATCCCGTACTCGTAATAACGCATTCCAAGATTCCAACTGCCGCTGGCGGGTTTCGATAACACCGTTAAGTTCAGTAATTTTCCGGGAGACCGATGGCCTTAGTTTTGCGACAGTAGAGCTGACTTGTGACGCTTGCCGCCCAAGGGGCAACATCGCAAGTTGCTCGCCTGCGTCTTCGCTAGACTGCTGGCAAAACCAGTCACTATCTCGCTGGTCCAACAAATGTGTGAGACGCAGCAGAAATGGGATCTCTGCCGGATTTATGTCGTTAAAAATCGTTTGCAGTTTACCTTCTTTTACGACATTGATTCCCTCTTTCGTAATGGCGACCTCACGCTCCCAATCACCAAAACTAACCTGCACGGATGCATCCTGCCCCCCATCACGAATCAGAGGAGCCCAGCGACCACCTGTCCTCTTGACGCCCGAGGTTAACGCCAGCTCGATAGCCTCGAGTACAGCAGTCTTCCCTGATCCATTTGGAGCAAGCAAAATGGTGGCGCCCGTGCCGAACTTAATTTCGACATCACGTCCAAAGCGTCGGATGTTGTTGAGCTTGATTGACTTCAGCTTAATCGGAGCAGGCTTATCCATCACGAGTCCATTTTGGGAACAATATTTCCAATAATTTGAGGCACTAAGTCCTTCCCTGGCTTCTCGGTAAGGAACGTGTTCAACCAGTGCTGCTGGAACGCTTCCGTGAGCCAAGTATGCTTCTCTTGAGTTGCCTGGAATGCGGCCGTAATCGGGTTCGCTATCCCGCCCCCGCCCCCGGCCCCGCCTTCCCTCGACGATAGCGAAGCCATGAATGTCCGATCTAGTAGCCCCGGCAGTTCGTCGACGCTGCCGGCTACGTACTTACGACAAAACTGCTCGTCGGATTCAATTCGAGAACGATTGTGCGCGCTAAACCCATCTGCGACCAAAAAGAGGTAAAGATCTGAAGTTTCCGGTTCTGGCAACACATCTCTAACCTGTGCCGACCATCGGGAAACCAGAGTCCAGTCATCAATTTTATCGATAGCCGCCAACAAAATGGTACGCCCACCTCTCCCCGATGATCCCACTCGGCGAACCTTCAACGCAGAGACGTCGACTAAAGCTGTTTCAGCCAGTAGCCCGAGCGTCTCGTCCACTGTCACTTCAAATCTTGTCTTTGCTCGCAACCGAATTTGCGCTTCAATCTCACGAGTCTTCATTATTTTGTCAGCTCAACTTTAAATATATTTTCTTCACGTGCAAGGCCGCGTAGACGGAGTTCAGGTTCCAAAATACGGGCGACATTTTCAATCACTCCGCTTTTCACAGCCTCCCGGAATTGTCTTGAATTTGTGACCGCAAGCTTTGCTCGTCGTGGTGCTCCGAAGCTGTCTTGCGCTGAACGATCGGCTGCGAGGCTTACTCGATTCACTTCGCCATGCGGAGAGCGTACTTGCGACATCAAAACAATCTCTGACATTTCTTTTCCCAAGAAATCCTCCACCGCCTCGTTATCGTCTCCATCTACCAATTCACGAGCGATACGTCCCATCGAGGCGGGGCCTCCCCAGAACCTGAGTGCAATCACTCTCATGTCCTTGCTGGCTAGCAGCGCAGCGACATCCCCATCGCGCTTGAGCGCGACGGCAGTCACTAACATCATCATCAATCCCGGCCACAGTAACTGTACGGTCCTAGGGCCAAGACGCATTATCCCAAGCGGCCCAAGTCCTTCACTGGCTGGACTCAGCATATCGCCAAGGAGCGCCTGGACTGTTCCAAGGTTCGCGTCAAGGATTGGGAAAATTTTTCGCCAGAGTGCATCCACGCCTGCTTGAAGATCACCAGGCGCCATAGATCGAATAGTTCCACTTACCTCCGCCTTAGTCAGATTCCAAACAACCTTACCCATGGCAGAATCGAAATTGTTGATCTCATTGTGGACATCAACAATGCCCGGCAGTTGGCGGGAGTCAGCGCAGTAAGCGATGTCCTTCGCCTCTACCCACTGCAGGCTTGCAAAGTCGTCTGGCGTCACGCCAAGTGTATTGGAAAGCGCACCACGCACCGCGATACTCCAAGGGGTAACCTCGGCTAAGCTTGCTCCTCCAGGGCCAGTTAGATGCAACGCGAGCCGCATCAATCGCCGAGCTAAAGGCTCTCTGTTAAGAGCCTGATGGTCAAACTTGATACATATCTTGAGCCGCTTTTCCGTCGAGCTTCCGGCGTTCCAGTAAATTGGAACCGTTAGAGCAGGGTCTTCGATGGTTGCTGCATGGCCTGCTGCAAAACCTGAGACACCCCAAGCATATGAAGTCCCTTCCAGCGCATACTGAGTCCATATTGGGACCTCCGGTCGAAGATACTGCCCAATCAACGCTAAAATCTGACGAGGTGTCGCAGCACCTGCGTCTGTCGCGTTGTGCTCCAGGTCAAATAAAAGCACCTTAGCCGCATCTGATGCGGTGACAAAATACCGTGCCAAAAGGGCTTCAGTGGCCTGCTCGATCTCAGCCTCAAGCGACCGAACTTTCAAGTCAAGGTGCTTGAAGGCTTTGAGGATATGTCCCCAATCGGTGAAGCCGCACCACGTCGTCAACCAGTCAAACATATCTGAAGCGGCGGTATTGGTTTGCGCGTGCGTTTCTAAGCCATTTGCACTGGTCGTTCCGAGATGGCAAAGTGCGCAGAGATCTTCGAAGTGTCTCATTGCGAATTCGCGCTTAATTTTCACTTGCCGGTCGGGCACGTGGATCGTGAAAATTCGTTGTTTGCCGTCAGCGGGTGCTGAGGAGAACCATTCCGCTAACGCGGCGATGGATGCATCGAAGGGGCTCAACGCCGGCAATGGTGGGGGCGAAACTGGTCCTGAAACAACGGCACCTGCAGCAGGCGCCGCAGGAATCGCGGCAGTCGTGTTGGATTTTTTGGTTTTCGGGGCTTTGGGGGCCCGCAGTGCTGGATCATTGCTGAAATCAGTGGTTTGGCGTTTGACCTGTGAGTGACGAAGCACACCACTACTTAACTCTTGGACGATATCATCCCATTCTGCAACGGCTCCTTGTTCGCAACCAAGCCACTTTGCCGTCTGTCGCCCTTCCAGATAGGCCACTACCATCTCAGACATCATATGCGCGCAAACCAAGTAAGCGTATCTGTCGGCCCTTTGTAGCCTTAGTTTTTTTTGCATTCGGTCACACAGCGATTCATTAAACGACGGTAGGGGCAACCAGCTTATCAACTAAGTTGATATATTACAAATTCTAAAGTCAAATTAAGATCGAGTAGAGGTCCTTGGTGCCACTCGAGTTCGCGACGGAGCCGTGGAGATGAGATCAGAAAAGACATTGGTCTGACGTCTTCTTTTATGCACTCCACCGGAAAATCTGAGGAAACGCTCCCGCGGATAATGGGTAAATGGTATTCCCCTGTCGTCACGGACACTTCTAGTCTCACGCCATCATAAAGTTTGCGATCTCGGCGAAGGCGCGAATCTCGGCCAGTTGCCTCTGCAATGACAGGACCTCCTCACTTGGGTTCGATAATGCGCGTGATCGCAGTTGCTAGGATTGACTGCGGCTGGACTTTCCCAGAAACAGGTCACGTTACGTTCCAAGCCGGCCGAATCCTTGAAAGGTAGAAAATGATCGCTTCTTGGCGAGCGCAGAAGGTAGAATTTGACGCGAAGCAACCAACCTTCGCGCATGGCTGTCGGCCTTTGCTCTCGAGACGCTTGATGTGGCATCAATTTGAAATAGAGGACGGGTATGGCGCAAGACGCGAACAAGACGGACCAAAGCTTCGGCTCACTCTTCGAAGACGACTACCTGATTCGAAATCTGGGTCAGATCGCGCACGATCCAGAGGTCGCGCTCACTGAGCTCGTCGCCAACGCCTGGGACGCCGGCGCATCCTCGGTCGACATTGCCATCCCGAACTCGCTCAACGGCAACCTCGTCGTGGAAGATGACGGACATGGCATGAGCTCTGCGCAGTTCAAGGGCCGCTGGATGAAGCTGTCCTATGACCGCATCAAGCACCAGAGCCAAGATGTAGAGTTTCCTTCAGAGCGCGCAGGATGGATTCGGCGCGCCTATGGTCACAACGGAGTGGGACGCCACGGCATGCTGTGCTTCGCAGACGTCTACGAGGTTCAGACTTGGCGCGATGGAAACGGCGCATCCTTCGTTGTAAGTACTCACAGCCAGGCGACGCCATTTAAGGTGGATAGCGAGTCACCGCTCGAGCGCGCTGGCCACGGCACAAAGCTCATCGTGAAGGTCGAGCGGCACCTGCCCGACCCCGATCGCATCCGCGACATCCTCTCCGCCCGCTTCTTGCACGATCCGCAGTTCGTCGTTCGAGTGAACGGCGCATCCATTGCGCTGCCCGAGCACACCGGATTGGTGGAGAAGGCTACTTTGGAGATCGCCGCAGGCAAATCGATCGAGGCCTTCGTGGTAGACACGACACGCGGCGCGAAATCGACCTTGTATCAGGGTGTCGCATTTTGGGTTAATGGACGCCTTGTCGGCACGCCGAGCTGGGTTGTTGGCAACACTGTCGTCTTGGATGGGCGTGGCCGGTTCGCGAAGCGCTACACGATCGTGGTGCGGTGCGGACCCGAATGGATTGGCGATATTGAGCCGGATTGGACCAGGTTCAGACCAACTGACGCTGTCCGCGCAATGAACTCGGCGGTAGCGGCCTACGCAGCGCAAGTATTCGCGAAGCTTTCGGAGGAGTTTGTCGACGACAGCTCCCAAGATGCCTTGGTGCGTAACCGCGAGTCATTCAAGGACCTGTCCACCCTAGCGCGCATCGAGGTGGCGAGCTTCACCCAAGAGCTTGTCAGGCGCAATCCTGGTATCAACACCGAGACGCTTGCGATCGCGGTCGAGGCAGTGATCAATTTGGAGAAGTCGCGCAGCGGTGCCGCGCTGCTTGAGAAGCTCACTAAGCTGGCGGAGGCGGACATAGAGGGCCTCGACCGCTTGTTGGGACAGTGGTCGGTTCGCGACGCGCTGTCGGTACTCGACGAGATCGATATGAGACTCGGCGTCATTGAGGCGATCGACAAGCTCGCGGGCGACCCCACCACCGACGAGCTTCACACGCTGCACCCGTTGGTGACGCAGGCCCGCTGGCTCTTCGGCCCGGAGTTTGACAGCCACGAATACACCTCGAACGTGACTTTGCGGACCGTCGCGGGCAAGATCTTCGGCCAAAGCGTCGAGCAAGGCGCTTTCTTGAATCCAACGCAGCGCCCCGACATTGTCGTCCTCGCAGACGCTACGTTTTCGATCGTCGGCACCGAAGGCTACGACAGCTTCGACGCCATGTTGACCCGAATCCAAAACGTGTTGATCATCGAACTAAAAAAGGGCAAATCGTCCATCGGCCGCCCCGAAATGACCCAAGCGGATGGCTATGTCCAAGACTTCCTGCAAAGCGGTGCCATGGATGGCACCCCGTTGATTCGCGCGTTCGTCGTCGGCCATCAGATCTCATCGAAAACTACGAAGGAGAAACTCATTGTGGAAGAGGGAGTCGTTCGCGGCAAAGTCGTGGCCACGACGTATGGCCAGTTAACCCGGAGCGCGAGCCAGCGGCTCTTCAAGCTCAGGGAGAAGATTCCCGCGCGGTACGATCAGGTGTCTGGCGCGGAGCTGATGTCGCGCGTTATGCAGACGCCGTCGCAAGCAGGCTTCAGCCTCGAAAAACGAGCCGCGGCTCCTGAGCAAGGCGACCAACCGAAAATCGCAGCTTGATGGACCGGCCGGCACCAAGCGGCTTCGGTGTTGAAGTTGCAAGGCGAATGGCCATCTGCTCGTTCGTCCGTTGAAGCAAAAACGCGACCGCTTCGGAAATGAAAAATTTCACTTACCGATAGCGCGCCCTAACTGGCCCTAGGAAAGCACATGCCACTGACTGCGATCTGCAAGGAGACCGGCGAGCTGGTCGAGTCGTTTTCCGTTTCGGACGAAGAGTGGGAAGCGATGCGCGCGAACAAAGGCGGCTACCTCATGCGGCGCACCCAAAAACCGGCTGTACTCAAGCAGAACCAGTACGGCACACGCTGGTTCCAGTCCCTGCCTGGTGACCGGGATCCCAACTACAAGCCCGAGTCTGCCGCCCACGAGATGACAAAGATCTGGATGGTCAAGGCGCTGCGCGATGCAGGATACTCAACAGCGGTGGTCGAGAAGTTTGGAACAACCCCGGGAGGGGAGAGCTGGGAAGCCGACATCTATTTTGAGGCAGAGAGCCGAAAGATCGCTATCGAGGTGCAGACGTCACCGCAATCCATGGAAGACTACCTCTACCGCACCGAACGCTACAGGCGCTCGGACGTGAAAGTGGTCTGGCTCGTGCGCCACTACCGTAAATTCAGCATCGAAGCCGTTTTGCGAAAAGGGTTCAAGCGTGGCAGTGGCGGCATGTACCCGGACCTGTACCAAGTCCCTGCACTCGAGCTAGAAGTGCATTGCCCCTTAGATCAGCCTGAGCAGGATCGGATCCGTGTCTCGATCCTGGACGTCATGGAGACCAGGTATCTCTATCGGCAGATCTCCCTGTGGGAGTTCGCCGTTGGCGTAGCTGAGAAGAGATTGACCTTCCGGGACAAGAACCGCTGGATGTGGAGGTCCGATTGAACCGCTCCGCCGTACGCGCGCTGCTGCCAGTCGTACACCGTTTCCTCTGGGGCAGGTTCAATACATCAGATTCCTCGGGAGCGGCCCCATCGGAGGAACTGCCACCGGCCAGGAGCGGACAGCTTAAAGTGGTGCGTAACAAACGGGCTGTCCGTCGCTCGCTTGACCATATTGCGTCTGACAGATATCGCTCTCATCTTGGCAATCACGTTGACATTCCTGTCAAGACGTGACTGACGGTCCGCTTCGGGGCGGTCGCGACCGGCCGTGACAGTTTGTGATTTTTTCGCCTCGGCAAGCTGCTATGCTTAGCCAAGCGGCCGAGTTCGACCAAGAGCTGCCGTTTAGGTAATCAGCAGCCGAGCCTAGTCGTCCGGGCCATCGTTAGAACGAGCGTATTTTGCGTAACTCGTCATTCCGTCATTCATCGAAATTCCTTTTACACGTTTATATGAACATCGATACTTCTTGCACTAATCCCGATGTTGTCGGAGCCTTCACGGACTATAAGGATTTTCTCTTTAGGGTGGCGACACTCTATGCTGGCACGCGTATTGTTGAAGCTATAGATTTGTCGGGCAGCCTAGGCCCGTCTTTTAAATTAGCTATCTCCGACGACTTTCCTGAACATTACACGACCATTCGAACTGTCGAACAGCTAGAAAAATCAATAAAAGACGGAGAGTATGGTCAGCTCGCACTGGGGCTAGCAACTGTTCAACTATGTACGGCGTTCGAAATTCTTTTTGACCGCATTGCCGAGATCTATGGTATTTCGGTATCCAAGGACGATGCGTTCAGCGCACATCATTGGTCAGCAGTTGGAGGAACGGTGAAGTTGGGAAACAAGACGTTAATGCAGATACGAAAGATTCACTCAAGCCGTTCCATTACTAGCGTATTAAATTCAGACGAGGTTCTAATCAAACTTGCGGCCATAATTGAGGCAAGAAACTGCATTGCGCACACCGGCGGGCTTGTCGCGAATAAAAAGGCAAAAGACCGTCTTTCGGCATATGGGATTTCGAGCACAATTGGAAACGGTCTAATTTTGAAAAATAATCATCTTGACGATTTTCTACATTACATGCTGATTAATGTGCGTGCATTTATGGACAGAGCGCCTTGAACGTTCACGTTCGATCTAGCGTTAGGCTTCACAAACAATTTTCGAGAAAACCTTGCAAAAATACACTTTATATACTTCAAAAGAAGAAACTATTGGCAAGGATGGTGAGGTTAATCTTCGTCTGTCCGTCGCCCGTGAATCTGCGCCACAGCGCCTATCTGACTTCGCTGGCGGCATGGCTGAAATTTATGATGGTTACTCAACGCACACATTTAATTTCACGATAGAGCTAGCCGGCTTCGATTCGCGTCGCATCGCACTAAAAAATTCTAGTGGCCAAGAAATTCCGATAAATCCAGAATTTATCAGGAAATTTGATCCAGCTGACCCGCTCAACCAACTTCAAGAAATATCTCTAAAATTAAATCAGAACCTCTCCGGCTACATCGTTAGAAACTCGAGCTGGGGACTTCGGTGAATCCTAATCGGGCGGCAGCTGTGTAAAAACGCGAGATTCGCGTGTTTTCAGAGTCGCTTTACCATTCTCGGCATCTTAAAACGCCGCAGCGGGCGTTTTAAGAGGTCGGGTGATGCCGTCCTGCCGCTACCTTCGCGTTTTTGCACCGCCTGGGTCGTAAGCAGACGCTACAATAGCTCCGCAGTGGGGCAGAAGCGGTCACTCGTCCGATACAAATACATTAGCGAGCAATGCTCCGCGGGCCACCCGCTGCCTCCAGCTGAGGCAAGTACAGCATTCTGAAGCAGCCATGGGCAACCAAGTGAGTATTCCGGTCAACACTACAAATATGGAACAGCCAGAGGCCCCTGAAAGCGGTGCTTATTTGCTCGCAGTAGTTGAAGTTGATAAGGCGGATCGGATACAGTGTCAGGCAGAGGGCTGCGGGCACTCGGTCTACAAACGCATTCATGTCGTTTTAGCTGGACTGGAGTTCAAGGTACTCGGTTCTCAGTGCTACGAGCGCTTGTACGGCCAAGCTACGCTCACTGGCGAGGCGGCACAGTATGGAACTGGAACCGGCAGGCTTCTTACTCCGGAAGAGCGACTGGTCCTTGTGGAGAACACCGCAGTATTTATCGAAGCCCTGGAAGCTAACCGCGTCGAGGTGGAGCGTCGCGCTGCGCTGGAAGCTGCACAGCAGCGAGAAAATGAGTCAGCGCGGGCAGCAATTCGTGTGGCTCCGCCAGAGCAGCGCCGCGAGCGGCCTCAACACATCGCCGGGGATGCTCGCTCGCCAATGTACGAAGGAGGTGAGATGCTTCGGTGGCGATGGAGGACTCCAGAGGCCACAACAGCTAGCGTCGCTGAATACGAGGCTTGTCCGTCGCAAGCTCCTTTCCACGCTCGTGTAATGGCGTCGTTCAGGAACAAGAGCTGGCCGACCCCGTACTCTTTTGCGCTGGACGTTGAGGTGAAGCAGTGCCTTCCCAAACCGTATACCTTCCGAGCACTCGATGAACTTAACCTCATCGAGAGAGCGCATGCATAAGAGCGGGAGAGCGCGCAGGCATAAGCGTAGATCGTCTCGACTACTTCTAAACCTGAACTTTGATCGCTTAGCACTGCCGGACGTCGGAAAACGAAGAAAGGACGACCTCACGATCGTCCTTTCTGCCGCTACGCAGCAAGTCCTTTGAAAGCTAATTACTTCTTCGCAGGGCCGTTGTCGCGACCGCCTCCGGACTTCTGCCCGTGCTGTTTGCTAGGCCAGTTCGGTTGTGTGCTCATGATGACTCTCCTTGAAAGCCCCTAATCAGATCCTGCCGGCAGTCGGGCTAAAACTGACGGAGGTTCGGTGCACCGTGCATCGACAGCAGGATTCTGGGACCAGCGGCCGGTGGTGTCGATGAAAGACCCCGTACCCCGGCCGACGACAGGTATATCGACAGGGCTCGCTGGGGTACAGGGTATTTCATCGACTACTGTGCACTTCCGCCGCATACTGGCCTCCTTTTCAAACACTGCTTTGCTACCATGGCCCGCATCCCCTCTCCTGAACATATTTTCCTCGAGAACCACCAGAGCCTCGGACTCGAACGCCCCGCGTCGAAACACATCACTCAGTTCACTCAGCTGGGGTTCCCGCTGCCCCGCCACTAAGAATTCACGGAAGACTTGTTAAACGAGATCTTCTCGGCACTTGAAATGGATGAACAGGCCAGGGTGGATGCGCGCCACAATATTGATGAGTGGTTCGCGTTTGACACTGCAGTAGCTGCACACACTTGGACACATGCGGCCACCCAGCAGCAAGTACTGTGGCATCTGCTGGCATATTCCTGGGTGCCGGGATTGGCTCGCCGTCTGGCATTCTGGAGTCTCGCCGGCTTCCAGCGCGGCATTCCATTCGATGCCGGAATGCCGGGCGGCGCCTTCTGGTTCCTGCCAACCTGGGACCAGTCCGCACGTACAGTCCGGCTGCCGGTAGAAGGAGTGCTCGAGTGGCTTCTCGACCTCCTTGGGGACCAGTCGCTGGAACAGGCGGCAAACGCACTTCAGCACGAGCAGGCGGAGCGCAGGAACATGAATGCCCTGCGGACGCTACAGGGCTGGCGGCTGGAGAGTAGACTGCCGCAGAGCGCAAAAATTATCGATGAGCTGTTTCATGACGGGGCAGAGCTCAATTTTCAGGGTAGTTTTCATCTGCCTGCCGGGGCTCCGGAGGACAAACAGTTCGCCGCTGCCATCCGGTGTCAATTTCCGGCAGTAAGGCGCCACCCATTTCCGGCGTAATGGCGCCACTTTGACCACCGATTCAGGGGCTCAAACTGGGTTGCAAGAATGCTCGATTCCGAGCGTTTTTGCAACATCGTTTTTGGTTGCAAGTGGCGTTTTCAGCCTATCTATTGTCGCCCACCATACGGTGCCTCACCTTCTAACCGCAGCGTGCAGTGGCGTGCGGAAGCCATCTGTTCTCGGTGGAAGCCGCCGACAGGGGCGCAGCCCGCAGTCGAGTACAATCGACAGCAATCGGCCAGAAGCGGTCCTTCAAGTATCGTCCTTAGCCGCTCCCATCAATTCCGCAATCCCGGGCATTTCGTACGTCCGTTACATGCAGTTGGAACGGCAGCGCGTTCGTAGCTTGGTGGCCAGAATTTCAACCACATCGCTGTGAGGATCGCCTCTGGCGTGGTTTTGTTCCTAAGTGGCTAGCGAGCAGCCAATGAATCTAGACACGCTGATTGCAGGCTATGCCGTCCAAATTGACGATGTAGCCGCGGTAAGAAAGGCCGGCTCACATTGCCCTACCTGCGTTTAGCCCCCCGACAGCAGTCTGCGCACCTTGGCAAGATGCCGCTCGCTGACCGGTACTTGGCTTGTGCACCGCAGCGTCAGCGTGGGCGCTTCGTCAGCGCCGCTGCGCAACGCTACTATCTGATCCAGGCGGACAAGCACGCTACGATGGACGCGCACGAAAATCGCCGGATCAAGGTGACGCTCCAGAGTGCTGATGGGGACACGATGCATCACGCGGCGCTGCGCCAGGTGTAGTTCTACGTAATTTCCGGCCGCCTCGATGTACATCACTTCATCAAGTTGCACGAAGTCGATGCGACCGACCGAGCGGACGTTCAACTGGCGCAGATAGACGGGCGCCTGGCCCGGTGTCCGCTGCTGCGACGTGGACCAATCTCGCAGCGCGCCGGTGTGGGCGGCCAATTGGCGCTGCGCTATCAACGCATCGGCGCGCGCCAGTGCTTTTGCCAGATCGGCATCGTCGAGTGGTTTGAGCAGATAATCGAGCGCGTGGACCCGGAACGCTTCGACTGCGTGCGTATCGTAGGCCGTCACGAAAATGACGAGCGGCGGCGCTGGTTGCTGTGCGAAATGGTGAGCCAGCGCTAATCCGGATTCGCGCGGCATGCGGATGTCCAGGAACACCAGGTCGACCGTTTGCGCGGCGAGGAACGCGCGTGCCTGCGCCGCATCGGCACATTCGGCGGCTATCTCCCATGACGCATGTGTCCTGAGTGCAAGGCGCAAATTGATGCGGCCGGGCTCTTCGTCGTCGACAATTAGCACTCGCCGGCGGATATCCTCCATCACGCTACCTCGACAGCCATGGGTGCATGCGTAGGCAAATGCAGGATGGCCTCGAAGAAGCCATCGGCCTTGTCGATGGCGAGGCGGGCTGTCCCGCCGTACGCGCTGTGCAGGCGCGCCCTGACGTTGGAGAGTCCGATGCCGGCGCCTGGGTTAGGCAGCGCGTCAGGCACGATGGGATTGGTAATGCGCACCTCAAGTGCGTGCTCCACTTTGGCAAAGACGATCGTTACTGCACAGGGTTGCGTCGCCGCGTCCAAGCCATGGCGCAACGCGTTTTCCACTAGCGGTTGCAGCAGGAGGGCGAGGCAATCGGCGCGCAGCACGTCGTTGCTGTCGCCTTCAATGCGCACTTGCAGACGTTCGCCGTAGCGCAGGCGCTGCAAGGCCAGATAATCGCGTGTGAATTGCAGCTCGTCAGCGACCGTCACCCACTCGCCCTGGCTGGCGGCCAGCGCGTAACGCAGCAGGTTGCTCAGCCGGCTAATGCCGGACAGCGCCATTGCGGGGTTGTTCGAGCGGACCAGGGCGCTAATGGCGTTGAGCGCGTTGAACATGAAGTGCGGCTCGAGCTGTCCTCGTAAGGTCTGCAGCTTCTGTTCTTCGAGGGCCAGGCGTAGCGTGAGATTGTCGTGCTCGGCCAGGCGCCATACCTGTTCCCGCTGCCCGTGTCTGTGCCAGATACAGAAGGCGACCACACCGATATACGTTCCGCTCGTCCAGGCGAATTCGATGAACCAGCCGAAGCGCGGCATTTCCAACACGCGCCGCCACACCAGGCCAAACGACAAGAGGCGGCCATGTTCGATGCATTCGTGCGCGACGATGAAGAACAGTTCGCACGGCAGAAACAGCACCAGCACAAGCAGGTAGCCGGTCGACACGCGCTTGGCACTGACGAACCATTCCGGCTGGCGACGATTGAACAGGTGCAGCGCCACGCCCAGCAGGAAGACGGGAACATGGGCCCAGCACCATGTGGTGAACAAAGCGGAGAACGCGATGTGGTCCTGACGCCGCAGGGCGTCGCTGTAGGCTCCGGCCGCGCCGATCAGGCATAAGGCAAGCCAGAACAGCGCATTCGATACCACGATCCGGGCAACGGGAAAGCGCGTCGACAGGCGGGAAAACATACGGAGGAGTGGATTCATGGACGAGCAGTATATCAGCGCGTTTTCCTGCCAAACGGCGGTGTCGGGACCGTTGGTCACGCAGCCAGCCGCGTTCGTCACTTGGCGTCCCCGCCCGCCGCCATGCCTTCCTATACTGTTGTCCCGACCACTACCCACGAAGGAGCATGCCCATGAAGCGATTGATTTTGACTGCCTGCCTGTTCTCAAGCCTATGCCTGCCCGCCAGCGCTCAGGTTCCTGGCAGCGCCAAACAGCAGGTCGAGGGCGTCGTCGAAGCCTTCCGTACGGCCATTATCGAAAAGGACAAGGAAAAATTCATGCAGCTGTTTCTGCGTGAAGACACCACTTGGATTACGTCCGTCACTGAACGTAGCCGGGACCTGATGTTGGCACGGAACGGCGACAAGCCCCGCCCACCGAAAACCGACGTGCCGGGCACGCCGCGAACATTCATCGAATTCATCGCTGCCGACAATGCCAGGGATGAAGAGAAGTTCGATAACGTGCGCATCGATACCGATGGCGAAGTGGCGCAGGTCTGGTTCGACTACGTTTTCAAACGGGGCGACTATGCCGCCAATTGGGGCAAGGAAGCATGGCAGCTCGTACGCACGGATGCCGGTTGGAAAATCGTCTCCATCATCTGGTCAACGGAGTTCAATCCTATACTGCCGCCGTCCAGAAAATAAGTGTCGCTTTAGGTCGTTTCCCCGCGCTTCGTGACGGCCGATTAACTTTTCGTGTTGGCAACCTGATATGCTGAGCCGACTGGCCGGGTTCGGCCAAGAGCCGACGTTCACCCAACTTAAGCAGAGCCACCCATATGAACGATGAATATGACCTGTTGCCAAGCATCGTTTTACACATACGCCCGGTGGGCTAAATAACGGAGAACAACATGTTTCGAGTTTTGCTTGCCTGTCTCTTGATGGTCGGTACCGCAAAGGCGGACAATATCGAGCGCGACCTCGATGCCATCGTACAAAGCTACGGTAAGGTCGGCATATTCGCCGGCACGGTGCTGGTGGCGCATGACGGCAAGATCGTCTACGAAGTGGCCGTGGGGTTGGCCAATCGCGAGACCAATGTGCCAAACCGCGCCAACACGCGCTTTAACATCGGCTCTATCGGCAAGACCTTCACCGCGGTGTCCATCTTGCAGCTGGCCGAAGCGGGCAAGCTTAAACTGAGCGACCCGATCTCCCGCTTCCTACCCGATATCCCTTACGCGGACAAGGACACGATCACCATCGCCCACTTGCTGAACCACTCCGCCGGCACCGGCAACTACATGGCGCACAAGGACTTCGCCGCGAACAGGGGCAAGCTGCGCACCATTGACGCCTTCCTGCCCATGATTTACGACCAGCCGCCCAGTTTTGCGGCCGGCAGCCGTTTCCAGTATTCGAATTCGGGCATGGTGCTGCTCGGCGCCGTCGTCGAAAAAGCCAGCGGGCAGTCCTACCGCGACTACCTGCGCGATCATATTTTTAAGCCTGCCGGCATGACTGACAGTTCGCTCACCCTCGAAGACGAGCCACTGCCTAACCGCTCTATCGGCTACACCCGCAACGGCGACGGCAGCATAATCTCCAACGTGGACTCAGTACCGCCGCCGTCGTCCGATGGCGGCATGCGCACGACCACTCGCGATATGCTGCGCTACGATCAGGCGCTCAAGCGAACGGCGCTGTTGTCCGAAGCGAGCAAGGCGGCCATGTGGACCCCTGTGGGACCGGACAAGGAATATGCCTTCGGCTGGGAGCGCAAGAGCGCTTTCGGCGACACCGTCATCGGCCATAATGGCGGCGCGCCCGGCATCAATGCGGTGTTCCGCCGCTACCAGGGCAGCGGCTATACGGTCATCGTCCTTTCCAACGCGGGCATGGGAGCAAGCGACGTTGCCGAAAAGATCGAGGCACGCCTGTACGGCAAACCGGTGCAACTGGCCGTGCAGGCCGATTCCGACATGATGCTAGCTCTCGATCTGGTGATGCGCGGCGACCTGCGCGGCGCCGCCAAGCTGTATGACCGCAATCCGAGCCACGCACCGTCGGTGTACCAGGCTGCAAGGACCCGCATCGATGGCGGCTTTGAAACCACCGAGGCGATCGCACTGCTGGACCGCTACCTGCGCTTCGACGCCGCAGTCCAGTCGCCGCCTCCCGCTGCTGCTTGGTGGCGCAAAGGGGTGGCTTACGAGCAGCTGGGCGACAAGGCCAAGGCGCGCGCGAGCTATGTGCAGTCGCTGGCGCTCGATCCTTCGTTCGACAAGGCTAAGCAGTCGCTGGCGAAGCTCGATACACCAAAGACCTGATGCTAGGCGTGGCGGGCGCGCAAATAGGGCGGCGCTTCCTCCGCCCGTGCCTGCATGCCGTAATCGCGCACAACATGGGCCACCCGCAGGCGGTAGTGGGCGAATATGCCTAGTGGCACTCGCATGCCTAGTGTATTGGTGCTGCGCGCCTGCACATTGGGATAATTGATAAAGGTGAACTGCAGTACAGTCGGCAAAAATTGGTTATAAGCGGACAATGAAAGAGAGGAACATGGTGAAGGTTCGACTGATTGTCTTTGACTTAGACGACACCCTGGTTCATGCGACCGAGGCAGCCTTGCCTTGTCCACACACCTTTCAAGTTGGCCCGTACTTTGTCTACGTACGGCCATTCGCATTTGACCTAATCAGATTTTGTGCGTCGCACTTCGAGATCGCGGTCTGGTCCTCATCAAGCGAACGTTACGTCGAGGCGGTCACAGCGGAGCTGTTCGGCACCACCTTTCCCGTTGCATTTTCATGGGCGGTTTCAAAGTGTGTTCAGAAGGTCGACGCCAAAAGTAACGGTTACGTGTACATCAAGGACTTGCGTAAAGCGATGAAGTACGGGTATGGCGCAGACGAGATCATCATGATTGACGACAGCCCCGAAAAGCTTCAACGACAGCCCGCGCGGCACATTTGCCTATCGGCTTTCACAGGCGATCCGCTTGACACGGAACTGCTTGGCGTTATCGAACGTGTGAAGGCGATGGCGGAACCAGTCAACGGATTGACGGGAATGTCCGCAATGGGCGTAAGCGGTCCATTCCAAGAGTTGTCGCTGAGTGGCGGTGTTGGTGGGATCGTACTGGAATATTATGAAAAGCAAATACGGCCCTATGCCCCTTCCGCCTTCTCTTGTGTGTAGCTTTTCATCGCAGCCGACGGCAGTGCGGGGTCTGGGGCAACGCCCCTAAATTGGCTGAACTGGCGCGTTGGGAACTAGGCTGCACGCCCACCAAAGTAAAGAGGGGAAACTCACGCCGGGCATATTCCGAAACGAACTCCCCCTAACTATTTGTTAATGATCCAAACGATTTACATCATTAGTCATCCCTCATTTCTCGCGGCCTTCCGCCCCTTCTCTATTGGTGGTTTGGACGCTTCCGACGCAGGCGGCAGGGCACGGTAGCTCTCTCCATCAAGTACGAGCTTGTATGCGCCATGGCGTAAGCGGTCCAAGGTGGCCGCGCCGATCATCTTGTTCGCAGCGAAGGCGGCGCCCCACTCGTCGAAGTGCAGATTCGATGTCAGGATCGTGGCCGTTCGTTCATAGCGCTCAGCAATCAGGTCGTGGAAGTCCTCGTCCTCGGGTGGCCGGAGAGGTTTCAGCCCAAAGTCATCGATGATGAGCAGCGCAACCTTGCTGAGGTACTGCAGCCGCCGTTCGTACGTTCCCATCGCCTGCGCGGTGCGCAGGCTGGCCATCAGCTGGGTCTGAGTGATGAACAGCACGTCATAGCCTTGGCGCGCAGCGGCGTGTCCCAGGGATTGCGCCAGGTGGCTCTTGCCTGTGCCGCAGGGACCGGCGATGAGCACGGCCACTTTCTCGTCGATGAACCGGCAGGTGGCCAGGTCATGGACGGCGGCGCGGTTCAAGCCGGGCAAGCGGTTGAAGTCGAAGCCGTCGAGCGTCTTCTGGTTGCGGAAGTTGGCGCGGCGCATGCGCTGCGCGAGCTTCTTCTGGTCGCGGCGGGCGACCTCGTCATGAATGAGCAGGCTCAGAAATTCGGTGAAGGCCAGCTTGCGGTCAATGGCTTCGCGGTTGCGCGCCTCCAGCGAGTCGAGGATGCCGGACAGGCGCAATTGCTTGAGCAGGGAAGTCAGTTCTGGAATTGGATGCATAGTCGTTCTCATTGAAGGATGGTGTTGGTGGCGCGGTAGAAGCGGCCGCCCTCGGTGTAGGTGCTGGCCAGTGCGTCAAACGCGGCCAGCAAGTCTTGATGGTCAAGACCTTTCTCGAGGATGCGCCTGACCACATTGAGACCGGGCGTGCCGTAGTGGTTGGCACGCGCGCAGGCCGCCTCCAACCTGATGGCGCCGTATTTCTTCTGCAGCCCAAGCACGCCTTGCACGGCGCGCATCCGGATCAGTACCTTGTCGCCGAACATCGCACGGACCATGGCCGCGCATGCCGGGCCCACCCGTTCGGCCTCAGCCATGCACCATTTGGTGTCCTTCAGGAGCCATGCCTGCGCCTCCGGCGGCATGTGGTCTGGCACGGTCTTGCGTTCACCCCGGTGCTTCAATCGCACATGGGTGGCGACCGGTTCATGCTCCAGGTACATCGTTACCACGGTGTCGCTCGCCTTGAGCCAGAGTACCTGGCCGACCAGGCGAAACGGCACCGAATAGTAGTTGTACTCGAACTGCACATGGGTATCGCGATGGACCTTGACCTTGAGCCAGCTGGCCAGCTGGGGCGGCACGTCGGGCAAGGGCTTGAGCAGGCTCTTTTCTACGTCGGCGAAGCGCTTGAGGGGCGCCTCGCGGGTCGTGCCATGGATACGATTGCCGGCCTGTCCCATGACCCATTCGAGCAGTTGCCGGTTGGCGTCTGCCAGGTCGCGGAACTCGCGCAGCGGCAGGAAGCTGCCCTTGATGTATTTGACGCCCGATTCCACGATCCCTTTCTTTTGCGGATCCCTGGGCGGACACGGATCGATCTTGAAGCCATATCCCTCGGCGCACTCCCCATAAGAGCGCTGCACTTCCGGTTCATAGACGCAGGCGCGCGTGATCGCGCACTTGGCGTTGTCGATCGTCACGCGCTCGACCACACCGCCGAACCACTCGAAGGCACGGCGGTGGCAGCCGAGCCAGGTGGCCACGGTCTGATCGCGCACGAATTCGGCGTATTGGTGACGTGACCACGCCAGCGTCATCACGAAGAACCAAGTCTTGAAGATTTCCCCGGTTTGCACGTCGGTTATGGGCGGGCCTGCGCCGAAGTCGACCTGGACCGCCTCGGCCGGCTTGAACTCGAGCCGCAGCGGCACGCCGGCCACCTCGTCGACGACCAGCTGATGCAGGAACCGGTACACGGCCGAGTAGCTACCGGTGTAGCCGTGATTGCGCACCAGCGTGGCGTGAATGGTCGTACCTTGAATGCCGGCAGCGTACCAGTTGCCGATCTGCGCGCGCCATGGCTCCAGCGTGGAGATGCAGGTGCTCGGAAGCGGCTCCTTGCGCACCAGCGCTGATGCAAGAACAGGGTCCTCCGGAAGCGTCGTGTCGGGTGAAAGCCAGCCGCGCGCGCCGGCAATCTCGCGCACCTGCGCAATCTTCTTGCGCCCCATCGTCTTGGATCGGGCTATCTCCCGGTCTGAATCGCCCTGACGCATGCGCATCAGGATGTGACGGTATTGATACATCTCGAACCTCCGTTTTGTCACGGCTTCTCCCAGGCGAAATGCCGAGGAGTCTAGCCGATCAATGAAAGTTCGAGCCCCTGAACGGTGGCGCCTTAACGCCGACGATCAAGTGGCGCCATGACGCCGACGATGCCGTGGCGCCTTAACGGCGGAAATCTTGTGGCGCCATTACGGCGCCAATCTGGTGGCGCCTTAACGCCGACAACGAAATGGCTCCTTAACGCCGAAAATTCACATCCGGTTCGTGCGTCACAGGGAGCTGACTCCCGAGGCGCTGGCGGACGAAATTCCGCTACAAGCCACCCTGCTTCATGCGATCGTTGATGGAAGCGGCTCCGCGGAAGACAACCGTACGTTTGTCCAAGCACTCGCGATCCGCTACGCCGCACCGTCCATGCGAACGGTACGCCAGAGACTGCGCGTCGCCCGGATGGCTCAGGACGCATACCAACGCCTGGTGACGGCCCTGTGCGCTCCTGGTGTTACCTACAGATGCGCGGAGCCGTCGCAGAACCGTCTGCTGCCGCTGCTTGCTTTCTTTCACACCGTGTACAACCTGACGATCCAGTCTTTTGGGCAGGGAAGCACCGATGCCGAACAGGACAGCTGGTTCGAATCGAAATTTGCGCCCTGGGACAGGTGCGACCTCCTGCTCTCCGTCATGCCGTCAGCAAGAGGGTTCGGCCACCGACTACTCGGCGAGCGTCTGACAAGACGGTTCATGGCGCTCAGTCCCGATGCTCCGCTGCCCGAGCTCATCCCGTTTGAGGAACTGGACCAGGCTCCCTCTACGGTGAAGGAGCGGATCGGGATGCTCAGTTCTGAGGCGGACGAGGATGCACGCATCGACGCACTCCGGAAAATGGCAGCTACACTGCCGCGGCCGGAGGCCATGCAGGTGCTCAGCGCAGAGAACAGTTACCTGGTTGTCAGCCAGATTGCGGTGTCTCACGCCCTGCCGGCAGAAATTCGCGGCATGGCGGCCACCCGGATGCGCACGCTGGCCAAGACGCCGGGACAGGCTGCCGGCGCACTGGTTGCCGAGCTGGCCGTGCTCCTTGACCGTTCCACCCCGGCACGGACAAACGATGCACAGTCCCGGACTGCTGTCCTGTTGCAGGAAATTGAAGCTGTCGATAAAGATGGGACGTGGAAGGCTCCCTTCCTGCGGTTCAGGGCAAGACACCGTCTCATGCTGAACGATTTTGAAGGCGCAGCCGAGGACTACCGCTCGGCGCTGAACGGATGTTTCGACCGAAACTACGGAACGCTTCAGGCTGACATCGCAGAGGAGGGACTGGCCACAGTGGTCGCAATGCGGGGGCTGGACCGCAAGACGCAAGACTATTGGTTCCGTCACATCGTCAATTCGGCCTAAGGAACGGCTTTATTCGAGGACACGGCCGTGTGGTGCGACGATTTTTTCTGGGCCGAGCTATATCAGCCCTACGTTGGGGTCGAGGCTAGAAGGAGTCAGCTGACGGAAGAACTGAAGGACCTCCTCGCCCGAACCTTAAAGGTAATTCACGACGCCGACATGACCCGGCTCAGGTCGTGGCTGCTCAAGCACGAGAAAAAGCTCCGGTCACTCAAACTGAAGGATGTGCGCAGGGACAGTCTCCTTCTGCTCTGGATGAAGCAGCTCACACATCTAGAGCATATGGCGCGCATGCCCGTTTTGCTTGGTGCTCTGCGGCCGGGAAGAGAGCGTCCTGGCGCAGTGATGAGAAAGGCGATCCGTGTTCTGGTCGAGCTCTGGCCAGAACTGGCACGGACCTGCGACTTCAAGCGGCAGACGCCCCTCATGATCGCAGCCGACGATGGCGATGCCGAGCTGATCGCGGTGCTTGCCAGCCTCTCCGACGTCGACGCACAGGACTATCTTGGGAGGACCGCATTGCATGCCGCGGTTACTGGGGGCTCATCTAAATGTGTCGAGTTCGTGCTTGACCTGAATCCAGATGTTGAGAACGTTACTGTTGATGAAGAGCAGACTGCGCTACATACTGCGGTCCGGTTTGGAAACCTGAAGGCTGTCTCACTCATCGCCGAGGAGTTTCCGTGTCGCCTGGATAAAGTGAACGCCGCCGGCCTGACCCCACTAGATATGGCCAAGGACTTGCTGAAAAACTACGAAGAGTGGCAGGACTTTATGAGAGGACAGAAGCGCCGGATCGGTTCACTGGAGGACTTCCAATCGATTGTTATACATCTAGAGAACTTCCAGGCCTGATATCAGCATACACTGAGCCATTCCCACCGTCTGGTATCGGCCAATGAGCAGACCCTTCGAATTCAACGCGAATTCTTTTTGGAATGGTTCGCCTCAAGCCGCTGCTCGTCTGTCGCGCCCGCTGGGCGGCCCAAGATATTCCCTCAGCTTCCGCCCGGGCCAAGCCGGACTGGGTGCGTTCAACTAACAGATCACGCTCCATCTCCGCGCGCCAGGTCGACGGTGGCCAGCTGGCCGGCCAGACTCCCGGGCCCGCACCATTCAGCCAAACCTCCCTGTCGGTCGGGCGCCGGCAGGCTGTTGGCGGTCGTCTCGCACAGCCTGCATCCGCTGTCCGATTTGGTCGATTAGATCACAGGCGCTTAGCGTCTACGTGTTCGTCACCTCGTTTTTCGCCCCACATTACGTGCTCGGCAACGAAGGGGAGCCGTCTCCGTCAATGGCCTACGTGGGCTGCTGCGACTGCCAACACCCGATGCTAAAGGCCTTTCAGGATAGCTCGGTCCCAGTCTGCGGAGAAGTGCGGCCGCGACACCATTAAAAGGTCGCGGACACTTCCTGTTCCGTTAGTTCAACAAGTCGGGCCGGTGGGGTATTTAGGGCGTTTGCTAACTTAAAGATGATCCGAATCGTCGGTTGGTTGACGCCGCGTTCGATAAGGCTGACGAAATTTCGTTCGATGCCAGCGGTCAATGCCAACTGCTCTTGGGACATTTTTGCCTCTTTCCGAAGGGTTCTTAACACCTTTCCGAACGCAACAGCTGGATCCAAAGAAATCTCCCAATATATTGGGAGAGATTCTGTCGAGATGGATCAATCGAGTCTTCACAATATATTGGTAATTTTGAGTCGATGTGACGGACTGAAGGCAAGTTGCTTGAGTAAATGCGCTTCCAGCGTGCTACTTGCGAGATGAGTATTTTGCTTTCTAGCCAATTTTTGGCGTTGACTTTTGTGAAGGAGCACTTCATGTCGCTACCAAGATTTGTAGCGGACGCATTGGAAACGTATGCGTACAAAATGCAAGACACTGTCCTGATCGATGCTTTTTGTGCTGGCGCTCAGTACGGGCCCCGTGTATTCGAAGTTTTGAATAGGCGAAAAAGTCCCAATGCTGGCCCGAATCACCTGCACGTGACGTGGTGCTTTATTCGTGCTCGATGGGCGCATTTTGGGTTTAGACAATTCCGGAAGAACTGCCCTGACAATATGGAC
This sequence comes from Pseudomonadota bacterium, assembly GCA_046728335.1. Taxonomy (GTDB): domain Bacteria; phylum Pseudomonadota; class Gammaproteobacteria; order Burkholderiales; family Burkholderiaceae_D; genus JAFCUW01. The sequence goes on along the minus strand of JBKPEJ010000024.1, from coordinate 59,137 downwards.
CGCGTATTAGATAAACTGTATGTCGGGCTGGAGCAATCACCATCTGGCGCCCTTTTGTGCGGCTGGCGCTCCGTCTCGATTCCTTTATATTTTGTAAAAAGATTAGAACAATTGAATTCAGAGCGCGAGGCGCGAGATCGCGCAGAAGTAAAGCTTGTCGCTCAAATTGCTCTTTTGCGAAACAAGATGTACGCGTCCAGAAGCTTTCCAAGCCGGTTACGGTTGATCATCTTCGAGCGGGACAAATATCGCTGTCGGATCTGTCTGAGAGATAAGGAAACCTTACGTAGGCTCGGCCGACATTTAGAAGTCGATCACATCTTGCCGTTCATCGATGGCGGAAAGACGACGTATGGCAACGGGATGACAGTATGCAATGAATGCAATATAGCAAAACATCATGCTAAGGAATACCTAAGCGGCAGCATTAGCGGCTAGTGCTTTCATGTGGGGATCTGACCCATCGGACGGAATGGATTTGTAGACACGGTCTCGACGCAGCATACGCGCTTCATGCATTCGGTGCGGCGAGTTGCGCGAGCGACGCGAATGCCTGGACTTTGCGCAGGGCGCCGGCCATGCAGAAGCCGACGAAACGCTCCATTTAATGCGTGGTCAATTCGAGGTGTGGCCTCACTTTTCGTTCGTTCTACTTTGTCGACAGCGATGTATCGCTGCCCTTGAGGGCGTCTCGTCGACGTAATCAGCCTTGGCTACAGTACCGATCTGACGGTGGCATTATTCGCCCTGCGTTAGGATTCATTCAAAGCACGCGTGATGAAGCCACTTTGAATCACAAAATTATCGTAAGTCGTTCCGGCATGCCACTCTGGGTATAGTACATAGTCTCCATCAGCGGGTGGCCGGTAGTGATTTTGTCGGAAAGCGTCTCGATGTCGAGCCCTGTCCGTTGGGCAAGCATCGAAAGTACATCCTCATACCAGTTTGGATTCAAGTATGTAATGCCTTGATTTCCTTCCATGTGGACGTCTCGCCAATCATCATCATTGATAATTTTTTCCACATCCTTGAAGTAGTACAGCACGTCGGTCAGATAGGACATGCGCAACATCCCAGTGATCATTGCACGCCAACTGATGGCTTCGTATTGCATCGCCTTAACAGCCGTCAGGAATTGATCAATCCGGTATAAAATTCGGGCGACAAATACTGCGGAATGAACTCCGCCGACGTCTAAGAAAGTGCCCAACACGCTTTGCGCGCCCGACCGCAATAAACCATTCGCGACTGAAGCATGTGATCCCCCAATCGGTGCTGTCGAGCATGCACTGAGAAGCACAATCGGCGGGATCCGCGCTCTGAAAGCCAGCTCCCACGTATTCACGCGGTCATCGCCAAATTGGAGCCAGCCGGCTGCTTCATCCCCGCCATGGCCACCATGACAGTCGAACACCACAATCCCGCCTGCAAAGCCGTTCAGCGCTTCGATTGCCTCAGCCTCGCTCTGGACATCTAGCAGCGTGACCGTCATCTTCTCGCTGATGTTATAGGCGGCGATCGCCGTCTCCAGATGATTTCGGATACGGTCGTGCTGCTTGAACGAACGAATGATTAAAACCTGATAGATCAGCTGGGCGGGCAAGTGGATCGGCAGTGAACTTGCGGCATTTTGTAGCAGTGTGTTTCCTGGCGTCATTGGGACGCGCGAAACCTGATGGCTGATCATTAGCGGTAGCCGACCAACGTAAATCCACTCCATCGGCACATCTGTACACAGCTTGCATGCATCGCCCTGCTCAGTCATGAGGCTTAAAATATCATCACCAATTTCCGCGCGCAATGCGTTACTGAACTCTAGAAATTTACGCTGGAGTAGAACCTTCCCTTTCTCGTCCGCTCGTTTTGCCAGGTTTTCTATATTTCGCAGTTCGCCAAGATGTAAGTTTATGGCGTTGGGCAACCGTATACTAGGAATGTTTTCGACGTTTGACAGCAGGGCAACGGCGGCGGAAGTCGCATACAACTCGCTTTGCCGCCAGCGCATGATCGAACCAAACGTAGGATCGTCATACGGGTTGCCAGGGACATCGTCCCCCATGTCAACAAGTGCTGTGGAATATGATTTACTCTTGAACAGCGCGTTCTCGATCAACCTTTTTTTCCATTTTTCTTTGATTTGTCGGAAGAGCTGGTTCCAGATGTGGCTTTTGAAATCATAGAAAAATGCTTTAACAGCCGGCGCGTAGACAATAATTTCACCGGGCTGCCAGCGATCTCCGTACAGCACATGCCGGGTTGCCCGAAAAGTCTCTGTCACAAGCTGGACTGCCTGCTCATGACTCTCCAGCACAATTCCTTCCGGGCCGTTTAGCGAAAAACCGAAGCTCGCAAGCAGTATTTGGTTAGGCACAACAATACCGTGGAGTGCTGGCAAGTTGATTTGCGACTTGTACCGCGCCCGCAGGTTCTTCTGGGGTCGTCTTTTCCTAGAGAGCAACCCAAAAAGCAGATCATCAATCGAACAGTAGAGTTCGTCTATAATTTTTCGGGTATCGAGCACCCCCGGGCACTCGTCCGGTGACATCAGTAGCGTTAATCGCTCTGTCCTCACCTGCGTCTCGACGACATTTTTGCATTGATCGGGAAGGAACAAGAATATCGTTATCTGACTCTCCGCAACGAAATCCAACTCGTTCAGCAACTTTGCGCCAACGGCCACCACATCCTTAAAAATTTCTGTGCGCCGCGAGGCTAGCAGCTCTTCCTGAGTCATGAAGATTTCATTGATGCTGCTTGGTAAACAGGCCAAGAGATGAATCAGGTCTAAAAAGCGGCGATCTCCAACAACCGGATTCCACCCCTGAAACGGAGTCGCGTTCTCCTCTGGTTCGTCGTCTGGCACCACAAGCACATAGCGCAAATGCATATCGTTCCCGGTTAAAAATATACGTAACTCCGTGCGGAATCGCATCGCAGTTTCCTAGTTCTCGGAAGGTTCATTATTCGGTTCTTTCAAATCGCAGCGCTCTCAACCGTTAAGTCCGAATGTCAACCGAGAGCCACGGCTACTCGACAGATCATCAACGTGCGATTATCGATCAATACGCGAGAGCTCGAGGAATGTTGATCGTTCGAGAGTACGTCGACGACGGCAAAAGTGGGCTAGATCAAGCGACGTGCGGGCCTGGGTCATGGGTTGTGCCGCCTCGGCGGGTTGCGAATTTCGTCCAGTTCCCGCTGCAGTGACTGGACCTCCTCACTTAGCTCGATGATGCGTGTGTTCGCACTTGCTAGGATCGACTGCACCTGATCGCGCTGTCGTATCGTATCGTCAAGCCGTTCCTGCCTTGATCGGTTGGCAGCCCGCCGCTTGTTTTTTTTGCAAGCGGCACTGTGATTTTCTTGATGGAGCTCGATGTAAGCTTGGATTTGGCGGATGAGCGCGGGAAACCTTGCTTTCTTAAGCGCGGATGGGTCGCAACCAGCCTCCCGTGCGACATTGTTCTGGGTGATTGGGATGCCCCGCTCCACTATCTTCGGGTCGCCAGCCTTCAAGCGTTCGAAGGCTTGGCGGAAACGATCTTCCGCCCCCAAGGTTTCAACGTGCTGAGATGGCATTTAGATAGTTCTCCATTGCTTGGCGCTCTTGGACGAGCGCATTCGATCGCGGATGGCCAAGGGGCAGCATCTTGATTTCCTCGTCCAAACGGCGCATGTCGGCGCGGACTCGCGGCTCCTTATTACGGTCATACAGGACGTCCGTACATGGCTTGTCACCGTCCCCGCCTGCGCAGCGCGCGACCGACTCAATGCCGCCGTATTCGCAGGCCCCTGCCTTCATGCAGCCACCTAGTCGATGTTCACGAAAGGCGACCACCCCTTTCTTGGCCAACTTTATTAGATCCTTAGTATCCTTGACGCTAAGCACACTTGCAGCAAGGGTCTCTCTGCGTTCTGGCGTATGAGGTGAAACGAATCTGTCGTCGGTGGCGACGACTTTGAGCATCTCAGCTTGCGCCTGATACATCGCCATCACCACGGCCGCTTGTACTTCTTTATTTAAGTGCAAGCGGCCGTGGTTTCGTCCATAGTAGAGAGGCATTAAGCGCGAAGAGTGCTTCATCTGCTGCTGCATCGTCGAATCCGAGATATCTCCGCTGGCGAACATGTTTACCGCCCCAGTACGGCGGTACTGGTGCCAAGCCAAAGGCCATACCTTTCCAATGGCAAATAAGGCCTCCGGAAGGTTGGGTGTGAGTCGCCGAGCCACCGCTAAGTCTTCGACCGTGATCTTCATGTGTTCTGGGGCGAATAGCTTCCGGCAGACGCCACTTGCCAGTTCTTTGAAGCCCAGCAGCCGACGCCGGATGTTGTACGGCCGCGCACTTGCTCCCCATGGCTCGCTCCCCGTGCTCAACAGGTAAGGGTCGCGCTGGTCCTCCGCAGTGGCTTGAATTACCGGATTCGCGCGGTCGCAAGTCATCCTCAGCCGCGCAATGGTCGATAGCGCTTGAATCGCAACCTCAACGCTAGGGCTAGCCACCCAGCGTGCATCCGAATCGAGGCCCGTTTTGGTGGTTTCGCCACAGATAATCGGAATGCGCCCTAGTTTCTCGTCCTCCTCCCAGAGCAAGCAACTCGTTTTAATTGAAGCAACCTCTTCCCTGCGCTGCAGCGTGAAATTGCAAACATAGGCCAACCCAGCGTAGGTAACGATCGAAAAGTAAGTTGAAAGCGCATTCACCTTGGGACTGCTTTTATAAGTGTCAACCCATTTTGTGAGTATTTCAGCAACCCCAAAGCGCTCCGCGACTTTGGCGAAACTGCCTGGGTAGTCTTTCAGGTTTCTAAAATCGGAATCGAAAGGATTTCTCTTATCCCGACGATTCTTCGTCGGAGCTAAAGCGTTTTCTAGCGACCCAAGCTTCTCAATATAGACGTCGAGACAGAACTGGAAGAGTGACTCGATCTGTTCTCGGTGTGCGAGGAATTCCGTCAAGCACTCGCGCAGTCGTGCGACTTGGTAAAGCCAAATCCGTGGCGGGATATACGGTGTTTGAACATGCTCGTGGCCCGGCGCAGCTGCAGCCAAGCGCTTTAGTCCGTCCGAGTCAACGACGGTGAAGCCGATCTCGTCGCGGGCGTCATAAAGGCGATGAAGTAGTGTAATAACTGCTTCGTAATTGCCTGGCGCTATAACCTTCGGCACCTGTTCGAACACTTTAGGGAAGCGCATCAAATTAGCCGTGCTAATCCCATTGCGGCTAGAGAGAGCAAAAACAGATTTGAGTATGTAGAAGTTCGTGAAGACGGTACTTACGGCGCCCGCTGCTTGCGGACCCCAGATGAGCCATGTCGCAATCATTCTCATTAGGTCAGCGTTCTCGGCATCGAGAGGCTTGGACTCTCTTCGATCGCGGACTTCGCCGTCGCCAAAGTTGATGTGTTTAGCTTCTCCGGACCAAGGTGCGAGGTCCCACCTCGCATCACCCCAGCGGGAAATGACCTGACCATTCTTATCGATGACGACCGGCCAGTCGCGCGAAGGAGGCCAAAAAGGCAGTCGGTAGTTGGGCGAAGTCGGCGTTACTAAGTCGCTTTCGATTCCAAAGGTAAACTCTTGCAGGTCGCCTAGCATTTGGACGGTCCTTCCATGGCCTCGATCAGGTAGGACCAATTGTCTTGGTAGTAACCCTCTTCCACACGTGCGAGCGATTCCTCTACCCACACACGCCGTGTTTTGTTTGAGTCGCGGAACCAGAACAGTTTCTCGCTCAGCCTCTGTATCGTATGTTCGGCGGGGTGCATGACCTTGCTTTCCTTGCTCGTCGGGAGGATCTGGCTCAGTTCAAGAATCTTTAGATGTCGGAAGCAGGCCAGCGACCACACATAGTCTAACGAGTCGATATCGCGGTGGTGCTCACACCATAGGCAACCCGATGCACGCAGGCAGTCTGGTCCTGGGGCGGCTTCTGGCTTCGCAGGGGACGTCTTGGGAATGGCATTACACTCTCCTGGTCCAGCAGCAAGCAGTAAGGTTTCGCAAGCAAGTGCTGGGTCATTGCGTAAATGAAATCGAATGATTTCACTTACCGCTCGCTGCTGAGATGGTACTTCGTAGACATTAAGCAGAGTCCGCTCGTGATGCTGAGCCATTTCGGCCGTTATGTCTGGGTCGCCGCTGCGCCGTAGAAGCCAGTTCACGCGAGTTCCACGAAGAGTGCTTGGGGGCATCCAGGTGACTCTTGAGTGCCTACAGGCCGTTTTGATGGTCGTGAATTTGATCCTACGGTCTTCACGTATCCCGTTCCTCCTCATAATAGGAAACAGTCGTTTTTCCGCATCCGTAAATAACTCTCTTCGCCACTCCAGATATCGTTCAAAGTGGCCCCTGTATTCGCTAAAGATTTCGAACAGCACCTCACCCTTGCGTCTCGGCTTGTAATCCCGTACCTTGTAGCCGTCAATATCGCGTGAATAATTAAAACGGCTTAATGGAATCCGCGCGGCTTGCGTCAGATTCATGCCGGTCTGGCCAATGAACATGAGCAGCTCTGCTTGAATGCGCAAATTGATTAGATCTCTACGAAAGCGGTGATTCACCGATAAATCAGTGTCGTACGCCCAGACGCCATTGCTCGATCGGCGCACAGAAGGTAGATCGCCTCCATCCTCAGGGCGCGGTTTCCAGCCACAGGACTTAAATTCGATCTCCCCGCCTTGCTGCAAAGGGATGCGTACTAGAAGCCCTCCCCAGATCGCGCTTAGAGGAATTCCGTCACAGATGTCTTGGAGAAGTCTGCCGAAAGCAAAAGTTGCCTGAAGGTTCTGCTTGTCCGCCGTACTACCCTGAGGCGTTTTTCGCGCAGGGGGCCGTTTCAACCGTGTCGCTACAATAATAGGCTTTGCCCGGCCTAGCACTCCGTCCAAGATCTGACCGACGAGTCGAGCCTGGTTATAGGCGGTGAGGGGCTTCAAGTCTTTGACCACTCTAATACGCTGCAATAGATGCTCGGTCCAGTCGATGTACGTCTTTGTTACCTCTCTAGTGTTCAGGGCAGCGCCGAATGTGTCCGCCCAATCGAAGAAGACGGTCAACTCAGTAATGTGCCTGCGAGCCGTTTCCGGGCTACCGCCACCAGCTAGGTTTCCATTAATATATTCATGAGCTAGGCAAACTAAGTCGATCCGATCTTGCTGAACGTCGCCAAGCAGGCCTCCGTCGATTGCTTGGTCCGCTTGATCCGCTCGAATAGAAGCGCCGCCCTTGTAGATTAGCCGCTTGAGGCTATGGGGCGTTTCTTTGCCACCGACTGGGATGGCTGGAAACGTCAGGTCGAGATGGCGCAGGTCGTCATGCATCGTATTGGTTCCAGTCCCGGTTTACGACGCCGGAAAAGACCGCGCTGAACTCATTTGCCATGGCCACCTTCACGGGCGTCTGCTCGTGGAAACGCACGTAAAGAAAGGTGGTCTTCTCGTCCTTATGCAGCATTGCATCCTTGACAAAAGCTACAGCGGCTTTTGTGCCTGCGACCCGCAATGCCACTTCCATTAGCCAAGTGCCAAAAGTGGCGCGTGTTTGGTGAAACTTGAAGCTGGCCATGAAGCGCATTCCTGCAGCTAAGGCCCGTCGTCGAAGGTCGGTCATCAAGCGATTGAACGAACCAGATTCGTATCGGTTGCCTTGGATAGTCAGGAACAAACATCCGCGATTGGACTCGCTGGCGCGCGCCTGTCGTCGCAATCTCCGCATGGAGTAGGCATATTCCTTAAGGTCATTGATGAGGAACTTTGGCACCATCAGCTCGCCGGATACGTCAAATTTCGTATTCACGCCTGTACCTGGGCCGACTGGTATCCGGTAGGTGTCCGGTGTCTCCGCGTCCGGACGTGCGTTCTCGACGTCCTTGACGCCGAGGGTGGTGATGGTCTCAATGCGCGCGCCTGTAAGAAGGCCAAGCGAAAGAATCAGGTTGAGCTCGTGCAAGCGCTGCTGCTTGGCGAATTCTAGGAGGCTTGCCGCGTCGTCCGTTTTGAGTGGCGTGAGGCCATCCTCCAAGCGCAGCCCAGGTCGACTCCTGTTGGGGATCGCAAGCTCTGAGGAGGCTCGTACGAGCGTTCGCTCGAAACCAACCGTGTCATAGTAGCGAACCACTACTTGTCGGTCCTTCCACATAGGCGACTTCCTGCCCACTAACCCGTGGATCTGGGCGTGACGATAGAACTGAATTACTGCGGCCATTCGCGCACTAGCGGTGGATGGCGCGAGGCTCCCTCTGTCTCTCTGCGCAATCAGTTCCCCCCGATACAGAACGATCGCGCGGTCCTGTTTGCGCATCGGGAAATGCCGCCAGTCTAGCGGTACAGATTCTAGCCACGACGCGTACGCGGCCAAATGCTTCATTAGGCTTGTGACGGTCTTGATATCTCCACCGGCCGAGCTTGTTGCTTTTGTGAGCGCCCAATGACTCACCTCATGCCAGGGCTCGCCGCTGTCCCAAAATATCTGAGGGAGTTTATCAAAGGGGCGAGCTAGTCTGTCATGTACCCACCTGACGTTACGGTCCTCGATGACTTCACGAAAGGGGGTGTACTTGATGAATTCGAGATTGGCCACGGCGAAGGACTTATCTGCATGTCAATGTCCATACTGTAAGACATTCGCAGTTGCGTGTCCATGCTCATCAATTCGCGGGTGTCGTAGATATAGTCGCCCAGGAACGCAACCAGGTCGGGCGCCGCGGCTGCGATCTGGCGGTGCGCTCCGTAGCTGCCGAATTCCCAGTGCTGGCACGAGGCCACGGCCAGCTTGAGCATCGAGGGAAGGACGTCCAACGCCGGTGCGGTGCGCGTGCGCCCGGTGGGGCTGACGGCATCGCCGAGCATGAAGCGATAAAAGTACCAGCGGGCCGGCGCCAGTCCCGTGACGTCGACGTGCACGCTGTGCGCCAGCGCGGGCAGGGCAGTCGCTGCGCCCTTTGCAACGATGCGGCGGAAGCCTTCGTCCTCTGCCACCTCCCAGCGCACGCTGACGGCGACCGGAGCGGTCGCGGCGGCGTTCAGTGGATCGGCGAGGATGCGCGTCCACAGGATGACCGAGTTGGGCAGGGGCGAGCCGGAGGCGACGCCCAGGCTGAACGGATAGGCGATGTTCGCGCGCGCCGATGCGAGGCCCGGCAGGCCGGCCGCAGCCAGCGCCGCAAGCTGCGCCGCATTGAGCAGGAAGATGCGGCGCTGGCGGTCCATCAGGCTTCGGGGTTGGAGATCAGCGATTCGAGTGGCGGCAGCTGGCGCGGCTTGCGGTCGGTGCCGGTCGCGACATAGGTCAGGGTCGCCTCGGTGACCTTGACGGTATCGGCCTGCAGCCGGTTTCGTTCGGCGTACACTTCAACATAGACGGTGATCGACGTATTGCCGACCTTGACGATATCGGCGTAGAACGACAGCAGGTCGCCGACAAATACCGGATGCTTGAACAGGAAAGAGTTCACCGCAATGGTGGCAACCCGGCCATTGGCGCGGCGCGTGGCCGGCAGCGAACCGGCGATGTCGACCTGCGCCATGATCCAGCCGCCGAATACGTCGCCATAGACGTTTGCGTCGGACGGGGCTGGCATCACGCGCAGCTGGGGCATCTTGCCGGGCGGGAGGCCGCTGTTGGCAAGCGTATTGGATACAACATTTTCCGGCGTGGTCATCGTGAATTCCCGTGAAAGGCTACAATCGTCCAGAATTGAACCATAAATCACAGAGCTCTGCCATGCGCCGCCAATCAGCAAGTCCGAATCCCCCTCCTGCCAGCGCGAAAGCGGTCACGCGCAGCGACTGGGCCACCCTGCAAACCCTGTTCCCCTACCTGTGGGTGTACAAGTGGCGCGTGCTCGCTGCCCTGGCTTGCCTGATCGGCGCCAAGATGGCCAACGTCGGCGTGCCGCTGGTGCTCAAGCGCCTGATCGACGCGCTGAGCATCAGCCCGTCCAATCCGCAGGCACTGCTGGTGCTGCCGCTCGGCGCGCTGGTCGCATACGGCGCGTTGCGCCTGTCAACCACGGTGTTCACCGAGCTGCGCGAATTCCTGTTCGCGCGCGTCACGCAGCGCGCGGTGCGCACCATCGCGCTGCAGGTATTCCGCCACCTGCAAGCGCTGTCGCTGCGCTTCCACCTGAACCGCCAGACCGGCGGCATGACGCGCGATATCGAGCGCGGCACGCGCGGGGTCAGCTCGCTGATCTCCTACACGCTGTTCAACATCCTGCCGACGCTGGTCGAAATCACGCTGGTGCTGGGCTACCTGATCACTCACTACGACGTCTGGTTCAGCGTCATCACCGCCGGCGCGCTGGTGATCTACATTTCGTTCACCGTGCTGGTGACGAACTGGCGCACGCACTTCCGGCGCACCATGAACGATCTCGATTCGAAGGCCAATACCAAGGCCATCGACTCGCTGATCAATTACGAGACCGTCAAATATTTCGGCAACGAAGATTACGAAGCAAAGCGCTACGATGAAGGTCTGAAGAATTTCGAGAACGCGGCGGTCAAGTCGCAGACTTCGCTATCGGTGCTCAACACCGGGCAGTCGTTGATCATCGCCACTGCCGTCACGCTGATCCTGTGGCGCGCGACCGTAGGCGTGATCGACGGCAGCATGAGCCTGGGCGACCTGGTGCTGGTCAATTCGTTCATGATCCAGCTCTACATTCCGCTCAACTTCCTTGGCGTGATTTACCGCGAAATCAAGCAGAGCCTGGCCGACATGGAGCGCCTGTTCGCGCTGCTCGACCAGAACCGCGAAGTGGCCGACAGCGAGGGCGCCACGGCGCTCGTCACGCACGGTGCGCGGGTCGCGTTCAACCATGTCGAATTCAGCTACGAAAGCAAGCGCCAGATCCTGTTCGATGTGGACTTCACGATCCCGGCCGGCACCACCACTGCCGTGGTCGGGCATAGCGGTTCGGGCAAGTCGACCATGTCGCGGCTGCTGTTCCGCTTCTACGACGTCAATGCGGGCGCCATTACGATCGACGGCCAGGATGTGCGCGCCGTGACGCAGGAATCGCTGCGCGCGGCGATCGGCATCGTGCCGCAGGATACGGTGCTGTTCAACGACACCATCGAATACAACATCGCCTACGGCAAGCCGGGCGCCAGCAAGCAGGACATCGTCGCAGCGGCCCGCGCGGCATCGATCCACGACTTCATCGAAAGCCTGCCGGACGGGTATGCGACGATGGTGGGCGAGCGGGGGCTGAAACTGTCGGGCGGCGAGAAGCAGCGGGTGGCGATTGCACGTACCCTGCTCAAAGATCCTGCGATCCTCATTTTCGACGAGGCTACATCGGCGCTGGACTCGAAGGCCGAGCAGGCGATCCAGGCGCAGCTGAAGGAGATTGCGAAGAACCGCACGACGCTGGTGATTGCGCACCGCCTGTCGACGGTGGCAGATGCCCAGCAGATCCTGGTGCTGGACCATGGCCGCATCGTCGAACGGGGAACTCACCAGTCCCTGCTGTCCGAGAATGGCCTGTATGCGCAGATGTGGGAGCGCCAGCAGGCGCGCCAGGACGAGGCGCTGGCCTCGCCGCCGCTGGAGCTGGAAGAAGAGTAGCGTCCCTGAACCTTGCCTTTGGCAGGTCGTCCCCGCGGAGGCGGGGATCCAATTTCAGTGTATTCGCGAGGCGGCCGACCGATTGTGACGAAATGGGGTTCCCGCCTTCGCGCACTGGTGTCCGGAATAATCTCGTTGACTTTAAGACCGTCGTTCCCGCCACTGGCGGAAACGACTCCTCGCGCAAGCGGGGATCCAATTTGCGGCAAACTTTGCCGGCTTTTAGCGGAGGAAGCTGTCGCCGTGGCTGATCGCAAAAATTGGATCCCCGCTTTCGCGAGGACGACGTGAATATTTAAAGATGAAGTCTCGCTTGAGGGGTTTCTGACAGCACTCCAATGCCCGCAGGAGGCGATTGAAATGTCAATCCAATTATTCCGGACACCAGTGCGCCTTCGCGGGAACGACGTTCAAAGGTCAGTAGGAATAGAACATCCGCTGGATGTCTTTGCTGCTGTTGGTCCGGGTCAGCGCCAGCATCAGCAGGATGCGCGCCTTCTGCGGGTTGAGCGTATCGGCCACCACGAAGTCCAGCTCATCGTCATTGGCCTCGCCGTTGCGCGCGAGGATGCCCTGGCCGACCCGGCTTGCGCGAACCACGATCGCACCTTTTGCCCGCGCCGCCTTCAGTGCCGGCAGCACCTTCGCGGCCAGGCTGCCATCGCCAACACCAGCGTGGATGATGCCCTTGGCGCCGGCCGCCATGAACGCATCGACCGCCACCGGACCGACGTTCGCGTAGCCGTACACGATATCGACCTGCGGCAGCGCGTTCAAGGCGCTGACATCGAACTCCGTGTCGACCGTGTGCTTGCGGGTCGACTGGCGATAGAAGAACGGCTTGCTGGCCTGGATGTAGCCGAGCATGCCGATTTCCGGCGTGCGGAACGAATCGAGCGTCGAGGTATTGGTCTTGGTGACATCGCGCGCGGCCTGGATCTGGTCGTTCATCGCCACCAGCACGCCCTTGCCGACCGCGTCTGGACTGGCCGCCAGCAACACAGCGTTGTACAGGTTGATCGGGCCGTCTGCCGACAGCGCCGTCGACGGACGCATCGCACCGACCAGCACGACCGGCTTGCGGCTCTTGACCACCAGGTCGAGGAAGTAGGCGGTTTCTTCCAGCGTGTCGGTGCCGTGCGTGATGACGATGCCGTCGACATTGGCCTGAGCCAGCAGCACATTGACGCGCTTGGCCAGCGCCAGCCAGTGTTCGTTGCCCATGTTCTCGCTGGCGATCTGGAACACCTGCTCGCCGGTGACGTTGGCGACCTTGGCCAGTTCAGGCACGGCCTTGATCAGGTTCTGCACGCCGACAGTGGCTGCGGTGTAGCCGACCGTGGTGGTGCTGGTGGCGCCGGTGCCGGCGATGGTGCCGCCGGTTGCCAGGATCGTGACGTTGGCCAGCCGCGGCGCAGGCGCCTCCGCCTGGGCCGCCGTGGCGGCAAAAAACAGAAAACCGAATAGCGCCATCATCGAACGGCGGGTTGCTTGGTGCAGCATGGGACCTCCTGGTTGAAAATTAAGTAAGTTACGGCTGCTTGTAGACGACGCCGGCCTTCATCACGAACTTCACCTGCTGAAGCACGCTGATGTCGCGCAGCGGATCGCCGCTGACGGCCACGATGTCGGCGGCGAAGCCCGGCTCCACGGAGCCCAGCTTGTCCGACTGGTCGAGCAGGCTGGCCGCGCTGAGCGTGGCGGAGCGGATCGCTTCGAGCGGCGGCATGCCCGCTTCCACCATGTAGGCGAACTCTTTTGCATTGTCGCCATGCGGGTAGACCGCGGCGTCGGTGCCGAACGCGATCTTGACGCCGGCGCGGTAGGCGCGGCCGAACGTGGCCTGGATCAGCGGTCCGATGGCAGCCGCCTTTGGCTGCACCAGCGCTGAATAGTAGCCGTCGATCTTTGCCTTGTCCGCCACATACCGGCCGGCCGAAATGGTTGGCACATACCAGGCGCCATGCTTTTTGAACAGGGCGATCGCTTCGTCGTCCATCAGGGTGCCGTGCTCGATCGAGTCGACGCCGGCGCGCAGCGCGCGCTTCATGCCCTCGGCGCCATGGGCGTGGGCCGCGACCCGGAAACCGTAGTCCTTGGCGGTGCTGACGATGGCGCGCAATTCGTCTTCTGTGAACTGGGCATTCTGGCCGCTGCGCGCCTGGCTCAGCACCCCGCCGGTAGCGGTGACCTTGATCAGGTCCGCGCCGTCCTTGTAATGCTTTCGCACGGCCTGGCGGCCCTGTTCGGGGCTGTCGACCACGCCCGACGTGTCGACCGCATGGCCGAACAGCTCCGACAGGTTGTTCGACGGGTCGCCGTGGCCGCCGGTCGTCGAGATGATGGTCCCCGCGGTGAACATGCGCGGACCCACGACCGAGCCTTTGGCGATCGCCCGTTTGAGCGCGATATTCATGTTGTCGTTCGCACCCAGGTCGCGCACAGTGGTGAAGCCTGCCTTGAGCGTGCGCTCGGCGTAGGGCACCGATTGGTAGGCCGAGTCGGCGGGGTTCGCAGTGAGCGTGTCACGCAGGGAGTCGACCTGCGCCTGGGTCTCGCCTGTCAGGTGCACGTGCATGTCGATCAATCCGGGCAGGCAGGAATAAGCCGACAGGTCGACGTGGCCGGGCGCCGCGGCCATCGGCGCGATCGACTTGACCACGCCGTTGTCTACCGTGACGCTGACGCGCTCGCGCCAGACGCCGGCCTTGACGTCGAGCAGGCGCCCGCAATCGACGGTTTGCGGCGCCGCGTGGACAGCGCCGGCGGCCAGCAGCAAGGCAAGCGAGGAAAGTTTTTGCATCGATATGCTCCCGAAAAGGTGAGGCTGATGAAAAAAAGGCCTTCCATCGCTGGAAAGCCTCCTGTCTAGGGACTGCCGTCGGCGCCTTATGGCAGTTCCGCGGCCGCCCAGTCTTTCTGAACCGGTACCGCAAGCTCGCCTTCCCACTTCGCGACGACCGCGGTGGCGATGCCGTTGCCGATGACGTTGGTGGCCGAACGCGCCATGTCGAGGAAGTGGTCGATGCCAAGCAGGAGCAGCAGGCCCGCTTCCGGAATCTGGAACTGCGACAGCGTCGCGGCGATCACCACCAGCGAAGCGCGCGGCACGCCGGCCATGCCTTTCGAAGTGAGCATCAGCACGAGCATCATGGTGATCTGGGAGCCGAGCGACATTTCGATGCCGTAGGCCTGGGCGATGAACACGGTGGCGAAAGTGCAGTACATCATCGAGCCATCGAGGTTGAACGAGTAACCGATCGGCAGCACGAAAGCGGCGATGCGGTTGCGCACGCCGAAACGCTCGAGGCCTTCCAGCGTTTTCGGGAATGCCGCTTCCGACGATGCGGTCGAAAACGCCAGCAGGGTAGGCTCGCGCAACTCGGCCAGCAGGCGAATGATGCGCGGGCCGAGGAACATGAAGCCGATCGCGGTCAGCACGAGCCACAGCAGCACGATCCCGATGTAGAACTCGCCCATGAACACGCCGTAGGTCTTGAGCACGCCAACGCCGCTCTTGGCGATGATGCCGGAGACTGCTGCGAACACTGCGAACGGCGCGAAATTCATCACGTAGCCGGTCACTTTGAGCATGATGTGGGCGATGCCGTCGATGGCGTCGATCAGCGGCTTGCTGCGCTCGCCGACCGCGGCGGCGGCGGTGCCGAAGAAGATCGAGAAGATCACGATCTGCAGGATTTCGTTCTTGGCCATGCCGTCGACGATCGAAGAAGGCACCAGGTGGGTGACGAATTCCTTGAGCGTGAGACTCGACGTCGCGATACCGGATGCGGTGCCGGCGGCTGGCGCCATGTTAGCCAGCGCGATCGCGTCGCCCGGACGGAACAGGTTCACCAGGACCAGGCCGAGCGATAGCGAAATGACCGACGCAATCACGAACCAGCCCAGCGCCTTGATGCCGATGCGTCCGACTTCGCGCGTGTCGCCCATCTTCGCGATGCCGACCACCAGGGTGGAAAACACCAGCGGCGCGATGATCATCTTGATCAGGCGCAGGAACAGCGTGGTCACCAGCGACATGAAGTCGGCGAATGCGGCCGGATTGGCCAGGCTGGCGTTGGCGAAATAGCCAACCACGATCCCCAGTGTCAGGCCGACCAGGATGTAGACGGTAAGGCGATTTCGATTATTCATATGCGGCGCTTCCTGTGATTGTGTCGTTTCGGGCTTCGAAGAGACTGGAGATTAAATGCTGTCGCCTTGCGTTCTCGGGCAAAAATACGTTATTTTGTGAGCGAGCCAGCCATTTATGCTGATGATATTGGCAAGTTCCGCAGTATCCTAAGCATTCTGGGTGCTGTCAAGCTCGCTTGCCCCCCACAAACAACGGACAACATGATTCAATTACAAGATGTCAGCAAATGGTATGGCGCCTTCCAGGTGCTCGATAGTTGCAGCACTCACGTCGACAAGGGCGACGTGGTGGTCATTTGCGGACCGTCCGGCTCGGGCAAATCGACGCTGATCAAGACCGTCAACGGCCTCGAGCCGTTCCAGAAGGGCGAGATCACGGTCGATGGGGTGTCGGTCGGCGACCCGAAGACCAACCTGTCGGCGCTGCGCGCGCGCATCGGCATGGTGTTCCAGAACTTCGAGCTATTTCCGCACCTGACCGTGCGCCAGAACCTGACGCTCGGCCAGATCAAGGTATTGAAGCGCAGCCCGGAAGAGGCAGCCGAAAAGGGACTGAAGTACCTCGACCGCGTGGGCCTGCTGGCGCAGCAGGACAAATTCCCGAGCCAGCTGTCAGGCGGCCAGCAGCAGCGCGTGGCGATTGCGCGCGCGCTGGCGATGGATCCGATCGCGATGCTATTCGACGAGCCGACGTCCGCGCTCGACCCGGAGATGATCAACGAGGTGCTCGACGTGATGGTCGGGCTGGCGCAGGATGGCATGACCATGATGGTGGTGACGCACGAGATGGGGTTCGCGCGCAAGGTGGCCGACAGGATCATCTTCATGGACCACGGGAAGATCGTCGAGGACAGCCTGAAAGAAGAGTTCTTCGCCACGCCGCGCTCCGAGCGGGCGCGGGAATTCCTGGCGCGGATCATTCATTGAAATCAGTCGTAATGCGTCCACATGCGCAATACCTTGACGGCCCTCTGATCCACCAGAACCTGGTAGACAAGGCGGTGCTGGATGTTGATCCGGCGCGAATAGACACTCGCCTTGCCAAGCAGTTTTTCGAAGGGCGGCGGGTTTTGGAATGGATCCCGGGTTAATACGTCAAGCAGGTATTGAGCTTTTGCTTTCAGTCCGGCGCCAGCGAGATTCCTGGCATCCTTCTGTGCCCGCTTGGTATATCGAAGGATCAAGCTCACCAGCGAAGTTCCGTGTCGCACTCGTCGAGAGGAGTGTCGATGCCTTCCTGGATCGATTCGGCCATTCCGGGTACCGATAACAGGTGCAGCGTTTCCTGGATCGAAGCCCAGTCCGCAGCGGATATCAGGATGGCGTCATTGCGTTTGCCGGTGATCGTCACTGGTATGTGAGTCTCTGCAGTTTCGTCGATCAAATGGTAGAGCGTCGCGCGAGCCTCGCTTGCAGATATCGTCTTCATCGTTTCCTCCGCTTCCAGTTTGATAACGTACGCTTTCACGTACGTTCTGTCAAACGACCCACGCAAGTAACGCGCAATAGTAGGCAACGGGTAAAATAAGGGCTATTGCTCCTCGAAAGCCGCCATGTCCCTCATCGATACCCCCGACACCCTGACCATCACCCGTCCCGACGACTGGCATTTGCACCTGCGCGACGGCGCGGCGCTGGCCAGCGTGCTGCCGCACAGCGCGCGCCAGTTCGCGCGCGCGATCGTGATGCCGAACCTGAAACCGCCGGTCACCACCACAGCGATGGCGAAAGCCTACCGCGAGCGCATCATGGCGGCTCTGCCGGCAGGGATGAGCTTCGAGCCGCTGATGACCTTGTACCTGACCGACAATACGGACCCGGATGAGATTCGCCGCGCGCAGGACAGCGGCTTTGTGCATGCGGTCAAGCTGTACCCGGCCGGCGCCACCACCAACTCCGACGCCGGCGTGACCGACCTGACGCGCTGCTACAAAACGCTCGAAGTGATGCAGGATGTCGGCATGCCGTTCCTGGTGCACGGCGAAGTGACCGACCCGGATATCGACCTGTTCGACCGTGAGGCAGTGTTCATCGAGCGCGTGATGCGTCCGGTGCGGCGCGACATGCCCGAGCTGAAGATCGTGTTCGAGCACATCACCACCAAGGACGCGGCGCAATACGTGGCCGAAGCGGAGGGCCCGATCGCGGCCACCATCACCGCGCACCACCTGCTATACAACCGCAACGAGATATTCAAGGGCGGCATCCGCCCGCACTACTACTGCCTGCCGGTGCTCAAGCGCGAAGAACATCGCCTGGCGCTGATGACCGCGGCAACCAGCGGCGACGAACGCTTCTTCCTGGGCACCGACTCGGCGCCGCACGCCATCGGCGCCAAGGAAGCCGCCTGCGGCTGTGCCGGCTGCTACACGGCTCTGCATGCGATGGAGTTGTACACCGAAGCATTTGAACGCGCCGGCGCGCTCGACAAGCTCGAAGGCTTCGCCAGCTTCTTCGGCCCCGACTTCTACGACCTGCCGCGCAACGAAGGCAAGATCACCCTGAAGCGTGAAGCATGGACGCTGCCGGAAACCGTCGCGCTGGCCGAGTCCTCGCTGGTCCCGCTCAACGGCGGAGAGCAGATCAACTGGAAGATGCTGTAAGCGCGCATGTCGCATGAGATCGACTGGGCGCGCCCATGGTACGACTCGGTGCGGCCGGCATACGCGCGGCTCGGCATCGCCGGCACCGACGCGATTGCCGCCTTCAATGCTGGCGCTGGCGCGCTCGGCCTGCATAACGCCCGCGGCCAGCCGCTGCGCTTCGTGCCGCAGGAAGCGCTGCCGGAGGGGCGCGCATACGAAGAGTTCATCGGCGCGACCGGCTGCGTACCGACGCGCGACAACCTTCACGATTTCTTCAACGCTCTGGTGTGGCTGACTTTCCCGCGCATCAAGCAGCAATTGAATGCCTTGCAGTCGGCCCAGATCGCGCTGGCCGGCGTGGGCAAGTCGCGCGGCCCGGCGCGCGACGGCGCCACCATCTTCGACGAGAACTCGGCCTTGCTGGTGATACGCGATTCGGAAGCGGGCCGCGCCCTGGTCGACGCCTTGCGCGGCCATCGCTGGGAGGAAGCGTTCTGCCAGCGGCGCGAGACATTCGGCCGTGATGCGCAGGTCTGGCTGTTCGGCCACGCACTGATGGAAAAGCTGGTGGCGCCGCGCAAGGCGATCACCGCCCACACCCGGGTCATCGTCGCCGGCGACGACTACTTCGCACTGGAGCATGACGCACAGCGCGCCTGGATCGACGAGCACGAGGCCCGCGCGCTGGCCGGCGAGCCATTGAGCACGGCCTGCTTCACACCGCTGCCGGTACTCGGTGTGCCGGGCTGGTGGCCGCAGCAGGACGATGAATTTTATGCCGATACCAGCGTGTTTCGTCCGAAGCGCGCCACCTGATTGAGGATGGATGCAATGCAAACTGTTCGTTGGGGGATTCTAGGCACCGGCAAAATATCGCGCGCCTTCGCCGCAGCACTGAAAGACACGCCTGGAGCTGTGCTTGCCGGAGTGGCATCGCGCACGGGTGAAAACGCGGAGGCGTTCGGCCGCGAGTTCGGCGCCGCCGCCAGCTATGGCTCCTACCAGCAGCTGGCCGATGCCGGCGACATCGACATCATCTACATCGGCACCCCGCACCCCATGCATGCGGAGAATGCGCTGATGGCGCTTCGCGCAGGGAAGGGCGTGCTATGCGAAAAAGCGTTCACGATGAACCGGCGCGAGGCCAAGGAAGTCGTGGCGCTGGCGCGCGCAAACAAGCTGTTCCTGATGGAGGCCATGTGGACGCGCTTCATGCCCGCGCTGGCAGAGGTGCGCCGCATCATCGCGTCCGGCGAAGTCGGCCCGGTGCACCAGGTGAGCGCCGATTTCGGCTTCACCGCGACGCAAGGGCCGGAACATCGCATCTTCAATCCCGCATTGGGCGGCGGCGCGCTGCTCGACCTCGGGATCTACCCGCTGTCGATTGCGGCGGCGCTGCTTGGACCTGTGGAGTCTGTGAAGGCGCAGGCGACATTGGGTACGACTGGCGTCGATATCGACACCGGTTTCACGTTGCGACACGCAAGCGGCGGCACATCGGCCTGCAGCTGTTCCTTACGCGCCCGCACGCCGTGCGAGCTGACGGTATCGGGCGAGATTGGCCAGGTTCGGATGAATACGCAGTTCCATCGCGCCAGGTCGATCAGCGTCGTGCTGGCCGACGGCACGTCGCGCACGGTGGACACGCCGTTCATCGGCAACGGCTATGCGCATGAGGCGATCGAGGCGCAGCGCTGCTTCCTCGCGGGCCTGATCGAAAGCCCGGGGATGACACATGATGAAACGCTCGCGCTGATGGGTGTTATGGACACGATTCGCGAACAGATCGGCGTGACATACCCGGCCGACCTGATCTAAGCATTCGTCGCGGC
Source organism: Pseudomonadota bacterium (assembly GCA_046728335.1). Taxonomy (GTDB): domain Bacteria; phylum Pseudomonadota; class Gammaproteobacteria; order Burkholderiales; family Burkholderiaceae_D; genus JAFCUW01. Next base: position 38,990 of record JBKPEJ010000024.1, on the reverse strand, counting down.
GGCTTACACCTGGCCGGGTATGGACTGCCCAGAGCGGCTATCCGCAATCCGATATCGAGTTCCAAGGCAAGAACCTGGCAGGGATGAACACTGCGGACACCGGGTTAGGTGGCGGTTCGGCGTGAGTAATTTCATGCAGTTTGCCATGCACTAATTCAAAAATCGCTTCACTTTTCCTGGAAGGACAGCAGTTGGCATCAAAATTTTGTTCGTCTCGAACATACTCAAGAGTACCTATGACAATCTTATTGTCACGCGTCGCGACTTGTCCGAAGTCGACGTGCCGGTAACCTCCGCCACCAATTTCTATCGCATCCACGTTTTGAAAGCTATTGTCATTTGACTTCAGCAGGGCGAGATAAAAATGGTAATTATTGCCGCCGTTGAAGCTCTCAATAGTGAAGAAAGAAACGATGTATTTGGAACCGGGATTGCCTAGTTCGATCGTGTGATACTTCCTGGCCGCTCGGTATTCCTCAGCGTGTTCGTCGCCTCCTTTGAGCTGGATGACGATCCTGTCAACTGCTTGATCGAGCTCCGTTGAATCCCGCCCGAAAACAAGGCCTGTGGAGCTCAACAGCAAGAGCAAGGTAAATACTCGAATGAGATTCATTTCTTCCCTAACTTTGTGATCGACCGGCCGTTCCTACTGCAGGCCTGCGCTGGCCGAGTCCAGCCGCCTGAATAGATCCTGGTGCAGGCTGCGGGTGTGCTTGCTCATGTGCTTGCGCGCGTGATTCAGCTCTTTCAGTTCGCGTTCAGCCAGCACGCGCTGGCCCTGCGCAATCGCCCACAGCGTAAGGCTGGCGCGCGCTTCGATGCTGCCGAAGCGCTGCGTCATCGCTTCATATTCCGCACCCGCCTCCTCTTGCCGTCCAGCCGCTTCGTAGGCGCCGGCAAGCAGCATGCCGACCTGCTCGGGGCGGAAATTCGGCTGCCGCGCGCGCAGCGTCACCAGCAAGCCGATGGCCGCCTGCGGTTCGTTATTGGCCAGCTTGGCGCGCGCCGCACCGAGACCGATCTCGGCATCTGCCGCAAACGGGCCGCTGAGGCAGGCCTCGTACAGTGCGGCTGCCTGCGCGTTCTTGCCTGCGTCGAGCAGCGCCTCTGCGAGCCGCATCTGGTTGTGCGCAGTCGGGGTCAGGTCGAACGCATTCTGCGCCTCGCGCAAGTCACGCCCTGGGTCGAGGCTCTTCTGAATCGCGGCGCCTGCCTTGCGCGCATCGCGCTGCAAGCGCGACTGCGGCAGGAACACCGCCGCAAAATAGACGATGCTGCCCAGCAGCGGAAACATGAACAGGATCACCAGCCAATACAATTCGCGCCCAGTGCGAATTGCGTGAATCGCGAAGAAGATTGCGATGAGGATGTGCAGTCCGATTCCGAAAATTGGCATAGGTGTTCCAGCATGATGGGGCAACTTGGCCGGTCAGGATACAGATAATTGGCCGCTGAAAGCTCTCCAATTGTCACGGCGATCCACCTATTCTGCGCATGTCTGATTTCGACCAACAATTCTACGTAATCTGTTGGCCGAAGCCACACAGCCGCATTGCCTTCCAGCTCGACAGGTTTTTGCGAAAAATCCTAATAAATCGAGTAAATTCAATCACTTAGCTACCGTCATGTCGCCAGGTGGCGGGGTGGCACGGGTCGTGCTGTATCACGGGTGGGAGCAACTGAAACTTGGCCCGCAAATCCGAAACCCGACTCGAAAGGAAGACATCATGAACATCCTCAAAAACATGGAAGTAATTTTCGTCATCGTGCTCGCTGCAGTTGGCGTGGGCAGTTTCGCGCTCGACTATCTGCCTGAAGCGAAGGCGAAGCAGCCGGTCCCTGTCGCGCAAAATATCGCTACGCCGACGAGCATGGCTGTCGTGATTATCAAGGGACCGCGTGCCCGGGGTGGGAATTGATTGAGATCCGCAGGCGCCAAAACCCGGGTCTGACCCTCAGGGGGCAGACCCTCAACCCGCGACGGCTGCGAATCGATCGGCGGCTACACCTTGAGGAATTCTTCTTTTCCGCCCAGCCAGCGCGCCAGGTGCGCCTCGACCGTGGCGGCCTTGTCGCCGCCGGCTTCATGCAGCAGCTCGTGCGCGACGTCGCGCGCCTGCTCGACCAGCCACTGGTCGGTTTCCAGGTCGGCAAACCTGAGCATGGCCTGGCCCGACTGGCGCGCGCCGAGGAATTCGCCCGGGCCGCGAATCTCCAGGTCGCGGCGCGCGATCTCGAAGCCGTCGGTGGTCTCGCGCATCGTCATCAGGCGCTGCTTCGCGACCCCGCCGAGCGGGCTTTGATACAGCAGCAGGCAGACGCTGGCCGCCGAGCCGCGTCCCACCCGGCCACGCAGCTGGTGCAGCTGCGACAGGCCGAAGCGCTCGGCGTGCTCGATCACCATCAATGACGCATTCGGCACGTCGACGCCGACCTCGATCACGGTAGTGGCCACCAGCACCTGCACCTGGTTGGCCGAAAACGCATCCATCACTTCCTGCTTTTCAGCCGGCTTCAGGCGCCCGTGCACCAGTCCCACCCGCAGGTCGGGCAGCGCTTCGGCCAGCATCGCATGGGTGTCGGTCGCGGTCTGCAGCTGTAACGCTTCGGATTCCTCGATCAGCGGGCAGACCCAGTACACCTGGCGGCCCTCCTGCGCGGCGGCGTGCACCCGCTCGATGACTTCGTCGCGGCGGTTCTGGTCGATTGCACGGGTGACGATCGGGCTGCGGCCCGGCGGCAGTTCGTCGATGATCGACACTTCCAGGTCGGCGTAATAGGTCATCGCCAAAGTGCGCGGGATTGGCGTGGCCGACATCATCAGCTGGTGCGGCGTCTTGCCGTTGCTGCCCTTGTTGCGCAAGGTGAGACGCTGGCCGACGCCGAAGCGGTGCTGCTCGTCGACGATCACCAGCCCCAGTTTCGCGAACTGCACGGTGTCCTGGATCAGCGCGTGGGTGCCGATCACCAGCTGCGCTTCGCCCGATTCGACCAATGCGGTCGTGGCGGCCTTGTCTTTTTTCTTCAAACTGCCGGTGAGCCAGGCGACCTTTACGCCGAGCGGCTCCATCCAGGCGGCGATCTTGCGGAAATGCTGGTCCGCCAGGATTTCGGTGGGCGCCATCAGCGCGGCCTGGTAGCCGCTGTCGATCGCCTGCGCGGCAGCGAGCGCCGCCACCACGGTCTTGCCGCTGCCGACGTCGCCCTGCAGCAGGCGTTGCATCGGATACGGTTGGCGCAGGTCGGCGCGAATCTCCTTGAGCACACGCGCCTGGGCGCCGGTCAGCTTGAAAGGCAGCACGCCCATGAACGCTTCCGACAAGGTGCCGACGGTCTTGATCACCGGCGCGCCTTTCGCGCGGCGCGCACGCTGCGCGCGCTTGAGCGACAGCTGCTGGGCCAGCAGTTCGTCGAACTTCATCCGCACCCAGGCCGGATGCGAACGGTCCATCAGCGCGTTCTCGTCGATCTCCTGCGGCGGGTAGTGCAGCAGCCGGACCGACGGTTCGAAATTGGACAGGTTCATCGACGACAGCAGGCTTGGGGGCAAAGTGTCCTGCCAGTTGACCCGTTTCATCGCATCGCCGATCGCGCGCCGCAGGATCGCCTGCGACAAACCTTCGCCTGACGGATACACGGGCGTGAGCACGGTCGGCAGCGGCGCGCCTTCGTTGATGACCTTGTAAGCCGGATGCACCATCTCGGCGCCGAAGAAGCCGTGCTTGAGCTCAGCGCGGGCGCGCACCCGGGTGCCTTCAGCCAGCTGCTTGACCTGGCTGCCGTAGAAATTCATGAAGCGCAGCAGCAGCTCGCCCGACTCGTCGGCGATCGTGACAAGCAGCTGGCGCCGCGGCCGGAAGCTGATTTCATTTTTGGTAACGACACCCTCGACCTGCGACACGTGGCCCCCGCGCAGGCAGGCCTCGCGGATCGGCACCACCTGTGTTTCGTCCTCGTAGCGCATGGGCAGGTGCAGCACCAGGTCCATGTCGGTGTGCAGCCCCAGCCTGGCGAGCTTGCTTTCGTTGGTTTTTGGCGCGGGTTTCGGTTTGGATGGCGGCATGTCGCTGAGTTGCAGGGCAAGTGGCGTAAAATAGAGGGTTGCCTTGCGCTTGTTAGCCCTATTGTAAGGCCCCCGAACCCTATTTTTCCAGAATTAGCAGAATGTACTCGCTTTCCGACTTCGATTTCGACCTGCCGCCTGAGCGCATCGCGCAGACTCCGCTGCCCAACCGCAGCGCGTCGCGCCTGCTGCAGCTCGACGGCGAGACCATCACCGACCGCCATTTCAGCGACCTCGTCGACCTGCTCGAGGCCGGCGACCTGCTGGTGATGAATAACACCCGCGTGCTGAAGGCGCGCTTTTTCGGCGTTAAGGAAACCGGCGGCAACGTCGAGGTGCTGGTCGAGCGCGTGCTCGACAACCGCACCGTGCTGGCGCAGATACGCGCCTCCAAGTCGCCCAAGCCGGGCAACCGGATCCGCCTGGCCGATGCGTTCGACGTCGTCGCCGGCGAACGCGCAGGCGAGTTCTTTACGCTGACCTTTGAAGGCGATGTGTTCGAGCTGATCGAAGCGCATGGCCGCCTGCCGCTGCCGCCCTACATCGACCATGCCGCCGACGAATTCGACGAGCAGCGCTACCAGACGGTGTATTCGAAGGAGCCGGGCGCCGTGGCCGCGCCGACTGCCGGCCTGCATTTCGACGACGCGCTGCTGGCCAGGCTGGCCGCCAAGGGCGTCAACTTCGCCTACGTGACGCTGCACGTTGGCGCCGGCACCTTCCAGCCGGTGCGGGTCGAGGTGCTGGCCGAGCACAAGATGCATACCGAGTGGTACACGGTGCCGCAGGAGACCGTCGATGCAGTGAAGGCCGCAAAAGCCGCCGGCAAGGCCGTCGTCGCGGTCGGCACCACCAGCCTGCGCGCGCTGGAGTCGGCGTCGCAGTCGGGTGAGCTGGTGGCCGGCAGTGCCGACACGGCGCTGTTCATCACGCCGGGCTACACTTTCAAGACCGTCACGCGCCTGATCACCAATTTCCACCTGCCGAAGTCAACCCTGCTGATGCTGGTGTCGGCCTTCGCCGGCTATGAGCCGATCCGCAAGGCCTACGCGCACGCCATCGCCAGCGAATACCGCTTCTTCAGCTATGGCGACGCCATGCTGCTCACTACCCAGTCACGATAAGAATCCCATGCTCGAATTTACGCTTCTCAAGACCGACACCAGCGGCCTGTCGCATGCACGCCGCGGCCGTCTCAAGCTCAATCACGGCACCATCGAAACGCCGATCTTCATGCCGGTCGGGACCTACGGCTCGGTCAAGGCGATGGACCCGGACGAGCTGGTCGCGGTCGGCTCGCAGATCATCCTCGGCAACACCTTCCACCTGTGGCTGCGTCCGGGCGCCGAGGTGCTCAACAAGTTCGGCGGCCTGCACGGCTTCATGGGCTGGAACGGCCCGATCCTGACCGATTCGGGCGGCTTCCAGGTGTTTTCCCTGGGCGCGATGCGCAAGATCACCGAGGAAGGCGTCAAGTTCGCCTCGCCGATCGATGGCAGCAAATTGTTCCTGTCGCCGGAAATCTCGATGCAGATCCAGCGCGCGCTCAATTCGGACATCGTGATGCAGTTCGACGAATGCACGCCGTACGAGATCGACGGCCGTCCGGCCACGTCGGAGGAAGCGGCCAAGTCGATGCGCATGTCGCTGCGCTGGGCCCAGCGCTCGATGAACGAGTTCAAGGGCGGCGAGAACCCGAACGCGCTGTTCGGCATTGTCCAGGGCGGCATGTTCGAGAACCTGCGCGACGAGTCGCTGGCGGGACTGGAAGACATCGACTTCCCGGGCATTGCGATCGGCGGGCTGTCGGTGGGCGAGCCGAAAGAAGACATGATGCGTATGCTCGAACACGTCGGACCGCGCCTGCCGGCCAACAAGCCGCACTACCTGATGGGCGTAGGAACGCCGGAAGACCTGGTGGCGGGCGTGGCCAATGGCGTCGACATGTTCGATTGCGTGATGCCGACCCGGAATGCGCGCAACGGCTGGCTGTTCACGCGCTTTGGCGATGTGAAGATCAAGAACGCGCGCTACAAGGAAGACATGGGGCCGCTGGATGAGAGCTGCGATTGCTATTGCTGCAAGAATTTCTCGCGGGCCTACCTGCACCACCTGCACCGCTCGAAGGAGATCCTGGGGGCGCGGCTCAATACGATCCACAACCTGCACTACTACCTGAAGCTGATGCAGGAGATGCGCGACGCCATTGACGCTGACGGTTTCCACGCGTTCCGGCTCAAGTTCCACGCTGACCGGGCGCGCGGGGTATAAGGAAGCTCAGTATTGGTTCCCGCCTTCGCGGGAGCGACATGTTAAAAAAGCAAGCAGGCTAGCGGCGTATCTGCCCGCCGCCGCTGCCGAGCCGTCGTCCTCGCGGAAAGCGGGGATCCAATTTGCGGCCCCACCGCCAGCTCGAATTATTTGTCTAACAACAGCTTGCAAAAAGAATTAGCACTCCCAGATAGCGGGAAGTGGCTAGGGCCGTCCGGCCAGTGCTAGAATACAGCGCTGCTTTTTTAACCAAGTAAAACCAATAACTGGAGTAACCCGTGTTCATTTCTAATGCTTATGCACAAGCCACCGGCCCAGCCGCTGACGCCGGCCTGATGGGCAACATGACGACTTTCCTGCCGCTGATCCTGATGTTCGTGGTCATGTACTTCCTGATGATCCGCCCGCAGCAGAAGAAAGCGAAAGAGCAGAAATCGATGATGGACGCGCTGTCCAAGGGCGACGAAGTCGTCACCGCGGGCGGCATCCTGGGCAAGGTTGCCAAGGTCAACGACACCTACGTCACGATCGAAATCGCAGCCAACACCGAGATCGTGGTCCAGAAGGGCTCGATCACCACGCTGCTGCCGAAGGGCACCTTGAAGTCGCTGTAAGCCTGCCGGGCGGCCAGCTGGCCGCCTTCGCCTGCTCACCAAACAACGCTGGAACAATATGAATCGCTATCCCCTCTGGAAATATATCCTGATCGCCATAACGCTGGTGCTCGGCGCGCTGTACACGGCGCCGAACTACTTCGGCGATTCGCCGGCGTTGCAAGTGACGACCGGCAAGGCCACGGTCAAGGTCAACAGCGCGACCACGACCCTGGTCGAGAACGCGCTCAAGCAAGAGGGGATCGCGCCTGACCGCGTCAGCCTCGACGGGCAAGGCAACAGCACCTCGGTGCGCGTGCGCTTTCCGACCACCGACGCCCAGTTCAAGGCCAAGCTCGCCCTCGAGCGCGACCTGAACCGCGACCCGACCGATCCGGACTACATCGTCACCGTCAACCTGGTGAAGAATACCCCGGCGTGGATGCAGGCGATTCGCGCAAAGCCGATGAACCTCGGCCTCGACTTGCGCGGCGGCGTGCACTTCCTGATGCAGGTCGATGCCAAGGGTGTGCTGGAAAACAAGGTCAAGGGCCTGCAGTCGAGCGCGCGCAGCATCCTGCGCGACAAGAACGTGCGCCACGCAGGTATCGAGCGCGTTAACAATTCGCTCGAGATCAAATTCCGCGACGCCGAGACCCGTTCGCGCGCACGCGACGTGCTGGGCAGCCAGCTGGGCGACCTCGCGTTCGCCGAAGCGGCTGATGGCGCCGATCTGAAACTGATCGTCACGCTCAAGCCGGAAGCGCTCAAGCGCATCGTCGAAGAGGGCGTCAAGCAGAACATCGCCACCCTGTCGAAGCGGATCAACGAGCTGGGCACCAGCGAGCCGATCATCCAGCAGCAGGGCGCGGACCGTATCGTGATCGAACTGCCAGGCGTGCAGGACGTGGCGCACGCGAAAGACATCATCGGCCGCACCGCGACGCTCGAAATGCGCATGGTCGACGATTCGATCACCCCGGGCACCGAAACCACCGCGGCCATTCCGCTCGGTTCGGAACTGTTCACCGTCGGTAACGGCGCGCCGGTCGTGCTGTACAAGGACATCGTCCTGACCGGTGAATACATTTCCAGCGCCACCGCCAGCTTCGATTCGAACCAGCAGCCGGCCGTGAGCCTGGACCTGAACGGCGACGGCGGCCGCAAGATGCGCGAAGCGACGCGCGAGCGCATCGGCAAGCGCATGGCGATCCTGCTCAAGGAAAAAGGCAAGTACAGCGTGCTGTCGGCGCCGACCATCCAGAGCGAACTGGGCAGCACATTCCAGATCACCAACATGGGCAGCGCCGAGAAGTCGACCGAACTGGCGCTGCTGCTGCGCTCGGGCGCGTTGTCGGCGCCGATGGAGTTCGTCGAAGAGCGCGTGATCGGGCCGCAACTGGGCGCCGAGAACATCGCCAAGGGCCTGTACTCGACCGTGTACGGCTTCGCCGCGATCGCGATCTTCATGATCATCTACTACCAGCTGTTCGGTTTCTTCAGCGTGCTGGCGCTGGCCTGCAACCTGCTGTTCCTGCTGTCGCTGCTGTCGATGCTGCAGGCGACCTTGACCTTGCCGGGTATCGCCGCTATCGCGCTGGCGCTCGGTATGGCGATCGACGCCAACGTGCTGATCAACGAACGCATCCGCGAAGAACTCCGTAACGGCAATACGCCGCAAGCGGCGATCGCGGCCGGCTTCGACCGCGCGTGGGCCACCATCCTGGACTCGAACGTGACCACCCTGATCGTCGGCCTGGCTTTACTGCTGTTCGGTTCGGGCGCGGTACGCGGCTTCGCGGTGGTGCACTGCCTGGGTATCATGACGTCGATGTTCTCGGCCGTGTTCGTTTCGCGCGGCGTGGTCAACCTCTGGTACGGCCGCCAGAAGAAGCTGGGCAAGATCGCCATCGGCACCGTGTGGACGCCGGGCGTGACCAGCATCCGCAAATAGGCCGAGACACCAGAACGACAGTAACGCGGCCGGTACGCCGGTCGCGCCACTCACCTGCTAGGATTCAAGATGGAATTTTTCAAGATTCACAAGGACATCCCCTTCATGCGCCACGCGTTGATTTTCAACGTGATTTCGGCGCTGACCTTTGTCGCCGCGGTGTTCTTCCTGGTGCACAAGGGCTTGCACTTCTCGGTCGAGTTCACCGGCGGCATCAAGACGGAACTGCACTATCCGCACGCGGCCGACCAGGAAAAAATCCGCCGCAACCTGGAGACGCTCGGTTACGAGCAGCCTGCAGTGACCAGCTTCGGCACCGCCCAGGACATCATGCTGAGCCTGCCCGTGCTCAAGGGCCAGTCGGTTAACGATAGCGCGACCAAGGTCTTCAATACCCTGTGCGCGGCCGAGTCCGGCGTTCCGAAACAAGTCGAGAGCGTTGGCGCGGATGGCCAGAAGGTGGCCAAGCAGGGCTGCTTCAGCGCGGCCGGCGTCGAGGTGGTCAGCCAACAGTCGAAGGAAGTGGTTGGCCCATCGGTCGGCGAGGAACTGGCGCAGAATGGCCTGAACGCGCTGATCATGGTGATCATCGGCGTGATGATCTACCTGGCGATCCGCTTCGAATGGAAGTTCGCGGTGGCGGCGATTGTCGCTAACTTGCACGATGTGGTCATCATCCTCGGCTTCTTCGCCTTCTTCCAGTGGGAATTCTCGCTGACGGTGCTGGCCGCGGTGCTCGCCGTGCTGGGTTACTCGGTGAACGAATCGGTGGTTATTTTCGACCGGATCCGCGAAAACTTCCGCAAGCAGCGCAAGGCGCCGGTGACCGAAGTGATCGACAACGCGATCACCAGCACGATTTCGCGCACGATCATCACCCACGGCTGTACCCAGATGATGGTGCTGTCGATGCTGTTCCTGGGAGGCCAGACGCTGCATTACTTCGCGATCGCGCTGACCATCGGTATCTGCTTCGGTATTTACTCGTCGGTGTTCGTGGCCGCGGCAATTGCGATGTGGCTCGGCGTCAAGCGCGAGGACCTCATCAAGCCGATCAAGGAAAAAGACGAAACCGACGGCGCCGTGGTTTAAGCGTTATCGGTAAGTCAGCAGAAGGGCGGCGCAAGCCGCCCTTTTCATTGCTGAGCGTTCGCCGGTTCATTTTCCTGTAGCCGGTCGTCCCCGCTAGCGCGAGGACGATGCCGTACGGGCGCGTAAGCGGGCACTCGCCAGGTATAGAGCAAAGGAGATTGAAGTATTTTCGCGTTATGTGGGTTAACGCACAGAAGGGGGCGCGATCGGGAACTATAGTGGAACTGTCTCTTTCAGGACATCCCTAGTTTTGGACTTAGGCCCGCTTTTCACAAAGCGGGCATTTTTTTGTCCAAACGGTGCGCGAGGCCTAGAACAAGGCGGCGGTCAGGCTTTTCACTTCCTCGGCCGATTCCTCGAGAATGGAGGCCAGGGTGCCGTCGCCAGTAACGAAGTCGATGGTCGCGGCCGACTGACGGGTGGTGGCGCCGGCGCGCACGTGCAGCGGCGAGTCGAGCGGGGACAAGTCGTTCGCCAGCATCAACGTGTCGCCCAGGGTCTCTGGCGGCAGCGCGCGCATGCCGTTCCACATCGCTTCGATCGCTTCCATGACCGGCGCCGGCACACCGAGCTTGGCCAGCACGCCGCGGCCGACGGCCATTTCACCATGTTCGATCCAGTCCTCCGGGTCGCCGTCGAGCAGGCCGGGGAATTCACTGGCGCGCGAAAGCAGGTAAAAGCCGCCCACTTCGTGCACGATGCCGGCAAACAGCGCGGTGTCCGGATCGACGCGGGTCACGCGGCGGGCGATCACCTGCGACAGCGCGGCCACGTGGGCCGAATGCTTCCACAACTGGTCGGCCTTGGCGCGCAGTTCGGGATGCGTGATCTTGCTGTCGAGCTGACGGACGATGACCGAGGCGGTCAATGCGTTCAAGGTCCGGAAACCGACCCGCTGCACCGCGGTGCGCACGTTGGTGACGTCCTTGCCGGAGCGGTTGTAGGTGACCGAGTTGGCGATCGCGACGGTGCGCGCGGCCAGCAAGGGTTCGGCCTGCACCAGGCGTGCCGCCTCGTCCGCATGCAGGTCCGGGTCGCTGAGTGCCCGCTGCAGCTTGAGGGTCGCGTCGACATTGGTCGGGAAAGTGAGGTCGCCGCGCCCAGCCTGGGCGGCAATGCTTTTGAAGGCTTCGAGTCTGTCCATGGGAAAATTATACTCCCAATAGTTGGCCAAATTCACCAAAAAACGTTCTCAAAAGCATCTTTTTTAGGGCTGGCTGGCCCGGATCAAGGCGCGCGGAAGATCGCGTCGCAGCCGTCCTGGGGCGCTTCGGCATCTTTCAGCTCGTCGACCAGGCCCAGGTCTTCCAGTTCTTCGACCGCGTTGTTATAGCTGTTGACCTTGGTGGCGCCGATCAGGCGATAGATCTCGCCGCTGTCGTTGCGCACGCCGATCAGCATCTTTTCCTGGCGCACTTCATCGGCCGAGGCCACATCGAGCAACAGGTTGCCGATGATCTGTTTGTCGAATTTGGGCGGCTGTTTGCCGTCGAGCAGGGCGGTTTTCAATAGTCTTCCTTTGGTGGTGGCGTGGAGGGGGAGCCGCAAGGGCCGGCGCCGGCTTCGGTGACCAGTTGCTTCAGTTTGCACAAGGCCTGGTCGATCGCCTCGAAATCGGCCTCGCTGCAGGAGGCGAACAGCTGCTTTCCGTGCGCGACCACGACCGGGAACACCTGCTGGAACAAGGCGTCGCCGCTGGCGGTCAGGCGTACAAAGAACGAGCGCTTGTCGTCGCCGCTGCGTTCGCGTGCGACCAGGCCCTTCTGTTCCAGCCGTTCGATCACCCCGGTCAGGGTGCCCTTGGTGATCAGGGTGCGCTCGCCGAGCTGCTTGTAGGTCATCCCGGGCGTATTGCCCAAGGTGGCGATGATGTCGAACTGGGCATGCGTGAGGCCGCACTGACGCACCGACTCGCCCGAAAAGCGCTCGAAGCCCTGCATGCACTCCGCCAGCAAGCGGACACTGCGTAAGTATCGTTCCCCCATAGAGTGTGATTATAGCTGGCCCGGCAGGTTTGCCGGCGGGGCGCGTTCGCGTTTTACCGCTGAGGCAGTTACCATATGCCTGTTGACATCAAAACCAGACGCCGAGAGACCTCTATGACCCATCAGTTCCGCGGCATCCTTGCCTTGCTGCTTGTGACGCTAGTCTGGGGAACCACCTTCCCCGCCATGAAAGACCTGACCGTGTATTTTTCGCCGGTCTGGATCATTTTCATCCGCTTCGCGGTGGCGGGCGTGCTGCTCGCGCCGTTCCTGTGGAAGCCGGGGCGCGACGACCTGGTGTCGGGCGGCCTGCTGGGCGTGCTGTTGTTCGTTTGCTTCGCGTTCCAGGTCGAAGGGCTGGCGCTGACCAGCTCCAACCGCAACGCCTTCATCTGCGGCATGTCGGTGCTGGTGGTGCCGCTGCTCGGGGTGGTGGCCGGCAAGCTGCCGGAAAAACGCATCGTGCTGGCGCTGGTGCTGGCGCTGGCCGGCCTGGCCGCGCTGTGCTGGGATGGCGGCGGATGGGGCCGCGGCGACACGCTCGCCATGCTCAGCGCGCTCGCGTTCGGCCTGTACGTCAAGATGATGGAATTCCGCACCCGGCGCGCTTCGCGCCTGATGACGCTGACCGCGGCGCAGATCCTCACCGTCGCGCTGTGCGCGGCGATCTGGCTGCTGGCGCGCGAAGTGCCGCGCACGACCATCGACACCGGCCAGGATTTCGTCAACTACTGGCAATACATCGGCCAGGGATTCGGCAAATACGCCGTCAACCTGCTGTACCTGGGCGTGGTGGCGACCGCCGCGATCATCTCGCTGCAGAGCTGGGGCCAGGCGCGCGCCTCGGCCAACGAGGCCGCCGTAATCTACTCGTTCGAGCCGGCCGCCGCCGCCTTCTTTGCCTATTTCTGGCTCGGCGAGACGATGACGCCGCGCGGCTGGACAGGCGCCGCGCTGCTCATCACCGGCATGATCGTGAGCCAATGGAATGCCCCACCGCGGCCGGCGGCAGCGCTCGCACCAGAGTAATGAACGTGTTCAATGCCACTCGCTGATCTCGGCCGGCTGGCGCAGGAAAAGCCCTTGCGGGTCCTGCTGGTCAACGCCGGTGAGCCCGATACGCTGACCTGGTCGGGCCTGTACCAGCCGCTGAAGCTGGCCGCCAAGCTGCTCGGACCGGAGCGGCTGCATGTGGACGTGCGCAGCCCGGATAAGTTCGGCGCCGACGCCTTGCGCCACTGGCACCTGGTGCTGCTGGTGGCGGACGAATCGGAGGCCGCGCGCAAGCCGGCCAACAGCCGTATCGTGTTCGAGCGCGTGCGCGCCGCGCCGTTCTGGGGCGGGGTCGGCGCCGGCGTGCTGTGGCTGGCCGACGCGGGCGCGCTGAATGGCGTGCGCGCCGCGCTGCCGTGGGCGCTGTACGCCGAGGTCGACACCAGCGCCGACCACGCCGTGTTCACGCCGCACCTGTACGAGATCGACCAGAACCACCTGACCTGCTGCGGCGGCGCAGCGAGCATCGACTTCGCGCTGACCCTGGTCGAGATGGTGTTCGGCGTCACCGTGCACGCGCAGATCAAGGAAGCGCTGTGCATCGACCGGGTGCGTGGCAAGGAAGAGCGTCAGCGCGTCGCGTTGCAGGCGCGCTTCGGCGCCTTGCAGCCGAAGCTGAGCGAGGCGGTGACGCTGATGGAAGCGAACATCGAAGAGCCGCTGTCGACCGACGACATTGCCGGGCTGGTCGGGTTGTCGCGGCGCCAGCTCGAACGGCTGTTCAAGCAATACCTCGGCAGCCTGCCGTCGCGCTACTACCTCGAGCTGCGGCTGCAGCGGGCGCGCCAGCTGCTGCTCGACACCAACTATTCGATCGTGCAGGTGGGGCTGATGTGCGGGTTTTCGTCGGGCTCGCATTTTTCGACGGCATTTGGGGCGCTGTTCGGCAACACGCCGCGCGAAGAGCGGCAGCGCAAGCTCAACGGCTAAACCTTGCAAAACCGGGGTCAGACCCAGGTTTTGCAATATTTGGCCCCGAGGATCGGTTCTCCAGCCATCCGCGTCGCACTTTCAAAACCCGGGTCAGACCCAGGTTTTGAAACCGAATTGTCGGCGTGGCGGCTCGATTGAGCGTTATCGAACCCGGCGGGACGATTCTCCGTTACGGTAATCTGCCGCACTCATCCAACGAACGGCATATGCCACGACAATCCCGGCCGGTCATTCCGAACATTCCTCTCCACATCACACAGCGCGGAAATAATCGTCTGCAGTGTTTTTTTTGTGACGCGGATTTTCTTGTTTATCTGGACTTGCTGGCCAAGTCCGCACGCGAATCCTGCTGCCAGATTCACGCCTTCGTACTGATGACCAACCATGTTCATTTGCTGGTGTCGCCAAGCAACATGAACGGGGCCGGGGCGCTGATGAAATCTCTCGGCGAACGATACGTTCAATATATCAATCGGCGGCACGGTCGCACTGGTACGCTGTGGGAGGGGCGCTATCGATCCTGCCTGGTTCAGTCTGAGCGATACCTGATGGAGTGCCACCGTTACATCGAGCTCAACCCTGTCCGAGCAGGAATGGTAAGCGACCCGCTGCAGTACCCATGGTCAAGCTATCGGAGCAATGCCTACGGCGAACAAAGCGCCATCGTCACGCCCCATGAGTTATACAACGAACTGGGCGCTGATTCCGTGGCGCGGGCGTGTGCATACCGTGAAATATGCAGCGAGGCGCTCCCCGACGAAATGGTGGAAAGGATCCGCAAGGTGACTCAAAGCAACGTGGCGCTAGGCGATTCGACGTTCACAGACGACATGGCGGATCTGATCGGACGTTCGATGATTGTCCAGGATGGCGGACGGCCGCGGCGTTACTACTAATTCCAAAAACCGGGTCTGACCCTGGTTTTGCAACGATTGCCTATTAAATTCCAAAACCTGGGTCTGACCCCGGTTTTGCAAGAATTGCCAACGACCAAAAATGAAAATGACTGTCGCAGTTTGAAAAGAACTTTATTGCCCGCCTTTCTATAATGGGCAATCCGCCCAGCTGCATGAGCCCGGGCGCGCCCCTAACATTGGATGAGGAATGCCATGAACGCTAAGCTTGAATCGGGTGTCACAACGCGGCCTGTCACACGGCAGACTTTCGACGAAGTCCTGGTCCCTACCTACGCCCCCGCCGGCATGGTCCCGGTGCGCGCAGCGGGCCTGGACCTGTGGGACCAGTCAGGCAAGCATTACCTCGATTTCACCGCCGGTATCGCGGTCACCAGCCTCGGCCACGCCCATCCGACCCTGGTCGATGCGCTCACCAGGCAGATCAACACCCTGTGGCACCTCGGAAACGGCTACACCAACGAGCCGGTCCTGCGCCTGGCCCTGGCGCTGACCGAGGCGACCTTCGCCGACCGCGCCTTCTTCTGCAATTCCGGCGCCGAAGCCAACGAAGCGGCCCTGAAACTGGCGCGCAAGTACGCGCACTCGAAATACGGCCAGCACAAATCGCGCATCGTGTCATGCCTGTCGTCCTTCCACGGCCGCACGCTGTTCACCGTGTCGGTCGGCGGCCAGCCGAAGTACACCGAAGGCTTCGAGCCACTCCCGCAAGAGATCAACCACATCCCGTACAACGACATCGCCGCCGCGCGCGCCGCGATCACCGACGACGTGGCCGCGGTCATCGTCGAGCCGATCCAGGGCGAGGGCGGCGTAATCCCGGGCGACCCGGCATTCCTGAAGGCGCTGCGCGAACTGTGCGACCAGACCGGCGCGCTGCTTGTGTTCGACGAAGTGCAATCGGGCGTCGGCCGCACCGGCTCCCTGTACGCCTACATGCAAACCGGCGTCACTCCTGACATCCTCACTTCGGCCAAGGCGCTCGGTAACGGCTACCCGATCGGCGCGATGCTGACCACCAACGCGATCGCCGAACATTTCGGCGTCGGCACCCACGGCACCACCTACGGCGGCAATCCGCTGGCCGCAACGGTCGCGCTGAACGTGGTCGAGACGATCAACACGCCGGCCTTCCTGGCCCGCGTCAAGGAGGCTTCCGCCAAGGTGTTCGCCAACCTCGAGAAGCTCGCCGCCGACTACCCTCAGCTGTTCGGCAAGGTGCGCGGCCAGGGCCTGCTGATTGGCCTGCCGGTCGCCGATGCCTTCAAGGGCCGCGCCAAGGATTACACCAAGGCCGCCGAAGCGCTCGGCCTGATGCTGCTGATCGCCGGTCCCGACGTGGTCCGCCTGGCGCCGGCGCTGATCGTCTCGGATGCCCAGATCGCCGAAGCGGACCGCATCATGCGCGCCGCCGCCGACGCCATCCTGGCCGCAGCCTGATCGCCTCCTTGCAGCGCGTACAGCCCTCAGATAAGGGAGTTCCCATGCATGTTGTCCGTCCGGTAGAGCTGTCGGATATCAGCGCCCTCGAGACGCTGGCCGCGGTGACGATGCCGGGTGTCCATACGCTGCCCAAGACGCGCGAGAAGATCGCCGCTTCGGTGGAGCGCTCGATCGCCTCGTTCGCGGCGCACGTGGACATCCCGAGCGAGGAATCCTACCTGTTCGTGCTGGAGAACCTGGCCACCCGCGAGATCGTCGGCACCGCCGCAATCTTCGCGTCGGCCGGCTCGAACGGTACCTACTTCTCGTTCCGCAACGACGTGATCCAGCAGGTGTCGCGCGACCTCAATATCAGCCACAGCGTGCACGCGCTGACACTGTGCTCGGAGCTGACCGCTTACTCGCAGCTGTCGGGCTTCTACGTGCGCGACCGCGAGAGCGCAGGGCTCGAAGCGGCCTTGCTGTCGCGCGCGCGCCTGCTGTTCGCGGTGCTGGCGCCGCACCGCTTCGGCGACCGCTTCTTCGTGCCGCTGGCCGGCGTCACCGACGCCAAGGGCTCGTCGCCATTTTGGGATGCGCTTGGCCGCAAATTCTTCAAGATGGATTTTCTCGATGCCGAGCGCGTCATCGGCGGCGCTCGCAACCGCACCCTGATCGTCGAGCTGATGCCGCACTATCCGGTGTACGTGCCACTGCTGCCTGGCGACGCGCAGGCTGCGATGGGGCAGATCCATCCCGACGGCGAGCTCGCGTTCAATCTGCTCACCGAGGAAGGTTTCGAGGCGGACGACTACATCGATATCTTCGACGGCGGCCCGATCCTCCAGGCCCACAAGAATTCGCTGCGTTCGTTTGCAGATTCGGTGGTGCGCCGCGTGGCGCGCGCCGATCCGGACGCCGCCTGCGACGCGCTCGTGACCTACGCGGTCGGGGTCAGCAACGAGCAGAACTTCCGCGCCATCACGGTCACCTGCCCTTCGGTCGATGCGGGCGAATTCGTGTACCTGCCGCAGGACGCGCAGGATGCGCTGATGGTGGCGCCCGGCGACAGCGTCATCTGCGTCAGAATCTGAGAGAGAAACCTATGCTAGTCGTACGCGCAATCACCGCCTCGGATCTGGACGCCCTGCTCGACATGGCCAGCCAGGTCGGCACCGGCATGACCACGCTGAAGCCGGACCGCACCATGCTCGGCGACCGGGTGGACGTGGCAGTGGCCTCGTTCGCGCAGACCATCGCGCCCGAAAAGCGCGACTACATGTTCGTCATGGAGGACACCTCGAGTGGCCGCATGGCCGGCGTGTGCGCGATCAAGGGCGCGGTCGGCCTGACCGAACCGTTCTACAACTACCGCATCGGCACCCTGGTGCATTCGAGCCGCGAGCTCGATATCTTCACCCGCATGGACACGCTGTACCTGTCGAACGACCTGACCGGTTCAACCGAACTGTGCTCGTTGTTCCTGCATCCGGACTATCGCTTCGGCCATAACGGCAAGTGGTTGTCGAAAAGCCGCTTCCTGTTCATCGCGCAGTTCCCGCAGCTGTTCACCGAAAAGCTGATTGCGGAAATGCGCGGCTTCCAGGCAGAAGACGGCAGCTCGCCGTTCTACGAAGGACTCGGGCGCCATTTCTTCAAGATGGATTTCGACCACGTCGACGACCTCACGGCGCTCGGCAAGAAATCCTTCATTGCCGAGCTGATGCCGCGCCAGCCGCTGTACGTGGCCTACCTGCCGGAAGACGCGCAGGCGGTGATCGGCAAGGTCCATCGCAACACGCTTCCGGCGCGCAAGCTGCTCGAGCAGGAGGGCATGCACTTCGAAGGCTACATCGATATCTTCGACGCCGGTCCGGTACTGCAGGCGCGCGTCTCGGAACTGCGCGCGCTGCGCGACAGCGCCCTGGTCACCGCGAGCGAAGGCGCCGCGCCGGCAGGCTCGGAGCAGACCCTCATTTCGAATACGGTGCTGCAGGATTTCCGCATGATCGTCGCGCAGTCGACGCCGGGCGAGGGCGGCATCGCCCTGACGGCGGCGCAGCTCAAGCTGCTGCATTGCCGCCATGACGACCAGGTGCGCACGCTGTCACTCAATGTAAGGAAGAATACGAATGCCTAACCTCAGCAATTTCATCAACGGCGAGTGGCTGGCCGGCAGCGGCGCCGAGCTGGTGACGATCGATCCGTCCAGCGGCCGCCAGACGTGGGCCAGCAACGAGTCGACCCCGGACGACGTGCAGCGCGCCGCCCAGGCCGCGCGCGCCGCCTTCGAGGCGTGGGCATCGACCCCGCTCGAGGAGCGTGTCGCCGTCTGCGTTCGCTTCCGCGACCTGCTCAAGCAGAACGCCGAGGAACTGGCATTGACCATCGCCGAGGAAGTCGGCAAGCCGCTGTGGGAAGCGCGTACCGAAGTGACGACCATGGCCAACAAGGTCGATATCTCGGTGCAGGCTTACGGCGCGCGCACCGGCGAGACGGCGGCCAAGGTCGCCGACGGCAACGCGGTGCTGCGCCACCGTCCGCACGGCGTGTTCGGCGTGTTCGGTCCGTATAACTTCCCCGGGCACCTGCCGAATGGGCATATCGTCCCGGCGCTCATCGCCGGCAACACGGTGGTGTTCAAGCCGAGCGAATACGCGCCGCGTACCGCCGTCAAGACGGTGCAGCTGTGGGAGCAGGCCGGCTTGCCGGCAGGGGTGATCAACCTGGTCAACGGCGGCCGCAATACCGGCATCGCGCTGGGCCAGCAGCCGCTGCTCGACGGCGTTCTGTTCACCGGCAGCTGCCAGACCGGCGTCGCGCTGCACAAGCAGTTCGGCGGCCAGCCGGGCAAGATGCTGGCGCTCGAAATGGGCGGGAACAATCCGCTGGTGGTGTGGGACGTCAAGGATATCGACGCGGCGGTGCACCACGCGGTGATGTCGGCGTTTATCTCGGCCGGCCAGCGCTGCACCTGCGCGCGCCGCCTGATCGTCGAGGACACCCCGGCGGGCGCCGCTTTCATCAAGCGCCTGGTCGAAGTGGCCGCCAAGCTCGCGGTCGGGCCGTCGAACGCCGAGCCGCAGCCATTCATGGGGCCGGTCGTCTCGAGCGCGGTCGCCGCCATGCTGGTGCGGGCGCAGGCCGATATGGTCGCCAAGGGCGGCGTCACGCTGCTGCAGATGCGCCAGCTTGACCCGAATGCGGGCTTCGTCACGGCCGGCATCGTCGACGTCACCGACGCGAAGGGCATTCCGGACGAGGAGTGGTTCGGCCCGCTGCTGCAGATCATCCGCGTGACGGACTTCGATACTGCGGTCAAGGTCGCCAACGCCACCGAATTCGGCCTCGCCGCGGCGCTGCTGTCGAACGACGAGAGGCTGTGGACGCGCTTCAACGCGCAGGCGCGCGCCGGCATCGTCAACTGGAACCGCCCTACCACGGGCGCGGCCAGTTCGGCGCCGTTCGGCGGCGTCGGCAAATCGGGCAACCACCGTCCGAGCGCCTACTACGCGGCCGACTACTGCGCCTATCCAGTCGCCTCGATCGAGACCAGCGAACTCGAAATGCCGGCCAAGCTCTCGCCCGGCCTGACTTTCTGACACGGATCCTCGATGCACACTGCACGCGAATTTAACTTCGACGGCCTGGTAGGGCCATCCCACAATTACGCCGGGCTCTCGTTCGGCAATGTGGCGTCGTTCAGCAACGTCAAGAGCGCCTCGAACCCGAAGCAGGCTGCCCTGCAGGGGCTGGCCAAGATGCGCGCGCTGGCCGCGCGTGGCTTCGCGCAGGCGCTGCTGCCGCCGCAGGCGCGTCCCAACTTCCGCCTGTTGCGCCGGATTGGCTTCACCGGCACCGACGCCGAAGTGCTGGCGCGCGCCTACCGCGAAGCGCCGGTGATCCTGGCCTGCGCGTACTCCGCGTCGCCAATGTGGACCGCCAACGCTGCCACGGTCAGCCCGTCGGCCGACAGCTTCGACGGCCGCGCGCACTTCACCGCCGCCAACCTGAACAACAAGCTGCACCGCGCCGACGAACACGCGCAGTCGACCCGCACGCTGCGTGCGCTGTTCGGCAACGAGCGGCATTTTGCGGTGCACGAGGCGCTGCCTTCGACGCCGGCCTTCGGCGACGAGGGCGCGGCCAACCACACCCGCCTGGCCGCCAGCCATGGCGCCAGCGGCGTGCAGCTCTTCGTCTACGGACGGGTCGAATTCGATCCGTCCGCGCCGGCGCCGAAACGCTATCCGGCGCGCCAGACGCTGGAAGCGTCGCAGGCGATTGCACGCCTGCATGGCCTGGACGCAAGCCGCACCGTGTTCGCCTCGCAGAATCCGGACGTGATCGACCAGGGCGTATTCCACAACGACGTCATCGCCGTCGGCAACGGCAACGTGCTGTTCTATCACGAGCAGGCCTTCGCCGACGAAGCCGGGGTACTCAACAATTTGCGCGCGGCGATGGCCGGCGTGGGCGCCGAGCTGGCGCCGGTGCGCGTCGACACGCGCGCAGTGCCAGTGGCCGACGCCGTGACCAGCTACCTGTTCAACAGCCAGCTGCTGACCAAGCCCGATGGCGCGATGGCGCTGGTGGTCCCGCACGAATGCCAGGAAAACCAGGCGGTAGCGCGCTTCCTCGAACAGCTGGTGGCCGGCGACGGGCCGATCGATGAACTGATCGACTTCGACCTGCGCCAGAGCATGCGCAACGGCGGCGGGCCTGCGTGCCTGCGCCTGCGCGTGGCGCTGACCGAGGCCGAGGCGCGGGCGATGCACCAGGGCGTGATCATGACCGAGGCGCTGTATGCGCGCCTGGTGCAGTGGGTCGAGGCGCATTACCGCGACCGGATCGAGCCGAAAGACTTGGCCGATCCGCAACTTGCGATCGAATGCGCGCAGGCGCTGGAAGAGCTGATGCGGATCCTCGACTTGCCAGGATTGTACGATCTGTCATAGCGGCGCCTCGCGCCGTTTGATTACGCAGCCGTTAGCTGTTCTAATACCGGCAGCGTCGATTTTTGACTATATTTTTGGACCGGCCACCCCGGTCTGCCTGTAAATCGCGACGCGCGGCCACAAGCCGGCGCGGGAGCGATGCAACAACACTCGTATTGGAGAAGTAACCATGACACAAATGCCACAAGATCTGCGCTCGCAGACACTCGACCTGGTCAACGCGAACCAGCCGTCCGCCGCCGGAAGCCAGGTAGCAGCGCTGATCAGCGCCTGGCTCAAATCGCTGGATGAAGAAGATCTCGCGGGCACCGCGCCCGCCAGTCTCGCGCCGGTCTTGTGGGAAGGATTCACCAAGGCGTCCAGGCGCGAAGCGCCGGGCTGCGAAATCGCCCAGCTGCGCTACGCGGATGGCCGCGGCGGCATGGCCACCGCGCTGCTGATCCTGAACGACGACATGCCTTACCTGGTCGATTCGATCGTGATGGCGATGCGCAAGCAGCGCGTGGCGGTGAGCGGCGTGATGAACGCCGTGCTGCCGGTGCGGCGCGATGCGTCCGGCACCGCGGTGTCGGTCGGCGAAGCCGGCGCCCCGCTCGAGTCCTATGTCCTGTGCCTGCTGTCGGAAGACCTGGCCGCCGACGAACTGGCCGCGCTGACCGCCAAGCTGCAGATGGTGGCGCGCGACGCCGCTGTCGTGCGCCGCGATTCGGTGGCGATGGCCGACCGCCTGACCGCCGTCGCAGCGCAAGCCGCGGCGCACGGCGGCGCGGGCCAGGAAGTAGCCGCCTTCCTCGAGTGGGCCAAGAACGAAGGCTTCGAGCCGTTCGGCTACGCCTATTACGTGGTCAAGCCGGGCGTGCGCGAACTTGAACGCGACATCCCGAGCCGCATCGGCGTGCTGCAGGACACCTCGCATCCCGTCTACGGCACCTGCCTGGCGAATATCCCGGGCGACCTGAATACCCTGTCGCACCGCGCCGACACGCTGTCGATCGTCAAGGCCGACGTCGAAGGCACCCTGCACCGCGACCAGCCGCTCGACTTCATCGGCGTGCGCGACACCGACACGCAAGGCAACATCCTCGGCGAGCACTGCTTCGTCGGCCTGTTCACCCGCGCCGCCACCTCCACCCCGCTGGCGCGCCTGCCGTATGCGCGCGGCCGCGTGGCCAAGGTCTTGTCGCTGGCCGGCGTGCGCCAGGAAGGCTTCCGCGCCGAGAAATTCCTCGAGATCCTCGAGTCGCTGCCGCGCACCGAAGCGCTGGAAGCCGATCCGGAATGGCTGGCGCAAGTCTGCAGCTCCGTGGTCTCGCTGTACAAGCAGCCGCGCGCCCGCGTGTTCGCGCGCCGCGACGTGTATGCGCGCCACCTGAACGTGCTGGTCTACCTGCCGCGCGAGCGTTACAGCGCCTCGGTCGCAGCCAGTCTCGCTCACGCGCTCAAGGAGAGCTCGGGCGCGACCGACGTGCGTTCGCAAACCCTCGTTGCCGACGGCCCCCTGGCCCGCGTCTACCTGATCGCCCACGCCGCGCGCAATCCGCTCGACCTCGAGTCCGACATTCAGCGTCCGCTGCTGTCGGTGCTGGACGGCTGGCACGACACCTTCGCCGCGCTGACCGACGGCGTATCGGACGTGCGGACCCGCGGCAGCCTGCGTAAGCTGTGCGCGACGCTTCCGGTGAACTACGTGGCCGCGACCGCGCCAGCGGTTGCCTTCCGCGACCTCGGCGCATTGCTCTCGAACGGCCACCCGGGTCATGTGTCGGTGCGCATCGAAGCCGACGATGCCGGCGCCGCCTCGGTCCGCCTGTATTCGGCCGGCAGCGTACCGTCGCTGTCGCGCATCCTGCCTGCGCTGCAAAATGCCGGCGTCGCGATCGACCGCGAGCAGACCTTTGCCATCAACATGGCCGACGGCAGCCGTCATTTTGTCAGCAGCCTGGCGGTCGACGCCGAAAGCGCGGCCAAGCTGGCCAAACCGAATGTGGTCGCGGTAGCCGAAGAGCTGTTCGCATCGCTGTTCAACGATGAAGCCGAAGATGGCCGCCTGAACGGCCTCGCGGTCGAAGGCGGCCTGCGCATGCGCGAAGTGCAGCTGGTGCGCGCCTACATTGCCTACTGGCGCCAGACCGGCAGCAAGTTCTCGGTGCGCTACATGGCCGACACCCTGCGCCGCCAGCCTTTGCTGGTCAAGGAACTGGTCGACGGCTTCCTGCAGCGCTTCGATCCGAAACTGTCGCAAGCCGAGCATGCCGCCGGCGGCGAGAAGATCGCGTCCGTCAAGAAGCAGCTCGCTGCGGTCAACCATGCCGACACCGAGGAAATCCTGGCGGCGCTGGTCGACCTGATGCTGGCAACCGTGCGCACCAACTATTTCCAGAACGATCAGCAGGGCGACAAGATCATCTTCAAGTTCGACACCAGCAACCTGGCGCTGGTGCCTGAGCCGCGTCCTTACCGCGAGATCTTCGTATTCTCGCGCCGCTTCGAAGGCGTGCACCTGCGCGGCGGCCCGGTCGCCCGCGGCGGCCTGCGCTGGTCGGACCGCATGGAAGACTACCGCACCGAAGTGCTCGGCCTGGTCAAGGCGCAGATGGTCAAGAACGCCGTCATCGTGCCGGCCGGGTCGAAGGGCGGCTTCGTCTGCAAGCAGATGCCGAAAGACGCCGTGCGTGAAACCATCGCGGCCGAAGGCGAAGCAGTCTACCGCCTGTTCATCTCCAGCCTGCTGGAAGTGACCGACAACCGCGTGCGCGGCGCCATCGTGCCCCCTGCCGATACCGTGCGCTACGACCAGGACGATCCTTACCTGGTGGTCGCCGCCGACAAGGGTACCGCGACATTCTCGGACATCGCCAACGGCATCGCGGTCAAGCGTGGTTTCTGGCTGGGCGACGCGTTTGCGTCGGGCGGCTCGAACGGCTACGACCACAAGAAGATGGGCATCACGGCCAAGGGCGCGTTCGAAGCGGTCAAGCGCCACTTCTACGAAATGGACCACAACATGAACACCACGCCGATCACCATGGTCGGCGTAG
The DNA here is from genome assembly GCA_046728335.1 of Pseudomonadota bacterium. GTDB lineage: Bacteria > Pseudomonadota > Gammaproteobacteria > Burkholderiales > Burkholderiaceae_D > JAFCUW01. Next base: position 14,714 of record JBKPEJ010000024.1, on the reverse strand, counting down.
GCGACATGTCGGGCGACGTGTTCGGCAACGGCGTGCTGCTGTCGCGCCAGCTGAAGGTGTTGGCCGCATTCGACCATCGCCACATTTTCCTCGACCCGACTCCGGACGTCGCCGTGTCGTTCGCCGAACGCGAGCGCATGTTCGCCTTGCCGCGTTCGTCGTGGGAAGACTACAACAAGGACCTGATCTCGGCCGGCGGCGGCGTGTACCCGCGCAGCGCCCGCTCGATCGAGCTGTCGCCGCAAGTGCGCGCCGTGCTCGACATCGAAGAGACCGCGCTGTCGCCTGAAGAACTGATGCACCGCATCCTGCTGGCGCCGGTGGACCTGTTCTACAACGGCGGCATCGGCACCTACATCAAGGCGTCGACCGAATCGCACGCACAGGTCAAGGACCGCGCCAACGACAACATCCGCGTCGATGGTAATGAGCTGCGTTGCAAGGTCGTCTCCGAAGGCGGCAACCTGGGCGCGACCCAGAACGGCCGCATCGAATTCGCCCTGGCTGGCGGCCGCATCTTCACCGATGCGATCGACAACTCGGCCGGCGTGGATTGCTCCGACCACGAAGTGAACGTCAAGATCTGGCTCGACACCGAAGTCAATGCGGGCGAGCTGCCGGAAGCGGACCGCAACCGCATCCTGAACGAGATGACCAACGATATCGAACACCTGGTCCTGCGCGACAACACGCTGCAGACGCACCTGCTGGTGCGCGAAGTGCAGGCGCAGGCCGATGCATCGGTGGTCGATGGCTACGCCGCGCTGATCACCAGCCTGGAGCTCGAGGGCGCGCTGTCGCGCGAACTGGAGCAGCTGCCGACCGACGCCGAACTGCAGCGCCGCAAGACGAACGGCATGGGCCTGACCGCGCCGGAACTGGCAGTGGTGATCGCCAACGTCAAGAACCGCTTCAAGCGCCTGCTGGCCGCGCTGCCGTTGACCGAACTGCCGTGGGCCGAATCGGTGCTCAAGCCGTACTTCCCGGCCCAGCTGGTGGCCGCCCGCAAGGCGCTGGCGCACCCGCTGGCCAACGCGATCCTGGCGACCGTGCTGGCCAACGAGTCGGTCAACCGCTGCGGTCCGCTGATGATCCGCGAGCTGGCGACCGAACACGCGGTCGACGAGACCGAAGTAGTCAAGGCCTGGGGCCAGGCCTGGTCGGCGCTGAACCTGGCGCCGGTCTTCGGCGCGCTCGACGCGGACGCCCTGAACGTCCCGCGCGAAGTGTCGATCAAGGTCGACCAGCGCACCCGCACACTGTTCCGCGCGGTGCTCGAAGGCGTGCTGTCGGTCGCCGCGGGCCAGCAGGCCGGCGGCATGGCAGAGCTGTCGCAGCTGTTCGCGCAGCCTGAGATGCTCAAGCAGCTGATGCCGGCGCAAGCCGAAGCGGATGCGGTGGCAAACCTGCCGGCCGGCTTCGCCAAGGCCTGGAAGGCAGTCGATGCGATCGACTCGGTGGCGACCTTCCTGTTCGCAGCGGTATCGGTGCAGCGTCCAGTCGGGATGTCGCTGGCCCAGTTCCTGCAAGTGGGAATGGCGCTGCGCGGCCAGGCCGGCATCGATACGCTCGAGCGCGGCCTGAAGCTGGCCCCGCACAGCAAATCGCAAGAGCAGCTGCGCAACTACGCGACGCAGGCACTGCGCCGCACCCAGCAGCGCCTGCTGATGCAAGTGCTGGCCAAGTCGAACGGCGGCGCCAAGCCGCTCGACGCGGTGGGCGCGGTGGCCAACACGATGGGGCTGTCCGGCTACGCGGCGCCGGCTGACCTCGAGCAAGCGATGCTCGACGTGTGGGCCCTGTCGGAAGCGACCAACGCCGCTGCGGCCTGAGCGCCATGACCACGCCAGCGACGCCTGCGGCGCCGGCTGTTTCGGCAGCCGTCCGCCAGCTGGCCGGGGCTGACTTCAGCGCGCTGGCGCAGCGTTTTTCGGCAGCCGGCTTCACCGTCGCGCTGCCGGCGCCCGGCATCGTCACGATCAAGGCGCCGGCCGGCGCGGCGCGCGCCAGCGTGCTGGTGTCGGTCGGCGTGCATGGCGACGAAACCGGGCCGATCGAAGTGCTGGCCCAGGTGCTCGACGCGCTGTCGCAGCAGCCGCCGGCGCTGGCGGTGGACCTGATGGTCTGCGTCGGCAATATCGACGCCATCGCCGCCGGCAAGCGTTTCATCGACGCGGACCTGAACCGCATGTTCCGCGTCCAGCGCGGTGCGCTCGCCGACACGGCGGAAGCCGCGCGCGCCGACATAATGATCGCCGCCACCACGGCGTTTTTCGCCGGTGCGGGACCGGTGCGCTGGCACCTCGACCTGCACACCGCGATCCGTCCTTCCGTCTACCCCACCTTCGCGGTGGTGCCGGACCTGGTCGCCGACGAGCCGAAGGCCGCGCTGGTCGGCTGGCTCGGCCAGGCCGCGATCGGCGCCATCATCATGAATCCGCAGTCGGCGGGCACCTACAGCTACTACTCGGCCGAACACCACGGCGCCGCCGCCAGCACGGTCGAGCTGGGGCGGGTCGGCACGCTCGGCCAGAACGACCTCTCCCTGTTTGCCGATGTCGAAACGGCGCTTGACGACCTGCTGCGCGGGGCGGCGCCCGCCGCCGCCAAAGCCCGGCCGCATGTGTTCAAGGTCGCCCAGGAGATCATCAAGCTGTCCGACGATTTCAAGATGGCCTTCGGGCGCGAGACCCACAACTTCTCCGCGCTCAAGGCGGGCGAAGTGATCGCCACCGACGGCGCCACCGTGTACCGCGTCAAGCACGACGAGGAGCTGGTGGTGTTCCCCAATCCGGACGTGCGGGCCGGCCTGCGCGCCGGCCTGATGGTCGTGCGCATCGGCTGAGCTTCGTTTGCAATCGTCAGCGCGGATCCACGCTGCGCGGTAGACTAGCGCTTTGACCCTTTGGGGAGCCGCCGCCGTGAGTCTACTTTTCTCGCCTTTTGCCCTTGGCCCATTGCAGCTTGAAAACCGGATCGCGATCGCGCCGATGTGCCAGTACTCGGCCGACGAGGGCCTGGCCACCGATTGGCACATGATCCACCTCGGCCACCTGGCGCTGTCCGGCGCCGGCATCCTGTTCCTCGAAGCGACCGCGGTGACCCCGGAAGGACGCATCTCGGACCGCGACCTCGGCCTGTGGTCGGATGAGCATATGGCCGCGCTGGCCCCGGTGGTCAAGGCGATTCGCCAGCATTCACCGATCCGGCTCGCGATCCAGCTGGGCCACGCCGGGCGCAAGGCGTCCAGCGCGGTGCCGTGGGAGGGCGGGGCGAACATCGCGCCGGGCGACGGCGGCTGGCAGACCGTGGCGCCGTCCGCGCTGCCCCATGCCAGCGGCGAAAGCGTGCCGCACGCGCTCGACAAGGCCGGCATGCAGCGCGTGCTCGGCGGTTTCGTCGACGCCGCCAGGCGCAGCCACGCGCTCGGCTTCGATGCGATCGAGCTGCACTCGGCGCACGGCTACCTGCTGCACCAGTTCCTGTCGCCGCTGTCGAACCACCGCACCGACCAGTATGGCGGCTCGCTCGACAAGCGCATGCGCTTTCCGCTCGAGGTATTCAAGGCCGTGCGCGCCGCCGTGCCGCCTGAGGTCACGCTGGGCGTGCGCATCTCGGCCTCCGACTGGGTCGAGGGCGGCTGGGACATCGAGCAGAGCGTGCGTTACGCGCATGAGCTGGAGCTGGCCGGCTGCCACTTCATGCACGTCTCCAGCGGCGGCATCTCGCCGCTGCAGAAGATCCCGGTCGGGCCGGGCTACCAGATCGACTTCGCCGAGCGGATCAAGCGCGATACCGGCATGCCGACCATCGGCGTGGGGATGATCACTGAAGCTGGGCAGGCCGAGCGCATTCTCGAAAAAGGCCAGGCCGACATGGTCGCGCTGGCGCGCGCGATGCTGTTCGATCCACGCTGGCCCTGGCACGCGGCGGCCCAGCTCGGGGCGCAGGTGCAGGCGCCGCCGCAGTACTGGCGCTCGCAGCCGCGCGAGTACAAGGACCTGTTCGGCGCCACCCGGCTGGGCCAGCGTTGAGCGCGCGCGGCGTTCCCGCGCGGCGTTCCCGCGCGGCGTTCCATCCTAGCCAGCAGGCCCGGGCCGGGCGCCGCGCAATTTTGTTGGCGGTTGCTGGTCCGGGGCTAGCTGAAACCTAATTGGCTCTCATCAGGTCTTCAAGCCACGATCGGCCCGCCAACGCCAACGCCAACGCCAACGCCAACGCCAACGCCAACGCCAACGCCAACGCCAACTAAGTGGCGCGGCGCCCGGCCCGGGCCTGCTGGCTAGGATGGAACGCCGCGCGACCGTCTACACCCCGGTTTTTGCAGTTCGTCGCACGCCGCCACCAGCGCGGATGAGCTTTTGTTAATGTCGGGGCATTGGCGCAACCACGCCATTCCAATCAACGATAACAAAGGTCCATCATGCGTTCAATGCTTACCATCGGCTGTCTCCTCGCCCTTTCCGGCTGCGCCATCATCGTCACCGGCAACGACGACGTCCAGGTCAAATCCGTTTTCAGCAGCGATGCCGTGGCCGGCGACGGCCGCGTGGCGCACGAGGGCCGCATGGCCGGCAATGTCAGCGCGATCGACGTCAGCGGCCCGCTCGAAGTGAACGTGCGCGTCGGCGCCGCGCCTTCGCTGGACGTGGAAGCGGACGGCAACCTGCTGCCGCTGATCCGCACCGAAGTCTCCGGCGGCGTGCTGCGCATGTGGGTCGAAGGCAACGTCCGCAGCAACAACAGCCTGCGCGTCACCTACACGCTGCCGAGCCTGACCCAGGTCCGTTCGACCGGATCCGGCCGCCTGACCATCACCGAATTGAACGGCGCGCCGCTCGACTTCAGCAAAACCGGTTCCGGCGCCGCCAACCTGTCGGGCCGCGTGAGCCGGCTCGACCTGCGCCATACCGGCTCCGGCCTGATCAACGCGAGCGCGCTGCAAACCGGCGACGCCAACATCAACTTGACCGGTTCCGGCCGCATGAGCCTGGGCCAGGTGCACGGCGGCGCGCTGACCGTCAACCTGCATGGTTCGGGTTCGCTGCAGGCCAGCGGCGCGGTCACCTCGCTGAACGCCCACGTGCACGGCTCGGGCGGCGCCGACCTGACCGCGCTCGCCAGCGACCAGGCCGACCTGACCACCAACGGCTCGGGAGACATCACGGCCACCGTGAAGCGCGCGTTGCTGGCGCAGAGCAACGGTTCGGGCCGCATCACCGTGTACGGCAATCCGGCCCAGCGCACCGTCAGCGGCAAACACGTGCTGGTGCTGAACTGATGATGGCCGCGGACGCGGTCGTCATTGTCAGAAGTAAAAACATGTAAAATTGCACTTATTAATTGACTTGCATGTTTCTCTAGTGGAATATGGCGCTACTTTCGGATGGTGCCAGTTGTGGCGTCCGGGTTCGTACGCCGCGCTTCCACTGGAGTCTGTTGCATGAAAAAATTGATCGCCGCCTTCCTTTGGCTGGCGCTGGCGTTCACCGCGCCGGCGCACGCCGACGCCCCGCCCATGAACCAGGACGCCTTTCTCGCCTCGCTGACGTTCCAGCACGGCGACATCGTCCTGCCGGGCAAAATCGCGACACTCACATTGCCTTCAACTTTCCGCTACCTGCCGCCGGCCGACGCCGAACGGGTATTGGTCGAAGCCTGGGGCAACCCGCCGGGCACCGCTACGCTCGGCATGGTGCTGCCGGCCGACATCAGTCCGCTCAGCGAGCAGGGGTGGGGCGTGATCGTCACCTACGAGAAGGATGGCCACGTCAAGGACGACGACGCCGGCAGCATCAAGTACGACGAATTGCTCAAGGATATGAAGGAAGGGACGCTGGCCGCCAACCCGGCGCGCAAGGAGAAAGGCTATCCGTCGATGACGCTGGTCGGATGGGCCGAGCCGCCCAGTTACGACAAGGCCAGCCACAAGCTGTACTGGGCCAGGGAGTTGAGGAGCGAAGGGGCGCGGCAAAGCTCGCTGAACTACAACATCCGGGTGCTGGGGCGCGAAGGCGTGCTGGTGCTGAACGCGGTGGCCGGCATGGACCAGATCGCGCAGGTCAAGGCGGAAATGAAATATGTGACCGCATTTACCGAATTCACCAGCGGCAACCGCTACGCCGACTTCGACGCCAGGACCGACAAGGTCGCCGAGTACGGCATCGCGGCGCTGGTGGCGGGCGGCGTCGCCGCCAAGCTGGGCCTGTTCGGCAAGCTGTTCGCCTTGCTGCTCGCCTTCAAGAAACTGATTTTCGTCGGCGTCGCCGCCTTTGGCGCCGGATTGTTCAAGCTGTTCCGCCGTGAAAAGGCGCCGCCGGTCGAGTTTGCGCCGGATGCGGCCACGGCGCCGAAAGTCGACCTCGGCAAGAAGGCCGAGCTCGGGAAATAGTAAGCCGCTTACAGCAGGTGGTCGAGCATGTCCGGCCCGAACACCTCGCGGCGCAGCAGGGGCACCGGCACGCCGGCGCCGACCAGGTCCAGCCACTGGGCCTGCATGAACGGCAGCGGCCCGCACAGGTAGACCTTGGTGTCGGTGCGCGGCCACGAGGGCATCGCCTTCACATCCATCATCCCTTCCAGCGATTGCGGCTCGTCGCCGCGCTCTTCGTAAAACGTCACGACGCGCAGGTTCGGCATGCTTGCGCTGGCGGCGGCAATGTCGGCGCGGTGCGCGTGGCGCGCCGCATCGCGCGCGGCGTGGGCGAAGATCATGTAGCGCCGCGGGTTCACTTGCGCGATCCGGTTCAGTGCGGCGATCATCGGCGTGATGCCGACGCCGGCCGACAGCAGCACGATCGGTTCGTCCGATTCGGTATCGATCGCAAACTCGCCGCAGGGAGGCGACACCAGCAGGGTGGCGCCGACGACAACGTGGTCGTGGATCCAGTTCGACACCTCGCCGGCCGGCGTGGCGTGGCCGGCGGCTTCGCGCTTGACCGAAATGCGCATCCCCTCGCCGCCTGGCGCATCGGACAGGCTGTATTGGCGCAGCTGGGTGCGGCCGTCATCGAACTGCACGGTGACGCTGACATACTGGCCGGCCTTGAACGCAGGCAGCGGCGCGCCGTCGGCGGCGACGAAGCGGATCGACTTGATGTCGCTGCCTTGCTGCGCCACCTCGGTCACGCGGACCGCGCGGGTCTGGCCCGGCTCGATCCCCGCCTGCGCGTACATCTTCTTTTCGGCGTCGACGAACAGTGCGGCCAGCGAGCCATAGGCTTCCTCCCAGGCGGCCAGCAGCGGCGGGGTGGCGGCGTCGCCCAGCGTTTCGGCGATCGCGCCGAGCAGATATTTGCCGACGATCGGATAGTGTTCGGCGCGGATGCCGACCGAGATGTGTTTGTGGACGATGCCCTCGACCACCGGGCCGAGGGCGGCCGGCTCGCCGATGTTGGCGGCGTACGCAAACACGGCTGCGGCCAGCGACTGCTGCTGTGCGCCGTTCGCCTGGTTGCCCATGTTGAACAGGTTGCGCAGTTCCGGATGCGCGGCGAACAGATTGCGGTAAAAGGTGGTGGTCACGGCCACGCCATGCTCGCGCAGGACGGCGACGCTGGCATCGATGTAGGGACGGGAAGCTGCTGAAATCATGGTAGTCCTCTTGCCGGTATCTTGTATTTCGAATACATGTTTATGAATTAAGTAGAGCCCGCGAACGGGCTCGCCGGCCAGCCCGGAATACCTTCGGAGCCATGGCAGCGGCCGCCATTCTACAATACATTCATACCATATGCATCTTTGAATGGCGCCGCATCAGCGCTTGGCCGCTGGTTTCAGCGGGCCCGGATCGTGTAACAAAAGATGTGCGTAAGTAAAAGCATATGGCCCTATAATCGCTAAGTTTTTGGCGCCCGGCAGCCGCGGCGGCCAACTTTATCGAGTGTGAAAATAAGGACTATCCGTGAACCTGACACTGGGCCAGAAGCTGATTCGAACCAAACCGACCGAGCGTAACGCCGAGCATGGACATGCGCCTGTCGCCGGCCGGCTGGGGCGCAGCATTGGCCTGTTCCCGCTGACCATGATCGGCGTCGGCGCCACCATCGGCACCGGGATTTTCTTCACGATGGTCGAAGCGGTGCCGAAGGCCGGCCCGTCGGTGATCCTGTCGTTCATGATGGCCGCGATCACTGCCGGCCTGACCGCGCTGTGCTACGCCGAGCTGTCGTTCCGCATTCCCGCGGCCGGCTCGTCCTACTCGTTCGCCTACGCCACGGTCGGCGAATTCGCCGCCTTCATCATGGCCTTCTGCCTGCTGCTCGAATACGGGCTGGCGGCCAGCGCGACCGCGATCGGCTGGTCGGATTACCTGAACAATTTCCTGTCGAACGCGATCGGCTGGAAGATTCCCGAAATGCTGCGCAGCCCGATGATCGTGTCGGGGGCGCACGGGGTCGAATTCCATGCCGGCCACTTCAACCTGCCGCCGATCCTGCTGGTGGTGCTGTGCGGTGCGCTGCTGATCCGCGGTACGAAAGAGTCGGCCACCACCAATGCGGTGATGGTGCTGATCAAGCTGGCGATCCTGATTTTCTTTGTCGTGATCGCGTTTTCTGGATTCGATATCAATAACTTCCACCCGTTCTTCAACGGCGCAACCAGCCACGGCCCCGGCGGCATGGTCGGAGTGACGGCGGCGGCGGGCACGGTATTTTTCTCCTTCATCGGCCTCGACACTGTGGCCACCGCCGGCGAAGAAGTGCGCGACCCGACCCGCAGCGTGCCGGTCGCGATCCTGTCGGCGCTGGTGATCGTAACGGTGTTCTACATGCTGGTCGCGGTGGCCGCGATCGGCGCGCAGCCCGCGAAATTGTTCGAAGGCCAGGAAGCCGGCCTGTCGGTGATCCTGCAAAACGTCACCGGCAAGGCCTGGCCGGCGCTGGTGCTGTCGGCCGGCGCGGTCATTTCCGTGTTCAGCGTGACCCTGGTGACGATTTACGGCCAGACCCGGATCCTGTATGCGATCAGCCGCGATGGCCTGATTCCGAAAGCCTTCCAGAAGGTCAGCGCGCGTACCCTGGCGCCGGTCAGCAACACGGTCATCGTGTGCATCGTGGTGGGGATCGTGGCAGGGCTGGTCGATGCGACCTTCCTGTGGGACATGGTCAGCATGGGCACGCTGACGGCGTTCATCGTCGTGTCGATCGCCGTACCGGTGCTGCGCGCCAAGGAAGGCGCCGCGCTGACCAAGGGCTTCCGCGTGCCCTTCGGTCCCTACCTGGTGCCGGCCCTGAGCGTGGCCGCATGCCTGTACCTGATGTACGGCCTGTCGATGACGACCTACCGTGTTTTCGCGGTCTGGATGACGGTGGCGGTGCTGACGTATTTCATTTACGGCATTCGCAATTCGCGCCTGAACGGCGCCGCCGCATAAACAGCAGTACGAAGTCACGCTCGCGTCCAGCGTCGGCGCCCCCCTTGGCGGGAACCTATACTGAGCTCGATCCGTCGATAGCCCTTTCCGTGAGCCCCAAACAAAAAGCCACGCTACCTTCCGGCAGCGTGGCTTTTTTCATTCGAGCCTGCGGCGTCGCGAGGACGCTGCCTTGATGCTTACTCGACGCCCATTTCCTTGAGCAGGTTATCCGCGTGGTCCACGTGCTTCATGTTCCACAGGATGTAGCGCACATCGACCTGAATGTCGCGCGTGTTGGCCTTGTTGAAGTCCCAATCCGAAATGATCGAATCGAGGGTGCCGTCGAACGCCAGGCCGATGAACTCGCCCTTGCTGTTCAGCGCGGCCGAACCGGAATTGCCGCCGGTGATGTCCAGCGTGGCCAGGTAGTTGACCGGGACGGTCTTCAACTTCGGATCGACATATTTGCCGAAGTCCTTGGCCTTGATCGCCGCCAGCTGGTTGACCGGTGCGTTGAACTCGCCTTCGCCGGTGGCCTTCGCCGCCACGCCCTTGACGGTCGTGAACGCGGTCCAGGCGCCTGTGCCGTCGGCGCCGTGGTCACGGCCCTGGATGCGGCCGAAAGTCACGCGCAGCGTGCTGTTGGCGTCAGGGTAGACCGCCTGGCCCTTGCTGTTCATGTAGGCGATTTTCGCTTTCATGTAGTTGGCATAGGCTTCCTGCAGCTTGCCTTCGAGCTCTTCGTTTTCAGCTTCGCGCTTCAGGCCGGCGTCGTACATGGCCACCGCTGCCTTGATGAAGCTGTCGTTGCTGGCCTTGAAGTCGGCCGGGGCCTTGCCCAGCCAGGCGCTGCGCTCGGCGGCGTTGCCCAAGGTCGAACCGGCGTACATGCGGTCGAGCAGTGCGGACAGATCAGCTTGCGACATGCCGTCCTTGATGCCCATCGCGGCGTCGAAGTTGGCGTTGCGCTCGGCGGCAGGCAGCGCGGCGTACTTGACCAGGCTGTTCATCACCAGCGCCTTGTCGACTTTCGCGTCGTAGGTGCGGTCGATGGCGGCCACGCCCGACTTGAGGCGCGGCAGGTCGCGTTGCTGGTAGCCCGACTTGCGCTCGGTGTCCGGCTTGGTGCTTTCGTTGGCCAGGCGGTACATCGTGCGCGCCGAGTTCAGCAGGCGCGGCGCCGACGAGCCCAGGTAGTAATCGCGCTTCATGCGTGCATCGCGTTCGGCGATCAGCTTCTCGACCTGGTCGATATCGCTCGCGTATTCCTTCTGGCGCGCAGGATTGGCGTTGACCCAGGCCTTCATGTCGGCGTGCTCTTTGGTCTTGCGAGCCAGAAAGTCGCTGCCTTCATAGCTGTTGAGCATGCCCTTGCGGTTCTTGTAGTAGTTGTTCACACCCGCGACCTGGCCGGCATACTTCAGCTTGAGCGCAGGATCGTTCTTGGTCTCGCGCTCGATGATGGCCAGCGTTTCGCCGGACGTCTTGATGAAGGCAGGGTAGTTCCAGTCGAACGTGAACGCCACTTCCGACGGCAGGCGGTGGCGGTTGGTGCGGCCAGGGTAGCCCAGCGCCATGATGAAGTCGCCTTCCTTGACGCCTTCCTTGGCGATTTTCAGGAAATGCTTCGGCACGTAAGGCACGTTGTCCTTCGCGAAGTCGGCAGCCTTGCCGTCCTTGCTGACGTAGGCGCGGTAGAAGCCGTAGTCGCCGGTGTGGCGCGGCCACATCCAGTTGTCGGTGTCGCCGCCGAACTTGCCGACGCCGGCCGGTGGCGCGTGCACCAGGCGCACGTCGCGGATCTCGAGCTGCTTGATCAGATAGAACTCGAGGCCGCCGTAATAGCTGGCCACGGTGCAGCGGTGGCCCGGGTCTTTTTCGCACTCGGAAACGATGCTCTTTTCATTTTTTTCCATGCCGTCCACGCGGGCCTTGCCCGACAGCTTGGCGACGTCGGCGGTGATGACCTTGCTGCTGACGTTGGTCACTTCCTTGGTCACGAAGATGCGGCTGCCTGGCGAGGCCGGCAGCTCTTCGGCGAAGGTCTTGGCCAGGAAGCCGTTGGCGAGCAGGTCGCGCTCCGGGGTCGAATTGACCGCCACGCTGTTGTACACACAGTGGTGGTTGGTCGCCACCAGGCCTTGCGGCGAGACGAACGAGGCCGAGCAGCCGCCCAGGCTGACGATCGCGCCCATCGGGAATTCGGTCAGCTTGGTCAGTGTCGCCGGATCCAGTTTCAGGCCGGCGGCCTTCAGTTGCTTCGCTACTTGTGGCAGCTGCTGCGGCATCCACATGCCTTCGTCGGCGTACGCGGCGGAGGTGCTCAGGATGGCAAGCGTGAGGAGAGTCTTTTTCATTCGCATTGGTCTCAGGATGGGGTCTATCGGGACAGTTTCCGCAGGGCGGAGCGACCTAGAGTATCCGTATCGCATCCTTAATAGTCAACCGGAATTTCGCCCGGCCCGGGCGAAACCGTGGCCGATTGCCTATGCGCTACAGCTGGGCGCCGATCAGCGAGGCCAGCTTGCCCATCAGTTTGGCGCTCCAGGGGCGCGCCTCCCACATCTGCAGGCTGATCGGCTTGGCCAGGGCCCAGTCCTTGTTGAAGATCTCGGCCTGAGACTTGGCGAACGCGCTGTCGAGCACGTTGAGGTTGGCCTCGTCGTTCAGGCTGAACGAACGGTTGTCGAAATTGGTCGAGCCGACCGACACCAGCAGCTTGTCGACCACCAGCGCCTTGACGTGGAACATGGTCGGCTGGTACTCGGCGATCCTGATGCCGGCCTTGAGCAGGTCGCCCCAGCGCTCGCGCGACGCCGCGCGCACCACCTCCGAATCGATGTCGGTGCCGGGCGTGATGATCTGCACCGCGACGCCGCGCTTGGCGGCCGCCACCAGTGCCTTCACCGTCAGCTCGTCCGGCACGAAATAGGCGTTTGACAATTGAATGCTGTGGCGCGCGGCCGTGATCGCCATCAAGTACATCAGGTGCATGCTTTCGCTGCCGCCGGTCGGCGAGCTGCTGAACATTTGCGCCGCATGGTCGCCCTGCGCCGTGAGCGCCGGGAAATAGGCGTCGCCGTCGAGCACGATACCGGTGGCCTTGGTCCAGTTGTCGGTAAATACGGCCTGGATCTGGCCGACCACCGGACCTTCGATGCGGAAATGGGTGTCGCGCCAGTGATTGCTGTCCTGCGCGACCCCGCGCCATTTGTCGGCGATGCCGACGCCGCCGGTGAAGCCGATCTTGCCATCGACCACCAGCAGCTTGCGGTGGGTGCGGTTGTTCAGCCGGGTCAGCTTCCACCAGACCGGCTTGTGGTAGCGCTGCAGCTGCACGCCGGCCGCCTTCATCGCATCCATCGACGCATGGTCCATCTTGATCGAGCCGATGAAGTCGAGCATGACGTGCACTTTCACGCCGGCGCGGGCGCGCTCGATCAGCGCATCGGAGAATTCCTTGCCGATCGTTTCGGACCAGTAGATATACGTTTCAAAGGTGATGGTGCGTTTCGCCGAGCGAATCGCGTCCAGCATCGAGGGGAAGATCTGGTCGCCGTTGAGCAGGACCTGGACCTTGTTGCCTTCGACGATCGGCGGGCCCAGCAGCACTCCCATGGAGCGGCGGAACTGCGGATCCTCGACGTCGTACTTGCGTATGAGCTGCTGCTCGATCTTCTTCTCGCCGGGCAGGAAATTGAGCAGCAAGAATCCGGCTATCAGCGTCACGATACTGCTAATCAGGGCGACGACCACAGGTTTGGTACTCATCAGTAAATCCAGGGGCAAAAAAAACCAACGCCTGGGCGTTGGTTAGTTGGGTAAGTCATGTTAGCGGGTCCTGCCGCGGCGGAACAGGTTGACGATCGCCAGCAGGATGACAGCGCCGAGGAACGACACGAGCAGCGATGTCACGCTGAAGTCGTCCGAATTGATGGTGCCGGTGCCGAACAGCGGAGAGAGCAACCAGCCACCCAGGAAGGAGCCGACGATACCGACGACGACATTCAGGATCATGCCCTGTTCTGCGTCCGTTTTCATGACAAGGCTTGCGAGCCAACCCAAGATGCCGCCTACGACGATCCAGATGATGAATAACATGCTGATTCTCCTTAAGTTGAAAAACATACCCCTAGACCAATGAATATCGCTGGCCTTGTGAAAAAGTCTAGTCATTGTGAATTCCTTGGTCGGTGCGGCAACGAACTTATGGCGCGCGAATAATCGCCGTGAAAAACATGCCATTTGGAATGTCGAGAAAACGGTGCGCCAACGTACAGATGACCTGTCGGGAGCGCTTTAATGTTGCAGCACTGGCAATGACTCCCAGTTCAAATTCGCGGGACCAACAATCCATAAATCGAAAGGAACAACTATGAGTAATTACGATACGAGCAAGAACGATTCCCGCATGGTCACAGGTCTCTTCCGCGACCGCGATAGCGCCGAGCGCGCCTACAATTCCCTGTCCGACCGCGGCTACTCCAAGGACGACGTGACGCTGATGATGTCGGATGACACCCGCAAGACCCATTTCGCCGACACCGAAACCGAACTCGGCAGCAAGGCCGCCGAGGGCGCAGGCGTTGGCGCCGGCATCGGCGGGACCATTGGCGCCGTGCTGGCCGGCATCGCCGCGGTCGGCACCACCTTGGTACTGCCTGGCATCGGCCTGGTCGTGGCCGGTCCGATTGCCGCTGCGCTGGCTGGCGCCGGCGCTGGCGGCCTGGCAGGCGGCCTGGTCGGTGCGCTGATCGGCGCCGGCATCCCGGAGGAACGCGTCGTGCATTACGAAGAAGGCATCAAGAACGGCGGCATCCTGATGGGCGTGACGCCACGTTCGGCGGAAGATGCTGCCCACATCGAACGCAGCTGGACCGACAGTGCTGGTGAGCACATCATCGGCACCGGCCTCGGTGCGACTGGCGGCGCCCTGACCGGCGCAGGGATCGGCTCGGTCGCCGGTCCGATCGGTACCCTGGCTGGCGCGGCAATCGGCGGTGTCGCCGGCGGCCTCGCTGGCAAGGGCGCGGCCGAAGTCGTCAATCCCAAGACGGGCGACGACCTCGCCGAGCACCATTTCGCCAAGGGCATGGGCGCAGGTAGCGGTGCTGCAATGGGCGCGGCCGCTGGCGCCGTGGCTGGCCCTGTCGGCATGGCTGCGGGCGCGGCAATCGGGGGTATCGCGGGCGGCCTGGCCGGTCGCGGCGCCGCTGAAGTAGCCAATCCGAAGGGTGACGACGACCTGTCCGGCCACCACCTGGCCAAGGGCGTCGGTGCGGGCGGCGGCGCGGCAATGGGCGCGGCGGTCGGCGCAGTCGGCGGCCCGGTCGGCATGGCTGCCGGTGCGGCAATC
>JBKPEJ010000036.1:0-53091 GCA_046728335.1 Pseudomonadota bacterium | reverse complement strand
TGGTAGAGGAACTGAACAAATGACCAGCCTGCACGACCGCCACATCAAGCCGGTCATCCTGAAAGACCTCGACGGCGCCAACTGGCACCTGAACGACTACGTCAAGCGCGGCGGCTACAGCGCCTTGCGCCGTATCCTCGAAGAGAAGATCACGCCGGAACAGATCATCGCCGACCTCAAGGCCTCGGGCCTGCGCGGCCGCGGCGGCGCCGGGTTCCCGACCGGCCTGAAGTGGAGCTTCATGCCGCGCCAGTTCCCGGGCCAGAAATACCTCGTCTGCAACACCGACGAAGGCGAGCCGGGCACCTTCAAGGACCGCGACATCATCCGCTACAACCCGCACGCGCTGATCGAAGGCATGGCCATCGGCGCCTACGCAATGGGCATCACCGTCGGCTACAACTACATCCACGGTGAAATCTGGCGCGAGTACGAGCTGTTCGAAGAAGCGCTGGAAGAGGCGCGCGCCGCCGGCTTCCTGGGCGACAAGATCATGGGCAGCGAGTTCAACTTCCAGCTGCACGCCGCGCACGGCTACGGCGCCTACATCTGCGGCGAAGAAACCGCGCTGCTCGAGTCGCTCGAAGGCAAGAAGGGACAGCCGCGCTTCAAGCCGCCGTTCCCGGCCTCGTTCGGCCTGTACGGCAAGCCGACCACGATCAACAACACGGAAACCTTCGCGGCCGTTCCGTTCATCCTGAACATGGGCGCCGAGAACTACCTGGCGATGGGCAAGCCGAACAACGGCGGCTCGAAGATCTTCTCGATCTCCGGCGACGTCGAGCGTCCGGGCAACTACGAAGTTCCGATGGGCACGCCGTTCGCGGTCCTGATGGACCTGGCCGGCGGCATGCGCGGCGGCAAAAAAATCAAGGCCGTGATTCCTGGCGGTTCGTCGGCGCCGGTCGTGCGCGGCGACGTCATGATGAACACCGACCTCGACTACGATTCGATCGCCAAGGCCGGCTCGATGTTGGGTTCCGGCGCCGTGATCGTGATGGACGAGACGCGCTGCATGGTCAAGTCGCTGCTGCGCCTGTCCTACTTCTATTACGAAGAATCCTGCGGCCAGTGCACCCCATGCCGCGAAGGCACGGGCTGGATGTACCGCATGGTCCACCGCATCGAGCACGGCCAGGGCCGCGCCGACGACCTTGACATGCTGAACTCGATCGCCGACAACATCCAGGGCCGCACCATCTGCGCGCTGGGCGATGCGGCGGCGATGCCGGTACGCGCCATGATCAAGAACTTCCGCGAAGAATTTGAATACCACATTGAGCACAAGCATTGCCTCGTGCCCGCATATATTTAAGGCCAGAGAAATCTCATGGTTGAAATTGAAATTGACGGTAAGAAGGTAGAAGTCCCACCGGGTTCGATGGTGATGGACGCTGCCAACAAGATCGGGACCTACATCCCGCATTTCTGCTATCACAAGAAATTGTCGATCGCGGCGAACTGCCGCATGTGCCTGGTCGAAGTCGAGAAGGCGCCGAAGCCTTTGCCGGCATGCGCGACCCCGGTTTCGGCCGGCATGATCGTGCGCTCGAACAGCGAGAAGGCGGTGCAGGCGCAGAAGTCCGTGATGGAATTCCTGCTGATTAACCACCCGCTCGATTGCCCGATCTGCGACCAGGGCGGCGAATGCCAGCTGCAGGATCTGGCCGTTGGCTACGGCAAGAGCAGCTCGCGCTACGAAGAAGAAAAACGCGTGGTCGTGCCGAAAGACGCCGGCCCGCTGATTTCGATGGAAGAGATGACCCGCTGCATCCACTGCACCCGCTGCGTGCGCTTCGGCCAGGAAGTGGCCGGCGTGATGGAGCTGGGCATGCTGGGCCGCGGCGAACACGCCGAGATCACCTCCTTCGTCGGCAAGACCGTCGACTCCGAAGTGTCCGGCAACATGATCGACCTGTGCCCGGTCGGCGCGCTGACTTCCAAGCCTTTCCGCTACAGCGCCCGTACCTGGGAACTGTCGCGCCGCAAGTCGGTGTCGCCGCACGATTCGCTCGGTTCGAACCTGATCGTCCAGGTCAAGGGCGGCAAAGTCATGCGCGTTCTGCCGCTGGAAAACGAAGCGATCAACGAATGCTGGCTGTCGGACAAGGACCGCTTCTCGTACGAAGCGCTGGACAACGCCGACCGCCTGACCGCGCCGATGATCAAGCAGGGCGGCCAGTGGCAGGAAACCGATTGGCAGACCGCGCTCGAATACATCGCCCACGGCCTGCGCAACATCAAGCATGAACATGGCGCCGATGCGATCGCCGCTGTCGCCACGCCGCATTCGACCGTCGAAGAACTGACCCTGCTGGCCAAGGCCATGCGCGGCATCGGTTCCGAGAACGTCGAGTTCCGCCTGCGCCAGAGCGACTTCGCCCTGGACGGCCAGGTCACGCCGTGGCTCGGCATGCCGATCGCCGAACTGTCGAACGTCAAGCGCGCGCTGGTCATCGGCTCGTTCCTGCGCAAGGACCATCCGCTGGTCGCGACCCGCCTGCGCGCCGCCGTCAAGAACGGCGCCAAGCTGGCCGTGCTGAACGGCGCCGACGACGAGCTGCTGATCCCGGGTACCACCCGTATCGTCGCCGCGCCGTCGGACTGGCTCGCCGCCTTGTCTGGCATCGTCGCCGCGGTCGCTGCCGCCAAGGGCATTGCCGCGCCGGCCGGCTTCGAGAAGATTGAAGCGGACGACAAGGCCAAGGCCGTCGCCGCCAGCCTGGCCAGTGCCGAAGGCGTGGTCCTGCTGGGTAACGCCGCTGTCGCGCATCCACAGGCTTCGCAGCTGCATGCGGCCGCGCAGTGGATCGCCGATGCTACCGGCGCCAAGCTCGGTTACCTGACCGAAGCCGCCAACACCGTCGGCGGCTACCTGGCCGGCGCGTACGCCAGGAACGCTGCGCCGTTATTCTCGGTGCCGAAGAAAGCCTACGTGCTGCTCAACGCCGAGCCTGAACTCGATAGCGCCAACCCGCAACAGGCGCGCGCCGCGCTCGATGCGGCCGAAATGGTCGTCGTCATGAGCGCGTTCAAGCATGGCTTCGAATACGCCGACGTGCTGCTGCCGATTTCGCCGTTCAGCGAAACCTCGGGCACCTTCGTCAACTGCGAAGGCCGCGCGCAAAGCTTCAACGGCACCGTCAAGCCGCTCGGCGAGACCCGCCCTGCGTGGAAAGTGCTGCGCGTGCTGGGCAACCTGCTCGGTCTGTCCGGCTTCGACTACGACACCTCCGAAGCGATCCGCGACGAATTGTTCGGCAAAGGCGTGACCGATTTGTCGGCCAAGCTGTCTAACAAAGGTAGTGCCGCACCGACCGCCGCAAGCTTCGGCACCGCCGGCGCGCTCGAACGCGTGACCGACGTGCCGATCTACTTTGCCGACGCGATCGCGCGCCGCTCCGAGCCGCTGCTGCGCACGGCCGACGCGCAAGCGCCGCTGGCGCACCTGCCGGCGGCCCTGGCCGAGAAGCTGGGCGTGAAAGCCGGCGACACCGTCAAGGTCACGCAGGGCTCCGGCTCGGCGATCCTGGTGGCGGCGATCGACAAGAGCCTGCCGGCCAACGCCGTGCGCGTAGCGGCGGCGCACCCGTCGACCGCCACCCTGGGCGCGATGTTCGGCGCCATCAACGTTGAAAAAGCAGGGGAGGCCGCGTAATGGGGATGCCTGAACTGATCACCACGATCAACACCCACGGCGTCGCCGTACTCGGTCCCGTCTGGCCTGCCGCCTGGACCCTGATCAAGATCATGTGCGTGCTGCTGCCGCTGATGGGCCTCGTGGCCTACGCAACGCTGTGGGAGCGCAAGCTGATCGGCTGGATCCAGATCCGTATCGGCCCGAACCGGGTCGGTCCAATGGGCCTGCTGCAGCCGATCGCCGACGCGCTCAAGCTGCTGTTCAAGGAAATCGTCGTCCCGACCAAGGCCACCACCAGCCTGTTCGTGATCGGCCCGATCATGACGATCATGCCGGCGCTGGCTGCCTGGTCGGTGATCCCCTTCGGTCCGGAAGTCGCGCTGGCCAACGTCAACGCCGGCCTGCTGCTGCTGATGGCGATTACCTCGATGGAAGTCTACGGCATCATCATCGCCGGCTGGGCGTCCAACTCGAAGTACTCGTTCATGGGCGCGATGCGCGCCTCGGCGCAGATGATCTCCTACGAAATCCCGATGGGCTTCGTGCTGGTCGTGGTGCTGATGGTGTCGGGCAGCCTGAACTTCTCGGACATCGTCGCCGGCCAGGCCCGCGGTATGTTCGTCGACCACGGCATCAACTTCATGAGCTGGAACTGGCTGCCGCTGCTGCCGCTGCTGGTGGTCTACCTGACCTCCGGCCTGGCCGAGTGCAACCGCCACCCCTTCGACGTCGTCGAAGGCGAATCGGAAATCGTCGCCGGCCACATGGTCGAGTACTCGGGCATGTCGTACGCGATGTTCATGCTGGCCGAATACGCCAACATGATCCTGATCGGCGCACTGGCATCGATCATGTTCCTCGGCGGCTGGGCTGCGCCATTCAAGGTCCTCGAATTCTGGGGTGGTTTCGGCGGCTTCTTCTGGCTGTTCGCCAAGACCTTCCTGATCGTCTCCCTGTTCGTCTGGGTGCGCGGCACGTTCCCGCGTTACCGCTACGACCAGATCATGCGTCTCGGCTGGAAGATCTTCATTCCGCTGACCCTGGTCTGGCTGGTCCTGGTCGCAGGCTGGATGCAGACGTCCTGGAACATTTGGAAGTAAGGAAAAGTAATGGATCGAGTTAAAGACTTTTTCGGCAGCATGATGCTGACCGAGCTGATCAAGGGCATGGCCCTGACCGGCAAGTACATGTTTTCGCGCAAGATCACGGTGCAGTACCCGGAAGAGAAGACCCCGATGTCGCCTCGTTTCCGCGGCCTGCACGCGCTGCGCCGCTACCCGAACGGGGAAGAGCGCTGCATCGCCTGCAAGCTGTGCGAAGCGGTGTGTCCTGCGATGGCGATCACGATCGAGTCCGAGCAGCGTGAGGACGGCTCGCGCCGCACCACGCGCTACGACATCGACCTGACCAAGTGCATTTTCTGCGGTTTCTGCGAAGAGTCCTGCCCGGTCGATTCGATCGTCGAGACCCACGTGCTGGAATACCACGGCGAAAAGCGCGGCGACTTGTACTACACGAAAGAGATGCTGCTTGCGGTCGGTGACCGCTACGAGAACGACATCGCCGCCGCCCGCGCCGCCGATGCTCCGTACCGCTGATAACTGTAGGACTCTGGGTTAGCCATGGATTTTAAAACTGCTTTGTTCTACGTGTTCTCGGCGATTATGATCATCGCCGCCACGCGCGTCATCACCGCCCGCAATCCGGTGCACGCGGCGCTGTTCCTGGTGCTCGCGTTCTTCAACGCGGCCGGCATCTGGATGCTGCTGAAGGCCGAGTTCCTGGCCATCGTGCTGGTGCTGGTGTATGTCGGCGCCGTGATGGTGCTGTTCCTGTTCGTCGTCATGATGTTGGATATTAATATCGATCGCATGCGCGAGGGCTTCTGGGGCTACCTGCCGATCGCTTCCGGCATCGGCGCGCTGATCGTGCTCGAGATGGCGGCCGTGCTGTGGCGCGGTTTCCTGACCTTCGAACAGCAGCCGGCAGCCGCGGGCGCCAATATCGGCGGGACCAAGGAACTGGGCATCCTGATCTACACCAAATACATCTACGGCTTCGAAGTCGCCGCCGTGATCCTGCTGGTGGCGATCATTGCCGCCGTTGCGCTGACGCTGCGCAAGCGCAAGGACACCAAGGCCTTCGATCCGGCCGACGCGGTGCGCGTCAAGCGTAACGACCGCCTGCGCATCGTCAAGATGGCATCAGTCGACCAGCCGGCGCTGGACGCCGCATCGACCGCCGCCGCGCTGGCCCTGGCCGAAGCCGAAGCAGTAGTGGCCACCGACGCCGCCAAGGAGACAAAATGACTTTATCGCTCGCACACTACCTGGTCCTGGGCGCGATCCTGTTCGCGATCTCGATCGTCGGGATCTTCCTGAACCGGAAAAACATCATCATCCTGCTGATGGCCATCGAACTGATGCTGCTGGCAGTGAACCTGAACTTCATCGCGTTCTCGCATTACCTGGGCGACGCGGCAGGGCAGATCTTCGTGTTCTTCATCCTGACCGTGGCGGCCGCCGAATCGGCAATCGGCCTCGCGATCCTGGTGGTCCTGTTCCGAAACCTGGATACGATCAACGTGGAAGACCTGGACAGCCTCAAGGGCTAAGCCTGGCTAAGTCGCAGCTTCAACTACTCGAATAAATAACGATTAAGGTTCAACATGGCGGGGCAAATTCTCAACCCTAACCTCCTTCTGGCGGTCCCTCTCGCACCGCTGGCCGGCGCGGTGATCGCTGGTCTGCTGGGCACCAAATTCCTGGGCAACGTGGTCGGCCGCAAAATCTCGACGGCGGCGACGATCCTCGGCGTGTTCGTCGCGCTGATCCTGTCGGTGCAGACGCTGCTCGCGGTACTTGACGGCGCAAGCTTCAACGGCGCGGTCTACAACTGGATGACGGTCGGCACCCTGAAGATGGAAGTCGGCTTCCAGATCGACGCGCTGTCGGCCATGATGATGTGCGTGGTGAGCTTCGTTTCGCTGATGGTGCACATCTACACGATCGGCTATATGGCGGACGACGAGGGCTACAACCGCTTCTTCGCCTACATCTCGCTGTTCACGTTCTCGATGCTGATGCTGGTCATGGCCAACAACTTCCTGCAGCTGTTCTTCGGCTGGGAAGCGGTGGGCCTGGTGTCCTACCTGCTGATCGGCTTCTGGTACACCCGCCCGACCGCGATCTTCGCCAACATGAAGGCCTTCCTGGTCAACCGCGTGGGCGACTTCGGCTTCATCCTCGGCATCGGCCTGCTGCTGGCCTACGCCGGCTCGATGAACTACCAGGAAGTGTTCGCCAAGCGCGAAGCGCTGGCCGCGATGCAGGTTGCCGCCACCGGCTGGCCGCTGCTGACCGCCGCCTGCATCTGCCTGTTCATCGGCGCGATGGGCAAGTCGGCCCAGTTCCCGCTGCACGTCTGGCTGCCTGACTCGATGGAAGGCCCGACCCCGATTTCGGCGCTGATCCACGCCGCGACCATGGTCACCGCCGGCATCTTCATGGTGGCGCGCATGTCGCCGCTGTTCGAACTGTCCGACACCGCGCTGTCGTTCGTGCTGGTCATCGGCTCGATCACCGCGCTGTTCATGGGCTTTTTGGGCATCATCCAGAACGACATCAAGCGCGTCGTCGCTTACTCGACCCTGTCGCAGCTCGGCTACATGACCGTGGCGCTCGGCTCGTCGGCATACTCGATCGCCGTGTTCCACCTGATGACGCATGCATTCTTCAAAGCGCTGCTGTTCCTCGGCGCCGGCTCGGTCATCATCGGCATGCACCACGACCAGGACATCCGCAACATGGGCGGCCTGCGCAAGTACATGCCGATCACCTGGATCACTTCGCTGCTCGGTTCCCTGGCGCTGATCGGCACGCCGTTCTTCTCCGGTTTCTACTCGAAGGACAGCATCATCGAAGCGGTGCACGCGACCCACCTCTGGGGTTCGGGCTTCGCCAACTTCGCGGTGCTGGCCGGCGTGTTCGTCACGGCGTTCTACTCGTTCCGCATGTACTTCCTGGTATTCCATGGCGAAGAGCGCTTCGGCAAGCCGCAGCACCACAGCCACGGCCACGATTCGGACGCGCACGACGAAGACCACGACGACCATCACGCGCACGGCCTCGAGCCTGGCCAGAAGCCGCACGAGTCCCCCTTCGTGGTCTGGTTCCCGCTGGTGATGCTGGCGATTCCGTCGGTAGTGATCGGTTACATGACGATCGGCCCGATGCTGTTCGGCGACTTCTTCAAGGGCGTCATCTTCGTCGGCGAGAACCACCATGCGATGCACGAGCTGACCGAAGAATTCCACGGTGCGATGGCGATGGCGATGCATTCGTTCACCTCGCTGCCGTTCATCCTCGCCGCGCTCGGCGTCGCGTCGGCCTACTACTGCTACATGGTCAACCAGCGCGTGCCGGAATGGTTCTACACGAAGTTCCACGCCCTGCACACGCTGCTGGACAACAAGTACTACATGGACAAGTTCAACGACGTGGTGTTCTCGGGCGGCGCGCGCCTGGTCGGCAACGGCCTGTGGAATGTCGGCGACAAGGGCCTGATCGACGGCCTGATCGTCAACGGCAGCGCAAAGCTGGTGGGCTGGTTCTCGTCCGTCGTGCGCACCGGCCAGACCGGCTACATCTACCACTATGCGTTCGTGATGATCCTTGGCGTGCTCGGTACGCTGATGTACTTCTTCCCGTTCTGGCACGCTTAATCAGACCCGCAAAGACAAAGACCACATGATGCAGTCTACGATCTCTACATTTCCTCCGTACCTGAGCCTGGCGATCTGGCTCCCGATCCTGTTCGGCGTGATCATCCTGGCCATCGGCCGCGACAAGAACCCGGGACTGACCCGCGTGCTGACGCTGGCCGCTTCGATCATCAGCTTCCTGCCGACGATCCCGCTGATCAAGCACTTCGACAACGCCGCGCACGGCATGCAGTTCGTCGAAAGCACGCCATGGATCGGCCGCTTCAACATCCTGTACTCGCTCGGCATCGACGGCCTGTCGCTGTGGTTCGTCCCGCTGACCGCCTTCATCACCATCATCGTGGTGATCTCGGCGTGGCAGGTGATCGAAGAGCGCGTGGCGCAGTACATGGGCTCCTTCCTGATCATGTCCGGCCTGATGGTCGGCGTGTTCTGCGCGATGGACGGCCTGTTGTTCTACTTCTTCTTCGAAGCGACCCTGATCCCGATGTTCATCATCATCGGCGTGTTCGGCGGCGCCAACCGGGTGTACGCGGCATTCAAGTTCTTCCTCTACACCTTCTTCGGTTCGCTGCTGACGCTGATCGCGATCATCTACCTGTACAACAAGGCCGGCGGCAGCTTCGACATCCTTGAATGGCACAAGCTGCCGCTGACGATGAAAGAGCAGGTCCTGATCTTCCTCGCCTTCCTGATGGCGTTCGCGGTCAAGGTGCCGATGTGGCCGGTCCACACCTGGCTGCCCGACGCCCACGTCGAGGCGCCTACCGGCGGTTCGGTGGTGCTGGCTGCGATCATGCTGAAACTGGGCGCGTACGGCTTCCTGCGGTTCTCGCTGCCGATCGCCCCTGACGCCTCGCACTACCTGGCCGGCTTCATCATCACGCTGTCGCTGATCGCCGTGATCTACATCGGCCTGGTCGCCCTGGTCCAGAAGGACATGAAAAAGCTGGTCGCGTACTCGTCGATCGCGCACATGGGCTTCGTCACCCTCGGCTTCTTCATGTTCAACGAGATGGCGATGCAAGGCGGTATCGTCCAGATGATCTCGCACGGTTTCATCTCCGGCGCGATGTTCCTTTGCATCGGCGTTCTGTACGACCGCATGCATTCGCGCCAGGTCGCCGACTACGGCGGAGTGGTCAACCGCATGCCTAAATTCGCGGCGTACTTCGTGCTGTTCTCGATGGCGAACTCCGGCCTGCCTGCCACTTCCGGCTTCGTCGGCGAGTTCATGGTGATCCTCGGCGCGGTACAGTTCAACTTCTGGATCGGCCTGCTCGCCGCCACCGCCCTGATCCTGGGCGCGGCATACTCGCTGTGGATGGTCAAGCGCGTGGTGTTCGGCGCGATCGGCAACAAGCATGTCGAAGAACTGACCGACATTAACAAGCGCGAGTTCTTCATGTTCGCCGTGCTGGCGATCGCCGTGCTGGCCATGGGCCTGTACCCGGCGCCGTTCACCGATACGATGCAAACCTCGGTTGCGGACCTGCTCAAGCACGCCGCCATCAGCAAACTGCCATAACCCGAAATGAATCAAATGACCAATCCCAACCTGATCCCGGTTTACGCCGAAATCTTCCTGATGGTCGCGGCATCGGCGATCCTGTTGATCGACATGTTCATGTCGAAGCGCTCGCTGGCCTACTACCTGTCGCTGGCGACGCTGGCTATATGCGCCGTACTGAGCTACGCCGACTACAGCGCCGGCACCACGGTGTACACCTTCTCGAACATGTTCGTGTCGGATCCGATGTCGAACCTGCTCAAGCTGTTCACCTACCTCGCGGTTGGCATGACCCTGATCTACTCGCGCCAGTACGCGGGCGAGCGTGGCATGTTGTCCGGTAACCTGGGCGGCGAATTCTACGTGCTCGCGCTGTTCTCGATGCTTGGCCAGATGGTCATGATCTCGGGTAACAACATGCTGATCATTTACCTCGGCCTCGAACTGATGTCGCTGTCGCTGTACGCGCTGGTCGCAATGCGCCGCGACCACGCGGTATCGACCGAAGCGGCGATGAAGTACTTCATCCTCGGCGCGCTCGCTTCCGGCTTCCTTTTGTACGGTATCTCGATGCTGTACGGCGCCACCGGTTCGCTCGACCTGACCGAAGTGGCCAAGGTCGCCGCATCGGGCACCGTCAACAAGACCATCCTGGTATTCGGCATCGTGTTCATGGTCGCCGGCCTGGCGTTCAAGCTTGGCGCCGTGCCGTTCCACATGTGGGTGCCGGACGTCTACCAGGGCGCGCCGACCGCCGTCACGCTGCTGCTGGGCGGTGCGCCGAAGCTGGCGTCGTTCGCGATCTGCGTGCGCCTGCTGGTCGAAGGCCTGCTGCCGATGGCAATCGACTGGCAGCAGATGCTGATGGTGCTGGCCGTGCTGTCGCTGGCGATCGGCAACCTGACCGCTATCGCCCAGACCAACCTGAAACGCATGCTGGCCTATTCGACCATCGCGCAGATGGGCTTCGTGCTGCTCGGCCTGCTGGCCGGCGTGGTCGGCACCGATTCGAGCAACGCCGCGTCGGCCTACAGCGCCGCGATGTACTACTCGATCACCTACGTGCTGACCACCCTGGGCAGCTTCGGCCTGGTGATGATGCTGGCGCGCGCCGGTTTCGAAGCCGAAGAACTGGCCGACTTCAAGGGCCTCGGCAAGCGCAGCCCATGGTTTGCGGTCGTGATGACGGTGCTGATGTTTTCGCTGGCCGGCGTGCCGCCGATGATGGGCTTCATGGCCAAGTGGGCAGTGCTGCAGGCGGTCGTCACCTCCGGCCAGGTATGGCTGGCGATTGTCGCGGTGTTGTTCTCGCTGATCGGCGCGTTCTACTACCTGCGCGTCGTCAAGACGATGTGGTTCGACGAGCCGGTCGACACCTCGGTGATCGCGGTGCCGTTCGACATGCGCCTGACCCTGTCGCTGAACGGCGGCGCAATCGTGCTGCTTGGCCTGGTGCCAGGCACGCTGCTCGGCGCCTGCATGCAGGCGATGAGCAAGACGCTCGGTTCCTGATTCGATGGATGTATCGCTCGCAAGCTGGTTGGTGATCGCGCTCGCACTGGTGCTCGCCAACCTGCCGTTTTTCAGTGAAAACGTGTTCGGCTTCATTCCCCTGAAGGCCGCCGAACCAGGCGCGGCGCGCATGAAGCCTTTGTGGGTGCGCCTGCTCGAACTGCTTGTTCTATACTTTGTCGTCGGGGCGGTGGCACGTTTGCTCGAAGGCCGGATCGGCAATGTGTTCGACCAGTCCAAAGAGTTC
Source organism: Pseudomonadota bacterium (assembly GCA_046728335.1). Taxonomy (GTDB): domain Bacteria; phylum Pseudomonadota; class Gammaproteobacteria; order Burkholderiales; family Burkholderiaceae_D; genus JAFCUW01. The sequence goes on along the minus strand of JBKPEJ010000036.1, from coordinate 41,459 downwards.
TACATGCTGACCGTCCCGCTGTTCGTCACGCTGGCGTTTCCAGGGTTCGTGATACGCTACCTGCGCAAACGCCACCACTGACGTTTTCCTGCCGCTTTACCGCACCGGAGCCTGCATGGATGCCCATCTCAAAGAAACCCGTATCGACGGCGAGCTGGCGTACGACGGCAGCTTCCTGAAAGTCACGCGCGACAGCGTCAGCCTTCCCGATGGCGCCCGGACCCACCGCGAATTCATCCGCCATCCCGGCGCCGTGGTGATCCTGCCCTTGTTCGACGACGGCAGCGTGCTGCTCGAGCGCCAGTTCCGCTATCCGCTCGACCAGGTGTTCATCGAATACCCGGCCGGTAAGATCGATCCGGGCGAAGACCCGCTCGAATGCGCCAAGCGCGAACTGCAGGAAGAGACCGGCTACACCGCCAGCGACTGGCAATTCGTCTGCACGATCCACAACGCCATCGCCTACTCGGACGAGCACCTCGAGCTGTACCTGGCGCGCGGCCTGATCGCCGGCGAAGCCAAGCTGGACGACGGCGAATTCCTCGAAACCTTCCGCGCCAGCGTGCCGGAAATGCTCGAGATGATCCGGAACGGCCAGGTCACCGATGTCAAGACCGTGATCGGCACCTTCTGGCTCGAAAAAATCATCGCCGGAAGCTGGACGCCGGGCTGAACGCCTTGATGAAGCCGCTGTTGCTGCTGGCCGCGATGCTGTGTTCCACCAGCGCCTGGAGCGCGCGTTCCGAATTCCAGTCGCGCTGCGAGGCGATGGTCGGCGCCGACGTTTCCACGCTGACCGCGCACGACGCCGGCTACACCGTCGACAACTCCCTGTCGTACAAGGCGCTGACCCGCATGAAGGGGCAAGGCGCCGCGCGCAGCTATGTGCTGGGGCTGACCAAGACCGAATCGCGCATTTCCATCGGGCTGAACGCGCAGATCCTGAGCGATTCCCCGGGCCTGCGCGAGTGCATCGCGCCGCGCATCGACGTGTCGCTGTCGTACGTGCCGATCATCATATACATCGGCAGCGAATTCCCGCCCGGCAGTTGCTCGTATCAGGAAATTCTTGCGCATGAGATGCGCCACCTCAAGACCTATCTCGACCATTTGCCGAAAGTGGAAACATTGGTGCGCGCGGCGCTGAAAAAGCGTTTCACCGAGAAACCGATTTACGCGCCGGCGGGGCAGGGCAAGGCCTTGCTGGAGCACGAACTCGATGCCGGATGGATGCCGTACATCAAGAATGAAATGGGAAAGGTGGAGCAGCTGCAGGCCGCAATCGATTCGCCCCAGGAGTACGCCCGCCTGAGCAAAGTTTGCAAAGGTGAGGTACAGTTACTTATCGGAGCGCCGAAGCGAAACAGAAGATAAAACAGCATGAACACCCTAACAAAACCGCGTTACTTTGCCCTGATCCCGGCGGCCGGCGTTGGCGCCCGCATGGGCGCCGGCGGTCCCAAGCAATACCTGCCGCTTGGCGGCAAGCCGATGCTGCGGCATACCCTCGACGCCTTTCTTTCCAGCGACGCGATCAGCCACACTTTCGTCGTCGTCAGCGTTGACGACGGCCAGATCGACGCGGTAATCCCCAGCCACGGCGTGAGCGTGCTGCGCTGTGGCGGAGCGACCCGCATGGAATCGATCCGGAACGCCCTGGACGCGATGGCAGCAAGCGTGCGCGAAGACGACTGGGTGCTGGTGCATGACGCCGCACGGCCCGGCCTGAACCGCCAGCTGATAGAAAAACTGATCGCCGAAGTCGGCGCGCACCCGGTTGGCGGCCTGCTCGCGCTGCCGGTGATCGACACGGTCAAGCGCGCCGCCGGCGCCGCCGTTTCAACGATTTCCCGCGACGGCCTGTGGCTGGCGCAAACCCCGCAAATGTTCCGCTACCGACTGCTGCGCGATGCGCTAGCCGCCGCCACCGACGCCGCCGCCATCACCGACGACGCCAGCGCAGTCGAGGCAATGGGCCACGCGCCCATGCTGGTCGAAGGACATCCCCGCAATTTGAAAGTGACGCTGCCGCTCGACATCCGGATCGCCGAGATGTATCTGGCCGCGCCTTAACCTACACTGTGAACCACTATGGCACTTGCATCCTATAACCCCGCACCGCCGTTCCGCATCGGGACCGGCTATGACTGCCACGCCCTGGTCGAGGGCCGCAAACTGATTATCGGAGGGGTGACCATTCCGCACCGATTGGGTCTGTTCGGCCATTCGGACGCCGACGTGCTGCTGCACGCGATTATCGATTCGATGCTGGGCGCCGCGGCGCTTGGCGACATCGGCAAGCATTTCCCGGACACCGACCCGATGTTCGCGGGCGCCGACTCGCGTACTTTGCTGCGCGAGGTCGCGCATCGCGTCGTCGCGACCGGCTACACCATCGGCAACATCGACGCGACGATCATCGCCCAGGCGCCGAAGATGGCGCCGCACATCGCGCAGATGGTGTCGCGCATCGCCGAGGACATCGGCGTATCGCCGCAACAGGTCAACATCAAGGCCAAGACCAACGAGAAGCTTGGCTACCTGGGACGGGAAGAGGGCATGGCGGCCGAGGCGATCTGCATGCTGATCAAGGCGCCCGCGGCGTAATTCGCAAGCCCGGGTTTCGTTCGTGGCGCGACAACTCAAATCGGGAAGACCAAACAGGTCGTCGTCGCAAACGCATACAGCTTGCCGTTGGCATCGGTCAGCCGGCCTTCCGCGATCCCCACCTGGCCGCCGACGCTGATCACTTTGCCCTCGGCCCGCACCGGTCCGGTCTCGGTCGTCATGGGCCGGATGTAGTTGATCTTCAGTTCCAGCGTGGTGTAGCCCTTGCCGGCCGGGAGCATCGTGTGGATCGCGCAGCCGACCGCGGTGTCGAGGAGAGTCGCCGCATACCCGCCGTGCACCACGCCGCTCGGGTTGTAATGCTCGATCCCCGGCGTGCCCTGGAACACTGCGACGCCGGGCGCGGTCGATATCGGCGTCATACCCATCAGCTCGCCGATCGGCGGCGCGGGCAGGGCGCCCGTACTGATCCCGTTCAGGAACTCGGCGCCGCTGTGCGCGCGCAACTGCTCGCGTCCGGCAACGCCCGGCGTCCCCAATCTGGCGCGCATGGCTTCCGCCTCGGCTATCCACGCCTGGCGCAGGTCCTGTGATTCGCTCATCGTCTTCTCCTGAATGCTACACAATGCGTGTATATGCACTATAATCGATTTACGCGATCCGTGTAACTACACCCTATATGCCTGACCTCGTCGAAAAGCCGCTGGGCTGCACCTGCTTCAAGCTGCGCAAGCTGACCCGCGCGATGTCGCGCGTCTACGACCAGCACATGGCCACCGTGGGCCTGAAGACCACCCAATACTCGGTGTTGAGCAACGCCGCGCGCGAGGCGCTGCCGGTGGCGGAACTGGCCGAGCGCCTCGGCACCGAACGCACCACGCTGACCCGCAACCTGAAACCGCTGATCGAAGCGCACTGGATCACGCTCGAGCCCGGCGCCGATGGCCGCCAGCGCATCGTCACCATCACCGAGGCCGGTCGCGTCAAGGTCAAGCAAGCCTACGTCGCCTGGCGCGCCGCCCAGACCGAATTCGAAAACCTGCTCGGCACCGGCACCGTCCGCGCGCTGCACGCCCAGCTCGACTTCACACTCAATCAACTGACGCCACTGCTCGAGGACCTGCATCATGCCCACCCAGACTGAAATGACTCCACGCGCGGCGTGGCTGTTGATCCTCGCCGCCTCCGCGATCCTGATGATCACGATGGGCGCGCGCCTGACCACCGGCCTGTTCATGTCGCCGATCAATACCTCGACCGGCCTTGGCATCGCCTCGATCAGCTTTGCGCTGGCGATCGGGCAGTTCGTGTGGGGCGCCGCGCAGCCGGTGTTCGGCGCGGTGGCCGACAAGTACGGTTCGGCCAAGGTAATCATCCTCGGCGCGCTGATGCTGGCGGCCGGCATGGCGCTCACGCCCTTCGTCAGCTCGCAGTCGGGCCTGATGTTCACGATGGGCTTCCTCAGCGCGGCCGGCGCGGGGGCGGGCAGCTTTTCGATCCTGATCGGCGCCACGGCGCAGCGCTTGCCGGCGGCGCGCCGCCCGTTCGCGGCGGGCTTCATCAACGCCGGCGGCTCGTTCGGCCAGTTCGTGTTCGCGCCGCTGATGCAGGTCATTATCAGCAGCGCCGGCTGGATCGCGGCGATGCTGACCATGGCCGCGACCACCTTGCTGACCATTCCACTGGCTTGGCCGCTGCGCCGCGGCGCCGGCATTACCGCTGTCGCGGGGGCGCCTGTCGCCAAGCCGGTCCAGGCGCCCGGCATGGGCCTCGGAAAGCAGATCAAGATTGCGCTGAAAGACCCCAGCTACCTGTTCTTGCATGCGGGCTTTTTTACCTGCGGCTTCCACATCGCGTTCCTGGTCACGCACCTGCCGGGCGAAGTCGCCTTGTGCGGCTTGTCGGCTGGCGTATCGGCGACCGCGCTTGCGCTGATCGGCCTGTTCAACATCGCCGGCAGCCTGACCGCTGGCGCGCTGTCGACCCGCTACCGCATGAAGTCCCTGCTGGCCCTGATGTACGCGAGCCGCGCCGTGATCATCGTGATCTACCTGCTGGCGCCGAAAACGCCGCTGACCTTCTACATCTTCGCCGGCGCGCTCGGTTTCACCTGGCTGGCCACGGTGCCGCCGACCGCCGGCCTGGTGGGCAAGCTGTTCGGCATGCGCTACCTGTCGACGCTGTTCGGCCTGACGCTGTTGTCGCACCAGATCGGCGGCTTCCTCGGCGCCTGGCTGGGCGGGCTGTCGTTCGTCCATTTCGGCGACTACACCTGGATGTGGTACGCCGACATCTTGCTCGCAGTTGGAGCGGCGCTGATCAACTTGCCGATTCGCGAGGCGCATGTGGTGCGCGCATCGGCAGCTACGGCGCAGGCGTAAGCAGATGGCGCGCGACGCGTGGGCGTACCGCGAGGTGGCGGTTGAATCAGTGATCGATGCGCGCACCGGCGCGTTGAAGATCCGGCCGATGGCAGGTCAGGCGTTCGCGCCGACCCTGCCAGTGCATTGCTCGCGCCGGCTCACCGACCCGGCGCAGTATCCGGCCGGGACGAGTTTCCTGTTATTGGCAAAGCTGAGCGACCGCTTGGGCGGGCCGCAATTCCTGTATTGCTATCACGGCGACCCGGTCGTCACACTGAGCAAAGCAGAAGCAAAGAAATTCCTGCTGGCGTTCCGGCGCGGACGGATCTAGATTCGCGCGCTAATGTTGATATAAACCCGTCCAGCCCCGACTGCGCCGTAGAGTTCAGAAACGGAAGCGCATCCCGGGATACAAGCCATATGTCATCGTATCGATCCCGGGTGCGAGAGACGCGCAGTTTCACCAGCTCGACCAGGCGCGGGCCCAGCGAATTTTTTGGCTAGCGCCCAGTACGGCGACAACACCGGGGTCAGGTCCGCCGGACCTGACCCCAGCCCGTGGGCCGCGGCGCGTGCATGAAGAGGTGGCACGTCGACGCCGCAAGTCGTCCCACACGTACGGTGACATAGCTAATTTTTTTGACGGTGCCCGACAGATTGATCATGGCGTGCAGGCTCGTCTGGGCAAGTTGGAAGAAAGGGAGGCGGGCAGCGTGACCCATGACGTTTCCTTTCAGGTCGATGGGAAGGCGCCGATTGCGCTCCCCGGCCGGGCCGGCTTGTAACAAGCGGCTCAAATAAATTGTGGAATCGCAGTCAGCTTGTCGGGATTGCGCATGATGAAGACCGCCACGATGCGTCCGTCATCGACGATGAACGATTGCGCCGACTCGATCTTGCCGTCCAGATAGCGCAACAGGCCGGGCTCCCCATTGATCAGCACCTGCCGGTATACAACCTTGCCCGGCGTCTTGTGCTCCAGCGACCAGTAGGTGCCGGCGACGCGGCCAGCGCCGTGCAGGACCCGGTGGAAGGAGCTCACCTTGCCGCCGCCGTCGGACACCAGCTGGACCTCGTCCGACATCAGCGCTTTCATGGCGGCGCGGTCGCCCGTGGCGGCAGCCTGCATGAAATTGGCCAGCAGCTCGCGGTGCCGGTCTTTCGGCACATCGAAGCGCGGCTTTTCCTGCTGCACCCGCGCCTGAGCCCGGTGCACGATCTGGCGGGTCGCCGCTTCGGTCTTGCCGAGCATCTGCGCGATGTCCTTGTAGTCGTTATCGAAGACCTGGCGCAAAAGGAAAGCGGCGCGTTCGTCCGCGGTCAGGCGCTCGAGCACCCACATGAATGCCACCGAAACGTCGCTGGTCAGCTCGGCCGCGGTCTCTGGCGTGCGTTCGTCAGGTTCCACCAGCGGCTCCGGCAACCACCAGCCGACATAGGCCTCGCGTTCGGTCTTGCGGGTGCGCAGCCGGTCGATCGCCAGGCGGGTGGTGACCGTGACCAGCCAGGCGGCCGCAGATTCCACGCTGGCCTGGTCGGCGCCATTCCAGCGCAGCCAGGCGTCCTGCACGATGTCTTCCGCATCGGCGCGGGTGCCCATCATGCGATAGGCAATGGAAAACAGGCGCGGGCGCAGCGCGGCGAAGGTTTCGGGCTCGGCCCCGGGGGTGTGGTCGTTCATTGTGCTTCAATTATCAGCGTAAATAATACCAGACGCGCGAAGCGGGTAATCTGTGACAATCGGCCCTTGCCGCTCGCTTGATTCTACCCGCAGGGTGCACCGGCCATAAAAACGACCCGTGCGCGCTGATGGGGTGAAAGATGTAAAAATAGATACAATCCCGGCAGCATCACACCCGCTTATCCAGTAAAGGACACGTCATGGCATCGAGAAAAATCGCAGTTATCGTCGGCAGCCTCCGCAAGGAGTCGTTCAACCGCAAGGTCGCCAAGACGCTCATGCTGCTGGCGCCGCCGCAGCTGGAGATGGAGATCGTCGAGATCGGCCACCTGCCCCTGTACAACCAGGACGACGATGATGCGCCGCCGGCGGTCTACACCGAGTTCCGCACCACCATCAAGAAGTTCGACGGCGTGCTGTGGGTGACGCCCGAATACAACCGCTCAGTGCCGGGCGTGCTGAAAAATGCGATCGACGTCGGCTCGCGCCCTTACGGCCAGAGCGCCTGGAACGGCAAGCCTTGCGGCATCGTCAGCGTGTCGCCGGGCGCGATCGGCGGTTTCGGCGCCAACCACCACCTGCGCCAGTCGCTGGTGTTCCTCAACATGCCGGCAATGCAGTCGCCCGAGGCCTACCTCGGCAATATCGGCAAGTCTTACGACGGCGACAACCTGACCGACGAAGCGACCAAGAAATTCCTGCAGACCTACATCGACGCCTTCGCCACCTGGGTCGAGCGGCACGCCGACTGAGCGCCATGGCGATCGCCATCCGCGAAATCGACCATATCGTCCTGCGCGTGATACAGCTGGACGCAATGATTCGGTTCTACTGTGATGTGCTCGGCTGCCGTATCGAACGGCGCCAGGACGAGATCGGGCTGATCCAGCTGCGTGCCGGCAGCGCGCTGGTGGACCTCGTGCCGGTCGACGGCAAGCTCGGCAAGATGGGCGGCGCGGCGCCGGGACGGGAAGGACGCAATCTCGACCATGTGTGCTTCCGCGTCGAGCCCTTCGACGAGGCGGCCATCCGCGCGCACCTGGCCGCTTACGGCATTCAGGCCGGCCCGGTGGAATCGCGCTTCGGCGCCGAAGGCGAGGGGCCGTCGATTTACCTGGAGGATCCGGAGAACAATACGATCGAACTCAAAGGGCCGGCGTCGAACCGGCGATGAGCTTCAGGTTTCGGTCTCGCGCCTTCCCAGCACGAAGGCGGTGAGGACGAGCAGCGCGGCGCCGGGCGCCGGCCGCCAGCAGAAGCGCCTGCTGGATCAGCAGCACAGGAAGGCATGCCAGCGAGATCTTGGCCAGCAACGCCATCAGCGGAAACACAAACGCGCCCTTGAGCGATGCGCCTGCCACGCCCAGCAGCGCGATGGACAGCGCGCTCGCACCGACCAGGACCGCGTTCGCCCCCATCACGAACAGCCAGGCCAGCACCGCCTTTGCCACATACAGCTGGCGCTGCGAGATCGGCAGCGTCAGCATCAGTCGCCAGGTCTGGTTCTTGTGCTCATGCCCGGCTACGGCGACATCACCCCGCAGACCGGGCTGGGCAAGACGATTGCCTCGTTCATGATGCTGCTGGGGTGGGGGATCCTGGCGGTGCCGACCGGTATCGTCACAGCCGAAATGACGTCGCAAAGAATGGGTAATCTGCGCCGCGCACTGCGCGCCTGTCCGAGCTGCGCGTCGCAAGGACACGAGCCGGACGCCCGTTTTTGCAAGGATTGTGGCTGCGAACTGCCGCCCGGCCAGCCTGGCCCGGGCAGCATGCGTACCGATGCTTAGAACTTCACGCTGGCGCGCGCATAGTAGTAAGCGCCATTGATGCCGAACGGCGAGAACGCTGGATAGACGTTGACCGCGGAGTTATCCAGGTTGGCGCGCTGCTCGGCCAGCAGGGCGGCGTTGACCATGTCCGGATACTTGTTGAACAGGTTGTTGCCGCCCACCGACACCGTCCATGCGTTGCCAATGCGGTAGCTCAGTTCCAGGTCGGTGACGAAGGCGCCCTTGATCGCCGTCTCGTAGTACTTCGAACCGTCCGACGAGTTCATTTCGGACGACTTGCCGTAGTACGCCTCGCGCAGGTTGACGGTCCAGTTCCCCGCCTTCCACAGCGCGCCCAGGTTGACCCGCACCTTCGGCGAGGCGGTCTCGATGTCCGAGATCGCGGTCGCGTCGAGCAGGGTCTGCGGCCGCAGCTGGGTTGGCGCCTGGTTGATCTTGGTGACCTCGACCTTGTTGTAGTTGGCCGCCGCCGACCAGTCCACCTTGCCGAAGCTGTAGCTGCTCGCCAGCGTGGCGACGAACTCGAGGCCGCGGCTGCGCGTATTGACCGCATTCGAAAAGATGTTGATACCGGTCTGCACCACCGTCGGATCGAGCACGTTGCCGTTGGCTTTGATCGCCGCGATCACTGCTGGCGAATTGACCGAGCCGCCGGAGCCGTACAGCGAGCCGCTGCCGACGATGCGGTCGCGAATGCTGATCTGGTAGGCGTCCAGCGTGACGGTCACGTTGGCGCTCGGATTGAGCACGATGCCGGCACTGAGGTTGGTCGACGCTTCCGGCTTGAGGCCGTTGATGCCAACCAGCGCCGCGCCGGCCGAATTCGGCGCCAGCTGGACGAAGGCGCTGCGCGGCGACACGTTGGTGGCCGAGTAGTATTCCTCGGCCAGCGTCGGCGCGCGGAAGCCGTTGCTGTAGGTGCCGCGCAGCGCGAACGCCGGCGTGAAGTCGTAGCGCGTGGTGAGCTTGCCGACCCGTGCGTTGCCGAAGTCGCTGAAGTGCTCGAAGCGCGCCGCCAGGTCCACCGTCAGGTCCTTGATCGGCTGGCCGTTGAAGTCCACATACGCCGCGCCGTTGGTGCGTGAATGGCTGCCGGCGTCGGTCAGCGAGAAACCAGGGAAGGACTGCGAGCCCTCCTTGTAGCGCGAAGCGGCATCGCCTGCGACGATCTCGTAGGTGTCGCGGCGGTGCTCGAGGCCGAATGCGAAGCCCAGCGGGGTGGCCATGCCGACGTCGAAGTCGCGCCCGATATCGAAGTTGGTCGTCCACTGGCCGGCTTTGAACTGGCCGGCGGCGAACTCGGTCGGCGTCGAACGGGTGTCGGTGAACAGCGACACGTTTGCCGAGGTGGCCACGCCGAGTTTGCTGACGTCCTTGCCGTAAGTGCTGGCGAAGTCCCATTTCCAGCCGCTTCCCAGTGCGCCCTTGATGCCGGCGGTGAAGGCGTAGTCTTCCTCGTCGAAGGTTTCGAGCGGGCTGAATCCGTTCGGATAGATCTGCGGCAGGCGGCTCGGCATGCGGTAGTTCTCGAACGCGCGCGCCTTCTTCTTGCCGTAGGTGCCGAAGCTGTAGAACGAGGCGCTGGAACCGAGGTCGAAACCGAAGTTGGCGGCCACCACGCTCTGGTGGTACTGCGCGTCGCCCGAAATCTTGTTCAGGTAAGGATAGCCGGGAGACTTGGTCAGGTTAGGCTGGGCGGCCAGCGTGGCCGGATCGATCACGCGCGGGTCGATGCCGCCGCGGTTGGTGAAGCCGTGGTATTTCGATTCCGCGGTCAGGCTCAGGTAGGCCGTCTCGAACGGCATCAGGCCGATGTTGGCGCTGGCGTCCCCGGTGCGCCCGCCGCCGTCCGAATAGCCGCCGCCGGTGACGTTGGCGACGCCGCCCTTGTAGTTCGACTTCAGGATGATGTTGATGACGCCGGCGATCGCGTCGGTGCCGTACTGCGCGGCCGCGCCATCCTGCAGCACTTCGATATGGTCGATCGCGGCCACCGGGATGAAGTTCAGGTCGGCTGCGGCGCCGCCCTGGTAGGCGCCGCCCAGCACGGCCAGGTTCGAGGTGCCATGGCGGCGCTTGCCGTTCACAAGCACCAGCGTGTTGTTCGGGCTCAGGCCGCGCAGGCGCGCCGACAGCGTCATGTTGGCCATGTCGCCGCCGAAGGCCTGGGCGTTGAAAGAGGGCAGGTTCTGCGCCAGCGCCTGCATCAGGTCGGGCTGGCCGGTGCGCGCCAGCGAGGAGGCGTCGAGCACCTGCACCGGCGAGGCGCTGTTCTCGACCTTCAGGCCGGTCGAGCGGGTGCCGGTGACGATCACGATGCCGCCGCCATCGCCGGCCGCCGGCGCCGCGGGCGCTGAATCGACCGTGGCGAGCTTGTCGTCGACCGGCTGTGCGAAGCCCAGGCCGGAGTGAAGCAGTACAACGGCAGCGCCGGAAGTGAGTATGGCCTTGTGCATGGAGATTTCCTTCGAAGTGAACAAATCGTGATATCGGACTAGAACGGGGGAAGCGGGCCTTATTTTTTTGCGGCCACGACCTCGATTTCAACCAGCCAGCCGGGATTGCTCAGCGCCGCCACCTGGACGACCGCGCGTGCCGGCAGATTGGCTTGGGCGCCGCCGAAAAATTGTGTGTAAGCTTCCATGAAACCGGATACGTCGCCTTTGTTTCCTTTCGCCGGGTCGCCCACGAGGAAGACTTGCATCTTCACGACGTCGCCCATCCCGAGTCCCATGCCCTGCAGTACGTCGCGGATTTTCTTCAGCACGCCCACGGTCTGGGTCTTGGTGTCGCCGAAGGCCGCGAGCGCGTTTGGGTCGGCCGCCTTGTCGACGACCGGCGGCACCTGGCCGCTGATGAAGTGCAGCGTTGTACCGGGCGGGATGGTGACGGCCAGCGCGATCGGGAAGTCCGAGCCGGGGATCTTGTGGCGCACGATGTTCTGGGCGCCGGCCAGCGCGGGCAGCAAACAGAGCAAGCCCGCGGCGAACCGCATCGAATGTGGCAGCTTCATGGTCGACCTTTCGAGAGTTGGAAAATGGATGTCAATGCTTGTTGCCGCGCTTGCTGTCCTGCGCCCTGGCCACTTGCAGCGCGTCGCGCAACAGCGCCACTTCATCGGCCTGCAGCGGCTCCGCGTGGTTGCCCCAGCTGCCGCGCACATAGCTCAGCACCGAGGCGATGTCCTGGTCGGCGAGGCTGGCGCTGAAGTCGGGCATGCCGCCGCGGCCCTTGAGCAGCACGGTCGCCACCTCGGCGGAAGGGCCTTGCACGAACCCGTTGCCGGCCAGGGCGGGGAAGGCGCCGGGAATCCCTCGCCCGGTGGCCTGGTGGCATGCCGCGCAGTTCTTCGCAAACAGCGCCTTGCCGTCCATCGGTTCGGCCGCGCAGCGCGTGCCGTAAATGTTCGCGGCGCAGATAGCCGCTCCCAACATCAGGCGTGTGATTTTCATGCGCTGGCCCTCGCGTGGATTTTTTCGATTTGCTGCCATGCCGACTCGATCGCACCGGCCTGCCAGCCGGTCAGGTAGCTGAGGTGCTCGCCGGCCAGCAGCACACGGCCTTCGCCTTCGAGCAGCACCGGATAGGCTTCCTTGCGGTTGTCGTCGGTCCACTCGGCCCAGCCGCCCAGGTTGTACTGGACGCGGTGCCACGCCACCGAGAACGCGTTGTCGAACGAGTCGCGGTATTGCGGGAAGATCTTCTGGCCGGCATCGAGCGCGAACTCGGCGCGTTCCTTCGGCGTCAGCGCGCTGATTTCGATCGCGTCGGTCATGTAGTGGTAGTACCCGAGCAGCACGCCTTTCCGCTTCTGCCAGCCGGTCGACGGCATCGAAATCGTGTTGATCGCCTTCAGGTCGGTCAGCACGTGGCCGCCGTACAGGTGCTCGTCCTCTTCCCAGAATCGGCGCTTCATCTGCAGGCCGATCTTTCCGACCGGCGCATAGGCCACCGACTTGATCGCGGCCTTGAATTTCGGGGTGAAGTCGGTCTCGATATTGCGCAGCACCGACAGCGGGATCGCGCACAGGCAGTAGTCGGCGCTGATCGAGGACAGCTTGCCGGTCACCGTGTCCTTGTAGGTGACGGTGACTTTTTCGGCATCCTGGCCGATAGACTGCACGTCGGAATGGAAGCGCACCTGGCGCCCGACGCGCTTGTGGAAGGCTTTGGCGATCGCGTCCATGCCGCCGACCGGCTGGAACATCGTGTTCTGCATCGGGAAGTCCTGCACCGCGCTGTACACGTTGCCGACCTTCGAGGCCAGCAGGTCCTTGAAGCCGAGCGGGTCGGATGCGGTGCCCGGTCCCGGCACCAGGCCGGCGCCCGGATTGACGGTGAAGCCCCGGCCGCTGCGCCCCTTGTAGCGCAGGTCGGCGCCCTGCAGCTGGCCTTCGTGCGCGAGGTAGTCGAGCAGCAGCGCCTTGTCGTCGGTGGTCAGCTCGTTGTCGAGCTGATTGTTCTTGACCGACTTGGCCAGCAGTTCGGCGACGTGGCCGCGCATGTCGGACTTGAGTTGCGCGGGGCGCAGGCGCTGCTTCGACAGCGGCCCCGCGTTCTCGAGGTAGACGAAGGAGTGGTCGTTATCGTTGACCATCACTTCGAGCGGCACCTCGAACAGGCGTGTGTAGTGCAGCGTAGACTGGTGGTGCAGCGGGATGCGCCACGGCCCGTGATTGATGTATTGCCCTTCGTCGAAAGCGCAGGTCTGCTTTTCGCCGCCCAGTTCCTGCAGGCTGAAACCCTTGCGCGCGGTCTGGCAGCGGCCACCCGCGAAGCCGCGTGCTTCCAGTATCTGGCACTGGTAGCCGAGCTTGCCGAGTTCGTAGGCGGCGGTCATGCCGGCCAGGCCCGCGCCGAGGATGACGATCTTCTTGCCTTTGCCGCTGCCTGACAGAACCGGCGGTGCGCTGGCGGTGGAGTTGATCCCCATACCCCAGGCATTCATGGTATTCAACAACAGGGCGGTGCCGCCGACCGCCGCTGCCCGGTACAAGAAATCACGTCGGCTTACTGCGTTGTTCGTACCATTCATCACTCACCTCATGGAAAAATAAATGCTGTTCGACAGCATTCCTATAAGCAAATGGTGTGCCATTCATCAACAAATTGATGGGAGGGAGCGACGGAAAAACAAAGTTGTTTCGCGCGCGCGGCGGAGTGCTTTTCAAGGCGGGAAACGGATGAAAAACAAAGTGTGATCATGCGTACCGAACGACATGGAACGGCCGCGTCGCGATGGCCTGGACGAGTGTTCTGGACACGAACTTTATTCAAGGAGAAAGCACTTTATTTTTCCGGCGCGGCGCGGCGCGTGGGCGGCATGCATGGTCGGGCACGCCCTGCGAAATCTGGAAAATGATTGAAAGCGGAGGAGTTTTTGATGCGGCGCACCATGTTGAGCAATGGTGCACCGCGTTGGGATTGGCAGCTGGTACTGCGGGCGCGCCGGAGCGGCGCGCCCGGCTTCACGCGCTGGCGGCGGCCAGGTCCTTGTCGATCCAGTAGATGAACTGGCCGAAGGTGGGAATCAATTCGGCGTCGCGATCGCGGAAGAAATCCTCGATCATCTGGCGATATGCGGCGCGGCGCGAAAACGCGTCGTGGGTCGCGCTGTAGCGCGCAATCGCAGCGCCGAAAATCTTGCGGATATCGGGGTCCGCATTGAAGCCGGGATGGCTGCCAGACTTGCGTGGCCTGCCGCGCTTGACGTCGGCGCTGGCGCCGCGCGTCTTGCCGCGCGCGCCGGAATTAGCGTAGTCGGGAAGCAGCGCATCGGGCGTCTGGCCGCGCTCCCAGTAGCGGCGCAGGTAGCGGTAGATGGTGGGGTGGGAAATGCCGTTGCGCGCACTGTATTCCTGCACCATTTTTCCACGTTGGCGCGGCTGGTAGATCGCCGGCTCGCTGGCAGCGAGCGCGCTGATCACTTCCAGGCCGCGGGCCTGTACCTCCACGTATTTCGCAGGAACCATGGGCGGCGCCGGACGCGCGGCATAGGGGTCGATCAGCAGCAGGCGGGCGCGTTTCGCCTGCACGTCTTCGACCAGCGCGCGCACCAGCGTAAACTGCGGCTGCGCCGTTTTGGCATTTAGTTCGATGGTATAGGCGAGCGTCTGGCCGGCATCGATCCATAGGATGCGAACGGCGCGCGCCGCCGGCAGGGAATATTCCAGCACATCGTTACGAAGCAGCATTCAACGATCCTGGGTGAGTGGCCACTCCGGAAAGCCATGCAAGTATTGGGCCATACGTGGTATTACGCAGCGCAGGGGCGGCGCATCAGGGAATGCGGCCGGGAGGCCTGAAAATCGCATCGTATTGGTGCGGCGCAATGAAGCTGCACCAGTTATCCCGCGTTACCGGATGATTGCTTGACTTGATTGCTACTACCTTTGATTCAGATCAAACCGGACAGAGCCATGGACACCTAGTCTTGTACCTCGTGCTCAAGACCGGCATGCCGGTGCGGTCATCGTCCGGGGTGCCAGGTCTTCAACACGAACATGCAGCGACGGTGCAATGCGTCAAGCCGGCCAAGCCGGCTGCTTGCGCCAGTTCCGCACCTAAAATCAATTTCTCAGGGGGCCATTAATGTATCCATTCGCTCAATCCGTTACGCCTGCATTCCGCACCCATCTGGACGCGCAAATCTCGTTCATGAACGACCTGTCCAAATCGATGTTCCGTTCCTTCCAGCAAATGTGTGACTTGAACATTCAGCTGGCCCAGACGCTGCTCGAGGAAACCACGCTGGCCGGCCAGCACGTCATGACCCACCAGCGTCCCACCGAAGCGTTGAGCGCGGCCAGCGCGCGCGCCCAGCCCGCGGCAGAAAAGCTGCGCGCCTATCAGCAGCACATCTCGCGTGTCGCGGCCGACTCGCAGGTCGAACTTGCCCGGGTGACCGAACAGCATCTCCAGGAAACCACCCGCACCGCGAAAGCGCTGGCCGATGAGGTGCAGCGTGCGGCGCACGAGGAGACCGAGCGGGGCATCCGCACCCAGCAGGAAACCATGCGCAAGTTCAGCGACCCGTTCCAGACCGTGGGCGGCTCGATGCGCGGCAATGGCGGCGCCGGCACGGCCACCATGCAAAGCGGGCAGGGCGGCAGCCAGATGGGAAGCCAGGGAGGCGAGAGCGTCTCCGGGAGCATGTCCACTGCGCAGGCCGCCCAGGCTTCCCAGGGCAGCAAGGGGGTCAACGCTGGCGCCGCTCGCAAGGATGCGTAGACGGCGCGCAACGGCTTAGCTAGTCGATCATGGGGCCGCACCGGACTTGCCGGCTGCGGCCTTTTGTTTGCTAGGCGGCTGCGGCTTGTCGCTGCGCTTGCGCGGTGTCGCGCACTTCTGTGCCAAGCCCGAACAGCGGCCGAAGCGGCGCGCAGCGGCGTACGATTTCAAAGATGCCGAAACTGATCGTCAAGGTCAGGACGGTCAACAGGATGCCTTCGATACCGGGCGCGAGGCGCACCGGCTTGAGCGCATGCGCCATAGCGACGATCAGGGTCTGGTGCACGATATACACCGGGAACACTGCCTGCGTCAGGTAGCGCCGTTTGGCGCTGTCGAATTGCAGATGGCGATGCGCGAAGCCGCATACGGCGACAATCGCGCCCCATTGACACAGTGCGTAGATGGTTTGATGGAAACGCTCGAACCAGTCGTACTGGGATGGATCCAGCAGCCCGTCGGGCAGCGAGAAACAGATTTTCAGCACGGCCCAGCAAGCGAGCGCCAAGCCCAAGCCAAGCCAGCGCGCGGCGTCCAGTCCTGCCCAGAATCGGCGCTGGCGGCCCATCATGGCTCCCAACAGGAATAGCGCGAAATATACGGCGTGGTTGTACCAGTCGCCGGCCAGTGCGTGCGTGGACGGGAAACGACCCGCCAGCAGCATGCGCGCCAATGCCAGCACCGCCGCCGGCAGGACGATCAGCCGCCACCCTCCAAGCAGCCGCGAAAGGCGCTGCGACAGCGCCTCGAAGCGGGCCCCGACCCATAGCATCAGTGCGCCCAGCAGCAATGTGTAGACCCACAGGTAGGCCACGAACCACAGATGGTTCCAGGTCGGAAGGATCAGGTGCCGGTCCGGGCCGGTGACGAAGCCGCGGTAGTTGTGCAGGTAGAGCTGCATGAAATCGGCGTAGCTGCCGCGATAGGCGAACTTCTCGATCACTTCGAAGTAGGGCTGCGGCGGCACGATGACGAGCATCCCGAACACCAGCGGCACGAGCAGGCGCCAGCTGCGCCGTCGCATGAAGGTGGCGGCGCCGGACCCGGCCAGCATGAAGCTCGAGGCCACGCCCGAAATCATGAACAACAGGCCAAGCCGCCATGGCGCCGAAAGCATCATGTACGACTCGAGCGTGTCGCTGGCGAACGGGCTCTTGACGTGCCATCCCCATGTCACGTAATACATCCCGACGTGGAACAGGATCAGGACGAAGAAGGCGAAGATGCGCACCCAATCGAGGAAATACAGGCGGGCGCCGGCGGCGGGGTTGGGAGGGTTCATGGCGATTCGATCCGTTGGTGGAAAACGAAGCCAGATTAGCCGCGCGGCGCCCGCCCGCGCCAGCAAAATGGGGCGAGGCGGGCTGCGGATGGGGCGAGTCGGACCAATGCACGGATCCGCGCGGACGTCATCCTTGCGCAAGCCCCTCGAGCATCGTAATCACCGCGGCGCGATACTGGCGGCTGCATGGCGCCCGCGCGCCGCCGCGCAGCACCAGCTCGCAGTCGCCCTTGTCGAGGGCGACGACGCTGTCGATCCAGCTCAGCTGGACCGCCGCGCGCCGATGGCAGCGGATGAATCCGGGGCCGAGTTTGTCGAGCAGGCCGGCGAGGGTCTGGCGCATCAGGGGATGCTCGCCGGGGCAATGCAGCACGACGTAATTGTCGGCCGTCTCGATCCATCCGATCTGTTCGACCCGCACCACCCGCGTCACGCCGCGCTCGGTGATCAGCAGCTGACGTACCGGATGACCATTGTCGAAAGCCGGCAGCGCGGGCGCCGCAGCCTGCACCCGCAGCCGCTCCCGCAGGCGTTGCAGGGCGCGCTGCAGGCGGCTGAGGTCGTAGGGCTTGACCAGGTAGTCGATCGCGTTGGCATCGAACGCGCGGATCGCATACTGGTCGAACGCGGTCACGAAGACCACCAGCGGCGCCGGTGAAGGTAGCGAGGCCGCCAGTTCGAGTCCGCTCACCTCCGGCATCTGGATATCGAAGAAGCAGGCATCGGGCCGGAAATCGGCGATCCGCTGCAAGGCCTCGACACCGTCGCGTGCTTCTTCGATCGCTTCGATGCCGGGCTCCTGCTCGAGCATTCGGCGCAGCTTGTCGCGCGCCGGGCGTTCATCGTCGACGATCAGGACGCGCACGGCAACTCCATCCGGGCACGCACCCCGGCCGGCAAGAGCTGCGACAGCGACAGGCTGGCGCGCCCGTCGTACAGCACCTCCAGGCGCTCGCGCAGGTTCTTCAGGCCGATCCCCGGCGTGCCGGATGCATCGAGCGCGCCGCTGTCGTCGTCCAGGGTCACCCTCAGGCGCTCGCCTTCGCGCGCGGCCGTGACTACAATGCTGGTCCGATCGCGGCGCCGTTCCACAGTGTGTTTGAAGATATTCTCCAGCAGCGGCTGGATGCTCATCACCGGCAGCATGCAGTCGAGCGCGCCGTCGTCGATGCGCCATTCGATGGCGACCCGGTCGCTGTAGCGTTCCTGCATCACTAGCGCGTAGCCGCGCACCAGCCGCAATTCGGTCGACAGCGTCGCTTCGTGCAGTTCGCCGACGTCGAGCGTGGCGCGCAGTACGTCCGCCAGCCGGATCAAGGTGGCGTCGGCCCGGTCGACATCCGAATGCATCAGCGACGACACCGTATTGAGCGCATTGAACAGGAAGTGCGGCTGCATTTGTTGTGTCAGACGCTGCAATTGGGCCTGGCGCAACAGCGCGTTCGACCGCTCGGCGCGCAGCTTCGCTTCAAGCAGCTCCTGGTACGACAGGATCCCGAACCGGATTACCGTGAACAGCCCGATGAATACGGTGATCTTGAGCGACTCGTAGAAGAACAGCTCAGGCCAGGGACGATGGCTGTAGCTTGCGCCGGCCATCGCGTAGACCGCGTGCCGGATGCCGAACGTGACCGGCGTGAACAGAATCCAGTAGAACGGCAGCCAAAGCGCCTGGATGCCGAACCAGCGCCAGGGCGACGCCAGAAGGTGCTGGTGGTGCGTGGTGAAATGACGCTGCGCCAGCAGCAGCGCCGTCCCCACCAGCAAGGATGAGGACTCCCAAAGAATCGGCTGCCACACCGCGTTGCCATCGCTATTGCGATAGTAGTCCTGCACTGCGACAGACACCATCAGGACCCAGAACAGGAGCCAGGCGAAACCGAAGGTGGCGTGGGTGCGGTTCAATGACATGGGATGCGCCGCGCGCGAATGGTTGATCAAGTGCCGATGATTGCGTATTCTTGGCCCATTGTCAAAACAACAGGCGTCTGGAGGCGAGCGATGGCGGTTACCAATCCTGCAGGCAAAGGCGAGGCGCTGCACTTCGATCACCAGGGGGCGTGGGCGCAGTGGCTCGCCGCGCACCATGCGGATTCGGGCGGGGTGTGGGTTCGCCATGCGAAGAAGGGCGCGCCGCAAGCGAGCGTGTCGCACCCCGAGGCGCTGGAAGTGGCGCTGTGTTTCGGCTGGATCGACGGCCAGCGCAAATCGCTCGACGAGCATTACTGGCTGCAGCGCTGGGTGCCGCGCGGCGCAAAGAGCATCTGGTCGAAGATCAATCGCGCCAGTGCGCTGCGTTATATCGAGGAAGGCAAGATGCAGGCCTCGGGGTTGAAGGAAATCGAACGCGCGCGCGCCGATGGACGCTGGACTGCTGCGTACGATTCGGGCAGCAATTCGGAGATTCCATCCGACCTGCAGGCGGCCTTCGACGCCCACCCGGGCGCCGCCGACTTCTTCGCCACCATCAGCGCGCAGAACCGCTACGCAGTGCTGTTTCGTATCCAGACCGCGAAAAAGCCGGAGACCCGCGCCAGGAAAATTGCCCAGTACGCCCAGATGCTGGCGCGCGGCGAAACCCTGCATCCGCAGCGCGCGCCGAAGCAGGCTTAGTCGTCGTCCTCTTCGACGGCGCCGTTGTCCTTGACCTTCTTGACGCGGTCGGCGTCGAGGCGCGCTTTCATGGCGCCGACATTGCCCATGAATTCATCGACGTTGTGATTGCCCGCCACCCGCAACGACGGCGGCAGCAGCACCGACATGTAAAGTTCATCGCGGATCCGACCACTGCGCTGCTCGTTGCTGATCATGTTCAGGCCGGAACCGAGCGTGGCGAGGATCAGGCAGGTGATCGCGAAGCGCCGCGAGCTGTTCGGCTTGACGGTGGAAAGGTGGAAGTACAGCATCCCGGCCGCCAGCAGGATCGCCACGTGCGAGCCGTAGCGGGTGATCGACTCTAGCGAGAACGAATACGCCAGCAGGCTCGAAATGAGCTTGAAGGCGGTGATCGCAGCCAGTCCGCAGCCGAATATGAACAGGTGGCGCCCGAGCCGCGCGTGGCGCCCGAACAGGCGGTTGGCGAAGGCCCATGCGCCGCCCCATACCAGGCCGGCGCCGATGCCGTAAGCGAGCGCCTGCAGGTAGCGGATCAGCTGGAACGACTGGGTGTCGTTCAGCCAGACGGTGAACACGGAAAACGCGCCGATCAGGAACATGCCGACCAGGCCGGGCATGCCGCCTTCCCACGAATGCATGGTGCGGTCGAGCTGCTCGGCCGGCACCGGGTAGTCCGCGCTGCGTACGCGCAGGGTGGTGTGGCCGAGCCGCACCACGGTATCGCCCGACATTACCAGGCTGCTCTTGCGCCGACCCTGGTGGATCACGCCGTTCCTGGTGCCCAGGTCGCGCAGCACGATGCGGCCGTCCGGGTCCGATTCGATGATCGCGTGGCGCGCAGCGCAGTGCGCATCGTCGACGATGAAGTCGTTATCGTAGCCGCGCCCGAGGCGGATCGGCAGCGCATTGACCTGGTGGCGGTGCAGCACGTCGCCGTTGCGCGCCAGAGTTTCGACGAAATACGGGGCGCTCATTGCTTGCTCCCGCGGCCGAGCAATTCAAGGAAGGCGCGGGTGGTGCGCATGCCGTTTTCGAACGAGACGCCGGACACGTCGATGCGGCTTTGCAGGCTGGCCTTGGCGTCGTCGGTGGTGGCGGTCATCAAAGTGAAGTTGTACAGGCCTGCGAACTTGCGGTAGGCGCGCACGCAAGTGACGGCGCGCAGGGGCACGCTTTTGGTCGCGACGAATTGTTCGGTGCACGAAGGTGCGGTCAGGCGCGTGTCCTTGCTGCTGCCAAGGTTCTCGACCTTGAACAGGGTGCTGGCGAGGACCGCGAAGCGCATCTTGTCCAGGCTGGCCGAGCGCACGTACTGGTGGGTCATCGACACATGCCCGGTCTGCTGCGACTCGGACACGTAAATCGCCGACTCCATCGAGCAGGCAATGGTGTCGGCGGTGAACGAGGCTTCCGCTTTCACGTTCGACCGCCCCCAGCAGCGCACCTGGTCGGACTCGCGCACCGGCACCAGGTAGGGCCCCATCATCTTGGTCGACAGCGGCGTTTCGAGCAGGCGGTCGATCATCGCGCGCTGGTGCGCCAGCAGCTGCTGGCCGATCAGGGGATTGAAGTCCTTCGGTGCGGTGGTCTGCGCGGCGACCTTCTTGAGCAGTTCCTGGGCGTAGCGCACCGGCACCAGGAAGCTCACCAGTTCGCCGTCGCGCCGCTTCGACACGTTCACGCCGGCCACTTCGCCGGCCACCGTCACGCTCGGGCCGCCGCTCATGCCGGAGTTGATCGGGCCGGTGAACATCAGCTGGTCGTAGAAGCTGCGCGTGATGATGCCGTTGTACGAGCCTTCCGAAATCGCAAAGCCAAGGTCGAGCGGATTGCCGAGCGAGTACAGGTACTGGCCCTGGGTCAGCTTGGCCAGTTTCTCGGGCACGTTGAAGAAGCCGGTACCGCTGCGGTTGATGCGCACCACGGCGAGGTCGTGCAGCACGTCCACCGCCAGCAATTCGACCGGGCCGCGCCTGCCGTCGGTGTCGACGTATTCGCCGACGTATACGTCCGGGTCCAGCGCCATCTGCGATACGACGTGGTAGTTCGTCAGCACCAGGTTGCTGGTGCCGACCATGAAGCCGGAACCGACCGACGACTGGCTGCGCCCGCTCTTGAGCAGCATGCGGATCTGCAGCAGGTCGGCCTTGGCCGATGAATAGAGCTTCTGGGCTGCCGACGACGGTGGCG
Source organism: Pseudomonadota bacterium (assembly GCA_046728335.1). Taxonomy (GTDB): domain Bacteria; phylum Pseudomonadota; class Gammaproteobacteria; order Burkholderiales; family Burkholderiaceae_D; genus JAFCUW01. The sequence continues at coordinate 19,736 of JBKPEJ010000036.1, read as the reverse complement.
GCAGCGCCGCGTTATTGTCCACTTCCGGCTGCGGTTCGGCGGGCGGGGTGGCGGCCGGGGGAATCACCGGCGGCAGGACGGCGGCGACCGGCGCGCGCGGCTGGGCAGGCGCTGGCTGCTGGGCCGCGTAAGCTGCGGCGCCAAGGCTGAGACAAGTGAGAAGGGCGGCGGTGTGGACTAATTTCATGCAATCCTTCAGTAACAAGACTGTGTGCCTATCTTGCCACCAGCATAACTTAATTGGCGCTGCCCGGCACGCGTTTACAGTTCGCCGTCTTCGGCCACGGCTTCCGCCAGCGGCGTCATCAAGTGGCCGAGTTTGGCCTCTTTGGTATTCAAGTAGCTGTTGTTGAAGGCATTGCGGTTGACCAGCAGCGGCACGCGCTCGACGACGTGCACGCCGAGTTTTTCCATCGCCTCGATCTTGCGCGGGTTGTTGGTCATCAGGCGCAGGCTCCTGATGCCGAACTGTCCGAACATCGGCTGGCACAGCTCATAGTTGCGCGCGTCGGCGTGAAAGCCCAGCTGCAGGTTCGCTTCGACCGTGTCGGCGCCGGCTTCCTGCAGGCGGTAGGCGCGGATCTTGTTGACCAGGCCGATGCCGCGCCCTTCCTGGCGCAGGTAAAGCAGGATGCCGCGGCCCTCGGTGGCGATCTTGCGCAGCGCGCCTTCGAGCTGGGCGCCACAGTCGCAGCGCTGCGAGAACAGCACATCGCCGGTGAGGCACTCGGAATGCACGCGCGCCAGCACCGGCTCGCCGTTGCCGATGTCGCCCAGGGTCATGGCGAGGTGTTCCTTGCCGGTGGCGTGTTCGACGAAGGCGTGCAGCGTGAACTGGGCCCATGGTGTCGGCAGGGCGCACGAGGTGACGTAGTCCAACAGGTCTTCATTGGCGGTGACGGGCATGGCGGTATCTCGAAATCTATTGCTGTAGCCGCAAGTGTAGCGGAAATCGGCGGCGCCCGTAGCCGCGAGGGCTGAGGGGGCGCTCCTAAAAAACGCCAATCTTAAACCCTTCGCTTCTGCCACTGGCAGAAGCGACGTCCTGCGAAGGCGGGAGTCGACGCTGAGTGTGCATATTTGCGCCGCTCGTGGCCGTGCACGCCCAGCATGGATTCCCGCCTTCGCGGGAATGACGGTTTTGATTTTGCGGGCGAGATCGCGGATTAGTACGGCAGGTCGAAGACCAGCACTTCGGCGTCATCGGCGTCGCTAAGCGCGATCGCTGCCTCGCCGCTGATCTTCAGCGCGTCGCCACCGGCCAGCGCGGCGCCGTTGACGGTGACCTGCCCGCGGATCACGTGTACATACCCGGTCCGTCCCGCAGCGAGCGCATGCTCCAGCTGATCGCCCGCTTTCATGAGGGTGGCGTAGATCGCCGCATCCTGGTGAATCAGCACCGAGCCTTCGCGGCCGTCGCTGGAGGCGATCAGGCGCAACTGGCCCTGTTTCGTTTCCGGCGCAAATCGCTTTTCCTCGTAGCTGGGCGGGATGCCGGTCACGTTCGGCTCGATCCAGATCTGCAGGAAATGCACCTGCTCGCTCTTCGACCCATTGAACTCGCTATGGCGCACGCCGGTGCCGGCGCTCATGCGCTGGACGTCGCCGTAATGCAGCACCGAGCCGGTGCCCATGCTGTCCTTGTGCTCGAGCGCGCCTTCCAGCACGTACGAAATGATCTCCATGTCGCGGTGGCCGTGGGTGCCGAAACCCTGGCCGGGCGCGACCCGGTCTTCATTGATGACCAGCAGCGGGCCGAAACCGGTGTGCTTGGGATCACGGTAGTCGCCGAACGAGAACGTGTGCTTCGATTGCAACCAGCCGTGATGGGCATTCCCGCGATCTTCGCTTTTCCGAACTTGTAACATGACTAGCTCCATTTCCTGTTAGATAACGTGCGATAATTTCGATGTGCTCTTGCGGTAGCGATTTTCTGTGTTCCGCAGCGATGGAACTAGTATAGGCCTTCCGTTCGGATTTGAAAAACGGATAATATTGAACCCAATGATCGAAAATTTCGAATGTTAAAACTGAGCCTCGAAGCACTGCAGATCATCGACGCGATCGACCGCAGGGGCTCGTTCGCGAAGGCGGCGCAGGAACTGCACCGCGTGCCCTCGACGATCTCCTACACCGTCGCCAGGCTGGAGGAGGACCTCGACCTGCAGGTATTCGAGCGCCACGGTCCGCGCATCCTGCTCACGCCGGCCGGGCGCGAGCTGCTCAAGGAAGGACGCTACCTGCTCAAGGCCGCGAGCGACCTCGAACAGCGCGTCAAGCGCGTGGCCTCCGGCTGGGAAACCGAACTGGCAATCGGCATGGACTCGATGTTTTCCCCGCTGGCCCTGGGCGGCGACATCGACGATTTCTACCTGGTGGCGCAGCGCACCCGCCTGCGGCTGGTGCAGGAAACCCTGTCCGGCGCGTGGGAGGCGCTGCTCGACCGGCGGGTGGATATGCTGGTCGGCGTGGCCGGCGAGGGGCCGGCCGGCGGCGGCTACGTGGCGCGGCCGATCGGCCAGATGGGCTTCGTGTTCGCGGTCGCGCCCGGCCATCCGCTTGCGTGCCGTCCCGAACCGCTCGGCCGCGGCGACCTGCAGGACCAGCGCGCGATCGTGGTGGGCGACTCCGCCCGCAATACGGCGCCGCGCACGGTCGGGCTGCTGCTCGGCCAGGATGCGCTGACGGTGCCGACCATGCAGCTTAAATTCCAGTTCCAGCTGGCCGGGCTGGGCTTCGGCTTTTTGCCGGAGCCGTGCGCGCGCGCCGCAATCGGGCAGGGGCTGCTGGTCGAAAAGCAGGTCGAAGAAGCGCGCGCCGCCGAAACGTTTTACGTGGCCTGGCGCAGCGGGGACGAGGGCGCGGCGCTGCGCTGGTGGCGCGAACGGACGCTGCGCGCCGGCGTGTTCGAGCGCCTGTGCGGCACTCTGCCCGGCCAAGCCCCGCGGCAATCAACTTTACCCGAGTGACAAGAGGTGCACAGTCCGAACGTCGGGCCATGTTCTAAAACCGGGGTCTGACCTCGAAGGGTCAGACCCTTCGCAGCGGGTCGAGCAGGCTGCGCAGGGCGTTGTGGTCGAGCTCGTACATCAGGGCGAGCAGTTCGCCCAGCTCGCCGCGGGGGAATCCTTCGCGCGCGAACCAGCCAAGATAGTGGCCAGGCAGGTCGGCGATCTTGCGGCCTTTGTATTTCCCGTAGGGCATTTCGCGGGTGAGCAGCAGTTGCAGGTGTTCGGGTTTCATGCGCGCCACTCTAGCACGCGCCTGCGCTAATATTCCACCTCGAAGGAGGCCAGCATGGATACCCAATTCAACCTCGACCGCTTCGTCCAAGCGCAGGCGCCCGTCTACCACAAGGTCCTCGCCGAACTCGAGGCAGGGCGCAAGACCACGCACTGGATGTGGTTCATCTTCCCGCAAATTGCCGGTCTCGGCCATAGCGCGATGGCGCAGAAGTTCGCCATCGCCTCGGCCGACGAAGCGGCCGCCTATCTCGCCCATCCGCTGCTCGGCGAGCGCCTGCGCGAATGCGCTTCGCTGGTGGCGGCGATCGACGACAAGGAGGTGACCGATATCTTCGATCCGCCCGACGACCGCAAATTCCATTCGTCGATGACGCTGTTCGCCGAGATCGCGCCGGATGAATTCATCTTCACCGAATGCATCAACAAGTTCTTCGACGGGGTGCCGGACCACGCCACCATCGAACGGCTGTAGCAGCCGCGCCCGGCGTGCTATATTGGCCCGACCATGACCCACATCGCGCGCCTCCGTGATTTCGTCCGCTCCTTCACCCGCCTGGTCGACTTGGCCGGGCAGGACGAGGAGCGCATCTTCGGCGACGGCAAGGCGCAGCTGCAGGCGCTGATCGCGCACGACGACTGGTTGCCGGCGCAGTTCGCCCAGCCCCATCCCGACCGCTACCAGCAGTACCTGCTCCATTGCGATCCGCTCGAGCGGTTTTCGGTGCTGAGCTTCGTGTGGGGACCCGGCCAGTCCACGCCGCTGCACGACCATACGGTCTGGGGCATGGTCGGCGTGCTGCGCGGGGCCGAGCTGTGCGAGGAGTTCGCCGCCGACGCGGCCGGCGCGCTGCGTCCGTCCGGCGCCCACCGCCTCGAAGCCGGCGCCATCGACCTGGTCTCGCCGCGCATCGGCGACATCCACCGCGTCTCGAACGCGCAGGCCGATGCAGTCTCGGTCAGCATCCACCTCTACGGCGGCAATATCGGCGCCGTCGAGCGCCACGTGTACGATCCGGACAGCGGCCGACCATCCCGTTTCGTTTCCGGCTACGTCAACACGGTGACACCGAACTTGTGGATGTGAGCGCCGTTTTGAGGGTTGTTGCGTATAATCTTCGGATTGTCAGTCACACACATCCTCAGAGAACAACATAATGGCTTCTTCCCCCGATAACATCAGCATGGCCGTGTTCTGCGATTTCGAAAACGTCGCACTCGGCGTCCGCGACGCAAACTACGAAAAATTCGACATCAAGCCGGTCCTCGAACGGCTCCTGCTCAAGGGCAGCATCGTGGTCAAGAAGGCTTACTGCGACTGGGACCGCTACAAAGGCTTCAAGGCCACCATGCATGAAGCGAACTTCGAACTGATCGAGATCCCGCATGTGCGCCAGTCGGGCAAGAACTCGGCCGACATCCGCCTCGTCGTCGATGCGCTCGACCTGTGCTACACCAAATCGCACGTCAACACTTTCGTCATCATCTCGGGCGATTCCGACTTTTCGCCGCTGGTGTCGAAGCTGCGCGAAAATAACAAGCAGGTAATCGGCGTCGGCGTCAAGCAGTCGACCTCGGACCTGCTGGTGGCGAACTGCGACGAATTCATTTTTTACGATGACCTGGTGCGCGAAGTAAAGCGCGCCGCTGCCAAGCGCGACGAACGCAAGGCGCAGCCGGCAGCCCAGCCGAAGCGCGCGCCCGACGAGAACAACAAGCGCAAGGAAGAGCTGGAAGCGCGCAAGGCGCAGGCGATCGAGATGGTGGTCGAGATGTTCGACGCGCTGGTATCCGAACGCGGCGACAGTGGCAAGATCTGGGCCTCGCTGCTAAAGGACACCCTGAAGCGCCGCCGCCCCGATTTCAACGAGACCTATTTCGGCTTCCGCACCTTCGGCAACCTGCTGGAAGAGGCGCAGGCGCGCGGCATGCTCGAATTCGGCCGCGACGAAAAATCCGGCGCTTACGTGTATCGCAGCGACCGCGTCCCTTCGACCTTGAGCGCACAGGTCGAGCAGATGGCCAACGCCGCCGCCGCCATCACTTACGAGCCGGAAGCGGCGCCGGAGGAGGCCGAGGAAGCAGCGCCCCAGCAGGAACAGGAACGGGAACCGCGCCGTGGCCGCGGCCGTGGCGGACGCACCGATTTCCGCGCGCCGGTGGCTCAGGCGCCACAAGCGGAAGCGCAGGACGTGCCAGGCGAGGAGCCGGCGATCGAGGCGGCGGAATGGAACGAGGAGTCGCCATTCCCGCCGCCGCCGGCCGAGGAAAAGCGTCGCAGCCCGCGCGGTGGCCGCAAGAGCGCCGCCAAGAAGCCGGAAGCGCCTGCCGAAACGGCGTCAGTTGCCGCCGAGCCAGTCGCGATAGCGCCGGAGCCGGTCGAGCAAGCCGAGGCGCCGGCCCGCAAGGCCGCCGCGCGCAAGCCGGCCGCCCGGAGCCGCCGTCCGGCCAAGCCGAAAGCGACGCCGGAAGCCGCGTAAAGCTTGACGCGCAGCAGTGCGCGTCTCGCGTTCCAAATCGGCGCAAACTGGAAGCCTGGGCGCGTGTCTAACCTGAACCGGACACGCGGATCTGATCAAGGAGTGCGCCATGCGTTTGCTTCCTGGGCTGGGCTTGTTGCTGCTGTTTTCCCAAGCGGCATGCGCGGCGCCGCCCCCCGCCGCCAATCATCCGATCCTCGGAGTGTGGAAGCTCACGCTGGCCGACGGCCGATGTTCCGAAACCTACCGTTTCCGCGGCGACGGCACCAGCCTGGTGACCAGCGCGCACGAGGTGTCCGAGAGCGAGTTCGCAATTCCCGCCACGCCCAGCGAGAAGGGCTTTTACAAGCTGGAAGACAAGATCGTCAAGGACAATGGCAAGCAGGATTGTTCCGGCGAAGTCATGAAGGTCGGCACCCGCGCCACCAATTTCGTCCGCTTCCACCCGTCCGGCGAGCTGTTCCTGATGTGCGCGTCGGAATCGATGGAGGCGTGCATCGGACCCTTCGAGCGGGTGCGGGGCGAACAGATCTGACGGGCAGGGCTTGCAGTGGCCCCCAGCGCCCGGTGCGGCGACAACCCCGGGGTCAGGTCCGTGGGACCTGACCCCAGCCCTTGGACCGCGGCGTGTCCATGGCCAGGTGGCATGTCGACGCCGCAGGTCGTCCGCTTCAAGGTGGGTCGCCAATCAGGATAAGGCCTTATCCGAAGCCAACGAAATTATTCCGGAAACCAGTGCACGCAGACGGAGGATCCCATTTTCGGTCTCAGGCAGGCAGCGTCAGCCGATATCCCACTGCCGTTTCGGTAATGAGATAGCGCGGCTGCGTTGGGTCGTCTTCCAGCTTGTGGCGCAAGTGACCCATATAAATCCGCAGGTAGTGGCCATTTTCTGTGTTCGATGGTCCCCAGACAGCGCGCAGCAGTTGGGGATTAGTAACTACGCGACCCGCATTCGTCACCATCATCGCCAGCAGCCGGTATTCGGTCGGCGTCAAGTGGACGTTCTGGCCCGCCTTGGTCACGCGCCTGTCCTTCAGGTCCACCGTCACGTCGCCGAACTGGACCACGCCGTTGTCATCCGCAGCCGGTTGGCGGTGGCGCCGCAGCGTCGCGCGCACCCGTGCCAGGAGTTCGCCCACTCCGAACGGTTTGGTCAGGTAATCGTCGGCGCCGGCGTCCAGGGCGCGGATTTTCTCCGTCTCGTTGACGCGCGCCGACAGCACGATGACCGGGACGCTCGACCATTTGCGGATGTCCTGGATGAAGTCGATCCCGTCGCCATCCGGCAGGCCGAGGTCGAGCACGATCAGGTCCGGCTTGCGGGTGCCCGCGTCGATCAATCCGCGCTGCATGGTCGCGGCCTCGAAGACGTGCCAGCCTTCTTCTTCAAGCGCGGTGCGCACAAAGCGCCTGATTTGCGGCTCGTCTTCGACCAGCAACGCTGTCGGGGCCAGTTCACTCATTGATTCGTTCCATTCGATTTTCTTCAGGGTCGGGCATCGCCGGCGGTGTGCCGACAGGCAGCGAAAACACGAAGGCGGCGCCGCCCGCCGGCGATGCGCATGCCTCGATTTTGCCGCCATGCGCCTCGACGATGGCGCGGCAGATTGCCAGGCCGAGACCGACGCCCGGCTTGGCCGATTCGCGTTCGCCACGGGTGAATTTTTCGAATACGGCTTCTTCGCGCCCATGCGGCAGCCCCGGACCATTGTCGTACACCGTCACGTCGACCCATGCGCCGCGCAGTTTGGCCGCAATGACGATCTTCGATCCGGCAGGGGTATATTTCGCTGCGTTCTCCAGCAGGTTGCACAATACCCGTTCGAGCAGGACGGCGTCGAATCGGATCAGCGGCAATCCATCGGCCAGCTCGGTGCTGACCGCATGCCGCTTCAGGATCGAGCCGCTGGCGCGCAGCGCGCTGCCGACCACTTCTTCGAGCGCCTGCCATTCGAGGTTGAACTTGACTTCGCCACTTTGGATGCGCGCCATGTCCAGCAGGTTGGTCACGAGCGCGCTCATGCGCAATGCCTCGTCGTGCAGCGATCGCGCCAGGTCCAGCTGTGCCTCGGTCAGCACTGGTTTGGATCCCGCCAGCGACTCCGACAGGCCAACCAGCGAGGTAAGTGGCGTGCGCAGGTCGTGGGACAGCGCGGCCAGCAGGGAATTACGCAGCCGTTCGGACTCCATGTTCACCAGGGCGTTCTGCGCGACGTCGATGTAGTGGACACGCTCGAGAGCGATGGCCGCCAGGGCGGCAAAGGTGTCGAGTTGCTGGCGCTGCTCGGGGACCAGCAGCCAGCGCCGGTGCTCCGGCTCAATGGCCAGGACCCCGCGGGTGCGCATCGGCGCGACCAGCGGCAGGTAGAAGATCCGGCTCGCGGGCAGCGTGTCGGTGCCGAGGCCCGCGCTTTCGGCGTGGTCGAACGCCCACTGGGCTATGCCGGTATCGAGCACCGACAGGCGCGAGGTGGCGCCCGCGCCAGCGCCAGCCAGGCTCGATGGAGGCGCGTGCAAGCGTCCGTCCGCATCGGGCAGCAACAGGATGGCCTTGGCGCGAAACGCCCGCTGGATGACCGCGCGGGTCGTTTCGAATACTTGTTCGGTCAGCAGCGCCCCGGACAATTCGCGGGCAAATTCATACAGCGCCTGGGCGCGCGCCTCGCGATGGGATGCAACGCGGGCCTGGAAGCGCAGGTTCGCAGTCAGGTGGCCGGTGATCAGGCCGACCGCCAGCATCACGCCGAAGGTGATGATGTACTGGAAATCAGTAATGGCGAAGGTGAAGCGGGGCGGAACGAAGAAAAAGTCGAAGCAGGCCACGCTGACGCAGGTTGCCAGGACGGACGGGCCGCGCCCGAAACGCACCGCGACCAGCACCACCACCAGCAGGAACAGCATGGCGATGTTGGCCAGGTCGAGGTAAGCGAGCAAGGGTGTCGCCAGCAGCGCGGTCGCCACGCTGGCCACCGCCGCGGCGATGTAGCCCCACAGGGGCCGCTTGCCGCGCGCCTCGCCCGATCCGCTGTCGCCTTCGTCCGGCGCACGAATCTTCGCCGGTGCAGCGCCGTTGGCCGCGACGCCGATTTCGATCAGGTCGATATCCGGCGCATACTGCGCGATCCTGCCGATATGCGGGGTGCGCCACGGCCAGGTCCAATGCGGCCGGCCCATGGCGATTTTCGACAGGTTATGGCTGCGGGCATATTCGACGCTCGCCAGCGCGATGTCGTTGGCGGACAAGACGGCGGTCGTTGCGCCCAGGTCCCGCGCGAGTTTCAGCGTGCCCAGGATCTGTTCGCGCTGCGCGTTCGGCAAGCGCTGCAGGGCGGGCGTCTCCACGTAGATGGCGTGCCAGCTGGTGCCGAGCTGCCCCGCCAGGCGGGCCGTGCTGCGCACCACGTGGTCGCAGCCTGGCCGCGGGCCGACGCAGGCCAGCAGCGCGGCGCCGGTCTTCCAGATGGTGTCGATCGACTGCTCGACCCGGTAGGCGCGCACGTCGTCCTCGATGCGGTCGGCGGTGCGGCGTAAGGCCAGCTCGCGCAAGGCAATCAGGTTGCCCTTGCGGAAAAAATTCTTGGATGCGCGTTCGGCCTGCTGTTCCTGGTACACCTTGCCGGCCTTGAGCCGCGCCAGCAGTTCGTCGGCGGGAATATCGACCAGCACGACCTCGTCGGCGCTGTCGAATACGGTGTCGGGCACCGTTTCGGCGACGCGCACGCCGGTAATGCCGCCGACGACGTCGTTCAGGCTCTCCAGGTGCTGGACGTTCACGGTGGTAAATACGTCGATGCCGGCGTCGAGCAGTTCTTCGACATCCTGCCAGCGCTTCGGATGGCGCGAGCCGAACGCATTGGAATGGGCCAGCTCGTCCATCAGGATCAAGGGCGGGTGGCGCTCCAATGCGGCATCGAGGTCGAATTCCATGATCGACTTGCCGCGGTAGGCGATTTCCTTCAAGGGCAGCACGTCCAGGCCTTCGAGAAGGGCCGCGGTTTCGCGGCGGCCATGCGTTTCGACGACGCCCACCAGCAGCGGTTGTCCTTCGGCGTGCAGCACGCGCGCCGCGACCAGCATGCCGAAGGTCTTGCCGACTCCGGCCGAGGCGCCGAAATAAATGCGCAGCTTGCCGCGGGTCGCCTTGCGCTCTTGCTCTTGCACGCGGGCGAGCAAGGCGTCGGGGTCAGGTCGTTGGCTGTCGGTAGGAAACATGAATGGGTCTGGATAACTGGTTTACGGAGTATGCGCAGTTTCCGCGTCGAGCGCCAGATTCAGTTCCAGAACATTCACGCGCGCCTCGCCGAAGAAGCCCAGATAGCGGGGCGCGGTATGGGCGGCAAGCAGCGCCGCGACGCGCTCGCCGTCGAGCTTGCGCACGGCCGCCACGCGCGCCAACTGGTAGCGTGCAGCAGCCACGCTGATCTCGGGATCGAGGCCGCTGGCCGATGCGGTCACCAGGTCGACCGGAATCGGCGCCGCGTTGGCGGGATCGGCGGCCTTGAGCGCATCGATGCGGCCCTTGACCGCGTCGAGCAGGGCAGGGTTGGTCGGTCCCTGGTTCGCGCCGCTCGAACCGGCGGCGTTGTTGGCCATCGGCGCGGTGGCCGACGGCCGGCCCCAGAAGTAGCGCGGCGAGGTGAACGACTGGCCGATCAGGCTCGAGCCGACCGGCTGGCCGGCGCGCTCGACCAGGCTGCCGCCGGCCTGGAATGGGAAGGCAGCCTGGCCGATGCCGGTCACGGCCAGCGGATACAGCACGCAGCAGACCAGGGTGAGGGCACCGAACAGAACCAGCGCGGGGCGAAAGGTGGATTGCATAGTGACTCCTGGTGGGCCTTAGGCCAGATGAAGGGTGGACAGCAGCATGTCGATCAGCTTGATGCCGATGAACGGCAAGATGATGCCGCCGACGCCGTAGAGCAGCAGGTTGCGCCGCAGCAGTGCGGCGGCGCCGATGGCTCGGTACTGCACGCCTTTGAGCGCGAGCGGGATCAGCACCACGATGATCAGCGCGTTGAAAATCACCGCCGACATGATTGCCGACGACGGGCTGGCCAGGTGCATGACGTCGAGCGCCTTCAGGCTCGGATAAGTGCCGACAAAGGCGGCGGGGATGATCGCGAAATACTTGGCGATGTCGTTTGAAATCGAGAAGGTGGTCAGCGAGCCGCGCGTCATCAGCATCTGCTTGCCGATTTCGACGATCTCGAGCAGCTTGGTCGGGTTCGAGTCGAGGTCGACCATGTTGCCCGCTTCCTTGGCGGCCTGGGTGCCCGAGTTCATCGCCACCGCGACGTCGGCCTGGGCCAGCGCCGGCGCGTCATTGGTGCCGTCGCCGGTCATCGCCACCAGCCGTCCTTCGGCCTGGTAGCTGCGGATCAGCTTGAGCTTGTCCTCGGGCGTCGCTTCGGCCAGGAAGTCGTCGACGCCGGCTTCGGCGGCGATCGCCGCAGCCGTCAGCTTGTTGTCGCCGGTGATCATGACGGTCTTGATGCCCATCCGGCGCAGTTCGGCGAAGCGTTCCTTGATGCCGCCCTTGACGATGTCCTTCAGTTCGACCACGCCCATCACCCTGGCGCCGTCGATCACCACCAGCGGCGTGCTGCCGCGGCGCGCGACCTCGTCGACGGCGCGCGCCACTTCGGGCGGATACGGATGGCCGAGCGCCTCCACATGTTTCTTCACTGTGTCGGCCGCTCCCTTGCGCACTTCGCGTTCGCCCAGGTTGGCGCCGCTCATGCGGGTGTTGGCGCTGAACGGAACGAAGTGGGCCTGCAGGTCGGCCAAGTCGCGTTCGCGGATATTGAAACGCTGCTTGGCCAGGATCACGATGCTGCGGCCCTCGGGCGTTTCGTCGGCCAGCGATGCCAGTTGCGCAACGTCGGCGAGCTGCTGCTCGCTGACGCCGGGCGCCGGCAGGAAGGCGGAAGCCTGGCGGTTGCCCAGCGTGATGGTGCCGGTCTTGTCGAGCAACAGCACATCGACATCGCCGGCCGCTTCGACCGCGCGGCCGGAGGTGGCAATCACATTCGCCTGCATCATGCGGCTCATGCCCGCCACACCGATGGCCGACAGCAGGCCGCCGATGGTGGTCGGGATCAGGCACACCAGCAGCGCGATCAGCACGGTGATCGTGACCGGGGTGCCGGCCTTGGCGGCGTCCACCGCGAACAGCGAAAACGGCAGCAGGGTCACGGTCACCACGAGGAACACGATGGTCAGCGCCACCAGCAGGATGGTCAGCGCGATTTCGTTGGGCGTTTTCTGGCGCTTGGCGCCTTCGACCATGCTGATCATGCGGTCGAGGAAGGTCTCGCCCGGATTGGCCGATACGCGCACCACCAGCCAGTCCGACAGCACCCGGGTGCCGCCGGTGACGGCGCAGAAGTCGCCGCCCGATTCGCGGATCACCGGCGCCGATTCGCCGGTGATTGCGCTTTCGTCGACCGAGGCCACGCCTTCGATGACTTCGCCGTCGATCGGCACCACGTCGCCCGCTTCGACCAGGATCGTCATGCCTTTGCGCAGATCGGTGGCGGGGCAGGGCAGCCAGGTGGCGCCATGCTTGGGCGTGGCCAGTTTCTTGGCCGTGGTGGATTGCTTGAGGCTGCGCAGCGATGCGGCCTGCGCCTTGCTGCGCCCCTCGGCCAGCGCTTCGGCAAAGTTGGCGAATAGTACCGTGAACCACAGCCAGATGCTGGTGGCGAGGATGAAGCCGGGACTGGCTTCGCCCTGTCCGGTCAGCGCCTGCAGGTACAGCAGCGTGGTGATGATGCTGCCGATGTAGACCACGAACATGACCGGACTGCGCAGCTGGATGCGCGGCTTGAGCTTCCTGAACGCATCCAGGATGGCCGGGCCGACCAGCGCGGAATCGAACAGCGTCAGGCCTTTGCGTGACGAATGATGTTGCGACATCATGGACTCCTGATTCATTTTCATTTGGCGAACAGTTGCAGATGTTCGATGACGGGACCGAGCGCCAGCGCCGGGACGTAATTGAGCACGCCGACCAGCACCACGACGCCTATCAGCAGGCCGATGAACATCGGGCCGTGGGTCGGCATGGTGCCCGCGTTGGCCTCGAGGCGCTGTTTGCCGGCCAGCGAGCCGGCGATGGCAAGGATCGGCACGATCATCGCAAAGCGGCCGAACCACATCGCCACCGCCAGCATGCTGTTGTAGAACGGCGTGTTGGCGGACAGGCCGGCGAATGCGCTGCCGTTGTTGTTGGCGGCAGAGGTGAAGGCATACAGGATTTCCGAGAAGCCGTGCGCGCCGGGGTTGGCCATGCCGGCCTTGCCGAGGTCGAGCATCACGGCGATCGCCGTTCCCGCCAGCACCAGCGTAGGCGTGACCAGGATGGTGATGGCGGTCATCTTCATTTCATGGGCCTGGATCTTCTTGCCCAGGTATTCGGGGGTGCGGCCGATCATCAGGCCGGCAATGAATACCGCCATGATCGCGAAGATGAGCATGGTGTACAGGCCTGTGCCGACGCCGCCGAATACCACTTCGCCCAGCTGCATCAGCACCAGCGGCACCATGCCGCCGATTGGGGAGAACGAGTCGTGCATGGCGTTCACGGCGCCGCACGAGGCAGCCGTGGTGACGGCGGCGAACAGCGCCGAGGCGCTGATGCCGAAGCGGGTCTCCTTGCCTTCCATGTTGCCGCCGGCCTGGGTCAGGCTGGCCGCCTGGTCCACGCCGAGTGCCTGCAGGGCGGGATGCGCTTGCTGCTCGGCCACCAGCACCACCGCCGTCATTGCGGCGAAAATCACTGTCATCGCGGCGAGCAATGCCCACCCCTGGCGGCTGTCGCCCACCATGCGGCCGAAGGCGAAACAGAAGCCTGCCGGGATCAGGAAGATCGACACCATTTGGAAGAAATTAGACAGCGCGGTCGGATTTTCATACGGATGCGCCGAATTGGCGTTGAAGAAGCCGCCGCCATTGGTGCCGAGCATCTTGATCGCTTCCTGCGAAGCGACCGGGCCCATCGCCAGGGTCTGCGTCCTGGCAACCAGCGTTTCGGTCACCGCTTCGCCCTTGGCGTCCTTGAGCGGCTGGCCGTCGGCGCCGGTTTTCGGCTGGGTGTAGGAGACCTGGTCGAGCAAGGTCACATCCTTGTAGGCAGAAAAATTCTGGATCACACCCTGGCCCATCAGGAATACGGCAAACAGCAGCGACAGCGGCAGCAGCACATACAGCGTCGAGCGCGTGATGTCGACCCAGAAGTTGCCGATCGATTTGGCCGAGCGGGCGCTGAAACCCCGTATCAGCGCAAACGCGACCGCCATGCCGGTGGCGGCCGAGAAGAAGTTCTGCCCGGTGAGCGCCATCATCTGGCTCAGGTAGCTCATGGTCTGTTCCCCGCTGTAGCCCTGCCAGTTGGTGTTGCTGACGAAACTGACGGCGGTGTTGAACGCCGAATCCGGGCTGATATTTGGCATCGCCTGTGGGTTGAGCGGCAGCCAGGCCTGCAAGCGCTGCAATCCGTACACCGCCAGTGCGCCAACGCCGTTAAACAGCAGCAGCGCGATTGCGTAGGCTTTCCAGGATTGCTTTTCCTCGGACGAAGTGCCGGCGGCCCGGTACAGCAGTTGTTCGAATTTCCCTGCCCAGGCGAAGCCGGGCACGGCGCCGCCATCGCCTACCCGGGCGAGCAGGATCCCAAGCGGCCAGGCCAGCGCCAGCAGGACGAACAGGAAGACCATCAGCAGCAAAATGGATTGGGTGGTCATCACAGCTCCTCCGCATTCAACAGGGCAAGCAGCAGATAAACCAACAGGCCGGCGGCGGTGAGCGCTCCGATCGCGTAAAACAGGTTCATTGTTTGCCCTCCAGCCTGGCGCAGCCGACTGCCAGCGCCCAGCTCAACATGACGAAGGCGACAATCGCCCCGATAAATACAACGTCCATTTACACCCTCACTCAGGTTTGTTTTCGTAAAGAGAAGGTTAGCGAACCCGAACTAAAGATTTTGTAAAGACTTGGCGGTGCGGTGTAAACGCGGTGTAAAAATTGGCTATCTCACCGTTAAGTGTTGAACCGCGCGGGGATGGCGGCAAGCGGCGTCGACCCTGCCGAATTGTTTAGAAAGTCTTGCTGACGCTGAGCAGCAGCGCGGTATTGCCGAGGAATTTGCCGCTGGCCGGCGATGCGTAAGCGACTTCGCTGGCATTGGTGCCGATGAGCGCGAGCGCGCCGCTGACAATGCCGAAGTCCTTGGTAACGCCGATTTTCCAGTCGGTATAGCTCGCGGCAGGCACATTCCTTACGTTCTGGTGGCCGGCATGCAGGGTGACAACCAGACCGGCGCCGGCCTCGATATTGGCGCCGATGTCGAGATAGCCGCTATTCTTGCTGTCGACGAAACCGAACAGGTTGGTGACCGCGCGCGAATATTTGAGGTAGGCCGGACCGTAGCCGAGCTGGCCATACAGCTCGGTGGTGTTTGCGTTGACGAAGCCGGGAACGCTGGCCAGGCCGTTGGACGGATACACATAGCTCAGCACTCCGACGTCGTAGCTGACGTCCTTGACGATTTCGCCGCGCTTGCCGGCGTACAAGTCCCATTCGATATCGCCGCCGCCACCCGCATCTTTGCTCCATTTGATGGTCGACAGCCAAGTGCCAAGGTACAGGCCAGTGAGATTGTTGGCGTAGTCCGCGCCGCCTTGCAGGGCCGGCTGCAGGCGCGTCTGGGAAATGCCGCGGTAGCGGTAGTCGGACGTGACGCTGGCGTTGAAGCTGGTTTCGTTGTCCGGCTTGCTGTCATCAGCGTAGGCAAGGTTGCTGGCAATAAGCGCCAGGGCGGCGACATGGATGAGGTTCTTCATGGTGTTGTCTTTCTTGTCGGGGTAAAGAGGAGGCGCGATGGCCGGCTGGATCAGGCAATGTGATGGAAACCAGCTTATCGATGGAGGCGTAAAGATTTTCTAGAAAGGAAAGGCGGCAGCGTAAATGCCGTGTATTAATTTGCGGCGACTGCCCGGCGGCGAGCTGTTTTCGATGCGCGTGTTGGAATCGATGGAGTCGTGCATCAGGCCGCTCCCGCAAAGGGGGCGCGCAGCCCGGGAACGACGATGTGAAAGGTGACGGCTTCACTGCGCTCGCTAATACTTCGCGTGATTACGCCTCTGGGCCGACATAGCCGACACATCAGCTTCGGTGTATATTGCAGCCGATCCGAACCGTTACTCGCACTGGACCCCTATGTCGCCGGCTTTACTTTTTTGCATCCTGATCGCCTATTTCGCCCTGCTGCTCGGCGTCGCCTGGGCTACTTCCCGCAACGCCACCAACGACAGTTTCTTCATCGGCAATAAAAGCAGCAACTGGATGCTGGTCGCCTTCGGCATGGTCGGCACCACCTTGTCCGGCGCCACCTTCATCAGCGTGCCAGGCGCGGTCGGGCGCGACGCCTTCGGCTACGGCCAGATCCTGATCGGCTATGTATTCGGCTACATCGCCGTGGCCTATATCTTGCTGCCGCTGTACTACCGCCTCAAGCTGACCTCGATTTACCATTACCTCGACGTGCGCCTCGGCCGCCGCGCTTACCAGAGCGGCGCCGGTTTCTTCATCCTGTCGCGCCTGCTCGGCGCCACCGCGCGGCTTTATCTGGTTGTCAACATCTTGCAAGTCATCATCCTCGACAGCCTCGGCATCCCGTTCTGGCTGACCACGCTGGTGATCCTGGCGATGATCCTGATCTACACTTACCAGGGCGGCGTCAAGACCATCGTCTGGACCGACACCCTGCAAACGACTTGCATGCTGATCGGCCTGGTCGCCTGCGTGGTGTTCCTGCTCAACCATATGAACCTGTCGGTCGGCGAGAGCCTGGCGCAAATGGATGCGCGCGGCCTGTCCCGCATCTTCACCACGGCGGTCGACAGCCCCAACTTCTACGTCAAGCAGATCATCGCCGGCGCCTTCATCGTGCTGACGATGACCGGCATGGACCAGGAAATGATGCAGAAAACGATCTCGGTGAAAACCCTGGCGGACTCGCAGAAGAACCTGCTGACCCTGACGCTGGTGCTGGTCATCGTGTTGTCGCTGTTCCTGTTCCTCGGCGGCCTGCTGTACCTGTACGCGCCGATTGCCGGCGTCACCGCCACCGGCGACAAACTGTTCCCGGCGATCGTCATGAGCCACCTGCCGGCCACGGTCCAGATCATCTTCCTGATCGCGCTCGTTTCGGCGCTGTTCCCGAGCGCCGACGGCGCCATCACCGCGCTGACGTCCACCTTCTGTATCGACCTGCTGGGCCTCAAGCGGCGCGACGACCTGTCCGAAGCGGACAAGGTGCGCTGGCGCCAGCGCGTCCACCTCGGCTTCGCCGCGCTGTTCCTGGCGCTGGTGCTGGTGTTCAAATGGGTCGACAACGCCAGCATGATCGGCGTGATCCTGAAACTGGCGAGCTACACCTACGGCCCCTTGCTCGGCCTGTTCGCTTTCGGCATCCTGACCAGCCGCACGCTGACCGACCGCCTGGTGCCGCTCATCACGATCGGCTCACCGCTGGTCTGTGCCTTGCTTGAGTTTTATCAGGAACAACTGTTCGGATCCTATCGCCTCGGCCTTGAACTATTGATGGTCAATGGCATATTGGTGTTTGCCGGCCTGTGGGCGATCTCCCGCCCGGGCAAGCTGCAGGCGGTTGCCGCCGCTGCGTGACGATTTGACCGGCGCGCGCCGTTTTGGCTTACAGTGTGCGCTTAGGTAGTCAATAACCATTACAACCGGAGTGAAGATGTCCTTCAAAACCCTTGGCCGCGGTGTCGGCAAGTTCTGGCGCGCGGTCGACGCCACCCGCCGCACCATCCTTAACGTGCTGTTCCTGCTCATCCTGGTCCTGATCCTGTGGGCGGTGTTCGGCGGCGGCGTCAAGCCGCTCGGCGCCAAGACGGCGCTGGTGCTGGACCTGAAGGGCACGCTGGTTGAGCAGAGCGCAGGCAGCGTGCGTGACGCGCTGATGGCCAACGTCAGCGGCGACGTCAAGAAAACGGTCCAGCTGCGCGACGTGCTGACCGCGCTCGACGCGGCCGCTACCGATGAAAACATCTCCAGCGTACTGCTGCTGTTGCAGGACATGGACGGCGCCGGCATGGCGATGCTCAACGATATTGGCCAGGCGGTCGACCGCGTCAAGGCGGCCGGCAAGCCGGTGATCGCCTGGGGCGACAGCTACGACCAGCGCCAATACCTGCTCGCTTCGCACGCGACCGAGGTTTACGTGCACCCAATGGGCGTGGTGAACATCAAGGGCTTCGGCCGCCACCGCAATTACTACCGCGACGCGCTCGACAAGATCGGCGTCACCGTCAACCTGATGAAGGTCGGGACCTACAAGAGCTTCGCCGAGCCGTACATCGGCAACGGCCCGTCAGACGCGGCCAGCGAGGCCGAGTCTTTCCTGTACAACGCGCTATGGGGCACCTACACCGCCGAAGTGGAGAAGAACCGCAAGCTGCCGGCCGGCGCGGTCAATGCCTCGATCAACGACCTGCCCAAGCTGATGGAAGCGGTGGGCGGCGATACCGGCAAGCTGGCGCTGTCGACCAAGCTGGTCGACGGCCTGAAGACGCGCGACGAGATCCGCACGATGATGATCAAGCGCGGCACCGCCGACCTTGAGGGTAAATCCTTCCGCCAGGTCGGCTTCGAGGAGTACGTCGGCCGCCATCGGCAGAAATTGTTCGGCGACGCGGTCGGCGTGGTGGTGGCGTCGGGCGACATCACCGACGGCGTGGCCGGACCGGGCGCCATCGGCGGCCTTTCGACCTCCAACCTGATCCGCCGCGCGCGCGAGGATGACCAGATCAAGGCGATCGTGCTGCGCGTCGATTCGCCGGGCGGCAGCGCCTTCGGCTCGGAGCTGATCCGGCGCGAACTTGAACTGACGCGCGCCGCCGGCAAGCCGGTGGTGGTCTCGATGGGTAACGTCGCCGCTTCGGGCGGCTACTGGATATCGATGGCGGCCGACGAGGTGATCGCCGATCCGTCGACCATCACCGGCTCAATCGGTGTATTCGCGATCCTGCCGACCGCCGAGAAAGTGATCGACAAGCTGGGCATCCACACCGCCGGCACCACCACCACCTGGCTGGCCGACGCCTACAATCCGCTGCGCCCGATGGACCCGCGCTTCGGCCAGCTGGTCCAGAGCAGCATCAACCACATCTACAACGAGTTCACTGCCAAGGCGGCAGTGGCGCGCAAGACCACCCCCGAGAAGATCGACGAGGTCGGCCAGGGCCGGGTCTGGACCGGGGTGCAGGCCAAGGAGCGTGGCCTGGTCGACCGGCTGGGCGGCTACCGCGACGCGCTGGCCTCGGCGGCCACCCGCGCCAAGCTGGCGCCGGGCTACCGGGTCGCCTACATCGAGCGCGAGGGCTCGAAGGTGGAGCGCATCCTGGGGCTGTTCGGCGCCTCGGCCGCGCAAGCGTTCACGATCCAGGTCAAGCTCGGTCTGCTGCCCACCGGCCTGCCGGCCAGCGCAGTCACCGACGTGACGCGCGAGCTGGGCTGGCTGGCGGACCTGACCGACGGGCGCAAACCGTATGCGGCTGTCACGCACTGCATGTGCACGCTGCCCTAGGGGACAGAGTTGTAGCGAGTTTGTAACGGCATGTAGCCGTGCCAATTCGGCAGGACCAGAACGGCGCGCCCCAGGACGCGCCGTTTTTTCGTCTTGGCCCTGCGTGTCCGGTTTCCTATTTGTGTCAATATGTGCGCCCATGTGTTCGGCACGAAACATACCGAAGGACATCTCCATGCTAAAGTCAGGACGTATTTTGTTATGATTTTGACTAAGGAAAACCCATGGATCGGCCGCCAGTTATCACCGGTAAGACACTTCCGCCGCAGCGCACCCGGCGCAGCAAGGTAATCGGCAGCGTCATCGCCGTGCTCGCGATGGCCGCCCTGGGCTATCTGGCCTGGCACCTGACCCATCCTTCGACGGACGCCGCCGCCGGGCCGGGCGCCGCGGCGGGCC
>JBKPEJ010000073.1:0-27677 GCA_046728335.1 Pseudomonadota bacterium | reverse complement strand
GGAGGACCTGAAGGGCACCGGCATCCGGGTCAACGTGCTCTCGCCCGGGGCGACTGCGACCGAACTGGCGAAGGCAGCGCTTGGCGAGGAGGGCCAGAAGGCCTACGGCGCGATGACGCCGCTCCTGCGCATGGCCGATCCCTCGGAGATCGCAGCGGCGGCTGCTTTTCTGGCGTCGTCGGACAGCAGCTTCATGACCGCCAGCGAGCTCGCCGTCGACGGCGGCCTGGCGCAACTTTAACGTGCTTCGCCCTACGGCGCTCCATTCGATCTTCGGAGCCCGTAGGGGGCTAAACCCAGGGAGAACATATGAGCTGCGCAATTATCGGCTTCGGCAATATCGGCCAGGCCTTGGCCAAGGCCTTTGCCCGCAAGGGCATCGAAGTGTACGTTGCAACCACGCGCGACCCGGAAAGCTTTGCATCGGCTGCGGCCGCGATCGGACCCACGATCATTCCCAAAACACTGGCGGAAGCCGTCAAGGCGGACATCGTCTTTTTGGCTCTCAGTGGAAATCAATAGAATGGAGAATTTTTATGGGTACTCAAGACAATATTCAGACTGTGAAGGACTTTTTTGCAGCAATGGGCAGCGGCGATAAGCAAGGGGTGCTGGCGTTGGTTGCCGAAGATATTGAGTGGATCATTCCTGGAAAGGACTGGCCACTGGCCGGCACGCATCGCGGGCACTCGGGATTGAAGAATTTGCTTCAGAAGACGTCCGAAATGGAAATTTCATCCCCAACTCCCCCGGAATACATAGCTCAGGGAAACCGGGTTCTGGTCGTCGGCTACGCTGAGGGGAAAATCAAAGCCACGAATAAGACGTTTAAGGACGATTGGGTCTTCGCGATTACCGTTCGAAACGGTAGACTGACGAATATCCGGGAGTATATTGACACACAAGAACTGGCGCGGGCCTCGGAGATGGACGCGTCAGGGCTGGCGTAACGCTGGCCATCTGCGGCACTTGAGGCGGGTAGACGGTGGATCAGCCGTTGATCGTCCCCTCGCACGCCGCGCACTCGTCGAATGCCCAACCGTAAAGGAGATTCCGATGTACGACCAATCCAAGGTATCCGAGTTGCTCCAGTTTGCACGAGTCGATGCGGGCTCTACCGTCATCGACGTTTACCCAGGCGACGGGGAGTGGACTCGTCTCTTCTCCGACATCGTGGGACCGGAAGGACGGGTCTACAGCTTCGTGCCGGCCGAAGTCGCTCACTTCAAAGACGATCCGGTCGGCCGCATGCGGACGCTTGCGAAGGAGCCGGGCCGAGAGAACGTCGAAGCCGTCTCGGCGGACCTCGTGGCGATGATGGAGGCCACGCCACCAGCGGATGTCCTGTGGCTGCACCTGTTTTACCACGATCTCCACACCGCGCTGATCCAGGCCGGGGGCGCGACGGCGGCCCACTTCAATCGAGCTGTCTACGAGCGGCTGAAGCCCGGTGGGTCCTACATCATCGTAGATCACGCCGCCGCCGTCGGGGCGGGCACGAGCGACGCCCAGTCGCTGCATCGGATTGAGCCTGCATCCGTTCGCGAGGAGGTGGAGGCTGCCGGCTTCGTACTTGACGCGGAAAGCACCGTGCTCGCGAACAAGGACGATCCGCACTCAATCAAAGTGTTCGATCCCTCGATCAAAGGCGAGACCGATCGCTTCGTCTATCGGTTCGTGAAGCCCTGACAGGTGCCCGTGGCGACTGGCGCGACCAGTGACCGACGCGAAGGCACGCTCGTCGCCTCTCGACCGGTCGGCGGGAGCGCGGCGGCCTCCGAGCGACCGCGAGGCCGCCGAAGGCAAGCGCAGGCTCGAGGCCGTCATCAGCTTCAGAACCTCCGCGAACACGAAGCTTTCGAGTAGCGCGCCAAACGTGACGCGATCCGCCTTGCCCCTGTCGAAGGAAAGATCGAGCACAGTCTCGACCAGTCCTGCCGCCGGCGCTCGCGGCCGGGCGCCGTGAAATTGCCACGAGTCCCTATCCGGATATAGTTCTTTCGCGTTCAACAGAATGGCGGCACGTCAGCATCAGGAACGCTTGGGAATTGATGCGACGCCGCGGCCATCGGCAAGAAAGCCGGCCTCGCGGTGGCTGCCATCGCAGAATGGTTTGTCGTTCGACTGACCGCAACGGCACAGCCGAACCGACAATGTGCGGTCGATGGTGCGCCCGGTTCCCGTCACTATCTCGGCGGAACCGCGAACGTCGAGCGGCCCGTCCCGCAGCGGCGTAACCTCTAGCGGACCATCACGGCGCTCGGGCATCTTCGATGGCCGCGTGACGGCCTCGCCGGACGCCTCGAAGCCGGCGGCGATGTGCGACTGGTCGCAATATGGCTTGTTTTTCGACTGGCCGCACCTGCAGAGCGTTGCACGCAACGCGCTAGTGGTGGTGCCGTCCGGCGCAACCAGGGTCAACGCCGCGTGGAAAGCGAGCGGCCCGTTCTCGCGCACGTGGACCAAATTCACGCGCGGCGCGGCTTCGTTTGGCGCGCCGTCGCTACGTTCATAGCGGATTGCTCCGGACACGCAGTTCTGCGCCACAAAGGCAATGCGTTCCGGCGTTGCTCGATCAGGGAAAATCCATTCGCCCTCCCGGTTGGCGGCAAATACCTCGGGCTCACCGAGGACGCAGTGGCGCGAGTGAACGCAACGTCGCGCTTCAAAATAAATGGTACCCGTGGCGCCGCGCGCAACCTCTACGCCGTCGCCTTCGTCTTCGTCTATGGCCCGCGGCGCTTGGTGCACGGCCGGCGCTTCTTCCGGGAGTGCGGTCTCGGTCGGGCGATCGCCGGCGATGAGCCACGCTGACGCCGATTCGCGCAGGCGCCATGCCAACTGCGCCAACGCTGGTAATGCTCCGACGTTTTGTTCGGCGTGCTCAGCCAATTGGACCATGCGCTCCGCGATCAGCAAGGCCGCTGAATCTGAGGACTCGTAGCTAAGCGCCGTGCGCGAGACGGTGAAAGTTAGACCGGCGCGCACCTCGGGATTTTCTGGATTGGCTGGCAGGGCAGTCAGCGCCGACCCGATGTCCGCAATAGCGTGCATCAGCGTCGTCGCCTGCGCCATCACGGCGGGACGCGGCAGCAGACGATTGCCCGTGTCGCTCATAAGGAAAAGCAGGCGCAACAACATGACGTAGCAGCTGTTGCCAATGTCGAGCAACGTGGCAGCCGGCTCTGCGAGGATCTGCACCCGTGCCCCGCTCACCACTGGTGCGCGCATCACCGGATTGCGAGCCGCCTCGCGATTCGGCGTAAATTGGGGCCGCTTGGCGCTGAGCGCTTGCCACTGGGTGCGGATGCCGCGGAATCGCGCGTAGTGCGAAGTCTCGATGCACGTGCGTGACCCCTCGCCCTGCAGGACGATTAGATCAAGCGCGCGGATTGCCTCCGCCACATTGCTGATGGTGCGCAGACCCGGCAGGAAAACGTCCTTCTCCGACAACTGCGCCTCGAGTCGACCCACGAACAGCCCCTTTTCGCCCAAGGAAGCGGCAAGCGGCGCCAAGCTGTCGGCAATGCCCTGATAAAGTTCGCCTACTGTCTGGTAGTCGCCCAGTGCGGCAGTGAGCCGGCCTTCGAACTCGGAGCGCTCGTAGCTGGGCTTGTCGACTTTGGCCCCATCCTGGTCCTCTGCGTCGCTTGGCCGCTCAAGGTAAATGAAGTGATCGAGGGTGGAGGCGTCGAATGGCTGCAGCGATAGCGCCACATCTGCCGGAAATAGGCCGTTGTCAATGGGGAAATTGACCCGCAGGTAGTGAGGAGGCGCGCCAAGAGCGATTAGCAGGTTGTTGACCAGCGCCAGATGCAGCATCTCCTCGGTGGCGATGGCAGTCATCTCGGCGCGCCATCGCCGAACGGCGGCGAGTTCGTCGGATTGAAGGTCTTCGTCGGCGTGCTGCTTGAGTGAGAATACCGCGTACAGGTAGGTGCACATCAAGCAGTGCTCGATTTCGGCCGCTTCGGCCAGCACGCTGATGAGCTGGTCACGTTGGGTGGCGGGGACCATGGAATCCTTTCGTTTCACCGCTCTGCCGGGCGGGGTCGGCGGAGCGCATTTCTTGGTTCTCCGTCCGATGAAGCGTTATCTTACGCCGATGATACGGGCGACCCGCATTTAACGTGATACAAATTTTCTTTTCTCAGGGCCGTGCACAGGCGCATTACTCGGCCAATCCCATTTGCCAAAGCGCGTCCGGTGGTAATCGGCATAGGCTTGCGCAATTTCCTCGGCCGAATTCATGACGAATGGTCCGTCCTGCGCAACCGGCTCTCCAATAGGACGACCTTGTAACATCAAAATCTCGCTTGGTTCCGAACCGTTTACTATATCGACCGGCCGCGCGCACTGAACCTCGATCGCTGAATGTCGAGCGACGATTTGGTCGTCCAGAGTCATCGTGCTTCCTGTGAAGAAAAACAACTGTCTTCGCGTCTCATTACCAGCGGCAGGCGGTAACGTCCAACGCGCACCTGGCTCCATCTTGATCGACCAGATTGCTAAATCTGCAGTCGGGTCAGAGGCCCACGAATTTGGAGGAGGAGCCGGAGGAGCGAATAGGTCGGTTTCGTTCAGTGTACCCACAATGCACAAGACTTCGGTGAGGCCGGCGCCGCCGCGAAGAACGTGCATTGGGATGTCTTCAGCCCAGAACATCGTGAACTCGGGTTCGACCATCTTGCTGCGCGCGGTCAAATTCAACCAAATCTGCATCGATTCGAAAGGGTTGCGGCGGTCGGTTTCCAGCAACGGGAACATCTCTGCGTGGACGATTCCTCGGCCCGCGGTCAGCCACTGCACGTCACCCGCGCCGTAGCGAGCGCTAGCGCCAAGCGAGTCCGAGTGGTCTACCACCCCTTTTCGCATGATCGTGATGGTCTCGAAGCCACGATGCGGATGTGCAGGAAATCCTGGCACGGCGCCACCGTAGTACATGCGCCAGCCGTCCTTGCCTGTCATGTCACGCCCTGGCGGGTGACCGGCCATGGAAGCGTCTGGCCCCTGGTTGGCATTACCATGGGGGTAGTCGTCGATGTGATGTGCGCAAACGAGGAAAGGATCGATGGTCGTCCAGGGAGATCCAAGGGGCTCGATTTTGATAATGGTATTAACAATGGATGAGGGCATCACTGTTCCAAAGGTTAGGTGGGAAGAGGGCGTCCTGCTAAGTGCGGACGCGCTCCTCCCGATACATCGGGCGTCAGTCGACTATCAATTTTTCCTGCAAGCGGGCCGCGGTAGCACAGGAGGCCAACCGGGCCTCATGCCCCACTCGCGCTGACGATTTACCTCTGCTTGATTAGGTTCTGCAGGATCAACGGTCCACTGGTTTCCAGCAAGGAGCCGCCCTCATTTAGTTTGCCGAGCTTGATGGCGGCGAACCCAAGCTCCTCTACCAGCTTGGCGATCGACGCTCCGCTGGCTTCATCGTCGCTCGATACAAACATAACGCGACGTCCTCCGTTCTCAGCCGGATCTTTCGCCAGTACCTTCGCAGACAATTGGTTGAGTGTCTTGACTAGCTTCGCGCCGGGAAATGCCGATTCCACCACTTCGCTGGATGGCAGTCCTCGAAGTTCCTCCTGCGTCAGACCAAACGCATTCATCGCGTCGACAATAATCTTGCCTGCCCAGTCAGTTCGGATATCAGCAACTGACTGGTGCGCACGGAACGGCACGGCGAGGATGAGCACATCTGCCTTGAGCGCTGTTTGCAAAGGCAGCGCAGTGATCTTGTCGCCAAGTTCGGCGGTTAGCGCTGCGAGCGTGGCCGGTCCCCGGGTGTTGGCGATGCCAGCAGCGATGCCACTACGGGCAAATAGGCGGGCGATGGCAGTGCCGACGTTGCCAGAGCCAATAATGGAGTAGGTCAAAGTGATTTCCTATTAAGCGCTTGAACGTTGTGTTGAACGTTCTTCAGACCTCAATAGCTGCGATGTCGTGAAGCGCGCTCGCTATCGCTGCTTCTTTGGCTTCCGGGCCGAAGGCGAGGCCTTCTGCACGCACGACAGTCACGTTCGTCACACCCAGGAAGCTGAGAAGGCCGATGAGATAGCTCTCTTGATGCTCCACGGCTGCAGCCGGGCTTCCAGCGGGATATACGCTGCCTCGAGCCGAAGCGATGAACGCCTTCTTGTCTTTCAGAAGGCCTTGTGGACCCTTTTCTGTGTATTGGAATGTTTTTCCTGCCACAGCAATGCGGTCGATCCAGGCTTTCAGCGGCGTCGGGATCGAGAAGTTGTACATGGGTGCGCCGATAACAAGAATGTCCGCAGCGATCAGCTCATCCATATAGGCATTACCTTTGGCGAGGTCCGCGTTCATGATTTCGTCCTCGCTCGACACGCCTTGAAAGGCAGCCAGATGGGCACCGGACAAATGCAGAACTGGGTCGGCTGCAAGGTCGCGCGAAACTACTTCGATGCCAGGGTGCAGGGTTCGCTGACGCGCGACGATTTCGGATGACAGTTGGCGGCTTACCGATGCGTTGCCGAGGACGCTGGAATCTAAATGCAGGAGTTTCATGTCAGTACCTTTTTGTGGAGGGAGCTTGATTGTGGCCGGTTCGAGAACCCCTGAATAGACGGTATATTGAGATGCTAACCATCTAGCATTGAGATGGATAAGCTGCGGCGGTCACCTTGCTGGAACACCGACAACACCAATGATGGTGCTCTTGGCGCGGAAGGTTGCTAGCCCCGCGGGCTAGCTATTGCGAAGACTCCGTTTGAGGGCTTGTCCGCCGGGGTGCGTCTCTCCCTGGCGAACATACGCGGCAAGCATGTACACCGTTAGGCGCAGAAAGTGCAATTTGCGGCGAGGTCTTGCACTGCTTGGACGACCCAGGTTGCAACGCTGGAACAACCCACCGCGCAATACCCATGGAGTCTGCCGCTAACGGAACGGCGGGATCTGTCTCCACGACGCGCAGACCGCATGGCTCGAACTGTGGCAGATGGAGTGAGTTCATTTGGCCAGCCGGATTCCGGTGAACTGCCAGCGCGCCCCCGCGGAGAAGAAGTTGCGGTAGGTCGCGCGGGAGTGACCCGAGGGCGTCGCGCTCGATGAGCCGCGCAGAACGTACTGGTTGAGCATGAACTTGCCGTTATATTCGCCCAGCGCTCCAGTGGCCTTCCTGTAGCCCGGGTACGGTGCAAAACTACTGCTGGTCCACTGCCAGCAATGGCCGAACATTTCGCGCAGCGCGTCGCTTTGCCCTTCCGCCAGCTCCCATTCGAACTCGGTCGGGAGTCGCGCGCCGGCCCAGGTGGCGTAAGCGTCCGCTTCGTACAGCGATACGCTGCTAACCGGCCGCGACAAGTCTAGCTGGCGCAGGCCGTACAGGGTGAACTCGCACCATTGCCCGCGCTCGTCGCGGCGCCAGTACATCGGCTGGGACATCGATAGCGCGTTGACCTGGTCCCATCCTTCGGACAACCACAACGACGCATCGCGATAGCCGCCGGCGTCTATAAAGGCCAGGTATTCGCCATTTGTCACCAGTCGGTCGGCCAAGGCGAACGGCTCGACGAACTGGCGATGCCTCGGCAGTTCGTTGTCGAAACAGAAGCCGTCGCTCGCGTGTCCGATCGCCGCTACGCCGCCGGCAAATTCGACGAATTGCAACGCCGTCGCCGTCGCCGCAGGGAAAGGCGTCATGTAGACGTAGGCAGGATTCAGCTCGTTCTGCGCAAATAGGTGCTGCACGTCGGTGAGGATGAGTTCTTGGTGTTGCTGCTCGTGCTGCAACCCCAGTTCGATTAACGCCGCCAATTGCGGGTTGTCGCCTTGCGTCGCCAGCAAGCGCTTGATCCGTTCGTCAACATCGGCGCGGTAGGCCCGCACTTCGGACAACGAAGGACGCGTCAGCAAGCCCCGCCTGGCGCGTGGATGGCGGTCACCTATGCCGTTGTAGTAAGAGTTGAACAGAACGCGGAAGGCGGGGTCGAAGGCTTCGAAGCGTTGTTCCAATTGCTCAAGAATAAAGGTCTCGAAGAACCATGTGGTATGCGCCAGGTGCCACTTGACGGGACTTGCGTCCGGCATCGACTGGGCGCCGCAGTCTTCATCAGATAGCGGCGTCGCCAGAGCCAGCGAGCGCTTGCGCACGCTCTCGAAACGGTGGAGGCCAGTGAAATCGTCGGACGGCTTCATAGCGTTCAGGTCGCGATCGGGCGAGCGTGGATGACGGCGAACCAGCCGTCCGGATCGGTCCAGACGCCGGTGGCCCGGAAGCCCTGCTCGAGCAGCTCGACTGCGGCGTGCTGCGTGTATTTATAGCTGTTCTCGGTGTGAATCCGCTCGCCGGCACGGAAGGTGCGTTCACCGTTGTGCCAGTGCACGGTCACCTCCTCGAGCGCTTCGAGGTGCATTTCGATGCGATTTTCGAGCGCGTTGTATTTTCCGCTGTGGCGCCACTGGAGCACGTCGAAGTCTGCGTAGGCCAGATGGTTCACGTGGCGCAGAATGTTCAGGTTGAATGCGGCAGTGATCCCAAGCGCGTCATCGTAGGCAGCATCCAGGAGGGCGCGGTCCTTCACCAGGTCGATGCCGATCAAGAGGCCGCTATCGTCGTCGCACTGGGCATGCACGCGACGCAGGAAGGCCTCGGCATCCGCGGGCGCGAAATTGCCGATCGAGGAACCCGGATAGAAGAACAAGCGTTTCTCGCGTCGCACGAGGCTAGGAAGATCGAGCGCATTCGAAAAATCCAGGCCCAGCGCCGTCATTACGATGTTCGGGTAGCGCTGTTGCAGCCGCTCGAGTGACTCGCGCACAAAGGCAGCCGAGATGTCAATGGCCACGTATTGGGCGGGATGGAGCAGGGGGAACAGGTTGGCAGCCTTGGCGCAGTTGCCTGCGCCGAGGTCGATCAGGGTTCGGCCCAGGCCGACCGCGTTCGCGATCGCGTGGCCATTGCGCGCGAAGATCGATGCTTCGGTGCGGGTCGGATAGTACTCCGGTAGCTCGCAGATCGCCTCAAACAACCGTGAACCAAGTGAGTCGTACAGGAACTTGGGCGAGATCGAGGGGGCGTACGCACGCAGCCCAGCGTTGAGCTCGGCCAATACGAGCGAGCTGGCCGGGGGGCGATTCAATTCCACCAGGGATTGCATTTTCATAGATTCTCATTCGCGCCGGGGCGGCGCATAAAGGTAACAGGGTAAAAGGACGCGCTTGGCTTTCTAGCTCAACATCCATTCTTCGGTTCATGCGAAATGGTCCGTGAGTCGCCTTCCCACACCAACAGCTCGAGCTGCCGTTTGCCGGACGTTCGCCTTTTCAACCGTCGCATTGACGCTCAGGGTCGTGAGCTGCGCGATGCTCGCCTCCGGAATGCCGACGCCTTATCGTCGGCATCGCAGGCAATGCCGGAGGGGGCACGTGACGCGCCACAGACGGCGCAGCATCGGGAACAGATGATCATTAACGCTTCCCTGTCCATAGAACGGTCGAGTGCGCTCGGCGGACAGCGATTGCAACCAACGATCGAAAGCCGTTGCCTCGCGGTCGTCACACTGAACCCGTTGTCGACAATATTGAAGCGTTCCAGTTGGAGTAGCGAGAAATAGCGAGAAAAGTAGAAGGTGGCACCGATGATGCGCCATCACTCGAAATCTGAAAAGACTGTATATTGAGATGCAACCTATCTTCTTTTGCGATGGAGGAATTTTATGCTGGATGGCGTTTCACTTGATCAACTCAGAACCTTTATTGCTGCTGTCGATGAAGGCAGCTTCTCGGCTGCCGCCCGGAAGCTCAACCGAGTGCAATCTGCGGTGAGCGGATGGGTGAGTAGTTTGGAAGGCCAAATCGGTGTCACTCTCTTCGATCGCACAGGGCGCTTCCCGAAGCTCACACCAGGGGGTGTGCTGTTACTCGCTGACGCCCGGAGCATCGTTTCCGGCGTGGACATGTTGAAGGCCCGGGCAAAGCTCATGGTTTCGGGAGTTGAGGCCGAGCTATCGGTGGTTATCGACGTATTTTTTCCAACCGCCGCCGTCACGGTAGCGGTCAAGGCGTTCGCGCGTCAGTTTCCGTTGACCCCTCTACGAATTTTCGTGGAAGGATTGGGTGCGGGCTACCAGCCCATTTTGGACCAACGTTGTAGCTTGGGCATCTTGGGGTCATTGCCAGTCGCGTTTCCATCTCTGCTCAGCGAACGTCTTGGAGAAATTCCGCTAGTCATGGTAGCGTCATCTACTCACCCGCTCGCGAAGATTAGCGGCCGAATCTCGAAACGCGAGTTGGCGAAACACACACAGCTCGTGCTCACTGACCGGTCAGAGCTACTGACTGGGCGGGACTACGGCGTTTTGTCCCCGTCGACTTGGAGACTAGCGGATCTCTCCACCAAACATGCGTTCCTCAAGGATTGCGTAGGGTGGGGAAGCATGCCTCTCCACCTGGTTAAGAAGGACATTGCTGATGGCAAGCTGGTAGTTCTAAAAATCGATGACGTGCCTGCCACAGGCTTCACATTGACGATGTCTGCCTTTCATCCAGCGTCGGCGCCGCTTGGGCCTGCGGGAAGATGGTTTGTCGAATACCTCAAGACTTGGTCGCGGGATGCTTTTCCGGATGGCGAACAAATGTGACTCCCAAGGCCACGTGTGAACGTGCGATGCCATTTCTTCGAAGAATCGCAAATTTAACGGACGGGTTATAAGGGCCAGGGGATTGAGCAGATGCCTCATCAGTCGCCCCCCAACGACATCGCGCGTGCACGCTTAAAAATCATAAGCGCACACGAACTATCGTCGCCACCTATGGCCCAGCCAAGCCATTCAGTCTGATCCTCTCGACTATCCGATGCGATGCAGCAGCGCAATGGAAGCTCTGGCCAGATTATCAGAGGACTCGCGCCTGCGATCGAAGGACGCGGGCGATGCAACTTGGTCCAACAATTGTGAGCGCGGTCGAACCAGGTTGAGCTCGCTGTGCGCGGCAAGACCTACTTGATCTGCCCAAGCAATTCGTTGCACAACAATAAGAATGACATCACCAGTTTCTGACGTAAGCGGACCGATTGAAAGCACCAGACATGTGTGCCAGCGCACAGACCCCATCTATGGTGCGCAGATATTGTTCGATGAGGTTTGCCGGCGGCTCGGTTTTTGACGCGGTTCAGCGTCGCACGACACACGAATAGCCGCGCAGGCCAAGGGGGAGCACACTATGCAGTTCGGAATGATTGGTTTGGGCCGAATGGGCGCCAATATGGTACGCCGTCTGGTCAAGGGCGGTCACGATTGCGTTGTTTTCTCAGCGCACGGCAAATCCGCCAAAGCCTTGGCTGGTCCTTCCGTGTTTGCCGCATCGACGCTTGAAGAGTTGGTCGGCAAACTCGCCAGGCCACGAGTGCTGTGGCTCATGCTGCCGGCCGCGGCGGTCGATGGTGCGCTGGAAAGCGTGATGCCTTTGCTCGATGCCGACGACATCGTCGTTGATGGCGGCAACTCCTACTATCGCGACGATGTTCGGCGAGCGCAAACGCTCCGCGAGCGCGATATCCATTACGTGGACGTTGGCACCAGCGGCGGTGTGGCAGGTGTCGAACGGGGCTACTGTCTGATGATCGGCGGCGCGTCCGACGTTGTCACGCACCTGACGCCGCTATTTGCCACACTTGCCCCCGGCATTGACGCGGCGCCGCCGACGCCCGGGCGCGACGCTCCAAACAGCAGCGCCGAACAAGGGTATCTGCACTGTGGGCCGCACGGCGCCGGACACTTCGTCAAGATGGTCCACAACGGGATTGAATACGGCATCATGGGTGCGCTTGCGGAAGGCCTCAGTGTGCTGCGACACGCAGACGCCGGCAAGCAGGAGGGCGCAAGCGACGCCGAAACGACGCCATTGCGCGACCCTGAATTTTATCAATACGATTTCGACCTACCCGAGATTACAGAACTGTGGCGGCGCGGTAGTGTGGTCGGCTCCTGGTTGCTCGACCTGACCGCCGGCGCGCTTCTGCGCGACCCCACTTTGGCCGCCTATGCCGGCCGTGTCGCTGACTCCGGCGAAGGCCGCTGGACGATCGCCGCGGCGATTGACGAGTCGGTGCCGGTGCCTATCTTAAGTGCAGCCCTGTTCGAGCGTTTCAGTTCGCGTGGCAATGCCGACTTCGCAAACAAGGTCTTGTCAGCCATGCGACAAGGCTTCGGCGGCCATATCGAACAAGCGGCGGCCAAGGAATGAGCGCGATGACTGTCGACGACGCACCTATCGTTTTCCTCCTCGACTGCGACAACACCTTGCTCGACAACGACCGGGTGCAGGACGATTTCAGCGCGCACCTTGCGCGCGAGTTCGGCGACGCCGCGCGCGACCGCTATTGGGCCATCTTTAAGGATTTGTTCGAAGAACTCGGATATGCCGACTATCTGGGTGCCTTGCAGCAGTTTCGTGCCGACGCGCCTCACGACACACGGTTGCTGCAAACGGGGGCTTTCATGCTCGACTATCCATTTGCGGACCGTATTTATCCCGGTGCACTAGCCGCCATCGCCCGCCTTGACACTGGCGGGACAACCGTGCTGTTATCAGATGGCGATGTCGTGTTCCAGCCGCGCAAAATTGAACGCTCCGGCTTGTGGCAAGCGGTGGCAGGACGCGTTCTCATTTACGTCCACAAAGAGCGGACGCTGACAGACGTTGAGCGGCTCTATCCAGCAAGCCACTACGTTATGATTGACGATAAACTGCGCGTTCTGCACGCAATGAAGCAGCAATGGGGAGACCGCCTCACCACGGTGTTCCCGCGCCAAGGACATTATGCGCACGACACGAGTAATGATGCCGCCTATGGCCCTGCCGATATCACCATCGAGCACATTGGCGACCTGGTTCACCTAGAACTGGCGAGTTTGCGTAATGCGGGGCGTACCGTGCACACCGACCAGGGAGTCGAACCATGAACGCCGCTCAGCAATTGCATGAAGTAGGTCAAAGTCTTTGGCTAGACAACATTACGCGCGACCTGCTCGACAGCGGAACGCTGGCGCGCTACCGGCGTGAAATGGCCGTCACCGGACTTACCTCGAACCCCACCATCTTCGAGAACGCGCTGCGCGATACGCGATCTTACGACGCCGAGGTACGCGCTATTGCGGAATCGGGCGCGCGCGGCGAAGACTTGTTTTTTGCGCTTGCGCTGCAAGATCTGCGGCGCGCCGCCGACCTGTTCCTGCCCGACTTCGAGGCAAGCGGCGGGGCCGATGGATGGGTCTCGCTGGAGGTCTCGCCGCTGCTGGCGCACGATGAGGCCGGGAGTATCCGCGCCGCCGCACAACTGCATGCGCAGGCTGCACGCGCCAACTTGTTCATCAAGATTCCGGGCACGCCAGCGGGTGTGCGCGCGATCGAGGAATCGATTTTTGCCGGCGTGCCGATAAATGTCACGCTGTTGTTCTCGTGCGAGCATTACCTGGCCGCCGCTGAAGCCTATATGCGCGGAATCGAGCGTCGCATCGAAGCCGGGCTCAGCCCCCGCGTCGGCTCGGTCGCCTCGCTGTTCGTAAGCCGTTGGGACGCAGCCGTGGCAGACAAAGTGGCCCCGGCGCTGCGCAATAGGCTCGGGATCGCGGTGGCGCGACGTACCTATCGCGCCTATCGCGAATTGATGGCAGGGGCGCGCTGGCGTACATTGGCGGAGGCAGGCGCGCTCCCGCAGCGACTGCTGTGGGGCAGCACCGGCACCAAAGACCCTTCCGCGTCCGATGTGCTGTACCTGGAGGCGCTCGCGGCTCCGGGCACCATCAACACGATTCCCGAAAAGACTCTGCTAGCCTTTGCCGATCACGGCGCAGTTAGCGGCAGCATGCCGGTCGATGGGGGGGATGCGGACAAGGTGCTCGCCGAGTTTGCGCAGGCCGGCGTGGACGCAATTGCGCTGTCGGAAGTGCTCCAGCGCGAGGGCGCCGAGGCGTTCACCAAGTCATGGAACGGCCTGATGAAGTTGATCGAAGCAAAGAGTATCGCGTAGAGCCCGTCGGGTTTCACGCGAATCGCACAGCGCAAATGCAGATAAGGCGATGCATTTTGATGGATTCTGGGCAGGCACCGGCGGAGCATAGGCTTGGCATTGGCGACAGCCCCGCCTTCGACCGTCGTGATACCGCGGCAATGCGGTGTGCGCAAGGAAGGCACGCGACGATCGGCGGCGAGCCTGAGGAGGTCGAGCGTGTGATGTCAGCGCTGGCCGTACGCGCGCGTAGCAACTCGGCGGCGCCGCTTACCGCTGGCCGGCGCACCTCCAACCAGGCCTGTAGTAGCGCACGCACCGGCGAGCGGTTTATCGGCGATCAGCGCGAGCTGTACCTCATGGATGCGCATCCGCACGAGGAGACGCCGTACGAACGCTTGCTCGGCGCAGCGATGGACGGCAGCGACGAGCTGTTTACGCGCGAGGATGCGGTAGAAGCGGCATGGGCGGTGGTGGATCCGGTGCTGACCGAGCACGGGCCGGTGCTGCCGTACTCGAGCGGCAGCTGGGGACCGCCACAAGCTGACGCGCTGATTGTCCCCGTCGGCCATTGGTTCCATCCGAACTTGACAGCACCGGCGTCGACCGAAGGGATTGTCAAGCCATGAACCACACACAATTGAAAGCTACGGCACTCCAGATGACGGCCGACGGCAAGGGTTTGCTCGCGATGGATGAGAGCAACTCGACCTGCAATAAGCGCTTCGCCACGTTCGGCATCGCCCAGACCGAGGCGATGCGGCGTGCCTATCGCGACTTGATTGTGAGCGCTCCCGGGCTGAATCGCAGTATCTCCGGTGCTATCTTAAGCGACGAGACAATTCGCCAGGAGACCTTGGCCGGGGTGCCATTCGCTCATGCTCTGGCCGACGCAGGCATCATCAGTGGAATCAAGGTAGACGCTGGGGCAAAGGAGTTAGCGGGACATCCTGGCGAAAAGGTGACAGAGGGGTTGGACGGTTTGCGCGAGCGCTTGGCCGAGTACCGGCAATTTGGCGCGCGCTTTGCCAAGTGGCGCGCGATAATCTCGATCGGCACCGGCATTCCGAGCCGTGCCTGCATCGCGGCCAACGCGCATGCGCTGGCGCGCTACGCGGCGCTATGCCAAGAGGCCGGCATGGTGCCGATCGTGGAGCCGGAAGTGCTGATGGAGGGCGCGCACACGCTGGCGCATTGCGCCGCCGTGACCGAGCGCGTGCTGCATGTGGTGTTTGCGCAGTTGCTGGAGCAGGACGTGCTCCTGGAAGGGGTGGTACTCAAACCAAACATGGTACTGCCGAGCCTCGCCTGCGAAAAGCAGGAAAGCCCCGGCGAGATCGCCGACGCTACCCTGCGCTGCCTGTTGCGTGCAGTCCCGGCTGCGGTCCCAGCGATCGCCTTTCTATCGGGCGGACAGACGCCCGAGCAGGCCTCTGAGCGGCTCAATGCGATGCACTCCGCGGGAGCCACATTCCCGTGGGCGCTGACGTTTTCGTTCGCGCGCGCGATTCAGGAGCCGGCCATGGCATTGTGGCGTGGCCAGGAGGCGAACGTGGCTGCCGCGCAGCGCGTGCTGGTCCACCGCGCTAACTGCAATGGCGCCGCGCGTGACGGTCGCTACAGCGCCGAGATGGAAACCGCTGGCGTATAGCGCTGGTCATCGCCGGGACGGACGAAACGGACCAAACCACCGCAGATGTCACGGGTCGATGTGTTAGGCTCACTAGCCTGCTCCGGAGTGACCGACGCGGCCAGCACCTGAACGGTAAAAATCACGCCGATAAAGGATGTTATGTTCGTCCCGTGTTTGGCTAAGCCATTTTGGCTGCTGGTCAGCCTGGCCGGCACTGCGCGCGCGGCATGATCGGCGAAACGGCAATCAAGGGGTTCGGCGAGAAGGTCCAATTCGTTGCCGTCGAAGCGTTATTCACTAATTTACCGAGGGAGTATCGATGAAAATCGGATTCATTGGAGCTGGCAGAATGGCGACGACAGTTGGCCGGCATCTTATTGACGCAGGCCATGAAATTGTGCTCTCCAATTCGCGTGGGGTGGAGACGTTATCCGCTGTGGTCGGCGACCTCGGCCCTCGCGCAAGAGCGGGTACGAAGCAGCAGGCGGTGGACTGCGACGTCGTCATCCTCGCCACTCATTGGGTGCATGTAGCCGAGGCTCTGAAAGGTATTGATTGGCATGGGCGAATACTAGTTGACGGCACTAATGCACACGGGGACGAGGAAGCCGACACGAGCGGCGAAGGGGTTAGGAAATCGGTCGCCGCCTTGAAAGGGCGGACTTCTAGTGAAATTGTCGCCGAAATGGCACCAGGTGCCAAACTGGTGAAGTCGATCAGCAATATTCCGATGGGTTGGATACAGGATTTCTCGCCGCAGAAACCGAAGACCGTAATCTTTACATCCGGAGACGACATCGACGCCAAATCGCTCGTAATCGATCTCATCAATTCAACCGGCCTTGTCGCGCTGGACCTCGGCTCACTCGTCCAAGGTGGCACCTTGCAGCAGCTCGGCGGTCCCCTGTCCGCCGTGGAGTTGCACTTCATCCGGCGGGTGGTCCGCTGAGCGAGGCGCAAGTTCCCTAACAATGGCATCGGCCTTCTTTGCACGCCGAGTTTGTGCAAAGCGAGCATCCATTGGTAAGTGCTCTCATGGCCAGTTTTCAAAGCTGTGAAAGCTGTGGAAGCGCTGTCCAGCGACCGCACTTAGGTGCGCAGCATGGCCACTGCGCGCTGGCAGACATTTTCGACCGTAAAGCCATATTCCCGCATTACCACCTCGCCGGGGGCGGAGGCGCCGAAGCCTTCCACCGATAGCACTTCGCCGCGCGCGCCGACATAGCGGTGCCAGCCTTGTGCAATACCCGCTTCGACCGCGAGTCGCACTTCCAGCGCCGGTGCCAGCACCGTATCGCGGTAGTCTTGCGGCTGCTCATCGAACAGTTCCCAGGAGGGCATCGAGACAACGCGGGCCTGGATGTCTTGCGCCAGCAGCGCATGCTGCGCAGCCATTATGAGGCCTACTTCCGAGCCCGTTGCGATTAGGATCAGATCCGGGTTGCCACTGGGAGCTTCGGCTAAGATGTATGCGCCGCGCTGCAAGCCGTCAGACGCGCTAACCCTGCTACGGTCGAGCGTGGGGAGCGATTGCCGCGACAGCACCAAGGCCACGGGTCGGTCGTACGAGCGCACGGCCACGCGCCAGGCGGCCGCCGTTTCGTTGGCGTCCGCCGGTCGGATAACCAGTAGACGCGGAATCGCACGCAAGCTGGCCAATTGTTCAATGGGCTGGTGCGTGGAGCCGTCCTCCCCGAGTGCGAGGCTGTCGTGCGTGAAAACATACACGACGTGCAGGCCCATCAGCGCGGCAAGCCGGATCGACGGGCGCATGTAGTCGGAAAACGTCAGAAAGGTAGCGCCGAAAGGGAGCGCGCCTCCGTGTGCGGCCATGCCGTTCATGATGGCGGCCATGGCATGTTCGCGCACGCCGAAATGCAGGTTGCGTCCGGCGAAGTTCCAGCCGCCGCCGGCGGAACCCTGAGGCTCGCCGGCGGCGCTCTCGCTTGGCCCAAAGTCACCAAAACCGCTCAAGGCGGTAAAAGTGGAAGGGTCGAGATCGGCGGAGCCGCCGATCAGGGCGGGCAGTTTGGCTGCAATGGCGTTCATGACCTTTCCCGAGGCGACGCGGGTGGAAATGCCCTTAGCGTCGGCAGGGAAGGTGGGAATGGAAGCGTCCCAGCCAGCCGGCAGGGACGCTTCGGCGTTCTGCGTTGGGGACATCATCAACTGCTGCAATTCTTGCGCAAGCGCGGGAAACTGATGCTGGTATTCGGCGAGGAGCGCCGTCCATTGCGCTGCGATCTGCGCCCCGCGCTGTCCGGACTCCAGGAAGTGGGCGCCCGCTTGTTCCGGCACCAGAAACGTCGGCTGTTCCGGCCAATTTAGGTGGCGCTTGGTCAGCAGCGTTTCTTGTTCCCCAAGTGGCGAGCCGTGCGCCTCGAACTTGTCCTGCTTGTTGGGTGAGCCGTAGCCGAGGTGGGTGCGCACTAGAATCAGCGACGGCCGCGTGGTTTCGGCCCGGGCTGCGCGTAATGCAGCGTCGATCGCCGCAAGGTCGTTACCGTCCGGCAGCGTCTGGGTGTGCCACCCGTACGCATCGAATCGGTGTGCGCGATCCTCGGTAAAGGTGATATCGGTTCCTGCGGAAAGCGTGGTGCTGTTGTCGTCGTACAGATAGATAAGCTTGCCCAGCTTGAGATGGCCGGCCAACGAGGCGGCCTCGGAGGCGACGCCTTCCATCAGATCGCCGTCGCTCACGATGCCGTATGTGTGATGGTCGATGATGGTGAATCCATCGCGGTTGTAGCGGGCTGCCAAGTTCGCCTCCGTCATCGCCATGCCAACCCCGTTCGCGAAGCCCTGGCCAAGCGGGCCCGTGGTAATTTCCACGCCAGCTGTCAGTCCGCGCTCGGGGTGGCCCGGAGTCCGGCTTCCCCATTGACGAAATTGGCGCAACTGTTCGAGTGGCAGGTCATAACCGGTTAGGTGGAGCAACGCGTACAACAACGCCGAGCCATGGCCCGCTGATAGCACGAAACGGTCGCGGTCGAACCAATGCGGATCGGAGGGATGGTGCTTCAGCACGCGTGTCCACAGCACGTAAGCCATCGGGGCTGCACCAAGTGGCAATCCTGGATGACCACTCTTTGCCTGCTCGACAGCATCAACCGCGAGAAACCGCAGCGTGTTGACGCATAATTGGTCTAAATCGGTCGCAAGAGGTGCATTCATCGAGTAACTCCGTGAGAAGAGGGCGGCCGCGCTGGAACCTCGAGCAGCAACGCGCACGCGGGAATGCGACGACCAAAACTACCACTTTAGAGCGATGGGACACCTTTCTCTGTGCGCTCGATAACATAGCGACGCGCACCAGCCATGCCCTATGGCCAAGGTTTCGCGGGAATCCCAGCATCAGCGGACAGGAAAGTAAGCTATCGCCTCGCTTGGCATACCTGTCGCAGTGGTATAGGGGAAGAGTGATATCCGGCGCCTGCGGTGCTTTGCAGTGTCGGCGATTTCTCTTCCAGACGAGGTCATCGAAGCAGCCACTTTCGCAACAGCCAACCGCGCAGCCGCGATTGGCGAGTCCGGGTGTAGGCGTCGGCGGCCATCCTGATAGCCTCGGCTTGGGTCGGGTACGCATGAATCACGTCCGCCAACTTCCGTAACCCGATTCCGGCATCCATCGCTAGTGAAATCCCGTTGATCATTTCGCCGGCATGGCGCGCGACAATGGTGGCGCCCAGGATCTTGTCGGTGCCGTCCCGAACGTGGATCTTCACGAAACCGTCTTCTTCACTGTCGGTGATTGCGCGATCAACGTCGTGCATTGGAACGGTGAACGTTTTCACTGGAATATTGCGTTCGCGAGCCTGTCGGACATACATCCCGACGTGAGCGATTTCAGGGTCAGTATATGTGCACCACGGGATCGCCACCGAGCTCATTTTCCTTTTAAATATAAAGAGCGCGTTTTGTACCGCAATGCGCGCGGATGCATCCGCGGCGTTGGTGAACCTGTGTTCCAGGCAGACGTCTCCGGCGGCGTAGACGCGTGGGTTGGTCGTCTGTAGGTAGTCATCGACTTGAATCCCCTTTTTCGCGTCATAGGCGATGCCTGCCACCTCCAAATCGAGTCCTTCCACGTTGGGAACGCGACCGATTCCAGTCAATATCTCATCGACCTCAATGGTAGACACATCGCCGGCATTGACTAGTTCAACCAACTTGCGGCCGTCTTCCACGCGAACCCCGACAACCCTGCTGTTGAGATGAATCTCGACGCCGTCGCGGGCCATGGCGTCTGAAATCATCTGCGCGGCATCTCGTTCTTCATTCGGCAGGAACAGCGGCGCGCTGTGTACAATAATTGTACGCGTTCCGAGACGGGAACTTGCTTGCGCTTGTTCGCAGCCGAATGGGCCACCACCAATTACGAGTAAGCTCCTCGGCGGCGTCACGAGTTTGAACACGCTTTCGTTTGTCAGAAATCCGGCTTCACACAAGCCCGGAATTGTCGGAAGAAGTGGCCTGGATCCGGTGGCCACAAGCGCTTTTTTGAAGCGTAGGCGCGTGCCTTCAATATCGACCGAATCGGATCCGACAAAGCGCGCGGTGCCGAAATACAAATCGATACCTTCGGAACGCAGCCGAACCGCGGAATCGACGCGGCTCAATCGCGCGCGGATGCGTCGCACCCGTTCCATGGCCGTCGCAAAATCAGCGTGGATGTTGGCCGGTGTCACGGCGCCGAAATTGGCGGCGCCACGCATTTCGGCATAAAGACGCCCGGTTCGGATGATAGATTTGGAGGGAATGCAGCCATAGTTTAGCGAATCGCCACCAAGTTGGTGGCGCTCAATCAGTGCCACCTTCGCGCCCAGTGCCGCTGCGGTCCGCGCAGCGATCAGGCCGCCCGGACCTGCACCGATGATCAGGAGGTGATAATGCCCTTGTGGCGTGGGGTTCTGCCAGTCGAGCGGTCGCACATTGGCGAGGAATTCCCGCTCGTGCGGGCAATTGTTGATGTCTAAGAATTTAGTGTTACCAGATTGTATTGGCATATTGTGCGCGGATTAGAGCCAGCCACCACGAAATCCTGCGCTACGCAGGCCGGCCTGGATGATCGGGCTGCTTCTGGTGAGCTGCCACACCAGTCCGGAGCGAAAGTTCTCGATCATCATAACGATCAAACCCTGGTCAAGTCCGAACTCGCTGTCCGACATCCAGTCTACGGTTTCCTCCGCCAGGGTGCTTGCATTGAAGCCGCTGGCGCGGAGCGACGCGCCGCGCTGTTCTTGCGATCTCGCGTATTGCTTGCGTATGGCAGGCAGGGCAATCTCCGGCGCAAATACCAAGGAGGCCAACATCGACGGTCCTGCAATGGTGCCGTCATCGGGCCCATACGGTGCGCCACGTGCGGCATAGCCGTAAAAGTTTTGCCGTCGGCCCGCGATCATGCGCGGATCGGCCCGAGGGCCGTCGCCTGCCGAT
Organism: Pseudomonadota bacterium; assembly: GCA_046728335.1. Taxonomy (GTDB): domain Bacteria; phylum Pseudomonadota; class Gammaproteobacteria; order Burkholderiales; family Burkholderiaceae_D; genus JAFCUW01. The sequence goes on along the minus strand of JBKPEJ010000073.1, from coordinate 6,633 downwards.
AAACCCCAGCAATCTTGGTCATAACCGGCGAAACCGCGTGGATTGCGTGCTGCATATTCGCGCTGCACAAAAGTCGCGCGGCGGCTGTTTTCAAAATAGTCGCATTTTTTTTCACGCATGAATTGATCCTTGATGCCGCGCATGTCGATCCATGCATGCGAGAACTGGTGAATGAAAAGCGGCCCAGCGTAAAGAAAGTCGTATCCGTACAAGTTCTCCCATTGATACGTCAAAGTCCATGCGTGAAAGCTGTCCTTGCTCAAGGGAAAAGTTGCCGATCCCAGACCGAGCACGTACAGAAGGATAGACTCACTGTAGCCTTCCCAGCCGTAGTTCAGAAATCCGGACTCGGGCTTCCAACCGTGCGCCACTGCCGTGCCATCGCGCTGAGCCCAGCGCCAATTGACGCGGCGATACAACGCATCGGCGACTTCGCGAAGTTCGACCTCGTCGGGCGTGCTGGCGGTGAAATAGGCGGCGGCGGTCAGTATCCCAGCAATGAGCAACGCTGTGTCGATCAGGGACAGCTCCGATTGCCACATCCGGACACCAGTATCCATGTTGAGAAAGTGGAAATAGAAACCGTGGCAGCCGGTTGCGCCGGGACGACCAGATTGGTCGCTGTCGCGGAAGAACCGCAATACCTTGAGAGTGCGTTGTACCGCATCGCCGCGTTCAATCCAGCCGCGCTCGACCCCGACGGGGTATGCCGACAGCGCGAATCCCACCACTGCAATGCTTGACGGTGAGCCGTCGCGCGCGGTGTCGGCGACTAAACCGTTGAGCGGATTTGAATTTTTCAGGAAAAAACTGAACGCGGCCTTCTGCAAAACGTCCAGCATTGCTTCGTCGGCGAGCCGAAGGGCCTTCAGGGCGGTAGGACTTGAATCCGTTCCCTCGGGCGCGGAGTCGGGTGGCCGGCTGCGCATCGGTAAAGGTAGGCTCAGTCCCATTCTCGCCTCAGCGCGGCAAAGACATGTCGCAATGGTGAAGCGAGGCCCGCCGAGACGGCGTCGACGTTCTCTCGGCCCGGCTCCTTCGCAAGCGTCCGCACGCGGCCGACCGGATCGTTCTTGAAGTGGGCGACTTCGGCCGGCACGAAGTTGTAGACCCGTCCTTCCGGTCCCACGATGTCGAAGAAGAGACGGGTCCAGTCGCCGTCGCCTGGGTAAACGTCGATAATGGTGGAGCCCGCATCGACACGTGCGAATCGGATCAACTCGGATAGCTTGGATTGGTCGTACATCGGGACTCCTTGACGGTTGGGCATTCGACGAGCGCGCGGCGTTTGGCAATCTGCGGCTTATCCTACCTCGATCCGGCCCAGGCCGCGTGCCTGGAATGAATGAGGCGGTCGATGACGCCCCGCCGGCTCGGCCGGACGGGGCGTCCGCGCGTTTTCAGACGGCCCAGAGACCGTCGACGGCCAGGTCGAGGTTCACGAAGCTCGAGTTGCCGACGCATGGAACACCGCCGCCTCGATTTGCTCGGGCCAGGCCATCTGCCCAGCCGTTGAGGGTGCGAGCGTGGCGAAAAATCTGATCAAGCAACTGGTCGTCTAAAGCGGACGTCATGGAGAGACCCACTCAGATCAAAGGATTTTAGGCGAGCCTAACAGCATGATATGTCATCACGATTCATCAGTCGAATTTGACCAAGTCCTTAAAGATCAGTTGGCCCCAGCTATTCCCGCGTGCCTGCACAAGCAGTCCACCTTCCGAAAGAGCCCCAAGTTTGATCGGCGCGAAACCGAGTTTTTCCGCCAGCGCAGCTATCTCTGCTGCTGCGCTGTCATCGTCGCTCGCGAGGAACACGACCCTCTTGCCACCATGGACGGCCGGATCCTGGCCAAGAACGGGAGCGCCCAGATGGTTGAAACCCTTAACTACTTTTCCACCGGTGAAGGCCTGTGCGACGACTGCGGCGGAAGACTGTCCTATAAGTTCCTCAGTGGGCACGCCGTAGGCATTGGTCACATCGACGATGGTCTTTCCCTGCCAGGTCGGCATCGCCTTCGCGACATCCGGGTGCGATTCGTAACGGACGGCCAAAAAGATGATGTCCGCCTTGATGGCTTGCGCCAGTGTCGTGGGAATGACCGCGGGTCCGATTGCGGCAGCATCGGCAGCAAAATTCTCTGGATCGCGTGTGGTGGCAACCGATACGTCGATGCCGCTGCGGGCGAAGGCTTTGGCCAGCGCCTGGCCGAGTCTGCCGAAGCCGATAATTGCATAAGTCATCAATACTCCTTGTTTGTTAGATTTAAGCCAGGCCGCCGGCGACGGCGACCGCGCTGGCCGTCATGACCGCGTCAGCCAAGGTTTGCAGCCGCCATATCAGCAGCCTTCTGAAGAGAATCAGCCAATCGCGCATGCCCGCGGTGCGTGCCGGCCAGCGGGCACTCGCCGTCACGACCCACTCGACATCGCCGGCCGTCAACGCCAGCACACCTTGCAAATCGCCGCAGCCCATTGCTGCAAATAGTTCCTTGCCGATCTGCACGTTCGCTTGTGTGCTTATCGCGCCAATCCGATATCGACGTGCATGGCGATATCGAACGTGCCGGCGCCGTTTTTTGCCAGGCTGATCATCAAGAGGCCAAGCGATTCGAGCGTCTGGGCCATGTGTAGGGGACCGATATCCAAAGGCCGCAGGCCGAGACTTCCGAGGAAAGTCGCAACGCGGGCCTTGGCGTCTCCATCGTCGCCTGCGATGAACGCGTCGAGCCGACCACCCTTGGCAAGCACGGGGCCGAAGAGAGTGTTAAACGCTTTCACGACATGCGCACCGGCGGGGAGGCCTCGGGCAGTCTCCTGCGCACCGGAGCTGCCGCTGGGGGTCACCAGGCCCGAGAGATCGGGGGCGACCGGGTTGGTGATGTCGATGATCACCTTGCCGCCCAGCGCCGCCCCGAAATCGGCCACCACCGACGCCGCACTGCCGTATGGCACGGCGAGGATGACGATGTCGCCCTTTGGTGCGGCGCCGTACGTCCCGGTGGTCGCGCCAGCGCCAAGCTTGTCGGCAAACGCCTGCGCCTTGGACGGGTCGCGGACGATTACCTCGACTGTGTGTCCAGCCTTGATGGTACGGCCCGCGATTGCCGTGGCCATGCCGCCGGCGCCGATGATGCTAATGGTTGTGCTCATATTTTTCCTCGTCAGTTAGTAGATTGCTCGCCATCTCTTGCCGGGGCATCGCCCCGGTAATAAGGCGCGGGTCAGGCGGCAGGGAAGTAATGGCCGTTGTCGAGATCGTCAAGCAGACGGGGCTGTACGGGATCCCAGCCGAGGGTTTGGCGGGTGACAAGGTTGGAAGCCGGGAGGTTCAGCGTGACCAAATTCGCGAGGAACCCAAAGTAACCCGGCAGCATCAGCACGTCCAAGGGAATGCTCACGGCGGGCACGCCCAGACGGCTACCGATGGCCTCGGCGATCTCGCGGAACCGGATGCCCTCGTTTTCAATCGCGTGCCAATGTTTGCCAGCCGGACCCTTTTCCAGCGCGAGGCGGAACAAGGAGGCGACGTCGCGGGCGTGCACGGCCGGCCAGAGGTTCGCGCCGTCGCCGGGGTAGCCGATGACGCCCTTCTCCTTGGCGAGCCCGATCAGCAGCGGAAGGAAACCGGCATCGGTCGTGCTGTGCGCGATGGGAGGAATCCGCACGATCGAAGACCGCACGCCCCGCTCCGCGAGGCCGACTACGGCGAGCTCCACGGCGTTACGAACCCGCAAGGTACCCTTGTGCGTATCGCCGCAGGGGAGCGCCGGGTCCTCCTCGGTGGCCGGCCGGCCCAGCTTTTCCCATCCGGGCGAGCCAATACTCCCCGACACGACCAGCGGCTTACCGGATCCCTCCAATGCCTCGCCGTACGCGAGCATGATCTGGAGTTCCGCGGCGGCTACGGCGTCGAGCCCGCCGGAGGGAAGCAGGTCCTGCCTGTGCGCGACGTGGATGACGCCGTCGGACTCCGCCGCCGCCGCCTTGAGCCCATCGAGGTCGGAAATATCCCCGAGACGCACTTTGGCGCCAAGTGCGGACATCGCTGCCGCGGCCTTGTCCGAGCGGGCCAGGCCGGTAACTTCGTGTCCGGCCGCGACGAGCTCGGGGATGATGTACGAACCGATATGGCCGGTTCCTCCAGTAACGAAAACGCGCATATTGCTATTCCTTGTGAGCGATGTGATATGTGAAAGTGGTGCTACTGGTGGGCTCAGCCAGGAAGGCTGACGCCGATTGAGAAGTTGGTGTGTTTGATGGAGTGGGCGAGAAGGCCCAGCGACAGCAGGCAGACGTGCTCCAGCGTCCGCGCCATCGGCAGCAGCCCGGTATCCATTGGGCGCAATCCGATGCTCTCGATGAACCCCGCGACGCGTGCCTTCGCCTGCGCGTCGTCCCCGGCGATGAACACGTCCAACGGCTGGCCCTGGAATGAACCGGCCGCCAGGACGTGGGAAAACAGGGTGTTGAATGCCTTGACGATCACTGCACTGGCAGGGGCGGCCTTGGCGATCTCCTGGGCGCCGAAACTGTCGGCGGGCGTCACAAAGCTCGTGAGGTCGGAGCCGACAGGGTTGGTGATGTCGACAAGAAGCTTGTCTGCCAGCTGTTCTCCGTAGTGCTTCACCACGTCGAGAACGGCGGAGTACGGAACCGCGAGGATGACAATATCCCCGGCCGGGGCGGCGCCGAACATGCCTGTCGTCGCGCCGGCGCCGACCCGCTCGGCCAGCGCGCCTGCCTTGGCGGCGTCGCGGCTCGTCACCTCGACGGTGTGTCCTGCCTTGGCGGCAAGGCCGGCGATGGCTGCGGCCATGCCTCCGGACCCGATGATGCTGATAGTGCTCATGCAGTTTCCTTACTGATAAGGGTGATGATTCATGGGCGGCCGGTGCGATCTGGCGACCGCGCTCAGCCTACAAGCATCCTAGACACGTTACTTGTATAAAGCAAGTGAATAATAAAAATTTACTTGCTATATGCAAGCGATGCTAAGATATCGCATCACGTCACCCATAGGAGCCCTAACATGCACGTTTTCGTCACTGGCGGTACCGGCCAAGTCGGTTCATACCTCATTCCTGACCTCATCGCCGCCGGGCATGAGGTCGTCGCCTTGGCCCGGTCGGACGCGTCTGCGGCAGCGGCGTCTGCGCTCGGCGCCAGGGTACGACGCGGAAACCTTGCCGACCTTGACGGTCTGAAGGCGGCGGCGGCGGAGTCCGACGGCGTCATCCACCTCGGGTACAGGGCCGAACTGCTTTCGTCCGGCGGGATCACTGCCTTAGGCGACTCGGAGCTTTCGATCGTGCTCGCGTTCGGCGAGGCGTTGGCGGGCACCGGAAAACCCCTCGTCACGACGGGGAGCATTGGCGCGCCCACGAACTTGGGGCGGGCGGGCCCGCTCCTCGCACCATCCAGCCTCGGCCGCCCGGCGACCGAGGATGACCCGGCCCTTCCTTGTGGACCCATGGACGCGGGCACGCTGGTGGCTCGCAACATCGTGGAGACTGCTGTAGTCGGGCTCGCAGAGAAGGGCGTGCGGTCTTCGGTCGTGCGAATTCCTACCTTGGTGCATAGTTCGACCGGGCGTCTGCAATTGATCGGGCTCGCGAAAGCGAAGGGCTTCGTCGGCTACCCCGGCGACGGCGAAAACCGGTGGCCCGCGGTGCACACCAGCGACCTGGCCTCCTTGTTCCGCCTGGCGCTCGAAAAAGGACCCGCCGGCAAGACCTGGCACGCGGTCGGCGACGAGGGTATCCGGTTCCGCGAGATAGCGGAGGCCATTGCCGCCCGCCTGGGCCTGCCCGCCGTGAGTATTCCCGCTGACGAACTGATGCTGCCAGGCTATTTCGGGTTCTTGGCGGCGGTGGTGACGCTGGATCTCGCGGCCTCCAACGCGATCACGCGCCAGGTCCTCGGCTGGGAGCCCGCTCAGCCCGGCCTGCTCGCGGACTTGGACAACGGTCATTACTTCCCTGCCGGCTGACAAGCTGAGGGCAGGGAGCCGGTAGCAACGCACCCGGCCATCATTCCCAAAGTCATGAGTAAACTGCCCATGAATCTTACAAGACGCGCCACCTTCGCACTCGGCGCCAGTCTGCTCGACCGAGCGCACTCGCAGAACTTCTCGCATCATCGGTCGTGGCAGGCTGTTGGAGTCGTTGCGTGAGCAGGTCGGCGTGCGAATGCACGATATAGCTGGCGTGTCGCGTGTCGATCAAGGCATCCGTCAATCGCTCAGTCAGGCCGATCTGACGATCAACACCACGGGGCAGCAACGGCCCAGATCGGACGACAAGCCGCCGCCGTCAAAATCGAATGTATTGCCCGGAATGGATGGAACGGGCCTGTTCTGAAGTGGAATTAATGTCGGGCAAGGTGGCGTTCGTGTTGATTGATTGCGTTTCGAGATACTCACATATTATCAATTACTTACAGCATCTTGCCCTTTTTTGTGCAAAATTCAGGCTAGACCTGGGCCAAGCCTCCGTCGACGGGGAGATCTATGCCGGTGATGAAAGAACTCTCATCGGAGGCAAGAAATACGACGGCAGCTGCGATTTCCTCGGGCTTGCCCCAGCGACCCATTGGAATCTGCTTCGCGTACTCGGCGGCTGCTTGCTTGGCGTCT
>JBKPEJ010000015.1:0-5553 GCA_046728335.1 Pseudomonadota bacterium | reverse complement strand
GCCGTATAGCGCCAGCGCGCGCAGGCAGGCCGCCCGGTGCGCCGCGCCGGCGCCGGCCGGGAAGTCGTGCTGACCGATGCGGAACGCGTACGGCAGCGCGCGCTGCTCCGCCTCCAGCACCCAGCGCGTCATGCGCGACAGGCGCAGCTCCAGGTTCATGAACCGCGGCATCGCGTCGAAGTCGAGCACCAGCTCATCCGCGCCGCCGCCTTCGAAATGCTTGGTCACCAGCTGGCCGCCATAAGCCAGGTCGAGCCGGGCGATCTGGCGCCAGGCCAACTGGCGCATCGAGTCGCCCGGCCGGTAGTTGCGGATGCCGGCGAAGTCGTCGTCGCCGGCGCCGCCGCGGCCGTCGGCGCGCGCGGCGCCGGCCATCGGCAGCGGCGGCGCGTCCGGTTCGGGGAAGGGATACACCAGCACCCGCAGGTCCGGCTGCCAGTAGCCCCAGGCGCGGAACAGGCCGAGCGGAAAGCGCGTCACCAGCTGCACCCGCGGCGCGCGCAGCCAGCCGCGATCCTCGGTGGCGCAGGTCAGCACCAGCGCGGCGCCTTCGCCGGCCCGCACATCGGCCGAGTGGCGCGCTTCGCGCGCGGTGACAAAATGAAGCCAGACCGAATAGCGGTCCAGCGCGGTGCGGTTGTTCAGCTGCAGTTCGAAGCGCGCTTCTTCGCCGGCGAATACGCTCGCCGCACGGTCGGGGCGCAAGTGCAAGTGGGCCAGGTTGCGGTAGGTGAAATACATGTCCACCACGCCGCAGGTGGCGAGCATGAAGACCAGCGCGAAACCCAGGCCGAGGCTGTAGTTGGTGGCCCCGATGAGCAGGACCAGCAGCAGGGAGGCGAATCCGACGCCGGCCTTGGTCGGCAGGATGAATATCCGGCGCCGGTGCAGGAACACCTCGCCGGGCTCGCTGTCGCGCAGCTTGAACAGCCAGCGATTCGCCTTGCGCCCGATCCAGTTGCGGACACGCTTACTTGCACGCTTACTCATGTGCGAACGTCAGACCGGCACCGATTTTTGCAGTTGCAGCACCAGGTCACGACTGGCCAGCGCCACGCCGTGCGCCGACTTCAGCGGCCGCAGGCGGTGCGCGCAGACCGGCACCAGCACCGCCTGCACATCTTCCGGCACCACGTGGTCGCGGCCCTCCAGCGCGGCCCAGGCGCGCGCCGCCTGCAGCAGCGCGATCGCGGCGCGCGGCGACAGGCCTTCGGCGAACAGGCCGTCGCGGCGAGAGGCCTGCGCCAGCGCCTGCACGTAGTCGATCAGCGAGGCCGACGCGTGGACCTGGCGCAGCGCCTGCTGGGCAGCGGCCAGTTCGGCCGGCTGCATCGCCGCCGGCAGCGCCTTGAGCATGCTACGCCGGTCCTCGCCCATCAGCAGCGCGCGTTCGGCGGCGGCGTCGGGATAGCCGAGCGAGAGGCACATCAGGAAGCGGTCCAGCTGCGATTCGGGCAGCGGGAAGGTGCCTACCTGGTGCGCCGGATTCTGGGTGGCGATCACGAAGAACGGCTCGGGCAGCGCGCGCGTGACGCCGTCGGCGCTGACCTGGCGCTCTTCCATCGCTTCGAGCAGGCCGGACTGGGTCTTCGGCGTGGCCCGGTTGATCTCGTCGGCCAGCAGCACCTGGGTAAAGATCGGGCCGGGGTGGAACACGAAGCCGTTGGTCTCGCGCTCGTACACCGAGATGCCGGCCACGTCGGCCGGCAGCAGGTCGCTGGTGAACTGCACCCGGTTGAATTTCAGGCCGAGCGAAATGGCCAGCGCATGCGCCAGCGTGGTCTTGCCCACGCCAGGCACATCCTCGACCAGCAAGTGGCCGCCGGCCAGCAGGCAGGTGAGCGCCTGGCGCACCTGCAAATCCTTGCCGACGACGATCTGGCTGACCTGGCGCGCCACTGTGTGCAATTTTTTGAACATCGTCTGTTTTTCCAGCTGGTTGAATGGGACTGCGCGCGCACCGGTTTGGCCATGGCGAGCGAACAAGCGAGGGGGCATGGTAGATTAGCGCCATGCGGACTTTATTCATTCGTCATCGCAACCGGTGCAAAGATTCTATGCGAGAACGGCGCTTCCGGTGTGATCTTGATGACGGCAGGACAGAAAACACAGGAACATGAGCACAGCTATTTATAGTCACCCGGACTGCCAGCGTCACGAAATGGGCGAGTGGCACCCTGAATCGCCGGCCCGTTTGCAGGCAATCGAGGACCAACTGATCCGGTCCCGCCTCGACGGCCTGCTCGAACGGCGCGAGCCGCCGCTGGCCGAGCTGCCGGCCCTGATGCGCAACCACAGCGCGGCGGCGATCGCGCTGGTGCGCGACAACCTGCCGGGTGCGGGCGAATACTTTCCGCTCGACGCCGACACCCTGCTCAACGAGCACAGTTACCAGGCGGCGCTGCGCGCGGCCGGTGCCGCGATGGCCGCTACCGACGCGGTGATCGCCGGCGACATCGACAACGCCTTCTGCGCCGTGCGCCCGCCCGGCCACCACGCCCGTCCCGGCGGCGCGATGGGCTTCTGCCTGTTCAACAACGTCGCGCTGGCGGCGCTGCACGCGCTCGAATCGCACGGCCTGGAACGGGTGGCCATCATCGACTTCGACGTCCATCACGGCAACGGCACCGCCGAATCGTTCCACGACGATCCGCGCGTGCTGATGGCCAGTTTCTACCAGCATCCGTTCTACCCATACTGCGAACCGGAACCGGTGACCGCGAACCGGGTCAACATCCCGGTGCCGGCGCGCAGCGGCGGCGACGTCGTGCGCAAGCTGGTGCTCGATCACTGGCTGCCCGCGCTGCACGCCTTCAAGCCGGAAATGATCTTCATCTCGGCCGGCTTCGACGCCCACCGCGAAGACGACCTGGGCGAGATGGCGCTGGTGGAAGCCGACTACGCCTGGATCACACGCGAGGTGATGGCGGTCGCGCGCCAGTACGCGCAAGGCCGCATCGTCAGCTGCCTGGAAGGCGGCTACAACCTGTCGGCGCTGGGGCGCAGCGTCGTCGCGCATATCAAGGTGCTCGCCGAGCTCGACTAAGTACGCGCGAACTGACGTGCAGCGGCGCAAATGCACATTGGTCGAAGAGTTGTCGAAAACGCGCAGTTTACCCCGAGGCGGGCCTGGTGCAGCCTGCGAGGACGAATGTCTAGCGATACTTGTCGTAGATCGCTTCCAGATCTTTGCTATCGCGAATACTCCGGATCGCATGATCGATACTTTTGACAGGGAACGGACTGGCGCGCGAGACCGCGCATGATGCCAGATATCGCCGCACGACCAGCGGATCATGGACGCGAAGCCCAAGGCTGTGGCTGCGTTGCTGATAGCGCAAAAAGAGCTCGCCTGTTAAGGCATATCTAGCCCGCCCGGCATCGAATTTCATCAGGTTTCCCGTGGCATCCGCGGCATCATCGCGGACAAAGCCGGAACCAAGAATGCGCACTACATCCGGATACTCAAAGCCATGCACAGTAGCGATCGGCACGCCACGCAAGGCGGCCAGGTTGCCAGGGCGAGGTAGTTGCGCGTTTGAGAGCAGCAACAGCGCATTGGGCAGGAATGGTTCGCTCCAGTCGAATCTGCCTGGCATCCACTCCGGAAGGAAATGACACGCGATATCGCCATTACCTTGTTCAAGGGTTAAGGCGATGCGCTTGCGGGGCATGACGATGAACACTGGGGTGGCATTCAGTTCCCGTGCAAGTGCAATGCCGAGGTCGCGATGAATCCCGCCGATCAGTTTGCCATCCTGAATAGACGCCATCGGCATCGCTGTGCTTGAGTCTGCCAATATTTTCAATACTGGCTTGCCATCCGCCGCTACGCACCCACCAAACGTTGACCAGAGTGCCAGGAAGAGCGCGATGCTGCGGCCGCTTCTAGGATTCATCAGATCCGCAGGATGTGACCATTTGTTCCCCTCGCCTACATTCGAATTCGTATGATCGACCGAACGATGTCCCCGCCTGATCGGGCACACGCCACCCTGCCTCGCGCGTTCTCCGAGCGGTGTCGAGCGATGTACGATAGCCCAAATGTACCATTGATCGTTGAAGTCAATGGAGCAAAAGTTTAACTTTAGAAGTTGACTTTCGTGCCGGTCGACAGTTCCAGGTCCTCGCGAATCGCTGCCGTTTCCAATGGGGGTATTGGGTGCTCGAACATCGCAGGACCGATCCGAACCTGAATGCGCTTGCGATGATCGACCTTTTGGCTCGAAGTTGGTCGTCCATGCCCGCCGAGGAATGAAAGCGGCCGAGAAGCCATCCGCCTGCGGGGCCAGGAAGCATGTCGGACAGGTAGATGGCTTGCATATGTAGTTCGAGAGGCGTACTAAGGCGTCCGATTATCAGCGTGCGGTGCAACTTGCAAGCGCCGCACCCACTCTTTTTTTTGCAATTTCAACAGGAACGCCACACATTGCTCGACGTATGCGTCGTGCGTTGACTTCATCGTATGTCGGGCGTAGATTTGTGCTCAGCGGCTAGCACGGTCGTTCTATTTTTCATTCTTGCATCGCCGCCTCCGGTATTCCCATCGATGTCGTTCTCTTGGAGGAATGAATGAGCAAACTCGTGCGGTTCCTGGTCACCCTGTCCCTGTTCTCCCTGATGGCTGTTTCCAGCCTCGCCAGCGCCACCAACTATTCGCTGTGGGTCAACGGCCGCACCGGCGGCGGCGTGATCGGCGACTACAACAGCTTCACCTACTGGGGCCCGTCCAGCACTGCGGCCGGCGTCAACAAGAAGGCCGTCAACTGGGACGGCTATAACAGCATCTCCTCGCAGAACGGCAAGATTCGCGACGCGCTCGACTGCTTCTGCACCGGCTCCAACTGGTGTTACATCGCCACCCACAGCGCGGGCGACCTGATGATGGGCTACACGCTGGCCAACTACGGCAGCTCGAGCCGCATGAAGAAGAACGCCGCGCCGAACGCGTCCGGCGTGTGCGGCAATTCGGACGGCACCGCGCAGGCCGGCTGGAACATCAAGTGGGTGCGTGCCGCGTCCGGCGCCGGCGGCGGTTCCGAATTGTCCGACGCCGGTTCCTGGACCACTTCCGAGCCGCTGGTGAAGGACCTGAAGACCACCACCGCGCGCGCCATGTACAACCACAACAGCACCAACGGCGTCTGGTTCTACATGTACGCCGGCGCCAAGGGCACGGTCTATTCGGGCATCCTGCCGGGACAGGACGACGAGGCGGTGGCCTACCACAGCACGGGCGGGGTGTCGGGCAGTTCGGGCGGATCCTATTGCAACCCCAGCGACTGGTTCTGTAACGACCTGACCCTGGGGACCGCCAACAACGAAGGCGGCTCGGCGAAGTGGAACTACCACAGCGTGTCGTTCCGCGACGACAACGAGAGCTACAACCATTACGCCAACGGGAACTGGCAGGGCATCGTCTCGGTGGTGCGAAGCGCGATGGTGAGCAGTGCCATCTAAGCAGCCTCTTCGCCCCACGAAGCGCCCGGCGCGCGTGCGCTGGGTGCTGGCCGTCGCTGCGCTCGCCGCGCTGGCGGCCGGCCTGGCCTGGCG
>JBKPEJ010000052.1:0-15507 GCA_046728335.1 Pseudomonadota bacterium | reverse complement strand
GGCCTGTCCCGGCAAACGCAGGCTGCCGGTTCCGGCGGTCGGGCTGGCGCGGCGCGCGTTGCCGACTGGAACACGGGCGCTGCCGTTGGCGCCGACCCGGGTGCTGGACGTTCCAGTCAACTGGGCCCCCGATTCGATCATGAAGGTCGCGCCGGCATCCTTGCCCAGCACCTGGACCAGGAAAGGCATCACCTGGCGCAATGTCGGCTCCAGGGTGTACGGGGGATTGAGGATGAACATCCCGCTGCTGTGCAGGCCGAACCCATCCGGGCCGGGTGTCGACACGGTCAGGGTGACGTTCAGCCATTCCTTGGCCGGCAAGCGTTTCAGCTTGTCGGCGAACTGGCGCGACTCCATGCGTTGCAGCACCGGGTACCAAATCGCGTACATGCCGCTCGGAAAACGCGCGAGCGCATCTTCAAGCGCATCGCGTACCTTGCGGTAATCCTGCTTGTCTTCATAGGGCGGATCGATCAGCACCAGCGCGCGGCGGGACGGCGGCGGCAGCAGCGTCTTGAGCGCGTGGAAGCCATCGCCGCGTTCGATCAGCACGCGCTTGCCCCGTTGCGCCGGGCGTTCGCCCTGGGCGGCCGCATGTTCGGCGACCTTGCGGAAATTGTCGGCGAGAATCTTGCTGTCGGCTGGATGCAATTCGAACAGGCGCAGGCGGTCCTGCTCGCGCATCGCCTTGTCGGCGCAGTAAGGCGAGCCCGGGTAATAGCGCATCTTGCCGCTCGGGTTGAGGCCCTTGACCAGGTTGACGTAGTCGGCCAGTTGCTTCGGCAAGTCCTTGCGCTCCCACAGCGGACCAATGCCGGTTTCGTATTCGGCGTTCTTGGCCGCGTAGCCACCGTCGAGCGCATACACGCCGGCGCCCGAGTGGGTGTCGATGTAGGTATAGGCGGTGTCCTTCTGATTCATGTACTCGTGCAACTGGATCTGCACGAAATGCTTCAGGACATCGGCGTGATTACCCGCATGAAAGGCGTGGCGGTAGCTAAGCATGGAATTTCCAAAAATTTAGGATGAAACGGCGCGCGGCAAGGAGGATATGCGGCGGAATATAACGACATTATCCACCACAATCAGGTTTGTGGATGATTTTGGCTGTGGAGGCGAAGGGTCCGACCCGCGGGGTCAGACCCAAAAAAAGCCGCACGGGCTGGTGGCCGGTGCGGCTTGGGGTTGCCGGAGGAAGGCCTGCGCCCTCCTCCGGCGGCAGCTTTTTAGGCCACTTTCTTTTCGTCGAAGAACTGCTCGTCTTCGGTCGAACCATGCAGCGCCGTCGTCGAGCTCTGGCCCTGCTGGATGGTCTGTGTGACAGCGTCGAAGTAGCTGGTGCCGACTTCGCGCTGGTGCTTGACCGCGGTGAAGCCCTTGTCGGCAGCGGCGAATTCGGCTTCCTGCAGTTCGACGAACGCAGTCATGTTGCGGCGTGCGTAGCCGTGCGCCAGGTTGAACATGCCGTAGTTGAGCGCGTGGAAACCGGCCAGCGTGATGAACTGGAACTTGTAGCCCATCGCGCCCAGTTCCTTCTGGAACTTGGCGATGGTGGCGTCGTCGAGGTTCTTCTTCCAGTTGAACGATGGCGAGCAGTTGTAGGCCAGCATCTTGCCCGGGAACTTGGCATGCACGGCATCGGCGAACTGCTTGGCGAAGGCCAGGTCCGGTTTGCCGGTCTCGCACCACACCAGGTCGGCGTATGGGCAGTAGGCAAGCGCGCGGGCGATCGACTGCTCGAGGCCGTTGCGCACGCGGTAGAAGCCTTCGACGGTACGCTCGCCGGTGCAGAACGGCTGGTCGTTGGGGTCGATGTCGGAAGTGAGCAGGTCGGCCGCCTCGGCATCGGTGCGGGCGATCACCAGCGTGCGGGTGCCCATGACGTCGGCCGCAAGGCGCGCCGCGGTCAGCTTTTCGACGAATTCGCGCGTCGGCACCAGCACCTTGCCGCCCATGTGGCCGCATTTCTTGACGGACGCGAGCTGGTCTTCGAAGTGGACGCCGGCGGCGCCCGCGTCGATCATCGACTTCATCAGCTCGTAGGCGTTGAGCACGCCGCCGAAGCCGGCTTCGGCGTCGGCGATGATAGGCGCGAAGTAGTCGACGTCGTCCTTGCCTTCGGACCACTGGATCTGGTCGGCGCGCTGGAAGGTGTTGTTGATGCGCTTGACCACCAGCGGCACCGAGTTGGCCGGGTACAGCGACTGGTCGGGATACATCTCGCCGGCCACGTTGGCGTCGCCCGCGACCTGCCAGCCCGACAGGTAGATCGCTTTCAGGCCGGCCTTGACCTGCTGCATGGCCTGGTTGCCGGTCAGGGCGCCAAGCGTCGCGACGAAGGGCTCGGTGTGCAGCAAGTCCCACATTTTGTCGGCGCCGCGCTGGGCAATCGTGTGCTCGATCTGCAGCGAGCCGCGCAGCCGCACCACGTCATCCGCGGTGTACGAACGCGTGACGCCGGTCCAGCGCGGGTTGGTGTCCCAGTCTTTTTGCAGGGCTGCTACTTGCTGTTCACGAGTTGCCATGGTGTTCTCCTAGTTGAAAAGCTGAGTTAAGAATCGAATTCCGTTACCCAAATCATAGTCCGATTTGTGCACAGCAACACACTCTTATATAAGACATATAACTAAAATAAATTCCATAACAATCAATATGTTACGAATTAAATTTCGTAATACGGAATGAAATTTCTCCCACCGGAAGCATCTGGACCGATTTATTTGCACCGCATTTCACAATGCGAAACGACGATATCGCCAGATGAAAAGGAGCGTTCGAGAAGGGCGCAAGGCATGGCCCATGATAAAAGCGTGCTCCGTCGTCAGGCTTGACGTGGAGCAACCGAGGAATTCGGGGGACTTGCGGTGGGGCTTCGGCTCAGGCCAGCTTCTGCTGCGCTACCAAAATGCCGTCGGCGTCGGCGTAGAGCCAGTCGCCCGGGTTGACCGGCACGCCGCTGATGATGACGCGGACATTCGATTCGCCCGCGCCGAGTTTGGCGCCCCTTTGCGGATGGACGGCCAACGCGCGCACGCCGATTTCAAAGCTGTTGATCTCGTCGCTGTCGCGCACGCAGCCGTAGACGACGACGCCGTTCCAGCCATTGTCCTGCGCCAGCAGGGCCAGCTGGCCGCCGACCAGTGCGCGCCGCAGGCTGCCGCCGCCGTCGACGACCAGCACCCTGCCCTCGCCCGGACCTTCGAGCGCGCTGCGCACGAGCGCGTTGTCCTCGAACACGCGCAGCGTCACCGCGGGTCCGGCGAACTTGACGCGCTGGCCGAAGGTGCGGAACACCGGCGGCAGCACTGCCAGCCGGCCGTCTTCCAGCATCTGGGGGTGGTCGTCGCAAATGTCGGTGGTGGCAAAGTCCATGGCGGTTCCCGGTATCGTGGTGGTAAAGATTCTATGCCTTTTGCAGCGCCGGTGCGCGCCGGCTGCTGCCGACACCGACCGCCGTCGCAATTGCCAGCGCCTGGAACAGGCCGATGCACAGGAACACCCAGGACGGATGATGCGCGTCCATCAGCGCGCCGAACATCAGCGGGCCGACCGCCAGGCCGCTGTCGAGTCCCGAATAGACGACGCCGAACACGCGGCCGGTGGCGTTGGCCGGAGCCGCCGCGCGAATCAGCAGGTCGCGCGACGGGCCGGCCACGCCCGACGCCAGGCCGATGGCGCCCATCAGCGGCACCGCCATCCAGCCCGGCACCACCGCCAGCGCCAGCAGCACCGCCATGGCCGCGGCCATGGCGAAGGAGATGACGATGATGCGGTCGTGATTGAGCGAGCGCGCGGCGACGAAGCCGCCGGCGAGCATGCCGCCCGCCGACGCCAGCATGTACGCCGTGTACGCGGTGGTCGCCGACGCCAGCGACACATGATAGAGCGCGATCAGGCTGGTCGAGGCGAAGCTCTGGATGCCGCCCAGCGCGATGGCAGACAGGAAGAAGAAGCCGAAGCACATCCATACCGTCGGCAGGCGCAGGAAATCGAACGAGCCTTCGTGCGCGCTTCCTTCACCACGCAATGGCGCCGGATCGGCGCGCAGCGCATCGCGATTGAAGTACAGGAGCAGCAGCACGCAGCATGGAATCGCCGCGGATGCCAGCACCGCGGTGCGCCAGCTCGACAGTGCGGCGACGCCGGCCAGGAAGATCGGCGCGGCGGCCCAGCCGAGGTTGCCGCTGATGCCGTGCACCGAGAAGCCGTGGGCCAGGCGCGCTTTCGACACGCGCTGGTTCAGCAGGGTGTAGTCGGCGGGATGGAATACCGAATTGCCGACACCGGCCAGCATCGAACCGGCCAGCAGCATCGCGTAGCCATTGGCGCCGGCCAGCAAGACGGCGGCAAGGCCGAGCAGCGCGACGCCGCCGAACAGCACCCGGAAGGCGCCGACGCGGTCGACGACGAAACCGGCCAGCGCCTGGCCAACGCCGGAAACGATGAAAAACACCGTCATCAACAGGCCGAGCTGGGCGTACGAGAGATCGAAAGCCGGCTTCAGCCACGGGAACAGTGCGGCCAAAATCAGGTGATAAAAGTGGGAGACGCCGTGGGAGAGTCCCACCAGCGCGATGACGCGCGCGTCCTGCCGAAGTGATACCGCTTGCATGGATAGTCCTGCTATGGTCGAGCAGGTATTGTATCCAAATTCAAATCCGGCGTTTGGCAGCGGGCCGATTCGCCGGTGACGCAGGGGACAGGTCGGACATTCGAACACTTGATGAACACGAAATGTCCGAATATCCGACCTGCCGCGGAGCCAACAATCTCAAACGCCTGACTCGGTCGCCTCGCTTGGCGTTTTCTCCAGCGCGACTTGCGCCGGGTCGCCGAACACCAGGTTGCCGTGGTCGACACGGATCGGGATCGTATCCTTGGCGCCGAACTTACCCGCGAGTATGAGCTTCGACAGCGGATTTTCGATCTGCTGCTGGATCGCGCGCTTGAGCGGCCGCGCGCCGTACACCGGATCGAAGCCGGCTTCCGCGATCCGCTGCAGCGCTTCTTCCGATACATCGAGCGACATGTCCATCTTGGCCAGGCGCTGCTCGAGCTGGCGCAGCTGGATCTTGGCGATGGCGCCGATGTTTTTCTCGTCGAGCGCATGGAACACGACAATCTCGTCGATCCGGTTGATGAACTCGGGCCGGAAGTGGTTGCGCACCTCGCCCATCACCGCCAGCTTGACCACACCCGGGTCCGCACTGTCCATCGACTGGATCATGTGCGAGCCCAGGTTCGAGGTCATCACGATCACCGTGTTCTTGAAGTCCACGGTGCGGCCCTGCCCGTCCGTCATGCGGCCGTCGTCGAGCACCTGCAGCAGTACGTTGAAGACATCTTGGTGCGCCTTCTCGATCTCGTCGAGCAGGATCACGCTGTAGGGACGGCGCCGCACCGCTTCGGTCAGGTAGCCGCCTTCGTCGTAGCCGACGTAGCCAGGGGGCGCGCCGATCAGCCGCGCGACCGAATGCTTCTCCATGAATTCGCTCATGTCGATGCGGATCATCGATTCTTCGGTATCGAACAGGAACGAGGCCAGCGCCTTGCACAGCTCCGTCTTGCCGACGCCGGTCGGCCCCAGGAACATGAACGAGCCATACGGACGGTTCGGGTCCGACAGGCCCGCGCGCGAACGGCGGATCGCGTCCGACACCGCGTGGATCGCCTCGTCCTGGCCGACCACGCGCTTGTGCAGTTCGTCCTCGATGTGGAGCAGCTTTTCGCGCTCGCCCTGCATCATGCGCGACACTGGAATGCCGGTCGCGCGCGAGACCACTTCGGCGATTTCCTCGGCGCCGACCTGGGTGCGCAGCAGCTTCGGCTTGGCCGTCGCCTCGTCGCGCGCGGTGGCGGCTTCGGCCTGCTTGAGCTGCGCTTCGAGTCCTGGCAGCGTGCCGTACTGGAGTTCGGACACCTGTTGCCAATTGCTCTGGCGCTTGGCCTCCTCCATCTCGAACTTGACGCGCTCGATTTCTTCCTTGATGTGGGTGGTCCCCTGCACCATCGCCTTTTCCGCCTTGAGGATCTCCTCGAAGTCGTTGTACTCGCGCTCAAGGCGTGAAATCTCCTCGTCGATCAGGCCAAGGCGGCGCTGCGATGCCTCGTCCTTTTCCTTCTTGACGGCTTCCTTTTCGATCTTGAGCTGGATGATGCGGCGCTCGAGCCGGTCCATCACTTCCGGCTTGGAGTCGATCTCGATCTTGATCTTCGACGCCGCCTCGTCGATCAGGTCGATTGCCTTGTCCGGCAGGAAGCGGTCGGTGATGTAGCGGTGCGACAGTTCGGCCGCGGCGATGATGGCCGCGTCGGTAATTTCGACCTTGTGGTGCAGCTCGTACTTGTCCTGCAAGCCGCGCAGGATCGCGATGGTCGCTTCGACACTCGGTTCGTCGACCAGGATTTTCTGGAAGCGGCGCTCGAGCGCGGCATCCTTCTCGATGTATTTGCGGTACTCGTCGAGCGTGGTGGCGCCGACGCAATGCAGTTCGCCGCGCGCCAGCGCAGGCTTGAGCATGTTCCCCGCGTCCATCGCGCCCTCGGCCTTGCCGGCGCCGACCATCGTGTGCATCTCGTCGATGAAGACGATGGTCTGGCCCTCGTCCTGCGCCAGTTCCTTGAGCACGGACTTGAGGCGTTCCTCGAATTCGCCGCGGTACTTGGCGCCGGCCAGCAGCGCGGCCATGTCGAGCGAAAGCACCCGCTTGCCCTTGAGCGAGTCGGGCACCTCGTTGTTGATGATGCGCTGTGCCAGCCCTTCGACGATGGCGGTCTTGCCCACGCCAGGTTCGCCGATCAGCACCGGGTTGTTCTTGGTGCGCCGCTGCAGGATCTGGATGGTGCGGCGGATCTCGTCGTCGCGGCCGATGACCGGATCGAGCTTGCCCTGGCGCGCGCGTTCGGTCAGGTCGAGCGTGTACTTCTTGAGCGCTTCGCGCTGGCCTTCGGCGTCCTGCGAATTGACCGCTTCGCCGCCGCGCACCGCCTGGATCGCGCTCTCGAGGGATTTGCGCGACAGCCCCGCTTCGCGCGACAGCTTGCCCGCGTCGGATTTGTCTTCGGTGAGCGCGAGCAGCACCATTTCGCTCGAAACGAACTGGTCGCCGCGCTTTTGCGCCTCGCGGTCGGCCAGGTTCAGCACCGACATCAGTTCGCGGCCGACCTGCGTTTCGCCGCCGGTGCCGGACACTTTCGGCAAGCGGTCAAGCGCGCTTTTCAGGGAGTTGGTCAAGCCGCCGACATTGACGCCGGCGCGCTGCAGCAGCGATCGGGCGCCACCATCGTCCTGGTTCAGCAAGGCGGTCAGCAGGTGAACGGGCTCTATGTATTGGTTGTCGTTGCCGACCGCCAGGCTCTGCGCATCGGACAGCGCTTCCTGAAGTTTGGTGGTCAGTTTATCTTGCCGCATGGTAACGCTCCTGGTTCAAGGTTTTTTAGCATGGAAACAAGATTGGGCTGCGACCCAGCTTTTCAAGCAGACGGGCACAAAGATAGATGATGCATGAAAAAGGCGCCAGAAGGCGCCGTTTTCAATCAGCCGCGCAAAGGCCGGCCCGGCTTACGACAGCGCGCGCCAAGTGGCAAATCCAGCGACGCAGCAGGCCAGCGCACCGAGCAGGTGGGCCGTCGCATGGACCAGCGCCCAGCCATACTCGCCGCGCTGGAGCAGCAGCATCGATTCGCCGGAAAAACTCGAGAAGGTTGTCAGCCCGCCGAGGAATCCGGTGATCGCGAACAGCCGCCATTCGGGCGACAGGTGCGGATAATCGGCGAAAAAGCCGAGCGCGAGGCCGATCAGGTAGCCGCCGCCAAGGTTGGCCGCCAGCGTCCCGAGATGCACCTTGCCGTGCACGCTGCCGAGCCAGAGCGCCAGTCCCCAGCGCAGCCAGGCGCCGAACGCCGCGCCGATGCCCACCGCGAGCCAGCTCAACGGCCGGCCCACTTCGCCATTGCGGCTTCGTCGGTGACGCGCGCGTCGACCCAGCGCGCGCCTTCGGGCGTCTGCTCTTTTTTCCAGAACGGGGCGTCGGTTTTGAGATAGTCGATGATGAACTCGCAGGCGGCGAACGCTTCGCCCCGATGCGCCGCGCTGCACGCGACGAGGACGATCTGCTCCATCGGCCGCAGCGGACCGACCCGGTGGATCACCAGCGCGCCGGACAAGGGCCAGCGCGCGCAGGCTTCCTCGACGATCCGCTGGAGCGACTGCTCGGTCATGCCGGGATAATGTTCGAGCTCCATCCCTGCCACGCTGGAGCCTTCGTTCATGTCGCGCACAGCGCCGACAAAGGTCACCACCGCGCCGACGCGCGGATTGTCGGCGCGCAGGCGCGCCACTTCCGCGGTCAGGTCAAAGTCTTCCTGCTGCACCCTCACCTGCTTCATTTCGACTCCTTGCCGATGCGGGCGAACAGCTGGTCGATGCGCGACGCGGTGCGGTCGTCGGCCAGCGCCGGCATCGCGCACAGCTGCTGGAACTGGGCGGCATGGGACAGCGGCTTGTGGCCGGACTTGAGCGACGACTGCAGCACTTCAACCTGGAGCTTGAGGCGGTCGCGCGCGAATTCGCTGCCGCTGTCGATGCCGGCGGCAATTTCGAGGCGCAGGATTTCCTGAAGCAGCGTTGGACGATTCTGTTCGAGCAAGCGCACATACGCTGCGCGGTCGCCGGCCAGCGCATCCTGGGCCGCCTTGAAGCGGGCGGCGAGAACGCGCTCGTAATCGGCCTGCAAAGGCGGCAGCGCGGCCCAGCGCGCAGCCCAATCGGCCGCCGCTTGCGACGCTGCAGGATCGGCCAGCGAGGCTTCGAGCTGCTGGCACAGGCGCAGCTTGTCGCGCAGGGCGCTGGCCTGGGCCATGCCGGCCGCGCGGCGCGCATTGTCGGCCTGTTGCTGGAGCGCGGCGATCGCGGCGTGATAGCGCTTGTCGACCTTCGCTTCCGCCGCGCGCGGCACAGCGCCGATGGCGTGCCACTCGGATGCCGCTTCGCGCAATGCACGCGCGACGCCGGCCGGATCGAGGCCGCCTTGCGCGGCCGCTTCGAGGCGGGCCGAGATGGCATCCTTCGACGCCTGGTGGGCGCGGCGCTCGGCGTCGGCAGCGTGCGCGCTCTCCTTGCGCTTGGCGAAAACCGCATCGCAGGCGGCGCGGAAGCGATGCCACATCGCCTGCTCGGCCTTGCGTTCGAGCGGCAGCGCACGGGCCAGTTCCTGCCAGCGTTCCTGCGCCGTGCGCAAGGCATCGAGAGCGTGACGATCTGCCGCATTGAGCGCGGCGACCTGCTCGATCAATTCCTCGCGGTGCGCGACCTCGGACTTGCGCTGCTGCTCGAGCGGGCCTTGCAGGATGTTGAGCGCATCGGCGAACTGCTGGTCGAGGCGCTTTTTCTCCTTGCGGTCGATCGCGCCGAGATGGCTCCAGCCGAGCCGCAAGCGCTGCACGGTGACCGCCATGTGCTTCCAGTCGACGCCGTCGGCCGAATCCATCTTTGCCGCTTCGGCGTTCGCTTCGGCGATCAGGACCTGGGCCTTGGCCGCGTTGGTGTGGCGCTCCTCGGCCAGGTGCTTGAAGTGGGCGGCGGCTGGTGCATAGGCCGCAGTGCAGGCGGCGTCGAAACGCTCCCACAGGCTTTTCGGGGCGGCGCCCGACAAGGTGTCGAGCGCCTTCCAGCGTTCGCGCATGCTGCCCACTTTTTTGGCCAGTTCGCTCATCGCCAGCGACTGGGTGGTGAGCTGTTCGACCGCCTTGATCAGTTCCTCGCGCGAGACATTGCCACCCCAGCGCGCCCAGTCCGACAGGCGTTTGAGCTCGCCGCGCGCGTGCGCCAGCCGTTCCGACTGGGCCGCGGAGAGGCGGAATCCCTTGCTCTCCTTGAGCGCCTTGTCGTGTTCGGCTGCGCTATGCAGCGAGCCTTGTTCCAGCGCCGATTCCATGGCGCCCAGCTCGTCGAGGAAATGCTGGTCCGCGCCAGGCGCCGGCTGGCGCGCCGGCCCGGCCGGACGCGCTTCCTTCGGCTTGCGCACTTCCTGCGGCACGGCGGCAAGCAATTCATCGAAACGCTGCTGCAGACGCGCCCCGTCGTCGCCGGCGGGCGCCGCGGGCAGCTTGTTCCATTCTTTTCTCAGCAGCTCGGCATTGAGCGAAGCAGGCGGCGCGGCCAGCCAGCCGGCCAGCATCGCTTCGCGGCCGGCCAATGCGCCCTGGCCTTGTTCGAGCGCGCCAAGGCCCGCCGACAGGCGCGCGTGTTCGGCGGCGAATTCATTGACCAGGTGGCGCGGCAGCGAGGCGTGTTCCGGCGCGGCCAGCGCGCTGGCGTGGGCTGCCGCCAGCTGGTCGAGCTGCGATGAGAGCTCGGCGGCGGGCAAGCCGCCGGCGGCCAGCTTGCGCAGTGCGGCGACGCTGTCGATGACGCCGCGCTGCAGCACCACCTGGGCCTCGAGGCGCTGCGCGAGCGCGCTGCGGACCGCATCGAATTCGGGCGCCAGTTCCGGCGCGGCGATCACCGACCAGCGCCGGTCCAGTTCGGCGACATGGTTGGGCGTGAGTACTTCGTCTTTCAGCAATTGCCCGGCCTGGTCGATGCAGGCTTGCGCGCGCTGCAATTCGGCTTGGTGGTGGCGGATCGCGTCCAGCCGCGACTGCATCAGCTTGGCGACGCGCCGGTCCGTGTTGCGGATCGCCGCATGCACCCGCTCGAGCTGGGCCGGCGTATGTACGAATTCGGCCGCAGCGAGCCGCAGTTCAGAAAATTCGGAATGCAGGATAAATTCGACGGCCGCGGCTTCGTCGCCCGCGAGCTCCTTGACCTTTTCGGCTTGAAGCGCGCGTTGCGAACCGGCAGGCGCCGCAGCCGGATCGGGCTGCGCAGCCTGTCCGGCCGGCGTTTCGTCGGGCTTGTCGCCCGGCCGCTTGAAAAGGAATTCGAACATGACGTCAGCTCAATCACTCAAAACCGCCATGATAGCAAGAAGGCAGGATTTTGCGGCGATTTTGCCGGGCGGCGACCGGCCTTGCGGCGGCCGCCCTCAATGGGTCAGCGTGATCCGGTTGGCGCGCTGCTCCGCTAAACGGCCCCTGGCCGGTACCGAGCCCTGTCCAGGGACCACTCGGGGTGGCTTGCTCTCCTGCACATACGCTTCGTGAGCGAGCATCTTGTTGGCGATCGAAAACCACGCTTCGCCGGAGATCACGGTGCGGGCGACGGGAAACAGTTCCTGCTC
This sequence comes from Pseudomonadota bacterium, assembly GCA_046728335.1. Taxonomy (GTDB): domain Bacteria; phylum Pseudomonadota; class Gammaproteobacteria; order Burkholderiales; family Burkholderiaceae_D; genus JAFCUW01. The sequence goes on along the minus strand of JBKPEJ010000052.1, from coordinate 4,285 downwards.
TTCGCGCGCGAGACGCTGCAGCAAGGAATTGCAAAAGGTATCGACCGACGCGCAGAATTCGGCGACCCGGTCGGCCGTATCGACCGACAGGCCGGCGAAGCGCTCGGCGATGTCGCCCATGGCGTCGGCGGCGGTGTTGTTGAGGCGATCGAGTTCAAGCAGCAGCTGATCCGCGTCATGGGTTGCCCGGTGGATCGCGGGAATGAGGAATTTTTCGATCTTGCGCCAGTGACAAGTATCGTAAAGGCGGCGCAGCGCGTCGCATGCGTAGTCCACTTGGCCCGGGGTCAGCGTGCGCTGTTGGACAAAGTTGCTGTAGAGGACTTTTTGTAGAGACTGCAGACTTATGCGGACGCTCGCTTGCTCGACCGACAACGCAACCAGCGTGTATGTTGCAGTTAGCATTCGTTCTCCTTAGTTATACCCAGCGCCCAACCGGCCCGCATGAGCTGGGGCTGAGGTTTCAGCTGGGATTTATATGTTTTGGAACGGGCCTGCTTTGAGATTCTTTTGTCACCAACCCGAAAGAGCCAGTGTAAAGACAGCCGACATGTTGATGTTTGATCTAGCGCAAACTCGGCGGGTGGCCCTGGGGGAAGCAATGTTGCTGAGGAAAAACGGCCGATACCAAAAGCTCAGGCGAGTTCCGCCAGCGCAGCTTCCAGCTGGGCGCCGAAGCTGTGCGGTATCGCCTGGGTCAGCGCAATGCGCGCGCAGCCGTGCCAGCGCGCGCATCGGCTGAGGGCGGCGGCGATATCGCGGCTGAAGCGTTCGCTCGTTCGCACCCCGTCCTCCAGCACCAGCGACTTCAGCTCGAACACGCCGTCGCGCCGGTGCGCCTTGGCGTCGACCCGGCCGACCAGCGCGCCGCGGCGCAGGATCGGCAAGGTGAAGTAGCCATAGCGGCGTTTTTCGGCGGGCGTGTAGCATTCGAGCCGGTAGTCGAAGCCGAACAGTTCGAGCGCGCGCCGCCGATCCCAGACGATCGGATCGAACGGCGACAGGATCGAAGTCAGGCTCGGCGTGAGCGCGCTGTCCGCCGCGCGCAATGCCAGGTCGAGATGGTCGGGATGTATGTATACAGCGTCGTCCCAGCCGGCGACCCGGCCCCGCAGCAGCGCGCCCTCGGCGACCAGCGCGTCGACGTCGGGATGCGGGCGGCGGCTACGGTGGTAGTCCGGAATCCAGGCCGCCTTGCACACGCCCAGCGCCTTCACCGCGCGCAGCACCATCTCTCGCCGCGTATGGCCGAGCGGCGCGAGCTGGCTGTCTTGCCACGAGGGGTGGACGCGTTCGGCAAGGTCATAGACGCGCTGGAAGTTGTGGCGGCGCGCGATCATCAGCTGGCCGGCCGTGAACAGCACTTCGAGCGAGCGCTTTTCGCTCTTCCAGCCCCACCAGCCGCCGGACTCGCCGTCGGTGCGTTCGAAGTCGGACGACCTGGTCGGCCCGTTGGCGCGGATGTGGGCCAGTACGGCGGCCACTTCGCCCGCGCGCTCGCTCATCCAGCTTGCAGAGTACTTCCATCCCATGGCGGACGGATCGAGCATGCGGTGGCGGTACAGGCCGTAGTCCTCGATCGGCACGAAGCAGGCCTCGTGCGCCCAGTATTCGAACAGGCGACCTTCGGCCAGGTGCTGGTCCAGCCACGCCGGGTCGTAGTCGCCGAGCCGGCTCCACAACACCAGGTAAGGACTGCGCGCCACCACGCTGATGGTATCGATCTGCAGCACTCCCATCGCGCGGATCGCGGCCATCACATCGTCCTTGACCGCCTTTTGCCGGCGCGGCTGCAGCATGCCCTGGGCGGCGAGATGGAGGGCGCGCGCGGCGGCCGGGGAAAGTGTCAGTTCGGTCATGCGTGCATTCTAATGACGAACGGCGCCGGCGGGAAGGCGAACCGCCGTCTGCGCTATAGTGGCGCCTGATTCCGACTTCTTTCGACCTTATGCGGCTGCTGCACACCTCCGACTGGCACCTTGGCCAGACCCTTCACAATTTCGAGCGCACCTACGAGCATCAGTGCTTCCTCGACTGGCTGCTCGACACCATCGTGGCCGAACAGGCTGACGCGCTGCTGATCTCGGGCGACGTGTTCGACACCGCCAATCCGTCGGCAGGCGCGCAAAAACAGCTCTATCGCTTCCTGCAGCAGGCGCGCGCCCGTGCGCCGCAGCTCGATATCGTGATCATCGCCGGCAACCACGACTCGCCGGGCCGGCTGGAGGCGCCCGGCCCGCTGCTGGAATCGCACGGCACGGTGGTCGTCGGCCACGTGGTGCGCAAAAGCGATGGCGAGATCGACCTCGAACGCATGCTGGTGCCGCTGCGCGATAAACAGGGCGAGATACGCGCCTGGTGCGTCGCGATCCCGTTCCTGCGTCCGGGCGATTTGCCGCGCAGCGCCGCGGCCGACGGCGAAGCGCCGGCCGATCCCTATTCGCATGGCATCGCCATGCTGTACCAGCAGGCCTACGCGCTGGCGCAGGACCGGCGCGCGCCCGGCCAGGCGATCCTGGCCATGGGCCATTGCCACATGGTGGACGGCCAGGCCTCGCTCGACTCCGAGCGCCGCATCGTGATCGGCGGCGCCGAGGCGCTGCCGGCCACCATGTTCGACCCGTCCATCGCCTACGTCGCGCTGGGCCACCTGCACCTGGCGCAGCGCGTCGGCCAGAAAGAACATATCCGCTACAGCGGTAGCCCGCTGCCGTTGTCGTTCGCCGAAGTCGGCTACCAGCACCAGGTGCTGCGGATAGACCTCGCCGACGGCGCCGCGCGCGAAGTAAGGCCGCTGATGGTGCCGCGGTCTGTGCAACTGCTGCGCGTGCCGCCGCAGCCGGCGCCGCTGGAGCAAGCGCTGGCCGCCCTGGCGGCGCTGGAACTGGACAAGCTGCCGCCCGAGGCGCACCCCTTCCTCGAAGTGCGGGTATTGCTCGACGCGCCCGAACCGGGCCTGCGCGGCCGCATCGAGGCGGCGCTGGCCGGCAAGCCGGTGCGGCTGGCCAAGATCGAACCGACGCGGCGCCAGCAGACGGTGGCGCCGGAGACCGTGGCAATGACGCTCGACCAACTGGCGCAGCTGCAGCCGGACGACGTGTTCCGCCGCCTGTACCTGCAAAAATATGGCGAAGAGGCGCCGCCCGACCAGCAAAGCGCGTTCGCCGAACTGGTGCTGGCGGCAGGTGCGGAAGTGGCGCCATGAGAATCCTGAAAATCAGCGGCAAGAACCTGGCCTCGCTGGCCGGTGAATTCTCGGTCGATTTCGAGCAGGAGCCGCTCGCTTCTTCGGGTCTGTTCGCCATCAGCGGCCCCACCGGCGCAGGCAAGAGCACCCTGCTCGACGCCCTGTGCCTGGCGCTGTACGACGCCACCCCGCGCCTGCTCAAGCGCGGCGCCGGCAGCCAACTTCCCGACGTCGGCAGCGATACCGTCGCCGCGCAGGATCCCCGCTCCCTGATGCGGCGCGGCGCCGGGGAAGCGGCCGCGGAGGTCGACTTCATCGGCAACGACGGTGGCCGTTACCGCGCCAGCTGGAGCGTGCGGCGTGCCTACCGGCGCGCCAGTGGCGCGCTGCAGAGTTCCGAAATGACGCTGCTGCGCCTTCCCGACCTGCTCATGCTGGGCAAGACCAAGACCGAGGTTCAGGACGAAATCGTGCAGCGCATCGGCCTGTCGTTCGAGCAGTTCACGCGCGCGGTGCTGCTGGCGCAGAACGAATTTTCGGCCTTCCTGAAAACCGAGGAAAACGAGCGCGGCGCGCTGCTCGAAACCCTGACCGGCAGCGCGATCTACAGCGATATCTCGAAGCGCGCATATGATCGCTACAAGGGCGAACAAAACGTCACCGCGCAGCTGGCGATGCGACTGAAAGACCAGACCCCGCTGCCCGCGGAAGAACGCACCGCGCTCGATGAACAGCGCGCCGCAGCAGACCTGGCGCTGGCCGCCATCGACGCGCGCAAGGAAGAACTGGAACAGCAACTGCGCTGGCACCAGGACGCCGCCAAGCTGCGCGAGCACGAAGCGCAGGCTCAACTGGCAATGACAGCCGCAACTGAAGCGACGGCCGCGGCGGCCGGACGGCGGCGGTCCCTGGCAACGCTCGACGCGGTGCAGCCGGCGCGCACGCTGATGGCCGACAGCGCGCGGCTGGCGGCTGAACAGGCCGCGCTGCAGGCAGCGCTGACACAAGGTGAAATCGCGCTGCAAGGCGCCGTGGCGGCGCAACAGCAGGCGGAGTTGGCGGCAGCCGCGGCAGCCGGCGCGGTCGCCAGCGCGGAAC
>JBKPEJ010000041.1:0-126317 GCA_046728335.1 Pseudomonadota bacterium | reverse complement strand
ATACGACAGGCCGACCTTCGGGCTCACGTTGCTGAACGAGGTGCCGAAGCCGTTCTTGTAGTCGTCGTAACGCGCAGCGACGGTGCCTTCCAGGTCCTTGTACAAAGGAATGACCATTTCGGTGAACAGGCCCAGCACCTTGCGGTCGCCGACCACGCCCGGCACTTCGCCGGCGCCGCCGACTTCGTCGCCGCTGGAGAGGGTTGGCGAGGACACCTGGGTCAGCTCTTCCTTGCGGTAGGAGGCGCCGACCGAGAAGCCCACGGTGCCGTATGGCAGCGTGAACAGGTCGCCCTTGGAAACGCGGAAGTCGACTTCTTTCGAGATCGAGGTACCGCCATTTTCAAAACCGGTGATCTGCGCACCCAGCAGCTTTGCCAACGAGGTGGCATCCTGCGAACCGAACACGTTGATTTCGCCCGAGGACACGAGCGGGGTCAGCTTGGCGTAGCTGAACTTGCCTGGACCGAAGTTAATTTCCACTTCGTTCTTGCCATAGGTGAATGCAGTGTCGTAGTCCCAATCGGCAATCGTGCCCTTGGCGCCGACCACGAAACGCTTGTTCTTGGTGTCGGTCAGGTCGGTGCGCGGACCGCCGGCGACGGTACGCCAGGTACCGCTCAGAGTGCCGGTCGGAGTGACCGGGGTGTCGGCGGCCAGAACGGTGGCCTGGGTCAGCACGGTGCCATTCGGCATAACGTAGCCGACCGGTAGGGTCATGCCCTTCGGCAGCGTGATCGAGCTCGGATAGAACCGGCCGGTGGTCGGGTACACCATCGATTTGGTGTACGGCGCCGGCGAGTAAGCCGAAATGCTCTGGTCGCGGGTGTAGGCGGCCTCGGCGTAGAGCTGGTTGTTTTCGTTCAGCTGGAAGACGGCGCGGCTGACAAGATTGTCGTGCTTCGATTCAGGGATCAGGTCGATGAACTTGACGTAGTCGGTGCCGCAGCCGACGGAGCTGATCGTCACCAGCGCGAACTCTGCGTTGTCGCAGTTCTTGTAGCGGAACGGATTGACGCCGGTGTACTTGTTACCGCGGGTGTCGGTGAAGTTCAGGTTAGGCACGCCGTTACGTGGCGACGATTTGTTGATACCCAGGTCAGGACGATTTGCGGAGTTGGCGAAATCGCGATCGCGCGCGTGCAGCACTTCGTCCTTCTCATGGTTTGCACTCAGCAAGATGTTGAAGCGGTCGGTCGCCAGGTCGCCATAGCCGGCCGTCAGGTTGAAGCTCTTGGTGTTGCCGCCGCCCTGTTGCACGCGGGTGTCGTAGGCCGACACTTCCACGCCCTGGTAATCCTTGCGCAGGATGAAGTTAATCACGCCGGCAACCGCATCGGCGCCGTACACGGCCGATGCGCCGTCGCGCAGCACTTCGATGCGTTCGATGGCCGACAGCGGGATCGAATTCAGGTCGACCGGGCTGTTGCCGACCGCATAGTTGGCGACGCGGCGGCCGTTCAGCAGCACCAGCGTGTATTTCGAACCGAGCGAGCGCAGGTTGGCGGTCGATGGCACGCCGGTCGCGCCGACGTTACTCGCCGCGACGGTGCCGCCGAAGTTGCCAGGGATCAGGTTGACCAGGTCCTGGGCCGACGTGGCGCCGCTGCGCTCGATGTCTTCGCGCTTGAGGATGGTGATCGGCAATACCGTTTCCGTCGCGAGGCGCTTGATCGACGAACCCGTGATCTCGACGCGCTGGATGGTTTCTGGTGCGGCGGTTGGGGCGGAATCTTGCGCAAGCGCGGACTGGGCAATCAAGCCGAGGCCGACTGCAACTCCGCCGGAAAACATCAGGCGCAGCGAGCGCGATAAAACGGTTTCTTTGATCATAGTTAATCCTAGTGTTTTTATAATATTGCCATCTTGTGAATGGCATTCTCAGGAAGAAATGAACACCGGTTTCTGTCGGCACGCCACCAATTCCCCTTCGGTAGCGCTGTCCCGGAATACATCAGCCGACTCCGCCTATGTCCGATAACGAACCACTCCGACCTTGTGTGCAAGGTCAAGCATGTACATACGCCAGCAACATCCCGTGTATTTATGCAGCCGCTCATGAAAACATGCTAAATGGAAAGGTGTCAATATACGGGTGCTATATATGTGCAAAAACAACAACGTTTGACGTTCGCTTGTCAAAGCGCGAGCTGTTCATGAAAAATCCGGGGAATTTGGCGCGATCGGGCGATCGCTTCCGAACCGGGCGCGCTGCGGCGCCACGGGCGACTACGTGAAATCAGACGGCCGGCCTTGCGCGATTGGCCGCTGCGCCGAGCCGGCCGACTCCTGTCCGCCGCCATCGGCAAACGGGCAGGCCTGCGCCGGCCCGGGGGTGCCAGGAGCCTGGCTTAGCGATCTTCGCGCAAGCGGCGCTGGCGCACCGCCGCGGCCAGGCCTTCGAGCACCTGCACGCTCTGCTCCCAGTCGATGCAGCCGTCGGTCACCGACTGGCCGTACACCAGTTCCTTGCCCGGCACCAGGTCCTGGCGTCCGCCGACCAGGTGCGATTCGACCATCACGCCGACGATGCGATCGTCGCCGCCCGCCACCTGCGCGGCGATGTCGGCGCACACCGGGATCTGGTTTTCCGGCTTCTTCGAGCTGTTCGCATGCGAGGCGTCGATCATCAGGCGCGCGGCCAGCCCTTGCGCGCCCATCTGGCGGCAGGCCTCCTCGACACTGGCGGCGTCGTAGTTCGGCGTCTTGCCGCCGCGCAGGATGATGTGGCAGTCCTCGTTGCCGTTGGTCGACACGATGGCCGAATGGCCGCCCTTGGTCACCGACAGGAAATGGTGCGGCTGCGAGGCGGCCTTGATCGCTTCGACGGCGATCTTGATGTTGCCATCGGTGCCGTTCTTGAAGCCGACCGGGCACGACAGGCCGGAGGCCAGCTCGCGGTGCACCTGCGACTCGGTGGTGCGGGCGCCGATCGCTCCCCAGCTGATCAGGTCGGCGATGTACTGCGGACTGATCACGTCGAGAAATTCGGTGCCGGCCGGCAGGCCCAGCTCGTTGATGTCGCGCAGCAGCTCGCGCGCCATGCGCAGCCCGTCGTTGATGCGGAAGCTGTTGTCCATGTAGGGATCGTTGATCAGGCCCTTCCAGCCGACCGTGGTGCGCGGCTTTTCGAAATACACGCGCATGACGATTTCCAGTTCGCCGGCGAAGCGGCGCCGTTCGCCGGCCAGCCGCTGCGCGTATTCCATCGCCGCGCGCGTGTCGTGGATCGAGCACGGCCCGATCACCACCATCAAGCGGTCGTCCTGCCCATGCAGGATGCGGTGCAGCGCCACGCGCGCGGCGGCCGCCGTCTGCCCGGCCGCCTCGCTGACCGCGAACTCGCGGATCAGGTGCGAGGGCGGCGTCAATTCCTTCATTTCGCGTATGCGTAAATCGTCGGTGCGGGGCATGCGGTTCTCCGGTTTCAAAATGGTGACAAGGCTGAAATAAAAAAACCGCCATCGCTGGCGGTTTTTTAGGATTTGCTGGATCTCGTTGTTGCTGCTACGTGAACCTGCCGCTACTCCACCGCCTCGGGGCTGGAATCGCTAAAGTAAAAATGGCGGGTAAAAAACAGTACGCAGTGCATGGCAGGATCCGAAATCGTTTGAACGACTATAGCAACAATCGGCGCCGCTTGGCAAGCGCTTTGTCCGGCCGGTCCGCCGTCCCCATTTTTGCCGGCAGGTTGCGGTAATCCGACATTTCGGCGGCAACCGGGCGACGTTTGATCAATATCAGTCGAATCGGCCTAGCGGATGCAAGACTTTGAACACCTGATACCCCAGCCATATTCAGGAAGTAGCGCTTGACGAAGAACAAGCTTTCTTCACGGACTTATGGTGCTGGATCAACGTTCACGCACCCGACCTCCGGGCCGCGATCCGGGTTGGCATCTGCCTTTTACTCTTGGAGTTTGACATGAAAGAAACCGTGATGTCCCGTTCGATGCGCCGCTTGTTCGCCGGCGGCGCCGCCGCCGGCCTCGCCATGCTGGCCCTGCCCGCACTGGCGCAGCAAGACCAGCCGCCCGTGCCAGAACAGCCCCAGCCCGTGCAGCGGGTCGAGATCACCGGCTCGTCGATCAAACGGCTGGCCTCGGAAACTTCGCTGCCGATCACCACCCTGCGCGCCAGCGACTTCGCCAAGCAGGGCTTGTCCACCGCCCAGGACGTGCTCAACACGATTCCGATGAACCAGACCTCGCAAGGCAGTACGCAGTCGGTCGGCGCCGGCACCGGCGGGCGCGCGGTGGCCAACCTGCGCGGCCTCGGCGGCGACAAGACGCTGGTGCTGCTCAATGGCCGGCGCCTGGCCAACCACCCCTTCTTCGCCGACACCATCGACCTGAACATCATCCCGGTGGCCGCGCTCGACCGGGTCGAGGTGCTGCGCGACGGCGCCTCCGCCATCTACGGCACCGACGCGATCGGCGGCGTGATCAACTTCATCACCAAGAAGTCGGTCAAGGGGGCCGCCGTCACCGTCGAAGCGTTCGAGCCCTTGCGCAACGGCGGCGGCGCCGAACAGCGCATCAACTTCTCGGGCGGCTATGGCGACCTGAACACGGACGGCTACAGCATCTTCGGTGTCGCGGACTGGCACCAGCAAACCGCGCTGGAAGCGATCGACCGCAGCTTCGCCAAGACCGGCATCCGGCCCGAGCACGGCGTCAGCCAGACTAGCGGCACGCCGTTCCCGGCTAACTTCTTCTCGGACAACGGCATTACCGGCAACCCGTTTTTCGCCAGCGGCTGCCTGCCACCGGTGTCCTTCCCGTCGACCTCGAACTCGACCTGCCGCTTCGACTTCACGCGCTTCGTCGACCTGATCCCGAAAACCAACCAGTTCAGCTTTCTGGGCAGGGCCAACTACAAGTTCGGACCGGACCATACTGGCGCCCTCGAGTACCTGCACAGCCGCAGCACCAATGAATCGCGCGTGGCGCCGCCGCCGATGTCGAATATCGGCATCACGATGTTTGGCAGCAGCCCGTTCTACCCGGGCGGCCCTGCCGGCGTGCCGGCCTTCCCGGGCCTGACCGGCGAGCCGCTCGACATCAGCTGGCGCCCGCTGGAAACGGGCAAGCGCGAACAGTTCGACGCCAGCATGTCGGATCGTATACTGGCCAGTCTCGAAGGCGTGGTTAGTGGCTGGGACTACAACAGCGCCCTGGCATTTTCGGCCGGTCGGGCCAACAGCGCGTTTACCGGCGGCTACGTGATCGACCAGCGCATCATCGACGGCGTCGGCGCTGGCATCCTCAACCCGTTCGGCGCGCAAACCCCGGCCGGTCTGGACTTCCTGAACAATTCCCTGCTGATCGGCCGGTTCCTCGACGCGCGCATCGACAGCTGGTCGCTCGACGGCCACGCCAGCCACAACCTGACGAACATGCAGGGCGGTCCGCTCGGCTTCGCGGTGGGTGCCGAATACCGCCACGACAAGGCCAGATACACCGTCAACCGTGACCTCGCCAGCCAGGCCTCGAGTTCCGGTTTCGCCACCGCGCTCGACCAGAACGGATCGCGCAACATCTGGGCGGCGTTCGCGGAATTCAACTTGCCGATCATTCAAAACCTCGAAGTGAACCTGGCGGGACGCTATGACCACTACAGCGATGTCGGCGGCCAATTCGATCCGAAGATCGCAGTGCGCTGGCAGCCGACCAAGCAATGGCTGTTGCGCGGCTCGGCCAACAAGGGCTTCCGCGCCCCAACCCTGTTCGACCTGTTCGGACCGCAGACCGTGACCTTCACTTCCGACCCGTACAATGATCCGCGCCTGTGCCCGGGCGGCGTGCCGGTTCCCGGCGCCAATCCGAACATCGCCTGCAACCAGCAACAATTCATCCAGCAGGGCGGCAACCCGACCGTGACGCCGGAAAAATCGCGCACCTGGAGCATCGGCGCCGTGTGGGAGCCGACCCCCGACATCACCATGTCGGCCGACTGGTGGGACGTCAAGCTGAAAGACAAGATCGGCGCGTTGCCCGAGCAGACCATCTTCGGCGATCCGGTCAAATACGCCAGCCTGTTCCATTACAACGCGGCCGGCACCGCGTTGCTGTTCGTGTCGGCGGTCACCAGCAACCTCGGTGAAGTGAAAACGCGCGGCCTCGACGTGAGCATGCTGTGGCGCCTGCCGCGCAACGGATACGGCAACTTCGTCCTCAACCTGGACGGCACCTACGTCAACAAGTATGACTACCAGAACGAGCGCGGGGGACCGTTCGTGCAGAATGCCGGGCGCTATGCTGACGCCACGCCGGTATTCCGCTGGCGGCACAATCTGCAGCTGTCGTGGACGATCCCCGATTGGACCATCAACCTGGTCAACCACTACAACTCGCACTACGTCGACCAGAACCACGTCACTCCCGGCTTCGAGCGCAGCGTCAAGCACTGGTCGACCTGGACCTTGTCGGGAACCTACACCGCCAATAAAAAGGTGGAATTCACGGCCGGCGTGAAGAACCTGTTAGACACGGAGCCGCCGTACACGAACCAGAGCACCACCTTCCAGCAGGGCTACGATCCACGCTATACGGATCCGCTGGGCGCAACGGTGTTCATGCGCGCGACGTACAAGTTCTAAGGCAGCGACGGCGATGGTGGCAAGTGCCCGGTGCGGCGACAACCCCGGGGTCAGGTCCGTCGGACCTGACCCCAGCCCTTGGACTGCGGCGCATGCATGAACAGGTGGCACGTCGATGCCGCAAGTCGTCCCGCACTTTACAGTGACATTGATTAAAAAAACAGCCCGGAGATCCGGGCTGTTTTGTGTGTGCTTCAGGCCTGCGCGGCGCGGCTTACGCGGTGCCGCCCACCGTCACATCCTCGATCCGCAGGGTCGGCTGGCCCACGCCCACCGGCACGCTCTGGCCTTCCTTGCCGCACACGCCCACACCGGAATCGAGGCGCATGTCGTTGCCGATCATCGACACCCGGTTCAGCACGTCCGGACCGTTGCCGATGAGGGTGGCGCCCTTGACCGGATAGGTGACCTTGCCGTTTTCGATCATGTACGCTTCGCTGGCCGAGAACACGAACTTGCCGTTGGTGATGTCGACCTGGCCGCCGCCAAAGTTGACCGCATACAGGCCGTTCTTAACCGATGCCAGGATCTCCTCCGGATCCTTGTCGCCGCCCAGCATGTAGGTGTTGGTCATGCGCGGCATCGGCAGGTGCGCGAACGACTCGCGCCGTGCATTGCCGGTCACCGGCATGTTCATCAGGCGCGCATTCATGGTGTCCTGGATGTAGCCTTTCAGGATGCCGTCCTCGATCAGCGTGGTGCACTGGGTCGGGTTGCCCTCGTCGTCGATGTTGAGCGAACCGCGCCGGTTGGCCAGCGTGCCGTCATCGACCACGGTGACGCCCTTGGCCGCCACCCGCTCGCCGATGCGGCCGGAAAACGCCGATGAACCCTTGCGGTTGAAGTCGCCTTCCAGGCCGTGCCCGATCGCCTCGTGCAACAGCACGCCCGGCCAGCCCGGCCCCAGCACGATGGTCATCGGACCGGCCGGCGCCGGACGCGCATCGAGGTTGACCACGGCGGCCTTGACCGCTTCGCTGGCATATTCGTCGAGGATCTTGTCGTCGAAATAGGCATAGTTGAAGCGCCCGCCGCCGCCCGACGAACCCATTTCGCGGCGTCCGTCTTTTTCGACGATGACGGTGACGGACACGCGCACCAGCGGGCGGATGTCGGCCGCCAGCACGCCGTCGCTGCGCACCACCAGCACCACGTCGTATTCGCCGGCCAGGCCTGCCATCACCTGCACCACGCGCGGGTCTTTCGCGCGCGCCATTTTTTCCACGCGCTCGAGCAGCTTGACCTTGGCGGTCGCGTCGAGCGAATCGATTGGATCGTTGGGCAGGTAGAGCGAGCGCCCGCCGGTCGCGCGCGCGGCGCTGGCGACCTTGATCTTGCCATTGCCGACCCGCGCGATGGTGCGGGTGGCCGCCGCCGCTTCCAGCAGCGCGCTCTCGGAGATTTCATCGGAGTACGAGAAGGCCGTCTTGTCGCCGGAAATGGCGCGCACGCCGACGCCCTGGTCGATCGAGAAGCTGCCGGTCTTGACAATGCCTTCTTCCAGGCTCCAGCCTTCGCTCTTGGTAAATTGGAAATACAGGTCCGCGTAGTCGACCTTGTGCGTAAACATCGTCCCGAGCGCTTTCAGCAGCTTGGCTTCGTCCAGCCCGAATGGGGTCAGCAGCACGTCGCGCGCCACGGCCAGGGTCGACAGGTTCGGTTCAAATGGTGTCATCGTGCAGCTCTTTCAGTGGTGATGCAGGCATTGTGCCATAGACAGCCTGTTCGCACCGCCTCACAGCTTGCGGTGCTTGAGCGCAGGCAAGCTTTCGCGCACGCTGGCGAGGAAATCGGCGTCCAGCGTGCCGCTGACGACGCCCTCGCCCTCCGCCAGCACGTCCTTGACCACGCCCCACGGGTCGACCAGCATGCTGTGGCCGAAGGTGCGCCGGCCGTTCTGGTGCACACCGCCCTGCGCGGCGGCCAGCACGTAGCACTGGTTTTCGATGGCGCGCGCGCGCAGCAGCACTTCCCAGTGCGCGCTGCCGGTAGTGTAGGTGAAGGCGGCCGGCACCACGATCAGCGCGCATTCGCCCATTGCCCGGTACAGCTCCGGAAAGCGCAGGTCGTAGCAGACCGACAGGCCGACCCGCCCGAACGGCGCCTCGAAAGTACCGACCACGCCGCCCGGCATGATGGTGCGCGCCTCGTCGTACGATTCGGCGCCCTTGTTGAAGCCGAACAGGTGGATCTTGTCGTAGCGCCCGACCGCTTCGCCGTCCGGGTTGTAGACCAAGGTGGTGTTCATCACCTTGCCGGCGTCGCCGGAGACCAGCGGCAAGGTGCCGCCGATCAGCCAGATGCCGTGTTCGCGCGCCGCCTGCGCCATGAAGTCCTGGATCGGCCCGCGGCCCGGCTGTTCGGCGTGGCCGACCTTGTCGCTGTCGCTCATGCCCATGATCGGCCAGTACTCCGGCAGGCTGACCAGCTGTGCGCCGGCAGCGGCGGCTTCGGCCACCAGCCGGCGCGCGCTGCCGATGTTGTCCGCCACGTCGGGCGTCGAGACCATCTGGATTGCGGCGACTGTCGTCATGGCGGCGCTCCTTGTTATTTAGTGGGGGCTGTCGCCGGCAGCGGCGTCTTGTGATCGAGCTTGGTGATCACCGGCGCCTTCCACGGCCCGGTGACCTGCATCTGGTAGGTCAGCGCCTTCATCATCGGCGCGCGCAGGAACAGCTGGGCCAGGAAGCTGCCCAGGCCGATGACCGGGTTGACCGCCAGCGCATACACCAGCGGGCCGGTGCCGAGGTTAAATTCGGGGATCACCACCACGTGCAGGTTGGTCGACTCGTTGGCGATGTCGGCGGTGCCGTCCATCAGCACAGTGGCCGCGACGCCATGCATCTTCAGGTTGTCGGTCTTGACCACGCCGCGCGTGATGACGGCGTTAGCACTGATGCCGTCGAACGCCAGGCCTTCCGAAAACACGTCGTGGAAATCGAGCTTGAGCAGGCGCGGCAAGGCTTGCAGGCTGAGCACGCCGAGCAGCTTGGCGGCCCCCGGATCCTGCTTGAGGAACTGGCCCGATTCGACGTTGAACTGGATCTGCCCGGACAGGCTTGGAATGTCGAGTGAATATGGCAGCCCCATCCAGGCGATATCACCCGACAGCTTGCCCTTGCCGCGCCGCAGCGTCTCGGGGAAGCCGAGCCGGTCGAGCAGGCGCCCGGCGTCGACGATGTCGAGCGTGAAATTGAGGTTGGTGTTGCTCTTGCCGTCCTTGGTCAGCCACTTGCCGGTCGCCTTCAGGTCGCCGTCCGGATTGGCCAGCGACAGCCGGTTGATGCGCCACTCGCGCCCGGCCAGGGCCTTCTCGTTGCTGGCCGCCAGTTCGAGCCGCCCCATCTGCTTGTTGAACAGCTCGAAGCGTTCGGCCACGATGTCGAGCGCGGGGATGGTGGCCGCCGCGCTCTTGCTGCCTTCGAGCAGATCCTTGACTTCGGCCGCGGCCGACTCGGGAATGATCAGCGACGCCAGCCGCGCGGTAACCTTGCCCAGGCCCTGGCCGCTGGCCGACTCGTTCCATGTCACGTAGCCGGATGCCTGGCGCGAATCGATGCTGGCCTGCCAGGTGCCCTTCTGGTGCGAGGCGCCCACCACCACGTTGTCGAGCTTGCGCTCGCCGATGAACAGCTCGCCGGCGCGCGCCGCCATCACGTCCGGCACCACGTACTGGGCCAGGCCCTGGGTCGACGCTGCCGCGCCCGCCACCGCTGGTTCCGCCGGCGCCGCCGCGGCCGGTCCGGCGATCGCGCCCCCGAGCGCGATCCACTGGTCGACATTGAGCGACTTCATGTTCACGTTGACCATCATGCCGCTATCGGGCTCGGGCGCCGGCACGTTCACGCCGATGCCCCCGCGCACCACGTTCCACGGCATGCGCGGCTGCTTCTGGCGCTGGTAGCGCGCCGCAATGGCCGCGCCGAGCGCGATCTTGATCTCGTCGCGCGCCAGCCCCGCCTCGGTGGCCGGCAAACCGCTGAGCACGAAATGCAGCGGCAGGCTGTCGGCCGGCGCCTTGCTGAGCGGCGCCGGGAACGCCAGGCCCAGCCCGGCCAGGGTCGAGTCGACGATGACCTCGGCCCGGTGGTCCTTGACCGCAACGCTGCCGGTAAATTTGGTGGCGCCACTGAAATGTCCGGCCAGCCGCTGCATCGCCGGCGCCGGCCAGGTCTTGCGCAGGCCGTCGGCGGTGACGGCGCCGGACAGCTTGATCAGGATCGACCCGTCGCGCTGGGTGCCGCCCGTCACCGCCAGCGGTCCGCCCATGAAGCTGGCGCCGACGCCGTTCAGGTTGACCCCGCGCTCGGTGAAATCGATCTTGCCGATCGCCGCCTGCAGGGGCGGCAGATCCTCGAACAGCACCACGTCGTTGGAGAGCAATTGCAGCGAGCCCTGCACCTTGGTATCGAGCAGGCGCGCCAGCGGCAGGCGCAGTTTCAGGGCCAGTTTGGCGTTGGCGGAGGCCTTGGTGTCTTCGGTGAAATGGCCGATCCAGTCGAGCACGGGACTGGCCGCCACGTAGCGCAGGAAATCCTGCATCGGGCCGGCGGCGCTGCCGTCGATCTCAAGCTGCATGTCGTGCGACAGCAGGTCCGGCACCACCGCCTTGACGTTGGCCAGCCCGACGCCGAAGGTGCTGGCGCTGTCGGCCTTGATTTCCATCCTGGTCCGGTCGAACACGATGCTGCCGTTGATCTTTTCGGCCAGCGGCCACAGCGGCGACTTGCCATCCTTGGCCAGGTGGCCCGGCGTGTAGTTCAGCTTGCCGTTCTCGATGCGGCCGGCGACGTAGAACTCGCCGCGCGCGCGCTCGATCGCGTTCTCGGCGCGGAACGGGAAGTGCGACAGCTCGCCGCGCAGGCGCAGCTTGACGTCCTCCGCGTTGCCGTCCGCCAGCGCGCCGACCAGCCAGGCGCGCAGGCGCGGCGGCGTCTGCAACGGCAGGTAGCGGTCGATGGTATTGATCTGAAAGCCGTTCAGGGTGCCGGCCAGGTCGGCCAGGCCGAGCCCCTTGCCGGGGCCGGACGCCAGCGGCATCAGGTGCTTGCCGGCCAGCGTGCCGCTCAGCTTGCCCTGCGCGAAGCTGAACGAATCGAGCTGCAGCGCCAGCTGGTCGCCCTTCGGATAGGACCAACGCGCCTGCATCTTGAGCCGGTCGAACGGCATCGCCGGATCGGCGAACCAGTTCGGCAATTGCAGCACCAGGTTTTCCGAATCGAGCGCGATGCTGCCGCCCTTGTCGCTGGCGTCGATGGCGCCGGTCAGGTTGTCGAAGCCGGGAATCGCCGGCATCGCCGCCACCGCCTCGGTGGTGGCGGTCTTCGCCACGGCCGGATGGGCCGGCTGCGCCTTGAGGCCGAGCCCGGCGACCTTGCCCTTGACGTGGTAGGCCGCGATGGCCGGGTACTTGCCTTCCCATTCGGCCGAGAAATCGAGCAGCTTGCCGCGCGGCGCGAAGTCGCCCAGCATCGTCCGCTTCGACGGGTTCATCGGCAACTGCTCGGCCAGTTCGGCCAGCGTCGCCAGGTCGAGCACGCGGGCGCTGAGGGTCACCTTTTCCGGCTTGCCGTTCATGGCCGGCGTGAACGTCTCCGACAAGCTGGTCGGCGGCAAGGTCAAGCCATCGACCGTCGCCACCGAAAAATTGTCCAGCGTGACACTATGGCCGTGGCTGCCGAAGGTCGGGGTGCCGTCCTCCACGCCAGGCGGAAACTCTTCGCGGGCCGACAGGCGGCCACTGGCGCGCGCCAGGTCCAGCTGCGGCAGGTCCGGTCCGAGTTTGGCGCTGACGCCGGACAGCGCGACGTCGGCGGTAAAGCCGGCCAGCTTGGCATGGTCGAGCGTCAGCCAGGCGCGCACCGAGCCCTTCCCCTGGGTCAGCTGGAACGGGTAGTCGACGTAATCCTTCCAGGCGGCCAGGTCGGTCTCGCGCAGGTCGGCGTACAGCTCGCCCTTCCACAGCAACACGTCGGCCCGGCTGGCGGCGAAGCGCGGGTTGGTAAAATCGGCGCGCACGTCGAGCGGCTGCGCCAGGCTGGCCGGCGGGGTCGCCTTGAGCGCGAAACGGTGCCGGTTCCAGGTATTGGTCAGCACCAGGTTGACGTCCTGGAGCGCCAGTTCGGGGGCGCCGCGCAGCTGGTCGGTCCAGCTGACCTTGCCTTCGCGGATGACGATCTGGTGCTGGCGCAGCACCCAGTCGTTGGGCGCCCCGCCCTTCGGACCTTCGAGCGCGATGCCGGCGACGGTCAGCTTGCCGGCGGCGTCGCGCCGCACGTCGAGCGAAGGACGGATGATGTCGAGCGTCTCGAAGCGCGCCTCGCCGGCGAGCAGGGTCCACCAGGCCAGCGTGGCCGACACGCTCGGCAGGCTCAGCGCGGCGCGGCCCTGCGGGTCGCGCACCACTACGTCGCCCAGGAACAGATTCGGGCGCAAGCCCTCCCATGAAGCGTAGATCCGGGCAATCGTCACCTGGTTGCCGACCGCCTTGCTGGCCGCGCGTTCGATATCGCCCTTGTAGAAGTCGATGTTCGGCAACACGGCGTAGCGCAGCATCAGGAACAGGATCGCGAAGGCGAAATAGACCAGCAGCGCGAACTTGACGGTGAAGCCGAGGATATGATGCGAGGCAAGGTTGCAGATGCGATAGGCTGCACGCAGCCTGCGCCAGCGTTCTGCCAACGGCAGGTGCGCTGCGACGCCCTCGGTTTCCTGGTCCTGCATCAATAGACTAATAATCGGCTCGCGGGTTAATGAAAAACTTGAAATAACAGAGCGCTTGCGCCAACGCTGCCGCCTGCCTTACCATCGTGCTGACCCCAAGGAGGGTGGGCGGCCCAATTCTACCGCATAGCAAGCCATCCCCGAAGCCCACTTTTCACTCTGCCGGACCGTTTCCATGCCCCCAGCTTCCCAGGCCCTGTCTTCACGCTTTTACCAACGCTGGCTGGCGGCCGATCCGGCCCGCGCCGCCCAAGTCGACGAGCTGTCCTCATTATCGCTGGACCAGCTCGATCTTGGCGCTGCGCTGGCGCGCCAGGGCGCGACCGGGCTGCCCTTGCCGCGCGCCATGCGGCGCCTGCGCAACCTGCTGGTGGCGGCGATCATCCGGCGCGACCTGGACGGCCAGGCCGACCTGGCCGAAGTGGTGGCGAGCATGACCGCGCTGGCCGATTTCGCCATCCGCACCCAGCTTGCCGTCCTGATGGACGAGGCGGTGGCGCAGCACGGCATGCCGGTCGGCGCCGAATCGGGCCTGCCGCAGCAGATGATGGTGCTGGCCATGGGCAAACAGGGCGGCGGCGAGCTCAACGTATCGTCCGACATCGACCTGATCTTCGTCTATCCCGAGGACGGCGACACCGCCGCCACGCAAGCGGGCCAGCGCGTGCTGTCGAACCATGAATTTTTCGGCAGGCTCGGCAAGAAGCTGATCGCCGCGCTGTCCGAGGTGATCGAGGACGGCTTCGTGTTCCGGGTCGACATGGCGCTGCGCCCGAACGGCGCCTCCGGCCCGCTGGTGGCGAGCCTGAACATGGTCGAGAACTACCTGATCGTCCAGGGCCGCGAATGGGAACGCTACGCCTGGGTCAAGGCGCGCGCGGTGACCGGCACCCCTGCCGACATCGCCGCGCTGGACGCGATCGTGCGCCCGTTCGTGTTCCGGCGCTACCTCGACTTCGGCGTGATCGACGCGATCCGCACCATGCACGGCCAGATCCGCGCCGAGGTCGACCGCCAGGAAAGGCTGCACCCGGACCGCAGCAACAACGTCAAGCTGGGCCGCGGCGGGATCCGCGAAATCGAATTCCTGGCGCAGGTCTTCCAGCTGATCCGCGGCGGGCGCGACGCCGCGCTGCGCGAACGCTCGACCCGCCTGACGCTGGCCGTGCTGGCCGACAAGGAACTGCTGCCGCGCGAAACAGTCGAGCAGCTGCTCGCCTCCTACACCTTCCTGCGCAACCTCGAGCACCGCCTGCAGTACCTGGACGACGCCCAGACCCACACCCTGCCCGCCAGCGAGGCCGACCGCGCACTGGTCGCGCACATGATGAACTTGCCGGACGTACCGGCGCTGCTGGCCGAACTGGCTACGCACCGGCACTTCGTCGCGTCCCAGTTCGACGCCATCTTCAGCGACAAGAGCGACAAGAATGGCGGCGACGACGTCAATCCGCACTCGAGCGACGCCGCGGCCGACCTCGACAACCGCGCCTCGATCGAGGCCCGCCTGGCCGGGCTGGGATTCGCCGACGCCGCCGGCGCCGCCCAGCGCCTGATGGCCACCTGGCAGTCGCCGCGCCTGCTGGCGCTGCCCGAGGGCAGCCGCACCCGGCTGCTGGCGCTGCTCAATGCCGCGCTGCCGCTGATTGCCAGCGTGATCGCCGAGGCCGGGGTCGGCAGCCACGGCGCGACGCTCGCGCGGCTGCTCGATTTCTTTGAAGCCATCGCGCGCCGCTCGGCCTACCTGTCGCTGCTGACCGAATATCCGCACACGCTCGAGCGCGTGATCCGCATGATGAACGCCAGCGGCTGGGCCGCCAAATTCCTGACCCAGCACCCGATCCTGCTCGACGAACTGCTCGACGACCGCACCCACGGCGGGGCGCCCGACTGCGCCGCGCTGGCGCTCGAACTGCAGCAGCAGCTCGACGGCGCCTGTGGTGATACCGAGCGCCAGATGGATATCCTGCGCGAGACCCACCACGTCCAGCTGTTCCGCCTGCTCGCGCAAGACCTGGCCGGCGCGCTGACGGTCGAGCGGCTGGCCGACTACCTGTCGGCGCTGGCCGACATGATCGTCGATGCCACGGTCAAGGCGGTCTGGCAGGCGATCGCTACGCGCCATCGCCCGGAGCCGCGCTTCGCGGTGATCGCCTACGGCAAGCTGGGCGGCAAGGAGCTGGGCTACATTTCCGACCTCGACGTGATCTTTCTGTTCGACGACGATGACCAGGACGCACCCGGCAACTACGCCAAGCTGGCGCAGCGCTTCATCACCTGGATGACGGCGCATACCTCGGCCGGCATCCTGTTCGACGTCGACACCGCGCTGCGCCCGGACGGCGCCTCCGGCATGCTGGTGTCGTCGGTGGCCGCGTTCGAACGCTACCAGGACAGCTCGGCCTGGGTGTGGGAGCACCAGGCGCTGACGCGCGCGCGCTTTTGCGCCGGCGACGCCGCGATCGGCGCGCGCTTCGAAGCGATCCGCGAACAGGTGCTGCGCAAGGACCGCAGCGGCCAGGCCGGCGAACTGAAGGCCGAAGTGCTGAAGATGCGCGCCAGGATGCACGACGCCTACCCGAGCCGCGACGGCCTGTTCGACCTGAAGCAGGAAGCGGGCGGCATGATCGATATCGAATTCATCGTGCAGTTCCTGGTGCTGCGGCATGCCTGCCAGTATCCTCAGCTGACCGCCAACACCGGCAACATCGCGCTGCTCAAGTTGTGCGGCGAACTGGGCTTGATCGATCCGGTGCTCGCTGCCGCGGTGGGCGATGCATACCGCGCGATGCGCAAGCTGCAGCACCAGGTGCGCCTGCAGGGGCAGGACAATGCGCGGGTGGAGCCGGCCCTGGTGGCCGCGCACGCGGACAATGTGGTCGCGCTGTGGAAGGCGATTTTCGAGGGTTGAGTTCAAATTCCACCTCGCTTAATTTCCTATGCCGCCATTCTGTTGAGTCGCATTCTCTGGGACGACTTGTGGCATCGACGTGCGATCTCTTCATGCACGCGCCGCGGCCCACCGGCCTGTCGCCGCCCCGGGTGTCTGGCCGCCATCGCCGCTCGCTCCTGCTCTAACGGTGACATGGCCTTGTTTTCGCACGCCGCTAACCGGCGGAGATTTCGCTGACCACCAGTTGCCGCTTGCCGTTGGCCGCCAGCGGAATATCGGCCACTTCCTCGATGCCGATATCGAACCACCCTCCCCAGCGCCGCAACTGCGCGTCCAGCACGAACTGCTTCTGGCCGGCAGTGAGGCGCCGCGCGCGCGGCACCACGCAAATGGTGATCGCGCCGGGACTGTGCTGGCGGATCTGGTACAGCCGCACGAAATCCCAGGTCACTTCATCGATCACGATCGACAGACCCGGTATCCGGTTGCCCTCGCGGTCGAACAGGAACTCCTGGGCGCGCCCTTCGATGAGCGCGCAGTTGCCGCCCGCATCGATTGCGCCGAAGTCGTCGCTGCAATAGCGGATCAGCGGCATCAGGTCGTTCCACAGCGAGGTGCCGACGATCTCGGCGCGCCCGCCGGCGAAGCGGTTCTCATTGACCGCGTACAGCTGGTCGAAGCGGTACGGGCCGGTCGCGCCCTGGCGGTGAGTGGCGAACGCCAGGTTGGTGCGCTCGGTCAGGCCGTAGCTGATCGACACCGGGCAGCCGAAGCGCCCTGCAATCGCCGCCAGCTGCTGGCGCGTGGCCGGCTCGGACGCCAGCAGCACCGCGTGCAGCGACAGCCCCAGTCCGGCCGGATCGATCAGCTCGGCGAGCGCCGCCGCCGAACTGGGATAGGCATGCAGGTAGCGCGGCTGGAAATGGTAGATGGCATCGACGATGGCCGGGCGGTGGCGCGGCGTCAGGTGATAGGGCGACAGCAGCAGGCGGTTGCCCGCCACGCGCACCGGCGGCTGGTCAGCCATGGCGCGCGCGTCGGCGCCGATGCGCAAGGTGCGCGCCTTGTCGAAGCTGAACCCGTACTGCGCCCACTCATGCATGAAGAAGGCCTTTTCGATGTCTGCCAGCCGCTTGCTGCGCCACAGCCCGATGCCCTGGCCGGACGAGCCGCCGCTGGTGGCATAGTGCAGCCGGCGCGGATCGAAGCGCTCGTCGAGGAACTCGCGCTGGCAGGCCATCACCTGCGCCTTGTCGAGGAAGGGAAAACGCTGCAACAGTTCGGCCGGCGCCTCGTTGGCCAGTTCGCGCGCCGACAGCCTGACTGTGCGCCGGTAGAACGGCACGTGCTGCATCGCCGTGCGCAGCACATGTCCGAGCCGCATGGTCGCCGCGACGCGGCGCCGGCCCGGGTCGTCCGCCAGCAAGGTCGCGACGCGGAAGTAATCGGCGTGGTACAGGCAACGCGCCGGGATCCATCGGCGCCAGCTGTAGTAACGCTGAAGCAGCCAATCCTCGTAGCCCATCTTTCTCATCCGTTCATGGCGCGCTTGAACTGGTCGGGGCTGGCGGACAGGCCGAGCTTCTCCAGGGTCCGCGCTTCGGCGCCGAAATCGCGGCCGAGCAAACCGCCGGCGATGACGATCAGCGCTTCGGCCACCGGCGTCGCCACCCCCATCAGGCGGCCGATCGACACCATCAGGCCGAGGCCCATCGGCACGTCCTCGGTGATGAAGCGGGTCTGCATGCTGGCCGGGCCTTTCGGCCCGCCCTCCCGCGCATAGCGGCGAAACACCTCCAGCGCCGGCACTGACAGATCTTCCTCGTTGCGGAAGCGGCACTCGTCGAAATACGGCGAGGGCCGTCCGCCGGTGGCCGCGATTACGGCGTTCTTTTCGGCGTCGAGCTTTTCCAGCAGCTTCAGCACGGATGGCGTGAAGGCCTCGCGGTACATCCAGAATTCGCCGTTGGAAAATTCGATACGGCTGGCCGACAGCAAGGTGCCCAGCGTGTGCACCACCAGGTTGGGATTGTGCATGGCGGACTCGACCAGGTTGCTGCGGATGGCCACGTAGGTCGGGAAGAAACTGGCCGCCAGCGCCAGCCCCTCGGTGCTGCGTGCGCGCGGCAGGAAGGCCAGCGCATTGCGCGTGTTGCGAAACAGGATGTTGACGATGCCCGGCGCGGTCAGGCGCGCGTCGTAGGGCAGGCTTTCGCCCTCGGCCAGCAGGAAGGGAACCCGCGCCTGGTACGGCAGGAAATAAGTGGCCCCGAGATAGCCGGGTGCCAGCAGCACCAGCTGGTGCGGCAGCAGGTGCGGTCCGATCAACGCGGCGACCGCTTTGTGGCAGCTGGTCTGGGTGGTGATCATCACCAGTTGCGGGGCGATCGAAAACGCCTCGGCGACGTCGCGAGTGGCCAGCGCCAGCGCCACTGTCGTGCGCGCGCCGCCGTCGGGATTGCTGATCATGACCAGCTGGCGCTGCGCGCAAACGGCTTCGAAATTTTCATCGTGCAGCGCGCGCGAGGTTTTTAGCAACGCAACGCGGTGCCCGTCGCGCGACAGGACTGCTGCCAATGCACAACCGGCGTTGCCAGCCCCCACCATCAGCACATTCATCGCACCCCCGTCATGCGTCGCCTCTCAGCCCAAGTTAGCAGCCGGGCGGGCGTGCGGTTTGCGCACACTCAGCGCGGCGGGGGGAACAAAAACGCGGACGAAAAAAAATGGCGGGCCGAAGCCCGCCATTTCATTCAAACGGTTACGATCAGAACTTCAGCGAAGCGCCAAAGGTGATGTAGCGGCCGACCGCATCGTAGTACTGCGGGAAGGTGTTGCCACTGTCGGTACCGGTGGTGCCGATGCTACCGCCGACGATAGGCGGTTTCTTGTTGGCCAGATTGTTGACACTGACGTTCAGGCGCAGCATCTTGGTGACGTTCCAGACGGCGCTCAGGTCGACGTAGTTATACGCGTCGATCTTGGCGAAGGCCGGCAGGAAGTCGGTGCCGCCTGGTTCTTCGATTACACCGCTGACATAACGCCAGTTGTAGCCGACCGACACGTCGCCCACGGTCCAGGTTGTACGCTGGTTGAACTTGCGCTTGTAGTTCGGCGCGCCGCAAGCGACGCTGTAGAAGCCGAGGCAATCGCGTTCGATCGAACCCGGGGTAGGTCGGAACTTGTAGCTTTGAACCTGGTTCATGCCAAAGTTCAGATCCAGGCTGCCGTACTTCGAATCGAGGCCCAAGGTGCTGACACTCAGACGATACGCGACGTTGACGTCGATACCGCTGGTGTTTTGCGTGCCCAGGTTCGACGAAGCGGTCAGGACGCCCTTCGACTCGTTACCGTTGAAGGTACCGTTGATCGTGTTACGTCCAACCATCGCGCATGCTGCGTTCGGCACCAGGCCCGGATTGAAGGCGGTGCTGTAGCAGCCGTCCAGGATGTCGGTGGTGGTCGGGCTCGACACTGCCTTGCTGATGTCGATCTTGTAGTAATCGACCGTCAGGGCCAGCTTCGGAACCGGTTCCCACACGAAGCCGATGGTCTTGGTCTTCGCTTGCTCAGGCCCCAGCGCAGGGTTGCCACCGCTCTGGTTGTTGATCTGGCCGGACGATGGTGCAGGCAGGCTGCCGATCTCGCTCTGCGGAACGCCGGTCAGGCGGCACAGGTTCGACAGGGTGCCAGCCGTATTGGCCTGGGCCTGGCTGATGCGGGTGCCCTGGCATGGATCGATCGCCAGGTTCGACAGGCCGGTGACCACTGGCGCGAACAGTTCGTTCACGTTCGGTGCACGGGTTGCTTTCTGCACCATGCCGCGGAAACGCAGCGACTGGATTGGCGACCACTCGCCGCCGGCCTTCCAGCTGCCATAGTCCTGCGACTTGCCGGCGGTGGTGAACTCGGTCTGGCGATAGCCCAGCTCGGCATTGATGGCGCGCATGAACGGCTTGTCCTTGACCAGCGGGATCGCCATTTCGATAGCCGCTTCACGCAGCTGGAACGTGCCCGAACGGTCCGGGGTCGGCGCACCCGTGCCCAGTACTTCACCCTGCAGCTGCGACGCAGCATCCGATGCCGTGTTGGCGAACACCTTGCGCTGCTCGAACGATACCGCCATGTTGATCGGCTGGCCAGCAAACGGGCTGACCAGCTTGTCGCCCAGGTCGCCCGAGAACGACAGCGAGCCAACGTCCTGTTGCACCGATTGCAGCAACAGTGCGCTCTGGTTGATGAATGCCAACTGCTCAGGCGTGATCGAACCGGCGGCGCCGAACACGTTCAGCGGTACGCAACCGTTAGCCGTGTTGACGCAAGTGGTCTTGTTCAAAGCGTTGAGCGCCTGGCCGACTTTCGCCAGCGAACCCCAGTTACGGCGGGTCTGGGTCTGGTCGGCGTTGCCGCGGCTCCAGTAAGCATCGTAAGTCCAGTCGTAAGCGATCTCGCCTTTCAGGCCGATCGTGTACTGCAAGGTCTTGTTGTCGAAATTGTTGTAACGCGGGCCCAGCTCGACGAAGCGACGGTTGACCAGCAACGGCACGATGGTCGCATTGCCTTCAACGCAGCTGGCAGCAGGGATGCCGCGGCGTGCGCACAGCTGATCGCGGGCGGCTTGCGGAATGAACGGGTTGCCGATAGGCACGTTAAACGTATTGCCGAAGGTGCCGGATTCGGCCAGCGTCGAAGCGACCTTGCTGTTCGTGTAGAACAGTTCGGCGTAGGCTTCGGCGTGGTCGTTGATCTTGAAGTTGCCCAGCGACGTGGCCTGGGTGCGCTCGAGACCGGTCACGTAGTAGTTCAACGGGTTGGTGTTGTACAGCTGCGCCGGGGACACCAGTTTGCCGGTGGCCGGGTCGATCTGCCAGCTGCCCGACAGCGTGTCGGTGCCGCCGGTGCCCTTGCTGGTCGAGAAGGCCGATGGCACGGTCGTGCCCGAGCCGGTTGGCGCGCCGGTGACCGAGTTCAGGCTGGTGATGCCGTACGAGCGCGCGCCCTGGGTCAGCGGATCGGCGACGGTCTTGCCGACGCTCAGCACCACGTTGCCGCGGTTGTCGGCCAGGTTGGCGCCGATGGTCAGGTCCGTGCGGCGACGCTTGGCGTCGCGTTCTTCGGTGGTGCCGCCGTAAGAGGTGGTCAGGTCAACGCCGGTGAAGTTTTTCTTCAGCAGGAAGTTGGCCACGCCCGATACCGCGTCGGCGCCGTAAGCAACCGATGCGCCGCCGGTGAAGATATCAACGCGGCTGAGCAAGGCGATAGGAATCGAGTTGGTGTCGACCACGCCGCCGAGGCTGTAAGGAACCAGGCGACGGCCGTTGACCAGCACCAGCGAACGGTTGCTGCCGAGGCCGCGCAGGTCGATGGTGGCGGCGCCGCCGGTGCCGTTGTTGGTGCCCGGGCCAATGGCTGGCACCGCGGCGGGCAGGCCCTTGAAGAATTCTTCGACCGCGACCGGTTGCGAGGACTTGATTTCCTCGGCGGTGATCGACGAGATCGGGCTGTTCGAGGCGGTGCCGGGGGTGGTGATGCGGGTACCGGTGACCTGCACGACTTCCATTTTCTCCTGCGCGAATGCTGGCTGGGCCGCGACGGCCAGTCCGAGCATCACGCTGCTGGAAAACATCAGCCGCAAGGTGCGCGACATTACTTTTTCTTGGATCATTGTCTTTTTTGTCCCTAAAGTTTTGAACGACGGTCACCTCCCCCTTGTGGGCGGATGTTCGACCGCGGCGGATTTACGCTGCCTCTCCCCGACGTAAAAACTTGCTAACGGGAAAATCGCATAACGATCTGACCATAGCCAGTAGGAAACTGTCAATTTGTGCATACGCCATGTAACGCAAATACAACGTATTTATCCTATCGAGAGGAGGAATATTTCTAGCGCGATAACGTATGGACAAAAAAAAGCCGCCCAAGGAAAACCTTGGGCGGCATTTGCCAGGTGCATTTGCGTCGCAGGGCCGTCACCGGCCGCCGCTTGGCGTCGCTTATTTTGCGTTCATCAGCGCCACGGTGGTGTCGAGCATGCGGTTCGAGAAACCCCACTCGTTGTCGTACCACGACGAGACCTTGACCAGGCGGCCGGAGACCTTCGTCAGGGTCGAATCGAAATTCGACGAGGCCGGGTTGTGGTTGAAGTCGATCGATACCAGCGGCTCGGTCTGGTAGGTCAGGATGCCCTTCAGCGGGCCTTCCGACGCGGCCTTCTCCATCAGCTGGTTGATTTCCTCGACCGTGGTGTCGCGCTTGGCGATGAAGGTCAGGTCGACCAGCGAGACATTGATGACCGGTACCCGGATCGCGAAACCGTCCAGCTTGCCGTTCAGCTCAGGCAGCACCAGTCCGACCGCGGCGGCGGCGCCGGTCTTGGTCGGGATCATGCTCATGGTGGCCGAACGGGCGCGGCGCAGGTCTTCGTGCATCACGTCCGACAGCACCTGGTCGTTGGTGTAGGCGTGCACGGTCGTCATCAGGCCGGTTTCCAGGCCGATCGCATCGTTGAGCGGCTTGACCATCGGCGCCAGGCAGTTGGTGGTGCAGGAAGCGTTCGAGATCACGGTGTCGGTGCTCTTCAGCACGCCCTGGTTGACGCCGAACACGATGGTGGCGTCGACGTCCTTGCCGCCCGGCGCCGAGATGATCACCTTCTTGGCGCCGCCCTTCAGGTGGGCAGAGGCCTTTTCCTTGGTGGTGAAAAAGCCGGTGCATTCGAGCACCACGTCCACGCCCAGCTCGCCCCATGGGATTTCCGCAGGGTTGCGCTGCGCGAACACGCGGATCGGGTCGCCGTTGACGATCATGTTGTCGCCGTCGACGGTCACGGTGCCGGGAAACTTGCCGTGCGCCGTATCGTAACGGGTCAGGTGGGCATTCGACTTGGCATCGCCCAGGTCGTTGATGGCAACGATCTGGATGTCTTGTTTCTTGCCGCCTTCATAGAACGCGCGCAGCACATTGCGGCCGATGCGGCCATAACCGTTGATTGCAACTTTGATCGTCATAAACTCTGCTCCTGATGAATAAAAAAACCCTTTTTATGCGGCACGGGCAGGAAGCTATCCCTGCCCGCGTCACTCCCTTTGTTTAAGCCAGTACCGACTTGACCTTGGCCACCACGTTCTCGACGGTGAAGCCGAAGTGCTTGAACAGGTCCGGCGCCGGGGCCGATTCGCCGAAGGTGTCGATGCCGACGACGGCGCCTTCCAGGCCCACATACTTGTACCAGAAATCGGTCACGCCGGCCTCGATAGCAACACGTGGCGTGCCCTTCGTCAACACACTGGCCTTATAGGCTGCGTCCTGGCGGTCGAACACGTCGGTTGACGGCATCGACACCACGCGCACGGCAACGCCCTGCTCCTTCAGCGCCGCGGCGGCCTTGACTGCCAGCTCGATCTCGGAACCGGTGGCGATCAGGATCACCTTGGCACCAGACATAGCGACGCCCGGCGCATCTTGCAGCACGTAGCCGCCGCGCGCGATGTCGGCGATCTGCTGCGCGTTGCGTTCCTGGAACGGCAGGTTCTGGCGCGAGAAGATCAGGGTCGACGGACCATCCTTGCGCTTGACTGCAGCGCCCCAGGCAGCGGCCGACTCGACCGTGTCGCACGGACGCCAGTTGTCCAGGTTCGGGATCAGGCGCAGCGAGGAAACGTGCTCGACCGACTGGTGGGTCGGGCCGTCTTCGCCCAGGCCGATCGAGTCGTGGGTGAACACGAAGATCGAGCGCAGCTTCATCAGGGCCGCCATGCGCAGCGCGTTGCGGCTGTAATCGGAGAAGGTCAGGAAAGTCGCGCCGAACGGGATGTAGCCGCCGTGCAGGGCGATGCCGTTCATGATCGCGCTCATGCCGAACTCGCGCACGCCGTAGTTGATATGGTTGCCCGGCTTGCCGGAACGAAGGGCAATGCTCTCCTTCCAGTTGGTCAGGTTGGAACCGGTCAGGTCGGCCGAGCCGCCCAGGAATTCCGGCAGCGACGGCGCCAGCGCCTGGATCGCATTCTGGCTGGCCTTGCGGGTCGCGATGTTTTCCTTCTTGTCGACGCAGGCAGCGATCGCCGCGGCCAGGGTCTGGTCGAAATCGGCCGGCAGGTCGCCGTTCATGCGGCGCTCCAGTTCGGCCGCCTCTTTCGGGAAGGCCGCGCGGTAGGCGTCGAAGGTGGTGTTCCACTCGGCTTCGATGGTCGCGCCCTTTTGCTGGGCGTCCCACGAGGTATAGACATTGGCCGGGATTTCGAACGGCGCCGAGCTCCACTCGAGGTGCTCGCGCACCGCCGCCACTTCCTTGTCGCCCAGCGCGGCGCCGTGCACCTTGTCGCCGCCCTGCAGGTTCGGCGAGCCCTTGCCGATCACGGTCTTGCAGCAGATCAGGGTCGGCTTGTCCGACTTGCGCGCCTGCGCCAGCGCGGCGTCGACCGCCGCGACACTGTGGCCGTCGACGTCCGGGATCACGTTCCAGCCGTAGGAGGCGAAACGCTGCGGGGTGTCGTCGGTGAACCAGCCTTCGACCTTGCCGTCGATCGAGATGCCGTTGTCGTCGTACAGGGCGATCAGTTTTTTCAGGCCCAGGGTGCCGGCCAGCGAGCACACTTCGTGCGAGATGCCTTCCATCAGGCAGCCGTCGCCGATGAAGGCGTAGGTGTAGTGGTCGACCACTTCATGGCCAGGCTTGTTGAATTCGGCCGCCAGCAAATATTCCGACAAGGCCATGCCGACCGCGTTGGCGATACCCTGGCCCAGCGGGCCGGTGGTGGTTTCGACGCCCGGCGTGATGTCGACTTCCGGGTGTCCCGGGGTCTTCGAATGCAGCTGGCGGAAATCCTTCAGGTCGTCCATCGACACCGCGTAGCCGGTCAGGTGCAGCAGCGAATAGTGCAGCATCGAGCCGTGCCCGTTCGACAGCAGGAAACGGTCGCGGTTGGCCCACTTCGGATTGGCCGGATTGTGGCGGTAGTGGCCGTCCCACAGCGCCACGGCGATTTCGGCCATGCCCATCGGCATGCCTGGGTGGCCGGAGTTGGCTTTCTGGACAGCGTCCATTGCCAGCGCGCGGATCGCGTTGGCCATCAGGGTAGTGGTTTGCATAGGTTTCATCGATCGAAGTGTTGAAGTCGTAAGAATGGGGAACGCGGGGCGGGGCGAGAAGTACTGAGCCAACTATTTTACCAGACCAAGAGGCGTCGAATTAAAATGCACTTGTTTACTTAGCGCTTTAACAGGACCCCGCATGCCGCGTTTCTACTGCCCCCAACCGCTGGTTGCGGGCGCCACCATCGCCCTGCCCGACCCGGTCGCCCATCACGCCTGGGTGGTGCGGCTGCAGCCCGGCGCCGAGCTGACCCTGTTCAACGGCGACGGCGGCGAGTACCTGGCGCGGCTCGACGTACTGGAGAAAAAGGGCGCCACCGCCAGGATCCTGGCGTTCGTCGAGCGCGACCGCGAGCTGCCCTTCGAGATCACGCTGGCCCAGGCGCTGCCCGAAGCGTCCAAGATGGACTGGATCATCGAGAAAGCGGTCGAGATGGGGGTGGCGGCGATCCAGCCGCTGGCGGCGCAGCGCTGCGTGGTGCGCCTGACAGGCGAGCGCGCCGAGAAGCGCCAAGCCCATTGGCAAGGGGTGATCGTGGCTGCGTCCGAGCAGAGCGGGCGCAACCGGCTGGCGCGGCTGGGGGCGCTGGACAATTTCCACACCTGGATTGGCCAGCACGACTTGCACAAGCGCCTGCTGCTGTCGCCGCGCGGCAGCGAGTCGCTGGCCGGCTGGGCCCGGCACCAGCCGCCGCAAGCGGTCACCTTGATGATCGGCCCGGAAGGCGGCTTCAACGCGGAAGAGGAAGATGCCGCGATCGCCTGCGGGGCAATTGCGCTGACCATGGGGCCGCGCGTGCTGCGCACCGAGACGGCCGGCATCGCCGCCGCGGCGGTGCTGGGAGGATTGTGGGGAGGCAGCTAAATTGCGCATCAAGACCATTGGCGGCACGCTGAACGCGCTGCTGCTCGCCCTGGCCTGGTCCGTGCTGGGCGGCTGCGCTTCGCTCGGCCAGATGGCCTACCCGTATGGCGGCGCGCTGCCGGCCGATTACAATGCGCGCCCGGAAGCGCAATTCCCCCTTATCCTGTTCCTGCACGGCGCCGGTGACACGACGCCGCAGGAAAACATCATCCCGGCGTATGCCGCGGCGCATCCCGAGTTCCCGTTCATCGTGATCACGCCGCGCGCGCAGCGCGACTGGTCGGTGGCCCGGCTCGACGTGCTGCTCGGCGAACTGGATCGGCGTTTTCGGATCGATCCCACGCGCATTTACGTGACCGGCCTGAGCATGGGCGCTTTCGGCGCATGGAAGCTGGCGGCGGCCCATCCCGAGCGTTTCGCCGCCGTGGTAATGATCGCCGGCGGCGGCGACCCCGACCAGGCCTGCAGGCTGGCGAAGCTGCCCTTGTGGCTGATTCACAATGCCGACGACCAGGTGGTGCCGGTGCGGCGATCGCAGGAACTGGCGGCCGCGGTCACCGCCTGTGGCGGCATGGCGCGCCTGACCGTCAATCCGACGGTGGCGCGCGACCAGTGGTCACACGACGCGTGGAGCGCCGTGTATTCCGACCGCGCGCTGTACGACTGGCTGCTGGCCCACCCGCGCTAAGCCAAACCGTCACTTGCCGCCGCGCGCCTTGGCGTCTTGCCCGGCCTGGATCACTGCACGGTTTTGCTCCATGCCGACCCGCTGCTCGTCGCGCAGGCGCGCCGTGGCCAGCGCGGCATCCTTGACCTGCGCTTCGGTGGCCACGCGCCAGGCCTCGGCCTGCGCGTCCACTGCCGCCGCTTGCGCCGAGGCGTCGGCGGCCAGCGCGGCGTAGGTCTTGTCCATGCGCGCGCGCGCCGTGTCGAATTCCGTCGAACTCATCAGTTTGGCAATGTCGGGAGGAATTGCTTTGCCGGCAGGCAATGCTGTATTCAATCCGCCCACGAAGCCGTTATAGCAGTCGGTCCACGCCTGCAGGCTGGCGCTGACCTTCTTGATCTCCTCGCGCGTGCGCGAGACGGCCGGCAGTTGCGGCCGCACGCAGTGGCGGCTCGCCAGGCTCACGTCGGCGCCCTCGTAGCGCTCGGTATAAAAGGCGATATCTGCCTTGTGCGCGCCGCGCTGGCGCATGGTCACAATCGACGTGGCGGCATCCTTGTGGCCGTTCGCCTGCGCCTTGACCAGCCAGCGCTCGGCCAGGGCCAGGTCTTCGCTGCGGCCCTCGCCGTAACCGATCATTTCGCCGAGCTGGAACTGGGCCTCGGGATTGCCGGCCTCGGCCAGCCGGGTAAAGATTTGCAAGGCGCCCTGGAAATCCTTCGCTTCCCAGGCCTTGACACCGTTAGCCAGGTCGTCGGCATGCGCCAGCGCGCCAGCCGACAGCAGACACAACAGCACGAACAGTTTCTTCATGGTTTTCCCCTCAGGATAATGAACACTCGAACAAGATTGATAGTAATACAGAGGATGAGCTCGCGTCTATGCGCCGCCCGTCCGGGTAAAAAAAAACCCGCACCGTTGCCGGCGCGGGTCATCGGATGCAGGCGCCCTGGAGCGCCTGCAACGAGGCGGATTAGAACTTGATGTTGTATTCCGCGCCCAGGCGCATCGAACGCGCTGGCGTGTAACCGCCGAGCGTCGAAACCCCGCCGTACGTCGACGAGTAGGTACCAGCACCGTTGGTCTGGACTTCGTCGATCGTCTGCACGGTCTGCTTGTTGAAGATGTTGAACACGTCCAGCTTCACTTCCAGGCCTTTCAGCATTGCCGGCTTGTAGACGATGTTCGCGTCAACACGGAAGTCGGTCGGCAGCTTGCCGAGCGAACCACGTGGCGAAATCACCGACGTCTTGTTGGTGCCGCTGACGTAGCAGTAGTGGTACGACGAGCCGTA
Source organism: Pseudomonadota bacterium (assembly GCA_046728335.1). GTDB lineage: Bacteria > Pseudomonadota > Gammaproteobacteria > Burkholderiales > Burkholderiaceae_D > JAFCUW01. The sequence goes on along the minus strand of JBKPEJ010000041.1, from coordinate 98,182 downwards.
GCTGATATCCGTCGACAGCGTTGGGTGTTCGCCCAGGCAGTTCTTCGGACGTCCGGAAGCGAGCAGGAAGTTGCCACCCAGCGACCATTGCGGCGTCACTTCGTAGAAACCGTAGCCTTTCAGTTGATGCGTACGGTCATTCGGCAGCAAGCCGTTGGCGTATTCCATCAGCTCAGGGTGATCCCAGGTCTGGGTGGCGGCCACGTCGGTTTGCGCCACGTCGGACAGGGTCTGGCCTTCGGTGTTGCCCTTCGAACGCGACCAGGTGTAGTTCACCTTGCCATACCAGCCGTTGCGCAGTGGATGCTCGGCGAACAGGTCGACCGCCGTGTAGGTACGCTCGGCTTTAGGCATGCCCAGGTCCGCTGCGGTCAGGTGCACCGAAGTGTGGCTCTTGCCGATCAAGGCAGGGTTCTGGTCGTGGAAGTCGATCAGGAAGGTGTTGTCTTCGCCTGGATTGAACGAAGCGCAACCGAAGCCACCCCACTCGCTGGTATCGATCTTGTTGCGTGCAGCATAGGCATCGAACGGACGTGGATCGCACAGATCGTCGATGGTCGAACGCAGCTTACGATACGTCACTTTGGCGCCGAAGTTCAGCGAAGGCGAGAACGCGCGCTCGAAGCCCAACGTGATTTCGTCCTGGTAGGTCGGCTTGATGCCGTCAGCCGTGACGCTCAGTGGATCCTTCTTCTGGTAGTACTCGTTGTTGGCCGAGAAAGGCTTCGACGTCAACGGCTTCAGGCCGGTCGGCTGGCCGGTGCTGTCCACGCCCGTGTAGGTGTAGTACTGGGTCGTGTTCAACGAACGCGAAGCGCCGCGCACGGAGATGTGGGTCGGGATCTGCACCGAGTAGCGGCCGGCGCTACCGTAGACCTTGAGCGACGAATCGCCGTTCACGTCCCACGAGGCAGCCAGACGCGGAGCGATCTGGTTTTTCACGTCAAGGAATTTTTCCTTGTCGCCGTTCAGATTTTCCATCTGCTCGATACGCAGGCCGCCGGTGACCAGCAGGTTCTTGGTGACTTGCCATTTATCTTCCACGAACTGGGCCGACTGGTTCGAGTAAGTATTGGTGGCGTCGTTGAAGATTGCTTCACGGACATAGTAACCTTGCGATGCAGGGCTGCCAGCAGCCGCGCCAGTGCCGGTCGAGACCGATTCGCCGTTCAGGCTCAGCACGGTTGCGCCGGAGGTCGTTTTACGGTATTGCCAAATGCCGCCGCCGGCGTTGAAGTCACCCGCGTTGAACGAGCTCAGCTTGTTGTCGTCGAGACCCGCGCGCAGGGTGTGTGCGCCCAGTTTGTATTCCAAGTCGATACGGTTCGACTTGATCTCGTCGCGTGCGCCCAGCGGCAGGATGCGGCCGGTCAGGAACTGCGGGCTGGTGTAGTTGAACGCAGGGCTGAAACCGGAGCCCGACTGGGTCACCTGGTACAGTTTCTGATTCAGGTCGTAGCCGTCGTAGGCGTTGACGTGCGCGGTCTTGCTGCGGCCGGTGAGCACGGTCAGCGTCAGGGCGTCGGTCAGGTTGCCGGTGTATTTCAGGATATCCACGTCACCCGAGTTGCCGCCGATGTTATTCAGGTGCTGGGTCGATGCCACGGATTCGTTGTGGGTGTCGGTGGCGTAGTTGTAACCCTTCAATTGCAGGTCACGGAAGGTATTGTCCATCACGCGGGTGTATTCGAGGCGATGGTCATCGGTGATGTTCCAGTCCAGCTTGCCCATGAAGCGGCGGGTCTGCTGCTTCTGGTCGCGCCAGCCTGCCAGCGCAGTCGAGCCGGCCGAGCTTTGGGTAGTGTTGACCACGGTGCCGGTGGTGTTGTCGAGGTTCTCACCGCTGATGAACATGAACAGCTTGTCCTTGATCAGCGGACCACCGACGTAGGCGCCGTAGGTGCGGCCATCGTTGGTGTTGCTGGTGCGGCGCAGGCGCAGCTTGCCGTCAGTGGCAACGTTGGCAGGGTCGCCAGTGACCGGGAAATAGTAGTCGCGCGGAGTGGAGCGCCACGATTGCGGCGTCACCGTCGCCGACACGCCGGCTTCCCAGTTGTTGGTACCGCTCTTGGTGGTGATGTTGACCACGCCACCGACCGAACGGCCGAACTCGGCGCCGAAGCCGCCGGTCAGGATTTGCGCCTGGGAAATCGCGCCGAACGGCAGTTCGGACGCGCCGAGCTGGGTCAGCGGATTGGTAACAGGGAAACCGTTGATGTAATACGCATTTTCCGATGGACCGCCGCCGCCGAAGCTGGCGCCGCCTTCGTAGCGCGAGTCGGCGCGGGTGGTGTTCGGGGCCAGCTGAATGATCGCATCGACGCTTTTGGCGATCGGCAGCGCTTTCAGTTCGCGGGCGGTGAAGGTTGCGCCGTTGTTGGTGTTCGACACGTCGATCCGGTTGCGGCGACCGCTGATCTGGACCGACTGCACGGCGCCGGCAGCCAGGAAGGACGCTTCGGCACCCTGGCCGATGATGACGTCGACTTCGCTGGTCGAGGCGACCTTGCCGTCACGAACCAGTTCGACCCGGTAGTGACCAGCCGGCAATGCCGTAACCTGGTAACGGCCCGACGATTCGACTGCGGCCGAACGACGCAGGCCGGTGTCGGTGTTGAGCAGGTTGACGGATGCGCCCGATGGGGAGTCGACGCGGCCGAAAATGTTACCTGCCGCGTTCGATTGCGCCATTGCCGGCGCCATGACTACGGCGCTCAAAGCGGCGGTGCTAAACGCGATCGTCAGTGCGCGTGCCAAAACAGTTTTTCTCAACATGTGATTTCCTAATTAATTTTTAAGCGTCACTGGTAGATCGGCTCGGTAAGGGTTTGTACGTTTTAATCACGGTGTTATTGCTTATGTCCCACCACTTCTTCTCTTATTCGTCATGTAGACGAATGAATAAACATCGTTTGATAAAAATCAACAACATTTAAGTGGTACATAGAACCATAGCAAAACTATTAGTGTCAATGAATCGCCAGAGCTAGGTGCATATAAACAACAGTTTCCGAATTCGAGTATTTCTCATAGGAAAAAACACTTCGAAATGGTGCGTCGCAGCACGCTTTCGGTGCGACCTTTCCCGCTTTCGGCGCATGCGTCGTGGTTGCAGAACGTTAGGTGCGAATCGGCGAAATTTGGTCACCCTCACCCTCTTCCGGCGATGCTGCGGCGCGTCACGGGGTGCCCGCCGGGGAAGCGGCCACTGTCCGGCATTGGCGGTCAATGCACTCAGGTAAAATAGCGGATTCACGTTGGATGCAATCCGGATTTCCTGCCATGCTGCGAATTAACGAACTCAAACTTCCCCTCGACCATACCGACGCCGCGCTGCGCGACGCCGTGCTGGCCCGCCTCGGCATCGACGCTGCCGCCCTGCTCGGGTTTTCCGTGTTCAAGCGCAGTTACGACGCCCGCAAGCGCAGCGCGATCGTGCTGATCTACGCGATCGACGCCGACGTGCGCGGCGAAGCCGAGTTGCTCGCGCGCCTGAAGCACGACGCCCATGTGATGGCGTCGCCCGACACCGGCTACAAATTCGTCGCCGGCGGCGAGCAGTTGCAGGGCCACGACAAGAACGAACGCCCGGTAGTGATCGGCACCGGCCCCTGCGGCCTGTTCGCCGCGCTGATCCTGGCCCAGATGGGCCTGCGTCCGCTAATCCTGGAACGGGGCAAAGTCGTGCGCGAGCGCACGGTCGACACCTTCGGGTTCTGGCGCAAGCGCGAACTCAATCCCGAGTCGAATGTGCAGTTCGGCGAAGGCGGTGCCGGCACCTTCTCGGACGGCAAGTTGTATAGCCAGATCAAGGACCCGAAACACTACGGCCGCAAGGTGCTCACCGAATTCGTCAAGGCCGGCGCGCCAGAAGAAATCATGTATGTGAGCAAGCCACACATCGGCACTTTCCGGCTGGTCAAGATGGTCGAGCAGATGCGCGAGAACATCATCGCGCTGGGCGGCGAATACCGCTTCTCCAGCAAGGTCGTCGATGTCGACATCGAGCGCGACGGCGACAGCGGCCAGGTGCGCGCCGTGGTACTGGAAAACGGCGAGCGGATCGCCACCCGCCACCTGGTGCTGGCGATCGGCCACAGCGCGCGCGACACCTTCGAGATGCTGTACGAGCGCGGCGTCTACATCGAGGCGAAGCCGTTCTCGATCGGGTTTCGGGTCGAGCATCCGCAGTCGCTGATCGACGTGTGCCGCTTCGGCCCGAACGCCGGCAACAAGATCCTCGGCGCGGCCGACTACAAGCTGGTGCACCACGCCTCGAATGGTCGCTCGGTGTACAGCTTCTGCATGTGTCCGGGCGGCACCGTGGTGGCCGCCGCGTCCGAACCGGGCCGGGTGGTCACCAACGGCATGAGCCAGTATTCGCGCAACGAGCGCAACGCCAACAGCGCGATCGTGGTCGGCATCACTCCGGCCGACTATCCGGGCCACCCGCTGGCCGGCATCGAACTTCAACGCCGGCTCGAGGAAGGCGCTTTCGCGCTGGGCGGCGGCACCTACGACGCGCCAGGCCAGCTGATGGGCGACTTCGTCAAGGGCCGCGCCTCAACCGAATTCGGCTCGGTGATCCCGTCGTTCAAGCCGGCGGTGCGCTTGACCGACTTGGCCAGCGCCCTGCCCGATTACGCGATCCTGGCGATGCGCGAAGCGTTCCCCGCGTTCGACAAACAGATCAAGGGCTATTACCAGCAAGACGCCCTGCTGACCGGCGTCGAGACGCGCACCTCGTCGCCGATCCGTATCAAGCGCCGCGACGACGACCTGCAAAGCCTGAACACGCGCGGCCTGTTTCCCGCCGGCGAAGGGGCAGGCTACGCCGGCGGCATCTTGTCGGCGGCGGTCGACGGCATCAAGGTGGCCGAGGCGGTGGCGTTATCGATGGCAAAGTAGGCAGTTGGTGCGGCCTGCCGCAGAACTGCCAGGAAGCGCCGCTGCCTCAGCGGCGTTTTTTTTTGGACCGTGCCACCTTTCAGTGCGGGGCCGCGCGGCGATGCGGCGAGCGCCCGCTGAGGCGACGACCCCGGTGTCAGGTCCGGCGGACCTGACACCGACTGATGGACCGCGGCGCAGGCATGAAGAGGTGGCAGGTCGACGCCGCACACACCGCCTTTTTGGGCCGCGCCTGAAGTAACCTAATGTATCAAATGTAAAAAATACCACTGAGTATTTCTGTCCAACCGCCCCTCCCGGCGCCCGAGCGCCTGGCGTTTACGGCCAGACTCCTTGCAACCACAGCCGGTATCGCTCACGTCAAGGGGCGCACGATACCGATACATTCTCCGTTGTTCTTCTGCGTAATTACTGAGTGTAAATATTGACCCTTGGTACCCCGGGTGATGAGATGCCGTGCTCGGTTCTTGCATAGACAAGATCCGGCCGGGGCGCCTCAGACAATGGCGCCGTCCAAGACCAGTTTAACTAGGAGTACTAAGATGATGGAAACAGTGTTATCCCGCTCGCTGCGCCTGATGTTTTCGGGCAGCGTCGCGGTTGGCCTGGGCCTCGCAGCCCACGGCGCCATGGCGCAAGACACCAGCGCCCCGATCCAGCGCGTGGAAATTACCGGCTCGGCCATCAAGCGCATCGACGCCGAGACCGCCGTGCCAGTGACCGTCATCCGCATCGACGACCTGAAAAAACAGGGCGTGACCACGATCGAACAGGTGATGTCGAACCTGTCGGTGTCGCAATCGCAGCAAGGCACCAGCCAGGTCGTCGGCCTCGGCACCGGCGGCGCCTCGTTCGCCAACCTGCGCGGCATCGGCGCCAACAAGACGCTGGTGCTGCTGAACGGCCGCCGCCTGGCCAACAACGCCTTCGACAGCTCGGCGCCCGACCTGAACATGATCCCGTTCGCCGCGCTCGAGCGCGTCGAAGTACTGCGCGACGGCGCCTCGGCGCTGTACGGCTCCGACGCGGTCGGCGGCGTCATCAACTTCATCACCAAGAAAGACTACACCGGCGGCGTGATCACGCTCGGCGCGGATGCCCCGACCCATGACGGCGGCCGCTCGCGCAGCATCAACGTCGGCTTCGGCGCCGGCAACCTGGGCCAGGACGGCTGGAACGTGTTCGGCGTGCTCGATCACCAGGAACAGAACCACATCGGCGGCACCGAGCGTCCGTTCAACACCCGCTACGCAGGCGGCCTGTCGCCGACCACCAGCCCGGCCAACTACTACCAGGACGGCGCCTCGGGCAACCCGGCCGCGCCTGGCTGCACCAGCGCACCGAACCTGATCCCGGGCGCCGGCGGCACCAGCTGCCAGATGACGACCTCGAGCTTCGTCGACTATGTGCCGAAGAGCGAGCGCACCACCGGCTTGCTGAAGGGTACTTTCAAGATCAATGAAAACCATGAACTCGGCCTCGAGTACATGGCCAGCGAAAGCAAGATCGGCAGCCAGATCGCGCCGGTGCCATACGGCGGCCTGATCCAGAACCGCGTGCGTCCGGACGGCTCGCTCAATCCTTACTACCCGGGCAATCCAGGCGCCATCGCGCCAAACATCGCGCTCGACCCGGCCTTCAACGATGGCCTCGGCGGCTCCAAGGCCCTGCCAGGTTTCATCCACGTCAAGTGGCGCGACCTGCCAAACGGCCCGCGCGCCGATGAGAACACCAACCAGCAGCAGCGCTTCATCGCCTCGATGACCGGCAACCTGTCGGGTTGGGACTATGAAGGCGCGTTCTCGTACAACGAGAACAAGGTCAAGGAAAACCTGCGCGGCTACAGCGACGGCAGCATCATCACCGCCGGCGTGCGCGATGGCGTGATCAATCCGTTCGGCGCCCAGAGCGCCGCCGGCGACGCGCTGATCGCCAGCGCCGCACTGGACGGCAACGTCCAGAATGCCAAGGGCAGCACCACCGGCCTCGACTTCCACGCCAGCCGCGAGCTGGGCGACTGGCTGAACGCCGGCCGCGGCGTCGGCATCGCCGTCGGCGTCGAAGGTCACCGTGAAAAGTTCCTGTCGGCTGCCAATCCCGAGTATGCCGCCAAGGTCGTCGCCTCGACCGGCATCGACCCGGAAACCCGCAACGAAGGTTCGCGCACCGTGTACGCGACCTACGCCGAGTTGAACGTGCCGATCCTGAAGACGCTGGACGTGACCGCAGCGCTGCGCTACGACAAGTACAGCGACTTCGGCACCACCACCAATCCGAAAGTCGGCTTCCGCTTCCAGCCTAGCAAGCAAGTGCTGGTGCGCGGTTCGTTCTCGACCGGCTTCCGCGCTCCGTCGCTGTACGAGATCAACGCTGCCCAGACCTACACCAACTCGTCGATCTATGACGATCCGGTCAACTGCCCGGGCGGCGCCCCGATCCCGGGCAAGTCGTCGGCAGCGAACTGCGGCCAGCAATTCCAGACCCTGACCGGCGGCAACACCGCGCTGAATCCGGAGAAGTCGCGCAACGCCACGATCGGCCTGGTGGTCGAACCGTTCAACAACATGACCCTGGGCCTGGATTTCTGGTCGATCAACCTGAAGCACGCGATCGGCAGCCTGTCCCAGGATGATGTGTTCACCGACCCGGTCAAGTACGCCAGCATCTACCACCGCACCCCGGCCGGCAACCTGGCCACCGACGGTTCGCAGTGCCCTGATCCGACCACCTGCGGCTTTGTTGACCTGCGCACCCAGAACCTGGGCGGCACCAGCACCAACGGTATCGACGTCAGCGCCCAGTACCGCATGAAGACCAGCGGCTACGGCGACTACAACTTCCAGTTGAACAGTACCTACGTGCACAAGTACGAGTACCAGAACTCGGAAGGCGGCGAGTGGCATCAGAACGTCGGCGTGTACTCCGGTACCGGTCCGGTATTCCGCTGGCAGAACAACTTCGCGCTCAACTGGAGCCGCGGCCTGTTCGGCGCCGGCGTGTCCGGCCACTACAAGTCGGGCTATGTGGACCAGGATCCGGAGTTCAACGTAGCGTCCTACACGACTTTCGACGGCTACCTGTCGTGGACCATGAAGAAGGGCTTCGGCCTGACCGCCGGCGTGCGTAACATGTTCGACCGCAATCCGCCGCTGAGCTATCAGACCCAGACCTTCCAGGCTGGCTACGATCCACGCTACACCGACCCGATCGGCCGTACCCTGTACGCGCGTCTGAGCTACACGTTCTGATCGACGCCTGCTGAAATGAAAACGCCCGGGAGCGCAAGTTCCCGGGCGTTTTTTCTTGGGCGCCTGGCGCCGCGCTACAGCCAGCCGGAACGCTTGAAGCGCCAGTACAGGTAGCCGCACACGCCGAACATCATGCTTACCGCGACCGGGTAGCCGTACTGCCAATCGAGCTCCGGCATGAACTTGAAATTCATGCCCCATACGCCGGCGAAGGCGGTGAACACGGCAAAGATCGCGGCATATGCTGCCAGCCGCTTGTTGACTTCATTTTCATCGATCGCCACCATCGACAGGTTCACCTGGATCGCCGTGCTGATGGTGTCGCGGATCGTGTCGAGCGTGCCGGCGATGCGGTACAAGTGGTCGTGCACGTCGCGGAAGTATTCCTGGGTGTCCATGCAGATGGACGGCACGCGCCCGCCGTACAGGCGCCCCACTCCCTCCATCAGCGGCATCACCGCGTGGCGCAGGATCAGCACCTTGCTCTTGAGTTCATACAGCTGCTCGATGTTGGCGCGCTGCGAGCCGCGTATGAAGATGCGGTCCTCGATCGCCTCAAGCTCCGATTCGAGCAGGTCGACCACCGGGAAGTAGCGGTCGACCACCGCGTCCATCAGCGCATACAGCACGAAGGCCGAGCCTTGCGCCAGCAGGTGCGGTTCGCGCTCGGCGCGCTCGCGCACGCCGAGGAAGCCCTGGGTTGCGTGCAGGCGCGAGGACAGCACATAGTTGGGACCGACGAACACGTCGACCTCGCCGACAACCAATTTGCCTTCTGCCAGTTCGACCGTCTGCATCACGGCGAACAGCGAGTCGCCGTACTCTTCGACCTTGGGGCGCTGGTGGCCGCGGGTCGCGTCTTCCACCGCCAGTTCGTGCAGGCTGAACTCCTCCTGCATTTGCGCCAGTTCCTGCGGCGTCGGGTCGCGCAACGCGACCCAGACGAAAAAGCCGGGCCGCGCGAGATAGTCGCTGATTTCCTCGACCGGGATGTCGGAGAGTTTTTTGCCTTCCTGGTAGGCGACGCAGTTGATCAGCATAGGCATCCAATATAGCCGGGACGATCGTCCCGATGCGAGAGCTTACTATATTGGCGCAAGGAGCACCGCGCAGGCGCCGGGGGTCAGGTCAGGCATTCGAACATTGCAAAGTCAAATGTCCGAATATCCGACCTTACCCCGACCGGGCTACTCGTCCTTCGCGCCGTCGATCCCCAGTTCGGCGATCTTGCGCGTGATCGTGTTGCGGCCGATCCCCAGCCGCACCGCCGCGTCGTTCTTGCGCCCGTGGGTGTGCTTCAGCGCTGTCTTGATCAGCGCCGATTCGAACTGGCGCCCCAGCACGTCCATCACCTCGGACTGGCCGGCGCTGAGCATGCTGGCCGCCTGCAGTTCGAGCAGCCCGATCCAGCCGCCGGCCGCGCCCAGGTCGGCCAAGGTCGGGCCGCCCGCCGGCGCGCCGTGGTGGTGGACGACGCCGCGCTGGACGCCGAACTCGATCGGCCCGGCCGCCGTCGGCTCCGCGCCGCCGTCCTGGCTTTGCGTCAGTTCGAGCGGCAGGTCTTTGACCTCGACCGTCTGCCCCGGCGCCATCACGGTGATCCAGTTGCACAGGTTTTCCAGTTGGCGCACATTGCCCGGCAGGTCCAGCCCGGACAGGAACTGCAGCGCGCCGTCGCTCATGCGCTTCGCTTCGACGCCGAGCTGCCTGGCACTCTGCACCAGGAAGTGGCGCACCAAAATGGGGATATCCTCGCGCCGCTCCCGCAAACTGGGCAGGCGCAGCCGGATCACGTTGAGCCGGTGGTACAGGTCTTCGCGGAACAAGCCGTCGCGCACGCGCTGTTCGAGGTTCTGGTGGGTGGCGGTGATAACGCGCACGTTGGCCTTCATCGGCTGGTGCCCGCCGACCCGGTAGAAGTGGCCGTCCGACAGTACCCGCAGCAAGCGGGTCTGCAGGTCGAACGGCATGTCGCCGATTTCATCGAGGAACAGGGTGCCGCCCTCGGCCTGCTCGAAGCGCCCGCGGCGGGTGGTCTGGGCGCCGGTGAAGGCGCCGCGCTCGTGGCCGAACAGTTCGGACTCGAGCAGGTCCTTGGGGATCGCCGCGGTGTTGAGCGCGATGAACGGCTGCTGCGCGCGCGGGCTGTGCTTGTGCAGCGCGCGCGCCACCAGCTCCTTGCCGGTGCCCGATTCGCCGGTGATCAGCACCGTCACGTTCGACTGCGACAGGCGGCCGATGGCGCGGAACACCTCCTGCATGGCCGGCGCCTGGCCGAGGATTTCGGGGGTCTCGGCCGGACCCGTTTCGACGCTGGTCTCGCGCAGGCTTTCTTCCAGCGCGCGGCGGATCAGCTCCACCGCCTTGTCGATGTCGAAGGGCTTGGCCAGGTATTCGAAGGCGCCGCCCTGGAACGCGGCCACCGCCGAATCGAGGTCGGAGAACGCGGTGATGATGATGACCGGCAGGCCGGGATAACGTTCCTTCACCGACTGCAGCAGGTCGAGACCAGATTCGCCCGGCATGCGGATGTCCGACACCAGCACTTGCGGCGTCTCGGTTTCCAGTGCGGCCATCGCCTCGCGCGCGTTCGAAAAACTCCTGGTGGCCAGGTTTTCGCGCGCCAGCGCCTTCTCGAGCACCCAGCGGATCGAGGCGTCGTCGTCGACTATCCAGATTGGTTTCATGTATTCGCGCTTCCCCGCAATATGGATCTTCAATTGTGTGGGATCCGTCTTCCACATCCCGCGCCGGTGCTTATGGCAGCGGCAACAGGATCCGGAAGTCCGTCAATCCAGGCCGGCTCTCGCATTCGATCACGCCCAGGTGCTGCTGCACGAAGGTCTGCGCCAATGTCAGCCCCAGCCCGCTGCCGCCTTCCCGGCCCGACACCAGCGGGTAGAAAATACGGTCGCGGATCTGCGGCGAGATGCCCGGTCCATTGTCGATGATATGCAAGTCTAATGCCAGCCCGTAGCGGACCTTGGCCAGGGTCACCTGGCGCGCCACCCTGGTGCGCAAAATCAGCTCGGCATCGCCGGCCGCCATCCGCTCCGCCAAGGCCTGGGCGGCGTTGCGCGCGATGTTCAGCACGGTCTGGATCAGCTGCTCCTTGTCGCCCCTGAATTCGGGAATCGAGGCGTCGTAGTCGCGCCGGATCGTCAGGCCGGCCGGGAATTCGGCCATCATCAGGCTGCGCACCCGTTCGCACACTTCGTGGATGTTGACGTCGCCGACGATGTGCGGGCGGCGGTGCGGCGCCAGCAGGCGGTCGACCAGCGTCTGCAGCCGGTCCGCTTCCTTGATGATCACCTGGGTGTACTCGCGCAGCTGGGCCAGGTGCACCGCCGGCAGCTCGAGTTCGAGCAGCTGGGCCGCGCCGCGGATGCCGCCCAGCGGGTTCTTGATTTCATGGGCCAGGTTGCGGATCAGTTCCTTGTTGACCTGGCTCTGGTCGAGGATGCGCTCCTCGCGGTCGAGCTTGAGCTGCTGGACGTTCTCGCGCAGCTCGATGACGACTTCGGCGTCGCCGGTGGCGCTGACGATGCTGTGCACGTGCAGCGGATCGCGCCCGCTGCGCTCGAGCGTGAGGTCCTGGCGCAGGTCGGCGTACTGGTGCGCCAGCGCCTGCTCGCACAGCCGGGTCAGCTCTTCGGCGTTGAGAAACAGCGACGCCAGCCGGGTGCGCGCAAGCGCCTTGCGCGAGCTCTCCAGCAGGTGCTCGGCGGCGGCGTTGGCGTAGTGGATGCCGCCGTCGGCGCCGACCAGCAGCACCGCCGACGCCAGCAAATCGAGCCCTGCCAGCGCCGCGTTGGCGGCGGGGCGCGCGGGACTGCCTGCTATCCGGTTCATTTGATGTTCGCGATTTCGCGCCTGAGGGCGTCGATGTTTTTCTCGGCGCGCCCGATATTGTCCTTCATTTGCGCCACGCGTTCCTGATACTTGGCGAAGTTGCGCTCGCTGCCGTTGCGTTCGGGCTCGCCGCCGTTGAACTCGCGCCGCAGGTCGGCCAGCTTTTTTTCCTCGCTGCGCAGCTCATCGTTGAGGATCTCGCGCCGGTCGTCGTCGCGCGCCTTCTGCTGCACACCGTTCACTTTCGGGAAGTCGGCCGGTGCGGAAGCGGCGGCGGCGGGACGCGCCGCGCCCGACGGACCGGTCGTGCGGTGCTGGGCCGGCGCCGGGATCGTGCTGGGCAGGTCGAGCGCCTTGCAGCCGTTGCGCTTGATATCGGTGAACTCGATGCGCCCGCCCTCGTCGACGCATTTGTAGATGGTCGTGTCGGCGCGCGCGCGCGTGCCGCCGCACAGCGCGGCGAGCAGAAGCAGCAGCGTGAACAGCTGCGGCGCGCTGCGGCGGGCGGATCGTGGAAAGCGGCTTGTCATTTGCATCAGCATGAGGGCACGGCGGTACGTGCGTAAAATAGGTTCAGCCCGAATATACAACATTCGAAAAAAAACGCGGTGAAAGCTGTCGCTTTCCCGCGTTTTTTACACGGCATTTACACATTCGATGTCAGCAAGATCACAGCTGCTGACATCGGCATAACGCCTGTTTGCTGAATGCTTACAGCGAGTAGTACATGTCGAATTCGGCCGGGTGCGTGGTCATGCGCATGCGCTGCACATCCTGCATCTTGAGCTCGATGTAGGCATCGATCATGGAGTCGCTGAAGACGCCGCCGCGGGTGAGGAATTCGCGATCCTTGTTCAGCGCGTCGAGCGCTTCTTCCAGCGACGAACAGACGGTCGGGATCAGCGCGTCTTCTTCCGGCGGCAGGTGGTACAGGTCTTTCGACGCCGCTTCGCCCGGGTGGATCTTGTTCTGGATGCCGTCCAGGCCGGCCATCAGCAGCGCGGCGAAACACAGGTAGACGTTGGCCAGCGGATCCGGGAAACGGGTCTCGATGCGGCGGCCTTTCGGATTCGCCACGTGCGGAATGCGGATCGAAGCCGAACGATTGCGGGCCGAGTAAGCCAGTTTGACCGGCGCTTCGAAGCCAGGCACCAGGCGCTTGTACGAGTTGGTGCCAGGGTTGGTGATCGCGTTGAGCGCCTTGGCGTGCTTGATGATGCCGCCGATGTAGAACAGCGCGGTTTCGGACAGGCCGGCATAGCCGTCGCCGGCGAACAGGTTCTTGCCGTCTTTCCAGATCGACTGGTGCACGTGCATGCCCGAGCCGTTGTCGCCGACGATAGGCTTCGGCATGAAGGTAGCGGTCTTGCCGTAGCTGTGCGCCACGTTCCAGACCACGTACTTCAGGTTCTGGGTCCAGTCGGCGCGCTCGACCAGGGTCGAGAAGCGGGTGCCGATTTCGTTCTGGCCGGCGCCGGCCACTTCGTGGTGGTGCACTTCGACCGGGATGCCCATCGCTTCGAGGATCAGGCACATTTCCGAGCGCATGTCCTGGAACGAGTCGACCGGAGGAACCGGGAAGTAGCCGCCCTTGACGGTCGGACGGTGGCCGTGGTTGCCGCCTTCGGTTTTCGCGTCGGTGGCCCACGAGGACTCGTCCGAATCGATCTTCACGAAGCAGCCCGACATGTCGATCTTCCAGCGCACGGAATCGAAGATGAAGAATTCAGGCTCCGGACCGAAGTAGGCGGTGTCGCCCTGGCCCGACGATTTGAGGTAGGCTTCGGCGCGCTTGGCGATCGAGCGCGGGTCGCGGTCGTAGCCCTTGCCGTCGGATGGCTCGATCACGTCGCACTGCATGAACAGCGTGGTCTCTTCCATGAACGGGTCGATGTTGGCGGTCGAAGGATCCGGCATCAGGATCATGTCCGACGCTTCGATACCCTTCCAGCCGGCGATCGACGAACCGTCGAAGGCGTGGCCGGATTCGAACTTGTCGAGATCGAAATGGGACACCGGCACGGTGACGTGCTGTTCTTTGCCACGCGTATCCGCAAAGCGGAAATCAACGAATTTGACTTCGTTGTCTTTTGCCATTTTCAACACTTCTGCGGCGGTCTTTGCCATTCAAATCTCCTAAATAAAATGGGGGGTGCGTCCGGCCCTTGGGCTTGCGCAAACTCACAGGAATCATAGCAGAATCCATGCCAGCCAAAAATTCCTGGGGAAAACGACAACTTATAGCTCAGCGGCGTGCAAGTTCGCGCAAAAAACGTTTCCGCAACGGTCAGGGCGCGTTTGGGTGGCAATAATAATGCACCAATTTGGTGCAAATGCGTTCGCACGCACCAGCGTGGGGCAGCACGCCCCAAAAGCGCGATCGGTGCGGCGCGCCGATGCAAAAATTACACCTATCACTATAATAGACAATCCACTGCCTACCGGGAACCTGTCATGAGCTCATCCGACCAACTTCTGGCCACCGCGCGCGCGCGCGCCGCCGACCAGCCCTACGCCGGCGCGGTCACGCCGCAGGAAGCGTATCAACTGCTGCAGATGAATCCCGCCACCAAGCTGGTCGACGTGCGCACCGCCGCTGAGCGCCACTGGGTGGGCCAGGTGTCGCTGCCGGCCAGCCAGCATGCCGCGATCGAATGGAGCTTCTGGCCGGGCGGCGCGCCGAATCCGAATTTCGCCGAGCAGCTGAAGGAGGTCGCCGGCAAGGACGACGTGCTGCTGTTCCTGTGCCGCTCCGGCGTGCGTTCGCGCCATGCGGCCAAACTGGCCACCGAGCAGGGCTTCACCAACGCCTTCGACATCCTGGAAGGCTTCGAAGGCGACAAGGACGGCGCAGGACACCGCAAGAACGTGGCCGGCTGGTGCAAGGCCGGCCTGCCCTGGATCGGCGGCTAGCGGTGGGCCAGGCGGCCAGGGGTGGCCTGGGCGGCTAGCCCACCGCCGTCATCATCGTCCGCACGCGCTGGCGCACGAAATTGATATGGCTGCGCAGGCCGTACAGATTATCGGCGAACGCCAGCGGGATCGACATGCGGTTCACCCTGCCCTCGATCTCGTCGAGGCGCGTGAGCAGTTCGGCGCAGACCTGCTGGCGCCGCGCGCCATCGGCTTCGTCGAGCGCCTGCTCCACCGCGCGCAGCTGGCCATACCAGCGATACACGCGCGACTTGATGCGCCACACGTACAGCGGCGGCACCACTTTCGAAAACGGGATAATCAGCGCGGCCAGCGCGACCACCACCACCCACAGCCGGTCGAACAGGTTGGCGACCCAGAACGGCATGTAGCGCTGCAGCAGCGGCGGGCCGTCCTTGTAGAATTTGGCCGCCTCGCGCGCGACCGGGATCTCGGTGTAGCGCGCCGACGGGAACTGGCCCTGCTGCTGGAACCAGCCGGAGCCGCCGTGGATCTCGCTGGCCGCCTGCACCAGCAATTCGATCAGCGCGGGATGCAGGTTGGCGCGCGCGACCAGCGTGGCGGTGGGCGCAATCAGGTGGTAATCCTGCGGCGGCAGGTCGCGCCCGAGATCGACGATCCCGCGCGGCAGCACCACGTGCGACAGGAACGGCAGGCGCCGCGCGTAGGCTTCTGCCTGGTCGAAGTTGAACAGCTTGATGCCGGGCGTCTGAAGCAGCATCTGGACCAGCAGCGCGTCCGGGCCTGAACTGAACACCAGCCCATCGATGCGCCCTTCCAGCAGCTCCACCGTGGCCGGCGTGTTTTCCAGCGCGCCCATGGCCAGGTCGGACGGCTCGACGCCGTTCAGCGCCAGCACCTGGCGGAACAGTTTCGGAATGCCGGTGCCTTCCGGACCGAGGTTGATCTTCAATCCCTTCAGCTGGCTCAGCTGGGTGACATTGACCGGCTCGCGCAGGAACAGCCACACCGGTTCGGTAAACAGGCTGCCGAGCGAGACCAGGCCTTCGCGCTGCGCCTCGGCCTCGTTGGTCGAACCGCTCTGCACGAACGCGGCGTCGACCTTGCCGTCATTAAGGAGCTGCAGGTTTTCCTGGGAGCCGAGCGAGCGGCTCATCGTGACCTTGATGCCGTCCTTGCCCAGCGCGGCAGCGTACTTCTTGCCGAATGCTTCGTAGGCGCTGTTTTCCTGGCCCGTGGCGAGGCTCATGTGGCGCGGCGGGGCGGGATCGACGATCACGTAGGCCAGCACGCACAAGGCGCCGATCAGGAAGATAGTGGGACCAGCGGTGGCGACCAGGTCGCGAAACGAGAACTGGGTAAACTTGCGGATCCGGGACATGACGTAGCGTGTAGGTTTCATGGATGGCTACGATGCCAACATTCGCCTCACTATGCAAGCGCTGTCTGATGAAATGCAAGCGCTGTTTCGTGAAACCGCCATTCTATGCGCCGTCGTTCCCGCGAAGGCGGGAGCGACGTGCGGGGGCTGACGGATGTTAGAACAGTTCTTGCGGCCGTTGCGGCACTGTTTCTGGCTTGGGCGGCTTGGCGTCGGTCGGCGGCGCGGCTTTTTTCACAGCGGCCTTGGGCTTGGCCGTGCCTTCGTCGTTCACTTCGGACGCCAGCGGATGCTGTTCGTGGGCGGGTGCACCAGCGGCAGCCTGCGCCACCGGCGCCTTCGGCCTCTCGCCCGCAGCATCAGCCGTCTTCGGCGCTGCCGGCTTGTCGGACTTCGCCTTTGCATCGCTCGCCGGCGCCTTCTCGCCAACCAGCTTCGCAACGGCCGGCTTGTCGCCAGCCGGCGCAAGCGCGCCCGCGGCTCCAGGCTCACCCGCGACTTTCGCCGCCTCCACTTTCGCCGCCTCCGCCTTGGCCGCCGCAGCCGCATCAGCCGTGATCTTCATTTTGGCCGCGGCCTCGGGATCGATCATCGGCATCAGGGTCGGCGCCAGCACCACCAGCAGCTGCACCGGCAGCGCGCTGGTGAAGTCGTAATGCGCAGCGTCGGGACCGTGCACGTACGCCGTCATGCTGCCGAAGAAGCGCTCGCCGATGTTGAATACGAAGGTAGCCGAGCGGTTCACGAAGCGCGACTCGATCAGCCGGCCGCCGGCGCCGTACACGTCGAAGCGCTGGTCGCCGGTACCGGTCTTGCCGCCCACCGCAATGATGTTGCCATCGGCCGCAACGAAGGCCGATTTCACGCGCTTGGCGGTGCCGTCGGAAACCACTTCTCGGATGGCATCGGCCACAGCGCGCGCAACCTCGGGCGAAATCACCTGCTCGAATTCTTTCGTCTTGACCGGCTTGACCATCGTCTCGTACGGGGTGCCCTTGGCGAATTGCAGCGACTCGATCCGCTGTACCGGCCTGCGCTGGCCGCCATTGATGATGATGCCCATCATTTCGGCCAGCGCTGCCGGACGGTCGGCCGACGCGCCCAGCGTGGTCGCATACGACGGCACCAGCGAGTCGAACGGATAGCCCATCTTCTTCCACTGCGCGTGGATTTTCAGGAAGGCTTCGACTTCGATCAGGCCTGCGATGCGTTTGTCCTGGGCGTGCTTGCGGTGCGTGTTGAACAGCCACGAGTACACCTCCTGGCGCTCCTTGACACTGGCGTCGGACACTTCCTTCCAACCGGCGTTCTGGTGATTGCGCAGGTAGCCGACCACCCACAGTTCGAGCGGGTGGATCGATGACACGTAGCCGCGGTCGGCCAGCGACATGTTGGCCGGCGCATAGGTCTCGTACATCCTGACGATGCGGTCGCCCGGCACTTCGTTGGCCGATGCGAGGTTCGCGTTGATGAAGGCGCCGAACTGCTCGAGCGTGCCTTCCGGATGGATCGTGCGGTAGGTCGCGGCAAGCCTCGACGGGGTCGGATGGAAGCTGGCCAGCAGCGCCTTCTCCGCATCGGCCGGGTTCTTGCTCTTGTACTTGTTGTAGAACTTGCCGAGGAATTCACGGCCTTCGCGGTCGGCGAAACGGGCCAGGTATTGGGCGCGGCGCGGATCGTCGGCGTCGGCCAGCAGGGCTGCCGAGGAACCCGGCAGCTGGAACATGTAGTAGCGCACCACATCGCGCATCAGGCGCACGAACACCAGGTTGGTCGAGTTGCGCAGCGCCTGGCGCACGGTCAGGATCCTCGAGTCGTCGAGCTTGCTGAAGTTGCCGAAGTGGTGCAGGCCGCCGCCGGTGAAGAAGCCTTCGCCCGGACTGCCCGAGTACTTGCGCTCCATCGCAGCCGCCAGCATCGGCGGCAGGCTGCGGTCGGCGCCCGCTTTCAGGCCCAGGAAGTATTCGACGCCCCACAGCGACATGCGGTCTTTCGGATCGATCACGACCTTTTTCAGTTCGGCCGGCGACATCGGCTCGAAGCGCTTGTGCAGCTGGTCGACGATGTCCATGTAAGTGACCAGGGTGCGCAGCTTGGCGGTCGAGCCCAGGTCCAGCTTGGCGCCTTCGTTGATATCGAGCGGCTGGTCGTAGTTGTCGGTCTGGATGCGCAGGTAGTTCGCGTTCGGGCCGCGTTCCATCAGCGTGAAGCTGTACACGACATTGGCGGGATCGCCATTGCCCAGCATGCCCTTGCCGGTCAGGCCGGCCGCCTTGGCCGATTCGGCGTCGCGCAGGCCGCGCAGCTGGGCCGTCACGGCCTTCTGCGCTTCCGCGTTGAGGGTGCTGGCCACCGACAGGTCGAGCCGGTCGAGGTTGTACAGGCGCGAGTCGCCGAGCAGGCCGGCCAGGTGGGTACGCACCGCGTTCGACGCCTTGCGGGTGACGAAGGAGTTGGCCGCCGGCGGAGCAATGCCGGTGCCCGATGCCGGGTGCAGCTTCTGGTGGCTGGCCAGGTCGCGCAAGGCCGGGGTGATGACGCCAGCGGCGGCAAGCACGCGCAAGTGGGTGTTGGTCAGCTCTTCCAGGTCCTGCGCGCCGGCGCCCAGGTAGTGGGCCGGACGGCGTTGGGCGATGGTGAGGCTGAGCGCCTGCTTGTACGCGAGCGCGCCGTCGGGCGTGTCGATGCCGTTGCGCAGCGCCCGGTTGAACGACGTGAAATCGCGTCCGTACCAGACCCACATGCCGTCGCCGATGCCGTTGACCTCACCGTAGCCGACCTTGGCCGACAGCGGCACCGTGTTGAGGTAGTCGACCACGATCTGGCGCCGCACCGCGGTGGTGTCTTCGCCGCCCTGGTAGGCGCGCAGGGTGGCCGAGACCATCTGGCGCAGCTTGTCCATCAGCGAACTGGTGCGCCCTTCCGGCGAATGGCGGTACTTTTCGATCTGGGTCGCGAGCGTGCTGCCGCCGGCGACGCGTTTCTCGCCGCCCGAGAACGCATGCAGGGATTTATCGAACACGGCCTTGCTGAAACGGTCCCATTCGACGGCCGGGTTGCGCTTGGGGTGGGTCGGGTCGAGCAGTTCGCGGTTCTCGATGAACAGCAGGCTGTTGACCATCACCGTCGGCGCGGCATCGAAGGATTCGTAGATGCGCTCCGGATAGCGCGCGGTGAACAGCGGCTCGTTGCGGTAATCGTAAATTGCCAGGCCGACCTTGGTTTTCTCGCGGTAGGTGGCGAACAGGCCCATGTCGGCCAGCTCGATCGCTTTCGGCGACAGCCGCGCCTGCGACACGATTTCGTAGTCGCGCGCTTTCAGCTTGGCCAGGTAATCGGGCAGGTTGGCGTAGCCGAGCCGCTCGTCGTACGGGCTGTCGGACGGGAAGCGGATCGCATTGCTCGGGCCCGGCTCTACCTTGTAGCTGACCTTGCTGGCAAGGTTGGCGAAGAAGCGCGCCTGCATGGCCGAGCTGCGGGTTTCCTGCACCACCCACCAGGCGAAGATCGACAGCAGCATCAGCAACAGCAACAGCAGCGCCGGCTTGATGCGGCGGCGGCGCTTGGGCGGCTTGCCGTCGGGCGCGGTCTCGGCCGATTCGGGCTCGGGCTCGGGCACCAGCGACAGGTGCGGCTGCGGATAATGCAGTTCGCCGGCGATTTCTTCGCCGTCCGCGCTCTGCTCCGCACGTGGGCGGCTCAGCGATGCGGCGCGCGCGCGCAGCTTGCGAACCGCGCTCGCGACGCTGTAAGGGCGCTCTGCTTGACTATTACTTTCCATGATGGCTCAACCGGTTTGATTCAATCGTCCCGCGTCCTCGGTGCCGACCTTCGCCATCCTTGCAGCGGTCGTTTCGAGTGAGCGAGGCCGTTTCTTGTTAGCGCGAATTACAACCAAAATCCCACTCCAGAATCTGGCCATCGCATGCTTACCATTCCACCACATCAACGCCTCCGCCACGTAGCACTGTTCGACAAAATGTCGCATGCCTGATTTTTTTCGCAAAAAAACAACGACTCAGCACGGTAGAAAAAAGCACTTCGACAACTTGCGCAAATGCCGCGGCCGCACCCTGTTCGCGACGGGTGTTATCCAGTTCACATATGGTCGAGTTCGGCGGCGCTGCAACCAGCCGCATGTTTGCAAGTTGATACGGTCAGTGTGACACGAAATCGTTTTCCGGCTTGGACGATTCGACAACAGTGGCGCGCAGCTCTCGCAGCGCCTGCAGGCAGTAATACTGGAACCACAGTCCGGTGAAAATGAAGATCACCAGGTAGAGCCAGATCGACAACACGGCCAGCAAGGGAAACAGCACCACCGAGATCAGCGCGCCGCCGATCCACACGATGCCCGGCAGGGCGCCGGCGGCGCCCGATACCATGCCGATCGCCAGCAGCGGCCAGCGGTGTTTGTGGGTGATCGCATGGCGTTCATCCGCGCTGGCGTGGGCGGCCAGTGCGTCGTAGCTCATCACGCGCGCCGTCAGCCAGCCCCACAGCGCCACTTGCGCGGCCAGCGCCAGCGGCGGGAAAAAATACAGCGGCAAAGTGAGCAGCCAGAGCAGCGCGAACAGCAGCACCGAACCGAGGTTCAGCGCGAGGCTGCCGGACAGGCTGCCGCCCTGCCTCATCTCGAGCGTGGCGAACTGGCGCGCGCTGACGTGGCGCCCGATCGCCGGCATCGCCACCAGCCCCATGAACAGCAGCGAGCTCATGATCATCAGCGGCAGCAACAGCAGCATCGCCACCAGCGGCACCGCCACGGTCTTGAGCATGCCCAGCCCCAGCATCGACAGCAGGCCGCCGCTGGCCTTGTAGCCGCCGTAATTTTCGAACAGCGCCTGCACGTAGTCAAGCAGCGGCTGGAAGCCGAAGTAGAGCAAGGCGCCCCACAGCGCCAGCGACAGCAGGAACGGAATGATCGACAGAAACATCATCTTGCCGCTCAGCTGGGACGCCAGCGCGCGCCCGTAGGCATTCAGCACCGCGCCCATCAGCTCGCACCCTTGCGCGCGAATTCGGCCATCCGCTTCAGGCCATACCATTGCTGCTGCCAGAAGCCGCGCCCGTAATTGCGGCCGGCGAGCGGCCGGCCTTGCGCGTCCTGGCGCGGCAGCTGGTCGCGCACGCCGGTCGCGGCGAACCCGCGGTCGAAGCGGGCGGTGCGGAACAGCAGGTCCCACACCGGCAGCAGCACGCCGAAATTGCAGCCGCCCAGCGTGCCCTGGCCGGCCGACTCATGGCCGACACCGATCGCATGGTGGGTGCGGTGAAAGCGCGGCGACACCAGCACCCGTTCGCCGAAGCGGCCGAAATGGATGCGCACGTTGGCATGCTGCAGGCTTTGCAGCGCGCGCGACACCGACACCAGCAGGATGAACTGGGCGGGCGGCACGCCGATCGCCAGCGCCACGATCGCCATCACGATATCGCGCAGCAGGTCGTCGAGCAGGTGGTTGCGGTTGTCGCTCCACAGGTTCATGTCCATCTGGCTGTGGTGCAGGCTGTGCAGGCCCCACCACCAGTTGAAATGGTGCTGGGCGCGATGGAACCAGTAATCGCAGAAATCGAGCACCACCAGATATAGCAGGAAACTCGCTAGCGGCGGCATCGACGGCAGCAGCGATTCGAGGTTGAAAGGATGCACGCCTTCGAGCCGCAGCAGGCCGGCGATGTGGTCCATCATCGGGTCGAGCGTGAAGAAGATCGCGATCGAAAACAGGCCGAGGCGGTGCACCAGCGTGTAGATGAAATCGTTCCAGCGTGCGCGCTTGTCGGAAAACGCGTGCACCGGCAACAGCGCCTCGAGCGGACGCAGCACCAGGTAGAGCGCGGCCAGCTCGACCAGGCCGACCAGGAACCATTCGGTGCCTTCGAAGGCTTCTTCGGTGAACTCGCCCAGGCCGCTGACAAAAACAAAGGGCTCGACCACGTGCTCGAACAGCCAGCCATGGGCGCCGCCAAACAGGTCGATGAAAAACTGGATCATGGCTTCTTCATAAAATCGGGATGCTCTCGCAGTGTAGCGAAACACATGCCTTTCTGCCGGAGGCCGACGATCAGCGGCTCCAGGTCGGCCGGCGCCCACGGATCCTTGCGCGACCAGATGCCCAGGTGCGCCAGGACGATGTCGCCGTCCTTGAGCGTGGCCAGCGCGCGCTTGAGCAGCACGCTGTTTGGATACGCATCGCTCGATGTTTCGTCGCCCGAGAAGCCGGCCGGAGCCCAGCCGAAGTGGGTGTAGCCGCAGGATTTGCCGGCGGCGAGCGTGCGGCTCGAGACCTTGCCGCCAGGTGCGCGCCAGATCGGGTCGAGCGCGCGCCCGGTCAGTTCATGGAAGCGCTGGTCGACCCGTTTCAGTTCGCTGCAGTATTCGGCAGGTGTCCACGACAGCAGCTTGCCGGCGTTGGCGCCGAACTGCGGCTTGACCTCGATCTTGACGCCGGCGCCGTCGCGCTTGAAATACACATGGTCGAAGGTATGCGTGCCGAAGGCGTGGCCTTCCGCGGCGCGCGCCTTCCAGTACGGCGCCCACGACGGGTCGAGCGACCAGTCGCCGCGCGTGGTCTTCTCGTTGGCCATGAAGAAGGTGGCCTTGACGTGGTGCTTGTTGAGGGTCGCGGCGATGAATTCGGCCTGCGACTGGCTGCCCGTGTCGAAGGTCAGGTAGATGGTGCCGCGGCAGGCATCCTGGCCCGCCGCGCCGACCGGGGATGCGGCCGCCAGCAGCAACGCGGCGGCGCCCAGCGCGATGCGCACGTTCATTACATCCGCGGCGCCGAATCGGCGAAGAACACGCCGTGCGGCGAGCGGCCGACCGGGATCATCTTGATGATCTTGCGGCTGGCGACATCGATCACGGCGACCTTCTTGATCCAGCGCAGCGTCACCCACAGGGTCTTGCCGTCGCGGGTCAGCTCCATGCAATCGGGGCCTCCCGGCACATTGATCGTGCCGACATTTTCCAGGGTCACCTGGTCGATGATGTTAATGCTGTTCGAGACCCGGTTCGACACGAAGGTGTGGCGCTTGTCGCCCAGCGAACGGAAGTTGTGGGTGCCGTTGCCGGCCTTGATGCGCTTGACGGTTTTCTGTGTGCGCCAGTCGATCACCTCGACATAGTCGCTGCCCATGATCCCGACCAACAGGTACTTGTCGTCCGGCGTCATGGCGATCCCCGCCGGCAGCTTGCCGACCGGGATGGTCCACTTGACGGCGCCGCTGGCCAGGTCGATCGCGCTGACCTGGTCGCTGCCCTGGCGCGTGATGAAGACGGTGTCGCTGGCCTTGTTGAAAGCCATATGGCTCGGCAACTTGCCCAGCTCGATGCGCCTGGACAGCACCAGGTTGGCGCCATCGTATTTATAGATGTCGACCCGATCGAGGCGCAGCGAGGCGCTGACGAACCATTTCTGGTCGGGCGAAAAGCCGATCTGGTACGGGTCCAGCACGTCCTTGATCGTGCGTTGGACCTTGCCGGTGAGCGGGTCGAGGAAGATCAGTTCATTGCCGACCGAGCTGGCCACGATCACCGATTTGCTGTCCGGCGTAGCCATCAGGTGGTGCGGCTCTTTGCCGACCGGGAAGGTGGCCACCTCCGCATAGGTCTGCTGGTCCAGCAGTTTGACCGTCGCATCGCGCGAATTGAGGACGACCACAACGTTGGCACTGGCGGCGCCGGCGATCGAAGCGAGACAGAGAACGGAAATCAGGAACCTGTGAAAACTGCGCAGCATGGGGGAATATTCGCTCGAAGGGGCCAAAATAGATATTCTACGTGGAAATCAATGGGGCGATAGGCTTTCGTCCCAGATTCCTCCTGTGAATCACAACAAAACTGCCGCGGGGTTGATAGCGCTTTGACACGCCATGCACTACAATTCCCAATCACCCTGATCAAGAAAGCACACCATGTCCACCATTACCACTGATTCCGGCCTGCAGTACGAAGACACCATCGTCGGTGAAGGCGCGGAGGCGAAAGCCGGCCAGCACGTCACTGTCCACTACACCGGCTGGCTGCGCAACGACGACGGCACCGCCGGCGCCAAGTTCGATTCGAGCAAGGACCGCAACGATCCATTCCAGTTCTCGCTGGGCGCCGGCCAGGTCATCAAGGGCTGGGACGAAGGCGTGCAAGGCATGAAGATCGGCGGCGCGCGGCGCCTGACGATTCCTGCCAGCCTCGGTTACGGCGCACGCGGCGCGGGCGGCGTGATTCCGCCAAACGCGACCCTGATTTTCGACGTCGAACTGCTCGCCGTCTAAATACAGCGGCTGCACCAACCCGTTCCCATCCCGTCACAGGAGTTTTTTATGAGCTTGCAAGAACAGTTTGCCCAGGCACAGGCCGATTCCAAGAACCTGCCGGAACGTCCCGACAACATGACCTTGCTGAAGATTTACGGCTTGTACAAGCAGGCGTCGGCCGGCGATGCAACCGGCGAGCGGCCGGGCTTTACCGACATGGTCGGGCGCGCCAAGTTCGACGCTTGGGACGGTTTCAAGGGCACCTCGAAGGACGAAGCGATGCAGCAATACATCGACCTGATCGAGGAACTGAAGGACGAGTAACAGGGTCTGACCCGCCGGGTCAGACCCCAGACGCGCCGACGCATACCTTGCACATTGTTCCAGCCAGGTGAAAGGGTCTGACCCGACGGGTCAGACCCCGGACGCGCCAGACGTGGCGCCGAACACCTTCCGCATCTTTTCCGCGACTTTCGCTTCGATCGCCGAGGAAAACGCCCCCATCAAAAAGCCGAGACTGATCTTCATCTCGGCTTTTTGTTCGTGCAGGATCAGCGCGCCCTGCACGCCGCTGCGTTCGAAGCGCAGCACATCCCCTTCCCACTTGCAGGCCAGGTCGTAGTCCCGCGCCAGCTTGTCCGCCACCGTGGCTGCCGCTTCGCGCGCCTTTTCCTGGCTCAGGCTGTGTGCCTGAACGATGTTGATGTCCGCCATGTAACGCACCTTCCGCTTGATTTCCTGAACAGCCCGCCATAATGCCAGCAGCTCAGGCAGGATGCCAGCCCATCAGCGCCAGCAGCGCAAAAAAGCCGGCCACGTAGCCGACGATCACGTGCCAGCCGTGGCGCACCCACAAGGTCACCGAGCGCGACTGCGGGTACAGGTTCGACAGCGCCACCCCTGCGGACGAGCCGAACCAGATCATCGAACCGCCGAAGCCGACCGCATACGCCAGGAACGCCCAGTCGAAGCCGCCCTGGCGCAGCGCCAGGGCGGTCAGCGGGATGTTGTCGAAGATCGCCGACACGAAGCCGAGCGCGAGCGCCGACTGCCAGCTCGCCGGCGGCAGCGCCTCGACCGGCATCGACGAGGCCGCCCACACCAGCGCCAGCAGGAACAGCGCACCCTTGGCGGCGCCAGGCAGCACCTGCCAGTCGGGGCGCCGCAGCCCGGCGGTGGCGAAGATCGTCAGCCAGATCGCGATGCCGAGGAAGGGCGCGGCCGCGCTCCACTGCCGGAAGCGCAGGTTCAGCAGCAGGTTGGCGCCCACCGCCGCGGCCAGGATCAGCGCGACGATCGCCACGCGCGGCCAGTCGATGCGGACCCCGGCCGGCGCCTCCTTGACGATCGGGCAGTGCGCGTGCTGCGCCAGCGAGGCCGGCACCGCGCACACGACCAGCGCCACGACGCCCGCCACGTAGGCCGGGAAGACTTGCGCGGCGCTGACCCCGGCCAGCCACATCATCGTGGTGGTGGTGTCGCCCACCACGCTGCCGCAGCCGCCCGCGTTCGACGCGGCGACGATCGCGGCCAGGTAGCCGATATGGACCTTGCCGCGGAAGACTGTGTGCGCGACGGCGCCGCCGATCATCGCCGCGGCGATATTGTCGAGGAAACTGGAAATGAAGAACACCGAGAACAGCAGCACCAGCGGCCCGGTCCAGCCGTCGGGCAGGTAGTCCGGCAGCTTGGCGGGCACCCCGCTCTCTTCGAAATGGCGGGCCAGCAGCGCGAAGCCGAGCAGCAGCGCCAGCAGGTTGGCCAGCCCGACCCATTCGGCCTGCGCGTGGCCAAGCAGGCCGGCCAGCCCCGCGCCTTCATGGAAGGGCGAGAACGCCAGCTTGTACAGCGTGATCGCCAGCGCGCCCCACAGCGCGGTCGCCAGGGTGCTCGCATGGCTGAACGCGATCATGCCCAGCACCACCGCAAACAGGAGGAATTCGAGGGGGATGCCAGCCACGGCCGGACCGCCGGCGGCGCCGACAAAGTGCATGCGAACTCCTGGATGGTTGTTTTCTTGTTGGTACGCATTTTATCCCAGCGCACACCCGTTGATGAGCATCAAATGCTGCCGCGGCGCATGGCGCGAATATTTCCCATCGACAGCCCGGCTTTCTTAGGAGAACTCACGATGGATCCACGCGACTACCTGTCCGATCCCCTGCTTTCCGGCCGCGAGAGCGCGCCGGTGCGCGACGTGCCCACCCCCAGCGCGGCCTACCGCCAGCACCGCAAGGCGGCGCAGCTGCTCGACGAGCCAGGCATGCCGCGCGGCAGCGAGGGCGCGCCGCCCCCGCCTGCGGTGCCGCTGCCGTTCGCATTCGGCGCGCGCGTGCTGATGTGGAAGCAGGATCCCTCGGTCAGCGAAATCGGCACCCGCCAAGCCTTCCTGCCCGGGATCGTGCTGGACGGCCCGCGCGACGCCCGCATCGTCTCGGGCGACCCGGGCATCGCGCCGGTCAGCCCGAACGCGTTCGGCGACTTCGTCACCATGCCCGACACGCCCCAGTTCGACGCGGTGCACACCTTCGCGGTGGTGCGCCAGACGCTGACGATGTACCAGCGCGCGCTGTCGGCGGTGGGCAGCGAGATGCCGCTGCCTTGGCAATGGAACAGCAGCGTCGACACGGCGCCGATCCAGGTCTATCCCTACGGCCTGCCGAACGTGATGAACGCGTTCTACAGCCGCTCGCAGTGCTGCCTGAAGTTCGGCGACTTCGTGCCCGGCGGCCAGGCTGCGCGCGTGTTCACCTGCCGCTCGTTCGACATCGTCTCGCACGAGACCGGGCACGCGGTGCTCGATGGCCTCAAGCCGGCCTGGCTGGCGGCCGACAATCCGCCCCAGACCGGCGGGCTGCACGAGTCGTTCGGCGACCTGACGGCGATTTTCCTGTGCCTGTCGCAGCTCGACCAGTGCGAAGCGATCGTGGCCCAGACCAAGGCGCGGCTGCACGACAAGTCCTTCCTGGCCGACATCGCCGAGCAGTTCGGCCTGGCGCTGGGCGCGTCCACGGGCCTGCGCAACGCCGACAATGACCTGACCCTGACCGACGCCGGCACCGAGGTGCACGCCATCTCGCAGGTGTTCACCGGCGCCATCTACGACATCCTGGCCGACCTGTTCGCGTTCGAGCGCAACCCCGCCCTGCTTGACGACGCGATGGTGCTGCATGGCGTCGGCGCCTATCTGCGCGGCCTGGTGCTGCGCGCGCTGGTGGCCGCGCCCGATATCGGCCCCACCTTCCCCGACGTGGTCAACCAGATGCTGCGCCTCTCCCTCGACGACGGCAAGCCGGTCGAGTACCGCAACTTCATCCGCAACCGCTTCATCCTGCGCGAAGTGGTCGAATCGCCCGTGCCGCTGGCCGACGACCATGGCGACCTGGTCGTGCTTGCGCCCGGCGTGCAGGATCCGCCGGGCGCGGTGCAGGACCGGCGCGCCTGCTGCGGCACCATGAACCTGGCCGAGTATTACGATATCGCCCACGTGCTCGACGCCGAAACGCAGTCACTGGCGCGCTGGTGCGCCGAACACGGCCGCAACGGGCCCGCGGCGGCAGTCGCCGGCGGCTGGCCCGATCCGGCGCCACCGCCGGACGCTGCGCGCCTGCGCTGACAAATCAAGGGCAAACCGGCGCCAACCCAGGTGTCTGACCCGACGGGTGAGACACCGCTCCGCGCATATGCTTATGCGCATTGTGTCTGAGCGCGATTTGGAGGAAAAACCGAATTGCCTTAAAATACAGTACTTTGCCATGGCTGGCGGTTTCGTCTTTTTCCCGCCGCGCCCGCAACACCCCATTCTCTTGATAGGACTGTTATGACCCACGTTGTCACCGAATCGTGCATCAGCTGTCGTTATACCGATTGCGTAGATGTATGCCCGGTAGATTGTTTCCGGGAAGGCCCGAATTTTCTGACCATCGATCCGGACGAGTGCATCGATTGCGCGGTCTGCGTGGCCGAGTGCCCGGTCAACGCCATCTACGCCGAGGAAGACGTGCCGGCCGACCAGATGCAGTTCATCAAGATCAACGTCGACCTGGCGCGCACTTGGCCGTCGATCACCAAGACCAAGCCGGCGCTGCCGGACGCGGAAAAGTGGAAAGACGTCAAGGAAAAGCTCGACCAGCTGGTCCGCTAAGTAGCATCGGCATCATCACGGGGAGCCGCCTTCCGCGCGGCGCCCCTGTTTGTTCCCTTCCAGGAACTCCATTCGCACTTCACCCGATGTCCCGGACTGCATGAAATTCCCGGCGTCAAAACTACCGTATCCGACTGACCACGTTCAGTTACCCCAGAGATACGGAATGTCGCATTTGCGTCGCATTTCCGCCATATGTTCGCCGCACCACCGACGGCTCGGCAAATTCCATGATAAAAATCGTGACTGAAGGCATGCATCCGCGCGATTCGTTGAGCGGGCTTAAGCAATTGCTGCGTAGAACGTCAAATTGCTGTAAGGTCCGCGGTATAGCCTATAATTAATTCACGGTCGGCGCGCCACGCGACGGTCGGCTATCACGAAGGAAACTTTTATGCTTTACCAATTGCACGAGATGCAGCGCTCGTTTCTCACGCCGATGATGCAGTGGGCCGAGGCTTCCTCGAAACTGTTCTCGAACCCGGTCTCCCCGTTCGCCCACACCCCGTTCTCGCAACGGATCGCGGCCGGTTACGAGTTGATGTACCGGCTCGGCAAGGACTACGAAAAACCGGCGTTCGACATCGACTCGACCACGCTGAACGGCGAAACGATCGGCATCATGGAGCGCACCGTAGTCACGCGCCCGTTCTGCCGCCTGCTCCATTTCAAGAAAGACCTGAGCGACAAGAAGCTCGCGGCGCTCAAGCAGCCGAAGGTGCTGCTGGTCGCCCCGCTGTCGGGCCACCACTCGACCTTGCTGCGCGACACCGTGCGCGGCCTGCTGCCGGGACATGACGTCTACATCACCGACTGGACCGACGCGCGCATGGTGCCGATGTCGGAAGGCGCCTTCCACCTCGACGACTACGTGTTCTACGTGCAGGATTTCATGCGCATGCTCGCGCCCGACCTGCACGTGATTTCCGTGTGCCAGCCGACGGTCCCGACCCTGGCGGCGATTTCGCTGATGGCGACCGACAAGGATCCGCTGTTGCCGAAGACCATGACGATGATGGGCGGCCCGATCGACCCGCGCCAGTCGCCGACCGCGGTCAACGACCTGGCGATGGAGAAACCGTTTTCCTGGTTCGAGAACACCGTGATCTACGGCGTCCCGGCCAACTATCCGGGCTTCGGCCGCAAGGTCTATCCCGGCTTCCTGCAGCACGCCGGCTTTATCGCGATGAACCCGGGCCGCCACGCGCAGAGCCATCGCGAGTTCTACCAGCACCTGGTGCTGGGCGACGACGAGCCGGCCGAAAGCCACCGCCAGTTCTACAACGAATACAACGCGGTGCTCGACATGCCGGCCGAGTACTACCTCGACACCATCAAAACGGTGTTCCAGGAGTTCAGCCTGCCGATGGGCACGTGGCAAGTTGGCGGCAAGCTGGTGCGTCCGCAAGACATCACCACGGTGGCGCTGTTCACCGTCGAGGGCGAGCTGGACGACATCTCCGGCGCCGGCCAGACCCAGGCGGCGCATGATTTGTGCAGCGGCATCCCAGCCAACATGCAGCAAGACTTCGTGGCGCCCAATTGCGGCCACTACGGCATCTTCTCGGGCCGCCGCTGGCGCGAGGTGATCTGCCCGAAAATCGGCGAGTTCATCCAGAAGCACGGCTGATCCAGCCGCATGCCTCAAGAACGCCCCGTTGCATTCAACGGGGCGTTTTTCTTTTCGCTCAGCATAGGAGCCCCCCTTGGCGGGAACCCATACTGAGCAATCGAATCCCGACTGCCACCTTCTCCGCGCCATTTGTCGGATAATGACGGTTTTAGCATCCCCGACCGCCGTGACCAAAACCCTCGCCGACCTGATCGAAGACGTGCTGCCGCAAACGCAATGCACCAAGTGCGGCTATCCGGCATGCCGCCCCTACGCGGAGGCGATCGCGGACGGCACGGCCGGCATCAACCAGTGTCCGCCCGGCGGCATCGAAGGCGTGCGCCGCATTTCGGCGCTGACCGGCCGCCCCGTCATCCCGATCAACCCGGCCAACGGCTTCGAGCGCCCGCGCCCGGTCGCCTTCATCGACGAGCAGCTGTGCATCGGTTGCACCCTGTGCATCCAGGCCTGCCCGGTCGACGCGATCATCGGCGCGGCCAAGCAGATGCACACCATCCTGCCCAGCCTGTGCACCGGCTGCGACCTGTGCGTTGCGCCCTGCCCGGTCGACTGCATCGTGATGGCACCGGTCACCGGCGACGCCACCGGCTGGGATGCGTGGACCGGGCAGCAGGCCGACGCGGCGCGCGAACGCCATGATTTCCGCACCATGCGCCTGCAGCGCGAACGGGCGGAGAACGATGCGCGGCTGGCCGCCAAGGCGGTCGCCAAGATGCGCGAAGTGACCGCCGAAGCGGGCAACACGCCAGAAGAACTGGCCGAGAAAGAGCGCAAGCGCGCCATCATCGCCGCCGCGATGGAACGCGCCCGGCTCAAGGCCAACCCGGCCAACCCGCCGCCATCCGAAGACTGAGCGATGAACCCAGCCAAACGCCTCGAGATTTTCACGCGCTTTCGCGCCGCCAACCCGCACCCGACCACCGAACTCGAATACACGACGCCGTTCGAACTGCTGATCGCCGTGCTGCTGTCGGCCCAGTCCACCGACGTCGGCGTCAACAAGGCCACGCGCAAGCTGTATCCGGTGGCCAACACGCCCGCCAAGATCCTGGCGCTCGGCATCGATGAGCTGAAGACCTATATCGCCACCATCGGCCTGTACAACACCAAGGCCAAGAACATCATCGCGACCTGCCAGATCCTGGTCGACCAGTACGGCGGCGAAGTGCCGCATTCGCGCGAGGCGCTCGAATCGCTGCCCGGCGTCGGCCGCAAGACCGCCAACGTGGTGCTCAACACCGCGTTCGGCGACCCGACCATGGCGGTCGACACGCATATCTTCCGCGTCTCGAACCGCACCGGCATCGCGCCGGGCAAAAATGTCGATGTGGTGGAACAGAAACTACTGAAATTCGTGCCGAAGGATTTCCTGCACGACGCCCATCACTGGCTGATCCTGCACGGCCGCTACACCTGCATCGCGCGCAAGCCGCTGTGCTGGAATTGCCTCATCGCCGACCTGTGCGAATACAGGCAGAAGACCCCGCCGCCGGCCGGGCTGTAGTCCGACACCCTGAACTCCGGCGCCCGCTGCCAGTCATATCCATGTTGGCTCCCGCGCCGGCCGGCGCATTCGAGGACTCGGCACCATGCAGCGCAGCGGCGCCATTTCGGCAGAATTGGAAAAAGCCTGTGCCCAGGAACCCATCCACCTGTTGGGCACGGTGCAGCCGCATGGTTTCCTGATCACGGCGGACATCCACAGCGGGCGCATCGTCCAGGTATCGAGCGGCATCGGGCGCCACTGGCCCGGCCTGCATGATCCGTCCGCGCTGGCCGGCACGCCGCTGTTCGACTGGATCGAGCGCGCTGCTCCGCTCGAAACGCTGGCGCTCGACGCGCTGCCGCGCTCGCAGCCGATGGCGCTGCCTTGGCGTGCCCGCTTCGAACGAACCGCGCCGAAGCACTCCCGGCGCGATTCGGCCGAGTGGGAATGCCTGGGCCACCTGTCCGGCGAAGTCGCGGTACTCGAATGGTTGCCGCAGGCCACCACCGCCGAGCTGTTGCGCGCGCAAAACCGCAACATCTCCGATATCGCGGCGGTGATCGCCCGGCTGCGCCGCGCGGAAACGATCGCAAGCTTCCTCGATGAATGCACCCGGATCGTGCAAGACTTTACCGGCTTCGACCGCGTGACGATCTACCGTTTCCTGGCCGACGGCAGCGGCGAAGTGGTGGCCGAGCACACCGCCCAGCCCTATCCGCTGAAATTCATCGGCCTGCGCTTTCCGCCCAGCGATATCCCGGCCCAGGCGCGCGCGCTGTACCTGACCAACCGCTTGCGCGTGCTGGCCGACGTCGAGGCCCTGCCCGATGCCCTGGTGCCGCCCGTGCCGCCCGGCGGCACGCCGCTCGACCAGAGCCACTGCATGCTGCGCGGCCTGTCGCCGGTGCACCTGTCCTACCTGCGCAACATGGGGGTGCGCGCGACGCTGACGATCGTTATCGACGGCAAGCTGTGGGGCCTGATCGCCTGCCACCACCATGCGCCGAAGGTGCCGCCGCACCAGGTGCGCGAAGGCCTGCGCCAGGTGTGCGAACTGACGGCGGAGGTCGCCAACATGCGCATCGAGACGCTGTCCAAGCTGGCGGCGGCCGACCAGCGGCTTGCCCTGACGAGCATGCTTAGCCGGCTGCACCAGGCGCTGCTGGCAGCCGAGGACATCGCGGCGGTGCTGCGCGAGCGGCTGCCCGAGTTCCTGCAGGCGTTCAAGGCCGACACCTTCGGCGTGCACGTCAATTCGCTGGTGTATGTCGACGGTCCGGGACGGCGGCCCTACTCCGCGCAGCACACCGTGGGCGAAGTGGTGGCCCGGCTCGACCAGTCCTTGCGGGCGCCCGGCGTGCTGATGTGGGACGACCTGCTGACCTCCGCACAGCGCGCGCTGCCGTCGCTGCCGGGCGCGGCCGGCATGCTGCTGGCGCAGCGTTACGAGGACCACACGATCTTCTGTTTCGTCACCCGGCCGGAAGTGGTGCAGCGCTGGGCCGGTCGGCCGTTCAAGGAGCTCGCCGCGCTGCCGGACGGCCAGGTCCGGCTCGAGCCGCGCCGCGCGTTCGCCGAGTGGCAGCAACTGGTGCAGGGGCGCTGCGAGCCGTGGAGCGCGGTCGAAGCGGAGGCGCTGCAATCGCTGCTGCAGATCCTCTCCGAAGTGAACAAGCTGCGCGTAAATCGCACCCTGCACGAGAAGCTGCACTGGCGCTCCCACCACGACCAGCTGACCGGCCTGTACAACCGCCGCACCATGGAGGAAGAGGTCACGCGCCGGCTCGAGCAAGGCCAGTTCGACGCCGCGCTGATGCTGCTCGACCTGGATCACTTCAAGAAGATCAACGACGCCTACGGCCACGCGACCGGCGACCAGGTGCTGCTGCAGTTCGGCCGCCGGCTGGGCGCGGCGATCCGCGACTGCGACCTGCTGGCGCGGCTCGGCGGCGACGAATTCATGCTGATGTTCCAGATGGACTATCCGGATCCGTCGCTCGCGCTGACCTTCGCCGAACGGCTGCACCAGACCGTCGCGGCGCCGTTCGACATCAACGGCCAGCAGCTGCGCCTGGGCGTTTCGGTCGGCATCGCGCTGCCGCCCGGCCATGGCCGCAGCGTCAGCGAGCTGCTGCGGCGCGCCGACCTGGCGCTGTATCACGCCAAGTCGGAGGGGCGCTCGCGCAGCGCGGTGTTCGATTTTTCGATGGAGTCGGACCAGCTCAATCTGTACCTGCTCGAACGCGACCTGAGCGAAGCGATCGGCCGCAACGAACTGTCGCTGGTGTTCCAGCCGAAGGTCGACCTGGCCGCGCGCCGGGTGGTCGGCATCGAGGCGCTGGTGCGCTGGGACCATCCGACCCGCGGCCAGACGCCGCCGGCCACCTTCATTCCAATGGCCGAGCGCAGCGACGAGATCATCCGGATCGACCGCTGGGTGATGCGCCACGCGCTGGAGGCGCAGGCGCAATGGCGCCAACAAGGCCTGGCGCCGATTCCGATCGCGGTCAACCTGTCGATGGCCGACATCATGTCGTCGAACCTGGTCGATGACCTGAACGGCCTGCTCGAGGAGTTCCAGGTTCCCGCGGCCGAGCTCGAGGTGGAGGTGACCGAGTCGGCGGTGATGCGTGAACTGAACAAGACGCGCAGCGTGCTGGCCGCCTTGAACAAGCGCGGCATTTCGACCACGCTGGACGATTTCGGCACCGGCTTTTCCTCGCTCAGCTACCTGCGCCAGTTGCCGCTGCAAAGCATCAAGATCGACCAGTCGTTCACCTTCAGCATGCTGCAGGATCCGAACGCGGAGAAGCTGACCCAGGCGATCGTGGCGATGGGCGTGGCGCTGAAGATGCTGGTGGTGGCGGAAGGGGTCGAGACGGAGCAGCAGATGACATGGCTGCTGGCGCATGGCTGCCACCTGGGACAGGGCTACTACTTCAGTGCGCCGGTGCCGTTCGACCAGCTGCACGAGGTGATCCAGCGCATCGAGGCGCGGCTGGCCGGCGCTGCGGCCGGCATGGCCCACTAGCCCCAATACCCCCATTCATCTAATGACCGTCGCTCCCGCGGAGGCGGCTAATGTTTGGGAAGTGGAGTTACAGCAGCACCAGGTTATCCCGATGAATCAGTTCCGGCCCTTCGAGGAAGCCGAGGATGCCCTCGATCTCCGAAGACGGCTTGCGCATGATGCGGCGCGCCTCGCCGCTTGCGTAGTTCGACAGTCCGCGCGCCACCGCTACGCCGTCTTCGCGCACGCAGGTGATCACCGCGCCGCGGCCAAATTCGCCGGTTACCTTGACCACGCCGATCGGCAGCAGCGACTTGCCTTCCTTGGTCAATTTCTGCACCGCGCCCGCATCGAGCACCACCTTGCCGGCGGTTTGCAGGTGATCGGTCATCCACTGCTTGCGCGCCGTCAGGCGTCCGGTCGATGCGGTCAGCTGGGTGCCGATCGCCTCGCCGCCGGCGAGCCGGGTCAGCACGTCGCTGTCGCGGCCCCAGGCGATGATGGTGTGCGCACCGGAACGCGCCGCGCGCTTGGCGGCGAGGATCTTGGTGAGCATGCCGCCGCGTCCGAGGCTGGAACCGGCGCCGCCCGCCATCGCTTCGAGCGCGGGGTCGCCCGCGGTGCCTTCGGCGATCAGCGTGGCCGACGGATCCTTGCGCGGATCGGCGGAAAACAGGCCGTGCTGGTCGGTCAGGATCACCAGCGCATCGGCTTCGATCAGGTTCGCCACCAGCGCGCCCAGGGTGTCGTTGTCGCCGAACTTGATTTCGTCGGTGACCACCGTGTCGTTCTCATTGATGATCGGGACCACGCCGAGCCGCAGCAAGGTGGTCAGGGTCGAACGCGCGTTCAGGTAGCGTTCGCGGTCGGCCAGGTCGGCGTGCGTCAGCAGCACCTGCGCGGTGCCGAGACCGTGCGCGCGGAAGCTCGACTCGTAGATCTGCGCGAGACCCATCTGCCCGACCGCGGCGCAGGCCTGCAGTTCGTGGATGTCGGTGGGACGCGCCTCGAAGCCCAGGCGCAGCATGCCTTCGGCGATTGCGCCTGAGCTGACCAGCACGACCTCTTTGCCGAGCGCGCGCAAGGCGGAAATCTGGGCGGCCCAGCGCGCGATGGCTGCGTGGTCGAGGCCGCGCCCGTCGTTGGTGACCAGCGAGGAGCCGACCTTGATGATGATGCGGGAAGCATTTTGAATAACGGATTTCATCGGCAGCGGTTCTTATCTCAAACGCGGGCGCAGCGCCAGCAGCGCAAGGCCGCCGGCCAGTTCGAACCCGCATACGACTAATAAAAATCCCTGGGGCAGGCCGATCGCGAAGGCCGCAACCATGCGGCCGGCCGGCTGCGCCAGGACGAACAATGCAGTGATATCGCCGAGGACAGGCGGTTCGCCCTGCCTTGCCGCCAACAGCGCCAGGGCCGCGGTAGCGAGCCTGGTGCCGACATAGATGGCGTAAAACTGGCTGTAGCCGTTCACGCCAACGAGAAACTCGCCCATGACGGTGGCGATGCGGTCCGGGTCCAGCATGGCCGCGAGCGCGGCCAGCGAACTGGCGGAGGCGATCAGGTGCAGCAACTGCCTGCGCAGCGCCGCACGCGTCATGGATAAAACCAACTTACTCTTCGATGATCTTGAAACGCGGATCGTCCGGATCGATCGACGCGATGCCGCGCGCTTCTTCGGTCATCTGCGTTTCTTCGGCGCGGTGCTCGCTCGATTTCTTCTCTTCGAGGTGCTTGTAGATCGCGTGCACCAGTTCCGGGCAGCCTTCGTGCGACAGCGCCGAGATCTCGAACACAGGGCCCTTCCAGGCCATGCGCTTAACGAAGTCCTTGACCACTTTTTTGCGGTCTTCTTCCGGCACCACGTCGAGCTTGTTCAGCACCAGCCAGCGCGGTTTCTCAACCAGCGACTCGTCGTACTTTTCCAGCTCCTTGACCAGCGCCTTGGCTTCCTTGACCGGATCGACGTTGGTCTCGAACGGCGCCATGTCGACGATGTGCAGCAGCAGGCCGGTGCGCTGCAGGTGGCGCAGGAACTGGTGTCCCAGGCCGGCGCCTTCGGAGG
The DNA here is from genome assembly GCA_046728335.1 of Pseudomonadota bacterium. Lineage (GTDB taxonomy): Bacteria > Pseudomonadota > Gammaproteobacteria > Burkholderiales > Burkholderiaceae_D > JAFCUW01. Next base: position 61,304 of record JBKPEJ010000041.1, on the reverse strand, counting down.
CGCCTTCGATCAGGCCGGGAATATCGGCGATCACGAAGCTCTTCTCGTGCGATACGCGCACCACGCCCAAGTTCGGGTGCAAGGTGGTGAACGGGTAGTCGGCGATCTTCGGCTTGGCGTTCGACACGGCAGTAATGAAGGTCGACTTGCCGGCGTTCGGCATGCCCAGCAGGCCAACGTCGGCCAGCACCTTCAGCTCGAGGCGCAGTTCGCGCCGTTCGCCTTCCTTGCCTTCGCCTTTTTGGCGCGGCGCGCGGTTGGTCGACGACTTGAAGTGGATGTTGCCCCAGCCGCCCTCGCCGCCCTTGGCCAGCAGTTCCATCTGGCCGTGTTCGGTCAGGTCGGCGATGATCTCGCCGCTGTTGTTATCGACGATCAAAGTCCCGACCGGCATACGCATGTGGATGTCGTCGGCGCCCTTGCCGTAGCAGTCGGCGCCGCGGCCCGGTTCACCGTCGCGCGCCTTGTGCATCTTGGAGTAGCGGAAATCGACCAGGGTGTTGATGTTGCGGTCCGCGACCGCCCAGATCGAGCCGCCCTTGCCGCCGTCGCCGCCGTCCGGCCCGCCGAACGGGCGGAACTTTTCGCGGCAGAACGAGGCGCAGCCATTCCCGCCGTCGCCGGCGATGACTTCGATTTTTGCTTCGTCGATAAACTTCATGTTTGGTACCACCAGAAAACTAAAAAGGCCCTACCGTGGGCAGAGCCTTTCGATTGAAGGCTTGCGCCTTACAAGTGTACGCCGGAAAACCGGCGTTGATACTTAAGCTGCTACAGCGGCTTCGTTCGGGATCACGGTGACGAATTGCTTCGAACCGGCGCCCTTGACAACGAACTTCACTTTGCCGTCGACCAGCGCGAACAAGGTGTGATCCTTGCCCAGGCCAACGTTTTCGCCGGCGCGCACCGGGGTGCCGCGCTGACGGATGATGATGCCGCCGGCGTTGATCGCCTGGCCGCCGTACACCTTAACGCCGAGGCGCTTTGATTCTGAGTCGCGGCCGTTACGCGTTGTGCCGCCGCCTTTTTTGTGTGCCATTTGTTACTCCTAGATAGCTGGTTAGACCGGGCAAACAGCAATTAGCCGTTGATCGATACGATTTGGATTTCGGTGAAATTCTGACGATGGCCTTGGTGTTTCTGGTAGTGCTTACGACGACGCATCTTGAAAATCTTCACTTTATCGTGACGACCGTGTGCCACAACAGTAACCAGCACCGTTGCACCTTCGACCAATGGCGCACCAAACTTAATGGTGTCGCCCGCGCCTACTGCGAGAACTTGATCGATGGTGAGTTCGGAACCAATGTCTGCCGGTATCTGTTCTACTTTAAGTTTTTCGCCAGCGACAACTTTGTATTGTTTGCCACCGGTTTTTATGACCGCGTACATGATAGGAAACCTCATCAAATGTTAAAAGAATCTCTCCCGGCGACATCACGTCGAGCATGTGCGGAACCGGGGGAACCTGTGATTATACATGGATTGAAATTTTTCGTCAAAAGGATGCACAAGCCCGCTGGTTCGTGGTATGTGCACAACGACAACGTTTGGGCGCCGCATCGGAGGGCCGGGCGGCCATGCCATCAGTAGGACTGTTTGCGCGGGCTTGTCGTATAATCCACGCACTTAACGCCACTCGCAGGTCAGCCTTGTCAGCCGCTATCTTACACGCCAAAACGAACAATATCGCCCAATCGATCGCCGCCGACGTGGAGGCTGTGAATACGGTGATCCGTCAGCGTCTCCACTCGGAAGTGAGCCTGGTTAACCAGATCGCCGAGTACATCATCAGCGCCGGCGGCAAGCGCATCCGCCCGACCCTGGTATTGCTGGTCGCGAATGCCTACGGCTACAAGGGCACCGCGCACCACGAGCTGGCCGCGGTGGTCGAATTCATCCACACCGCCACCCTGCTGCACGACGACGTCGTCGACGAGTCCTCGATGCGGCGCGGCCGCCAGACCGCCAACGCACTGTTCGGCAACGCCGCGTCGGTGCTGGTGGGCGACTTCCTGTACTCGCGCTCGTTCCAGATGATGGTCGGCCTGAACAATATGCGGGTGATGCAGATCCTGTCGGACGCCACCAATGTGATCGCCGAAGGCGAAGTGCTGCAGCTGCTGAACATGCATGACCCCGACGTCAGCCAGGAAGCCTACCTGAAAGTGATCCGCTCGAAGACGGCCAAGCTGTTCGAAGCGGCGGCCCAGCTCGGCGCGCTCATTTCCGGCGCCACCGATGCGGAAATCGACGCGGCCGGCGAATACGGCCGCTCGCTGGGCACCGCGTTCCAGCTGATCGACGACGTGCTCGACTACGCCGGCGACGCTGAGGCGATCGGGAAGAACGTCGGCGACGACCTGCGCGAAGGCAAACCGACGCTGCCCCTGATTTACCTGATGGAAAACGGCACGCCCGAACAGCGCGCGCTAGTGCGCAACTGCATCGAGCAGGGCGACGAGCAGCATTTCGAAGCGATCCTGGCGGCAATCACCACCAGCGGCGCGCTCGACTTCACCCGGCGTGAAGCGGAAGTGGCCGCACAGCGCGCTGCGGCCGCGATTTCCGGCCTGCCGGAAAGCGAGTTCAAACAAGCTTTGCTACAGCTATCCGTGTTCGCGGTTGACAGAAACCATTAAGATTTTTACACTAAAACCCTGCATGACGATGCCGTCGTCGGGGTGTGGCTCAGCCTGGTAGAGCGCTGCGTTCGGGACGCAGAGGCCGGAGGTTCGAATCCTCTCACCCCGACCAATTTTCAAGCCAGCGTATCAGAAAACGCGCATGCCTATCGACGGCGGGCCGGGCCTTTTTTCAAGGCCTGAAAATCCACACGATCAGCGACGCCAGCACCGATATCACGATGCAGCTGACGATCGGAAAACGAAAGCTGAAACCATCTCGCACGAAATGAATGTCGCCGGGCAGGCGCCCGAGCGAGATCCGGCATAGACATCGCCATCCCAGCCCCCCGCACTGCCAGTCCCAGCAAGATAAGTACGCGCTGCATTTTCGTCCCGTCGCAATAATGCAGCCCGACCGAGCGGCAGATCAGCAGCGACGGACCGTTCGATATCAATTACCCACGTCCGGGCGACGAGCCGCGCACCAAGAATTAATCGAAACAATCAAACGCACGGCTGGCGAATCCTCGTTCCGCGCCGATCTCCGTCGATGGGCCAGAGAAATTTAGCGCGCCCAAAAAACCAACCACAAGTCACAAACCTCTCCAAAATGCGCGCCTACAGCTTCATTTTTTTCAAAAATGAACAGTCGCGCCGCATGTCCGCAAGATTGTCATTTGACATATTGAACCAATAAATTCCTATTTACAATTTTCCAATAGCCAGCAAAACATATTTGTCCTATGCAAAGTACAGTTTGTGTGGTTTTTTAGACATTATTATTGTTGTCGGAAAACTTTACACTGCATGTTGCCAACTAACTTGGACCGCTGGCAACACTTTGATTTTTCTAAGAATTTGTTCTTAGGCATACTTAATGCTAGGTAACTCGCCATCGACTTGAGACACCGATAGTAACTATAAGAAGCGCTCTATAGAAACGAAAACAGGAGCGATCCGTCCACGAGGCGGGTTAGCTCGTAATGATTAGAAAACTACCTAGAACTGGGGATGTCGTGGCTAAAACTTCAATAAAATCAAAACGCGGTGTAGGCACTCTGTTAAAAAAATTGGCCCTGGCGGCGACCCTGAGCGCGTGCACCTTCGCGCAAGCGGGCACGCTCAATTTTGAAGGGGCGATCGATTCGCCCTTCATCACTGCCGGAACTCATCTTGAGGTCGGAAGTTACTGGATCGAGAGCTATGGCGTCGGCGCCACAACGACGGATGACCTGGTCGGCGCATTCATCGACGGCAGCGACAACGGGCTGTGCTCGCTCCGCTGCCCGCTCAACAACCCGAGCCAATACTATGCGGGGCTGGACGACGGCTACTTCTACTTTGGCCTGAACGACAATTCGCCCTTCAAGGTGCGCAGCCTGCAGGCCAGCTTCATCGGCGCGGGCCAGGCTTTCGGCGCGGTCTCGGGCTTGCTGCGCCTGCAGGGCTTCAACTCTGCCGATGCCCCAGTCGGCTCATTCCTTCAGATCAACCTGCCAGGCCCGAACGCCAACGGCGACTTCAACTTCAATTCCTACGACCTGAGCGGCACTACATTTGGCAACACCAACTTCTCCTACGTCCGCGTGTACACGCTGGCGTGCGACGTCAGTGGCTCGTGCTCGAACGGCGTGGGTGCGGCCAATTTTGCGGTCGACAACATCGTGACCGTGCCAGAGCCAACGACATGGGCGCTGCTTGGACTTGGCCTGATTGGCCTGGGTGTGTTCACCCGCAAACGCGCGGCTTGAGCCGCTGCCGTCTGTCCACTCTTACCTAATTCGGGAAAACCATGAAGCTGACCTTACGCCCTACCGCGCTTGCGGCCATGTTGTTGCTTTCGAGCATCGCAGCCAGCAGCGCCGCACAAGAAATTCGCCGTCCCTACATCGTGCAACTGCAAGACCAGCCCGCCGCTACTTACAACGGCAGCATCGCCGGCATGCCGGCCACCCAGCCAGCCGCTGGCGCGGCGTTCGACTACCGTTCGAACGACGTCCAGACCTACGTCAACTACCTGGCGGATCGTAAGGGCGAAGTGCTGGCCACTGTCGCCGGCGCCACCGTGATCGCCAACTACGACGTCGTGCTGAACGGCTTTGCCGCGCTGCTGACCGACGACGAAGTACTCACGCTCAAGAGCAATCCGGCCGTGGCCGACGTGCAGGCCGACCAGCCGCGCCACCTCGACACTGTGTCCACCTCGACCTTCCTGGGCCTGACCGCCAACGGCGGCCTGTGGTCGCAATTTGCAGGCGGCTCGCTGGTCAAAGGCGAGAACATGGTCATCGGCATCGTCGACGGCGGCATCTGGCCAGAAAATCCAGCCTTCGCCGACCGCGTTGACAGTAATGGGGCCCCTACCTTTGATCCATCCGGCTCCCTGGCGTTCACCAGCGCCCCGGCCACGTTCATCGGCGGTTGCATGGCCGGTGAAGGTTTCGATCCTGTCAAGCATTGCAACAACAAGCTGGTCGGCGCGAAATTCTACAATTCTGGCTTCCTTGCCGCGAACTTGCCGAAGAACTGGAGCGAGTTCTATTCGCCACGTGATTCGAACATCGGCAAGAACGGTGTCAGCACCGGCCACGGCGGCCACGGCGACCACACCGCCTCGACTTCCGCCGGCAATGCCGGTGTCGCTGTGACGATCGCCGGCGTGCCAATGGGCATCGCTTCCGGGATGGCGCCGCGCGCGCGCGTGGCGGCCTACAAGATCTGCTGGACGTATGACAATCCGGCGGCTGACGATGGCACAAATGCCTCCAACACCTGCTTCAACACGGATGCCGTGAAGGCAATCGACGACGCGGTCAAGGACGGCGTCAACGTCATCAACTATTCGATCAGCGGCTCGCAGACTTCGGTTAACGATGCAGTTGAACAGGCGTTCTACCGCGCCTCGCTGGCCGGCGTGTTCGTCGCAGCTTCCGCCGGCAACAGCGGCCCGGCGAATGCCGTGGCTCACATCAGCCCATGGCTGACGACCGTAGCGGCGTCCACACACGACCGCAATTTCCAGGCCGACGTGGTCCTGGGCAGCGGCGTCACTTACTCCGGCGCCTCGACCAACACCGCATCGATTCCTCAGACATCGCTGGTGCGTGCCGAAGATGTCGGCGCCGGCGGCGGCAACGCCAGCCTGTGCTTCAGCTCCAGTCCTGGCGCAGGCCAGGTCCTGCTCGACCCGGCCAAGGTTGGCGGCAAGGTGGTCATCTGCACCCGCGGTACCAACGCCCGTGTCGACAAGAGCCTGGCGGTGCTGAATGCGGGCGGCGTCGGCATGGTTCTGATGGATAATGGTACCGGGCTGGTGGCCGAGACCCATTCGGTGCCGACCGTGCACGTGACCTCCGCCGATGGCGCCGCGATCAAGACTTACGCGGTGGCCCAGGCGGCGGCGGCAACAGCTGCCTTGACGCCGTTCTCCAACCATCCGAAACCAGCGCCGGTCATGGCCGGCTTCTCGTCGCGTGGCCCGAACATGGGCGACAGCAACATCCTCAAACCTGACCTGACCGCTCCTGGCGTCGACATCATCGCAAGCGTCACCGCTCCGCTGACCGTGGCGCAACACGCCGAAGTGGCGAACGGCACGCTGGTGCCGCCGCCAGCCTACGAGTCGTACCAGGGTACTTCGATGTCGAGCCCGCACGTGGCCGGCCTCGGCCTGCTGATGAAGCAGGCGCACCCGACCTGGTCGCCAGCGGCCATCAAGTCCGCATTGATGACCACCGGCTACTCCACGCTGGACGACGGCCTGGCCGGCGCCTCCAACGGAATGCTGCCATGGTCGCAAGGCGCAGGCCACGTGAACCCGAACAAGGCCACCGACCCGGGCCTGGTGTACGACGCTGGCAAGGCCGACTTCGTGGCCTACCAGTGCAAGGTGAACAAGCCGGCAATCACGCCTGCATCCGATTGCACGCTGTACGGCACGCTCGACGAGACCTACAACCTGAACCTGCCGTCGATCACTGTCGCCAACCTGCAAGGCACGATCCCGGTCACGGTACGCCGCAAGGTGACCAATGTGGGCGGCTCCAGCGCCACCTACAATGCCACCGCATCGGTGCCTGGCTTCAGCGTCGTGATGACCCCAGCTACGCTGACCCTGGCTCCAGGTGCTACCGGCAGCTTCACGGTCAAGCTGACCGCGAACGGTGCGCCAATGAACGCCTGGCAATTCGGCAGCCTGACCTGGACCGACGGCACCCATGTGGTGCGCAGCCCGATCCAGGCACGCGTCGGCAAGGTGATCACCTCGCCTGCTGAGCTGACCAGCGACAAGGTCTCCGGCAGCAAGCTGTTCCCGGTATTGGCAGGATTCTCGGGCCGCATGACTGCCCTCAAGGGTGGCCTGAAGGAAGCCACGCTGGGCGCTCCGGTGACCCTGGTGCCAGCCGCGATGTCGTCGGCCAACCTGAAATCGGCTTGCAACGCTGGCGCCGACCTGGCCAACGTCAAAGTCTACAACGTGACTGTTCCTGCCGGCGCGATCGTTATCCGTGCTGCACTGCGCCAGCAAGATACGCTCAGCGGCACCGATGACCACGACCTGGGCATGCTGGCTCCGGACGGTACCTGGCTGTATTCGGGTAACGATGGCAGCGGCGAAGCAGTACAGATGAGCAGTCCTGCTGCCGGCGCGTACAAGGTCTGTGTCGTTGCTTACGGCAGCGCCAATCCGACCATGACGCACAAACTGTCGTCGTGGGTGGTGACGCCAGCCGATGTCGGTGGCAAATTCGCTGTCGTCTTGCCAGGCAAAGTGGTCGCTGGTACCAATGCAAGTATCGGCATCAGCTGGTCGGGCCTGGAGTCGAACAAGCGCTACCTCGGTGGCGCCCAGTTCCAGGACCTGAACGGCGTCGTGCAAGCGACCACCGTGGTGCGTGTCGAAACAGGTGCGGCCTCGGTTCCTGCCTCGGAATCGGATCGCGCTGTTCCTAAGTCCCAGGAATAAGCTGTAAGGCAGCCGCCATGCTGGAGTAAGCCCCCGCCGCACTGTGACGCTCTCCGCGTCCGGTGCGGCAGGCAAGCATGGCGGCTGCATCCTTCGCGCACCGCGCCAAGGCGTTCGCAGCAATTCACCCTCCCGTAACAAGCGCCGGCATCCCGCTTCATCTTTTCGTGAGCAATCCCTTGCGCTATGCCCCGTCCCGCCTAAGCTGAAATCGGTTCGCCGATCATCAACAATTTCAACAAGGGAGCGACTGTCATGAAAAACATCTTGCTGGTTCCACTGCTGGCCCTGGCGGCTATCGCGGCGCAGGCCCAGGAATCGTCGTCATTCATGAATACCAAGGAAATGAAATGGGGTGACGCCCCGCCTTCGCTGCCGAAAGGCAGCAAGATGGCAGTCCTATTTGGCGATCCGTCGAAGGAGGGGCCATTTTCGATACGGGCCAAGCTGCCTATGGGATACACGGTTCCGCCCCACTTCCACACCAAGGACGAGAATCTCACCGTGCTGTCGGGCACGCTGTATATCGGCATGAGCGACACGGTCGACAAGAAATCCGCGCATGCCTTGAAGGCCGGCGGCTTCCATCACCTGCCTGGCAAAGTCCACCACTACGCGTTTACCAAAAGCCCGACCGAGTTGCAGATCAGTGGTGACGGGCCATTCGACATCAATTATCTGAATCCGGCCGACGATCCGCGCACCAAGAAGTAGGCGGGAATCGCAATGCAGCGACTGGGAACGGAGCTTCGGCTCCGTTTTCATGTGTCGCGCCCGCCTTAGCGATATCCCGGAGGGCTATACATGGCAATTATTGGCCGCCAAGGATATTCACATTTAATATGGGCGGTATCATAAATTGAAAGTTCCTTTATGGCCCATGAGTATTTATACTGCACTGCAACATCACAAATTACTCAGGGATTCACCATGACGACCGCTACCTACCACCAGCCGCAAGCCAATTCGCTGCGCCACTATCTGAAAGTCGCCGGCAATGCAGCACGCGCCTTCGCCGAAGCCTTGTTCGCCGCCCAGGGCCGCCAGTTCGTCGCCCAGGAAGTGCGTACCGCGCACGCCATTTCGCAGCGCGTCAAGGCCGAAGGCCGCCGCCAGCTGTTCTCGCTGGCCCGCGAGTACGACAGCATGTCGCCTAGCCTGTCCGCCGAACTGCGCAGCATCGCCGCGAGGGATTGAACATGGCGCTCTTCGAAACCGGCCTGGTGGTCCTCGCCGTGATCGCCACTGTCGTCCGCGTCGCGATGATTCGTCCACGCTCGCGCTCGCCTAAAGACAAGCAGTAAGTCTCTCCCCGGGGCGCGGTTCGGCCGCCCCGTCTCCGATCGCCGCGGCCCCCCGCGCGGCGGCCGATACCCCTCCCTTCGCCCGCCGACCTGTGTTGCCGCGGCCGAACGAACGTTGGCATGAAGCAGCGCACCTGCGCTAGAATGCTCTCTTGCAACTTCTGGCCAAAAGCCTCCCATTCCCTCACCGACTCGTCACCACGATGCGACTTCCTGCACTCTCGTTTTTGGCCGCGATCCTCGCGCTGCCTGCCGCCGCTTCCACGCCCACTCCCATCACCCTCGACCAGGCGATGGCCAATCCCGACTGGATCGGCCCTCCCGCGGAAGCGGCGTGGTGGAGCTGGGACGGCAGGCATGTGTACTACAAGCAGAAGCGCCCCGGCTCCCCGCTGCGCGACACGTACGAAGCGGTGGCCGGCAAGCCGCGCCTGGTCAGTGACGCGGAGCTGGCGAACCTCGACGGCGCCGCGGTAGTCTACAACCGCGAACGCACGCGCAGCGTCCTGCTGCGCAACGGCGACCTGTTCGAGCGCGACCTGAAGAGCGGCGTGCTGACCCAGATCACGCGCGGCAGCAACGGCCTGGCCGCGCCGCAGTATTCCGCGGATGGGGGCAGCGTGCAGTTCCGCGTCGGCTCCGAGTGGCTCAGCTGGAGCCGCGCCGACCGCCTGGTGTCGCCGGTTGCGCTGGTGCGCGCCACAAAAGACCCGGCCGCGCCGCCGGACGACGACGCCATGCGCAGCATGCAGATGCGCCTGATCGCCACGCTCAAGCGCCAGAAGGACGACCGCGACGCCGGCCGCGAACGCGCCGAGCAGGAACGCCGAGCCGACGGCACCCGCGCGCCATCGCCAATCTACCTCGGCGAGAAGGTCGTCATCGACGGCAGCGCGCTGTCGCCTGACGGCCGCTGGCTGCTGCTGGTGACGGCGCCGAAGGTTACCGAAAAGGGCCGCATCGGCAAGCTGCCGCGCTACGTCACCGAATCGGGCTACGAAGAATTCGACGACGAGCGCACCCGCGTCGGCCGCAACATGCCGGCGCCGCACACGCTCAAGCTGATCGACCTGGCGACACGTTCGATGCGCGACCTGCCGTTCGACGTCCTGCCCGGCATCGCTACCGATCCGCTGGCGGCCATGCGCGTGGCGCAAAAACTCGATCCACTCAAGGGCAACCGCGCGGTGCGCATCGATGACGACGGCGCCTCGATACAGTGGAGCGCCAATGGCGCCCAGGCTGCGGTGATCGTGCGCGCGATCGACAACAAGGACCGCTGGATTGCGACCGTCGACCTGCCGGCGGCGAAACTCAAGCCGGTGCATCGGCTCTCCGATAGCGCATGGATCAACAACGGCAACAACGACTTCGGCTGGCTGCCCGATAACAGCACGCTGTGGTATCTGTCCGAAGAAAGCGGCTACTCGCACCTGTATACGCTGACAGCCGGCGGCAAGACGCGCGCGCTCACGCAGGGCATGTGGGAAGCGACCGGCATCGACTGGTCGTCGGACGGCGCCACCGCGTACATGCTTTGCAACCGCAAGACGCCGGGCGACTACGAAGTGTGCGCGGTGTCGGCGCGCGACGGTGCGATCCGCGAGGTGACCGCATTGGGCGGCGGCGTCGAGCGCTTTGCGCTGTCGCCTGACCAGGGCAAGCTGCTGGTGCATTACTCGTCGAGCTATGTGCCGGCGCAGGTCGCCACCGTACCGGTGCGCGGCGGCGCCGCCGTGACGCTGACCGATACCCGCAGCGCGGCGTACAAGGCGCGCCAGTGGATCGAGCCGCAATACGTGGCGGTTCCGTCGACCCACGGCGCGGCCCCGATCTGGGCCAAGATGTATCGCCCGGCGCAACTTGAGCCAGGCAAGAAATACCCGATCGTGATGTTCGTGCACGGCGCGGGCTACCTGCAGAACGTCAGCAAACGCTATCCGAATTACTTCCGCGAGCAGATGTTCCACAACCTGCTGGTCGAACGCGGCTACATCGTGCTCGACATGGACTACCGCGCGTCGAAGGGTTATGGGCGCGACTGGCGCACCGCGATCTACCGCCAGATGGGCTACCCGGAACTGGACGACTACATCGACGGCGTCAACTGGATGGTGGCCAACCAGCAGGGCGACGTGAAGAATGTCGGCGTGTACGGCGGCAGCTACGGCGGCTTCATGACCTTCATGGCGCTGATGCGCGCGCCGGAGATGTTCAAGTCCGGCGCGGCTTTGCGGCCGGTGTCCGACTGGACTACCTACAACCACGACTACACGGCCAATATCCTGAATACGCCGGAGATGGATCCGGAAGCGTACAAGAAATCGTCGCCGATCGAGTACGCCGACCAGCTGCACGGCAACCTGCTGATCGCGCACGGCATGGTCGACGACAACGTGTTCTACCAGGACTCGGTACGCATCGCGCAGCGCCTGATCGAGCTGAAAAAAGATAACTGGGAGCTGGCCAGCTATCCGCTCGAACGGCACGGCTTCGTGCAGCCGGAAAGCTGGTACGACGAGTACCGCAGGATTTACCAGTTGTTCGAACGAACGCTGAAGCAGTAAGCAGAAAGGCGCCGGAGGGCGCCTTTTTTTACGAGCGAATTCGTTTCACCCGAGCGTCCCCGCTCCGCCGCCGTCGTTTGCGCGCAGGCGGGAACCTATTCTGCGCGGGTGCTCGCTGATGTCAGCAATTATCACGCGACGCATGGATTCCCGCCTTCCCGGGAATGACAAAGTGGAGGCGCCCCTTACTAGCCCAAGAAATCCAGCAACGTCAGCGCCACCACCTTGGTCGCCTTGCGCAAGTCGTCCAGCGCCAGCCTTTCATCGGCCTTCTTCGCGTTCGATTCGGGCACGGTCCGCGGACCGGCGCCGTACAGCACCGCCGGTATGCCGTGCTCGCCGTACAGGCGCGCGTCGGCGTACAAGGGCGTGCCTTGCGCGGTAATCTCTTCGCCGATGACATTGCGGCCATTCTTCTGCAAGCTCGCGACCAGCTTTTCCGACCCCTGCAACGGGCGCAGCGCATGCGACAACAGCAGGCGCTTGATCTCGACGCGGATACCCGGCTCGCCCTTTACCGCGCTTTCAATCAACGCGCGCACATGGGCCTCGACAGCTACGGGATCCTCATCCGGAATCATGCGGCGGTCTATCTTCAGCACGACCTTGCCGGGAACGACGTTCGTATTGGTGCCGCCATCGATGCGCCCCACCAGCATGGTCGGCGAATCGATGCCCGGCACTGTCGACTTGATCTTCTTCAGCTCGGGCAGTTCGCCGTAAATCGCATTGAGGATCTTCGTCGCCGCCTGCAATGCATCGTGGCCGGTCTCGGGCATCGCGCCATGGCCCGACTTACCGTGCACCGTTACTTCCAGCTGCAGGCAGGCGTTATGCGCCGTGACGATGTTGTAGCTGAAGCCGGCCGCGATGACGAAATCGGGCTTGGTCAGCTTCTGCTCAAGCAGCCAACCAGGGCCCAGCAGGCCGCCGAATTCCTCGTCATAGGTGAAGTGCAGTTCGGCCCCACCCTTGAGCGGCACGCCCAGCGCCTCGAGCGCCCGCACCGCAAAGATGAAAGTCGCGAAATCGCATTTCGACACCGCCGCCGCGCGTCCGTAGATGAAGCCGTCCTCGATCACGCCGCCGTAGGGCGGGTGGGTCCAGCCTTCGCCCGGAGGCACCACGTCGCCGTGCGCATTGAGGGCGATGGTCGGCCCGCCCGCCTGGTAAGGCCGGCGCACGATGAGGTTGGTGATGCTCTCCATTCCGTAATCGTGCACAGCCTGCGCCGGCACCGCGTGCTTTTCCGCGGTCCAGCCGAATGCCTGGATCATGCTGGCCACGGCGTCGGCGTGCGGCGCGTTGTTTCCCGGCGGGGTATCGGTCGGGATCCGGATCACTTGCTGGAGGAAGGCGACTTCCTCGTCGAAATGGGCGTCGATCCAGCTGGTCAGTTTTTCTTGTGTTTGCATGGCGGTCCTTATTTCGCACCCGCTTCGAACCAGGCGCCTATCTGTGCGCGTTCGGCGTCGGTCATGTTGGTCATGTTCGCAAGCGGCATCGCCTTGAGCTGCACCGCCTGCTGGTAGATTTTCGCCGCGTTCTGATGGATCGCTTCCGGCGTGTTCAGCGCGACGCCGGCCGGCGCCGTGGCAAATCCCGGCTGGATTGGATGATCCGCGTGGCAGGCCACACAGCGCTGCATGACGATCGCCTGCACCTGCGCGAACTGCACCGCCGGGGCGGCGACCGGCGCCTTCGGTGCGATCGCTACCGCCAGCACCAGCAGCAGCGCCACGCCCGCGATCGGGTAACGCCACTCGGTGCGGCCCTTGTGGCGCAGGTTGAAGAAGTGGCGGATCAATACCCCGGCGGCCATGATCACTGCCAGCACGGCCCATGCCTCGTCGTGGCGGTAGGTCATCGCATAGTGGTTGCTGATCATGATGAACAGCACCGGCAGCGTGAAGTAGTTGTTGTGGACGCTGCGCTGCTTGGCGCGCAGCCCGTGGATCGGGTCCGGCTTGCCGCCCGCCGCCATCGCCGCGACCATCTTGCGCTGGCCGGGGATGATCAGCATCAGCACGTTGGCGACCATGATGGTGCCGATCATCGCGCCGACGTGGATGTAGGCCGCGCGCCCGCTCAGGTATTTGTTCAGCACCCAGGCGCTGGCGGCGAGGAAGGCGAACATCACGATGCCGAACGCGAGGTCGCGCTGGCCCAGCTTCGATCGGCACAGCAGGTCGTAGAAAGTCCAGCCGACCACCAGGCTGCCAAGGCCGATGCCGACCGCCTGCCAGCTGGTCAGGTCGGCCACCGCTTTATCGACCATCATCGCCTGTGCATTGAAGTAGTAGACCACGGTGAGTAGCGCGAAGCCCGACAGCCAGGTCGAATACGCCTCCCATTTGAACCAGTGCAGTTCCGCCGGCAGTTCGGTCGGGGCCACCAGGTATTTTTGCGGGTTGTAGAAGCCGCCGCCATGCACTGCCCACAGTTCGCCCGACACGCCCTTTTTGGCGAGCTCCGAACCGGGAGCCGGCGGGCGGATCGTGTTGTCGAGCCAGACGAAATAGAACGAGGCGCCGATCCAGGCGATGCCGGTGATGACGTGCAGCCAGCGCAGCAGCAGGTTGAACCAGTCGAGCGCGTACGGGATCAGATATCCGAAAACTTCCATGAGGTTCCTATGTGCGGGTACGGCGAAAACAGTGGCGGGATTGTAAGGAAGATAGCCTGATTCCCACTCCACGACATGAAAAATGGCGTATATTGGACATAATCGATTTCATATATTCAACATGGCCAGCCTCCCCCAACACCTCGACCTCCACCTGATCCGTATCTTGTACCTGCTGCTGGTCGAAAAAAACGTCTCGCGCGTGGCGCTCAAGCTGAATCAACCGCAGCCTTCGATCTCGGCATCGCTGCGCAAGCTGCGCGAGCTGACTGGCGACCCGCTGCTGGTGCGCGGGGCGCGCGGCATGGTGCCGACCCAGCATGGCGAGAGCCTGCTCAAGCCGGCCAAACGCATCCTCGACGAGACCGAGAGCCTGTTCGTCAAGAAGTCGCCGTTCGTGCCGCAGGAAGAAGCACGCACCTTCCACATCGCCGCGCCCGATTACCTCGACAGCCAGTTCCTGCCAAATGTAGTCGCGTCGCTGCGGCGCGGCTCGCCCAACAGCCGGGTGGTGATCCACAGCCTCGGGCCTGGCGTCGACTACCTGCGCATGCTGTCCGACGGCGACATGGACCTGGTGATCGCCAACTGGGACGAACCGCCAGCGCACCTGCACATCTCGAAGCTGTTCGAAGACCCGATTATCTGCACCATGCGCGCCGACAGCCCGTATGCGAAACGCACCGCCAGCGATGCGATGACGGTCGATGAATACCTCGCCCTGCCCCACGTGGCGCCGTCGCAGATGGTGCCGGGCTACCTCGGCGTGATCGACTCCTTCCTGGAGCGCCAGGGCATGCAGCGCAACGTGGCGGTGGAATCGCCCTACTTCGGCCTGATTCCGTACATGCTCACCCAGACCGACCTGGTGCTGACCACCGGCCGCCAGTTCATGCGCTATTACGAAAAGACCCTGCCGCTGAAGAGCTTCACGGTGCCGGTGAAGTTTCCGCCGATGCGCTTCTACCAGCTGTGGCACGAGCGGGTGCACCAGTCGCCCGAACACAAGTGGCTGCGCGACCAGGTCAGCGCGGCTGCCAAGGCGCTGCAGAAGTAGCGGGTATATGCAGCCATTGACCCGCGCCATCAGCGCCGGCTTATGACGGAGGCAGGCCTCGCCTGTATCATCGAATGCTTGCAAGATCGGACATATCGCCATGACGACACTCACTGAATTGAACAGCAGCGGCGAGGCCGCCTTCACCGATGCGCTGCGCGGCATTTACGAACATTCGCCGTGGATCCCGCAGCGCGCCGCGCACAAGCGCCCGTTCGCCACTGTCGCAGCACTCAAGCTGGCCCTGCAGGCGGCGGTCGCCAGCGCCACCGAGGATGAGCAGCTGCGGCTGATCCGCGCCCACCCCGAACTGGCGGGCAAGGCGGCGATCTCCGGGCAGCTGACGCAGGAGTCGACCATCGAACAGGCCAGGTCGGGCCTGAACCTGTGCAGCGCGGAGGAATTTGCGATTCTGCACAAGCTCAACGCGGACTACAACACCAGGTTCGGCTTCCCCTTCATCCTCGCTGTGAAGGGTCCGACCGGCGAGGGGCTGACGCGCCAGGCGATCATCGAGACCTTCACGCGACGCCTGAAGAACCAGCGCGCCGATGAAATGGCGGAATGCCTGCGCCAGATCCACCGGATCGCAGAACTGCGCATCAACGACCTGCTCGCGGTGGACCTGCCGTTCGGACCCGCGATCATGCAGTGGTCCGAGGTCATCGGCGCCTGGAGCGATGCGGAGGACGGACTGACCTGTTCCTACATGACGCCGGCGCACCGCCGCACCGCCAGCCAGCTGGCAGACTGGATGCGCGAGTCCGGCATGGAAGCGCATATCGATGCGGTCGGCAATGTCGTCGGACGCTACCTGTCCGACAAGCCCGGAGCGAAGACGCTGATCACCGGTTCGCACTACGACACCGTGCGCGACGGCGGCAAATACGACGGCCGGCTGGGCATCCTGCTGCCGCTGGCGATTGTGCGCCACCTGCACCAGCGCGGGGAACGCCTGCCCTTCCATCTCGAGGTCGTCGGTTTCGCAGAAGAGGAAGGCGTGCGCTTCAAGAGCACTTTCCTGGGCAGCAATGCACTGATCGGACAGTTCGACATGGCGCAGCTCGACGCGGTTGATGCGGATGGCGTCAGCATGCGCCAGGTGCTCGCCGATGCGGGGCACGATGTCGGCGCGATCGCCGCCATCGCGCGCAATCCGGCCGATTTGCTGGGCTTTGTCGAGGTCCATATCGAACAAGGCCCGGTGCTGCTGGAGCACGGCCTGGCGGTCGGCGTGGTCACCGCGATCGCCGGCAGCTCGCGCTACCTGGTCGAGCTGACCGGCCTGGCCAGCCACGCCGGCACTACGCCGATGCACATGCGTAAGGATGCTGCCGCGGCCGCGGCCGAAATCGTGCTGATGGTGGAGCAGCGCTGCAGCCAGGGGGCGTCGCTGGTCGGGACGGTCGGGCAGCTGGAGGTGCCGAGCGGCTCGGTCAATGTGATCCCGGGCCACTGCAAACTGTCGCTCGATATCCGCGCGGCCGACGATGCGATTCGGCTGGCGGCGGTGAACGATGTCCTCGACGGGATCGCGACGATCTGCGCCAGGCGGAAGATCGAATCAAGCGTCAGGCAAGTCGTGTCGGCTGCGGCGGCGCCGTGCGCGCCATGGCTGATGGACCAGCTGGGTGCTGCGGTGGAGCGCGCGGGCCTGCCGCGCTACGACCTGCCATCCGGCGCGGGACACGATGCGATGGCGATGGCGAAGATAACCGATGTGGCGATGCTGTTCACGCGCTGCGGAAACGGCGGCATCAGCCACAATCGGCTGGAGACCATGACGGCCGATGACGCGGATGTGTCAGCGCAAGTGCTGCTCGATTTTTTCCGGAGCTTCCGGCCGCGCGAATCCTGAAGCTCACGCGCCGCAGCCCAAGAGCTGGGGTCAGGTTCGGTGGACCTGACCCCGTTTTTGTCGCCGCGCTGAGCGCTACCGCCATCGCCGCGCGGTTCCACGAATTACGGTGGAGATCCCCCATCGTCCTCACGCAGTGGGGATCCATAAGCCATAAGCCTTCCACGCCTAGCAAGCAAAAAAAATGCACCGTATTGGTGCATTTTTTTATCAACGCGCCACCTCCGAAATTTAGCTAGAGACCACCTTAGCGCGGTCCAGCATCGCGAGCAGCAGCACGTTGCAGCCGGCTTCCAGGTGAGCCGACTGGGCGTCCTCGATCTCGTTGTGGCTGATGCCGTCCTTGCACGGCACGAAGATCATCCCGGCCGGCGCCAGGCGCGCCGCGTAGATCGCATCGTGGCCGGCGCCCGACACCACGTCCATCGTCGAGTAGCCCAGCTTTTCTGTCGCGGCGCGCACCGCGCCCACGCAATCCGGATGGAACGGGCATGGCGGGTAATACGACACGCGCTCGATGCTGATCGCCAGGCCGCTGTCGGCGCGCGTCTTGTCGATAAACGCGAGCATCTCCTCGTGCATGGTGTTGAGCAGATCGTCGTTCACGTTGCGCAGGTCGATGCTGAATTTGACTTCGCCCGGGATCACGTTGCGGCTGTTCGGGAATACCTGCACCATGCCGACCGTGCCGCGGCCATAAGGCGGATAGCGGTTTGCGATCCGCACCACTTCCTGCATGATGCGGGTCGACACCTGCAGCGCATCCTTGCGCAGGCCCATCGGCGTCGGACCCGCATGCGCTTCCATCCCGGTCACCACGCAGTCGTACCACGACAGGCCCATCACCGCCGGCACCACGCCGATCACCTTGTCGGCGTCCTCCAGTACCGGGCCCTGCTCGATGTGGGTTTCGAAATAGGCGCCAATCGGATGCTGGCCGGGCACCTGCTCGCCCTTGTAGCCGATGCGCTCCAGTTCATCCTTGACGTTCTTGCCTTCGGTATCCTTGGCCGCATACGCCGTCTCGAGGCTGAACGCGCCGCAGAAGACGCCCGAGCCCATCATCACCGGAACGAAGCGCGAACCTTCCTCGTTGGTCCAGAACGCGACTTCGATCGGCGCCTCGGTCATGATCTTCAGGTCGTTCAACGTGCGCACCACTTCAAGGCCGGCCAGTACGCCGTAGTTGCCGTCGAACTTGCCGCCGGTCGGCTGGGTGTCGATATGGCTGCCGGTGACAATCGGCGGCAGTGCCGGGTTGCTGCCCTCGCGCCGCATGAACACATTGCCGATCTGGTCGATGGTGATCGACAGGCCCGCCTCGCGTGCCCAGCCGACCACCAGGTCGCGGCCCTGCCGGTCGAGGTCAGTGAGCGCCAGACGCTTGACGCCGCCCTTGGGGGTGGCGCCGATTTTTGCCAGTTCCATCAGGGATGCCCACAGGCGTTCGCCGTTGATTCGCAGTTCGTTCATTGTTAACTCCGTTTAGGCTGCACTGGTAGCGGTAAATGCGGGACGGTCGACGTGGCGGCCCGCGCCTTCGACCGCGCGCAATTGGCCGCGCTCGAAGACGACCTTGCCGGCGGCGAGCGTGTGCGACGGGATGCCGCGCACGGTGCGGCCCTCGAACACGTTGAAGCCGCCCTTGGCGAACTGAGTCTTCGCCGAAATCGTGCGGGTGCCTTCCGGATCCCACACCACCAGGTCGGCGTCCGCGCCCGCGGCGACCACGCCTTTGCGCGGGTACATATTGAAAATCTGCGCAGCATTGGCGGAAGTGACGCGCACGAATTCGGACGGCGTCAGCAGACCGGAATTGACACCGGCGTCCCACACCACCGACATGCGGTCTTCAACGCCGCCGCAGCCGTTCGGAATCTTGGTGAAATCGTCCTTGCCGGCCGCCTTCTGCTCGGCGCAGAAAGTGCAGTGGTCGGTCGCGGTGGTGTGCAGGTTCCCGCCGCGCAGGCCCTGCCACAGCGCAGCCTGATGGTGCTTGCTGCGAAACGGTGGGCTCATCACGTGGGCGCGCGCGTATTCGAGGTCCTCGCTGTGGTACACGCTGTCGTCGATCACCAGGTGCCCGGCCAATGCTTCTCCGTACACGCGCTGGCCCTTGGCGCGCGCGCGCGAAATCGCATCCAGCGATTCGGCACACGACACGTGGACGATATACACCGGCGTTCCAAGCACGTTGGCGATCGCAATCGCGCGGTTGGCTGCTTCGGCTTCCACTTCCGGTGGGCGCGACAGCGGATGCGCGCTTGGTCCGCGGATGCCCTTCTTCAGCAAGTCCTGCTGCAACTGATAAACCAGTTCGCCGTTCTCCGCATGCACAGTCGGAATCGCGCCCAGCTCGAGCGCGCGGGTGAAGCTGCGCACCAGCGTTTCGTCATCCGCCATGATGGCGTTCTTGTAGGCCATGAAGTGCTTGAAGCTGTTCACGCCGTGCTTTTTCACCAGCGTGCCCATGTCCGCATGCACCGAGTCACCCCACCACGTCACCGCGACGTGGAAGGTGTAGTCGCCGGCCGATTTGGCGGCCCAGCCGCGCCAGGTGTGATACGCCTCGAGCAGCGACTGCTGCGGATCGGGGATCACGAAATCCATGATGGTGGTAGTGCCGCCAGCCAGGCCTGCAGCGGTGCCGGTAAAGAAATCGTCCGACGTGACGGTGCCCATGAAAGGCAACTGCATGTGGGTGTGGGTGTCGATCCCGCCCGGCAGGATGTACTGCCCGCGCGCGTCGATCACAGTGGCGTGCGGAGGCGGTTCCAGGTTCTCGCCCACGGCGATGATCTTGTCGCCGAAGCAGACGACATCGGCCTTGAACGCGCGGTCCGCGTTGACGACGGTGCCGCCGCGAATAAAGATACTCATGCGATTCTCCTGATTAGTGCGGACTAGCGGTGCGCGACAGCCATGGCGGGGCTGGCGCGCCCCTTCATCATGACCCCGTACACCAGGGCGGAAATGGCGATACCGACGAACCATGCGTAGGTATAGATCGTCTTGAATCCCTCGCCCACGGACGGGAAGGACGCGGGGAACGCGGCGTTCAGGAAGCCGGGAATATTCGGCAGCACGCCGGCCAGGAAGGCGACGACGGCAACCATGTTCCAGCCGTTTCCGTACGAGTAGGCGCCGTCGTCGCGGTAGAGCTGGTCGACATCGAGTTCGGTCTTGCGAATGAAATAGTAGTCGATGATCAGGATGCCGGCGATCGGACCGAGCAAGGCCGAGTAGCCGATCAGCCAGGTGAAGATATAGCCTTGGGTGGTCTCGAGTATCTTCCACGGCATCATCACCAGCGCGATCCCGGCGGTCATGTAGCCGCCGGTGCGGTATGAAATATGCTTCGGCGCCAGCGCTGAGAAATCGTATGCCGGGCCGACCAGGTTGGCCGCCAGGTTGACGCTGACGGTATCGACCAGCAGCACGATCAGCGCGATCAGCACCGCAATCCCGGTCATGCGGCTTGCCAGGTCGACCGGATCCCAGATCGCCTTGCCGTACAAGACGACCGTAGCGGAGGTGACGATCACGGCCAGCATCGCCAGCAATCCCATCGGCACCGGCAGGCCGACCGACTGGCCGACCACCTGGTCGCGCTGCGACTTGGCGAAGCGCGTGAAGTCGGGAATATTGAGCGCCAGCGTGGCCCAGAAACCGACCATCGCAGTCAGGGAAGGCCAGAACGTGATCCAGAACTGGCCGGCCTTCTTGCCGCCTTCGACGAATTGCGAAGGCTGTTCGAGCAGCGGCCCGAAACCGCCCGCGCGGTTGTAGACCCAGCCGAGCAGGACGAAGCAGATGACGATCTTCAGCGGCGCGGTGTAGGTTTCGAGCTTGCGGATCGAATCCATGCCGTGCACGATGTAATAGAACTGGATCGCCCAGAACGCGAGGAAGCAGGCCAGCTGGCTCGCGTTGATGCCAAGGCCGGGCAGCTTGTCGCCGCCGATTTCGTGGCCGAGCATGACGCCGAGCAGCGTGTAGATCATGCTGCCGCCGAACCAGGTCTGAATGCCGTACCAGCCGCACGCGACGATCGCGCGCATCAGGGCGGGGATCCGCGCGCCGGTGGTGCCGAAGGAAGAGCGGGCCAGCACCGCGTAAGGGATGCCGTACTTGGTGCCGGCGTGCCCGATCAGCAGCATCGGCAGCAGCACGATGGCATTGGCCAGGAATACCGTCAGGACCGCCTGCCAGCCGGACATGCCGCCTTCGATCAGGCTGGCCGACAAGGTATAGGCGGGAATGCACATGACCATCCCGACCCACAGCGCGGCGAAGTGGTACCACCGCCAGGTGCGCTGCGCTGCGGTGGTCGGCGCCAGGTCCTCGTTCCAGAGATGCGTACGTGCTTGCAGGTCTTTACTCACAGTGGGTAACTCCATCGTGGTTGTGCGGGACGCGGGCTAAGTGTAGCGTAAAGATGGCGAGGAAGAAATGGGATCCCCGCCGAGGGGGGATCCCATTTCAGGCCGCACGCCTTGGATTGCGCGGATCCTGCGTCCAGTTCATGTACTGCTTGCCACTATCCTGCGGCACCATCGTAATGCACGCCTCGACCGGGCAGGTGATCTCGCACAGGTTGCAGCCGACGCACTCCGATTTGATCACTTCATAAGTACGCACGCCGGCCGCATCGATCAGCTGCGCGATCGACTGGTGCGACGTATCCTCGCAAGCGACATAGCACTTGCCGCACTTGATGCACTTGTCCTGGTCGATCTGCGCGATCACCTGGTAGTTCATGTCCAGGTATTTCCAGTCGGTCGTGTTCGGCACCGCCTTGCCGGTGAAATCCTCGATCGTCTTGTAGCCCTTCTCGTCCATCCAGCGCGACAGGCCATCCTTCATCTCCTCGACGATACGGAAACCGTGCAGCATGGCCGCAGTGCAGACCTGCACCGAACCGGCGCCCAGCGCGATGAACTCGGCCGCGTCGCGCCAGTTGCCGATGCCGCCGATGCCGGAGATCGGCAGCTTGGCGGTCTGCGGATCGCGTGCGATCTCGGCCACCATGTTCAGCGCGATCGGCTTCACCGCCGAGCCGCAGTAGCCGCCGTGCGTGCTGGCGTTGCCGACCACCGGGAACGCCACCATGCGGTCGAGGTCCAGGTGGGTGATCGAATTGATCGTGTTGATCAGCGAGACCGCATCGGCGCCGCCCGCCATCGCCGCGCGGGCCGGGGCGCGAACGTCGGTGATGTTCGGCGTCAGCTTGACGATTACCGGCAGCTTCGAATGCTTCTTGCACCAGCGCGTGACCATCTCGACGTATTCCGGCACCTGGCCGACTGCAGCGCCCATGCCGCGCTCAGGCATGCCGTGAGGGCAGCCGAAATTGAGCTCGATGCCGTCCGCACCGGTCGCCTCGACCTTCGGCAGGATCTCGGCCCACAGCGCTTCCTCGCACGGCAGCATCAGCGAAACGATCATCGCGCGGTCAGGCCAGTCCTTCTTGACCTGGGTGATTTCGATCAGGTTGATTTCCAGGCTGCGGTCGGTAATGAGCTCGATATTATTGAAGCCGAGGACCTCGCGGTTCTTGCCGTAGTGCGCCGAATAGCGCGACGACACGTTCACCGCGGCCGGGTCTTCGCCCAGCGTTTTCCACACCACGCCGCCCCACCCGGCTTCGAAGGCGCGCACCACGTTGTAGGCTTTGTCGGTCGGCGGCGCGGACGCCAGCCAGAATGGATTGGGCGATTTGATGCCGCAGAAATTGATGCTCAGGTCGGCCATGCTGCCCCCGCTTTGGTTTGGATGTCGTTGTGGATCGCGTGCGCCGCGAGTTTGCCATGCTGGACTGCCTGCACTGTCAGGTCCTGACCGGGTGCGACGCAATCGCCGCCCGCGTAGATCCCTGCCAGCACGGTGCGGAACTGCGCGTCGACGTAGATCTTGTCGCCCTTGCGCTCGATCAGCTGCGCCAGCGGATCGGACAGGCCGGCCGGGTCGATGCTCTGGCCGATCGCCTTGAACACGGCGTCGGCCGCGATCTCGATGAAGGCGCCGGTGCCGACCAGGCGGCCGTTGTCCATGCGGGTCTCTTCGAAACGCATGCCGCACACATTGCCTGCGTCGTCGAGCAGCACTTCGAGCGGCGCCGCCCAGGTACGCATGCGCACGTAGTTGGCCTTGGCGATGTCCTGCTCGTGATGGGTCGCGGTCATCGACTCGAAGCCGCGCCGGTACACCAGCGTCACATCCTGCGCGCCGAGGCGCTTGATCTGCACCGCCATGTCGATCGCCGTGTTGCCGGCGCCGATCACGATGGCGCGCTTAGGCACCGGCAACGCGGCCAGGTCGCTCGACTGGCGCAGCACCGAGATGTAGTCGACCGCGGCCATCAGGCCGGGTGCATCTTCTCCGGTGAGCCCAAGCTGGCGGCTGGCGTTCAGGCCGAGGCCGAGGAACACCGCGTCGTACTGCGCGTGCAACTCCTGCAAGCTCAGGTTCTCGCCAAGGATGCGGCCGTGACGCACTTCGATGCCGCCGATCGAGAGCAGGAAGTCCACTTCCTGCTGCGCGAAGTCGCCGGTCAGCTTGTACTTGGCGATACCGTATTCATTCAGGCCGCCCGACTTCTCGCGCGCCTCGAAGATAACCACGTCGTTGCCCAGCATCGCCAGGCGGTGCGCGCATGACAGGCCGGCCGGGCCGGCGCCGACGATGGCGATGTTCTTGCCCGTCGGCGCGGCACGCTCGAAGGGATGGCCGTTGAAGCTGGCGTGGTCGAGCGCATGCCGCTGCAGCAGGCCGATCTTGACCGGCTGGCCTTCTTCGTCATGGTTGCGCACGCAGGCATCCTCGCACAGGATTTCGGTCGGGCAGACCCGCGCGCAGCTGCCGCCCAGGATGTTCTGCTTCAGGATGCCGTGGGCGGCGCCGTTGATGTTCCCGTCATGGATATTGCGGATGAAGCTGGCCACGTCGATTTCGGACGGGCAGATGCGGGTGCACGGCGCGTCGTAGCAGTACAGGCAGCGCGCCGCTTCGATGGCCGCCTGGCGCGCGGTCAATGGCGGCGCGAGGTCGGTAAACTGTTGCGCCAACGCGTCGGCAGCCCCGGCCGACGGCGGCAGGTGTTTGAGTGAGTCGATCATGTGCATCCCTGGTGTTGTAGTTTTATGACGGCGATACACGGAAGGCGGTTGTCCAATCCCGCCCTCCGCTGACTACTATTTCATCTGCGGGAAAGCGAATTCCGCGCCGGCGCTGGCGGTGTTAGGCCAGCGCTGCATCACCGCCTTGTGGCGGGTGTAGAAACGCACCCCTTCCGGACCATAGGCGTGGTGATCGCCGAACATGCTGCGCTTCCAGCCGCCGAAGCTGTTGAAGGCCATCGGCACCGGCAGCGGCACGTTCACGCCGACCATGCCGACCTGGATCTGGCGCACGAACTCGCGCGCCACGCCGCCATCGCGGGTGTAAATCGCCACGCCATTGCCGTACTCGTTGGCGTTGATCAGCTCGACCGCGGTCGCCACGTCCGGCGAACGCATCACGCACAGCACCGGCCCGAAGATCTCTTCCTTGTAGATCGTCATGTCGGCCGTGACGTGGTCGAACAGCGTGCCGCCCACAAAAAAGCCATTTTCGCGACCCGGCACCTTGAAGTTGCGCCCGTCCACCAGCAGCGACGCGCCCTGCTCGACCCCTTCGCCGATCAGCTTTTCGATGCGCTGCTTGGCCGCGCTGGTCACAACCGGGCCCATTTCGGCGCCCGATTCCATGCCGTCGCCGACCTTCAGCGCCGCTGCCCGCTTGGCCAGCGCGCCAACCAGCTTGTCGCCGGCGTCGCCCACCGCCACCACCACCGAGATCGCCATGCAGCGCTCGCCGGCCGAACCGTAGGCCGCGCCCATCAGCGCGTCGACGGTCATGTCCATGTCGGCGTCGGGCATCACCACCATGTGGTTCTTGGCGCCGCCCAGCGCCTGCACCCGCTTGCCCGATGCGCTTCCGCGCGCATAGATGTATTCGGCGATCGGGGTCGAGCCGACGAAGCTGATCGCCTGCACTTCCGGATGGTCGAGCAGCGCGTCGACCGTGACCTTGTCGCCCTGGATGACGTTGAACACGCCGTCCGGCAGGCCGGCTTCCTTGAGCAGCTTCGCATGCAGCAGCGAAGGCGACGGATCGCGCTCGGACGGCTTGAGGATGAAGGTATTGCCACATGCGAGCGCCACCGGGAACATCCACATCGGCACCATCACCGGGAAGTTGAACGGGGTGATGCCGGCGACCACGCCGAGCGGCTGGCGCATCGACCAGGCGTCGATCCCGCGCGCGATCTGGTCGGTGAATTCGCCCTTCAGCAGGTGCGGGATGCCGACCGCGAATTCGACGATCTCGATGCCGCGCGCGACTTCGCCCTGTGCATCCGAGAAGGTCTTTCCGTGTTCGCGCGTGAGCATTGCCGCGAATTCGTCGGTGTGCTGCTGGCACAGCTGCAGGTACTTGAACAGCACGCGGGCGCGCGCCAGCGGCGGCGTGTTCGACCAGGCCGGGAAGGCGGCCGAGGCGGCGGCCACCGCGGCGTTGACTTCTTCCGTGGTGCCCAGCGCGACGCGCGCGCAAGGCTCGCCGACCGCCGGATTGAACACATCGGCATAACGGCCGCTGCCGGTGTCGACCTTGTGGCCGTTAATGAAGTGGGTAATCGTATCGAGATCGCTCATGATGTGCTTTCGGTCAGTCCAGGTTTTTCAGTACGGTGGCGAGCTTGCCAAACAATTCGTCGATGTGCTTTTTCTCGATAACGAGCGGTGGCGACAGCGCGATGATGTCGCCGGTGGTGCGGATCAGCACCTCATCGGCGAACGCCTTCTTGAATGCGTCGAATGCGCGCGCGCCCGGTTTGCCCGGAATCGATTCGAGTTCGATGCCGGCGATCAGGCCGATCGTGCGCAGGTCGATAACGTGCGGCAGTCCCTTGAGCGAATGGACCGCGTCGGCCCAGTATTCCTGGACTTCCTTCGCGTGGCCCAGGATGTTCTGGTCCTTGAACACTTCGAGCGTGGCCAGCGCCGCGGCGCAGGCGACCGGGTGGCCCGAGTAGGTATAGCCGTGGAACAGTTCGATGCCGGGCGGCGCGTCCATGAAGGCGTCGTGGATGTGCTTCTTGGTGAACACCGCGCCCATCGGGATCACGCCGTTGGTGAGGCCTTTCGCGGTGGTCATCATGTCCGGCTCGACGTCGAAATAATCGGCGGCGAACGGCGTGGTGAGGCGGCCGAAGCCGGTGATGACTTCATCGAAGATCAGCAGGATGCCGTGCTTGGTGCACAGCTCGCGCAGGCGCTTCAGGTAGCCTTTCGGCGGAATCAGCACGCCGGTGGAGCCGGCCACCGGCTCGACGATCACCGCGGCGATGTTCGACGCATCGTGCAGCGCGACCAGTCGTTCCAGTTCATCGGCCAGGTGGGTGCCGTATTCCGGCTCGCCGCGCGTGTAGGCATTCTTCTCCAGGTTATGCGTGTGCGGCAGGTGGTCGACGCCCGGCAGCAGCGGGCCGAAGCTCTTGCGGTTGCCGCCGATGCCGCCCACCGACAGGCCGCCGAAGCCAACCCCGTGGTAAGCGCGCTCGCGGCCGATCAGGCGCGTGCGGCTGCCCTCGCCGCGTGCGCGGTGGTAGGCCAGCGCCATCTTCAGCGCGGTGTCGACCGCTTCCGAACCGGAATTGGTGTAAAAGACGTGGCCGAACTTGTGGCCGGTGTACTCCATCAGCTGCTCGGCCAGGTCGAACGCGGCCGGGTGGCCCATCTGGAAGGTCGGCGCGAAGTCGAGCTGGCCGATCATCTCGCGCACGGCGCCGACGATCTTCGGCTGCGCATGGCCGCAGGGCACGCACCACAGGCCCGCCGTACCGTCGAGCACGCTGTTGCCGTCGACATCCTTGTAATACATGCCTTCGGCCGAGACCAGCAGGCGCGGATTGGCCTTGAAGTCGCGATTATTGGTAAATGGCATCCAAAACGAGGACATCGACGCTGGTCTGGATTCGTTCATGCGGCTCTCCAAGAATTTTTACGGCGAAAAAAATTATTTACCAGTTGGCAAAATCATGGTGCAATAATAGACACGGGCACATCGGCGGCACAGATACACAAATCGCAAAATCGGCCAACCGTATTGGTAGCATAAACTGTACAGTCTTTGTGTGGCGCAGCAAAAGGAGCGGTGGATGGATGACACATCGGCACTGACTGAAAATATTCCCGCTGGCAAGGGCGGTTCCGGCTGGCCCGTGCTCGCCATCGACCGAGCCAGGCGCGGCAGCCTGGTCGATCAGATTGTGGCAGCGATCGCCCTGATGGTAAACCAACGTGAATTGCGGATCGGTACAAAAATGCCATCGGTGCGACAGTTCGCAAAGTGTAATGGGGTCAGCACGTTCACGGTGGTCGAGTCGTACGACCGGCTGCTGAACCTGGGATTGCTGTCCTCGCGCCGCGGCTCCGGCTTTTTCGTCGCGCGCAGCGACGTCGCGGCCGCGCCGCAACTGGCGCTGGCCGCCACCCCCACCGCGATCGACGCGCTCACGCCCGACCTGTATTCCGGCGTGTCGGATGCGCTGCCGGTCGGCGCCGGCTGGCTGCCGCCGGAATGGTATGGCGAGACCACCATCCTCGACGCGGTGCGCCACGCGATGAAGATCCCGGCCAACCGCCTGCGCGGCTACGGCCATCCGCTCGGCTTCCCTACCCTGCGCCAGCATCTGGCGGCGACGCTGGCCGAGGACCTGTTCGCGGCCGAACCGGACCAGGTGCTGCTGACCCACGGCGCCACGCACGCCTTCGACCTGATCCTGCGCACGCTGACCAAGCCCGGCGACACCGTGTTCGTCGAGGATCCCGGCTACAGCAACCTGACCTCGCTGATCCGCCACCACGGCTGCATCGCGGTCGGCATCCCGCGCGACGAGGCCGGCCTCGATTTCGACTTCCTGGCCGCGCAGGCCGCGGCGACCCAGCCGAAGCTCATGTTCGTCAACACGGTGCTGCAAAATCCGCTCGGCACCTCGCTCAGCCAGGCGCAGGCGCACCGGCTGCTGGGGGTGGCCGAGCAGTTCGATTTCTGGCTGGTCGAAGACGACATCTACCGCGAACTGGCTTCGCGCGGCGAAGCGTCGCTGGCGGCGATGGACGGACTGCGGCGCGTGATCCGGGTCGGCAGCTTTTCCAAGACGCTGTCGCCGGTGCTGCGTGTCGGTTCGATCTGCGCATCGAACTCGCTGGTGCCGGAACTGCTGCGCGTGAAAATGCTGGCCGGCCTGACCACCTCCGAGATCAATGAGCGCGCGGTGTACCACGCGGTCTCGGCGCGGCCTTACAAGCGCATGGTCGAAAAACTGGTCGGCAAGCTCGAATCGGGACGCGAGCGCACCATCGAGCGGCTCGCTGAAGCCGGCATGGCGCCGATCGCCAGGCCGCGCGGCGGCATGTTCGTCAGCGCCGGCTGGCAGCAGCAGCCAAGCGCCGGCTGGAACGGCAAGGTGATCGCCGACCTGGCGCTGAAGGCCGGCATCCTGCTGTCGCCCAACGAATTTTTCATGCTGCGGCCGTCGAACTCGATCTGGTTCCGCTTCAATGTCGCGTATGCGGCCGACACGCCCGTGCTGATCGACTTCCTGAAGTCGATCCGCTGAAAGAAACCATGGCCATCACCAAAACAGTCAACGCGATCCGCACCGCGACCGTCAAGCGGCGGGTGCTCAACCGCGACAAGCTCGAAGCGGACATCGTGGCCGAAGCGGTCAAGGTGTTCGCCGAAAGCGGCTACGAAGGCGCCTCGATCGCCACCGTGGCCGACAACGCCGGCCTGTCCAAGCAGAACCTGATGTACTACTTCCCGACCAAGCAGGCGCTCTACCAGCGCGTGCTCGACGACGTGCTCGACGAATGGCTCGAGCGGATGGACACGCTGGCCGATCCGGCCCAGGAACCGAGCGACATGCTGCGCGCCTACATCCAGGCCAAGCTGCGCTTCTCGCGCGAGCATCCGTGGGCTTCGCGCGTGTATGCGATGGAAGTAATCAGCGGCGCCCCGCTGTTCGGCGAGCAGATTCGCGAACGCGTGGTGCCGCTGCTGCGCAAGGATATCGAGGTGTTCGAACGCTGGATCGGGGAAGGCCGGATCGCCCCGGTGAACGCCACCCACCTGCTGTTCGCGATCTGGGCGATGACCCAGTCGTACGCCGATTTCGCAACCCAGATGGCGCTGGTCCTGAACCGCAAGCAGCTCACCCGCAAGGATTTCGACGACGCCGAGAAGATGATCGTCGATATGGTGCTGCGCGCGGTGGCGATTCCCGCTGCGGCCAGGGAGGATAGCCATGCCGGCATTTGAGACGACCAGCCTGGTCACCGAGCGCCTGCTGCTGCGCGCCTTGACGCCTGGCGACGCCGATGCGCTGTTCGCGGTGTTCTCCAACCCTGAAGTGGTGCGCTACTGGAGCAGCACGCCGTGGACAGAAATGGAACAGGCCCACAAGTACATCGCCACCGCGGAACAGGACCTGCTGAGCGGCTCGGCGCTGCGCTTCGGCATCGAAGTCGCCGCGACCGGCCAGCTTGCCGGCCAGATCGTACTGCACCATTTCGACTGGGGGAACCGGCGCTGCGAGGTGGGCTACGCGCTGGCCCGGCCGCACTGGCGCAAGGGCTACCTGACCGAAGCGCTGTGCGCAATGCTCGAACACGGTTTCACCGCTCTGCAGCTGAACCGGGTCGAAGCGGACATCGACCCGCGCAACGTCGCGTCGGCCAAGCCCCTCGAGCGCCTCGGGTTCCGCCAGGAAGGCTTGTTGCGCGAGCGCTGGATCGTCGGTGGTGAAATTTGCGACACTGCTTTCTATGGCCTGCTCAAGAGTGACTGGAGAGGTCCCCGCCCCCGTTAATCGCCCCGATTTACCGGTTATCCCATAGTTTGCGCGCTTCGTCGGAAGCAAATGGTATCGGGCCGGCGCGCTTGCTAGAGTTCAGCTATCGACAACCGCCCCTCAGGAGCACTTGCATGAAAAACGTCACTTTCTCATCAATTACCGCGCTGATGGAAGAAATCGGCCGCGCCTTTGCGCAGGCATTCCGTTACGGCGCGCGGGCGATCGCGACGATGTCGCTGCCGCAGATGGTAGTGGCCTGCATCGGGCTCGCGCTCATCATCACCATCGTGCCGCTTGCAGTCTGCCTGTTCATTTTCTTCATGATCGTCAAACTGGCAGTGGCGGCGATCGTGGTCAACACGCGCCGCCACCAGGAGTAACCGTGCAAGCATCGCAACTGAACCGCGCGCTCGACTTCCTGCGCGAAGCCGTCGAAGTCGCCAAGACCACCTGGTGGCGCTTCGTCGACTGGCTGGCGGTCATCGAATGGCGCCAGCTCGCCATCATCTGGTTTCTGGTCTTGCTCGGCGGCGGCTTGCTGCAGACAACCGAACCGGCCGTCTGGTTCATCTTCGTCTCGTTCGCCGTCAAGGTCCTGGCCGGCGGCAAGCGCAAGGCCGAACTGGACGCCGCCGCCGCGAGCCGCCAGGCCGACGTCGCCACGCTCGAACGCAAGCTGATGGAGGCGCAGATGGCGACCTTGCAGGCGCAGGTCGAACCGCACTTCCTGTTCAATACCCTGGCCCTGATCGGCCAGCTGATCGAGACCGATCCGCCCGAAGCGGCGCGCATCCACGCCAACCTGATCGACTACCTGCGCTCCACCCTGCCGCAGATGCGCGCGGCCGGCGGTGGCACGCTGGGCAAGCAAGTCGAGCTGTCGCGCGCTTACCTGGCCATCATGCAGGCGCGGATGAAGGAACGGCTGGCGGTGAAGTTCGAGGTTCCCGACTTCCTCGGCAGCGCGCCCTTCCCGCCGATGATGCTACAGATCTTGATCGAGAACTCGATCAAGCACGGCCTCGAACCGAAAATCGAGGGCGGCCGGATCGAGATCAGCGCGAAAGTCGTCCACGCCACCCTGCACGTTGACGTGCGCGACAACGGCGCCGGCTTCGACATGAACGCGGGCGAAGGCGTCGGCCTGGCCAACATCCGCGAGCGGCTGCGGCTGTTGTACGGCAAGGACGCCGAGCTGGTGATCGAGGCGCCCGCCGATGGCGGCGCACTGGCCTCGATCCGGATCCCCTACACGATGATGGAAGCGGCCTGACATGGCGCTAGCGCAAAAAACCGTCACCGCCCTGATCGTCGACGATGAAGCGCCGATGCGCGACCAGCTGCGCACGCGGTTGAAAGAAGTATGGCCGGCGCTGGCGATTATCGGCGAAGCGACCAATGGCGTCGAAGCGGTGGCGATGGCGGCCCAGGACGAGCCCGATATCGTGTTCCTCGACATCCGCATGCCGGGCCAAAGCGGCATCGAGGCGGCGCGTCAGCTGTACCGGCGTTGCCGCATCGTGTTCGTCACCGCCTACGACGAATACGCGATCGACGCCTTCGAGCACGGCGCGATGGACTATCTGCTCAAGCCGGTGACCGCGGCGCGCCTGGAGACCACCTGCGCGCGCCTGCGCGAACGGCTCGACACGGCGCCACAGGACCTCGGCGACAAGCTGGCCCGGCTCACCGCGGCCCTGCAACACGGCGGCGCCGCCAAGCCGTCTTACCTGCGCTGGATCCAGGCCCAGGTCGGCGGCAGCCTGCGCATGATCAGCACGCGCGAGGTGCTGTTTTTCCGCTCCGACGAAAAGTACACCCGGGTGCAGACGGCGCACACCGAACTGCTGATCCGCAAGACCCTTAAGGAGCTGGACGACGAACTCGATCCGGACGAGTTCTGGCGGATCCACCGCTCGATCCTGGTGCGGGTCGACGCCATCGCCGCGGTCACGCGCGACGCGCGCGGGCGCCAGATGCTGAAGGTGCACGGCTTCCCCGAGGAGCTCGAAGTGAGCCGCAACCACGCGCACCTGTTCCAGCAGATGTAGGAATTCACCGCTCTGTTCAAAAGCATGGCGCGAAACGAAAAATGGCTTACCATATAGCGGTGTATTGTCCCCTTAGCCAGGAGCGTTCCATGCCAGCTGATCCCATCAATTCCGGCTCTACCGTCATTCCCTGCTTGCGCTACCGGGATGCCCCGCGCGCGATCGACTGGCTGTGCCAGGTGTTCGGCTTCGAGCCGCAACTGGTGGTATCGGGCGAAAACGGCGCCATCGCGCACGCCCAGCTCAAGAGCGGCGCCGGCATGATCATGCTCGGTTCGGCCAGCAACGAAGGCGCCTACGGGCCGCTGGTAGTCCAGCCGGAAGACATCGGCGGCTCCCAGACCCAGACCAGCTACCTGGTGGTCGCGGATGCCGACGCCGTGTACGACCGGGTCAGGGAAGCCGGCGCCGCGATCGTGATCGACATCGTCGATGAAGAATACGGAGGGCGCGGGTTCACCTGCCGCGACCTGGAAGGCCATATCTGGAGCATCGGTACCTACGACCCCTGGCAACAATAACTCACTAAAGGAGAATTCCATGGCACGTCCCATGCACTTTGAAATCCAGGCATCGAATCCTCAGACGCTGATCGACTTCTATTCCGGTTTGTTCGGCTGGTCGTTCAACAAGTGGGAGGGCGGCGAATACTGGCTGATCCAGACCGGGTCGGACAACGAGCCTGGCATCAACGGCGGGCTGCTGCCGCGCAAGGGACCGCCACCGGAGAACATGGCGCCAGTGAATGCCTTCTGCATCACCGTCGATGTCGCCGACCTCGACGCCCTGCTGGGCAAAGTGGAATCGAGCGGCGGCGGCGCGCTGGTGTGCGTGCCGAAGATGGCGGTACCGGGGATCGGCTGGCTGGCCTACGTCAAGGACCCGGACGGGAATATTTTCGGCATGATGCAGGCCGATACCAAGGCTGCCTGATCGTATTTGAGAAGATGACCATGGATACGGATGAACAAGCGATACGCGATTTGATCGCCACCTGGCTGCGCGCCACGCGCGAGGGCGACGTCGATACGGTGCTCGACCTGATGACCCCCGACGTAGTGTTCCTGGTCGCGGGCCAGCCCGCGATGCACGGACGCGACGCGTTCGAAAAAGGATTGCGCGGCATGCTGGCCACGCACGGGATCGAATCGCATAGCGAGATCGAAGAGATCTGCGTGGCGGGCGACATCGCCTACTGCCGCACCCGCCTGTCGGTGACGGTGACGTCGAAGCATGGCGCCACGCCGGTGCAGCGCACCGGGCACACCTTGTCGATCCTGCGCAAGGTCGCCGACGGCAAGTGGCAGCTGGCGCGCGACGCCAACCTGCTCGGCGCGCCGGGCTAGCTCGCGCCGAGCGCGTCGATCAGGGCGCGGTCCGCTACTCGCGCGGGCCGGATGCGGATCGTGTCGCGATACAGCGGCGGCATCGCGTCGCACAGTGCATGCAGCTCGCGCTCGTCCATCCGCGCCAGCACGTACTGGAACTGGAGCGGGTTATCGGACGGCAGCGGACCTTCCATGGTCGAGCCGTAGGCGCCCAGGTTCATGAAGCTCTGCGCACCGGCGTCCGGGCCGCGCGCGAATACGAAGGTGCCCTCTTTCGGATGCGCCAGGTAGCGCCGCACGGTATCGCGCATCTCCGCGCCCGCGCCGTGCATCAGCTTGTAGCGCAGCTGCGCATACTGGCGCGTGCATTCCATGAACGCGGTGCAGATGGCCGATTGCGCGCGCCGGCCGGGCACGCACAGCAGCAGGTTGCCGAAACCGTCGAGCAGCGCCGCGGCGTCGCCGTCGCCGCCCTGGCGGCGGTCCTGTTCCATCGCGGCGCGCAGGAACGGCGCAAGGCCGGCGTCGGGCGCATGCGGGGCGCAGCGGTATGCCAGTGCGTCCGGATAGAGCGACTTCAGCTTGCGCCGCAACGGATGGGTCGGCGCCAGCGCGGCCGGATCTTCCAGCTCGCCCTGCGGCAGGTCGGCGTTGACTAGCGCCTGCACCTTGTCCGAGGTCGCTTCGAACGCCAGCGAACAAAGGGCCTGGGTCGGCTCGGCGATCGTTTTGCCGATGAAGAAGGACTTCGGCGCGGAGCCGGCACCATCGCGCGCGTAGCCGGAAGAACCGAGCACGGCAGGATAGAAAAAGCTGGAAGCGGCACGCTCCCTGAGCACCGGCGGCAGCGCAGCAAACGTGAAGCCCTGGTCGTAGTTGATGCCCGCGTTCGGGTCGTTCGCCGCGACCACCACGTTAAAGCCGGCCGACAGGATCGCGCCAGCACACATCGCGCAAGGATCGAGCGACGTGACCAGGGTGATGTCGGAAGGCTGCGGCAGGTTGCGGCCCTTGGCGCGTTCGGCGAAGTACCAGTCGATCAGCTGGCGCTCGCCATGCGCGGTCGGATCGAATATCAGCCCATCGCGCACCACGTTGTTCTGCAAGGATTTGAGCACGTTGCCGAAATGGTCCAGCAGCAGGCCGCCGACGCCGAAGGTGCCTTGCGTCTTGGCGGCGACTGCCTCGCTGGCCGCGATTGCCACCGCGGCCTGTGTCGATCGTCTTCTTCAACTTACTTCTTCAGGTCCCAGCCGCCGAAGGCGTTGGGTAATTGGGCGGCTGCCGTGGTTTCGAGCAGATCGCCCTTGAGGTTGGTTAGGATTACCGGCAGGTCGTTGCCGCCCAACTCGAGCACCACCTGGCGGCAGGCGCCGCACGGAGCGATCGGGCCGTCGGTCGAGCCGATCACGGCCAGCGCGGTGAAGTCGCCCGGTTTGTAGCCGTGCGCGATGGCGCTGAAGAATGCGGTGCGCTCGGCGCAGTTGCACAAGCCGTACGATGCGTTTTCGACGTTACAGCCACGGAACACGCGGCCGTCCTTGCATTCGAGCGCCGCGCCAACCTGGAAGTTCGAGTAAGGCACGTACGCGAGTTCGCGCGCGGCGCGTGCTTCGTCGATCAGTTTTGCGTATTTCATGGGGCTTCCTTTATGGACGGATGGTGCGATAAGTGACCAGGTTCGGCGCGGCCTTTGTGGCGCCAAGCTGGTATGCAGCCTGCACTTCGCGGATCGCCTGCTGCGCCGCCGCTTCGGTGCGTGCGTGGACCATCGCCAGCGGCTGGCCGACGGCGATTTCCTGGCCCAGCTCGACGAGGTCGGACAGGCCGACGGCAAAATCGATCGGGTCCTCCGGCCGGCGGCGGCCGCCGCCGAGGCTGACGACCGCCAGGCCCAGCGAGCGGCAATCGGTGGCGGTGGCGAAGCCGGCCTGCGTGCTTGGTACCGGCACGATGATCGGCGCGCTCTCCAGGTAGGCGTCGGGACGCTCGACCAGGTCGGCCGGGCCGCCGAGGGCGGCAACCATGCGCGAGAAACGCTCCGCCGCTTCGCCCGAATCGAGGCCGGCCTGCAGCTTGGCGCGGGCGTCGGTTTCGGTGGTGGCGAGGCCGCCGAGAATCAGCATTTCGGCGCACAGCGCCATCGTCACTTCGTGCAGGCGCGCCGGGCGCGAACGTCCGGTCAGGTAGTCCATCGCCAGGCGTACTTCGAGCGCATTGCCGGCGACCGGGCCGAGCGACTCGTTCATGTCGGTCAGGATCGCCGAGGTGCGGGTGCCGGCGCCGTTGCCGACGGCGACAATGCTCTCGGCCAGTTCGACCGATTTCTCGAAGCTCGGCATGAACGCGCCGGTGCCGACCTTCACGTCCATCACCAGCGCATCGAGGCCGGCGGAGAGCTTCTTGGACAGGATGGAACCGGTGATCATCGCCACCGATTCGACCGTGGCCGTGGTGTCGCGGATGCTGTAGAAGCGTTTGTCGGCCGGCGCGAGCTGCGCGGTCTGGCCGATGATGGCGACACCGACTTCGCGCACCACCTTGCGGAACAGTTCAGGATCGGGCACCGTGCAGTAGCCGGGAATCGAGTCGAACTTGTCGAGCGTGCCGCCGGTGTGGCCCAGGCCGCGGCCCGAGATCATCGGCACGAAGCCCCCGCACGCGGCGATCATCGGCCCGAGCATCAGCGAGACGACGTCGCCGACGCCGCCGGTGGAGTGCTTGTCGACGACTGGCCCCGGAAGGTCCAGTGAACGCCATTCCATCACCTGGCCCGAATCGCGCATCGCCAGCGTGAAGGCGACGCGTTCGTCCATGTTCATGTCCTTGAAGTAGACAGCCATCGCGAGCGCGGCGATCTGGCCTTCAGTGGTGCCGCCGGTGGTGATGCCGGCGACAAAAAACTGGATCTCCTGCGCGCTCAGGGCTTCGCCATTGCGCTTCTTGCGGATGATCTCTTGGTTCAAAAACATATGCTGCCTCTTTTGGAATATTCTTTGGCCACCACTCTCAGAAACCGCGTCTTTCTCAGCATTGCTGAAAAAGACTTCCCGCGAAGGCGGGAATCCATACTGAGCTTGCTAAGCCGAGGTGCTATGGATTCGCGCCTGCGCGGGAATGACGGTCTTAGGGGTACGGGCTTGGTTTAGACGCCGTACGGAATCCAGACGTTCTTGACCTGGCTCGCATGCGCCAGCACGGCGCGGCCGCCGGACTGCTTGGTGCTGTACCAGTCGCGGCCCTTGCCGCCGCCAACCCAGGTGCGCTTGAGCGATTCGGCCGACAGGCGCTCGACTTCGGCGCAGCCTTCCTTCGATCCGTCGTGGCGCCATACCGCGTCGACGTCCGAGTGCGACGCCAGCGTGCGCGCCAGTTCATCCGCGCTGCCGGTGACGATGTTCAGTGCGCCGCCCGGCAAGTCCGAGGTGTCGAGCACTTGGTACAAGTCAGTCGCAGCCAAGGGATAGGCTTCCGACGGTACGGCGATCACGCGGTTGCCCAGCGCCAGCGCAGGCGCCACCAGCGAGATGAAGCCCAGCAGCGGCGCTTCGTTCGGGCAGATGATGCCGATCACGCCAACCGGCTCGTTCAGCGCGACGGTGATGCCGTGCATCGGCGGCTGGTGCGCCAGGCCGTCGTACTTGTCGGCCCACGCGGCGTAGTAGAACAGGCGTTCGATCGATGCCTGCACTTCTTTCTCGGGATTCTTCGAGCCGGTCATCGCGGCCAGGCGCGCGGCGAATTCATCGGCGCGGATCGCGAGGTTTTCGGCGATGTAGTACAGCACCTGCGCGCGGTTGTGCGCAGTCGCCTTGGCCCAGCCCGATGCCTTGTGCGCCGCTTCCACCGCATTGCGGATGTCCTTGCGGTTGCCTTCGCCGACATCGGCGAGGAAGGAGCCATCAGCGGCGGTGATCGCACGGCTGTAGGCGCCGTCAGGGCGCGCCTGCTTGCCGCCGATGTACAGCTTGGCGGTGCGGTCGATGCCGAACACGTTGCCGGACTCGGAAGACTGCGACGACTTGACCTTGCCCTTCGCTTCCACCACAGGTGCCGCAGGACGCGCGTCTTCCGACAGCGCGGTCATGTATTCGTACATGCCTTCCTTGCCGCCTTCGCGGCCGAAGCCCGATTCGCGGTAGCCGCCGAAGCCGCATGCGGCGTCGAACTGGTTGGCGGTGTTGATCCATACGACACCCGCCTTGATTTGCGGAGCGACGTCGAGCGCGAGGCTGATCGATTCGGACCACACGCACGCGGCCAGGCCGTACACGGTGTTGTTGGCCAGCTGGACTGCTTCGGCCGGGGTGCGGAAGCTCATCGCCACCAGCACCGGCCCGAAGATCTCGGCTTGCGCGACGGCGGCCGAGGTCGAGGCGCCGGTGATCAGGGTCGGCAGGTACCACGAGCCGGCTTCCGGCATGTCGCACTTCGGCTGGAAGATGGTGCAGCCTTCGGCGCGGGCCGATTCGACCAGGGCATGGATGCGCTGCTGCTGCACCGGATCGACCAGTGCGCCGACGTCCATCGACTTGTCGAGCGGCGAACCGACGCGCAGGTTTTCCATGCGCGCGCGGACCTTTGCCAGGAAACGCTCTTCGACCGATTCCTGCACCAGCAGGCGCGAACCGGCGCAGCAGACCTGACCCTGGTTGAACCAGATCGAATCGACCAGGCCTTCGACAGCGGCGTCGAGGTCGGCGTCTTCGAACACGATGAACGGCGACTTGCCGCCCAGTTCGAGCGAGAGTTTCTTGCCGCTGCCGGCGGTCGCCTTGCGGATCAGGCGGCCCACTTCGGTCGAACCGGTGAAGGCCAGCTTGTCGATACCGGGATGGTTGACGATCGCTTCGCCCACGCGGCCATCGCCGGTGACGATGTTGACCACGCCGGACGGCACGCCGGCCTGCTGGCAGATCTCGGCGAACAGCAGCGCGGTCAGCGAGGTGAATTCGGCCGGCTTGAAGACGATGGTGTTGCCGGCTGCCAGCGCGGGAGCGATTTTCCACGCCAGCATCAGCAGCGGGAAATTCCAGGGGACGATCTGGCCGACCACGCCGACGGCGCGGTAGTCGGCGAATTCTTCCGACTGCAGCTGCGCCCAGCCAGCATGATGGTAGAAGTGGCGCGCGGCCAGCGGCAGGTCGGCATCGCGCGTTTCGCGGATCGTCTTGCCGTTGTCGAGCGTCTCGATCACCGCGAACAGGCGCGAGTGCTTTTGCAGCAGGCGCGCCAGCGCGTACAGCACGCGCGCGCGGCCATGGCCGCCCAGGGCTACCCAGCCCGGCTGGGCGCGGCGCGCCGCTTCCACCGCGCGGTCGACATCTTGCGACGTGGCCTGGGTCAGCTGCGCCAGCTCCTTGCCGTCGGCAGGATTGGTCGAGGCGAAGGTCTCGGACGCCGCGCTCCACGCGTTGTCGATGAACAGGCCGAAACGGCGCTCGTGCTGGTCCAGCCACGCTTGCGCTTCTTTGGTGCTTTCGGGTGCTGGGCCGTAATCCATAGTGGTGAGAATCTCGTTGATAGTTGGCATGACGAATCCGTTGGTGTTTATGGTTGCGCGTGGCGGTGATTCGCCGAGTAGTTACCGGTGACGTAGTGTTCGAGCTGGCGCTCGATGTCGGTCAGCAGGCTCGAAGCACCGATGCGGAACAGGTGCGGCTCGAGCCATTCGCGGCCGAGTTCTTCCTTCATCAGCGACAGGTACTGCAGCGCGCCCTTGGCCGAACTGACGCCGCCGGCCGGCTTGAAGCCGACCTGGAAGCCGGTCTGCTCGTGGTATTCGCGGATCGCGCGCACCATCGTCAGCGCGACAGGGATGGTGGCGTTGACGCCTTCCTTGCCGGTCGAGGTCTTGATGAAATCGGAACCGGCCATCATGCAGACCCACGACGCCTTGGCGACGTTTTCAAGCGTGGTCAGGTCGCCGGTCGCGAGGATCGCCTTGATGTGCGCATCGCCGCAGGCCTGGCGGTAGGCGACCATCTCGTCGTACAGCGCCTGCCAGTTGCCGTTCAGGACATGCTGGCGCGTGATGACGATATCGATTTCGGTGGCGCCGGCGGCGACCGACAGTTCGATCTCGCGCACCTTGGTTTCCATGCTGGCCAGGCCCGCCGGGAAGGCAGTCGACACCGCGGCGATCGGCAAGCGGCCTTGCAGGATCTTGACGGCCGGCTGAATCATCTCGTGATACACGCAGACGGCGCCGGTGGTCAGCTGGGTCTGGCCCAGCGCTTCCATCAAATCGGTGCGCAGCGGACGCATCGCCTTCATGCACAGGCGCTCGACGCGGCCCGGGGTGTCGTCGCCGCCGAGGGTGGTGAGGTCGATGCACTTGATCGCCTGGATCAGCCATGCGGCCTGGTATTCCTTCTTGACCGTGCGGCGGTTCGCCAGGCTGGCGGCGCGGCGGTCGGCGGCATTGCGGTTGACCTTGATCTGGTTGACCCAGCCGAGATCGAGGCCGGTGGCCGTATTGCGTTTGAAGTCGAGAGCTTGGGTCATAGCAGAGCTGTTCCGTTGGAGAGAGGTTTGACGCCCAGGTGTTTCGCCAGCGTGGCGCCGATGTCGGAGAAGGTCTCGGAAATCGGCAGCTCGCGCGGCGCGATGCCCGGGCCGAAGAAAATCATCGGGATGTGTTCGCGCGTGTGGTCCGATCCGGGCCAGCTCGGATCGCAGCCATGATCGGCGGTGATCACGGCCAGGTCGCCGTCCTTCAGCTTGGCCATGAATTCCGGCAGGCGTTCGTCGAGCTGGTGCAGCGCGTTCGCGTAGCCGGCGATGTCGCGGCGGTGCCCGAAAGCCTGGTCGAAGTCGACGAAGTTGACGAAGGTGAGCGACTTGTCGCCCACCTCATCGGTGACCTTCAGCAGGGCGTCGAACAGCGCCATGTTGTCGGCGCCCTTGACCACGCGCGAGATGCCATGGGTCGCGAAAATATCGCTGATCTTGCCGAGGCCGACCACTTCGCCGCCCTCGTTCTTGACATGGTCGAGCAGGGTCGCGCTTGGCGGCGGCACGGCGTAGTCGTGGCGGTTGCTGGTGCGGCGGTAGTTGCCGTTCTCGCCCAGGAAAGGACGCGCGATCACGCGGCCGATGTTGTACGGCTTGACCAGCTCAAACGCCGCTTCGCACACGGCGTACAGTCGCTCCAGGCCGAAGTGTTCTTCGTGCGCGGCGATCTGCATCACCGAATCGCCCGAGGTGTAGATGATCACCTTGCCGGTGGCGACATGCTCGTCGCCGTACTTGTTGATGATTTCGGTGCCGGACGCGTGGCAGTTGCCGAGGAAGCCCGGCACGCCGGTGATCGCCTGCAGTTTTTCCGTCAGCTCGGCCGGGAACGACGGCACGGTGCGCGGGAAATAGCCCCAGTCGAAGGTGACCGGCACGCCGGCGATTTCCCAGTGGCCGCTCTGGGTGTCCTTGCCGGTCGAAAGCTCGCGCGCCGCACCGTAGGCGCCGGTGAAGCCGTCGCGCTGGGCGAAGCCTGCTGCCCACTCGCCGCTGGCGGCGTGAGCGGCCGCCGCGAGGCCGAGGCGCTCGAGGTTAGGCAGCTGCATCGGCTTGCCGCTACCGGCAGCCCAGCTGGCGATATGGCCGAAGGTGTTCGCGCCGGCGTCGCCGTATTTGTCGGCATCCGGCGCAGCGCCGAGGCCGAAGGAATCAAGCAAAAGGATGAATGCGCGGGACATGATGTTGGCTCGCTATGAAAAAATTAGGCCTCGGCACGCGGCGTCTTCGCCACGTTTTCCAGGAAGGCCAGGATCAGGGTGACGAGGTCCTTGGCGCCGATCGCGGCGTACTTCAGGGTCTGCTCGTGCGAGAGAGGGAACGGCGACATGCCCTCGGCCAGGTTGGTGATCACCGACACGCCGGTGACCTTCAGGCCGCAGTGGCGCGCCGAGACGACTTCCGGCACCACCGACATGCCGACGTGATCGGCGCCCAGCTTGGCCATCATGCGGATCTCGGCGGCGGTTTCGAAGTTCGGGCCGGCGTAGGCGATGAACACGCCTTCGTGCAAGGTGATGCCCTTGGCGGCCGCGGCCTGCTTGACCAGGTCGCGGATGTCGCTGTCGTAGGCATTGGCCATGCTGAAGAAACGCGGGCCGAAGCGGTCGTCGTTCGGGCCGACCATCGGGGTGCCCGGCAGCCAGTTGATATGGTCGGTCAGCGCGACCAGGCTGCCGGCATCGACTTCAGGACGCAGCGAACCGGCGGCGTTGGTCACGAACAGCATCTCGCAGCCGAGAAGCTTGAGGGTGCGCACGGCGGAGGTCATCACGCCCATGCCATAGCCTTCGTAAAAATGGCCGCGGCCCTTCATGCACACCACCTCGACGCCGGCCAGGGTGCCCAGCACCAGTTCGCCCGCGTGGCCGTGCACGGTGCTGATCGGGAAGCCCGGCAGCTCGTCGAAACCGATCGATACCGCGTCCGTCATCTGCTCGGCCAACACCCCGAGGCCCGAACCGAGGATCATCGCCACGCGCGGGGCAAAACCTGGTTTGCGCGCGCGGATCAGGTCGGCGGCTTCGAAGGGAGTGTTGTTGGACATGCGGTTTCCTCGTTCGGTGAAGGGGTGGTCGTGAAATCGGATGGCTGGCGCGTACATCGGTGCCGCGGATGAGCGACGGCGACAGGCCAGCCTAGTATTATAACTATGCACGATCAGCGATATGTATGGCAAATACCCTTTTTCTTCGGTATTTATATAATCGTGATATAAATGAGCGACAAGAGTGTTGGTCCCCAGCGACAGCTACCCGATCCGGGTACAGGATGGCGTCGATCGTTTGATTGACAGCCTCAGGACAACTGTCTACCATGAAAAACAATTGTTTGTGACCATAGCACCGTGAGCGATCTTTCTAAAAAAGACCAGTTGTACGAGCTGATTCGTGCGAATCCCTTCATTTCCCAGCAAGACCTGGCGGTGCAGCTGCGCCTGTCGCGTTCGGCGGTGGCGGGCTATATCGCCGGCTTGATCCGCGAGCGGCGCCTGCTGGGGCGCGCATATGTGCTGCCGGGCAGCCGCCCGGTCGCCTGCATCGGCGCGGCCAACCTGGACCGCAAGCTGCGCTCGATCGCGACGCTGACGATGGGCACCTCGAACCCCGCGCGCCAGGACGAATCGTTCGGCGGCGTGGCGCGCAATATCGCCGAAAACCTCGCGCGGCTCGGCGCCCCGGTGTCGCTGACCACCGCGATCGGCGCCGATTCGTCGGGCCGCGCGCTGCTCAAGCATGCCGAGGCGGCCGGCATCGACACGCGCGGCACGCTGAAGCTCGATGATGCCTGCAGCGGCACCTATACCGCGGTGCTCGACGACCATGGGGAGATGATACTCGCACTGGCCGACATGGCGCTGTACGACAAGCTGACGCCCGACTTCCTGACCAGCCTGCAGCCGCGCCGCGCCCTGCCCGCGCTGACCGTGGCCGACATGAACCTGCCGCGGGATACCCTCGCCGCGCTGCTGGCCGACGCCCAGCGCGATGCGGTGCCGCTGGTGATCGTCGCGGTATCGGAGCCGAAGATGGCGCGCCTGCCACCGGACCTGCATGGCCTGCGCCTCCTGATCCTGAACCAGGGCGAACTCGAAACACGGGTCGGCACGCCGCTGCGCACCGACGCCGACTTCGCCGCCGCCTGCGCCAGGGTGCAGGCCCAGGGCGCGCAAGACCTGATCGTCACGCGCGGCGACGCCGGTGTGCTGTTCACGCGCGACGGCGGCATCGGCGTCCTGGCGGCGCCGCACGCGCAGATCGTCGACGTCACCGGCGCCGGCGACGCGTTCGCCGCGGCCGTGTGCTGGTCGCTGTTCCACGGCAGCGACGACCTCGAACTGGCCTGCCGGCGCGGACTGAAGCTGTCGGCCATGACACTCGAATGCGAAGAGACGGTCTGCCCGTGGCTCGGCTCGGACAGCCTCGACGATATCCATGGCTTCGACACCCATCCCGGCCTGTCGCAACCGTTCAACGCCCTTTACCAGGAGTGACCATGCAGCAGTTTCTCTTGATCTCGCCGGAAGTCGCGGCTGCGCGCGCCGCCGGCAAGCCGGTGGTGGCGCTGGAGTCGACCATCATTTCGCACGGCATGCCCTACCCGCAAAACGTGGAAATGGCGCGCGAAGTCGAGCAGATCATCCGCGACGCCGGCGCCGTCCCGGCCACCATCGCGGTCATCGGCGGCAAGATCTGCATCGGCCTGTCCGAACACCAGCTCGAGCTGCTTGGCACCTCTCCGGAAGCGTTGAAGGTGAGCCGGCGCGACCTGCCCTTCGTCGTCGCACAGGGGCGCCTGGGCGCGACTACGGTTGCCGCCACCATGATCTGCGCGGCGATGGCCGGCATCGCGGTGTTCGTCACAGGCGGCATCGGCGGCGTGCACCGCGGCGCCGAGACCAGCTTCGACATTTCGGCCGACCTGCAGGAACTGGCGCAGACCAGCGTCGCCGTGGTCTGCGCCGGGGTCAAGTCGATCCTCGACATCGGCCTCACGCTCGAATACCTCGAAACCCACGGCGTGCCGGTGATCAGCGTTGGACAGCCGGGCTTCCCGGCCTTTTTCACGCGCGAGAGCGGCTTCAAGGCCGACTTCCAGTTCGACAGCGCGCTCGAACAGGCTTTGTTCATTCACACCAAATGGGCGCTGGGATTGCGCGGCGGCGTGGTGGTCAGCAATCCGGTGCCGGAAGCGTTTGCGATGCCGAAGGAAGAGATCGACCGCATCACCGAACAGGCGCTGGCCGAAGCGGCGCAAGGCGGCGTGACCGGCAAGGCGGTGACGCCATTCCTGCTCGGCCGGATCAAGCAGCTCACCGCGGGCCGCAGCCTGGCCACCAATATCGCGCTGGTCAAGCACAATGCACTGGTCGGCGCGCAACTCGCGCTCGCGCTGCACGACCTGCCCGGAATGAAACTGATCTGATACTAGGCCTCCATGTCCATCGACCTGAAACAGCTGAAGTACTTCCTTGCGGTTGCTGAAGAAAAGAGCTTCAGCCGCGCGGCCGAACGGCTGCACATCTCGCAGCCGCCGCTCAGCCAGCAGATCATGAAGCTCGAGAGCGAACTTGGCGTGAAGCTGTTTGCGCGCACCACCCGCACCTTCGAGC
The DNA here is from genome assembly GCA_046728335.1 of Pseudomonadota bacterium. Lineage (GTDB taxonomy): Bacteria > Pseudomonadota > Gammaproteobacteria > Burkholderiales > Burkholderiaceae_D > JAFCUW01. Next base: position 16,891 of record JBKPEJ010000041.1, on the reverse strand, counting down.
TTACCGTGGCCGGCAAGGCGCTGATGGCCGAGGCGTCCGAGCTGCTGGCCAAGATGCGCATGACGATCGATACCATTCGCCAGATCGACCGCGGCGAAGTCGGACGGCTGCGCGTGGGGATCGTCGGCTCGGCGATGTGGGGACCGATTCCCAGCCTGCTCGAAGAATTCCAGACCAAGTATCCGCGCGTGACGTGGACGCTGCACGAGTCGGGCCCGAACGTGCAGTACGAGGCGCTGCGCGCCAAGCAGATCGACGTCGGCTTCTGGCGCGAGCCCAAGCTCGACGAGGTCGAGCTGAAACACGACAACCTGCGCCAGGAGCTATGCTTCAGCGAAAACGTCTGCGTGGCGGTCAACGAGCACAATCCGCTGGCCAGCAAGGGACATATCGAGCTGATCGACATCGCCGACCAGCCGATGCTGACCCTGGCGCTCGACAAGTCGGCGTTCCCACGCTACCTGATCCAGTGCTGCATCGACGCCGGCTTCCAGCCGACGATTTTCCAGGAAGCGTCCGAGCCGCAGACCCTGCTGGCAATGGTCGGCGCCGGCCTGGGCGTGGCGCTGATGCCGGAGACCACCAGCCGGATTGGCTGGCCTGGCGTGATCTTCCTGCCGATCAAGACCGCTCCGCCCTCAGCCAATCTCTATATTGCCTACACCACGCAGGACGACGCTCCCGTGGTGCGCGCCTTCCTCAACATCCTCAATCCACCCGCCGCGGACTAACCGGGCCGGGCAAGGCCCGATTCGGACACTTCGTCGTTTTGAAGTGTTCGAATGTTGTATCTGATCCCTCAATTGCGGCGATATATACTCGAAATATATAAATCAGCAAGAAAAAACGTATTTGCCATACATATCGGCGTTGATGCATAGTTGGAATATTAACGAATCGAAACCGGAACTCGATACAATCCGTAACGACATCTTGCGCGCAGGACTGACACAATGCGGGCAAGCGGATGCTGCATTGTTGGCCTCGCCTGTTTAGTTACCGTTCAGCTACACAGTCCCTCCCAACGCAGCCGTTGCGCCGGGTACAATATCGATATTCCAGGAGCCTTCATGAAATTTAAGCAACTTAGTGTCACGATCGCAGCGTTGTGTGTTGCCGCCAGTGCAACGGCGGCCGACCCGAAGCTGGGCATCGTTTATGATGCCGGCGGCAAATTCGACAAGTCCTTCAACCAGTCCGCGTTCGAAGGCGCGAACCGCTTCAAGGCCGAGACCAAGATCAATTACATCGAAGCGCAGGCGAGCAGCGATACCCAGGCCGAGCAGGTGTTGCGCGGCCTCGCGCGCAAGAAGCTCGACCTGATCGCGGCGATCGGTTTCTCGCAGACGCAGGCAGTGCAGAAGGTCGCGGCCGAATTCCCGAACGTGAAGTTCGTCCTGATCGACAGCGTCGCCAAGGGTAACAACATCAATTCGGTCCTGTTCAAGGAAGAAGAAGGCTCCTACCTGGTCGGCGTGGCCGCCTCGATGGCGTCGAAGACCAAGAAGCTCGGCTTCGTCGGCGGCATGGATATCCCGCTGATCCGCGCGTTCGCCTGCGGCTACACGCAAGGCGCGAAGGCCAGCAATCCGAAAGTTGAAGTGATTCAGAATATGGTCGGCACCACCGGCGCGGCCTGGAACGATCCGGCCAAGGGCGGCGAGCTGGCGCGCGCGCAGTTCGACCGCGGCGTCGACGTGGTGTTCGCAGTGGCCGGCGGCAGCGGCATGGGCACCCTGCAGACGGCCAAGGAAAAAGGCAAGCTGGCGATCGGCGTCGACTCGAACCAGAACTACCTCCATCCGGGCACCATGCTGACCTCGATGGTCAAGCGCGTCGACGGCGCCATCTACGACTCCTTCATGGCGGTCAAGAACGGCACCTGGAAACCGGGCGTGAGCTATCGCGGCCTGAAAGAAGGCGGCGTCGATTGGGCGCTCGACAAGGACAACCGCGCAGTGGTGACTCCGGAGATCGAGAAAAAGGTCAACGAGGCCAAGGCCGGCATCATCAGCGGCAAGATCAAAGTCATCGATTACCGCGCCGGCAGCAGCTGCCCGGTCTGATTTTTCCCGCGTCACCTGAAAGCGCGCCGCACCGGCATTCCCGGTCCGGCGCGCTTTTGAATACATTCACCACCACTTAACCACTGATTCGCTATGCAGCCAGCCGTAGAATTTCGCAACATATGCAAGGCCTTCGGCCCGGTGCAGGCGAACGCCGACGTCAGCTTTTCCATCGCCAAGGGATCGATCCACGGCGTGATCGGCGAGAACGGCGCCGGCAAGTCGACCCTGATGAGCATCCTGTACGGCTACTACAAAGCCGACAGCGGGCAGCTGCTGCTCGACGGCGAGGCGCGCGCGATTCGCACCAGCCATGAAGCGATCGCGCTGGGCATCGGCATGGTGCACCAGCACTTCATGCTGGTCGAGAACATGACCGTGCTCGATAACGTCATGCTCGGCACCGAAGGCGGCTTCCGCCTCGCCGCGCATCGCCTTGAAACCGAAGCGAAGCTGCGCGAGATCTGTAAGCGCTACCGCCTCGACGTCGATCCGCTCGCCGTGATCCACGACCTGTCGGTCGGCGCCCAGCAGCGCGTCGAGATACTCAAGCAGATCTACCGCAGCGCCAATATCCTGATCCTGGACGAACCGACCGCGGTGCTGACGGCGCAGGAAACCGCGTCGCTGTTCCAGATCCTGCGCCTGTTCAAGGAACAGGGCAAGACCATCATCCTGATCACCCACAAGCTGGGCGAAATCATGGAGATCACCGACCAGGTGACGGTGATGCGCGCGGGCCGCGTGGTCGGCGCTGTATCGACCGCCGCCACCTCGAAAGAAGAACTGGCCAACATGATGGTCGGCCGGCCGATCCAGAGCGAGCTGCCACGCGCGCCGTTCAAGCCGGGCGCGCCGGTGCTCACAGTCTCGGATCTGCAGCTGCAGGACAAGGCCGGCGTGCGCCTGCTGGCCGATATCGGCTTCACCTTGCGCGCCGGCGAGATCGTCGCGATCGCGGGCGTGTCGGGCAACGGCCAGAGCGAACTGATGGAAATCCTGTCGGGCATGCGCCTGCCGACTTCCGGCAAGGTCGAGATGCTGGGCAAGGCGCTGCCGTTCGCCGGCCGCTCCGACGCCGACGGCCTGCCGGCCGTCTTCCGCAACCTGGGCATCGGCCATGTGCCGGAAGACCGCCTGCGCGACGGCGTGATCAAGGATTTTTCGGTCATGCAGAACACCGTGTTCGGCTACCAGGACCGGGTGAAGAACCGCTGGGGCCTGTTCGATTTCGCCGCCATCGCCAAGCGCTGCGCACACCTGCTGAAGGCCTTCGACGTGCGGCCTGCCAATCCGGACATCCGCATCGGGCTGCTCTCGGGCGGCAACCAGCAGAAGGTGGTGATCGCGCGCGAGGTGTCGGCCTCGCCAAAACTGATGCTGGTCGGGCAACCGACCCGCGGCGTCGACATCGGCACCATCGAGAGCATCCACACGCAGCTGCTGAAGATGCGCGACGACGGCGTCGCCATCCTGCTGGTATCGGTCGAACTGGAAGAAGTGCGGGCGCTGGCTGACCGCATCATCGTCATGTCGGGCGGGCGCATCACCGGCGAACTCAATATCGAAGAATTTGACACCACCCGCATCGGCCTGCTGATGGGCGGGATGCATACATCATGAAAAAGACCGAACTTCCACGCTGGGCCACCGCGGTCGCCCTGCCTCTCCTGAACCTGGTGTCCGCCCTGCTGGTCGCCGCGCTGGTGATCCACCTGCTCGGCGAGAGCCCGGCCGAGTCGATGGGCATCCTGATCAACAGCGCGATCATCAATCCGGAAGGCCTGTCGTACACGCTGTTCTACGCCTCCACCTTCATCTTCACCGGCCTGTCGGTGTCGATCGCGATGAAGGCGGGCCTGTTCAACATCGGCAGCGAAGGCCAGATGTATTTCGGCGGCTTCGGCCTGACCCTGGCCATGCTGGCCTTCGATTCGGCGCTGCCGGCCTGGCTGCTGATACCGGCAGCGATGGTCGGCAGCGCGCTGTTCGGCGCGGCCTGGGCCTTCCTGCCCGGCTACCTGCAGGCCAAGCGCGGCAGCCACGTGGTGGTCACGACCATCATGTTCAACTTCATCGCGGCCAGCCTGATGAATTTCCTGATCGTCAAATACCTGATCCCGGAAGGCCAGCAGAATCCGGCCAGCCGCGTGTTCGCCGACGCGGGCGCGATGCCGCGCCTGAACCAGTGGTTTCCGATCCTCGGCGACACCCCGCTCAACGTCAGCTTCCTGCTCGCCATCGTGGCGCTGGTGATTTACGGCGTGATGGTGTGGCGTTCCTCGTGGGGTTACCAGCTGCGCGCGACCGGCCTCAATCAGCATGCCGCGCACTACGCCGGCGTGTCGATCAGTCGCATGATCATCGTCGCGATGCTGATCTCGGGCGCGCTGGCCGGCCTGGCCGCGGTCAACTCGATCATGGGTTCTACCCACTACCTGTCGCTCAATTTCCCTGCCGGCGCAGGATTCATCGGCATCGCAATCGCGCTGATGGGGCGCCAGCATCCGGTCGGCATTTTCCTGTCGGCGGTGCTGTTCGGCGCGCTGATCCAGGGCGGCTTCGACCTGTCGCTGGAAAAGCCGAACATCCCGCAAGAGACCTTCATTTTCATCCAGGGCCTGATCATCCTGTTCTGCGGCGCGATGGAGAATTTCTACGCTCCCGCGATCCTCAAGCTGATCAACCTGCGCAGCACCGCTTCGCCGGTGAAAGGATAAGCCATGTTGGAAGACCTCCATTTAGCCAGCATCGTGGTGTCCACCATCCGCAATGCGCCCGTATTGATGTTCGCCGCGATGGCGGGCCTGTTCGCCGAACGCAGCGGCGTGATCGACCTGGCGCTCGAAGGAAAAATCCTGGCCAGCGCATTCGCTTCGGCGGCAGTCGCCTTCACCACGCAGAACCCGTGGTACGGCGTGGCGGCAGGCGTCGCCGTATCGGCCGCGCTGGCGCTGGTGCAAGGCTATGTCAGCATCACGCAAAAGGGCAACCAGCTGGTCGCCGGCATCGCGATCAACATCGCAATGAGCGGCCTGACGTTCGTGCTGGCGCAGTTCTTCTACCAGCAAGGCGGACGCACGCCCGACCTGGGCCAGGCGCGCCTGTTCGACGTGGTCCTGCCCGGCACCGCCGCGCTGGAGAACGTTCCCTTCATCGGCTGGCTGTACGGCCATGTGATCGGCGGCCATTCGGTGCTGGTGTACCTGGCCTTCGCGCTGGTCCCGGTGGTGCATTGGGTGGTGTACCACAGCAGCTTCGGCCTGCGCCTGCGCGCCTGCGGCGAGAATCCGCATGCGGCCGATGCGGCTGGCGTGAACGTCGAGGCGACGCGTTACATGGCGATGATGATCGCCGGCGTCCTGTGCTCGTTTTCGGGCGCCTACCTGGCGATTGTGCAGAGCGGCTTCTTCCTGCGCGACATGTCGGCCGGCGCCGGCTACCTCGCCCTCACCGCCCTCGTGTTCGGCAACTGGCGCCCGATGTTCACGGCGCTCGGCTGCATCATGTTCGGCTTCTTCAGCGCCGTGCAGATCCAGATGGAAGGCGTAGACCTGCCGGGCGTGGGCCGCATCCCTGGCTCCCTGATCCAGATGATTCCCTACGTGGTCACGGTGATCGTGCTGGCGGGCCTGATGGCCAAGTCGGTGGCGCCGAAAGCAATCGGCAAGCCCTTCGTCAAGTCGCGTTAAGCCGGTTCACCGAAATGAAAAAAGCGATGGCGCCGCAAGGGCCATCGCTTTTTTTTTTGTTGCATCACCCAGGGGTTATTGCGCGCTGACGGCGTCTTTGGACGAGCGGCCCAGCATCCAACGCACACCGACGCCGAACGAGGCGCCATTGCTTCCCTTGACCAGCGGACTGTCGAGATTCGCCGAGCGCGCGTAGCTTTCCTCGCGTGCGTATGCGTACATGCGCACGTCCGGCCGGAAGCGATAATTGACCGAGGTGCCGACTCGCATCAGCATCAGGCCGCCGGATGCGGTGTAGGCAGGCCGCGTGGCGGTGGCGTATTGCGGCGCCACGTCGTACAGGTAGCGATTGATGCCGCGATCGCCGAACACGGCGCCGAAGCTGAGGTCGTAGCCCCACGGGCTGCCGGTCTCGCGGCTGTCGAACACCAGGCGCGGTTCGAACGTCGCTCCCTGGCGGCGCACGCCGGCGTGCACTTCGAACACCGCGCGCAGCGGCACCTCGATACGCAGGCGGCTGGTCGGCGTGGGGCTGGCGATCAGGTACTTCAGGCGGGGGCCGAATTCGAGCAGCAGGCCAAGATCCGGCATACCTTCGCGCGCGCCGTCGCCCGAGCGCGCAGGCAGCGAACCGGCAAATCCGATGTCGAAATCGACCCGGTCCGTATGCACCATGCGCGCGCCGATGCCGCCCTGGTCGGTGCGGATCACCTCACCGCGGTAGACGAAGAACGGCAGCGCCAGTGCGCGGTTGGAGCGGTCGGTGGCCCCCGGATAAGCGGGCGAAGTGACGGCGGCGGCGACCACCCCGGCTTCCCACAGCGGCAAAGTCTGCGCGGTAGCCGACGCGGCCGCCAGCACGTTGGCCGCGAGCGCCAAGGCGCCGGTCAGCGCTCCCTTCATTGGTTCGGCCAGATTGCCTGCAGCAGCGACGCCAGGTGGTAGCCGCCCTTGATCAGTTGTGTCTTGGCGATCGCGGAACTCGGCACCGGATAGTTGGCCGGCACTTCAAGGTTCCAGTTGTAGTAGATCTCGCCCTTCTTGCTGGTCTGCTGCATGCCGGGGCCGGTGGTGACGTCGGCATACGCCAGCTTGGACACCGCAAGCGCATCGTCGGCCCACTGGTACGGCCAGGTGACCGGATCGCCGCTGTTCTTGACCACGCCGGGATTGGTGTCGATGACCGCCTGCGCGAATTTTTCCGGAGTGCGGGTGCTGATACGGCGCATCGCGTAATCGACCGTGGTGCTGTCCCAGTATGAGTGGAAGGGCTTGGTGAGCGACTTCGGTACGCCTTCGCGTTCCGGCTTGTTCTCGCCCGGGATCTGGCTCGCGCCCATGGCGGCGATCTTCTCGTCGTTGAGCAGGAAGTTGTTGCCGCCGCGCGAATCGAAAATGCTGATGGTGTCGACGTCGGTGTGCTTGTTGGGCACGACGAACTTGCCGTCCTTGCCCACAAACGCTGCGCCGACATGCAGCGGCTGGTGGATATCGCCCGTCATGTGGGTCACCAGCAGCAGCGCCTGGCGCTTGGTGAAGCCGTGCGGATTGAGCGCCGGATCGGTCTTGCCCTGCAAGACGGCGATGGCCTGCTTGAGCGTCTGCACGATGTCGTCCTGCGCCGTCCCGACGTCGCCGTCATGGTAGTGCTCTTTCTGGAACGGCACGTCGGTGTAGTGGTACTCGCTGGCCTTCGGATTGGCGTTCACGTAGGCGACCATCTCCGGAGTCTGCGGGCCGCAGTAGCTGCCCTTGACGCAGTCGGCCCAGTTGGCGACCGATTCGAGGCTCTCGCCCGGCAGCAGCAGCGCGGCGACCTGCTTTTCGGCGTTGCTGCCCTTGATCAGCTTGTCGGCGATGGCGCCGACCGCGCGGTGGCCGTCGTTGCCCCACGCGAGCGCGTCGGCCGAGAGGAAGGCGCCAGTCAGCGCAACTACACAAGCTAATTTTTTCATATTGGTTTTCCTTGGTTTATTTGACGCGCTCGATGCGCTGGGCCGGGGCGGCCATGCCGGCCGAAATGCCCTCGCGCTCGTTCTTGACCAGCAGCGCGATGAAGGCGTCGAGGTCGACGATGTTGGTGTCTTTCTTGTTGGTGGCCTGGGCGAACATCGGGAAGCCGTCCGCGCCTTCGGCCAGGAAGTTGTTCGCCACCACACGGTAGGTCTTCGTTTCGTCGAGCGGCACGCCGTCGATGCGGATGCTGCCGGCGACTACCTTCTGCCCTTTCGGCAGTGTGTCGTCCCAGCGGTACTGCAGGCCGCGCGAGACTTGCAGCATCGCGCGGTGCTCGTCCGGGTCGCTGCGCTTGAACTGCTGCTCGAGCAGGCCGCGGATCTGCGCGCCGGTCATGTCCATCACCACCAGCGTGTTCGAAAACGGCAGCACCACCTGGGCCTGGCCGAACGTGGCGACCAGGTTGTCGCCGACGTCGAAGTCGGCGCGCATGCCGCCCACGTTCATGAAGCCGATCTGCACGCCCTGCGCGCGGGTCGCCTCGACCACCGCGTCGGCGATCAGGTCGCCGAGCGGGGATTCGCCGGCGGCATTCATCTTGCGCACCGTGCTGCGCGCAGCCACGCGGGCGACAGGGCGGCTCAACGCCGCCTTGCTCTGGGCCTTGACCGATTCGAGATAAGCCGACACTTTAGGGTCGGCCGGGTACTCGCCCGGCAGCACCGCCACGTTGCGCACCGCGACATCGCGCACGGCGCCGCGGGCCGGATCGATAGCGAGCCTGATACGCGACAGCACATGCCCGCCCATCTGCGCCTGCGTGATCGTGCGTCCGTCGACCTTGCACTGGAAACCGCGATGCGTGTGGCCGCTGACGATCAGGCGGATGGCCGGATCGAGCTTGCGCGATATGCCGACGATCGGGCCCTTGAGCTGGCTGCAGTCGGGCTGATCGAACGGCTCCGGCGTGCTGCCGCCTTCGTGGATCAGCACAACGAAGGCAGTGGCGCCCTGCGCGCGCGCGTCCTGCGCGGCCTGGTTGATGGCAGCCGCTTCGTCCATGAAGGTCAGGCCGGCAATGCCGGAAGCGGTCACCACCGACGCGGTGTCCTTCAGGACCGCGCCGATAAAGGCGATCTTGACGCCCTTGACCTGCTGGATCGAATAAGCCGGCAGCAGCGGCTTGCCGGTGGCGTTGTCGATCACGTTGGCCGCGAGGTAGCCGAACGGGGCGCCGCTGAAGTCCGGCGCCAGCTTGCAGGCCTTGGCCGGCAGCGCCGACACGCAGCCGCCGTTCTGCTTGCGCAGCAGCTCGAGGCGGCCCTGGTCGAATTCATGGTTGCCCACCGAGCTGACGCGCAAGCCGAGCATGCCGAGTGCGACGATGCTCGGTTCGTCGGCCCACATCGACGACATCGCGGGCGAGGCGCCCACCAGGTCGCCGGCGCCGACCAGCAGCAGCTCAGGGTCTTCCTTGCGGAACGCCTGCAGCGCGGCGGCCAGGTTGTCGATGCCGCCCGCGCTGACGGTGGCTTCCTTGGTCGCGCGCGCGCTGGTGTAGACGAATTTGCTCGCTTCGAGGTGTCCGTGGAAGTCGTTCAGCGCGACCAGGTTGATGTCGATCGCGGCTGCGGGTGCAGGCGCGCGCGCGGCGCAGCCGGCCAGCGCCAGCGATACTGCGACAGCGATCGATGAAATTGGGAGACGCAAGATCATGGGATGTAAGTACTTAGTTGAGCGGAAATGAAAACAGGCCCGAAGGCCTGTTGGATTATGCACTGTTCCGCATGGCACCGGTACTGCTGGCGCCATGCGGCAGGGAACAATCTTAGATGTCCACCGACAGGGTGACCGACGCAAAGCGTGGGGCGCCCAGGTAGTAGCGCAGCGTGCCGGCCGAAATACCAGGGTAAGCCGTGGTATTGGTGATGCTGGTCGAGGACGGATTGCGGTACTGCTTGTTGGTGATGTTGCTGACGTTGAAGGTCAGCTTAGGGCGCTTCAGGATGCCGTAGTTGGCGAAGGTGTAGCCAGCGTCGAAACCGTACACGGTGTAGCCCGGTGCTTTTTCGTCGTTGACCAGGGTCGCCTGCTGCTCGCTGGTCGCTTTCGCTTTCACGCGCGCCCAGAATGCAGCTTGCGTGTACTCGAGCGAAAGGCCACCCTTCCAGCGTGGGGTGTTCGGCAGTTCCTTGCCGCCCAGCGGCAGGACTGCGGTCGACGTCACGCGCAGGTCGTCCTGAATTTCGCTCTTGATATAGCCGATCGAACTGTACAGCGACCAGCCGTTGATCGGCATGTTGTTCGCTTCAACTTCGAAACCGCGCGTCTTGACGTCGCCGACGTTGGTGTAGCTGCTGGCGTTGGCGATCGGATCGAAGCCCGTAGCCTGGCGATTCTTGAAGCTCACGCCGAACGCGGTGAACGTAGCGATGAAGCGGTTGTCCTGGTGGCGGTAACCGATGTCGGTATTCCACGAGGTCTCTTCTTTCACGTCGCCGGCAAGCTGCACTACGCCTGGGCTGATGATCTTGACGTTGGTGCCGACGTTCGAGAACACGAAGTTAGGCGGCGCCTTCATGTTCTTGGCCACGCTGATGAAGACCTGGTCGTCGTTGGTGATGCGGTAGCGCGCGCCGAACTGCGGCAGCACGGCCTTGTAGGTGCGCTCGACCTGGTAGGTCGCGTTCTGATTGCCTTCGCTGGCATAGTTGGTGAATGCGCGCTTGATGACCGGGGTGCGGACGCCGATGTTAACCAGTGCCTTGCCGTCGAGCATGCTGATCGTGTCCTGGGCGAATGCCTGGTATGCGGTCGAGATCGTGCGGTTGTCGCGGCTCTCGAACGGGGTGCCGTCCGGACGCAGGATCTTGCCGTTTTGCAGGTACGGATCCACCGGGTCGCCGGCGTTGGTCACGGCAACCATCGGACCGGTTTGCTGGTGGGTAGCCTTCTCGTACCAGACGCCGCCGAGCAGTTCGTTGTTGCCGAAGGTGTGGGTAACCGATGCGGTCACGCCAGGACGCTGGGTGCGGGTGACCGACGCGTTGGCGACGATCACGGTGTCGAGGGTGTCGCCGTCGCCGTTCAGGTCGACCGCGGCGGTGGTCTTGTTGGTGGTGCTGTTCAGGAAGCCGGACGCTTCGGACTGCGAACGCTGCTGCAGGCCGCCATTACCGAAACCGTACCAGTAGTAAGGCACGACCTTGATGTCGGTGTCTTCGCCGATGCGCATTTTTGCGGTCGCCGAGAAGATCGCGTTCTTGAACGGATTGAGGTACAGGCCGTAGTACAGCGGCGCCGGTACGGTATCCTTCTGCGCGGTGCCCTTGACTGGCGTCACGTGGCCAGGGAAGGTCGGCGAGGTGTCGTAGTAGTAGCCGTTGGTCTTCAGTTCGGTCAGGGTCAGGTTGTTGATGCTGTTGTTCTTCGCCTCGTTGTACAGCAGGGTCGCGTGCACGTAGTTGAAGCGGTCCCAGTCGTAGTTCAGGCCGGCGTCGATGTGGTCGCGCTGAGCGCCGCCCTGGCCCTTCCACTTGTCGGCCATGGCGCGCGAGTAGGAAATGAACGCCTTGGTGCGCTTGTCGTCGAACAGGCCGGTATCGAAACGCGCGAAGGTCTTGTGCATCGACAGCTGGCCGATGGTTTGCGCGATGCGCATGCGCTGAATGTTTTCCGGGTTGCAGGTGACGATGCCGAAGTTACCGCCGGAGGCGCCCACTTGCGGCGAGTCGACGTCGGTCGAACCCTGGGTCACGAACTGCGAGCAAGTGTTTTCCTGGTCGACGTATTCTTGCGGGTACACAGCGAAGTTACCCGAGTCATTGACCGGCACGCCGTTGATGGTGGCGCCGATCTGGTCGCTGTTGAAGCCGCGCAGGCTCATGCCGCCGCCGAACAGGCCGGTTGCGTCGTAGTTGTAGCTATTAACCGATGGCAACATTTCCAGGGCTTCGTACGCATTGCCGGTTGGACGCTGTTTTTCCAGTTCCTCAGCCGTGATGGTCGAGCGCGCTTTTGGCGCGTCTTCGGTCACCATCAAACCCATACCGATCTTTTTGCCGGTGATGACAACTTCAGCCTGTGGCGCGGTAGCGACTTGCGCGTGTGCCGACAGGCTCACGCATGCCAGCTGGCATGCCAGAGCGATCAGGCTCAGGCGCAGCTTCGGTTGTTGATTGAAAACGGATTGCATTGAGAACTCCCTAGAGTGTTATATGAAAACGACATCTGCAAGCTGCACACCTGCGGCAAAAAAATCTGTCGAGCAATGACGTGTCCGGCGCAACGCAAGAGTATAGGGACCGATTTTGACCGGCTTGTTACTCGAGCATGACATTGACATGACATCAACCCGTCCAAAGCACCTGCGCTACCGATAAAAAGTTGCCAACGACACATCATCAGCAAGTTCTTCAACAACTATGCATTAAGGCTACATTGTTGACAAATACCATTTCGTTTCGTTATTTATATGCTAAAAATATAAATACACCTGCAAACGTTCGGCCTTTTTCATGCTGGCAGTCAACAGATAGCAAAGTCATTAAGGCGCGATTATAAATGAGGCGTTCTCAGGTGAAATCCTTTCGTAGGGAAATTCCGAAAAGCGCAGGCGACGCGGGAAATTGTGTAGCGAGTTGACCACAAAGATAATGAAATGATATTAAATGAGAGCGCGTTTGGCGCCCTCTTCTTGCAGCATAGAAATTCCGGCGGCCTTGCACCGCCGGAACCGTCAGACCCCCTTGTGCACCTCAGCGGTGCGCGGCCGGCCTTGCGGCGGTTTTCTGTTTGCCGAGCGCGGCGATTTCGGCTTCGAAACGGGTAAATCGCTGGTCCAACTGCCTGGTCAACCGTTGTTTTTGCGCATCAGGCAGGAAAGCGTAGCGCACGCTGTTATACGACAGCTTCTTGATCTCCGCGTAGTCCGGCTTGTAGCGGCTGGCAAACAGCATGTATTCATTGGCCAGGTTATGGCGCGTCACGCCGGCGTCGTCGGTCGAGATGACGAAGGGCACGCCATGCTTGCGGTACAAGGTCACCGGATGGTTGTCGCCGCGCACGCCGTTGATGAAGTCGTTGCTGGTCAGGTTGATCTCGACCGGGATATCGGCCTCGCGCATCTTCTTCATGACGGCGAACACATTCGACTCGTGCGCCAGGTCGATGCCGTGGCCGATGCGGTCGGCGCCGGCCAGGTTGACTGCCTGGTCGATGTGGAACTTGAGCCCTTCCGGGGCGACGTCGCCCAGCGCCAGTTCCCCCGCGTGCAGCGCCACTTTCACTTTCGGGTACTGGGTCTTGAGGAAGTGGAACATCTTCATGTGCAAGGTGTAGTCGCGCATCGACACGGCCTGGCTCTCCTGGCCGACGATGTTGACGCCGACGATCAGCTCGCTCTGGCTGGCCGCCTTGAAGCCGGCCACCATCGATGAGAACACCTGTGACGGCGCCAGCAGGCGCAGCACATAGGCCTGGTAGCGCATGGTGAAGTTGTCGTCGTCGATGCCGGCGGCGGCCTCCCTGATCTTGGCGACGTAATCGGCCACGCCGCGGTTGAAGCCGGCATCCTGGTCGAGCGCGGCAAGCTGGCTGCGCATCAGCGCGGTGAACGCGGCGTCGTCCTGGCCCTGCTGCCAGGCGCCGGCGTCGAATCCGGTGTCCTGGCTGAACGGCGCCAGCTTGAACATGGTCTCGATGTAGCTGACATTTTCGGCAATGGCGCGCTGCTTCAGGGTGACCAGGCCTTCATGGAAATTGGCGTTCGAGACCGGGCCGAAAAAGCCGAAGGTCTGGAAGAACTGGCGGTCGGGCGGCGGCTGCACCGCGCCGTGGTTGTGGAAATCCTTGCTCGACCAGCGCTGCAGCAGCTCGCGGTAGGTCTGGTCGTCGGCCACCAGTTCGCCCGAGAACAGGCAGCTGCGCTGGGCCGCCGGCAAGGCGCGCTCGGCCTCGATCACCGCCTTGCTGGTCTCGATCCGGTAGCTGAACTTGTTCACGCACAGGCCCTGCTTGTCGAGGAAGTCGACGTACTGCTCGGCGTACAGCGCGCCCGAATAATGGTGGTGCAGGTCGCCGCCCTTGGGCATCTGCGAGAAGAACATGGTGAGCTCGGCCAGTTGGGGGTCGTGGCCGCCGACCAGCGCCGCCAGGTAGCGCGCGGTGGCCGCTTCGTTGCCGCTGGCCGCCGGTCCCTTGGCGCTGGCGCCGGCCGCGGCGCCGGACAGGGCCAGGGCGATCGTTACGCGGAGGAGTGTCTTCTGCATGGAGATTCTTTCGTTGGTTTATGCGCGGCCCGGCCCCGGCGAGGGCGACCGTTTCCTGCGCGCTACTTTATAGCCTTCATGCATCCTTTGCAACTTCGAAGCCGCGGACCCACGGCCGCACCACGGTGGTGTTGCCATCCGGCACTTTCGAGCGCGCTGAGGGTATAATGCAGATGGGTCGCGGCAGGCGAAATCGCCGCTTGCTTGACCCGAACGGGTTGACTACGGACAACACATCATATCTACTGTAGAGTGCGCAGCCCAGACGCGCATTTTCCTTTTTTCGTCAATTTTTCGGGGCTTTATTCATGCCGAACGCCAGTTTCCTCAGTCCGGAGCTGTTCAAAACAGTCAAGCGCGATGTGGCAAAGCACATCAAGAAAAAACTGCTCGGAATGGAAATCGACGTTACCGATATGGAATTGCACAACTCGTCGCAGACCAAGACACTGCGCGTGTATGTCACACTGAGCCGTACCACGAACCTGAAGGCGCTGTATCTCGCCGAGTCGATGATCTGCAAGGAACTGCAGGACGAGTTCTCGATGCAGCCACACGCGTTTTACTGGCGCTACCTTCCCGAAGACAAAGCGGCCGAGGCGCAAGCGCCTGCCCGGACACCAGCAACCTGAACACACCGCCATGCCTAGCCAAAAAATTCTTGTAGTGGACGATTCCCTGTCGCAGCGGCTGATCCTGAACGCCCTGCTGACCAAGGAAGGTCACCGCGTCATCATGGCCAACGACGGCGAACAAGCTGTCGCCATGGCGAAAAGCGAACTGCCGGACCTGATCATCATGGACATCATCATGCCTGGCCTGAACGGGTTCCAGGCCACCCGCGCGATCACCAACGACGAAGCCACCTGGCACATCCCGGTGATCCTGCTGACCAGCAAAGACATGGATTCGGACCGCATCTGGGCGCTGCGCCAGGGCGCGACCGCTTTCCTCAACAAGCCGCTCGACCACGTCGCGCTGATGAACCTGATCGAGACGCTGGCCTAAACTTGCGGCGCCGGCTGGCGCTCGTGCACCTTGCGCCCGGCTGAATAGGTGGCCGCGATGGCGCGGTCGTCGCCCAACAGCGCCAGCGCGAACAGCAGTTCTTCCAGGTTATCGCACCCCGCGCTGCGGCGCGCCAGCAGCGGCGTGGCCTTCGGATCGAGCACGATGAAGTCCGCTTCCGCACCCGCCGCAAAACTCCCGATCGTCCCCTCCAGCTGCATGGCGCGCGCCGCGCCCAACGTGGCGAGGTAGAACATGCGCAGCGCCGGCAGGTAGCTGCCCTTCATGCGCGCCACCTTGTAGGCTTCGTTCATCGTCTGCAGCATGCAGAACGCGGTGCCGGCGCCGACGTCCGAAGCGAGCGACAGCGGCACCCCGGCCGCATCGGCGCGTTCAAAGTCGAACAGCCCGCTGCCGAGGAACAGGTTGGAGGTCGGACACACCGCCGCCGCCGATCGGGTCTCCGCCATGCGCGCGAAGTCGCGTTCGTCGAGCCAGATGCAATGGCCGAACATGGCGCGCGGACGCAGCATGCCGTAGTGGTCATAGACGTCGAGGTAGCTGCGCGAAGCGGGAAACAACGACTTGACCCATTTGCACTCGTCGGGATTTTCCGACACGTGGGTCTGGATGAAGGTATCCGGGTAGGCCGCCGCCAGTTCGCCGGCCAGCTGCAGCTGCAGTTCGGTCGACGTGGGCGCAAAGCGCGGCGTGATCGCGTACAGCAAGCGGCCGCGCTTGTGCCACTTGCGAATCAGCTCTTCGCTGTCGCGCACCCCGCCTTCGGCCGTATCGGAGAGGAACGCGGGGCAGTTACGGTCCATCAGGATCTTCCCGGCGACCATGCGCAGGCCGCGCGCCTCGCTGGCCTCGAAGAAGGCGTCGACCGATTCCTTGTGCACGGTGCAGTAGACCATCGCGGTCGTGGTCCCGCAGCGCAGCAGCTCGTCGAGGAAGAACTCGGCCACCGCGCGGCCATGGGCCGGATCGGAAAACTGGCGCTCGGTCGGGAAGGTATAGGTTTCGAGCCATGGCAGCAGCCCGGGCGCCGGCGAGGCGATCATGTCGGTCTGCGGAAAATGCAGGTGGGTGTCGATGAAGCCGGGCATGATCAGCTTGCCGCGGTAGTCGAACAATTCGGTCTCCGCTGACAGCGTCGGCGCCAGCTGCGCGTAATCGCCGGCGGTGTGGATCCGGTCGCCGTCGACCAGCAGCAGTCCGTCCTCATGCCATGAATAGGCATGCTCGGCGAACGCCGGATCGGCGTGAAAATGCAGCAAGCTGGCGCGGTAGGCCCGCAGGCTGGTAGGTCTTGCGTTGGACATCGGGTACTTTCTTGTTACGGTCGGTGTGAGCCTACCAGTCTAATTGGCGGCGCGCCAGCGGCTGCATGCGCGGCCGCTTCCCACAAGATCAACAGCTGGGCGGAAACCGAGGCGGCGATCACCGCCGGCTCCTTGCCGGTAATGCCGGGCAGGCCGATCGGGCAGGCCATCGCCTCGATCCGGGCCGCGTCGAAGCCGCGCGCGCGGAGCCGGTGTTCGAACTGCCTGCGCTTGGTCTTCGAGCCGATCAGCCCGAACCAGCCGACGTCGGCGCGCGCCAGGATCGCTTCGGCCAGGCGCTGGTCGAGCGAATGGCTGTGCGTCATGACGAGGTAGCTGGCGCCCGGCGGCGCGCCGGCCACCAGGTCTTCCGGCGCATCGCTCGCTTCGATGCGCACGTTGGCCGGCACCTCGGATGGGAACATGTCCTCGCGTTCATCGACCCAGGTCACGCTGCATGGCAGGTGCGCCAGCGCGCGCACCAGGGCGGCGCCGACATGGCCGGCGCCGAACAGCACCACGTGCGCGCGCGGCGCAAGGACCGGCGCCACCAGCCAGCGCCGGCCGTCCTGCTC
>JBKPEJ010000064.1:0-28590 GCA_046728335.1 Pseudomonadota bacterium | reverse complement strand
CCGCTCCGGTCGCCGCTGCGCTCGCCGCTCCGGTCGCCGCTGCGCTCGCCGCCCCGGTATTGCGGGCCCCGCTCGCTGCCCAGCCCGTCGCCTGCGTGCCGAAATTCACCGCCGCCCAGATCGGCGCCTGCACCGCCCTCGACGCCAAGAATGCCGCGCTGACAGCCCAGATCGCCGATCTGGAAGAAAAGGTCAGGGTGCTGAGCGCGGCCATGCACGCCAAGGCCGCGCCCGTCGTTGCAAAGCGGCCGGTATCGAAGGCGCCCTCCACGCCGCTGGTGCCGATGGGCGCCCCTCCCGTGAAGAAGTCTGCTGGTCCGATGCCGTGGCTGTTCATCGGCGTCGCCGGCCTGATCATGCTGGTGCTGGCCGGCGTGCTGGCCTTCCTGTCGCGCCGCAAGCGCGCCGGGCGCAAAGTGAAAACGGTCGTCGGGGTGAATCCGGGCTTCATCGCCAGCGTCAAGAGCCGCCTGATGCCTGCGAAGAAACAGCCGGCTCCGGAATTGGAGCCGGAAGCCGCGGACACGCAGCCGATGGCGGCATAAGCATTATTAATAGGTAAATGTTGCAAATAGCGAGTCCTGGCCTGAACTCGTCTACACAAGCTTGTGTTTTGCGCTATACTGGGTTCCGTGGTCCTGAGGGACCGCGAAAGACTGGGACATGGATCTGGCGCAGCCACCAACGATAGTGTGGCGCGGCAAGCAGATAAACGTTGAAGAAACGCCTGTCCCGGAAGCGGTCTGTTGAGCCAACGATGTGCTCGCGGACGCCGGATGCAACCGGCTCGAGGCGACACCAGGAGATACCTGGTGTTCGCTCTCCAGAATTGTTTGCCGGCGCTTGGAAGAGCGCGGCAATAAAAAAGCGCCCCGCGGGGCGCTTTTTCGTTGGCGTCGGCGCTTAGTGCGCGGCCATCATGTGGTCCAGCTTGCCCATCCATGGCTCGGTTAGGTCGCGGATAGCGCGGTCGTTGGCCATGATCTGCTTGAGCAGGTCGATCTTGCGCATGCGTGGCGCGCCGGAGAGGGCGGGGACGCCGGTCTCGACGGCTTGAGCCTGGCTGGCGCACTGCTTCTCCAGGCTGGACAAGGTAGCCCAGTCTCCTGCTTGCGCGGCCATCGACATTTTTGAGGTCAGGCCTGCAAGGCTTTCATACATCGAGAGAACTTCGTTTGATGTCATAATTGCACCAGCATATATATTGGGCGGATTACCGCGTGTCCCTACATAACGGTTCCGTTAAAGGGAACTTTAGGGGTTTTCGAAAAATATTTGAAAATTCTTTCAATTTGTTACTTGCCCGGGCAATCTTGACAGGAAAGTCACATCCGCATCCTGTTGGCCTCTCCGGCCCCGCCAGCCATTCCTCGAATTTGACCGTTGGGACCGCGATTTTGCATTTCATCGCATTTTTCGCCTCCGCTCTCCGGCGCTTGTTTACAGTGCACGCTGGGCTATTTATGCCGCCCTTGCATCCAAAACAAGAAAAGGAACTCATGAGACACCTCCAAGCCAAGCACCTGGCCGGCGCCGCCCTGGCGGTTGCCGCCTTCGCGGCGCACGCTGAAGCACCCTACAAATTCGGCACGACGCCCGGCAAGCTGCCGAAAGACGTGGTGCCGCTGCAATACGCCGCCCACCTGATTCCCAATCTTGCCGATAACACCTTCCTGGGTTCGGAAACGGTCGAGATCGACGTGCTCAGCGCGACGTCGAAGATCATGCTCAACATCGTCAACATCGAGATCGACACCGCCTCGCTGGCAGGCAAGGATATCGGCGAGCTGAAGCTCGTCCCGCAGATCGACAAGGCCGGGGAAACGCTGACCTTCAATCTGGATCGGCCGCTCGCGCCCGGGCGCTACAAGCTGGCGCTGAAGTTCCATGGCCTGATCAACCGCGAAGCGCGCGGCATGTTCCACATGAACTACAAGGTGGACGGCGTCGACAAGGCCATGCTCGCCACGACGATGGAGCCGACCGACGCGCGCCGCATGCTGCCGACCTGGGACGAGCCCTCGTTCCGCGCCACCTTCAAGCTGACGGTCGACGTGCCGGCCAGCTTCAAGGCATATTCCAACACCCCGGTCGAGAAGCAGGAAAAGCTCGAAGGCGGCCTGCAGCGCATCTGGTTCGGCGCCACGCCGAAGATGCCGAGTTACCTGGTGGTGCTGGTCGCCGGCGAGCTCGAACGGCTGGCGGGCAAGCAGGACGGTGTCGACATCGGCGTCGTCACCACCGAAGGCAAGCTGGGCTCGGCGGCCTATCCGCTGGCGGTCACGCGCGACGTGCTGCGCTACTACAACAATTACTTCGGCGTGCCGTATCCGCTCGCCAAGCTCGACCAGATCGCGATTCCGGGCGGCTTCAACGGTGCGATGGAGAACTGGGGCGGCATCGTCTACAACGAATCGGCGCTGCTGTTCGACCCGAAGAAGAGCCCGGAAAATGTCCGCCAGGGCACCTTCGGCGTCAACGCGCACGAAGTCGCGCATCAGTGGTTCGGCAACCTCGTCACGATGGCGTGGTGGGACAACCTGTGGCTCAACGAAGGCTTCGCCTCATGGATGGCGACCAAGGCGACCGACCACTTCCATCCGGAATGGCGGCCGTACCTGGACGGCCAGGTCGAACGCGAAGGCGTGCTCAACCTCGACGCGCGCAAGACCACCCACGCGATCCAGACACCCGTACTGAACGAATCGCAGGCGGCCAACGCCTTCGACGCCATCACTTACGGCAAGGGCCAGGCCTTCCTGCGCATGCTCGAGGCCTACCTGGGCGAGGACCAGTTCCGCAAGGGCATCCGCGCCTACATGGCCAAGCACCAGTATTCGAACACCACCAGCGCCGACCTGTGGGCAGCGCTGGAAAAAGCGTCCGGCAAGCCGGTCGAAAAGCTGGCGTCCGACTGGACCACCCAGCCCGGCTTCCCGGTGGTGAAGGTGGAGCAGGTATGCGAGGGTGGCAAACGCAAGGTCACCTTGTCGCAGGAGCAGTTCCGCCTCGACGAACCGGCAACGCAAAAGCGCCTGTGGAACGTGCCGGTGCAAATCGGCACCGTCAACGGCAAGGCTTACTACACGTTGCTGTCGGGCCCGAGCACGACCGTGGTGCAGGCCGGCTGCGACGGCGCGCTGGTGGTCGATCCGTACAGCGTCGGCTTTTTCCGCGTGCAGTACGACCAGGCCTCGTTCGACGCGCTGGCGGCGCAGGTTTCCAAGCTGCCCGACGCCACCCGCCTCAAGCTGCAGGGCGACGCCTGGGGCATGGTCATGGCCAACCGCATGCAGCTCGACAGCTACCTGAAGCTGGTATCGAAATACTCGGGCGAGCCGCGGCTGGCGGTGTGGGGTGCGATCCTGGGCAACCTGACGACGCTGGACAACCTCGCCGCCGGCGAGCCGGAGCGGCCGCTGGTGCGGCGTTTCCTGATCAACCTGGCGGGCCCGGTATTCAGCAAGCTCGGCTGGGAAGAAAAAGCCGGCGAGCCGGTGGAGGACCGCCAGCTGCGCTCGCTGTTGGCGAACGCGCTGGCGCGGGCAGGGGATCCGGCCGCGATTGCCGAAGGCCGTGCCCGGTTCACGCGCTACCTGGCCGACCCGTCCAGCGTCAGCCCGTCGATGATCGATTTCGTCATGAACGTGGCGGGCCGCTACGGCGACCAGGCCACCTACGATGCGCTGGTGGAACGTGCGATGCACACCCAGAGCAACGAAGAGCGCAACCGGTTTGGACGTGCGCTGGCTCGCACGAGCGATCCGGCACTGGCCGCGCGCACTTTGCAGATGGCGCTGTCGCCGCAACTGCCGGCGCAGCTGACCACGATCATCGTACCGTCGGTCGCCATGAACGAGCACATCGACCAGGCCTGGGCCTTCGCGGTGGCCAACCGCGACCAGCTGATGAAGGACCAGGATGCCGTGGGCCGGAATCGGGCGTTTTCGGGTATTGTTGCGAGTTCATCGAATGAAGCGCATGCCGACATGATGGAATCCTACGTCAGGCAGAACTTCGGTCCCGACGCACTGGTGGAAGCCCAGCGCGTCGGCAACGCGATCCGGATCCGCGCCGCGTTGAAGGCACGCCTGCTGCCGCAAGTACGCGCTGCGCTCAAATAAGTCATTCGCCGTTATTTAAAAGAAAAGGACACCATGAATACCAGCTGGACTCCAATCAAGACCGCCATCCGCCTCCTCGTCTGCGGCGCCGCGCTCGCATGCGCACCGTCGTTCGCCCAGACCGCCGCCGCGCCGGCCGCCGCTCCGGCGCCGGCCAAGCCGGCCAACATGGCGCTGCTGCCGGGCGACGACTTTTTCACCTACGCCAACCGCGAGTGGCTCGAAAAGACCGAGATCCCGGCTGACCGCAGCAGCTGGGGCGCGTTCGCCTCGATCGCGGAAGATACCAACCAGCGCATCGTGAAGATGTTCGACGCGATCGACGCCGACAAGAAGTCCAGCGCCGAAGCGCGCAAGGTGTCGGCCTTTTACCATACCTACATGGACGAGGCGGCGATCGAAGCGAAGGGCGCCGCGCCGATCAAGCCGATGCTGGCCAGGATCGACGCCATCAAGGACAAGGCGGCGCTGACGCGCGCGCTGGGCGCCTCGCTGCGCGCCGACGTCGATCCGCTCAACAACACCAACTTTTTCACCGAAAACGTGTTCGGGCTGTGGGTGGCCCAGGGACTGTCCGATTCGTCGCGCAACATGCCTTACCTGCTGCAGGGCGGCCTCGGCATGCCCGACCGCGCTTACTACCTGACCGACAGCCCGAAGATGGCGGAGCTGCGCACCAAGTACCAGCAGCACATCGCGGCCATGCTCAAGCTGGGCGGCTATGCCGACAGCGAAGCGCGCGCGGCCAAGGTGTTCGCGCTGGAAACGGAGATCGCCAAGGCGCACGCCACGCGTGAAGATTCGGCCGACGTCATGAAGGGCAACAACACCTGGACCCTGAAGGAATTCGCCACCAACGCGCCAGGCATGGACTGGGCGGCATTCTTCAGGAGCGCCGGCCTGGCCGGGCACAGCAAGTTCATCGTCTGGCATCCGGGCGCGGCCAAGGGTGAGGCGGCGCTGGTCGCCAGCGCCGACCTGGCCACCTGGAAGGACTACCTGGCCTTCCACCAGATCAACCACTTCGCGCCGAACCTGTCGAAGGCCTTCGTCGACCAGCGCTTCGAGTTCTACGGCAAGGCGCTGTCGGGCACGCCGGAACAGTCGCTGCGCTGGAAGCGCGCGCTGGCCGCCACCAACATTGCGCTCGACCAGTCGGTCGGCAAAGTCTATGTCGAGCGCAATTTCGCCGCCGAAGACAAGGCGCGCATCAAGCAGATGGTGACCAACATCATCGCTGCCTTCAGCAAGCGCGTCGACAAGCTCGACTGGATGGCGCCGGCCACCCGCGCCCAGGCGCAGGAAAAGCTCAAGACCCTGTATGTCGGCGTGGCTTACCCGGACCACTGGGAGTCGTATGCCGGCCTGAAAGTGGTGCCGGGCGACGCGTTCGGCAACGTGGTGCGCGGCGAGGAATTCCATACCTCGCAACAGCTCGCCAAGCTGCACAGGAAGATCGACAAGACCGAATGGTCGATGCCGCCGCAACTGGTGAACGCGGTCAATATGCCGCTGCAGAACGCGATCGTGTTCCCGGCCGCGATCCTGCAGCCGCCGTTCTACGATCCGAAGGCGTCCGACGCGACCAACTACGGCGCGATCGGCAGCGTGATCGGCCACGAGATCAGCCACAGCTTCGACGACCAGGGCGCCCAGTTCGACGCCCAGGGCCGCCTGCGCGACTGGTGGACCAAGGAAGACATGGAGCACTTCAAGAAAGCCTCGGCCAAGCTGGCGGCGCAGTTCTCGGCCTACAAGCCGTTCCCCGACCTGGCCGTCAACGGCAACCTGACGCTGTCCGAAAACCTGGCCGACCTGGCCGGCGTGTCGGCCGCGTACGACGCCTACCGCGCCACCCTGGCCGGCAAGGCCGTGCCAAGCGACGCCGACAAGGAGTTCTTCCTCGGCTTCGCGCACAGCGAGCGCAGCAAGATGCGCGAGGCGCAGCTGCGCCGCATTGTGATGACCGACGGCCACGCGCCATCGCAGTACCGTGCGGCGACCGTGCGCAACATCGACGCCTGGTACGACGCATTCAATGTGCAGCCGGGTCAGGCGCTGTACCTGGCGCCGGCCGAACGCGTGCGCGTCTGGTAAACAGCAGCAAAAATCCGCCGCCGCGGCGCGCCGCGCGGCGGATCGGCACATCAACATAGGAACGACATGCACACCAGCTGGACACCCATCAAGACCGCCATCAGCCTCGCCCTGTGCGGCGCCGCACTGGCATTCAATCCGGCGTCGGCCGCCGGCCAGGACGCCAGGCCCACCGCCATGAAAACGCTGCCGGGCGACGATTTCTTCAACTACGTCAATGGCGAATGGATGGCCGCGACCGAGATCCCGGCCGACCGTTCGGCCTGGGGCGCCACCTCGGTAATGTCCGAGGACACCAACGCGCGGATCCTGAAACTGATCGAGGAAGTCCCGAGCGACAAGAAGGCAAGCGCGGAGGCGCGCAAGGTCGCCGCCTTCTACAACACCTTCATGGACGAAGCGGCGATCGAAGCGAAGGGTGCCTTGCCGCTCAAGCCGATGCTGGCGAAGATCGATGCGATCAAGGACAAGGCTGGGCTGAACCGCGCACTGGGCGCCTCGCTGCGCGCCGATGTCGATCCGCTCAACGCCACCAATTTCTTCACCGAGAACCTGTTCGGTATTTGGGTCGCGCAGGGATTGAACGACCCTGCGCACAACGTGCCGTACATCCTGCAGGGCGGGCTTGGCATGCCCGACCGCGCTTACTACCTGACGGACAGCCCGAAAATGGCTGAGCTGCGCGCCAGGTATCAGCGGCATATCGCCGCGATGCTCAAACTGGCCGGATACACCGACAGCGACGCACGCGCCGCGAAGGTGTTTGCGCTCGAAACCGAGATCGCCCGCGCGCACGCCTCGCGCGAGGATTCGGCCGATGTGCTGAAGGCGAACAACCACTGGAAGCTGAAGGATTTCAGCGCCAACGCGCCCGGCATCGACTGGCCGGCGTTCTTCAAGAGCGCCGGGCTCGGCGGCCAGGACAAGTTCATCGTCTGGCATCCCGGCGCGGTCAAAGGCGCCGCCGCTTTGGTGGCAAGTACCGATCTGGCGACCTGGAAGGATTTCCTGGCCTTCCACCAAATCAACCATTTCGCACCGAACCTGTCGAATGCCTTTGTCGACCAGCGATTCGCGTTCTATGGCAAAGCGTTGTCGGGCACGCCGGAGCAGACGCTGCGATGGAAGCGCGCGCTGGCCGCCACCAACGGCGCGCTCGCCGAGCCGGTCGGCCACATGTACGTCGACCGCTACTTCCCGGCCGAGAACAAGATGCGCGTGCGCCAGATGGCGACCAACATCATCGCCGCCTTCAGCAAGCGCATCGACAAGCTCGACTGGATGGCGCCGGCCACCCGTGCCCAGGCCCAGGCCAAGCTCAAGACACTGTATGTCGGCATCGGCTATCCGGACAAATGGCAATCCTACGACGGCCTGAAAGTGGTGCCGGGCGACGCCTTCGGCAACGCGGTGCGCGCGGAAGAGTTCCGAACAGCGCAACGGCTCGCCAAGCTGCGCGGCAAGGTCGACCGTACCGAATGGGCGATGGCGCCGCATACGATCAACGCGGTGAACATGCCGATGCAGAATGCGATCAACATTCCGGCCGGCTACCTGCAGCCGCCGTTCTTCGATCCGCAAGCATCGGACGCCCAGAACTATGGCGCGATCGGCACCACCATCGGCCACGAAGTGAGTCACAGCTTCGACGACCAGGGCGCCCAGTTCGACGCCGAAGGCCGGCTGCGCGACTGGTGGACCAAGGAGGACCTGGCCCACTTCAAAGGCGCGTCGGCTAAACTGGTAGCGCAGTATTCCGCCTACAAGCCTTTTCCCGACCTGGCCGTGAACGGTACCCTGACGCTGTCCGAAAACCTGGCCGACCTGGCCGGCATGGGCGCATCGTACGATGCCTACCGTTCGGCGATGGATGGCAAGGCGAACGTGCCGAGCGACCAGCAGTTCTTCATCGGCAATGCGCTGAAAAACCGCAACAAGCTGCGCGAACCGGCGCTGCGCCAGCGCATCCTGTCGGACGGCCATTCGCCGTCGAACTACCGGGCCGCGACGGCGCGCAACCTCGACGCCTGCCCGGCGTTCGACGTGCGGCCGGGCCAGGCGCAGTACCTGGCCCCTGCGGAGCGCGTGCGCGTCTGGTAAGCTAAGCTGTGTCTCAGCGCCGCCGGCAAGCGCCCGCTGCGGCGACAACCCCGGGGTCAGGTCCGCCGGACCTGACCCCAGCCCGTGGACCGCGGCGTGTGCATGAATATCTGGCAGATCGACGCCGTAAGTCGTCCCACACTCGACGGAGGCATGGCCTTTACTTTTGCGCGCACCTTCATGAACGACGACATCGACGACATCACCCGCCGCACCCTCGATTACTACGAGGGTCACGCGGAGCAGTTTTTCAAAGGCACCATCGACCACGACGTGTCGCAGAATATCGATGCGCTGCTTGGCGCGATAACAGCCACGCCACCTTTCACCATTCTCGACTTCGGCTGCGGCCCGGGGCGCGACCTGAAGACTTTCAGCGCGCTCGGCCACCGCGCGATCGGCGTGGACGGCGCCGCCCATTTCGTCGAGATGGCGCGCGCCTACAGCGGCTGCGAAGTGTGGCAGCAGGACTTCGTTCACCTCGACTTGCCGCCGGAAATGTTCGACGGCATCTTCGCCAACGCGGCGCTGTTCCACGTGCCCAGCCGCGCCTTGCCGAAAGTGCTGGACGACTTGTACGCCGCGCTCAAGCCGGGCGGGGTGCTGTTTAGTTCGAATCCGCGCGGGCACAATGAGGAGGGATGGAACGGCCCGCGCTACGGCAGCTACTACGATTTCGATACGTGGCAGCAATTCATGGTCGCCGCTAAATTTTCCCCGTTGCATCACTATTACCGTCCGGCAAATCTGCCGCGCGATCAGCAGCCCTGGCTGGCAAGTTTGTGGCGTAGGCCGTTAGGTTAAGTGGCGAACAGAGCGCATTTCCGAACCGTCATAAGGTAGTGCCTTCATCAACGACGCGAGGAACTCGACATGAATAAAGACCAAGTCAAAGGCAAAGCTAAAGACATCGGCGGCAAGATTCAGGAAGAGGTCGGCAAGGTTGTAGGCAGCAACAAGCAACAAGCCGAAGGACTGGCAAAACAGGCCGAGGGTAAAGTGCAGGAAAAGGCAGGCGATCTGAAGGAAGTTGTCAAAGGCAACAAAGGTAACCGCTGATCCTGTTTCTTTTCAACCAGATTCAGCCGCGCAAGTTCGCGGCTGTTTTTTTGCGGGTATCGCCAGTCAGTCTGGAGCGCCTATCCCGCTATGCGCCCACATTTTCTTGCCCTGGGGCGTCGTCCTCGCGCCTCCATGCTGAGTATGCTGAACCATACAGCGCGCTCAGTATGGATCCCCGCTGGCCGAGGACGACATAGAATTTGTCTCAATAATTCCTTCCGCTGATGCTGTTTCCGTCCGGCCTGGTGATCGTGAACTTTGCCTTGCCGCCCAGCGTGCCGTTGGCATTTGCCTCCATGCAGTCGACCTCGGTGCCGATTGCGGCGCCGGTGCTGTCCTGCTGTTTCGACGTGATGCAGAACATATTCACGCTCCCATCCTTCTCCACCGACCAGCTGAAGGTCGTGGTGCCCAGTTGTTGTCCCGTGACCTTGCAGCCCGCGTAGCCGTCGAGTACGAACATGGCGCCGGTTTGGCCAACCGCGCCCGCGGTCGGCAAGGCGCTCATTGCGGCGCGCGCGCCCGTGCATGCGCCGTCGGTGGTCGCGACGCCGATCATGGTCTCGTTGGTGAAGTACAGCGTGCCGTCGCTGCTGACGGTATTTGCGCCATCGATCGCGAAACGCAGCGACTGCGCAATCGTCTGCCCGATCGAGCCGGTCATCGGAAACGCAGCGCTGGGGCCCGGCTTCATGTCGACCGTCAGCTCGTAAGCGCGCTTGTCCGTGCCCTGGCCGCGCATGCTCCAGCTGTGCGGCGCGGTAACATAGTCGTGCCATGCCGCCGCAACGTTGACACTGGTGGTGACCGGCCCCGGGTCTGGCGTTGGTGTTGGTGTTGGCGTCGGCGTCGGCGTTGGTGTTGGCGCCGGCGCGAGCACGGGAGGCGGCGTGGAACTGCCCCCACCGCATGCGGAAAGCAGGGCGGCGATGACTGCGACAGGCAAGGCGCTTCGGGTCAAAGTGATCATATTGCTCTCCTCATTGGTTGTGCTTTTTTTGTTAGAGCACCTGGACGGCGCGGCGACCGATGAGAATCGAGTTTGTTTGATATTTCGTAAATCGGTTTTAATTGATGGGTTAACGTTCGGTCGCGAACAGACCGCCAGGCGAGCGCGCAGTATCCTGGCTTCAATGCAT
The DNA here is from genome assembly GCA_046728335.1 of Pseudomonadota bacterium. Classification (GTDB taxonomy): domain Bacteria; phylum Pseudomonadota; class Gammaproteobacteria; order Burkholderiales; family Burkholderiaceae_D; genus JAFCUW01. Next base: position 18,068 of record JBKPEJ010000064.1, on the reverse strand, counting down.
GGCCGTCCCGGCATGTGCTTTACCTCACCAGGAGCTCATCATGAATCAAGATCAAGTCAACGGAAAACTGAAAGACATCGGCGGCAAAATCCAGGAAGAGGCTGGCAAGATCGTCGGTAACCCTGACCAGCAGGTAAAAGGCTTGCAAAACCAGGTCGAAGGCAAGACCCAGGAAAAGATCGGCGACCTGAAGGAAGCCGTCAAGGACGCGCTCAATTAATTACTGAGCCCGCATAAAGAAACAGCCGCGAATTTCGCGGCTGTTTTTTTTCGTGCGGCGTTTCCGCACGCCTTAGTTGCCCAGGTTGCGCTTGAAGAATGCCTCGATGGTTGCATACACGTGGCGCTGGCCGGCGCGCGACGAGATGCCGTGTTTGGCGCCAGGGTAGGTCATCAGGTCGAACTTCACACCGCGGTTGACCAGGCCATCGATCAGGCGCGTGGTGTTGGTAAACAGGACGTTGTCGTCGGCCATGCCATGGACCAGCAGCAGCGGCGATTTCAGGCCGTCGAGGTGGGCGAACACGCCGCTCTTCTTGTAGGCCTCGGCGTCCGACTTCGGCGTGGCGCCGACGAACTGCTCGGTGTAGTGAGTGTCGTACAGCGCCCAGTCGGTGACCGGCGCAACTGCGACGCCCATGGCGATCTTGTCCGAAGCGGCAGCGAGCAGGCGCAAGGTCATGAAGCCGCCGTAGCTCCATCCGAATACGCCGATGCGTTTCGGATCGACGAACTTCTGCTTGGCCAGCCAGTCGATGCCGGCGACCTGGTCTTCGACTTCATGCTTGCCCAGTTCCTGGTAAATCACGTCGGTGAAAGCGCGCTCGCGGCGGAAGGAGCCGCGGTTATCGAGGCGGAACACGACGTAGCCTTGCTGCGCCATGTACTGGTCGAAGTAGTTGCCCCACTTGCGCGCCACGTGTTGCGCGTGCGGGCCGCCGTAGGTCGACAGGAACACCGGATAGTGCTTGGCCGCGTTGAAGTGGGTCGGCTTGATCATCGAGTAATGCAGCGTCTGGCCGTCCCTGGCCTTCAGCGTGCCGTATTCGGTGGCCAGGTGGTCGGCCTTGAACTTGGCGTACGGGTGCGATGCATTCAGTTCGTTGTGCTCGAGCCAGCCGACCATCGAACCGTCCGGCTTGCGGATAGAGATTTGCGGCGGCGTCGCCGGATCGGAGAAGGTGTCGACGAACACTTCGCCGTTGCGCGCGAATGCCGCATCGTGCCAGCCGTCGGCCTGCGTGATGCGGGCCGGCTTATCGGCCAGGCTGCCGTCGAGGGCCAGCGCGTAGATCTGCTTGTCGATGACGTTGTCGCGGTTCGATGCGACGAACACGCGGCCGGTTTTCTCGTCGACCGCCTGGACGTTGTCGATGCCCCAGTCGCCGCTCGAAACCGCGTGCAGCAGTTTGCCGTCCATGCCATACAGGTACAGGTGGTTGCGGCCGCTGCGCTCGGACGACCACAGGAAGGCGTTCTGGTCTTTCAGGAAGCGCAGGTCGTCATGGATACTGACCCAGGTCTTCGAGGTTTCGCTGAGTAGCGTGCGCTGGGCCAGCGTGTCGGCATCGACCGCGATTAGGTCAAGGCGCTTCTGGTCGCGCGTCTGGCGCTGGTAGACCAGCTGCTTGCTGTCGGCGCTCCAGTCGGCGCGGACCAGGTAGATGTCCTTCTCGGCGCCGATGTCGACCTTGCGTTGAACGCCGGTGGTGGGGGAGACGATCATCAGCTCGGCAATGACGTTGGCGTCGCCGGCGGCAGGGTAGCGCTGCTCGACGACATCGGTGCGGTCGGCGAAGATCTCGAAGCGGCGCACCACCGGCACTGGTGCTTCGTCGAAGCGCTTGTAGGCGATCGCGGAATCGTCCGGCGCCCAGTAGTAGCCGGTACGCTGGCCCATTTCTTCCTGCGCCACGAATTCGGCTTCGCCGTTGTGGATGGTGCCCTTGCCGTCGGTGGTGAGCTGCTTCTCGGCGCCGTTCGACAGGTCGATGACGACCAGGTTCTGGTTGCGGATGAAGGAGACGTAGCGGCCTTTTGGCGAGATCTTCGGATCGGCGACATTGCCCGATGCGACCTTGCGCGCCGCTTCAGGGTGGGCCGCGTCGATCAGGTACAGGTCGCCGCCGATCGGCACCAGCAGCTGCTTGCCGTCCGGCGACCAGCTGTAGTTCAGGATGCCGGTGAGGCTGGCGGTGCGCGCGCGTTCGCGGCGGGCCTGCTCTTCGGGCGAAATCGATTCGTTCGGAACCAGCAGCTTCGAGTCGACCAGGCGGTGCGTGGTCTTGTCCTTCATGTTGAATTCCCACAGGTCCAGCTGGAACTGGTTGTCGGCACGGCCGCGCAGGAAAGTGATGCGCTCGCCGTCAGGGGAGACGCGCAGGTTGCGCACACCAGGTCCCGCCAGCGCCGGGTCGGCGTGGATACGGTCCAGTGTCAGGCGCTCGGCGTATGCGGGAGCAGCCGACAATGCGGCTAAAAAACAGAGGATAAAACGCATGGATTGTCTCGTAGTGGTAGTTGAACTGGAACAACTTCGTGAAGATACCAGAGTCGGGCGTAAAACGCTGTAAATACGACGCCATTACCCATCTTGGGGGAGATGGTGGAAGCGGTTTTCGTTACCGCGCCAGCACCCGCTGTTTCGCCAGCTTCTGCAACGCCGCCGTCAACAGCACTGCCGCCACGGTCAGGCCCAGCACGAGCCCGATCCAGAAACCGAACACCTCCATCGGAGCTTTCGGCGACCACGGGAACCATGCCGGCGCCAGCCCCAGCACGCAACCGAGCGGCAGCGAAAAAATCCAGAACGCCACCAGCTGGATCACCATCGGCTGGCGCGTCACCTTGTAGCCGCGGATCGCACTCGAAGTCGCCACCTGTGTCGCGTCCGACAACTGAAACAGCGCGGCGAACAGCAGCAACTGCACGCATAGTTCCTGCACTGCCGGGTCGGACGTATAGGCGCGCGCGATCTCCCAGCGGAAAATGGCGATGAACGCCGCCGACACCACCCCGAACGCGATCGACATGCCCACGCCCACCCACGACACGAAGCGCGCCTTGCGCGGATTGCCTTCGCCTAGCGACTGGCCGACCCGGGTGATCAGCGCGATGCCGAAGCTGAGCGGCACCATGAACACCAGCGAGGAAAAATTGAGGGCGATCTGGTGCGCCGACACCTGCACTACGCCGAAGCGGGCCACCAGCAGGCTGATCGCGCCGAACGCGCTGACCTCGGCAAAGTAGGTGACGCCGATCGGCAGGCCGAGCCGCAGCATGCTGGCGATTTCGGTCCAGTTCGGCCCCTCCCAATGGGTGAACGGGAAGGTCTGCTCGTACTCGGGCGCGGCGCGCATCCATCCGATCATCGCACCCAGCATCAGCCACATGCCCACGCCGGTGGCGACCGCGCAGCCGACCCCGCCCAGCTTCGGCATGCCGAGGTTGCCGAACACCAGCAGCCAGTTGACGAACACGTTGAACAGCAGCCCGCCGATGGCGATCACCATCACCGGCTTGGTCTGGTTGATGCTGGTGGTGTAGCCATACAGCGCGCGGTAGCAGGCGAAGGCCGGCATGCCGAGGCTGATCACGTGTACGAACATCGAGGCCTTGTCGTTGACCGTTTGCGCGAGCCCGATATGGTCGAACAGCAGCGTCGCCAGGTTGGCCGCCGCGCAGGCGACCAGGCCCACGCCCAGCCCTTTCCACAGCGCCTGGCGCACCGAATGGGGAATCAGGTGGAAGTTGGCGGCGCCCATCTCGTGCGCGACCACGGTGTTAATCGCCATCATGATGCCCATCACCGTGACCAGCACGATTGACCAGACCGAGGCGCCGAGCGACACCGCCGCCAGTTCTTCGGCGCTGACGTGCCCGGTCATGGCGACGTCGGCCACCCCCATGCCGACGGTGGCGATCTGCCCGACCAGCATCGGCCAGGCCAGCTGCCATACGGCCTTGATTTCGGTAGCGACGGGGGAAGAAGACTGGGCGATGACTGGGGACATGGGAAAACCGGCAGGACGAAACCGGTGATCTTACTGTCTATTTGCAACATTGGAAACCTGCGCGCGCCGCGGTCCACGGTCCGGGCCCAGGTCCGGCGGACCTGAGCCCGGGGTTGTCGGTGCACCGTGCGGTCCGAATGGCCGACCTGATCGCGGCCTTCCGATCAGCGGTTGCCCGCTTCCACCGGCGGCAGCGTCTTGAGAAACGCGTACAGCGCGAGCACGTCGGTATCGTTCATCTGCTTGAGCGAGTTGAACGGCATGACCGTGCTGATCGCGGTGCCGTCCGGCCGCAGTCCGCTGCGCAGGGTCGCCATGAACAGCTCCGGCGTGGCGTAGCGCGGCATCACGCTGCCTTTTCCCGGGGTCAGGTTGGCGGTGGCCGGCCAGGTCGGCGGGGCGCCCGGAACCTTGCCGCCGCTCAGGCGCGCACCGTGGCACCCCATGCAGGTGTTCGCCACGTAGGCGCCGTGCTCGACCGACACGGCGGCCGCGACCGGCGTCGACGGCGGCAGGGTGTGGTCAATCTTCTCGGCGGCGTCCTTCACCGCACCGAACGCATACAGCACCTTGACCGGGGTTGGCAGCTGCACCACCGGCTCGCTGCCCGCCGCCGGCGGCAGCTGCTTGACGTAGGCGATCATCGCCGCCATGTCGTTGTCGGTCAGGCGGTTGTAGTCTTCGCTCGGCATGATCATGATCGGCGTGCCGTTCGGCTTGACGCCGTGGCGCACGGTGCGCACCCAGTCCTCGACCTGGTAGGCGGTGGTGACGCTGTTGGCGCCGGTGGTGATGTTGGGCGAATTCACCAGCATCTGGCCTTCCTTGATGACGGTCTTGCCGCCGCCGTTGGCGCCGTGGCAGTCGGCGCAGCCCCGCGTGTTGAACAGGTAGCGCCCCTGCTCGATCCGGGCCGGGTCGGCGCTCACCGCGAGCGGCGCGACCGGCACCACAATCTTGCGCACCAGCTTGCGCTCGCCGGCCGACTTGCCGACCATGACGGTAACCGCCCCGATAACCGCCAGCGTGACCAGCGCGACGCTGGTACGTTTGACCCATTTGCTCATCATGTCAAGGTTCCTTTTCTCAACAAAACTGCCGTAGTGTCAATTTATCATCATGGGAAGAAAGTCGAAACCAAAAAATGACACTTGTATTGATTTTTTTCAATACATATCTGCTCATTTTTTCCGGCTAAGCGTGCGCTCCCCGGCCCGGCAGTGCAGTACGATAAGAGAAACGCACCCCGGGAGCGCCTTTTCGTGGAATACAAGGATTATTACCAGACCCTCGGGGTCGACAAGGGCGCGTCCGCGGACGACATCAAGAAGGCGTACCGCAAGCTGGTGCGCAAATACCATCCCGACGTCAGCAAGCACAAGGACGCCGACAGCAAGACCAAGGAAATCAACGAGGCATACGACGTGCTGGGCGATGTCGAGAAGCGCGCCGCTTACGACGAACTGGGCAGCGGGCGCCGCGCCGGCCAGGAGTTCCAGCCGCCGCCCGACTGGGCCTCGGCCTTCGGCGGCGGGGGCGGCGCCGACAGCGATTTCTTCTCCGACCTGTTCGCGCACGTCGGGCGCCGTTCGCGCGCCGGCGGCCAGGGCGGCCGCTTCCAGATGCGCGGCGACGACATCCACGCCGCGATCGCGATCGACCTGGCCGACGCCTACCACGGCGCCACCCGCACCGTGAGCATGCGGGTGCCCCAGCACGACCCGTCCGGCCGCGTGGTCACCACCGAAAAATCGCTCGACGTGAAGATTCCCAAGGGTGTGCTGGCGGGCAAGCAACTGCGCCTGGCTGGCCAGGGGCACCCGGGCAGCGGCGGCGCGCCGAATGGCGACCTGTTCCTCGAAATCCAGCTCAACCCCGACCGCCGCTACCGGGTCGAAGGCAGCAACGTGTACGAAACCGTGCCGGTGACGCCGTGGGAAGCCGCGCTCGGCGCCAGTATCGCCGTGCCGACGCCGTCCGGCGAAGTGGAAGTCACGGTGCCGGCCGGCTCGCAGACCGGGCGCAAGCTGCGCCTGAAGGGAAGGGGGATCCCCGCCAATCCGCACGGCGACCTGTACCTGGTGCTCGAAGTGGTGTTGCCGCCGGCCGACAACGACAAGGCACGCAAGCTGTACGAAACCATGGCGCGCGACCTTGCCTTCAATCCGCGCGCGCGGATCGGAGCCTGAGCATGGCGACCGGCAATCCCCTCAGCGGCGTGCTGCTCGATGAAGTAGCACTGACCCTCGACGAACTGGCGCGCGCCTGCGATGTCGAGCCCGACTGGGTGGTACGGCATGTGAAGGCCGGCGTGCTGGGCGAGGGAACGGTGGAAGTGACCACTTACAAGTTCCGCAGCGGCGACCTGGCGCGTGCGCGGCGCCTGCTCAGCGTGGAACGTGCGTTCGACGCCAACGAAGACATCGCCGCCCTGGTGCTCGACCTGGGCGACGAAATCCACCGTCTGCGCGCCCGCCTGCGGGTGCTGGGCGGCGAATAGCCGCCACGCTCCGTGCACGCGCCGCAGCCCAACGGCTGGTGTCAGGTTCGGCGGACCTGACACCGGGGTTGTCGCCGCATGGGGCGCTTGCCGCCATCGCCGCGCGGACACCGCATCAGAAGTTGATCGGTACCCGCACCGTCAGCTGCATGTCCGGCGTATCGCGGGTGACGCCGGCGCCGACCGACACATTCAGGGTGCGCTTCTCGCTGAGCCGGTACGAATAGGCGATCAGCAGGGTGCCCAACTGCGTGCGCCGCCGAACCCGGCAAGGTCACGCCGTTCTGGCGTATTCGCCCGATCGAGCTGTGGTTGTCGCCGATGCTGAGCGAGGCCTTCTCGTTCAGCGCCAGACCCATGCCGAAATTGAAGCCGATCACGCCGCCGGGCGCTTCAGTTCGACCTCGAGCCGGTTCGACAATCCGGTGCGCCCGGTCAGCGCGGCGCTGAATTCATTCGACGAAATGCATGTCGATTTATGTATCGCTAGAATTTCGGCTTATCGATAACCCAGCCATATTCCTGCTGAGTTTCTCGCCCGCTATGGTTGGGCGTTTTGCCATGCACGCGCACCGGGTTCAGCGCCGCAAGATGAAACAGGCGCGCGCCGCGGCAAGGTGAAGCGCACTAGAATCAACAGGGAAGAATGGAAAAAATATCGACGAGAAGGAGCGGGCAATGGCGCAGAAAATGAGCAAAGACCAGTCCCTGGCAGGCAAGCGCGTGGCGGTGCTGATGACCGACGGCGTGGAGCAAATCGAATACACTTCGCCGCGCAGCTTCCTCGAACAACATGGCGCCCAGGTGGTCTTGCTGGCGCCAAAAAATGCGGGCGAGTCGGTCCAGGGTTTCAACCACATGTCGCCAGGCGACAAATTCAAGGTGGAAAAGAACGTCAAGGAAGCGAAGCCGAACGATTACGACGGACTCGTGCTGCCGGGTGGCGCCGCCAATCCGGCCCAGCTGCGACTGAGTGCGGAATCGATCGCATTCATCCGCGAGTTTGCCGAATCCGACAAGCCGATCGCGGCGATCTGCCACGGGCCATGGACCTTGATCGATGCGGGCGTGGCCATGTCGAAACACATGACCAGCTGGCCGGGCCTGCAGCAGGACCTGATCAATGCCGGGGCGGAGTGGACCGATGAGCAGGTGGTGATCGACGGCCGCCTGATCACCAGTCGCAAGCCCGACGACCTGCCGGCGTTTAACGACGCGATGTTGAAGGAGCTGACGGCGGGAACCGGGGCCGATGCGGGACCGACCTCGTGAACACGTGAGCGAACGCCTCCAGCCGAGTGGCCGGAGGCATACGCGCGAATCAGAGTATACGCAGGTTCTTCTTGACGCGTATCGCGCGGCGTCCGCGCACCGGCTGTCCGGATAGCACGCCGCTGTAGTTGGCCAGTCGCTCGCCGATGACGGTTTTGCCGTCGTCGATATCGAAGAAACACACGTCCTTGCTGTGTGCACTTCCACGCACCTTGATGACTGAGATGACGCGCCGGAACTGGCCGGCCAGTTCGATGTAGCGCTGCATGATGATTGCATCGGCCAGGAAGGCATTGCCGTACGAACTGAAGCGCAGCATATTGTAACGGTCTTCCAATTCCGCGGTCATCAGCACGGTCACGCCCATACCGGTCAGCACTGCGACCAGGCGGTACAGCGATTCACGGAAGTCTTCGCGGAAGATCGCCGACAGCGCCAGCTCGAATCCGGACAGCGAATCGATGACCACGCGCTTGGCGTCTGTCTTCTGGATCATCGTCACCAGGTCATGCAGGATCTCATCGATCGACAGGTCCAGCGTGCGTGTGTTGATGACGCCGACTTTACCGTCCTGAACCAGTTGGTTGAGCTTATGGCTTAACAGTTGGTTTGGACTCTTTTCGAAGGCGGCGATCACGCCGGTCTCGCCCAGGCGCACCCCCTCGGCCAGGAACTCCGTCGCCAGAATCGTCTTGCCGGAACCGGATGGGCCCACCAGCAGCAGGGAATAGCCGGCGGGTACGCCGCCGCCCATCATCGCGTCGAGTTCGGGCACGCCCATTGACAGGCGTTCGGTCGGGCCGTACACGGTCTTGCCCGCTTCCGGGCCCTGTAGCACCGCGCGCGGGAAGACCTGCACGCCGTTGTCGTTGATGCGGAACGTGTGTGCGCCCAGCTTCTGCGCCACACCACGCATTTTCACGACCTGCATCTTGCGCACCATCGAGTCGCCGCGCACCAGTTGCGACAGCCACAAAATGCCATCGGCGACCGTGAACACCGGCCCCGCTTCCGCCTCGGGCTGCAGGTATTCTCCGATCAGGAAGGTGGTGGCCTGCCAGCTGGTCATCTGCATGCCGAGCTGCTGGATAAAATGCTGCAAATCGGCCGGGCCCTGCTCGCTCACATGCGAAGCTTGCACCACCGATCGGAACGAATCGACGAACACCAGGCTGGGTCCGAACTCCTGGACTTCATCGAGGATGCGCGCCATCACGCGGTCGAAATCGCCGTCCAGCATGTCGGCGGCGAGATTGACGAATTTGATCGAATTTTCGAGTTTGTCGAAATCGAAGAACTGAAACTGCTGCTGGTAGCGCAGCATCTTCAGCGGCGGTTCGCCAAGTACGGTGAAGAACAGCGCGCGGCGCTCGGGATTGGCCAACGAGAACATCACCTGGTGCGCCAGCGTCGTCTTGCCGCTGCCCGGCGTACCTGCGATCAGGTTGAATGAAAATTCGGGAACGCCGCCGCCCATCAGTTCGTCAAACCCCGGGACGCCAGTTACTAATCGGCGGATCTCTACTCGCTTACCCATTATGCTGCTCCTTGCTCATTTTTTTCCGCTCCGGCGCGGCGGCCCAGTGCCGCGTGCAGAATCAACATCGTCAGATGTTCACCAATCAGCAGCGAGAGAATATCAATAAAGGTATTGAACAGAAGCGTGATCGCGGCAGTCGATTCGGCCAAGTCGCGGCCGTCGAAACAGCTGCGCAGCAAATTGAATTCCGGATCGGCCGGGCGGGCGCGCGGGTCGAACATCAGCCACGGGAAGGCCAGGTTGACGCGGTGCGCACTGCGAAACAACAGGGTTTCAAATCCCTGTTCGCCGATGATGCCGATCAGCCCATTGGCCATCAGTTCTAGCAGTTCAATACTGGTATTGACGATTGCGTTGGGATCGCTTGCGAGCGCGCGCCCAATCGTAGCCCTCGGTGAATCGTCGTCTGTCGCCATTTGATTAGCCGGAGTAATGAATTGCAAAATTTTTTGCTATTTTAGACCAAAAAGTGACACGTTTGTGGCAAAGACGGTAAGTATCTTTTTTGCCCGGACCGGGGAGGAGGGGCGGCTACGCCCGGCGCGCCGGCAGACAGTTTCCGCGCGAATACTCAGCGGGCGGGGTAATCTAAATATTACTACTTGGCGCCGTTGTGGCAAGCATTTCGACGCGAAATTATCGATAAAGTATTTTTTTGGAAATTGGAAATTGGAAGCGCTGAAAGGGATTCAGGGGCGGCTGCATCCCAAATTGGTCTCTAAAAGCCATGTGAGCCGCCGGCGCGGGTTTTGCCAGCGGTTTCAATATAGGCCGGTCAGATAGTAGAACGCGATCACAAAGAACACGGCAAGCGTCTTGATACAGGTGATTGCGAATATGTCGCCGTAGGCCTGGCGGTGCGTTAGTCCGGTCACTGCGAGCAAGGTGATGACAGCGCCGTTGTGGGGCAATGTGTCCATGCCGCCGCTGGCCATCGAGGCGACGCGATGCAGCACTTCCAGCGGAATGCCGGCGGCATTCGCTGCGGCGATGAATTGGTTGGACATGGCGGCGAGCGCGATGCTCATGCCGCCCGAGGCCGAGCCGGTGATTCCGGCGAGCGTGCTCACCGCAATTGCCTCGTTGACCAGCGGATTCGGGATCGCCTTCAGCGCGTCGGCGACGACCAGGAATCCGGGCAGGCCTGCGATCACCGCGCCGAAGCCATACTCTGATGCGGTGTTCATCGAAGCGAGCAGCGAGCCACCCACCGCCGCCTTGGAACCCTCGGCGAATTTCTGGCTCACCCGATTGAAGGCGAATACCAGCACCGTCAGGATACCTATCAGCAGTGCGCCTTCGACGGCCCAGATGGCGGCCACTTTGGAGACCTCGGTGGTGATCGGCTTGGTGGCGCCAGCGAGCGTGAACTCGTGGCTCTTGCCATAAAAGCGCGGAATGAGTTCGGTGAATACCTTGTTCAGCACCCCGACCAGGACCAGCGGGAGAATGGCGATCCAGGGATTGACCAACTGGCCATGCTCGAACGTTTCGGGTTCGTTGCTATGGTCCGCGCCGTAGCCTTCACCATGCACTGCGGCCTGGCGCCGGCGCCAATTGAGGTAGGCCAGGCCCAGCAGCAGGATGAAGATGGCGCCCGCCACGCCCATCCAGGGCGCAGCCCAGGTGTTGGTATTGAAAAAGGTGGTTGGAATAATGTTCTGGATCTGGGGCGTTCCCGGCAGCGCGTCCATGGTGAAGGTGAAGGCGCCCAGCGCGATCGTGCCGGGGATGAGGCGCTTGGGGATATCGCCCTGGCGAAACATTTCCGCTGCAAATGGATAGACCGCGAACACCACGACAAACAGGGACACACCGCCGTAAGTGAGTACCGCGCAAACCACCACGATCGCCAGCATCGCCCGCTCGCGTCCCACAAGGGCGATCACCGACGACACGATCGATTTGGAGAAACCGGACAGCTCGATCACCTTGCCGAACACCGCGCCCAGCAGGAAGACCGGAAAGTAGAGCTTGACGAAGCCGACCATCTTGTCCATGAACACGCTCGCGAACATCGGCGGCACCAGGGCCGGATCGGTCAGGAGCACGGCGCCAAGCGCGGCGACCGGCGCGAACAGGATCACGCTGAAGCCGCGGTAGGCGACAAACATCAGGAAGAAGAGGGCGGCCAGCACGATCAGGAAGCTCAGCACGGTATTCTCCTTATCGGTGGCAGGCCCGGCGCGACGCCCGGACCATGGGCATCGTGGCAAAGGTTGGAGATCTGCCTAGTAGTTGCCGCCAGTATCGATGGTCAGGTTGAGCACGTCATGCTCGAGATCCTTGATCAGATGCTCGTCCTCCAGGATCAGTTCTTCCAGGACGTCGGTGTTGGACAGCACGCCGATCACACGGCCGGACTCGATCACTGGCAGATGGCGGATGCGTTTGGTATGCATCAGCATCAGGCACTGGTCGCAGCTGTGGTCCGGGGTGATATAGATGACCTGGGTGGTCATGATCTCGCGGACCTTGGTGCCGCTGGCATGGCGTCCCGCGAGTTCGACCTGACGGGCATAGTCGCGCTGGGAAAGGATGCCCGCAAGTTTGTCGTCCTGCAGCACCAGCACGGTGCTGACGTCCTTGTCGGCCATGAGCCGCAACGCCAGCAACACCGAGTCATCGGGCGCGACCGAGATCACTTCGCGAGGCTTTTCGGAAAGTATCTGGCGTGCCGTCTTCCTCTCTTTTTTCATCGTCGTCTCCCATGAATACCCCGCGCCGGCGCCTTGACGTTTTAGATGGCTGTGTTACCGTTAAATGCGGGACCGCGCAGCGATGGCGGCAAGCGCCCGGTGCGGCGACAACCCCGGGGTCAGGTCCGCCGGACCTGACCCCAGCCCGTGGGCCGCGGCGCGTGCAGCTGACATAGCGTTTTAGATTCCTCTGCTGCCGTCTTGGTTCACGGGGAGTCCGACCCGTCCTCCAGGGCGCGATTTCCAATTTATCGTCGCTGGATTGATTCTTATCCTGCGTCAGACATGCCCGAGCAGCTGCCACCATAACGGACCGATCACCAGCCAAACGACGAGGTAAATCAGGCTCATGAGGAAGCCGGCCTTCCACCATTCGCCTTGCGTCACATAGCCGGCCCCGAACATCACGGGACCGGAGCCGATGCCATATTGGGTGAGGCAGCCATTGACATTGCTGAGCACGCCAAGCGCCACCGCGCCGGTGAACGGCGGAATTCCGGCGGCGGTCATGAGCGCCAGGCAGAGCGGGAACAGCGCGCTGATATGCGCCGTCGCGCTGGCAAAGAAATAGTGAATGTAGCAGTAGATCGTGGCAACAATCATGTATGCCGCCAGTCTCGGCAAACCCTGCAGGTGAACGCCGAATTCCTTTCCAAACCAGGAGACCATGCCGAACTCATTGAGTTTCGAGGCCAGCATAATCAGCAGACCGATCCAGATCATGGTGTCCCACGCCGATTTTTCATCGAGCGCGTCCTGCCAGGTGAGCACCCTGGTGATGAACAACAGCGATACCCCGATCGCTGCTGCCATGGTCGCGCCGATGCCGATCTCGTCGCCGAAAATCCAAAGCACCAGCAAGCCCACGAAGATCGCGGCCATGATGATCTCCCTGGTCGAGATGTTGCCCATGGCCGTCAGTTCGCGCTGCGCAAGGGCGGTGGCGTCCGGCGTTTGCCGGATCTGTGGCCGCACTATCCACAGCAGCGCCACCGGAATCAGGGCAAGGCAAAGCAGTCCCGGGACCAACGCCGCAATCGTCCAGTCGAGCCAGCTGATCTGCACCCCCTGGGCCGCCGCCAGCTTGACCGATAAGGGATTGCCGGCCATCGCTGTGATGAACATACCTGCCGTGATGATGTTGGCGTGGAACGCGCACAGGATGAGATAGCTTCCCACCTTGGTGCGCGTTTCGTCGTCCGGCCGGCTGCCAAGCACATCCGAGATGGCTCGCGTGATAGGCAACATCACGCCGCCGGCGCGCGCGGTGATGCTCGGCATGGCCGGAGAGATGATCAGTTCGGTGATCGTCAGCCCATAGCCGAGACCGAGCGTTCGCTTCCCCAGCATGCGCATGAACAGCAGTGCGATACGGCGCCCGAGTCCGGTCTTGATCACGCCGCGGGAGATGAAAAAGGCCAGCAGGACCAGCCACACGAGGTCGGTTCCCGTGGACTTGACGACATCGGAAAAGCCGATCACGCCGAGCAGCGCCCCGATGGTCGCACCGATAATGGCAACTACCGACATCGGCAGCGGCGCCGTCATGATGCCGGCAATGGTCGCGACGAAGATGGCGAACATTTGCCATGCCTTCGGCGCGAGGCCGGCAGGGGCGGGCAGGAACCACAGGACGATGCCGATGCCGACCGGAACGAGGAATTTCCACAGCGCGGGTGCAGCCGGCGCGGACGGAGGAACCTGGTTGGGCGCGGACCTCGGGGCGGCCGCGGTTGATGCAGGGGGCGAACTCATGGCGTTCTCCTTGCCAGTGTGTGTTACTTGGCGGCACAGACGCTGCCGGTCGCCTCCTTGACAATCCGGGCACTGCGCTGCAACGCCTCGCGCTCCGCGGGGTCGAGGTCGGGATAAGCAATCAATTGCGCTCCCCTGGCATTGACCAGCATCGGCAGCGATACGCACACGTCTGGCACACCCTCGATCTCGGGATGAACAACGGCAACCGACAGAATGAGGCTGCTGTTGTGCACGATCGCCTGGCAGATGCGCGCGATGCCGCTTGCGATCCCGTAGTGCGTCGCGCCTTTGCCTTCCTTGATTTGCTTGGCTGCCTCGACCACGGATTGAAGGATCAGTTGACGGCTTGCCGGCCCCATTTCCTTCCCGACCTGCTGCAGGAACATATCGATCGGCATGCCTGAAACCGTGGCGCCGGACCAATGGATGAGCGCGGACGCACCGTGTTCGCCCAGAACATAGGCGTGGATTGCATGCGCGACGACGTTCAAGCGTGCCGAGAGCAGCGACCTCAGGCGCGCAGTGTCGAGCGAAGTGCCGGTGCTGATCACCCGCTCGCGCGGGCACTGCAAGCGTTCGAGGGCGACGAATGCGAGCACGTCGCAGGGGTTGGTGGCAATCACATAGATCGCGTTCGGGGCCAGCGGTGCGACGCGATCGATAATTTCAACGAGGATGCGCGCATTGGTCTTCGCCAAGTCGAGGCGGGTCTGTCCCGGCTTTACCCCAACGCCAGCGGTGATGACGACCATGTCGGCGTCGCCGGCGTCCTGATAGTCGCCGGCGCAGAAGCGGTCGTGTCCCCAGAACGCCGCTGCGTGGGCGAGGTCGAGCGCCTGCCCTTCAGCGCGGACCCGTTCGAGGTCGATGATCACGATCTGCGCGCTGGGGATTGTGAAGGCGGCGAACATGGCTGCCGACCCGCCCACCAGGCCGGCGCCGACAATGACAATTTTGGGTTGCCGCATTGTCTGATTCCCCGGAAACAATGCTCGGATGCAAGCGCTTCCAAAGCGGTACTACAGCAAATTAAGTCTATCCCCATCAGCCTGAATTTAATATGGGACCAAGGTCTAGGTTCCTACTGAAGTTCGCGCTGGCAACATCGCCATGTTCAGCCTACCTCGGCGCCAATGCCGGTTCACGTTCGATGACGTATGCGTCCCCGTCATCGTCGCCACACCGCGCCGGCGCGCTCGTGGCCGACTTGGCCGAGCGTGAGATCATCAGCTCTGAGGTCGCCCGCGCCCTAGCCAATATCATCAGATCCACCCGATTGGCGTCGTCCGCGAGGCCGGCCGAGCGATATCTTATGCTCATCGATTGCAGCCACGCTCCCGGCAAGCATTGCGTCCGCCTTGGCCGCCATGGCCTCGAAGGCCGCGCCAGCCCTGCGCAGCGCGGCCAGCCCAAGTTCCTTATCTTTGTCGCCATGGTGCCGGATTTGCGGCGTCCGCGGCCATGTGCGGGGCGAAGCGCCCGGGATCGCCGATGTCCGAATACGCCGCGAGCGCCTCGTCAAGCCAACCGACCAGCTCCGCTTTTTCCCCGAAGGTGATGCCGAGCTTCGGATGGCTCGACTCCTGACTGTCATCAATATCACGGCAAGCTGTTGCCGCAGGGACCAACATTGGCAAAAAACTAAGTTCAGGGCGTGTCAGCACTCAATTTCGCAGCTTGAGACTGGAGCTTGATTATTGTCAATGTTGATTATTTTTAATTACTTTAGATTAATAAACCTGGAGCAATCACCATGTTTAACGCAGTAAATTTTTCCGATTAGCAAATATCCGATTCCCCCTTCCGCCAAAATCAGAAAGAATATCCATGAGCCAGCTTGCAGAAATCGTCTTTATCGACCCAAATATTTCCGATCTCGGAACGTTGAAAACTGGGATGCGGACCGAGGTTGAGACTGTGATGCTTTCGGAATCGCCCTCCGCGATGGTTCAGATCGACAATATTTTGCGAGGGCGCGCTGATCTCGGCCGGGTTCATATCATCGCTCACGGCAGTCCCGGTAAAGTTTGCTTCGCTTCCGAGACACTGACATTGGAGACGTTGGAGGCCAATACGACAGCTCTGCGGTCTATTGGACGGTCGCTCGCTAAGAACGGTCAATTGCTGCTATGGAGTTGCGAAACCGGGCAGGGAGAAAGCGGTGCATTTTTCGTCGATGCGCTGGCGCGCACTAGCAAAACTCAGGTGTTTGCGGCGACGGGACTGATCGGCGCCCGCGATAAAGGTGGTAACTGGGAGTTGAACGGCACGCAAGAATTCATGGCGCCGCTGACGGCGGCGGGAATAGAACGCTATACAGGGGTGATGGCAGGCCCTGCCGTTTTGTCGGTGGCATATGGCGCTAATAACGGGTTGCTGAAAATCGGCGACACAATCACATTCATTATTAACTATGACAAAAACGTGACTGTCATAGGGGGGATACCAACGTTGGCGCTGAACGATGGAGGGTCTGCCAGCTTTAGCTCAAGCAGTGGTTCTACATTGACGTTTTCATATACTGTTGGCGCAGGGCAGCAGACTTCCGACTTGGCGATCATCGGGTTTAGTTTGAATGGCGCCACCGTTAGCGGGCCTGGCGGCAATGCCATCAATTCGGGCGCGATAACCAATCCGAGTGGCACGGTAGCCGTTGACGGAATCGCGCCATTAGCACCAACGGTGGCACTCGCGGCAGATTCGGGCGCATCAGGCACCGACCACATCACCAATTCCGGCGTAGTCAATGTCAGCGGCCTGGAAAGCGGGGCGACCTGGCAATACAGTATCAACAACGGCACCACCTGGACGACGGGCAGCGGCAGTAGTTTCACGCTGAGCGGCGACGGCGGCAAAAGTGTGATCGTGCGCCAGACCGATGTGGCTGGCAATGTATCGGTCAATTCCGGGGCGCTTGCCTTCACGCTCGACACCGCTGCCGTGCAGACTACGCTGGCGCTAAACCTCGACAGCACCGACGGTGTTGCCGGCCATAATACCGACGGCATCACCAATTCCGGCGTAGTCAATGTCAGCGGATTGGAAAGCGGCGCGACCTGGCAGTACAGTACCAACAACGGCACCACCTGGACGACGGGCACCGGCAGTAGTTTCACGCTAAGCGGCGACGGTGCCAAGAGCGTGATCGTGCGCCAGACCGATGTGGCTGGCAACGTATCGGTCAATTCCGGGGCGCTTGCCTTTACGCTCGACACCGCTGCTGTGCAGCCTACGCTGGCGCTAAACCTCGACAGCACCGACGGTGTTGGCGGCCATAATGCCGACGGCATCACCAATTCTGGGCGGGTCAATGTCAGCGGACTGGAAAGCGGGGCGACCTGGCAGTACAGTACCAACAACGGCACCACCTGGACGACGGGCACCGGCAGTAGTTTCTCGCTAAGCGGCGACGGTGCCAAGAGCGTGATCGTGCGCCAGACCGATGTGGCTGGCAATGTGTCCGCCAATTCCGGGCTGCTTGCCTTTACGCTCGACACCGCTGCCGCGCAGCCTACGCTGGCGCTAAACCTCGACAGCACCGACGGTGTTGCCGGCCATAATGCTGACGGCATCACCAATTCTGGCGTGGTCAATGTCAGCGGGTTGGAAAGCGGTGCAACCTGGCAGTACAGTACCAACAACGGCACCACCTGGACGACGGGCAGCGGCAGCAGTTTCACGCTGAGCGGCGACGGCGGCAAAAGTGTGATCGTGCGCCAGACCGATGTGGCTGGCAATGTATCGGTCAATTCCGGGGCGCTTGCCTTCACGCTCGACACCGCTGCCGCGCAGCCTACGCTGGCGCTAAACCTCGACAGCACCGACGGTGTTGCCGGCCATAATGCCGACGGCATCACCAATTCCGGCGTAGTCAATGTCAGCGGCCTGGAAAGCGGGGCGACCTGGCAGTACAGTACCAACAACGGCACCACCTGGACGACGGGGAGCGGCAGTAGTTTCACGCTGAGCGGCGACGGCGGCAAAAGTGCGATCGTGCGTCAGACCGACATGGCCGGCAACGTCTCCGCCGCCAGCACCGCCTTGGCGTTTACGCTCGATACCGGCGCAACGGCGCCTGTCGTGGCGCTGACCACCGACAGCGGCGCGGCTGACGGCATCACCAAGGTCGGCACGCTCAATGTCACCGGCCTGGAAGCTGGCGCAACGGTCGAATACAGTATCGACAACGGTGCACACTGGACCTCCAGCTTCACCGCAACCGAAGGCGCCAACAGCGTTCAGGTGCGTCAGACCGACGTGGCCGGCAACGTCTCCGCCGCCACCAC
>JBKPEJ010000026.1:0-26423 GCA_046728335.1 Pseudomonadota bacterium | reverse complement strand
TGCCGGAGCAGGCGCCCGCGCCCATTGGCAAGCCCGCGCCGTCAATGCAGGCGCCGGCCGGCGCCGCCAGGGTCGGGCTGGTCGACAGCGGCGTGGACGGCGCGCATGCGGTATTCCGCGACGCCAGCATCCGGCGCTGGGGCTGCGCCGACGTCGCCCATCCAAGCGCGCACGGCACCGCCGTCGCCGCGCTGATGGTGGGCCGTGCGGCGCGCTTTCGCGGCGCGGCGCCCGACGCCAGCCTGTACGCGGCCGACATCTACTGCGACAGCGGCACCGGTGGTTCTGCCGACAAGATCGCCGGCGCGCTGGCCTGGCTGGCGCACGAACAGGTCGGCGTCATCAACCTGAGCCTGGTCGGCCCGCCCAACCAGACGCTCGAACGGGTGGTGGGCGCGATGGTCAAGCGCGGCCACCTGCTGGTTGCCGCGGTCGGCAACGACGGCCCTGCCGCGCCGCCGCTGTATCCGGCCAGCTATCCGGGCGTGGTGGGGGTGAGCGCGGTGGACCGCCAGGGCCGCGCCTTGCCGGAAGCGGCGCGCGGACCGCAGGTGATGTTCGCCGCGCCCGGCAACAACATGGTCAGCGCGGCGCTGGGCGATCCGCCGTACAAACAGGTGCGCGGCACTTCATTCGCATCGCCCCTGGTCGCGGCGATGCTGTCCGGCTCGCTGCCGCGCCCCGACAAGGCCGCCGCGGCCGCCGCGGTGGCGGCGCTGGCCAGGCAGGCCGTCCGGGCCGACGCTTCGACGGTCAGCAACGTGACCGGCTATGGCATCGTCGGCGCCGCGTTCCGGGTCGATCCGGCCACCTTCAAATAATTTAGCGAAGTGCTGGACGACTTGCGGCATCGACATGCCACCTCTTCATGCACGCGCCGCGGTCCAAGGGCTGGGGTCAGGTCCGGCGGACCTGACCCCGGGGTTGTCGCCGCACCGGGCGCCTTGCCGCCGTCACCGCGCGCTCCCACATAGCCAACAATTTCGAAAATATTTTGCGGACGACGGATTAAATTGCCGAGTCCGCTCGTTTTCCTCATAACGGCGACGGAATGTCCGCGCCATTCCAAGGAGAACAGCAATGAAAACCAAACACATCGTCCAGCAAGTCGCCCTCGTCCTCTCCCTCGGCCTGGCCGCGTCGGCGCACGCCCAGCTGCTGGGAGGCCGCGGCGGTTCCATCGGCGGCATGATCGGCGGCAGCGGCAGCGGCATGGGCAGCTTCGGCGGCATGGGCTCGATGGGCAGCCGCGGCGGCCTGGGTGACGTCCGCTCGGCTACCGGCTCAGTCGACGCCGACAGCCTGCGCAAGCCGGCTGCAGCCCAGGGCGCAGCTGGCGGCCAGGGCGCCGCGAACGGCGCCGGTTCGGCCTCGCTGGTCAACAATGTCGCGCCGTCGAAAGCGGCCGCGATGGACGGCCAGGCCGGCGGCAGCGGATCCGGCGGCCTGATGGGCAGCCTGGGCGCAGCGAGGTCGGGCGCCACGTCAGCGACGCCGGACGCCGCAGCGGCCGGCAAGTCAGCGACCGCCCCTGCAGTGCCTGGCAATGGCCAGGCGCAGGCGGCAGGCAATGGATCGGGCGGCTTGGTCGGCAGCCTGGCGGCCGGAAAATCGGGCGCGATGTCCGCAGCGCCGGCCACGGCTGAAGGCCAGGGCGCAGGCAGCGGCGGCGGCAACGGCAATGTCTCCGGCGGCTTGACGACCAGCGGAATCGGCAGCGGCGCCCACCAACTGGCTGGCGCAGGCCGCGGCGCGGCGCAGCCGGCTGCTGACGGTGCAAAGTCGCAAGGCGCCATGACCCGCAGCTTTGCCCAGTCCAGCGCGGCGAACGGCCGCGGCGCAGCGGATGGCAGCAAGCATGCGGCGGCAGGCGGCGCGCACAAATCGGTCGGCGCCGTCAAGTCGGCCGATGTGCAGCACGCCGCCAACGCCAGCGCCAGCGGTTCGATGAACGGCAACGGCGCGGCGAGCGGCTCCGCGTCGAACTGATCGCATAACGCTTGCTGCTTACACTCTGCATTCACGCGCCGCTGTCCCAAGGGCTGGGATCAGGTCCGGCGGACCTGAAAGGAGTCGAGCCTTGCAAGGCTCGACCGTTTCGCAGGAGCGAAGCTTCGCTTCACTAAACCCCTGCTTCACCCCTGGGGTTGTCGCACCGGACGCTTGCCGCCATCGCCGTGCGGCCCCACACTTAACGGTGACATAGCCAATGAATAAGGCGCGGACATCCGCGCCTTTTGTTGCATGTCGCGGGCGGACTACGAGGTGATGAGGCCGTGCTCGTCGAGCAGGTCGTGCATCAGTTCGAGCCGGATCAGCGGATTGTCGAGCATCAGCAGGTGGTGTTTTTGCGCCATCGTCAGCGGCAGCAATTCGCACCAGCGGTTCGATACCCAGCCGCAGTCGTCGAGCCGGAACGGCAGCCGCACCGGCCAGCGCTCCTCGGGCACATCGCTGAGCGAACCGAGTACGCGGTCCAGTGCTTCGGCCGCGCCCCGCAGTTCCGAGGGAATGCGCACCGGCAGGTCATCCGGCAGCAGTTCGATCTCCGCCGTCCACAAGCCATTGGTGCGGCGCTGGGACGACAGCACTCGGAAGCGCGCGCTGCCGCGGCAGATCACTTGCAGGAGGCCGGGCGACGGTGCGCTGCGGCTCTCCACCGTTGCCAGCGTGCCCGACGCGACGAATTTCTCCATCGCTTCGGGCGTGCGTACCTCGTGCCCTTCGGTGAGCATGACGACCCCGAACGGACTGTCGCCGGCGACGCACTTGGCGATCATATCGAGATAGCGCACTTCGAAAATCTGCAGCGGCAGCACGCCCTCCGGGAACAGTACGGTGCCGAGCGGGAACAGCGGAATGGAAATCGGCGTCATGCAGCCATGATGACAGAATCGCGCAGGGCGGTCGCACGATCGGGCCGCGCACGGGCGGCGCGCTAGCGGAGCGGCCGCTCCTGCTTGAGGTAGCGGACCGCATGGCGCAGCGCGGCCAGGCGCCAGCACAGCCGGTCCCAGCCAGGATCGGGCAGCGGCACCACCGACACCGTGATCCGCCCGCCGGCGTGCGCGCTGGACGCCACCTGAAAGTCGGATGCCTGCTCGAACGGCATCCGAAACTCCTCGCCCGGCATGATCCGCACCGGGCCGAACAGCTGCGGCGCGCTGTCGCTGTTACGCAGCAGCAGCACGTCCTGCAGGCCAAGCGTCAGGCGTACTTCGCGCGGCAGCACTTCATCCCGGGCCCCGGCCGCCAGGCGCGCCGAGGTCCCGTCCGGAATGTCGAACAGCTGGTCGCGGGTCGGATAGCGCAGCGGCGCCAGCGCCGCCCACGCCAGCGCCAGCGCGAAAGCGGCCGCAAGCAACCAGGCCTTTGGATGGCGACGAAGCGTGTCGGCGTGTGCGGGAATCATGGTATCGTCGGTGCATAAAAAAGGCAGGCGCCAATTGTACTATTTCCGCTTGGAAATCGAAGCATCCTGCCACGGCCCCGACCTGCGGCAGCAGCTCTCCCACGTGGTCGATGAACTGCGCGACATTCATCCCAAGCGCGCCATCGTCAGCGATATCGCCATCGCCGGCAAGGTGTTCTGCGATCCGAAGCGGGTCGCCCAGCTGCTGTCGAATTTGCTGGTGAACGCGCTGATCTACGGCGCGCCCGACCAGCCGGTCAGGGTGAGCGTGCACAGTCCGGATGGCGGCCTCTTCCTGTCGGTGTCGAACGGCGGCAGCCCGATCACGCCGGAGACCATGTCCGCGCTGTTCCGGCCGTGCTGGCGCGGCGACAATTCGGGCGTGGCCGGCGGCCTTGGGCTCGGCCTCTACATCGTCTCGGAGATCGCGCGCTCGCACAACGGCGTAATAGAAGTCACTTCGACGCCGGGCGCGACCACTTTCAGTTTTTCGATGCCGCCGATTGCGCGCTCCCCGATGGCAGCCTGATCCGTTTGTATTTCCGGCGCAGATGCATTACCCTCGCGGGCATCTCTCACGCATCCTAAGGAAAGCAACATGGTCTTCCCGCGCCTTGCCCTTGCCGTTATCGGCCTGGTTTCCACGCTCGCCTTCGCGTCTCCGGCCGATCCCAGGAATGGCGCCGAATACCATACGCTGCCGACCCGCCAGGCGGTGCAGGCGCCTGCCGACAAGGTCGAAGTGATCGAATTTTTCATGTATCACTGCCCGTTCTGCTACAGCCTGGAACCGGAGCTGGCGGCGTGGGTAAAGAAACAGGGCGACGCCATCATGTTTCGCCGCGTGCATCTGCCCTACACCGGCGCGAACGATCCGGAAGCGCATTTGTTCCTGACGCTGCAAGCGATGGGCAAGGGCGAGGCGATGTTCCCGAAGATCGAACATGCGGTGCACGTCGACCATATCCGGCTGGCGAAGGATGACGCGATCATCGACTGGATCGCGAAGAACGGCGTCGACAAGACCGAATTCCTCAGCGCGTGGAACTCGTTTGGCGTGACCACCGCCATGCGCAGGCTGGCGCGCAGCATTGGCGACTACAAGGTCGACAGCGCGCCGATGCTGACGGTGAACGGCCGCTACCTGACATCGCCGGCGCTGGCTTCGAGCCGCTCGGTCGACCAGGCGCCGGACGCGGCCAACAAGGCGGTGATCGTGGTGCTGGATGCGCTGGTGGCGAAGTCGCGCTCGGAGAACGCGGCGGCGCAGTAAGGATTCAGTGGATAAATTTGACTGCGGCCACGACGACGCCTGACAGCGCGACGAGGCCGCGGAATCCCCACTTCAGCATGTTCGTTTCGACCTGCGCAAGGTCAGCTCTGGTCGTGTAGCTAGCGAGTATTACCCCGACCTGAACTTTAAGTTGCGTCACGTCCGAATGCATCACTGCAAAGGACACTTTTAGCTCCGACACATCGGCTTTTAGAACCGATACGTCCGATTTCAAAACCGCGACGTCCGATTTCAAAACCGCGACGTCCGATTTCAAAACCGCAACGTCCGATTTCAAAACCGCAACGTCAGCTTTCAACACCGACACATCCGATTTCAATACCGACACATCGGCTTTGAGCACCGACATGTCCTTTTCCAACCCGTCGATTCGATCGTTCATGTCGTACATGATTGGCGCTGCCAAAGTGATTGTCAACCGAGCCGGACACGAAGCCGCCCCTGTTGGGCGCGGCTTCAAAGGACACCGAGCAGGTCAGCCACCCATTGCGGCTTTGCCGGCTTGCGTCATTTCTTCCGGCGTCATGTCCTTGATGTGCGTGGCGATCGACCACGAATGGCCGAACGGATCGATGACGACGCCGTAACGGTCGCCCCAGAACATGTCGGCGATCGGCATCTTGACGGTGGCGCCGGCGTCGACCGCGCTTTTGAACATGGCGTCGGCGTCTGGCACCTGAAGATGGATCGTCACCGGCGTGCCCTTCAGCGTCTTCGGTCCCGTGCCGCCCCACTCCGGAAATTCATCGACCAGCATCACCGGCGAATCGCCGATCTTGACCATTGCGTGCATCAGCTTACCGCCGGGGCCGGGCATGCGCGCCATCTCGATCGCGCCAAACGCCTTCTTGTAGAACTCGATGGCATCGGAGGCACCTGCGCAGGTCAGGTGCGGCGTTACGGTATGCATGCCTTCAGGGATCGGCTTGACTGCATTACTCATTATTGTCTCCTTGCGAAAATGGGCGAGGAGCCAGAATACCGCAATCGCTGTCGGGTTTGTTAGCTTTTTGCCAGTGCGAAGCGCGGAACCAGCCGTACCAGATGCGGTCGCCGCAACACTGATTGCGCGCTGGAAATCAGGCCGCCTGCCACCACCACCACGACCACCACTGTCGTTCCCGCCAAGGGGGACGCCGAGCCCGGAAACGACGGCTTAAGGTGAGGCGCGCTTGGCGCGCGTTCGCTTTGCCGGCGCCGGCGCATTCTGCAAGCGCTGATGCAGCAAGGCCAGCACTGCCGCTTCCTCCGGCGTCAGCGTGCGCAAATCGTCCACCAGTTCGCGCGTCGCCCTTTCGCGCAATGCGTCCAGGATGGTGCCGTCCAGGTAGGCGTCGATGATCGCCGGATGCACGTAGCACTTGCGGCAGATGGTCGGCGTGTTGCCGAGTTTTTCGGCCACCGATTCGATCGCGCGCACGATGTTTTTCTTGGCCTGCGCCTCGGAATCGAACTTCTCGAATTCCTGCAGCGCCAGCGCCGCCAGCACGGTGCCCGACCAGGTGCGGAAGTCCTTGGCGGTGTACTCCTCGCCGGTGATCGAACGCAGGTAGTCGTTGACGTCGGCCGAGCCGACGGTGTGCTGCTCGCCTTGGTCGTCGACATACTGGAACAGGTCCTGTCCCGGCAGGTCGCGGGTGCGCGCGATGATGTGCGCCAGGCGCCGGTCTTCCAGCTTGATCGTGTGGAACACGCCGCTCTTGCCGCGAAAGCGAAACTCGACCGCCTTGCCATCCACCTTGA
This sequence comes from Pseudomonadota bacterium, assembly GCA_046728335.1. Classification (GTDB taxonomy): domain Bacteria; phylum Pseudomonadota; class Gammaproteobacteria; order Burkholderiales; family Burkholderiaceae_D; genus JAFCUW01. The sequence goes on along the minus strand of JBKPEJ010000026.1, from coordinate 19,974 downwards.
CGTGGCGCGAGCGCAAGGTGGTCAGCCCGAACGACTTGTTGGTGCGTGCGTATTCCTCGTTACCGATCCGCATCATTGTCACTTCGAGCAGGCGTACGATGGTCGCCAGCACTTTCTCGCGCGGCAGGCCCGGCAGCTTGAGCGCTTCGTCGACCGCACGCCGGATCGCCGGCAGCGCCTCGCCGAAGCTGAGCATGCGCTCGTACTTCGCCTCGTCGCGCACGCTGCGCCATTTCGGGTGGTAACGGTATTGCTTGCGCTGGCGCGCGTCGCGCCCGGTCGCCTGCAGGTGGCCGTTGGCCAGCGGGCAGATCCACACATCGGTCCAGGCCGGCGGGATCACCAGCGACTTGATGCGCGCGAGCGTCGCCTCGTCGTCGACGGTATTGCCGTCCGCATCGACGTAGATAAAGGTGTCGCCCCCGGCTTGGCGCGCGATGCCGCGCATGCTGTCGGTGACGTAGCGCAGGCCGGCCGACTTGGCCGCCGCGGGGGCGTCGCCGGGCGCCTGCTCCAGCGCGGAGGGAGATTCGGTTTTCATCCTACCAATCTGTGAAGGGTTGTTCTTCAGATCGATACTAGACGAAACGACAATATCCGGGCGCTCGGCAACTCACGGCCAGGCGGCCTATCTCGGGCAATTGCCAGCGGCGACGAACTCCGCCGACTGCATCGAGATCCGTTGGCCGTCGACTACCAGCGCATTGGCGACCGGGGTGACGGCGCGCGCACCGCCTGCGATCAGGCTCTTGCGCAGCGATTCGCACCCGGCAAAGTCGGGCGGCAGCTTGGCCAGCGCGCGCCAGGCGCCCTTGTCGTCTTCGGCCATGAAGGTCGCGCCGCCTCCCCGTTCCGTCCCGACCACCAGCACTTCGGCTTTGCCGTCGCCGGTCAGGTCGATGAGATAGGCGTCGCACCTGGCGCCGGCCCGCCACAGGCATGCGGGATACGCTGCATTGCCGGCGCGGAGTGTCCAGTTGGCCGCCAGGAACGACTGCGGTAACATCGCGCCCGCCGGCCAGACCACGACGTTCGCCGCGAGGTTAGCCGGCGCCGTTTGCGCCGCGGCGACCGCATCCGCCGAGCGCGGCGAGGTCAGCTTCATCGCGGTTTCGGCGCGCTTGCGGATGATCGCCGCGTCGCCGCCGGCGGCGCGCGCCTTCAGCTCTGCCAGCGCGGCGCGGCCGTAGCGGGCGCCTTCGAACTGGAGATACACGAAATCGAATTTGTCCGCCGCGACCTTGCCGGAAGCGAGCCGCGCGAGTTGGTTGTCGACCGACAAGCGCGCCGGATCGGCGATCGGCGTAAACAGCGCCAGCATCGCCGCCAGCACGACGAATGCGGTGGCGATGTTGACGCCGTCGATCTTGTCGAGCCATCCCCTGCGCAAGGCGGCGAACGCATAGCCCGCCGCATAGCACGAGGCCACCACCAGACAGGCGGCGGCAGTGATGCGGTCGTTGGTCCAGCCGTATTCGGCGACCCGCAAGGCGAGCGCGTAGATTGCAATGAGTACGGTCGGCGCCAGCAGCAGCGCCGCGATCCGCGCGCTGAAACGAATGGCCAGCGGCACCGATGCGCCGGCGCCGCCGTCTTGCCATGCCGCGTTGACCACAACCACCAGCAGCGCCGCCGCGCCCAGCAGCACGCTGGCGGCATGCCTGGTCGCCCACAGCGGCTCAAGGCCGGTGAACACCAGGCTGGCGAGGAAGCCGCCGACGATCAGCGTGGCGACCGGCAGCACCCAGGACATCAGCACGAGCAACAGGGTGCGGATGCCGCGCACGATCGCCGGCCGCACGTCGGTGACGTGCATCGCCCAGCTGTAGGCAAACGCGATGACCGGAAAGATGAACCAAGGCTGGACCAGCAGTTCGCGGAAGAACGACAGTTTTACCAGCATGAACAGGCTCGCGCCCAGCCACAAGACGGCCCACACTGCGCCGACGAACACGCCGCTGAAACCGAGTTGGACCGCCAGCTTCCACGCCGTCTCGAAATAGGCGGGATAGGTAGCGATGCGGCGCCGCTCGCCGGCGCCCGCCATCACCAGCGTGTGGGCAATGAAGAAGCCGGCCGCCAGGACAATCACCAGCGGCCCGGCCAGCCCATCGAAGATGTTCTCGCCGGCGGCCGGTGGCGCGATCGCTCGGCGCCACGCATCATAGACGCCCAAGGCCGCGATGATCGCGGCCGCAGTCGCCGCCCACATTGCGGCGCGCCTGGCAGCCATGTGGCCAAGGCTCGACACCAGGATCACCGGCGCGATCAACGCCACCAGCAGCAAGGGTTCGAGCAGGACGGGGACAGTCGCGGGCCAGCTGTGGTCTTGCCCGGCGCGGTACAGCCAGTACAGCACAATGCCCTGCAGCAGGCCAATCAGCAGGCGTGCGGTTCCGACATTGGGACGGGCAAGCGAATCGGGCGCGGGCGCGTCCGAGGCCAGTGCGGAAGGCTGCATGGTTGCTCCCTGTAAGTGGCGCGCACCGGCTGCTGCCGGCGCCGCATTGCTGCATTTACAATCCGGCCAGTCTACCCCCGGCCGATCAGTTTGTCGAACCAGCTAACCGGGCGGCAGCGGCGGATTCGCGGGCGCCTTAACTTCCTTCAGCACGAACGAGGTGTAGGCCTCCTTCACGCTGGGCAGGCCGTTGATGTACTGAAGGCCAGCCTGATGGCGAACGGCCGCCTGCGGCTGTCGCAAAATGCCACCGCCGAACGCGCCAAGCAATATGAAGCGTTCATCCTGCGCGGCGCGCCCGACGGCAACGCCAGCGGCGTCGGCCCGATCACCGGCATCCTGCAGACCAACGCCAACCTGTTCAAGACCCAGCTGGCCGCGGTCGATATCGATGCCAAGTATGGTTTCAAGATCGGATCGGGCAAGCGCCTAACCTTGCGCATGAGCGGCACCTACCTCAGCAAGTATGACGTGCAGGGGCCGTCCGGCGCCTACACCAGCGCACTCGACACGGCGCTCAATGCCGGCGGCGGCGTGGTGCTGCGCTGGAAGCACAACGCCAGCATCGCCTACGACATGGGGCAGTTCGCAGGCTCGCTGACGCAGAACCACCAGAAGGGCTACACCGACGTGCTGGGCAACCGCGCGCCGACCGGCTCGGCGCCGCGCAAGGTCGATGCCTACCAGACCTTCGATGCCCAGGTGGCCTACAACGGGGCCTGAAGTCGACCAAGCTGGTGCTGGGTGTGAAGAACCTGACCGACCGTATCCCGCCATACACCAACCTGACCTCCAACTTCCTCGGCGGCTACGATGTCAGCTACGGCGATCCACGCGGCCGCTTCGTTTACGTCACGGCAAGTTACACTTACAAATAGGCAAGGTATATTGATTGCCGGACCCGGCCGGGCGAAGCTGATTTTCCCGCCGGCTTTTACCCGATTCTCTGACAAGGATTTTCAATGCCGATCACCGTTCCTCGTAAAACTTTGATGGCCGTGGCGCTGGCCGCGGCCAGTGCGGCCGCGTGCGCCGCCGAACCGAACGTCACCGCCCACCAGGCGCAGATCGATGCCATCGTGCGCGACATTTCGCCGCAGCGCATCCAGGGCTATATCGACAAGCTGGTCAGCTTCGGCACGCGCCATACGATGTCCGACACGGTGTCCGAGACGCACGGCATCGGCGCCGCGCGGCGCTGGATCAAGAGCGAGTTCGAGCGCTGCGGCGCCGGCAAGCTGGAAGTGGCCTTCGACAGCCACCTGCATCCGGTCGACCGGCGCCTGTCGCGCCCGACCGAGATCGTCAACGTGGTCGCGACCTTGCCCGGGACCCAGGCCGAATCGCGCGAGCGCATGTACGTCGTCAGCGGCCACTACGATTCGCGCAACACCGACGAGAACGACGCCGTCAACCCGGCGCCCGGCGCCAACGACGACGCCTCGGGCACCGCCGCGGTGATCGAGATGGCGTGCGTGATGGCGCGCCACAAGTTCGACGCGACGCTGGTGTTCATGACGGTTGCGGCCGAAGAGCAAGGGTTGTACGGCTCCGGGCATTTTGCCGAACAGGCGAAGCAGAAGAAACTCAACATCGCCGGCATGTTCACCAACGACATCATCGGCAGCTCGTACAACGAGGACGGCAAGCGCGACAACGCCCAGGTGCGCCTGTTTGCCGAGGGAATCCCGGCGACGAAGGACATGCCGGACTATCTGCTGACCCTGATCCGTACCGGCGGCGAGAACGATTCGCTGCCGCGCCAGCTGGCGCGCCACGTGAAGGAAGTCGGCGAGCGCTATGTCGACGGCTTCAAGGTCACGGTGGTGAACCGGCGCGACCGCTACCTGCGCGGCGGCGACCATGCGCCCTTCCTCGACCGCGGGTTCGCCGCGCTGCGCTTCACCGAACCGGCGGAAAACTTCAACCACCAGCACCAGAATGTGCGCAAGGAAGGCGCGCTGCAAATCGGCGACTTGCCCGAGTTCGTCGATCCGGCCTACATCGCGCAGGTGGCGCGCGTGAATGCCGCCGCGCTGGCCTCGCTGGCGCTGGCGCCGGCCTCGCCGCAGGAGGTGAAGATCCGCACGGCCAAGCTCGACAACCACACCGACCTGACCTGGCAGGCCAATGCCGAGCCCGACCTGGCCGGCTACCGCATCGTCTGGCGCGAAACGACGGCGGCGCAATGGCAAGGCAGCCAGTTTGTCGGCAAGGTGACCGCTTTTACTTCACCGCTGTCGAAGGACAATGTGTTCTTCGGCGTGCAAGCGGTGGACAAGGACGGCAACGTCAGCCCCGCCACCTATCCGGTGCCGGCGCGCTAGCCCGCGCCGCCTCGCCTAGCCGGTAAACGGAACGTAGCCAAAGCCGTTGCTGATCACGCCAATCAGCGCAGCCTGGTTTTCCGCGCTTTCGGCGAAGGCTGCCAGCACGCTGGAATAGCTGATCGCTGGATTGTTGAGTGCGTCCAGCCAGAATTGCACGCCAGTCGCTTCGCCCGGCCGGTGCAGCACGTTCGAGTAGAGTTTGTTGACGAAGTCGAGCCGGGTCGGGTCGTTGCCGTACATCGTCTTGAATTCGTCCGACGCCATGAAGCCCTGGGCGATCTGGGGCAGCGTCATGCCGCCGTCCATGAAATGGATCCAGAAACCCAGGCCGCCGGCATCGGGCGCGCGGTTGAACGCTGCCTGGTAGGTGCGGTAGACCTGGCCCGCGTTGCCTGCCACATCGAGCGCGACATGCGCATCGGCAAAGTCGAGCCGCTCGACATTGAGGAGCGTATTCACTGCCCCGGCCTTATCCGTCACCACGAAGCCGTCGGCAGTGTGCTGGATCGTATAGTCGCCGCGAATGGACCCTACTGCGACCGAATCGATTCCCGCGCCGCCATCGACCTTGTGTCCGTCCGACATGATCATGATCTTGTCGTTGCCGCTGCCGGCGTCCAGGTTCATGCGTCCGCCGCCACCCCTGAGCGTAATGTTGTCGTTGCCGGCGCCGGCCGCCATCAGGTAGTCGTGGTACAGCGTGCCGGGCAAGTCGAGGCTGATCATATCGTCGCCGCCGAAATTCGCCGCATCCGCCAACAGGCTGGCATCGATCACCTGGTGGCTCGTCAGCTCCTTGGCGACCTTGGTGACGATGGAGTGGCTGCCATCGCGGTACAGTTCGCTGTAGCCGGTCATCGTGCCGGCGATCGCGGTGCTCGATGCACCGGTACCGATCGCGACGATATTGCCGCTCATTGTGAAATTGCCGTCAATGCTAATCGACGACACCATCTGGTCGGTGATGACCGAGACTTTCGTCACGTTTCCGCTGAAATTATTGTTCGCGTCGCTGATCACGGAGCCAGCGAGGGTCCCGGTCACATTGCCGATCGCGGCGTGGTAGAGCGGATCGCTTGCCGCCAGTGTCGTCGCGAGTTTCAGTGCGGTGGTTTGGGAAGGAACCGTGCCTTTGCTGATCGACAGGCCGTAGCCGGAGGCTGACGGCACCATTTCGTAATTAAAATTGAATACGCCGGACTCGGAAAGATTGGCCGCGACGCCTTTGTGGAAAACATAGCCGGTGGCCACGGCCGTTCCCTTCAATGCGTTCGGATCGGCCCGCGTCACACCAGTATAGGTCCGCGTGACGCCATCGGGAAAATTCAATGTCAGCGTGGTGCCGACCAGGCTCCAGGACGAAAAAGCGGTGTACGTAGTGTCGATCGCGTATTGGGCGCCATACATCGCATCGGCAACATCGGCGAGCGAACCGAACGGGCCGTCACCAAATGCGGAGGTGGATTCAAGGTTGATTACCGCCTGAGATAATTTGATATCGATATTAGCCATTTTTGCCGTTTCGTCTGAGTAGTTGGTGGAGTTTGTTTTTCTTTCTGACCGAAATGTGACTGATTCGAACGGCAATTTTACGTAATTAATTATTAGAAATTCTCTCCAATTGTTTCGTTCCGCGGCGCGATCGCGATGCACTAGTTCAAAACAATCCAGTCGCGGATGCGGCGCGTCTGATGGCAATTATTTATACCGGATACGCGGACGCCATCGACGCGTATTTCGAAGCCAAATATTTCTACGAAGCCTGGCGCCGCAGAGCGCGATTCCGCTGGCCGACACCGACAACAATCCGGCGACGATCGCCGATCCGGCCTGGACGCCGATCGTACCGACACCCAATCATCCGGAATACCCCGCTGCGCACTCCTGCACTGCCGGCATGCTGGGGGAATTGCTACGCCAATATTACGGACCGACAAAGTCACGTTTACGTTCGACAGCACGGTGACCGGGTCCACCCGCACCTACGCGACGACCAACGCGCTGACCGAAGAAAGCAAGGTGGCACGGATCTACGGCGGCATGCATTTCCGCTACTCGACCTTCGCCGGCGCAGAGCTCGGCAAACAGTCTGCGAACTGGACCATTCAACACGCTTTTGGGCCCGCGGCCTGGCCCTGAATTCCGGCCGGATTGGCCGTTCGCGCGGCAGGTAGAGGTGGTCGATCCGCGTCCGGATCCGTTTTTGGAAGCAGCCAAGGTTGGGGGGCTATAATATCGGCAACTTTTTTAGTTTCTTAACTTAATTAATGATTTGCCGACTTATTTTGTGCATGCTCCTCGCCCTGCTTTCGGACGAAGCGACGGCAGCATGCGCCCCAATCCAGGTGGGCTATCTGGACCAGCACCGGCCGCCTTACTGGCTCGGCGCAGGCAAAGCAGTCCCCGACGCGCCCGGCGCGAGCGTGGAGCTGATCAGGCAATTTACCGCCAGCGCCGGCTGTCCTGCCAGGCTGGTCCGCATCCCGGTCCTGCGCATCAAGCCCGCGCTGGCCGCTGGTGAAATCGACTTCGCGCCAGTGGCCTCGACCGCCGAAGGATCGCCGGGGATCGTGTTCCCGCTCGATAAGCAGCACCTTCTCGACCAGGCCCGGTCGATGCCTTTGGTGGTCGTCGTGTTTGTGCGGGCAAGCGATGGCCTTGACCGGAAGATCAATCCCGGCCAGTATTTCCCGGGGCGCACACTCGGCACGACCCTGGGCTCGTCCTATGCGGACAGGATGCGCCGCGCCGGGATCGGCGTCGACAGTGGCGCGGTGGACGTGGCCGGCAACTTCGAAAAGCTCAAGTTGCGCCGCTTCGACGGATTCGCGGTCTCGCTGATATCGGCTGACGATATGGACGCTTTGGTGGCCAGGAAATACGGCGGCGACATCGTGCGCCTGACCGTGCCGCTGTTCAGCGATAACATCTGGCTCGCTGCCAGCCGATCCTATTACGACCGCCATCCGCGCCGGGTGGAAGCGATGTGGGACTGGCTCGGTTCGAGCGGAAAAAAAGAGTTTTCCAAACTGCTCGCGAAATATTACGACCAGGATTGACGGTCCACGCGCCCGCCGGTTCTAGCGCTTAGGCCGCTTCATTGCCTCCGATTCCATGGCGGCATTGCGTTCCTCGCTCGCTTCGATATCTTCCATCGCCTCATCGACCGACGCCGCCGCGCGCTCTGCGTCCGCGCGCGTGTTGTCGGAGTAGGCGTCCATCCCGCCTTCGTCATCGCAGGGCGGCTCGAGCATGTCCTTGAGCATGGCCGACAATTCAGGGTCGTCCAACGGCAGGCCCTGCTGTTTCTTCAGTTTGAGGTAGTGTTTGATCTCCGCGTCCTGCGCTTCGGTCAAGGGCAGCCCGCGAAAGCTATTGCCGGGGTCCAGGTCGGACATGATGCGTCTCCAGGTTCGTCTGGTCCCAGTCTACGCCGATATGGCCAATCGGGCGCGCGGACAGGATGGCTGGCGAATCGGCGCCGAAGATAAATGCGAACGTGAACGCGCGGCGGCGGTCGAAGGGATAAGTGTTCTTCGGCGCGCCGGCGTTGGGTGGGACGATAGCTTCGTCGCGCACCGCACCCGGTTCCAGGCCGACACCCGTTGGCACGATGCATGTTCCACTTCTCGTCAATGCGAGCGCGAGCTCGCCTCACTGAATGAGGGATATCATGCGCCACCTTCTTACTCCCCTGCTCGCCACCATCCTGCTCGGTTTCGCCAGCGCCGCAAACGCAACCGTGACCAACTACGCCACCACTCTGAGCGGCGCCAACGAATCGCCACCCAACCCCTCGCCCGGCACCGGCGCGGCGACCGTGCTCACCAACGATGTCCTCAACGAGATGAAGGTACACATCGATTTTTCCGGCCTGGCCGGCCCCACCACCGCCGCGCACATCCACTGCTGCACGGTCGATCCGCAAACCGGCAACGCGGGAGTGGCCACGACGGTGCCGACTTTCTCCATGTTCCCGCTTGGCGTCACCGCCGGGACCTACGACATCACGCTCGACCTGCTGTCGGCAGGCAGCTACAACCCGGCCTTCGTCACCGCTCACGGCGGCACGCTGGCCTCGGCCGAGGCGGACTTGCTGGCGGGGCTGGAAGCCGGGACCGCCTACCTGAACATCCATACCTCGGTGAATCCGGCCGGAGAAATCCGCGGTTTCCTGATGGCCGCGCCGATACCGGAACCTGGCCAGTTCGCGATGCTGGCAATGGGCCTGGCGGCGATCGGCGGCGCGCGGCGATGGCGTGGCCGTTCGCGACGGCAAGGCTGAACTCCCGCTCATTTCGCAAGGCTATGTCACCGTTAAGTGTGGAAGGTAACTCGTGGCGCCTTTGCGCACGCGGGCGTTGCCTGCGGCACTGAAAGCCTAGGCCGCGATGGCGAACGGCCGCACGCCGATTAGCGGACCGTGCAGCCAGAAAGCGAACGCCGCCCACGCGACCGCGCCGCCGACGATCGCCGTCAGCGTTCCAGCCGCCGTGCCGGCTGCGTACTTGGTTCCAGCGAGGCGATCGCGCCTGCGCGCCGCGATGAACGACAGCACCGCCCAGACCAGGAAGCTGCCGAACAACAGCAAATCGGCGAGCGTGCCGTTGGCAAGCAGGTGCGCTGCGGCCCAGGCTTTCACGCCCAGCACCATGGGATGGTGGAAGCGCGCCTTGATGTGATTGCGCGGCACGTACGCGGCCGCGAGGAAAATGAATGCGACCAGGGTCAGCAAGCCGGCGACATGGCGCATTCCCGTCGGCGGACTCCAGAGGACGATCGGCGCGTGCCGCGCGATCCCGTACCCCCAGACGATCAGCGCCAGGCCCACGGCGGATAGCACGGTGAACCCCAGCTTCCAGGCGTTTGCGCCCCAGCGCGCAATGTGACTGGTGCGCCAGCCGTCGGCAAAAATCCGCACCGAATGCACGCCGAGAAATAGCACCAGGCCAACGATCAAGATTGTCATCGCTACATCCCTTATTGATTGATATTCGTTTTGTAGCAGTATTTACAAGCGAGAAGCATTTTCCAGGCGGCCAGCCCGTACGACGCCGCTCTCTGCCGGCTCCGATACATTGAGTTACAAATTCTATGCCGGTTGTTACATTCGGCGCGTTTTCCCGACACACTCGACTGATATCATTTGCAGGAATGAAATTGATGCAAGGCAACAAAATGAATCTTCGGCTGACATTCCGCCAACTGGCCGTCCCGCTTTCCCGGAAAGCGCTGCGCGCGTTTCGCAAAGATGCGGGCTGGGCTGACGTTGACGCTGCGACCGGCGAGCCGCCGCAGGGCAAAGTGCAATGGGTCACTGTCGAATGCGGCAAGAAAACCATCGGCATCGCGCGGCTGGAACTGGCGCCGCCTGAATTCTGTTACGTCGCTGACCTGATCATTTTGCGGGCACATCATGGCCACGGTGTGGGCCAATGGTTCGTGAAAAACATCGAGCGCTACTGCGCGCAGTTCGGCATTCCCCGCCTGCTGCTGCGTCCGCTCGAAGGTACGCAGGGTTTCTACGAGAAACAGCATTTTGTTCCCGATCCGTATGTTGCGACCTACCTCAAGAAGGAAATCAACCCGTTCCAGCGGAAAATTCTGGTGCACTAGCGAGTCGCTGACGCTTGCGCCGAACGACCGGCGATCAGGACGCTACGCGCAACTGCCGCAGGATTTGCGACATGGTGTAGGGCTTGGTGATGAAACTGATCTTTTCCATCGCCACGTCACCCGCCATTGCCGGCTCGGCGTAGCCCGATGCCAGGATGACCTTCATGGCCGGCGCCAGCAAGCGCGCTTGCCGCACGAGCTCGATGCCGCTCATCCCGGGCATGACCACATCGCTGAAGAGCACATCGATGTCGGGCGTCCGTTTCAATATGTCCAGGGCATCGAGACCGTTGTTCGCCGCCAGCACTTCGTAGCCGAGGCTTCGAAACAGTTCGACCGCCATGTTCAATACGTCTTCCTGGTCGTCGACGACCAGCGCCACGTCAGGCACGTCCTTACTTTTCCCCGTTGCGCCGCTCTCGCTTGCCAGCGCAGGAAATAACAGGGACACGGTGGTTCCCGCGCCGCTGACCGATTCGATCAGCAAATCGCCGCCCGATTGCTGGGCCAGGCCATACGCCTGGCTCAGGCCGAGACCGGTGCCTTGTCCGACTGGCTTGGTCGTAAAGAAGGGCTCGATCGCCCGCGCCATCGTTTCCTTCGTCATGCCCGAGCCCGTATCGGTCACCGAGACCCGCACATATTGTCCCGTGGGCAGCGTCCCGACCTGCCCCGCCGACAACTGAACCAGCGCGGTGCTCAGCGTGATCCGGCCGCTCTCAGGGGTGGCGTCGCGTGCGTTGACGATCAAATTCAACAACGCCGCTTCCACCTGGGTAGCGTCGATCCGCACCAGCGCCAGTTCGTTGGCGAGTTCCAGGTCGAGGCGAGCCGATCCAGTGCCGGCGCGCCGCAGCACGGCTTCGAAGGATCCGATGACGCTGTTCAGATTGTGATTGTCCTGCTGGAGAGGCTGCTGGCGGGCAAACGACAGCAGTTGCTGCGTCAGCGCCGATCCCCGCGCGGCGGCGCGCCCCATGGCGTCGAGAATGCGGATGTCTTCTGGATCCTGCAATCGGCGTTGAAGGATGCCAAGGCCGTTGACTACCACGCTCAGCAAATTATTGAAGTCGTGCGCGACCCCGCCGGTCAGTTTGCCGATCGCTTCCAGCTTTTGCGAATGGAACAAGGCGGTATTGGCCTTCTCGAGGTCGGCCGCTGCCTTGCGCCGCTCGGTAATGTCGCGCGTCACTTTGGCAAAGCCGATCAGTTCGCCGAGGTCGTTTTTGATCGGGTCGATGACGACATGCGCCCAAAACCGGGAACCATCTTTGCGCACCCGCCACCCTTCGTTTTCGAAACGCCCTTCGGCGACTGCCGTTGCCAGGGCCCGCATCGGCAGCTTCTTTGCAACGTCTTCGTCGATGTAAAAGCGCGAGAAATGGGTATTGATGACTTCGTGCTCGTCATAGCCCTTGATGCGTTTGGCGCCGGCGTTCCAGTTCGTGATCTCGCCGGTGGGCGACAACATGTAGATCGCGTAATCGGTCACGCCCTGGACCAGCAGGCGGAACCGTTCTTCGCTGCCATGCAGCTTGTCGGCCGCCCGCTTGCGCTCGGTAATGTCGCGCGTGATCTTGGCAAATCCGACCAGGACGCCTTCGGGATCGCGGATCGGATCGATGACGACGCTGGCCCAGAAATGCGTGCCGTCCTTGCGCACGCGCCAGCCCTCGTCTTCGAACTTTCCTTCGGTGAGCGCCGTCTGAAGCGCCTTCGCCGGAAGCTGGTTGGCTCTGTCCGCATCGGTATAGAACCTGGAGAAATGCTGGCCGATAATTTCGTCGGCGGTGTAGCCTTTGAAACGCTGCGCACCCGCGTTCCAGGTGTTGACGATTCCTTCCGGCGACAGCATATAAATCGCATAATCGGTTACCCCGGCAATGAACATGGGGAAATGCTCGCTCTCCGCGAGGAAACGGGTGTCGGAAGAGACAGAATTCATGGCTACCTAACAGTATTTATCTCGGCTGCAGCAGGGTGAACAGAAGTCACAACTATATACCAAAGGCTGATTTTAGCCCCTGCGCACGGGAATGGGATGGCGAACTGGACCGGTCGGCAAGGTGACAAGTCCAACAGTCCAAGTTGCGACTTCTGGAATGAGAAGCGGGTCAGGAAGCCTTGATCTCGTTCGAAAGCGGCTTGCCGGTGGCAAACTCGGTAACACTACGCAGGGTTGTCTCGCTGATCGTCGTGACGGCCTCGCGTGTAAAGAAGGCCTGATGACCGGTGACGATCACATTCGGGAAGGAAATCAAGCGCTGCAGTACATCGTCGGCAATCACCGTGCTCGACAAGTCCCGGAAGAAAATACCCGCTTCCTGTTCGTATACATCGAGTGCGAGGCCGCCTAACTGGCCGCTCTTGAGCGCTGCGATGGCCGCTTCCGTATCGACCAGGCCGCCACGGCTGGTATTGACCAGCAATGCGCCGGGCTTCACGCGTGCCAGCGTCTGCGCATTGACGATGTGGTGTGTTTCCGGCGTCAACGGGCAATGCAGAGAGATGATGTCGGCCCGCGCGCCGATTTCGCCCGGTGTGGCGTAACGCGCTCCGAGGGCTTCGAATTCGGGCGAGTGGACAACATCATAGCCGATCACATCGCAGCCGAATCCCAGCATGATCTTGGCGAAGACCCGGCCGATTTTTCCTGTTCCCACCACCGCGACTGTCTTGCCGTGCAGGTCGAAGCCCATCAAGCCGTCGAGCGCGAAATTGGAATCCCGGGTCCGGTTGTAAGCCCGATGGATCTTGCGGTTAACGGCCAACAACAGCGCAACGGCGTGTTCGGCCACAGAGTAAGGCGAATAATTGACGACCCGTACCACCTTGATGCCGAGGCGCTCGGCCGCGGCAAGGTCGACGTTATTGAATCCGGTGCAGCGCAACGCCACGACACGGGTGCCGCCACGTTGCAAGGCGTCCAGAACGGCGGCGTCGGCGGTATCGTTGACGAAGATGCAGACGGCTTCGCGGCCCGCGGCCAGGCTGGCCGTCTCCAGGTTCAGCGGGGCTTCGAAATATTTCAGCTCGTGGCCCTCCGCGGCGTTCGCGGCGTTCAGGAATTCGCGGTCGTAGCGCTCGGCGCTGAATACGGCAATTTTCATCAGAGTTCTCCTTAGAATCAGCTATTTTGCTAGCAGCGCGGCGGCGATCTGCACGAAAATAATCTTCGCGGCGGTCATGGAAGGAAAGATCATCGCGTAGCCGAGATCCGGCCGATCGGTTGGAACGACACGGTTGGCAAAAGCCAGGATGCCTGGATTGCCGGTCGCGCCACAGATCACGCCGAGCGCGGCGTCGAAAGGCAGCCGGAACACCCACAGGCAGAGTGCCGTCGTGATCAGCACCAGCACCAGCAAGATCGCGACGCCATAGAACAAGAAGGTGATGCCTGCTCCCCCGACGGTGGCGAAAAATTTTGGCCCGGAGGATATGCCGACCTGGGCGAGGAAGATGGTCAGCCCAAAATTACGCAGGACAAGATTGGCGGAAAGGGGCATGGTCCACACGAAGGGCCCGGAGCGACGCACCTTGCCCAGATAAAGCGCCAGCAAGAGCAGCGCGGCCAGGCCCAATGACAGTTGGCCGACGCCGGGAATAGGCAACTTGATCAAGCCTAGCAGAAGGCCAACGGCAGCGCCAATACCGATGGAAATGAAGCTGAGTTCGGCGGTTCCCTTGATTGAATCGCCGAAGAATTTCCGTATGTCTTTGGTGTGGGCGCGATTCACCAGCAGCCCCACCCGGTCGCCTACCTCCAGGATCAGTTCCGGATTGGGCAACAGGTCGGTGTCGCCACGCCGAACGTGGGCGATTGAGCAGATTGTTCCTTCCGGGAAGCGGATGTCGCCCAAGGCCAGGCCGACCACCGCTTTGCTGGAAGCGAACACCCGGGCGTAATCAAGGTCTTCGCGGTGACTTGTCATTCGCCCTGGCTGTAATTCTCCGATCAGGACAGCGGCGTTCTCGAGTGCTGCGGAGTCGGTGCCGGTGGCCAGCAACACATCGTCCGCCTGCAGCACCAGGTTTTCGGAGGGCAGCCGGTTGTGATGCTGGCGACGGATTGCGGCAACTGCGACGCCGGCGGGCAGCCGCGTGGTGAGTTCGTTGAAGCGCAGTCCGATGAATTCCGGATTGATCACTGCAATCTCCGCCGTTTGGATCACCTGGGCGGCCGGCTGTTCGATCTTGGGTTTGAGCCAGGCATTGAGGAGGAAGATCACCAGGATAGGGCCGGCAAAGCCGAACGGGTAAGCGACGCTGTAACCTACTGCGGCACCGTCGCTCTTGAGTGAGGCAATGATCGCCTGCAGCGTGGCCGTGCTGGTTCCGGACCCGGCGAACAGGCCGAGCGCTTCGTCGAGGTCGACGCCGAACAGAGGAACCAACGCCAGGGACAAGAAACCTGCGGCCATCACTCCCAGGAATGCGGCAGCGTTGGCCTTGAGTCCGTCGACGCTGGTCAGTCCCTTGAAGAACAGGGCGCCATACTGGATCCCCACACCGTACAAGAACAGCAGCAGGCCAAGGGTACCGAGCATGCCCGGCGGCGCCGACTTTGGTGCGAATCCACCGATAGCGAGTCCGACGAAGAGGACTGCACCCGATCCAAGGGAAAACCCTTTGATGTTGATTTCTCCAACGAGATAACCCAGGGCAACCGTCAGGAACAAAGTGAATAACGGCTGGGTTTCGAGTAGTGCCCTGACTGCGTCCATGGCGGCTCCCGTCGGGAATTTCATACCATTGTGAGAACCTATACCTGTCGACTCAAAATCTCAAGCAAGCTCCGGTAATGCGCGATGGCGTCTCCGCTGCCAGTGTTCATTTGATCGACACCATCTTAAACAATTCCGACAACTCCGATATCTTCGAGCGGTCCTTGTCGGCCAAGGAAATATGAACGTCGAACAACTGGCCTTCGAAGTACGCGCTTGCCAGAAGATTGGCTTGCTTGACCGAGGATTCCTGCTGCTCTTCGATAAAAAAACCAAGGCAAACTTTGCGGGCTTGTAGCGGAGGAAGCTGTGGCCTTGAGCGCATCGCAAAAATTGGAGGAAACGCATGCGTTTCCGCTTTCGCGAGGACGACGTGAATATTTTTACGTGAAGTCTCGCATGTACGATTTCTGAAGCCGCTCCAAACGTCGTAGGGTGATGTCGAAAATACAATCGCGGTTATTCACAAATGCGCGCAGGGATGGCATGCCTCACGTTAACGAAAAAAGGACTTAGATAATCACCTAAGTCCTTGATTTTAATGGTGGGCCTCCCGTGAGTCGAACACGGCACCAACGGATTATGAGTGCCATGCTCTACAGTCCGCAGCGCCAACGAACGCACCATCACAGCCTTCACTAAGTTGAAGCCACTGCTGGACAGCTGCCCACACTTCGAACGACCGCTACCGCCCCAAAGCAGCCGGTCAGGTATCGCGCGCCTCGAGAGTTAGTCGCCCATCAGGCTCAACTGCAAACCAGCCGCTTGGCGTCCCAAACGTATAGCAATCGCCTTCGTGCTCGTCGATAGAACTACAATGGGCAACAAGCGAATGCTGATTTTCAAAGTCGATCCGAAGGTCGAAAGCGGGACCCGCACATGTCACAGCCTTAATCTTCTGTCCGCAAATGGAAGCGTAACCGCGAACCATTGGGCCATCCTTGGCATTCGACATATGGCTCCCTGACACAACCTTCGACGCCGAGTCGAGCCGCCAAGCACAGTAGAGCATGAGCGTATAGGCGCTGCTGTATCGCCTGACGAGGTCGCTCAAGTGCGGATTACCAACGGGGCGGGGTCGAAGAGTTCGCGCTCCGATATTCAATGAAATTATAGATCCTGCTCCTTCACCGCCGACTACACACCAACACTCTTCCCCGACTAATGTCGAAAGAGCGCGCATAAAAGCATCGCGTATATACATCCTTAACATCCAAGATAGTTGATAACTGAAGCAGGTAGGATGAGGCTCGGGCTGACCATCCGCCCCAGCCGGGTAAGCACAACAGGCAGCTAACGATAAGAACTTATTCCCGCATATGTTCAGTCCATCTGAGTATTACCGCGTAGGTCCGCTCCTGGCCGTTTGCAGCCATTCATATTGAACAGAAAACGGAGACTGAGTGCCATGCTCTACAGTCCGCAACGCCAACGAACGCACCATCACAGCCTTCACTAAGTTGAAGCCACTGCTGGACAGCTGCCCATACCTCGAACGACCGCACCCCACAGCGGACATTGGTGGAACGAGCCATCGACATGGATTAACATCTCAGCAGGACTAGGCCGAAATAGATCTTAGGCATTCTTAACCGCCACCCTGAGGGGCTGAAGCGCTTTCAAACACACGCGCGCTATTGCCAACAATTGACGCAGGCCAGACGCATAACCACCGATAAATAGCTGAGAATCTATCTGTTGTAGCGCCTTCTCTTTTTCTGACTTGGGTGACCCGGCATGCACCGCCCCAACAACATTGGCTTCAAACATAACGATCTCGTGAATCGTAAACGCATGCCCATTGACTATTGTTACAACCATTTTGAAGAACTGGTCGCGATTAAGGGTTTGCCTCGGCTTGAAAGCAGCGCAAGTTTGTGGGTCGATGCCGTCTTGCACGGACCAAAACACAGGTGGACTCGGTTCATGGCTTAGGTCACGCGATACTGTGGTGTCAAACGACAACTTGAAATGATTCTTATTGACTCGATCAACGAGAGGAAATTTATCAAAAAATAGCTTTCTGATCAGACCAGCAATCAGTAATATTTCATACGGGTCGGAATGAGATTGCCGCGCCTCAATGTCATCAAGCGTGCGCAGAAAAAGGGTATCTGTATCAATCATTTGATTCCAATCTGCCTTCCTAGTGTCGTCAGTACGCGTTCGAGAAAGAAGTTGTATCAATAGTAGGTCGATGCCATTGCAAAGACCGTTATTGGCGGGTAGCTGACGATTATACCCAACACCAGCTGGCCGTCCTATTGGCCGTTTGCTGCCTCTCGTTTCAATTTTACCATCCGGCCTAAGCGGTCATCAGGTTCGGCAACCGCCCGGCGTAAACAGCTAAATGACTAGCTGAAAAATGCGCGTACCGCCTCACCATCTGCGCACTTTCCCACCCACCTAATTCCTGCAACACATGCAACGGCGTACCAGTCTGAACGTGCCAACTCGCCCAGGTGTGCCGCAGATCGTGCCAACGAAAATCCTCAATCCCTGCCCTCTTCAGCGCCTTGTGCCACGCCGCAGTACTGACCTGCATAAGCCTTTCCCCTTTGAGAGTAAAGACGTATGTCGGATGCTTACCAAGCTGGAGAGTGAGGACGCGAAGCGCATCATCATTCAATGGGACCGCAATGGCCTTACGCGTTTTGGACTGATCCGGATGAATCCATGCAGTGCGCCGAGCGAGATCAATCTGTGACCACTGCAACCCCGTTACGTTTGCTTTGCGAAGCCCTGTAGCGAGCGCGAAAGTAGCCATCTCAGCCAGATGCGGAGGCAACTCGCGCAAGAGCCGTTCAGCCTGATTTGCCGTTAGGTAGCGCACTCGCCGGGTAGGCTCACGTAGCAACCGCACTTTCGGTATTGCCCCCATCCACTCCCAGTCAAAACACGCCCGACGTAGGATCGAGCGCAACAATGCAAGCATGCGATTGACAGTCCCGTTAGCAACACCGCTGGCAATTTTCTTGTGCGTGATTGCATCGACAACCTGACGATTTATCTCAACGAGAGGTACGCCGGTTAAATGGCGGTCAAGCCAACGAATGATGCAACGATCCGAGTGTAGCGAGGCCTTGTCAGCCTTTTCCAACAACCATTGAGTCGTGGCATCACCCCACGTCCGCAACACCCCGCCCTCATCGGACAAACTCATTTGCGCACTATTAACCACTACCATTATTTAGCCCTCATATTGCCGAAAGACAACTATAGCAAGAAACCCAATTGCAGATTTCCAGACCGGAAAAGCACCCGGCGCCGTAAAAAGTTGACCATCCCGCTAGAGAGGACTTCACCCCGGTTTTGCATGACCGCGATTGCTGCTAACTTCACTCACCAGCTCAGGCCGCACTCAAACAACCTGGAAAAACCATACTCAGTAGCCTGCATGGGCCTTGCAGCCCATACCCCGCAAAGTTAAAACGGGCAATCTTCCACTGGATCATGCCAACCGGGCTCAGTCGCCAAATAAACCACCCCCAAACCGTTATTACACCAAGTCTGCAACCCGACTAACGAGTGGCCAGCGAGCGCCGCAAACGCCGCCTCAACAGCCCCCAACATGTTCGTGCACGGTAACCGCCAATACTTCACCTCCGGCACCACCACACCGCGAGACCGAAAATATCGTTTCTCGTTCAAGCCACGACATGCCATTTCCTTCCCGCAGTATTTCGCGATATAGCTGGCGATCTTGTGCGCCCCCTTGTTCCCAAAACCGAATTTATTCGGATCACGCACATTCACCTGACCCATCTGCTCACCATCATCGCCACGGCCAAGAATGCTTTGCCAAATCGACCGGAGCAGCGCGTACATCTGGCGGCCAGCAACAGCAACATGGAAATGCAAAGCGCCGCGCTCCTGTTCTTCAATCACGGCCACGTAGTGAAACGCCTTGTGCTTACCCATACGCCGACAAAATTCCTTCCAGTGCTTCAATGCCCGCTCACGATCCATCATGTTTTCCCGGTACGTGAGCGTAACCATACGATCAGCACCAATAGCCTTGCAACACAACCGGACACGCTTTTTTGCAGCACGCGCCGCCACCTCATCATTTTCAACTCTCTTTTCTGACTCGCCACGCTTCGAACGGTTTTGGGGCCACTGCGCCGGGCCTACAAAGAACCGCTCCTTGCACACGCTGACTTCACACTGACCATCAGGAAAAACGCGCTGACGGACCGTATAGGTGTCTTGCCATGTCCCCTTGACCCGATCATCAGCAAACCACTCCGGTTTAAACGCATTTTCAGCTGGGCTGAAATCTATTGACGACAAAGCATTTTCGTAATCTAATTCAGTCATTCGGTGTCCTGTTGCGATCAGTTCATCGGATCGACCTCGGCGAGCTTCAATCTCCCCGGGGTCAACTTTTTTCTAAAACCCACTCCCCTACCCCACCCCCCCATTTGTCACAGCGACCGGGAAAATCTCATACAGCGCAATGACTGTCAGACAGAGACAGCCAAACACAAACGCCCCAACAGCGACAGTCCAGAAAATCTTTTCCCAACGCTCATCCATCCTGATCTCCTGAAAGTAACCCTACAGCTTGCTTATGTTCTTAAGTATTCCTAATACAAGTTTAGCGGCGCTCCGCGCCGCCAGTCGCCGCTAGCGCGTCAACCAGCGGCGCATCACTTGCTAACCGGATATTGACGCCATACAGACGGCCCAAGAGCGGGGAGGATGCCGCAATGGGAAGACACGGTGCCGTACGAACAAAGCTCCTCCTGATACCAGTACGACCCCGCAAAACGATTGTCAGGACCGGCACAGCCAGCCAACAAACACAAGCACACAGAAATGCCGACACCTACAGCAAACG
>JBKPEJ010000008.1:0-31951 GCA_046728335.1 Pseudomonadota bacterium | reverse complement strand
ACAAATTCTAGTCGGGTAGACATAAGGGTTGACTCCTTCCAAGGCATTGCACGCTCCAGTTCGTTGCGGTGCAATAATCATAAAAGGTGTTACCTATGTCTCCCGACAAGTGTTACCTATGTATCCCGGCCATACACCCCGCGGGTCAGACCCCGGTGTCGATAGCGGCACTCCGCGAAAAATTGGTTTGCCCCCCGACGCTTAGCGCCGGCGCGCGGCCATCGCCTTGATCGCCGCGATCAGCGTCGCGTTCTGCGGCGTCTCCGGCAGCGTGTTGCCCAGTTCTTCGAAGGCCGCCACCGCGGTCTGTGGGAAGCTCAATTGCTGCGTGTGCACCACCGGCGCAATGCTGCGCGTGACCTGCACTTTCAAACGGATGTTGTTTATCTGCCACCCCCGCTTCAGCAAGGCGGCCTGCAGTTTCGGCAGCTGTTGCTTGAGCTTGGCGGCGACCGCCGAGGTCGGCGTCGCCAGCACCAGCTGCGCATCCTCGAACGACAATACGTCGCAGCTGGAAAACATCGGCGGCAGGGAGGCGGCGCAATCTTTCTGCAGGCTGGCCATGCGCATCGCGGTGGGCAGCAGGCTGGCCATCCGCGCGTTGGCGCCCAGGAAGCTGGTCGCTTCGTGCGAAGTCTTGCGCATCTTGGTGCCGTAGATATGGCCCAGGCCTTGATTGTGAGTATTAAACCGCATGGCCGCAACATATCACAGCCGACGCCGCCGTGCGCGGATTGCCGTTGCCGGTATAATTTGACAACATTGTTTTACGGTACGCACTTGTTATCCAGCCCGATATCCCCAAGTGTGGCCGGATCGCATGATAAAATCACTGTCTTTTTGCCATAGTCGGCCTTCGAAGGATATCTTTTTGATATCATTCAGGCTCTTTTTCGCGGCGCATTTTTCAAGAATTCAAGCATGTCATTACTGACCCAGATTTTCGGTAGCCGCAACCAGCGGCTGCTCAAGCAATATCAAAAAACCGTGCGCGATATCAATGCGCTCGAGCCGCAGATCGAAAAGCTGTCCGATGCTGAACTCCAGGCCAAGACGCCTGAATTCAAGGATCGCGTGGCGAATGGCGCCTCGCTCGACGACCTGTTGCCGGAAGCGTTCGCGGTGTGCCGCGAGGCGGCCAAGCGGGTGCTCAAGATGCGCCACTTCGACGTCCAGCTGATCGGCGGCATGGTCCTCCACTATGGCAAGATCGCCGAGATGGGAACGGGCGAGGGCAAGACCCTGATGGCGACCCTGCCGACCTACCTGAACGCGCTGGCGGGCAAGGGCGTGCACGTCATCACAGTCAACGACTACCTGGCGCAGCGCGATGCCGAATGGATGGGCCAACTGTACGGCTGGCTGGGCCTGTCGACGGGCGTGAACCTGTCGCAGATGGACCACGATACCAAGCAGGCTGCCTACGCGTCCGACATCACCTATGGCACCAACAACGAATTCGGTTTCGACTACCTGCGCGACAACATGGTGTACGAAGCGCGCGAACGCGTGCAGCGCAGCCTGAACTTCGCCGTGGTCGACGAAGTGGACTCGATCCTGATCGACGAAGCGCGTACCCCGCTGATCATCTCCGGCCAGGCCGAGAACCACACGGACCTGTACCACAAGATCAATGAAGTGCCGCGCATGCTGACCATGCAGATCGGCGAAGAGACGCCTGACGGCAAGGGCGTGGTTGAAGTCCCGGGCGACTACACCAAGGACGAAAAAGCGCACTCGGTGCTGCTGACCGAAGCGGGCCACGAGAACGCCGAAGCGATCCTGACCAAAATGGGCTTGCTGCCGGAAGGCGCCTCGCTGTACGACGCCGCCAACATCACCCTGATCCACCACCTGTATGCGGCGCTGCGCGCCCACGCGCTGTACCACAAGGACCAGCACTACGTGGTGCAGAACGACGAGGTCGTGATCGTCGACGAATTCACCGGCCGCCTGATGACGGGCCGCCGCTGGTCGGACGGCCTGCACCAGGCCGTGGAAGCGAAAGAGGGCGTGCGGATCCAGAACGAGAACCAGACGCTCGCTTCGATCACATTCCAGAATTACTTCCGGATGTACAGCAAGCTGTCCGGCATGACCGGCACCGCCGATACCGAAGCGTACGAGTTCCAGGAAATCTACGGCCTTGAAACCGTGGTGATCCCGCCGAACCGTCCTTCCAAGCGCGTAGACCGCCAGGACCAGGTGTACAAATCGGCGCAGGAAAAATACGGCGCGATGCTGGTCGATATCCGCGACTGCTACGAGCGCGGCCAGCCGGTACTGGTTGGCACCACGTCGATCGAAAACTCCGAATTGCTGTCGGGGATCCTGACCGGCGCCAAGCTCGAACACAATGTGCTCAACGCGAAGCAGCATGCGCGCGAAGCGGAGATCATTGCGCAGGCGGGCCGTCCGAAGATGATTACCATCGCGACCAACATGGCCGGCCGCGGTACCGACATCGTTTTGGGCGGCAACGTTGAAAAGCAGATCCAGCTGATCGAAGCGAACATCGACCTGCCGGAGTCGGAAAAGGCGCTGCAATCGCAGAAGCTGCGCGACGAATGGCAGTCGCTGCACGACCACGTGGTCGGCGCGGGCGGCCTGCACATCATCGGCACCGAGCGGCACGAATCGCGCCGCGTCGACAACCAGCTGCGTGGCCGTTCCGCGCGCCAGGGCGACCCGGGCTCGTCGCGCTTCTACCTGTCGCTCGACGACGCGCTGCTGCGCATCTTCGCCGGCGACCGCGTGCGCGCCATCATGGATCGCCTGAAGATGCCGGAAGGCGAACCGATCGAGGCGGCCATCGTGTCGCGCTCGATCGAATCGGCGCAGCGCAAGGTCGAAGCGCGCAACTTCGACATCCGCAAGCAGCTGCTCGAGTACGACGACGTCGCCAACGACCAGCGCAAGGTGATCTACACCCAGCGTAACGAGCTGCTCGAGACGACCGACATTTCGGAACTGATCGCATCGCTGCGCGTTGGCGTGTTCACCGACGTGGTGCGCACCCATGTGCCGGCCGAATCGGTGGAAGAGCAGTGGGACATCCCGGCGCTGGAGAACACGCTGGCGAACGAGTGGAGCCTGAACGTGCCGCTGCGCGAGATGCTCGCCGCCGATTCGAACGTCAATGACGACGACATCCTTGAGAAGGTTATCGCCGCTGCCGATGAATCGTACGATGCCAAGATCGCCGTCGTCGGCAAGGAATCGTTCGGCGGCTTCGAGCGCAACGTCATGCTGCAAAGCGTCGACAGCCACTGGCGCGAGCACCTCGCGGCGCTGGACCACCTGCGCCAGGGTATCCACCTGCGCGGCTACGCGCAGAAGAATCCGAAGCAGGAATACAAGCGCGAAGCGTTCGAACTGTTCGGCAGCATGCTCGACATGATCAAGAACGAAGTGATCAAGATGGTGATGACGGTGCGGATCCAGTCGCGCGAAGAAATCGATGCGGCGGAAGCGGCCCTGGCGGCGCAACAGGCGCACGTCGAGAACGTCAGCTACCAGCACGCGGACTTCAATCCGAACGCGGCGCCGGAAGAACTACTGGCCCCGACCGCGGCGCCCGCCGCCGCTTCGGAAGACGCCAACAGCTACATGGGTGTCAAGGTCGGCCGCAACGACCCATGCCCTTGCGGCAGCGGCAAGAAGTTCAAGCAGTGCCACGGCAAGCTCGCATAACGCGATTCGCGGCATAAGAAAAGGGCGGGAGAATGCAGATTCTCCCGCCCTTTTTTCTTGGCTATGTCACCGTAAAGTGCGGGCCGAGCTGCGGTGTCGACGCGCCGCCTCTTCATTCACGCGCCGCGGGCCAAGGGCTGGGGTCGGGTCCGCCGGACCTGACCCCGGGGTTGCCGCCGCACCGGGCGCTTGCCACCACCGCCTGATTACTGCGCCGGCAACTGAGTCTTCAGCACCTACGCCGGCGGGCGTGATCTTCCGGATCGTATGATTACCGGAATCGGCGACGTACAGGCATTGGAGGTGCCCCTGTCGACACCTTCGAGGATGGGTTCAGGCCGGCCGCACCCCGGGTCCGAACACCTTCTCTTCGTGCCATAGTGTGACGAACAGCGTCATCACCACCGGGCCGATGAACAGGCCGACCAGGCCCAGCGTCTCGACCCCGCCCAGGATGCCCAGCAGGACCGCGAGGAAGGGCAGCTTGGTGGCGTTGCCGATGATCGTCGGGCGCACGAAGTGGTCGGCGATGAACAGCACCACCATGCCGGCGATCGCGACGCCGGCCGCGGCGACCGTATGCCCGCCGGCCAGCAGCACGCCGGAGACGCCCAGGAAGGCGAGCGGGGCGCCGAACGGGATGATGGCCAGCACGCCGGTGGCGGCGGCCCACAGCACCGCCGACGGCACGCCGGCGATCTCGTAGACGATCCCGAGCAGGACGCCTTCGGCGAGCCCGACCAGCACCAGGCCGTTGACCGTGGCGCGGATCGCGGTGGGCACCTTGGTAGCGTACAGCTGCCAGCGGACGCGCCCGACGCAGTGGCTGCCGATCGCGTCGAGCTGGCGCACAAGCGCCGGACCATCCTTGTAGAAGAAGAACAGCGCCAGGAAGGCGAAAGCGATGTCGATCAGGCGATGCAGCAGGTGCGCGCCGAAGTTGCGCAGCACTTCGCTGGCGGTGTGCAGCCGGCCCACCGAGCCATCCTGCAGCAGGTGCGCCATGCCGTGCGGCTGACCGAGCGTGGTGGACCACCATTCGAAAATGGCCGGGCCGGCCATCGGGATGCGCGCCACCCAGGCCGGCGCCGCGATGCCGTTGTTGTTCGCGTCGGCCACCAGCGTTGCGAGCGCGGGCGCCTGGCGCGCCGCTTCGGTGACGCCGACCGCGAGCGGCACCACAAAGAGCAGTGCGCTGATGGCGGTAGCGAGCAGCGCGGCCGCAATGGCGCGCCCGCCGCATGCGCGCAGCGAGCGCGCGAACAGCGGCCAGGTGGCGATGCAGAGGATCCCTGCCCACACCAGCGGCAGGAAGAAGCGCTGCGTGATGAAGGCGGCGAAGACGATGATCGCCAGTGAAAAACAGGTACTGAGTATGTCGCGTTGAGTCTCGCTCATTGAATTCCTCCCGATTGGCGGCTAGGGTAACACTTCGGCGCCGGCGCCACGGACAGTCATCAGTGAATCAGTGGCCCTGCCGGCGGCGGCGCTGCGGGAGCCACCGCGGGCGCAGGGGCCGGCTTCGGCAGAGCCACCTCCTTGCCGTTGATGCGCAGGATGCCGTTCCTGAACTCCAGATCGGACTCGAGGTAGCCGTTTTCGAGGCGCGCGAACCCTTTGGTGATCATCTGCCCGATCACGGTGTCGGCGACGGTCTGCCCCATCTGCGCGATGGCCTGCTCGTTAGCCGGCTTTCCTGGCGCGGCCGCGATCATCTGCTTGCGGGTGATCGTGCCCGAGACGTCCTTGATCATTGCCACCGGTACGCGTACCGAGAAGCGGGCCAGGATGCGTTTGACCAGTGAAGCATTCAGATCCACCTCACCGCGTCCCTCCACGCTGATGCGGCCCTTCAACGATGCGGTATTGCCATGGTAGGTAGCGCGCAAGTCATCGATGATCAGCGCGCTGCCGCTAGCTGCCGCCTGACTCAGGAATTGCTTGATGATCGGCACAGCGAGCTTCTGGCGCTGTTCGATCGTCAGCGTCTTGCCGTCTTTTTCCAGTTTCGCGTTCGCATCGGCCAGCATTTTTGCATCGAGGTTGACCATCCGCGTGGCCATGCTGAAACTGCCGACCTGCTCGTTTGCCACGCTGATCGAACCCGTGCTGACCTTGTAATGAACGTCGGCCAGCTTGCCGCGCTGGACAAACTCGGTGTCGATGCGCGTGTCGTCAAACGCGATGTCGGGGCCTGCGGTCCTGGCCTCCATACGGGCATGCGGGATGCTGATCTGGGCGTTGCCGAACCATAGATCGGCCAGGCCGCGCTTCTTGTTGGCGCCGAAGGTGATGTCGCGCGCGCTCATGCGCACATTCTTGTCTTCAAAAAGGACCGAAGGCCAGGAGCCCTGCACGACCATCGTGCGGCCGGCCGCATCGAGGTTCACCGTGGCGTCAACGGCAGCCCATTCGATGCGTATGCCGCCGGCGTCGGTGTACGCGACCGGTTGCAGGCGAGCCTGGAATGCGACCTTGCCTGTCATAGCGGGCATACGCGCGACGCTATAGGGACGGTCGGTGCCGAACAGTTTGACGATCGATGGTGACGTGTCGGGCGAAAACCGGTATGTCGACAGCTGGTCCAGGCGCGCAATCGGATTGAGTGTGGAGTCGCCGGCGGCGGCCTGGAACTCCTGCACCGCACCGAGCATCAGTTTTGCCATCTCGGACTGCTTGGGTGCGAGCTTGGGTGGCACGACAGGTACGA
Organism: Pseudomonadota bacterium; assembly: GCA_046728335.1. Lineage (GTDB taxonomy): Bacteria > Pseudomonadota > Gammaproteobacteria > Burkholderiales > Burkholderiaceae_D > JAFCUW01. Next base: position 25,548 of record JBKPEJ010000008.1, on the reverse strand, counting down.
CGGCTGGCGCAACCGGCGCATCCACGGCGAAAGCCGGCACGCCGGCGAAAGACAAGATGGCAACGGCGATGCAGAGATTCGGGCGGTTCACGGAGGTCCTTTGATTGATAACCAATTAATGTTTCCAATTATTAACCAATGCCTACCAAATGTCACTATCTTTGCCCGCGGCCCATTCGCTGCGGTTAGCCGCCATTCATGGAAAGTGATAGCTGGAGAAAACAAGCACGGCTCGCCTTCGGGGGTGCAAGCGGTACAATAGCGGCTTCGAATTTAACGCTGGATACCCGCCATGGCCGTCAACTCCCCGCTGCCCATCGCCGCTGACCTGAAACCGGTCAACGGTATCGAAATCGGCTTCGCCCAAGCCGGCATCAAGAAGCCGAACCGCAAGGACGTGCTGGTGATGAAACTGGCGCCGACGGCTACGGTGGCCGGCGTGTTCACCACCAACCGCTTCTGCGCGGCGCCGGTCCAGGTCAGCAAGGCCAACCTGGCGGCGGTCGCCGCGGGCGGCGCGCCGATCCGCGCGCTGGTGGTCAACACCGGCAACGCGAACGCGGGCACCGGCGAATCGGGCCTGGCGAAAGCACAGCAAACCTGCGCCGCACTCGCCGGTCTGCTCGGCTGCGACGCACACCAGGTGCTGCCATTTTCGACCGGCGTGATTCTCGAGCCGCTGCCGGTCGAGAAGATCGTCGCGGGCCTGCCCGCCGCGATCGAGAACCTCAAGCTGGACAACTGGTTCAACGCGGCCGAAGCGATCATGACCACCGACACCCAGCCGAAGGCAGCGTCGCGCACGGTCACGATCGGCGGCCACGCCGTCACCATGACCGGCATCAGCAAGGGCGCCGGCATGATCAAGCCGAACATGGCGACCATGCTGGGCTACCTGGCGTTCGACGCGAAGGTCGCGCAGCCGGTGCTCGACCAACTGGTGCGCCACGCCGCCGACCACTCGTTCAACTGCATCACCATCGACGGCGATACGTCGACCAACGACTCGTTCATGCTGATCGCCACCGGCGCCGGCACATTGGAAATCAATGACGCCGCCTCGCCCAATTACGCCGTGCTGCGCGACGCCGTGACCGACCTGTCGCGCAACCTGGCGCAGCAGATCATCCGCGACGGCGAAGGCGCCACCAAGTTCATCACCATCACGGTGGAGCAGGGCGCCGGCGTCGAAGAGTGCCGCAAGATCGCTTACTCGATCGCCCATTCGCCGCTGGTGAAAACCGCCTTCTTCGCATCCGATCCGAACCTGGGGCGGATCCTGGCGGCGATCGGCTACGCCGGCGTGGACGACCTCGACGTCAGCAAGCTCGATATGTACCTCGACGATGTGTGGGTCGCCAAGAACGGCGGCCGCAATCCGGACTACCAGGAAGCGGACGGCCAGCGCGTGATGAAGCAAAGCGAGATCACCGTGCGCGTGACGCTTGGCCGCGGCGCTGCCGCCGCCACGGTGTGGACCTGCGATCTGTCGCACGAATACGTCACCATCAACGCCGACTACCGCTCGTAAGACCATGACGCCGCTCGAACAGTTCCTGCTGCGCGCCGAAGCACTGCTGCTGCGCGTGGAAGGCGTGCTGCCGCCAGCCATCCCGCGCGAGCCGGATTGGAAGCGCAGCTTCGCATTCCGCTGGAAAAAGCGCGGCGGCTCGGGCTACCTGCAGCCGGTCGCGCATGCGTCGACCATCACCTTGAACGACCTGCACAACATCGGCGCCCAGAAGCTGCAGATCGAGCAGAACACGCGCCAATTCGTGCAGAAGCGCCCGGCCAACAACGTGCTACTGACGGGCGCGCGCGGCACCGGCAAGTCGTCGCTGATCAAGGCCTGCCTGAACCAGTTCGCCGCCGATGGCCTGCGCCTGATCGAAGTCGACAAGGCCGACCTGGCCGAGCTGACCGACATCGTCGACCTCGTCGCAGGCCGCCCGGAGCGCTTCGTCATCTTCTGCGACGACCTATCGTTCGAGGAAGGCGAGAGCGGCTACAAGGCGCTGAAGGTGGCACTCGACGGCAGCATCTCGGCGCAGTCCGACAATGTCCTGATCTACGCGACCTCGAACCGCCGCCACCTGATGCCCGAGCGGATGTCCGACAACGCCGGCTACACCTCGGACGACAACGGCGACCTGCATCCGGGCGAAACGGTCGAGGAGAAAATCTCGCTGTCCGAACGCTTCGGCCTGTGGCTGTCGTTCTATCCGTTCAAGCAGGACGACTATCTCGATATCGTCGCGCACTGGCTGGGCAGCTTCGGCTGCGACGCCGCACAGATCGAAGCGGCGCGCGGCGACGCCTTGCGCTGGGCCTTGCAGCGCGGCTCGCGTTCGGGCCGCGTGGCGTGGCAATTCGCCAAGGACTACGCGGGCAAACTGGCGGGACCAAGCGCATGAGCGATGTGAAGGCGGGCCCGATCGATGTCGTGGTCGGGATACTGATGAAGCCGAACGGCGATGTGCTGCTCGGCCAGCGCCCGGAAGGCAAGCCGTACGCCGGCTACTGGGAATTCCCCGGCGGGAAAGTGGAGGCGGGCGAGGAACTGTTCGCCGCGCTCCAGCGCGAATTCGTCGAGGAGCTGGGGATGCACCTCACCAGCGCCGAGGAGTGGTGCGGCGTCGAGCACGTGTACGAACACGCGCACGTGCGCCTGCATTTTTTTATCAGCCGCGCATGGCATGGCGAACCGCAAAGCCTGGAGGGGCAGGCCTTTGCGTGGCAAGGCACGGTCGGCGTCGCGCCGCTGCTGCCGGCAACCATCCCCCTGCTTGAATGGCTGGACCTGGTGCGGTATCCGGCTTATCCGTCGGCTACTGCGTCGGCTGGCGCAACGGCGACCCCGCCGGGATCCGCGTCGGCCGCTCTCTAAATTTGTACAAGGAATTCTGTGAAAATCATCGTCTTGGGTAGTGGCGTCATCGGTACCACCTCCGCATATTACCTGGCCAAGGCCGGGCACGAAGTCACCGTCATTGATCGCCAGCCGCAGGCAGGCCTCGAAACCAGTTTCGCCAACGCCGGCGAAGTCTCGCCGGGATACGCGGCGCCGTGGGCCGGCCCCGGTGTGCCGATGAAGGCCGTCAAATGGCTGCTGATGCAGCATAGCCCGCTGGTGGTGCGCCCCGCGCTCGACCCGGAGATGTGGCGCTGGATGTTCCAGATGCTGGCCAACTGCAACCAGAAAAGCTATGAGCTCAACAAGGGCCGCATGGTGCGCCTGGCCGAATACAGCCGCGATTGCCTGGTCGAGCTGCGCGCCGACACCGGCATCGCCTACGACGAGCGCAGCAAGGGCACGCTGCAGCTGTTCCGCACCCAGAAGCAGCTCGACGGCTCGGCCAACGACATCGCGGTGCTGGACCGGTACAAGGTGCCGTACTCGGTGCTCGATCCGAAAGGCTGCGAGGCGGCTGAACCGGCGCTGGCCAACGTGCGCGGCAAATTCGTCGGCGGCCTGCAGCTGCCCGGCGACGAGACCGGCGACTGCTTCAAATTCACCCAGCGCCTGGCCGAGATGGCGAAGGAACTGGGCGTCAAATTCCGCCAGGGCGTCGACATCCAGCGCCTGGTGGTCGACGGCGACAAGATCACCGGCGTGGTCACCGACAAGGGCGAGCTGAAGGCCGATTCCTTCGTGCTGGCGCTGGGCAGCTATTCGCCGCTGCTGCTGCGCCAGGTCGGCATCCGCATCCCGGTGTATCCGGTCAAGGGCTATTCGATCACGATCCCGATCGTCGATGCGCAAGGTGCGCCGGAATCGACGGTGATGGACGAGACTTTCAAGGTTGCGATCACGCGCCTGGGCGACCGTATCCGGGTCGGCGGCACGGCCGAAATCGCCGGCTACGACCTGACCTTGCGCCAGGCGCGCCGCGACACGCTGGAGCATTCGGTGAGCGACCTGTTCCCGAAAGGCGGCGACACCTCGAAGGCCGAATTCTGGTGCGGCCTGCGGCCGATGACGCCGGACGGCACGCCGGTGATGGGCCCGACGCCGTTCCGCAACCTGTTCCTCAACACGGGCCACGGCACGCTGGGCTGGACCATGGCGTGCGGCTCGGGACGCGTACTGGCCGACATGGTGTCGGGACGCCAGCCGGAGATCGGCCTGGAAGGGCTGTTCATGGATCGCTACGGCCGCAGCAACAAGCCGCTGTTCGTGCCGCAGGGCGTGACGGCGTAATCGCAAGCGTCGCATCAAGGGTCTGACCTCGCGGGGTCAGATCCCGGTGTGCCAGCAGGCTTAGTCGTCGGCCAGCGGATCTTCCAGCGGGTCGGTCGGCGCGGCGGCCGGGATGGCGTATTTCTCTTCGGCCCAGGCGCCCAGGTCGATTTGCTTGCAGCGCTCGGAGCAGAACGGGCGGTACTTGTTCGCCTCAGTCCATTCCACTTTCTTCGAGCAGGTAGGGCAGGTAACTACGGTCATGGCAAATCACTCACATCTTAAAAGTTGCACAGCGTGAGTTCGAACGGTACGTCGTCTTCCAGCGGCTTCGGTTTCAAGTCGCCGCCTTGGGTCGTAAAGCGAACCCACAACATATATTTGTTAGCGGATATCTCGGGGATGGCGCCCAATGTTTCATCGAGCGTCAGGCGCAGCATCTGGTACACCTTACCCTGCAGCATTTGCTGGTAGCTGCCGGCGCTGGCGATCATCTTGACCGGTCCGCCCGAATCGCGCAGCAGGCGCAGCACCAGGGCCAGCGCGTCGAACAGCGGCGCCAGCGGCGCAAACCACGCGATGATGTCATTGTACCGCTGTTGTGCCGGGCGCTTCTGCCAGGCGTAATACGAAGGCAGGTCGAACTCGCAGGCGCCGCCGGGAATGATGGTGCGGCCGCGGATGCTCATCAGCCATTCGTTGTCGCGCACGTTCTGGCCAGTCTTGCCTTGCGCCGCGACCAGGTTGGCGCTGACGGTTTCGAGTTCGTTCAGCACCGCGTCGAGCATCTCGGCGGCGACATTCGGATTCGAGCGGTAGCCCAGCAGGCTTTGCTTCTGGCGCTCGAGTTCTTGCAGCAAATCGGATTTGAGGTCGGCGCGGCCAGCCACTTCGAGCATGTCGAAAATGGTGGAAAGAGCAACATGGTGTTGCATCGCGTGTTCTTGAGTTACAAAGAACTTGAATTTTTCGTACAGGTCTTCCAGCCGCAACAACGTGCGTATGCGCTCGTTGAAAGGGTATTCGTAGACGATCAAAATGACATCCCTTTACATGTAGGCCGGATAAGAATCACGTGATTCTGAACCAAGCGACGCAAAATTACAAACGCTCCGTTGGTATTCTTGCCATTCTCGACGAAATCGCCAGATAAATTGCATGCAGCGCCTCCACTTGGGGCGTTAACGCGGCGATTCCGTCATCGTTCGTAATGACATCGTCGGCCGCGGCCAGCCTGTCCTGGCGCGAGACCTGCGCCGCCATGATGGCCCTGACTTGCTCTTCCTGCAAGCCATTGCGCGCCATGACACGCGCGATCTGCATCGATTCCGGGCAGTCGATCGCCAGCACGCGCGCGACGCGGCCGCGCCAGTTGCCCGATTCGATCAGCAGCGGCACCACGTAGATCACATAGGCGCCGGTTGCCGCGGCAGCTTCGGCCTCGGCCGTGGCGCGGATCAGCGGGTGCAGGATCGCTTCGAGGCGCAGCTTGGCGTCGGGATCGGAAAACACCAGCGCGCGCATGGCGGCCCGGTCGAGCGCGCCTTCAGGGGTGATGTAGCGGTCGCCGAATGCGGCGCGGATGGCCGGCATCGCCGGTCCGCCGGGAACCGTCATGGAATGGGCGATCAGGTCGGTGTCGACCACCGAAGCGCCCAGCGCGGCGAACATGTTGGCGACGGTGGTCTTGCCGCAACCGATGCCGCCGGTCAGTCCGATACTTAACAGAGGGGCGTGCAGTTTATTCATGTCATCCACGCCGGCCTGCCTTGTCTTAGCCGAAGATCTGGTGGGTGAAGCCGGCAATCGGCGTTCCGAACAGCAGCGCGATCATGCCGGCGGCCGCGAGGTAGGGGCCGAACGGGATCGGTTTCTCCCTGCCATGTTTGGCGAACAGGATCAGGCCGATGCCGACGACCGCACCGACCACCGAGGAAATCAGGATGATGGTCGGCAGCATGGTCCAGCCGAGCCAGGCGCCCAGCGCCGCCAGCAGCTTGAAGTCACCATAGCCCATGCCTTCCTTGCCTGTCGCCAGCTTGAACAGCCAGTAGATCGACCACAGCACCAGATAGCCGGCGGCGGCGCCGATCACCGCTTCCTGCAGCGGCACGAAAGTACCGTTCAGGTTGACCAGCAGGCCCGCCCACAGCAGCGGGAAGGTCAGGTCGTCCGGCAGCAGCTGGGTGTCGATGTCGATGCAGGTCATGGCCAGCAGCGCGTAGCCGAAGCCGAGCGTGGCCAGTCCGGCCCAGCCGCTGCCGAATTTCCATATCAGCAGCGCCGACAGCAGGCCGGTCAGCAGTTCGATGGTCGGGTAGCGGATCGAAATCGGCGCCTTGCAGGCGCTGCACTTGCCGCCCAGCGCGACGTAGCTGACCACCGGGATGTTCTCGAGCGCGGTGATCTGGTGGCCGCAGTGCGGACAGGCCGAGCGCGGCACCATCAGGTTGAAGTTGTCCTGGTGCGGCAGTTCCTTGCCGCTCTCGTGCGCCACGTAGTTGTCCGACTCGCGCTGCATCATCTTCGGGATGCGGTAGATGACGACGTTCAGGAAACTGCCGATCAGCAAGCCGAACAGGCCGGCGGCCAGGGTCGCGCCGAACGAGCCCGGTGCTGCAAACAAAAGAGTTTCCGGTAGCATAACACTCCAAATCAAGACGAAAAGCCCGTCGGATGCCGTAAATATTGCATCGCAGGAATATAACTTATATTAGACGCGATCGAACCGATAGTGCAAATATTGGGGCCAAAAATCCCCGTCCCAACGCGAACTCCGTGGTGAAAATCGTGGAGAACGATTTGATGTGGATCAAAGATGTGGAAATGACAAACAGACAAACTGGCAGTGGGCGCTGACACTGCCCGCCACCGGAAAGGAGGAAGCCATGTCTTTCAAGACCATCCTCGTCCACGTCGACAATACTGAGCGCGCCGCGGCGCGTATCGCGCTGGCGGCGCGCATCGCCGGCGAACATGGCGCCCACCTGGTCGGCGCCGCAATGACAGGGTTCCCCCGTTACATTTTTTATGGCAGCAACGTGGACATCACCCGCACCGTGCTCGATGCGCAGCTGCAGGTCCTGATCGACGGCGCCAACGACGCGCTGGCCCGCTTCGAGGCCATTGCCGCGGGCGTCGCCGGCCTGTCGTTCGAACGCCGGCTGGTCGACGATGACGAGGGGCCGGGGCTGGCCAGCCAGGCGCGCTACGCCGACCTGGTGGTGCTGAGCCAGGCCGATCCGAACGTCCCGCTCACCCGCATAGCGCCTGACCTGCCGGCCTACGTGATGCTCCACAGCGCCTGTCCGGCCCTGGTGGCGCCGTTTGCCGGGGCCCCCGCCGCGGCCGGCGACCACGCGCTGGTAGCGTGGGACGAAAGCGTGCAGGCCAGCCGGGCCGTGGCAGGCGCCTTGCCGTTGCTGCGCCGCGCGCGCAAGGTGTCGCTGGTGGTGTACAACGCCGACCCCGAGCAGCGCCTTGCCGGCGCCGACATCGCGCTGTACCTGGCGCGCCATGGCGTCAACGTCGAGGTGCTGCGCGAGGAGACCGAATACGAAATCGGCTTCGCGCTGATCGAGCTGGCGGGCCGGCTGGACGCCGACCTGCTGGTGATGGGCGGCTATGGCCACGCGCGGTTCCGCGAGGTGGTGCTGGGCGGCGTCACCCAGACCATGCTTTCCAACATGACCATTCCGGTCGTGATGTCCCACTAGGAGTTGTTCATGTACAAGAAGATTCTGGTTCCCACCGACGGCTCCGAGCTGGCCGGGCAGGCGGTCGCTGCGGCCATCGACTACGCGCGCCTGAGCGGGGGCAGCATCGTCGCCTGTTCGGTCGCCCAGCCCTATCCGCTGCTGCCGGTGGTCGACGGGGCGATGATGATCGATCCGGGCGTCGACAGCACCGAGCTGCAGCAGATCGCGCAGCAGGCGGTGGACGAAGTCGCGCGCGCCGCCAGGGCCGCCGGCGTGGCCTGCGAAACCCATACTTCGCTGTCGTTCCTGCCGTACGAGGAAATCATCCGCGCCGCCGACGAATTCAAGTGCGACGCCATCTTCATGGCCTCGCATGGCCGGCGCGGCCTGAGCCGGCTGCTGGCGGGCAGCCAGACGCAGAAAGTGCTGGCCTATTCGCATGTCCCGGTGCTGGTGCTGCGCCCAGCCGTGCCGACGCCTTGAGGATGCGCGCGGGCGTAAAAAATGCCGGAAGCGAAAATCGCATTCCGGCATTTCAACGAGTCTCAGCGACTCGATCGGGGCGACACTTGTAGGAATCCACGAAATCCTGCAGTTCGATCCGTTGATTTGAAGGTACTTTTCCAACTCGTTCTCGACGATCTCGCAGTACTTCTTCTCATAAAACTTGGCAGTTTTTTAGGCAAACCCGGCTCCTCTAGCTTACGCTGTTGAGTTAGAGTGTTGCGACCACCGATTGAATCCACAGTCAAAAGCAGTCACCCGAAGATAACTATTTCATTGTGAGCATATGAACCTACAACGTTTCCACCCGCTTGCTGGTATTACGGTAGTTATTCTCGTTGGTGGCACGCTTGCAAACTTTTTTACCCTGGAGTGGCACCTGGCTCCACTTTCCTATGCCATTAGTTCGCTGCTCTTAGCAAGCCCATTCGCCGTGCTTCTATTCGCAAATGTCACAATCGCGAGAACCTGGCGGCGCAATGTGTACTTAGCTGTTGGAAGCGTCCTATTCATCGTACCGTGGCTATTCATATCGTTTGCTATGCGATGGTTTCAGGGCGGATGGGCCGGTATCGCGGTAGGCGGCGCGGTGCTGATTGGACTGGCTCTTGGATATTTGTCACTGGCACTATTGATAGGCGAAAAATGATAAAGGCGATATTTTTGACAGGAGCTCGCTTCGGTTCTTTGTCCAAGCGAACGTCGGCTACGGGGCGGAAGCGGACACAGCCAACCTGGTGTTGGGTACAATCGTCAGCAACCGGCCAAAAGCGGCCACTCGGCGTTATGGAGGGCCTTTGAGCGCGAAGTGCTGTACCAGCACAAGTGCGGTGAAAGCGTGTCAGAGAATGTTCATCACTGTCGCACTGTCCCGGTTGATTGCCTGAAGTTCCCGGTATTCTAGCTGCGCGTCCCGTCTATGCCTGACATCAGGTTGAGCTATACTTCAAGCTGCCAGTAGTTTCCAAGTGGAAATCAAATCGCTATTAGCAAGGTGGCAAAGGCCCAATGCGCATGTTCAATCGAACTCAGAAAAACTATGAAAAAAGCACTTTATTTGGCATTTATTATTATTGCTGGCTGTGGAGAAAAACTAGCGCCAGATGTTGAGATAAAATCAATAGACTATTATGCAGCACATACGGAGGAAGCCGACAATGTAGTCAACGACTGTCTTGCTTTCCGCAGTGGAAAGTTCAGCGCTATGAAACCGAACGACCAGAAGGCATATCTTGAGACCTCTCATGCGACCAATTGCAATAACGCTGGTGAAGGAAAAATGGCAGCCTACCAGAAAAGACTTAGGGATGCTGCGAACAAATATTGATCTGTTTAATCGACGCTATATAGCCAAGGCTGTGCATAGTTCACGACTTGGCGTTCGATCTGGACGCGGGTCATAAGCCGGTCAGTCCGCTGAGTTCCCCCCAGGATATGCTTGATGAAAGGCTTGGAGAGCCGCTATGGACACACCTGACGAAATTGCGCGTGACGAATGGATGTCTGACCTCGTCGATAAAATCTCGAAAGAGGCGATTGATCAATTCACGCTGGAGAGGCTTCGGTCGTACTATTTGGGCAATCGGGATATCGCCGTAAAGGCAATCGCTATTTTTCGAGAAGCTGAGAAACTTCAAGGGCTGTCGCCAACAGCTGCGCTGGTACTTTACACAACGGCGATCGAACTAGGTCTAAAGGTCGCGTTGCTCAAGCCAGTGATATATGGCTTAGTTCACAACGAATCGATCGCTGACCTTGTGTCTGACCTCGCTGTCAAACACAACGGGTTTGATCGTTTCAAGCAGTTGCTCGGATCTGTCCTCGCTGAATATGGTGAGATTAATTTAGATACCTTCACAATCGACGGCCATAAGAAGACCATCTGGGAAGAAATCACCGTCCTTCAAAATGCACGTAACTCGGTTGTCCATCGTGGCGAGTTGAGGTCACCCGAAGATGCCCTCCTTGCTATGCAGGTAGCAACTATGATCTTCGGTAATTTTCTGGTTGCAATGCTGGCGGGTCTGGGCCTGCATGTGAAGGGAGGTCACATCGCGACCGCTTGACTATTCATTCCAGCAGACGCCGGACGCCTCTAAATATCCACGTTAAATCTAACTTCCGCCTTACCCCAACGTCCGGTTTGGGGCGGAAGCGGACCTACACTAGAGACCAAATTTAGTGTGCGGCAAAAGTCAGCGTCACCGCGACCAGGACGTGGCGGCAATGATTTCCCAGCAACCCTTTTTGGCAGTGGTCTTGCACCAAAATAGTGCAAAACCACTGCAAACTACGTGAGAATTACTGCAGTTTCACTGCGAAGTGTTCTGAGAAACTGCGAAGTATTCTGAGAACCTACAGCATCGTCAGACCACCGAACCGAGCTTGAAGATCGGCAGGTACATGGCAATCACCAGGCCACCGATCAGCACGCCCAGGATCACCATGATCAGCGGTTCCATCAACGAGGCGAGGGCGCCGACGGCTTCATCGACTTCCTCTTCGAAGAAGTCGGCGACCTTGCCGAGCATGCCGTCGAGCGCGCCCGACTCTTCGCCGATCGCCACCATCTGGGTCACCAGGCTCGGGAACACGTTGGCGTTCTGCATCGCCGCGGTCAGGCTGGTGCCGGTGCTCACTTCGTTCTGGATCCTGCGGGTCGCATCGAGGTACACCGCGTTGCCGGAAGCGCCGCCGACCGAGTCGAGCGCTTCCACCAGCGGCACGCCGGCGGCGAACATGGTGGCCAGGGTGCGGGTCCAGCGCGCGATCGCGGCCTTGCGCAGCACCGCGCCGAAGATGGGCGCCTTGAGCAGCGTGACGTCCATGAAGCGCTGCACCTTGGGCGAACGCTGCCATGCCTGGAAGAAGAAATAAATCGAACCGAACAGGATTCCGAAAATCAGCCACCACCATTTGACGGTGAATTCGGACATCGCCATCACCAACAGGGTCGGGGCGGGCAGGTCGGCGCCGAAGCTTGCGAACACCGACTTGAAGGCCGGCACCACGAAGATCATGATCACGGCCGTGACCACGAAGGCGATCGCCAGGATCGACACCGGATACATCAGGGCCGACTTGATCTTCGCCTTCATGGCGAGGGTCTTTTCCTTGTAGATCGCGAGGCGGGTCAACAGGTCTTCCAGGATACCGGCCTGCTCGCCGGCGCCGACCAGGTTGCAGAACAGCGGGTCGAAATACAGCGGGTACTTGCGGAATGCGTTGTTCAGGCTGGTGCCGGTCTCGATGTCCGAACGCAGGTCCATGATCAGCTTGGCCATCGAGGGATTGGAGTGGCCCTTGCCGACGATGTCGAACGATTGCAGCAGCGGCACACCGGCCTTCATCATCGTGGCGAGCTGGCGGGTGAACAGGGCGATGTCCTTGCCGGTGATCTTCTTGCCGCTGCGGTAAGCCTTCTTCTTGATCTTGGTGACCATCACGCCCTGGCGGCGCAAGGTGACGTTGACGACGGCCTCGCCCCCGGCGCGCAGTTCGCCACGCACGGTCTTGCCGGACTTGTCCTTGCCTTCCCAGGCGTAGACGATTTCCTTGACCTGCGCCGAGCTGGCTTTAGATGATGAGCTTGCCATGTGTTTCCTTATTCGTTGGTACAGCCAAGCACTTCTTCAAGGCTGGTGAGCCCCTGTTTGACTTTCATCAGGCCGGAGCGGCGCAGCGACTTGACGCCATCCGATTCAGACTGGGCGGCAATCTCCATCGCGTTGCCGTGCGCGAGAATGATCTTTTCAATGGCGGGCGTGATCGGCATGATCTGGTAGATGCCGACCCGTCCCTTGTAGCCGCCGCCGAGGCAGCGCTCGCAGCCGACCGGCCCGTACGGGCGCCAGTCGCCTTCGAGTTCTTCCGGCCGGAAGCCGGCCGCCAGCAAAATCTCGCGGCTGGTGTCGAGCGGTTTCTTGCAGGTGCACAGGCGGCGCGCCAGGCGCTGCGCGGTAATCATGATCACCGAGGAGGCGATGTTGAATGGCGCCACGCCCATGTTCATCAGGCGCGTCAGGGTCGACGGCGCGTCGTTGGTGTGCAGCGTCGAGAACACCATGTGGCCGGTCTGCGCCGCCTTGATCGCGATGTCGGCCGTCTCCAGGTCGCGGATCTCGCCGACCATGATGATGTCGGGATCCTGGCGCAGAAAGGACTTGAGCGCGACCGGGAAAGTCAGGCCGGCGCGGTCGTTGACGTTGACCTGGTTCACGCCGGGCAAGTTGATCTCGGCCGGGTCTTCCGCGGTCGAGATGTTGATGCCCGGCTTGTTGATCACGTTCAGGCAGGTGTACAGCGACACCGTCTTGCCCGAACCGGTCGGGCCGGTCACCAGCACCATGCCGTAGGGCCGCTGGATCGCCTCCATCAGCAGCTCTTTCTGGTCCGGATCATAGCCGAGCGCGTCGATGCCCATCTGGGCCTGGGTCGCGTCGAGAATACGCATCACGGTCTTCTCGCCGAACAAGGTCGGCAGGGTCGAGACCCGGAAGTCGATCGTCTTCACCGCCGACAGCACCAGCCGCATGCGGCCGTCCTGCGGCACGCGCTTCTCGGAAATGTCGAGCTTGGAGAGCACCTTGATGCGCGAGACCAGCTTGTCGCGGATCGTGATCGGCGGCTGGGCGTGCTCGCGCAGCACGCCGTCGACCCGCAGCCGGATCCGGTAGAACTTCTCGAACGGCTCGAAGTGGATGTCGGACGCGCCCAGGTTGATCGCGTCCATCAGGATCTTGTTGAGGAACTTGACGATCGGCGCGTCTTCGATGTCGTTGGCCGCGTCCGGCGCCACCGTCGCTGGCGCTTCGTCGTCGGCGAACTCGATGTCCTGCTCGTCGCCGACCATGTCGGCCAGGCTGGTCTCGGCGCTCTTGCCCAGCGCCGCGAGCAAGGTCAGCAGGGCATCGTGCGGCACGATCACCGGCTCGACCGAAGCCTCGCTCTGGAACTTGATCTGGTCCAGCGCCTGGGTGTTGGTCGGGTCGGAAATCGCGACCGACATCTTGTTGCCGCGCTTGGCCAACGCGATCACGCGCTGCGCCTGCATCAGCTTGTCGTCGATGGCCTTCGGCGGCAGCATCGCCACGTTGAAGGTGGCCAGGTCCATGATCGGATAGCCGAAGGTCTCGGCGCAGAATACGGCCAGGCCGCGCGCGTCGATCAGGCCGGAGGTGACCAGGCTGTCGATGAACTGGACCTTGTCGGCGACCGACTTCTTTTGCAGCATGTCGGCCTGCGCCGGGGTCAGCCGGCCGGCCTGGGTCAACGCACGTGCCAATCCCGACATCGGAGTGCCTGAAGCCGTGTTCGGAATCACTGCTGCCATATGATGCGCGCGTGGTTGGGACTGCCGATGAATGAAAAAACGCCGTGCCAGCAGGGGCTGTTACGGCGAAACTGCAGTGGATCATGCCCTCAGGCATCATTTTTGTAAAGGGTTTGTCGCAGGAGAGAGGCGTCCATACCACGTAGACGAAATGGCATGCCGCCGGTTCTTCCGGACGGCGCGCCGGCTAGTTCGGGCGTTTGTGGCCTGGCGGGCGAGTCAGCTTGACCACCTTGATCGACTGGTTCTGCACCTGGATCACTTCGATCACGCAGCTGCCGATTTTCAGGCTGATCGGCGCCTCCGGAATTTCCTGCAACTGCTCCAGCATCAGGCCGTTCAGGGTTTTCGGGCCATCGAGCGGGAAGTTCACGCCCAGCCGTTTATTGATGTCGCGCAGCGGTGTCGAGCCTTCCAGCAGGCATTCGCCATGGGCGTCCCAGCCGAAAGTTTCGCTGCGCGAGGCGCCGGGAACCGATGTCGTAAATTCACCGATCATTTCCTCGATGATATCGTCCAGCGTGACCAGTCCCTGCACTTCGCCGTACTCGTCGACAATGATGCCGAGCCTTTCCTTGTTTTCCTGAAAATACTGCAGCTGGGTAAACACGCCGGTGTCCTGCGGTATGTAATAGGGAGCGCTGAGCAGTTCGCGGAAATGCTCGACCGTTAACTCTTCGGCCTGATTCAACAGGGCGACCGCCTTGCGCACGTGCAGGATGCCGACGATCTGGTTGATCTCCCCTTCGTATACAGGCAGCTTGTTGTGATAGCAGGTGGTCAGCTGGTGCTTGATCTCCTCGACCGGGACCGCCAGGTTCAGCGCCTCCACCTGCGAGCGCGGCGTCATGATGTCCTCGACCGAGATGGTTTCCAGGTCGAACAGATTGAGCAGGATGCTCTTGTGCTTCTGCGGAATGAAGTTGCCGCCTTCCAGCACGATCGAGCGCAGCTCTTCCGGCGACAGGCGGTGCTGGTGCGCGTTGCCGCCCGACTTGATGCGCAGCAGCTTGAGCACCAGCTTGACGAACAGGTTGACAAACCAGATCACCGGCTTGGCCGCCGCCATCAGCGGCTTGAGCACCAGGCTGGCGGCCAGCGAGATTTTTTCCGGGTAGGTCGCGCCGATCACTTTCGGCGAAATTTCGGCGAACACGATCAGCAGGAAGGCGACCACTGCGGTGGCGATCGTCAGCACGCTTTCTTCATGGCCGAAAAACAGGATCGCGATCGCGGTGACCAGGGCGGTGGCCATCGCGTTGATCAGGGTATTGGCGATCAGCACCAGCGACAGCAGCTTGTCGGTGCGCTCGAGCAGCCAGAGCGTGGTGATGGCGCCGCGGTTGCCGCGCTTGGCGAGGTGGCGCAGGCGGTATTTGTTGGCCGCCATCAGGGCCGTTTCCGCCATCGCGAAGAAGGCCGAACACAGGATCAGGACGATGAGCGCGAGCACCAGCACCCAGAGCGGGACGGTATT
The DNA here is from genome assembly GCA_046728335.1 of Pseudomonadota bacterium. Classification (GTDB taxonomy): domain Bacteria; phylum Pseudomonadota; class Gammaproteobacteria; order Burkholderiales; family Burkholderiaceae_D; genus JAFCUW01. Next base: position 10,357 of record JBKPEJ010000008.1, on the reverse strand, counting down.
CAAGGCGCGGCGGACAACAGGGGTGGGAAAGCGGGGTGCATCGACAGCGGGCCGGGCCCAGAGCGGTTCGGCGCCTATTGGCTGCCGCAGAGCTAGGGATTCTAAGACACTCCCGCTTTCCTTGCAAGTTTGACCAGTGCGCGCCGCGCTCGCCGCCCCCAGCTTGTCGGGGATTAGCCGTGCGTCAGCGCCAGCCGCGCCGGGCGGGCATCGGCCAGCTTGAACACGGCCAGTGCATGGCTGAGCTGTGTGGTCTGCTCGGTCAGCGATTCGGCCGCGGCCGAGGCTTGTTCGACCAGCGCCGAGTTTTGCTGGGTCATCTCGTCCATGCTGACGATCGCGCGGCCGATGTCGTCGATGCCGGCGCTCTGCTCGTGGCTGGCGCTGCTGATCTCGGCCATGATATCGGCCACCTTGCATACCGAATCGACGATCTGGCCCATGGTCAGGCCGGCCTGGTCGACCAGCGCGGTGCCGGCGTTGACCTTGGCCACCGAATCGCCGATCAGTCCTTTGATCTCCTTGGCGGCGCTGGCGCTGCGCTGGGCCAGGTTGCGCACTTCCGACGCCACCACGGCGAAGCCGCGCCCTTGCTCGCCGGCGCGCGCCGCTTCGACCGCCGCGTTCAGCGCCAGGATATTGGTCTGGAAAGCGATGCCGTCGATCACCGCGATGATGTCGACGATCTTCCTGGCCGAGCTGTTGATGTCGCCCATCGTGACGACCACGCCGCTGACGACCTGGCCGCCGCGGGTGGCGATGCTGGAGGCGTCGATCACCAGCTGGTTGGCCAGGCTGGCATTGCCGGCATTCTGGCGCACGGTGCCGGTCAGCGCTTCGATCGCGCGCGAGGTCTGGTCCAGGCTGCCGGCCTGCGATTCGGTGCGGCTGGCCAGGTCGGCGTTGCCGCTGGCGATTTCGGCGCTGGCAGTCTGGATCGTTTCGGCCGACAGCTTGATGTCGGCCACCATGGTGGCCAGTTTGGCGCGCATGTCTTTCAGCGCCACCAGCAGGCTGGCGTGGTCGTTGGCGTCGGTCGTGATTTCCATCGACAGGTCGCCGTCGGCCACCGCGCGGGCGATCTGGCGGGCGTATTCCGGTTCGCCGCCGAGTTGCTGCCAGATGGCGCGCACGACGAAGTATGACACCAGCGCCAGGCTGGCCACGACCACCAGCGCGGTCACTACCGTCGCGCTGACGACACGGCGCACGCTCGCCGCACTGGTGGCGATGCCGGCGGTGAACTGATGCTGCGCCGCCTCGTTGGTATTGGCCAGGTCCTCGTTCAGCGTCGCCAGCGCGCTTTGCATGCGCGCCACTGTGGCCTGCGGATCGCCTTTTTCCATTTCCAGCATGATGCGCGCGGCCGACAGCGCCGGCGCGTAATAGGCGTCGAAATCCTGGCGCAGGCGCTCGGCGGTCGCGCCATGGCCATCGATGGCGCCGAATTTCGTCAGCGCGGCGCGCAGCCTGGCGGCCTGTTCGCCGACCTGGGTGATGCGCGACTTGTCGCCTTCGCTGACGGCATCGCGCAGCGCATCGCCGACCGCGCCGATGTCGAGCGTGATGGTCTTGGCGCTGTCGAGCACCGGGTAGTCGACTTGTTCAGTGGTGCGGATCGAATGCAGCGCGCCGGTCGCGATGACCGCGCTGGCGGCCACGCCGAGGCCGAAGATGATGCTCGACATGAGAGGTAATGCCCAAATCCTGCGCTTGATATTCATCTTGCTTCCTGATGGAGGACGGGCCCGCCGCGCCGGAATGCGGCGGGGCGGGCCCGGTGCTGCAGATAGGGCGGTGTAGTCGGTTCGATTACGGTGCGGTCAACACCACCTTGACGGTGGCATCGACAGCGCTTTTCTCGATGTAGCCGATGGCTTTCGGATCGGCCGCGACCGCCTTCTTGACGTCGGCGCTGGCGGCGGCTTCCTTCGGCAGCGTGGCCTTGCCGGTAAACACCAGCTTGGCCCACACCGCCCTGGCCTGCGCCGCTTCCTTGTCCGCCACCTTTTTATAGAATTCGTTGCGCACCGGGGAGCCGTCAGGCTGGTCGATCGGCGTCATCGCCGTCGATTTGCCGAGGAAAAATTGGGCGACCTGTTCGGCGCTCATCGTCGTGGCGGCGCTCTTGGCGCCGACCACGACCACCACTTCGGCGAATGATGGGATGGCGGCGACGAGCAGGCTGGCGGCCACCACGGTGTTGATTACTATCTTCATCGCAGCGTCCTTAAAATACGAAATCGAGCGCCAAGGCGCCGACGGTGACCGGGCCCCGGAAGCCGGCAGCCGGATGCAGCAGGTCGCCGGCGCTGCCGGTCGGGCGCACGCGGTCGATCTGCAGCTTCAATGCGAGCGAGCGATACAGGTCCCAGCGCACGCCGATGCTGTCGGTGGATTGAGTGATGGGCACGGTGATCGTGTTGACGCCGGCCGACAAGGCCTGCAGCGTTGGCGTGCAGGCCGCCGGGTAGCCCGCCGGGCAGGCGGCCGGGATGGTGTTGGCGACTTTGCCGTCCATCTTGTTCTGGGCGTGGTTGTAGTAGGGCAGGAACTTGCCGATCCGGTAGCCGCTCATCAGGTACCACGAGGCGGTGTCGTTGACGTAGCTGTCGGTCTTGCGCTTGGCGTATTCGGTTTGCACCACGATGCTGTTCCAGTCCAGGGCCAGGCCGGCCGAGGTGAACGAGCCTTTTTTCTTTTTCAGCGCCAGCGCGTCGGCCAGCGGCGCCAGTTGCGCCAGGTGGTAGCCGGCGCCGGTCGCGCGCAGCGCCTCGAACAGTCCGTTCAGCGCGGTCGAATCGTTCAGCGTCAGGGTGGCGTCGGCGCGTCCGACGCGCAGCGTCAGCGGACCATATTCGGCCACCAGGTTCAGCGCGCTCATGGGGCTGGCGTCGAGGTGCGCCACGCTGCTGCCGGTACTGATCGGGCTGCGGACGCGGCCGAATGCGAGCTGGGCCGTCACGGTGGTCTCGCCGAAACTCTGTTGCCAGGTGGCGTCGATGCCGTCGATGCTGTTCATCGGTACTTGCGCATACACTTCCGAGGGCGGGCGCAGCATCGTGTTGGCGTAGCCGACGTTGCGATAGTCGGAAATCATGAATACCGGCAAGCCGACGCGGCCGACGCGCAGCGACAGCTTGTCCGACACCTTGACCTTGGCGAAGGCCCATGCCAGCTCGGCGCCGAAATCGTCCTCCGCGTCCTTGCGTGCCAGCCCCTGGACGGTAAAGGATAGCCATGCATTGATGCCGACATTGGCTTGCACGCCGAAGTTGGAATCGACGCCGGGGCGGGCGCGCTTGCCGACACCGCTGGCCTGGTTGGGCCGGGCGAACTGGGCCTGGTCGGTATCGGTCAAGGTCATGGCGGCGGTGCCGAAGCCGCTGACGGTCGGCGCGGTGCTGCTGTCCTGCGCGAATGCGCTCGGGAGTGCCAGCGGCAAGGTTAAAAGCGAAGCGATAAAACGGAAATTCATGAGGGTGCCTTAGAGTGCCGCGTGGAATGTCGATGATGAATTGAGGGCAGCGCCAGGCAGTTGTTTGGTTGCGGGCCTGCCTAACGCATTCTATGAAATCATCGGGAATTTCCGCAAGGAAATTGCACTCATTGGTGGATATCTGTCCGTATTACACGGCCATTTGTCCGTATTTGTGGATTTCTGCTGTCAAAAGGTTTGGCGCGAACGGCGCCTTGCCGATGGCACGGGCAGTCAGGCGTTCCCCGTATGCGAGCCGGCGCCGGCGTTGGGTGGGCGGGCCTGGACCGCCTGGTGGATGATGCCGGCGGCGAAAATGCGCGCGTTGCCGGACAGGGGGCGTGGGAAAGCGGGGGGGCGTCGACAGCGGGCCGGGCCCGGAGCGGCTCGGCGCCTATCGGCTGGCGCAGAGCCAGGGTTACTAAGACACTCCGGCTCCTTGCAAGATTGACCAGAGCGTACCCTAGCCGTTCCACCAATGCGAGGTCTCGCCGTATTCCGGCAGCCTGGCCTGGAACACCTTGTCGACGATGCCGGCGGCCAGCGCCTGCTCGGCATCGAAGATGCGTGCGTTGCCGAACAAGTGGGTGCGGATGTCGTCCGGCTCGGCGCCGCCTTTGGTGGCCTCCTCGAAGATCGACGCATAGCGCTCGGCATCGAAGTCCAGGCATTCGCGCCATTCGCTGACGCGCGAATGGTCGGCCGCCACCAGGTTGCCGAAGCCCCAGTGCAGCGGATGGACCAGGAAGCGCGTGCCGGGACAGGCATAGCGCTTGTGGCCGGCAAGGAAGATCACCACCCCGATCGATTCGACGCTGCCGATGTTGTGGATGGTCAGCGGCAGCGGCAGCGACTTGAGGAAGAAATACAGGGCGAAGCCGGCGGTCATGTTGCCGCCTTCGGTAGACAAGTGCAGTTCGATCTCGCTGGCGCCGTTTTGCAGCGCCTGCAGGCACAGGTTGCGGACGGTGCAGGCCGAACTGTGGTTGATCGGGCCGATAAAGTGAACGATGTGCAAGGCCATGGAGTTTCCTGACGTTCTATTAACACGAGAATATCAACATGCGGCCAGGCGCGCCGCTCCGCTCGCCACCCCGGGTTTTTGCCCTTAGCTGCCCCGGTAGGTCGAGTAAGACCAGGGCGTCACGACCAGCGGCACATGGTAGTTCTGGTCGGCCGCGGCGATGCCGAAGGCGATCGTGACCTGGTCGATGAAACGCGGCTCCGGCAGCGCCACGCCCTGGGCCGCGAAATAGTCGCCGGCCGCGAATACCAGTTCGTAGCGGCCGGGCCGCAGCGCGTCGCCTTCCAGCAGCGGCGCGCCGCAGCGCCCGTCCGCGTTGGTGGTGTCGGACTTGAGCAGGGTGCGCGCGCCATCGGCGATCCTGTACAAGTCGATGCGCACGCCGGCGCCAGGCTTGCCCTGGGTGGTGTCGAGCACGTGGGTACTAAGTTTGCCCATCGGGGTTCCTATATGTCGGGGGTGAGGCTGCCTATCGCCCGGATCATATACCCAGGTGTTGCGAACATTATATGATAGGCGCTATACCTCACATTTACCTTCCATGACCGAATGGCGACGATGAGCACCTACGACAATTACCCGCGCGACCTGGCCGGCTACGGCCGCAACCCGCCCCATCCGCTGTGGCCGGGGCAGGCCCGCATCGCGCTGCAGTTCGTCCTCAATTACGAGGAGGGCGGCGAAAACAACGTGCTGCATGGCGATCCGGCGTCGGAAACCTTCCTGTCCGAGATCATCGGCGCGGCCGCCTTCCCGATGCGTCACATGAGCATGGAGTCGCTGTACGAATACGGCTCGCGCGCCGGACTGTGGCGCCTGCTGCGCATGTTCGAGCAGCGCAAGTTGCCGCTGACCGTGTTCGGTGTGGCGATGGCGCTCAAGCGCAATCCGGAAGCGGTCGCCGCGTTCCGCGATCTGGGCCACGAGATCGCCTGCCACGGCCTGAAGTGGATTTCGTACCAAAACGTCGACGAGCTGACCGAGCGCGCCCACATGGCCGAAGCGGTGCAGATCATGCGCGAACTGACCGGCTCGGCGCCGCTCGGCTGGTACACGGGGCGCGATTCGCCCAACACGCGCAAGCTGGTCGTCGAACACGGCGGCTTCGCCTACGATGCCGACAACTACGGCGACGACCTGCCGTTCTGGGACAAGGTCGCGCTGACCGATGCCGACGGCAAGCCGGCGATCAAGCCGCATCTGGTGGTGCCGTACACGCTCGACACCAACGACATGCGCTTCGCCGCGATGCAGGGCTTCAATTCGGGCACCCAGTTTTTCGATTATCTGAAGGATGCCTTCGATGTGCTCTACGCGGAAGGCGACCCGGACGGCCTGAACCAGCCGAAGATGCTGTCGGTCGGCCTGCACTGCCGCATCGTCGGGCGGCCGGGACGCGCGGCCGCGCTGGCGCGCTTCCTGGACTACGTGCAGCAGCACGACAAGGTGTGGATTGCGCGCCGCATCGATATTGCCGAGCACTGGCGTGCGACGCACCCGTTTATGCAATATTTGGTATAACGGACATCATCCAATTCGTATAGTCTGGTGAGTCCGCGGTGTTAACCTTGGAAGCTGGGAGAAAACCGGGGCAAGCATGTCAGAACCAATTCGTTTCTATTACCAGGGCAAGGTGCAGGAGCTCAGCGGCGTCGCGCCGACCCGCACCGTGCTGCAGCATTTGCGCGAGGATCTGCACTGTACCGGGACCAAGGAAGGCTGCGCCGAAGGCGACTGCGGCGCCTGCACGGTCGTCATCGGTTCGCTGGAAAACGGCGAGCTGGCGCTCAAGGCTGTGAATTCCTGCATCCAGTTCGCTCCCACCCTCGACGGCAAGGCCTTGTTTACAGTGGAAGACCTGCAGCAGTTGGGCGGCGCGCTGCATCCGGTCCAGCAGGCGATGGTCGAATGCCACGGTTCCCAATGCGGCTTTTGCACGCCCGGCTTCGTCATGTCCCTGTGGGGCATGTACCTGAAACAGGAAGGCCGTCAGCCGAGCCGCTGCGAGATCGACGATGCCTTGTCGGGCAACCTGTGCCGCTGCACCGGCTACCGTCCGATCATCGACGCCGCGCACCGCATGATCGAGCTGCCGCCGGTGGAGTTCGACCGCGCCGCGCTCGCCGCCCAGCTGCTGGAGCTTCGGCGCGACACCATGGCCACCTATAGCGCCGGCGGACAGAACTTTTTCGCGCCGCGCACGCTCGATGAACTGGCGCGCGTGCGCGCCGAACATCCGGCCGCCCTGCTGCTGGCCGGCTCCACCGACATTGGCCTGTGGGTCACCAAGCAGCTGCGCGACGTCGGCGACATCATCTACCTCGGCCACGTCGATGCGCTCAAGGCCGTCACCGAAGCGGACGGCATGATTGAGATCGGCGCCGGCGCCACACTGGACGACGCCTACCGCGCCGTCTGCAAACACTACCCCGTACAGCTGTCCGAGATGTGGCAGCGCTTCGCCTCGCTGCCGATCCGCAATGCCGGCACCCTGGGCGGCAACGTGGCCAACGGCTCGCCGATCGGCGATTCGATGCCGTGGCTGATCGCACTTGGCGCGCAGCTGGTGCTGCGCGGGCCGGCCGGCCCGCGCGCGATGGCGCTGGAAGACTTCTACCTCGGCTACCAGAAGAAGGACCTGCAGGCGGGCGAATTCGTGCAGGCGGTGCGGGTGCCGATGCCGCGCGCCGGCATCCAGTTCCGCACCTACAAGCTGGCCAAGCGCTTCGACCAGGATATCTCGGCGGTGTGCGCTGCGTTCGCATTCCGGCTCGAGGGCGGCATCGTGATTGACGCGCGCATCGCATTCGGCGGCATGGCGGCAACGCCGCAGCGCGCCGCCCGCACCGAGGCGCTGCTGGCGGGGCGCAGCTGGAGCGAGCCGGCACTGAAGGAAGCGATGGCGGCGCTGGCGCAGGATTACGCACCGCTGTCGGACATGCGCGCGTCGAGCGAATACCGCATGAAGGCCGCGCAAAACCTGTTGCGCCGCTTCTGGTACGAGACGCGCAGCGAACAGCCGCTGGCATCGAACGCGGTCAATGCGTTCGCCAGCCGCGCCGAAGGAGAAACAGCATGAACGACGCCGGCGTCCCCAAGCTGGCAGCGGCCCCGTGGAGCGCCGTCGGCGTGCCGCGCGCGCATGAATCGGCCGCGCTGCACGTGCTCGGCCAGGCTACCTACACCGACGATATCCCCGAAGTACAGGGCACACTGCATGGCGCGCTTGGGTTGTCGTCCAAACCGCACGCGCGGATCACCGCCATCGACTTCGCCAAAGTGCGCGCGGCCGCCGGCGTGGTGGCCGTGTACAGCGTCGGCGACATCCCCGGCGTCAACGACTGCGGCCCGATCATCCACGATGACCCGATCTTCGCCGATGGGCTGGTGATGTATGTCGGCCAGCCGATCTTTATCGTGGTCGCCGAAACCCACGACCAGGCGCGCCGCGCCGCGCGCCTGGCCGAAGTCACGTATGAAGAGCTGCCGGCGATCCTGACGCCGCAGGCAGCCAAGGCCGCGCAGTCGTACGTGCTGCCGCCGATGCGCCTTGCGCGCGGCGAGTTCCAGCAGGCCTTCGAACGGGCGCCGCATTCGGTCAAGGGTGAGCTGTACGTCGGCGGGCAGGAGCAGTTCTACCTGGAGGGCCAGATCGCCTACGCGGTGCCGAAGGAAGACAAGGGCATGCTGGTGCTGTGCTCGACCCAGCATCCGAGCGAGATGCAGCACGTGGTCGCGCATGCGCTCGGGGTCCATTCGCACAATATCGTGGTCGAATGCCGGCGCATGGGCGGCGGCTTCGGCGGCAAGGAATCGCAGTCGGCGCTGTGGTGCGCCGCCGCCGCCATCGCCGCCGCAAAGCTCAAGCGCCCGGTCAAGCTGCGCGCAGACCGCGACGACGACATGCTCGTCACCGGCAAGCGCCACTGCTTCCATTACGAATACGAAGTCGGCTACGGCGACGACGGCCGGATCATCGCCGCCAAGGTGGACATGGTCACCCGCGCCGGCTATTCGGCCGACCTGTCCGGCCCCGTCGCCACGCGCGCGGTCTGCCACTTCGATAATACCTATTACCTGTCCGACGTGGAGATCCTCGCCGCCTGCGGCAAGACCAACACCCAGTCGAACACCGCCTTCCGCGGCTTCGGCGGCCCGCAGGGCGCGATCGCGATCGAATACGTGATCGACGAAATCGCGCGCAACCTGGGACGCGATGCGCTCGACATCCGGCACGCCAATTTCTACGGCGGCGACGGGCGCAACGTCACCCCATACGGCCAGGTCGTGATCGACAACGTCATCCACGAACTGGTGGCCGAACTCGAACAGGGCAGCCATTACCGCGCCCGCCGCGATGCGATCGCCGCCTTCAACCGCGCCAGTCCGGTGCTCAAGAAAGGACTGGCGCTCACGCCGGTCAAGTTCGGCATCGCCTTCAACGTGACGCACCTGAACCAGGCCGGCGCGCTGGTGCATGTATACGTCGACGGCTCGATCCTGGTCAACCATGGCGGCACCGAGATGGGGCAGGGCATCAACACCAAGGTGATGCAGGTCGTGGCGCACGAGCTGGGCGTGGACATGGCGCATGTGCGCGCCACCGCGACCGATACCAGCAAGGTGGCCAATACCTCGGCCACTGCCGCGTCCACCGGCGCGGACCTGAACGGCAAGGCGGCGCAGGATGCCGCGCGCCAGATCCGCGAGCGGCTGGCCGCCTACGCGGTCAAGCTGTACGGCGGCGACGACGCGGCAGTGCGCTTCGCGGCCGATACGGTGACCGTCAACGGCCATGAACTGCGCTTCCCCGATCTGGTCGCAAAAGCCTACCTCGCCCGCGTGCAGTTGTGGTCGGACGGCTTCTACGCCACCCCTGGCCTGCACTGGGATCCGAAAACCATGAGCGGCAATCCGTTCTCGTACTTCGCGTACGGCGCGGCGGTGTCCGAAGTGGTGGTCGATACGCTGACCGGCGAATGGAAGCTGCTGCGGGTCGACGCGCTGTACGACGCCGGCAAGTCGCTCAACCCGGCGATCGACATCGGCCAGGTCGAAGGCGCATTCATCCAGGGCATGGGCTGGCTGACCACCGAGGAGCTGTGGTGGAACGCAGGCGGCAAGCTGATGACGCACGCGCCCTCGACCTACAAGATCCCAGGCGTGTCGGATTGCCCGGAAGATTTCCGCGTCGCGCTATTCAATAACAGCAACGTCACCGACAGCATCCACCGTTCGAAAGCGGTGGGCGAGCCGCCGCTGCTGCTGCCGTTCTCGGTCTTCTTCGCGATCCGCGACGCTGTGTCGGCCGTCGGCGAACACAAATTCAATCCGCCGCTGAACGCACCGGCAACCAGCGAAGAAATCCTCAAGTCGATCGCCGCGGTGGAAGCGGCGGTGTCCGGGGCCGCATGATGGACGAGTGGATACTGGCCTCGCGCGAGCCGGCGGTGCTGGTGACGGTCGCCATCGTCGAGGGCTCCGGCCCGCGCGAAGCCGGCGCCCGCATGCTGGTAACGGCGGCCGGGCTGGCCGGCACGGTCGGCGGCGGCCACCTCGAGTTGCGCGCCATCGAGATCGCGCGCGCGATGCTGCATGACGGCCGCGCGCGCCACTTCGAACGTTTCGCGCTGGGGCCTAGCCTGGGCCAGTGCTGCGGCGGGGTGGTGCACCTGGCGTTCGAACTGGCCGACCAGCGGCAAGCGGCCTTGCTCGGCCAGCGCCGCGACCAGGACAGCTGGCGCCTGGCGGCGCTCGATGGCGCGCCCGACAGCGCCCTGTTCGACGCCGCCGGCAAGCAGCTCGCGGGCGCCGATGCGCCGGTGTTCGCGCGCACGCGCGGCGCCCACGTGATG
>JBKPEJ010000074.1:0-31078 GCA_046728335.1 Pseudomonadota bacterium | reverse complement strand
CAGGCGATAACGTGTCGATCACCGTCAAGCTGATCAACCCGATCGCGATGGAAGAAGGCCTGCGTTTCGCAATCCGCGAAGGCGGCCGTACCGTCGGCGCCGGCGTCGTTGCCAAGATCCTGAGCGAAGCCAGCAAGTAATAAAATCAGGCGAAGGGGGCAAACTCTGCGGGGTCTGCCCCCTTCGTTTCGATCAGATAAGTACCCCCGGGATCCCTGGGATCGCGGGTTAGGAAGTCGGCTGCTTGCCTTGGACGCGTGTCCGGTGCTAAAATAGTCGATTCCACTGAAGTTTTACGTAGGGACGTAGCTCAATTGGCAGAGCGTCGGTCTCCAAAACCGAAGGTTGGGGGTTCGATGCCCTCCGTCCCTGCCACCGTTCTGGTGCAGGGCACCGAAAGTTAAAAAGTATGTCTAATCAATCCGTGCAAACCGTTAGCACGTCGAACGACAAGTTTAAGGTGGCACTGGCAGTAGTTGCCACGATTGCAGGGGTCGTCGGGTTCTTTTACCTGAAAGGCCAAAATAAACCAGCTTTGATGTGCGCAGGCGCACTCGTGGCTGGTTTGGCTTTTGCCGTCCTGCTTTTGTGGACCTCGACTACCGGCCGTGACTTCCTGAACTTCGCCAAAGAGTCCGTTCGCGAAACCAAGAAGGTCGTATGGCCTACCCGCAAGGAAGCTACCCAGATCACCGCGATCGTGTTCGCGTTCGTGCTGGTGATGGCGATTTTCCTGTGGGGCACGGATAAGATTCTGGAATTCCTGTTGTACGACGTGATACTGGGTTGGAAACAATAATGAGCGATATGCAAGATGACGTGCCGGGCGACGTTCCCGCACAAGAAGCTGGCGCACCGCTGAGCGTTCCAGTTAGTAACAAGCGCTGGTACGTCGTGCACGCCTACTCGGGCATGGAAAAGAGCGTCATGCGCGCGCTGACCGAGCGCGTCGAGCGCGCCGGCATGCAAGACCAGTTCGGCCAGATCCTGGTGCCGGTCGAGGAAGTCGTCGAAGTCAAGAACGGCGTCAAGTCGGTCAGCGAGCGCCGCTTCTTCCCGGGCTACGTGCTGGTCGAGATGGAAATGACCGACGAGACCTGGCACCTGGTCAAGAACACCAGCAAGGTCACCGGTTTCATCGGCGGCAAATCGAACAAGCCGACGCCGATTCCTGCGCGCGAGATCGACAAGATCATGCAGCAGATGCAAGAGGGTGTCGAGAAGCCCCGTCCGAAAGTGCTGTACGAAGTTGGCGAGCAGGTACGTATCAAGGATGGTCCGTTCACTGACTTCAACGGCAACGTCGAAGAAGTCAACTACGAGAAATCCAAGGTGCGTGTCTCGGTCACCATTTTTGGCCGCGCAACGCCAGTCGAACTCGAGTTCGGCCAGGTCGAAAAAGTATAAGTCATCGTTCCCGTCTTCGCGGGGACGACAGTTTTGAAGCAAGCGTGTAATTGAAGCGTCGCCGCATTTTTGGCGGAATTCAATAAGAGGAGCCCTGCCATTGTTCGACCGGCGGGGCGCTACTACTCATCCAAGATAGGAGCCATCATGGCAAAGAAAATCATTGGTTTTATCAAGCTGCAAGTGCCAGCTGGTAAAGCAAACCCATCCCCACCGATTGGCCCGGCACTGGGTCAGCGCGGTCTGAACATCATGGAATTCTGCAAGGCGTTCAACGCCCAGACCCAGGGTGTCGAGCCAGGTATGCCAATTCCAGTCGTGATCACCGCGTTTGCGGACAAGTCGTTCACGTTCGTGATGAAGACGCCTCCTGCGACCTACCTGATCAAGAAAGCCGCCGGCATCACCAAAGGTTCGCCGAAGCCACATACCGACAAAGTCGGTTCGCTGACCCGCGCCCAAGCTGAAGAAATCGCAAAAACAAAACAGCCAGATCTGACCGCTGCCGACATGGATGCTGCAGTTCGCATCATCGCCGGTTCCGCGCGTTCGATGGGCATCACGGTGGAAGGTGTTTAATCATGGCAAAACTGTCCAAACGCGTTAAAGCAATCAAAGCCAAGGTAGACCGCAACAAGTCCTACGGCTTCGACAATGCAGTGGCCCTGATCAAGGAATTCGCAACCGCCAAGTTCAACGAGTCGATCGACGTATCGGTTCAGCTGGGCGTGGATCCGAAGAAATCGGACCAGGTTGTCCGTGGTTCCGTCGTGCTGCCAGCTGGCACCGGCAAGACCGTTCGCGTTGCTGTGTTCGCAACCGGTGACAAGGCCGAGCAGGCGAAAGCCGCCGGCGCCGACATCGTTGGTATGGAAGACCTGGCTGAGATGGTTAAAGCCGGCAACATGCCTTTCGATATCGTCATCGCGTCGCCAGACACCATGCGTATCGTCGGTACCCTGGGCCAGATCCTGGGACCACGCGGCCTGATGCCTAACCCGAAAGTCGGCACCGTTACCGCCGACGTCGCCACCGCGGTGAAAAACGCGAAAGCGGGCCAGGTTCAGTACCGTACCGACAAGGCAGGTATCATCCACGCCACGATCGGCCGCAAGTCCTTCGCTGACGCCGACCTGAAATCGAACCTGGTCGCGCTGATCGATGCACTGAACAAGGCTAAGCCAGCCACGTCGAAGGGTGTTTACGTTCGTAAAGTATCCTTGTCGTCGACCATGGGCGCCGGCGTTCGCGTCGACCAGACTTCGCTGGCTGCTTAAGCTTCAAGAATCAAGCCCTTGCGCTTCGGCGTAAGGCAAATCTTTGGGCTGGTCGGGGATTTCTCCGGCCAGACAATCAAAGACCGTTGGGCCGATGGCAGAAGTTGAGCCGGAGGTTAAAAGGAAGTCACCCAACGCAGATGGTGTACCCGAGCAAGTTTTGTAGTTCGCTGCGTGAATTCATCCGCTCAGTTGTACTTCTTAACTTCGGACGCCGTGTTCGAACCGATGCGAGGCATTTGCCGAGCATCATTTAAGGAGGTTGACCGTGGGTCTCAATCTGAATGACAAAAAGGCCGTCGTCGCCGAAGTTTCCGCAAAAGTAGCATCTGCGCAAACGATCGTCGTGGCCGAATATCGTGGCATCCAGGTTGGTCACTTGACGCAACTTCGTGCCAAAGCGCGTACCCAAGGCGTGTACCTGCGCGTGTTGAAAAACACACTCGCTCGTCGCTCCGTCGAAGGCACGCCGTTTGCAAGCCTGGCCGATTCCATGACCGGTCCGCTGATCTACTCGATCTCGGAAGATGCAGTTGCAGCAGCGCGAGTCATCAATGACTTCGCTAAAACCAACGACAAACTGGTCATCAAGGCAGGCAATTACGCAGGCAAGTCGCTCGATAAAGCGGCCGTTGCAGCGTTGGCAAGCATTCCTAGCCGTGAAATCCTCATCTCGCAGTTGTTGGGCGTGATGCTGGCTCCGGTATCGGGCTTTGCACGTGGTCTGGCTGCCCTGGCAGCGAAAAAAGGCGAAGGCGCCGCTCCAGCAGAAGCTGCAGCAGAAGAAGCCCCAGCAGCAGCGTAATCGTTGCGCTTTTTTCTCAAGTAATCAATTTAGAAGTACTACAAACACATTAGGAGTTTCAAATGGCAATCAGCAAAGACGACATCCTGGCAGCAGTTAGCGAAATGTCCGTAATGGACCTGAACGACCTGGTCAAAGCATTCGAAGAAAAATTCGGCGTTTCGGCCGCAGCAATGTCGGCTCCAGCAGCCGGCGGCGCAGCAGCTGGTGCCGCTGTTGAAGAGCAGACTGAATTCAACCTGGTCCTGTCGGACTTCGGCGCGAACAAAGTCGGCGTCATCAAAGCAGTTCGCGAAATCACCGGCCTGGGCTTGAAAGAAGCTAAAGACCTGGTCGATGGCGCACCGAAGACCGTTAAAGAAGCAATTTCGAAAGCAGACGCAGAAGCCGGCAAGAAAAAGCTGGAAGATGCTGGCGCGAAAGCCGAAATCAAGTAATAGCAGTATCAGGCGGCAGTACTGCGCCGGAGTCAAAGCTTGCGGTTCCCTCCTGAAAAGGGGGGAATGCGGCTTTGGCTCTTTTGTCGTCCCCGTCGTATATGTAGTAAGGTAGTACCCTTGTAATTGTTTCGCCTTCTTTTCACCTGACCGAAGTTCGAGACTTGAGGCCTTTCCAGTGTGCTCACCCCTGGAAATTCCTGAATTCTCATCCTTTAGTCACTCACGGAGTGTCCATGCACTACTCATTTACTGAGAAGAAACGCATTCGCAAGTCATTCGCGAAGCGCGCCAACGTTCACAACGTTCCTTTCCTTCTGGCTACCCAGCTTGAATCCTACGAGAACTTCTTGCAAGCGGATACCATTCCGTCGACCCGCAAGAATGACGGCCTGCAGTCGGCCTTCACCTCGATTTTCCCGATCGTGTCGCACAATGGTTTTGCGCGCCTCGAGTTCCTGTCGTATGTCCTGGGCGACCCGGCCTTCGACGTCAAGGAATGCCAACAGCGTGGCCTGACGTTCGCGTCACCGCTGCGCGCCAAGGTGCGCCTGGTGATCCTGGATAAGGAATCGCCGACCAAGCCTGTGGTCAAGGAAATGAAAGAGCAGGAAGTTTACATGGGCGAATTGCCGCTCATGACCACCACCGGCTCGTTCGTCATCAACGGTACCGAGCGCGTCATCGTGTCGCAGCTGCACCGTTCGCCTGGCGTGTTCTTCGAGCACGACCGCGGCAAGACCCACTCGTCGGGCAAACTGCTGTTCTCGGCACGGATCATTCCTTACCGCGGCTCGTGGCTGGACTTCGAGTTCGACCCGAAAGACATCCTGTTCTTCCGCGTCGACCGTCGCCGCAAGATGCCGGTAACGATCCTGCTCAAAGCGATCGGTATGTCGCACGAGCAGATCCTGGCGAACTTCTTCGTATTTGACAATTTCAACCTGCGCTCCGAAGGCGCCGAGATGGAATTCGTCGCCGAGCGCCTGCGTGGCGAAGTCGCGCGTTTCGACATCGTCGACAAGTCCGGCAAGACCCTGGTGCTGAAAGACAAGCGCATCAACAGCAAGCACGTACGCGACATCGAAGCGGCTGGCATCAAGCACATCTCCGTGCCTGAAGACTACCTGCTCGGCCGCGTGCTGGCCAAGAACATCGTCGACGCGGAAACCGGCGAAATCGTCGCGTCCGCGAACGATGAGCTGACCGAAGAGTTGATGGGCCGCCTGCGCGAAGCCAACGTCACCGAAATCCAGACGCTCTACACGAACGACCTGGACCAGGGCGCGTACATCTCGCAGACCCTGCGCATCGACGACACCGCCGACCAGATGGCCGCCAAAGTGGCGATCTACCGCATGATGCGTCCAGGCGAGCCGCCAACCGAAGATTCGGTCGAAGCCCTGTTCAACGGCCTGTTCTACAGCCCTGAGCGCTACGACCTGTCGGCTGTCGGCCGCATGAAGTTCAACCGCCGCATTGGCCGTGACGAACTGACCGGCGCCATGACCTTGTCGAACGACGACGTGCTGGCCGTGATCAAGATTCTCGTCGAGCTGCGCAATGGCCGCGGCGAAGTCGACGATATCGATCACCTGGGTAACCGCCGCGTGCGTTGCGTCGGCGAACTGGCCGAAAACCAGTTCCGCGCCGGCCTGGTGCGCGTCGAGCGCGCCGTCAAGGAACGCCTCGGCCAGGCCGAAGCGGACAACCTGATGCCGCACGACCTGATCAACAGCAAGCCGATTTCGGCCGCGATCCGCGAGTTCTTCGGTTCGTCCCAGCTGTCGCAGTTCATGGACCAGACCAACCCGCTGTCCGAGATCACCCACAAGCGCCGCGTTTCGGCCCTTGGCCCTGGCGGTCTGACCCGCGAGCGCGCCGGCTTCGAAGTGCGCGACGTGCACCCGACCCACTACGGCCGCGTGTGCCCGATCGAAACGCCAGAGGGACCGAACATTGGTCTGATCAACTCGCTGGCACTGTTCGCCCGCCTGAACGAATACGGCTTCCTCGAGACGCCGTACCGCAAGGTCGAGAACAGCATGGTCACCGACAAGATCGACTACCTGTCGGCAATCGAAGAAGGCCGCTACATCATCGCCCAGGCGAATGCGACCATCTCGAAAGAAGGCACGCTGTCCGATGAACTGGTATCGGCCCGTGAAGCAGGCGAGACGATCCTGGTATCGCCGGAGCGCATCCAGTACATGGACGTGGCCCCGGGCCAGATCGTGTCGGTTGCAGCGTCGCTGATTCCCTTCCTCGAGCACGATGACGCGAACCGCGCATTGATGGGTGCGAACATGCAGCGCCAGGCAGTTCCTTGCCTGCGCCCTGAAAAAGCATTCGTCGGTACCGGTATCGAGCGCACCGTCGCGGTCGACTCGGGCACCACCGTGCAGGCGCTGCGCGGCGGCGTGGTGGACTACATCGATGCAGGCCGTGTTGTGATTCGCGTCAACGACGACGAAGCGCAAGCGGGCGAAGTCGGCGTCGACATCTACAACCTGATCAAGTACACCCGTTCGAACCAGAACACCAACATCAACCAGCGTCCTATCGTGCAGGTTGGTGACCGCGTCGCCAAGAGCGACGTGATCGCCGACGGCGCATCGACCGACCTGGGCGAACTGGCCCTGGGCCAGAACATGCTGGTCGCGTTCATGCCGTGGAACGGTCTGAACTTCGAGGATTCGATCCTGATCTCGGAAAACGTCGTCAAGGACGACCGCTACACCTCGATTCACATCGAAGAGCTGTCGGTCGTGGCACGCGATACCAAGCTGGGCGCGGAAGAAATCACCCGCGACATCTCGAACCTGGCTGAGAACCAGCTGGCTCGCCTGGATGAGTCGGGCATCGTCTACATCGGCGCTGAAGTGCAGGCTGGCGACACCCTGGTCGGCAAGGTCACGCCAAAAGGCGAAACCCAGCTGACCCCGGAAGAGAAGCTGCTGCGCGCGATTTTCGGCGAGAAGGCCTCGGACGTCAAAGACACCTCGCTGCGCGTGCCATCGGGCATGATCGGCACCGTGATCGACGTCCAGGTGTTCACCCGTGAAGGCATCGTCCGCGACAAGCGCGCCCAGCAGATCATCGATGATGAGCTCAAGCGCTTCCGCCTCGACCTGAACGACCAGATGCGTATCGTCGAAGGCGATGCCTTCCAGCGTCTCGAGAAGATGCTGATCGGTAAAGTCGTCAACGGCGGCCCGAAGAAGCTGGCCAAGGGCGCCAAGATCGCCAAGGATTACCTCGACGACCTCGACAAGTACCACTGGTTCGACATCCGTCCTGCCGACGACGACGCTGCCACCGCCCTCGAAGCGATCAAGGAATCGATCGCCGAGAAGCGCCACCAGTTCGACCTGGCCTTCGAAGAGAAGCGCAAGAAGCTCACCCAGGGCGACGAGCTGCAGCCAGGCGTGCAGAAGATGGTCAAGGTCTACCTGGCCGTCAAGCGCCGCCTGCAGTCGGGCGACAAGATGGCCGGCCGCCACGGTAACAAGGGTGTGGTTTCCCGTATCGTGCCAGTCGAAGACATGCCATACATGGCGGACGGTACCCCGGCTGACGTGGTGCTGAACCCGCTGGGCGTTCCTTCGCGGATGAACGTTGGTCAGATTCTTGAAACGCACTTGGGCTGGGCCGCGCGCGGTCTGGGCCTGCGCATCGGCGAAATGCTGAAGTCGCAAGCCAAGGTCCAGGAAATGCGCAAGTTCCTGAACACGATCTACAACGAGACCGGCAAGCAGGAAGATTTGGACAGCTTCAGCGACGATGAAATCATGTCGCTGGCCGGCAACCTGAAGAACGGTGTGCCGTTTGCGACGCCAGTGTTCGACGGCGCGCACGAGTCCGAGATCCTTCGCATGCTGGACCTGGCCTACCCGGAGCCGATCGCGACCAAGCTGGGCATGACGCCTTCGAAGAACCAGGTCACGATGTACGACGGCCGCACCGGCGAGTCGTTCGAGCGCAAGGTTACCGTTGGCTACATGCACATGCTGAAGCTGCATCACCTGGTCGACGACAAGATGCACGCGCGTTCGACCGGTCCTTACTCGCTCGTGACGCAGCAGCCACTGGGCGGTAAAGCCCAGTTCGGCGGCCAGCGCTTCGGTGAGATGGAAGTGTGGGCACTGGAAGCATACGGCGCCTCGTACGTGCTGCAAGAAATGCTGACCGTCAAGTCGGACGATGTGAACGGCCGTACCAAGGTCTACGAGAACCTGGTCAAAGGCGACCATGTGATCGAAGCCGGTATGCCGGAATCGTTCAACGTGCTGGTCAAGGAAATCCGTTCGCTGGGTATCGACATCGACCTCGAGCGGAACTAAGCCACTCCGTCGCCCTCGCCACTGGCGAGGGCGACTTCCCGCGCACGCGGGAGCGTTGGCGGTAGCAGAATTTAGAAATTCAATCACCTGGAGTGATACATGAAAGCACTGCTCGATCTATTCAAGCAAGTTCAGCAAAACGAGACGTTCGACGCGATCAAGATCGGTCTGGCGTCGCCTGAAAAAATCCGTTCGTGGTCCTACGGCGAAGTCAAAAAGCCGGAAACCATCAACTACCGTACCTTCAAGCCTGAGCGCGACGGCCTGTTCTGCGCCAAGATCTTTGGCCCGATCAAGGACTACGAGTGCCTGTGCGGCAAGTACAAGCGCCTCAAGCACCGCGGCGTGATCTGCGAAAAGTGCGGCGTCGAAGTCACGCTGGCCAAAGTGCGCCGCGAGCGCATGGGCCACATCGAGCTGGCCTCGCCGACCGCGCACATCTGGTTCCTGAAGTCGCTGCCATCGCGTCTGGGCATGGTCCTGGACATGACGCTGCGGGACATCGAGCGCGTCTTGTACTTCGAAGCATACGTCGTGACCGATCCAGGCATGACCCCGCTGAAGAAGTGCCAGATCATGTCGGAAGACGACTACGCCGCCAAGTACGAAGAGTACGGCGACGACTTCACCGCATTCATGGGCGCCGAAGGCATCCGTGAGCTGCTGCGCTCGATCGACATCCACCGCGATGCCGAAGCGCTGCGCGTGGAACTGAAAGAGTCGAAGTCCGAAGCGAAGATCAAGAAATACGCCAAGCGCCTCAAAGTGCTCGAGGCATTCCAGCGTTCGGGCATCAAGCCTGACTGGATGATCATGGAAGTGCTGCCAGTGCTGCCGCCGGAACTGCGTCCGCTGGTACCGCTGGACGGCGGCCGCTTTGCGACCTCCGACCTGAACGACCTGTATCGCCGCGTCATCAACCGTAATAACCGCCTGAAGCGCCTGATGGAACTGCGCGCTCCGGAAATCATTACGCGTAACGAAAAGCGCATGCTGCAAGAAGCGGTCGATTCGCTGCTGGACAACGGCCGTCGCGGCAAAGCGATGACCGGCGCCAACAAGCGTCCGCTCAAGTCGCTGGCTGAGATGATCAAAGGTAAGGGCGGCCGTTTCCGTCAGAACTTGCTGGGCAAGCGCGTCGACTACTCGGGCCGTTCGGTCATCGTGGTCGGTCCGCAGCTCAAGCTGCACCAGTGCGGCCTGCCGAAGCTGATGGCCCTGGAACTGTTCAAGCCATTCATCTTCAACAAGCTCGAACTGATGGGCCTGGCAACCACGATCAAGGCCGCTAAAAAGCTGGTCGAGATCCAGGAACCGGTCGTCTGGGACATCCTGGAAGACGTGATCCGCGAGCACCCGATCATGCTGAACCGTGCGCCTACGCTGCACCGCCTGGGTATCCAGGCGTTCGAGCCGGTCCTGATCGAAGGCAAGGCCATCCAGCTGCACCCACTCGTCTGCGCGGCGTTCAACGCCGACTTCGACGGTGACCAGATGGCTGTTCACGTCCCGCTGTCGATCGAAGCACAGATGGAAGCGCGTACGCTGATGCTGGCGTCGAACAACATCCTGTTCCCGTCGAACGGCGAGCCGTCGATCGTTCCTTCCCAGGATATCGTGCTCGGTCTGTACTACGCGACCCGCGAAGCGATCAACGCCAAGAACGAAGGCATGCTGTTCACCGACGTGTCGGAAGTGATCCGCGCCTACGACAACAAGGAAGTGGAACTGACGACCCGTATCACGGTACGTATCGTCGAGAACCCGAAGGATGCCGAGACCGGCGAATTCGTGCGCACCGTCACGCGCTACGAAACCACGGTCGGCCGCGCGATCCTGTCCGAAATCCTGCCGAAGGGCCTGCCGTTCTCCGTACTGAACCGCGCCCTGAAGAAGAAAGAAATTTCGAAGCTGATCAACACGTCGTTCCGCAAGTGCGGCCTGCGTGCCACCGTCGTGTTCGCCGACAAGCTGATGCAGTCCGGTTTCCGTCTCGCGACGCGCGCCGGCATCTCGATCGCCGTCGACGACATGCTGGTCCCACCGCAGAAGGTCACCCTGATCGCGGCTGCGGAGCAGGAAGTCAAGCAGATCGAACAGCAGTATTCGTCCGGACTGGTTACCTCCGGCGAGCGTTACAACAAGGTCGTCGACATCTGGGGCAAGACCTCGGACGAAGTCGGCAAGGCCATGATGGACCAGCTCAAAGTCGAAGACGTGATCAAGCGCGACGGCACCAAGTCGACGCAGGAATCGTTCAACGCCATTTACATGATGGCCGACTCCGGCGCGCGCGGTTCCGCAGCCCAGATTCGCCAGTTGGCCGGTATGCGAGGCCTGATGGCCAAGCCTGACGGTTCGATTATCGAAACGCCGATTACCGCGAACTTCCGCGAAGGCCTGAACGTGCTTCAGTACTTCATCTCGACCCACGGCGCTCGTAAAGGCCTGGCCGATACCGCGCTCAAGACCGCGAACTCGGGTTACCTGACGCGCCGCCTGGTCGACGTGACCCAGGATCTGGTCGTGATCGAGGACGATTGCAACACCACCAACGGCGCGCTGATGAAGGCGCTGGTCGAAGGCGGTGAAGTCATCGAAGCGCTGCGCGACCGTATCCTCGGCCGTGTCAACGTGCACGACATCGTTCATCCTGAAACCCAGGAAACCCTGTACGAAGCCGGCTCGCTGCTGGACGAAGACATGGTCGAAGAAATCGAGCGCCTGTCGATCGACGAAGTCAAGGTTCGCACCCCGCTCACTTGCGACACGCGCTTCGGCCTGTGCGCCAAGTGCTACGGCCGTGACCTCGGCCGCGGCATGCTGGTCAACACCGGCGAAGCAGTCGGTGTGGTTGCAGCGCAGTCGATCGGTGAGCCAGGTACCCAGCTGACCATGCGTACCTTCCACATCGGTGGTGCGGCATCGCGTGCTGCGGTGGCGTCGTCGGTGGAAGCGAAGTCGAACGGTACCATCCGTTTCACCGCGACCATGCGTTACGTCACCAACGGCAAGGGCGCCCAGATCGTCATTTCCCGTTCCGGCGAAGTGCTGATCACGGACGACCATGGCCGCGAGCGCGAGCGTCACAAGGTGCCGTACGGCGCGACCCTGATCGTCAAGGACGGCATGGTCATCAAGGCCGGTACGGCCCTGGCGACCTGGGATCCGCTGACCCGTCCGATCATCACCGAGTATGCTGGTATCGTCCGCTTCGAGAACGTGGAAGAGGGCGTCACCGTTGCTCGCCAGGTCGATGAAGTGACCGGCCTGTCGACCCTGGTGGCGATCGATGCGAAGCGTCGTGGTTCGCTGACCAAGACGCTGCGTCCGCAAGTCAAACTGCTGAACGAGAACAACGAAGAAGTCAAGATCGCCGGCACCGAACATTCGGTGGCGATCGGCTTCCAGGTTGGCGCGCTGATCATGGTCAAGGATGGCCAGACAGTGTCGGTCGGCGAAGTGCTGGCGCGTATCCCAACCGAATCGCAGAAGACGCGCGACATTACCGGTGGTCTGCCACGGGTTGCCGAGCTGTTCGAAGCGCGTTCGCCGAAAGACGCCGGCATGCTGGCGGAAGTCACGGGTACGGTTGCGTTCGGTAAAGAAACCAAGGGCAAGCAGCGTCTGGAAATCACGGACATGGACGGCAACAAGCACGAGTTCCTGATCACCAAGGACAAGCAAGTGCTGGTACACGACGGCCAGGTAGTGAACAAGGGCGAGATGATCGTGGACGGCCCGGCCGATCCGCAAGACATCCTGCGTCTGCTGGGTATCGAAGCGCTGGCGCGTTACATCGTCGACGAAGTGCAGGACGTGTACCGTCTGCAGGGCGTGAAGATCAACGACAAGCACATCGAAGTGATCGTGCGCCAGATGCTGCGCCGCGTGCAGATCGTGGAAGCCGGCGATGCGAACTACATCGTTGGTGAACAGGTCGAGCGCTCCGAGCTGCTGGACGAAAACGATCGCGTGACCGCCGCTGGCAAGATCCCTGCAACGTACGAAAACGTACTGCTGGGTATTACCAAGGCATCGCTGTCGACCGATTCGTTCATCTCGGCTGCATCGTTCCAGGAAACCACCCGCGTCTTGACCGAAGCGGCGATCATGGGCAAGCGCGACGGTCTGCGCGGCCTGAAGGAAAACGTCATCGTCGGCCGCCTGATTCCTGGCGGTACCGGCCTGGCCTTCCATCGCGCCAAGAAGGAAAAAGAAGCGTGGGAAGTGGAAGAGCGCGCGGCACTGCTGCAGCAAGAGAAGGCCAACATGGCTTCCGAGCTGCAAGCGATGGAAGACAGCACCGCAGCAGCAACCCATCAGGGCGACGACGCGTAATCAGCTAGTCATCCAAACGAAAACGGCACCTTCGGGTGCCGTTTTTTTATGGGCGCTATCTGAAGATTTCCTGCTGAGCTCGGCCAATTGCAAAATCTGGATATACTGGCTGATACATTTTTAGCAAGGGACCGAGCTGCATGAAATTCGAACACAAAATACTGCTTTCAACGATGTTGATGGCATTCGCGCCGGCCCACGCCAGCGATGCGGAACAGCACCTGCTGCGCTGCTCCGTCATCGGCGATTCCAGCGCGCGGCTCGGTTGCTTCGACGCGCTGGCCAAACAGGTGCAACAGGTGGAGATGTCGGTGCCAGCAGCCGTCGCCGGGCCGGATGGTGTGACCGCACCGCTACCCGCCGACTCTGTCGTCGACGCGAAGCCGTCCAAAAAGGTCATGAAGCCCGATACCCGGGTATCGCGCATGTCGGAGGAGTGGGAACTGAACCCAGATGCCAAGCGCGGCCTTTACGCCGTTCATCCCTTGCTCGACAACTACCTGCTGATAGCCAATCAAAGCAACGCGACCAACGACCGTCCGTTTCGCTCGCCGGACGGCTACGAAGCAAAACATGTCGAACTGACTTATCAGCTGAGTTTCAAGGCCAAACTGCTTGAGGGTGTGGCCGGTTCACCGATCGACCTGTGGGCCGGCTACACGCAGCAGAGTTTCTGGCAGGCATACGCGCGCGATCACTCGAGTCCGTTCCGCGAGACGAACTATCAGCCGCAGTTCATGGCGGTGCTCCCGATCAATAAGGACCTCGGCGGAGTCGCAGTTCGTTTCGTCTCGCTGGGCGTAGTGCACCAGTCGAACGGCCAGTCGACGACGCTGTCGCGCAGCTGGAACCGGTTTTACGGCGAGCTCGGACTCGAACGCGGCAACCTGGCCGTGAATGCGCGCGTCTGGAAGCGGCTCGACAACGCCAAGTCCAACAACGACAATCCGGACATCACCGACTTCCTCGGCCACGGCGATGTGCGGGTCACCTACCGCGACAAAGGCTACGAATATTCGGCGCTGATGCGACGCAATTTCGACACCAAACACGGCGCAATTCAGCTGGGCCTCGCGTTCCCGCTCGTGGTCAACCTGAAAGGCTACGTCCAGGCGTTTTCCGGCTACGGCCAGAGCTTGATCGACTACAACTACGCGCAGAAATCGCTGGGCGTCGGGATCATGATGGATTTCTAAGCGTGTTGCGGCCAGCGTGCCCTTTCATGTGCGGG
This sequence comes from Pseudomonadota bacterium, assembly GCA_046728335.1. Taxonomy (GTDB): domain Bacteria; phylum Pseudomonadota; class Gammaproteobacteria; order Burkholderiales; family Burkholderiaceae_D; genus JAFCUW01. The sequence continues at coordinate 17,237 of JBKPEJ010000074.1, read as the reverse complement.
AACTGCGGATCGAAAAATGGGTCGGACTTCTTCAATGCGCTGCGTGTGCCAACGAACGGAGACCAGCCAGATGAGGGATTAAGCTGTTCCGGATCATTCACCAACATGTAAGGAGTGAACCATGCTGGGCGACAAGGAAGCGATCGCAATGATCGCCGTAAAAGATGTGAGCGTGGCGGCGAAATTCTACGAGGGCACGCTCGGCCTTTCGAAACTGTCCTCCGAGGGTGATGAGGTCATCACCTATCGCAGCGGCAATTCCAAAATCAATGTCTACCATTCGCAATTTGCGGGTACCAACCAGGCGACCAGCGTCGTCTGGAATGTCGGCGACGAGATCGAATCCATCGCCGTTGCACTGAAGTCGAAAGGCGTGGTGTTCGAGCACTACGCCATGCCAGGCCTGTCGCTGAAGGGCGATGTGCATGTCGGCGGCGACATGAAGGTGGCCTGGTTCAAGGATCCCGACGGCAACATCCTCAGTATCGTCAGTGGTTAAACAAGGAGAAGAAAAATGATTTCAATGAAGAAGCTTGTTCTTGGCGGCATTACAGTATCCGCGGCTGCGTTCCTAACCCCGCACGCGATGGCGGCCGGTCCGACCGACAAAGAGTTTTCGATGATGGACACCGACAAGGACGGCAAGATTTCAGCTGCCGAGCACGCTGCAGGCGCCAAGGCCATGTTCGAGAAGATGGACGCGAACAAGGATGGCAAGGTGACCGCCGACGAAATGACGGCGGCGCACAAGGCCGTCACCGGTCACGCTGCGAGGAAATCGGATATGTCCTCAGCCGACAAGATCAAGGCGGTCGATTCGGATGGCGATGGCGTTCTCACCGCCGATGAGCATGCCAAGGCGTCGGAAGCGATGTTCGCCAAGATGGACACCGACAAGGATGGCTTCCTGTCGAAGAAGGAAATGGAAGCCGGCCATGCAGCAATGATGAAGAAGCCTGCGAAGTAGGGGCGTGAGCCAGATGCGGAACGAATCGGACGATGGGGTGTCCAATAATTCCTGACACCGCGTATCGTTAGCGGTTACTCAAGGAGGACATCATGATCTCAATAAAAAAACTGGCTATTGGAGGCATCGCGGCGTCGGCGCTGCTGATGTCGAGTGCAATGGCTCAATCCAAGGGTGATCAATACTTTACAAAGATGGACACCGACAAGGATGGCAAAATTTCCGCCGCCGAGCACGCCGCAGCCGCAAAGGCCCGGTTCGATAAAATGGACAAGAACCATGACGGCAAGATCGTCATCGCCGACGAAATCAAGGAGCCGAAGACCAAGGGCCACGCCCAGGCGCAGGCCGATATCGCCTTGGGCATGCTCAAGACCGTCGATGCGGATGGCGACGGCGTCATTACCGCCGACGAACACGCCAAGGCCGCAACGGCAAGGTTCGAAAAAATGGATACCAACAAGGATGGCTTCCTCTCCAAAGAGGAGTGGGCAGCCGGGCGTGAGATGGTGAAGGAAAAGATGGCGAAATAATTTCGGCGCTTGAACACGTTCCGGCGGAAGCTGCCGGCTCGTGCTTGCCCCGCGGCCCAAGTGCGGGGGTCAGGTCCGCCGGACCTGACCCCGGGGTTGTCGCCGCACCAAGCGCTTCCCGCCGTCGTCGCGCTTCCCCAGACCTAACGGTGACATAGGCCCAAAAACCCCGGTTCCGTCCCGCCCGGGACAGACCCTAAGCGCTGCAAACGCAAATTACTGCGCGCCAGCGCGGATCTTGCCAAACGCGTCGCCAGCCTTCCACGCCGGCATCTTCGGCGCATTGGCGATCATGCGGCCCAGGTTCAGCGTGAACTGCGCCTGCTGCACCATGCCCGACAAATCCCAGCTCGCATCGTACTCGTCCGTCACCTGGTGGTAGCGCTCTTCGTATGCCTTGGCCTTGGCTTTCCCTGCCACGGCGTCCTTCGCGTAGTCGCGTCCGCCCTCGATCGAGAACGCCGGGATGCCGGCCTTCGCGAAGCTGAAGTGGTCGCTGCGGAAGTAACCGCCCGACAGGTCAGGCTCCGGCGGCGATACTTTCAAGCCCATCGCCTTGGCTGCGGCGGCCGCCATCGCGCCCAGTTCAGTGCGCTCGCTGCCCTGCGTGCCGACGTCGTGCGTTGCGCCGACAAAATTGAGGCTGTCCAGGTTCAGGTTGGCCGCGGTCTTGTTGGCCGGCCACAGCGGGCTGACCGCGTACGCGGCGCTGCCCAGCAGGCCTTGTTCTTCGGCCGCCACCCACAGGAACATCTGGCTGCGCTTGGCGGGCGACTTCGACGCTTCCTGCGCCATCGCCAGCAGGCCGGCCGAACCAGATGCGTTGTCGACCGCGCCGTTGTAGATGGTGTCACCGCTCGTGCCTTGCTTGCCCAGGTGATCCCAGTGCGCGCTGTAGATGACGACTTCATCCTTGAGCTTCGGATCGGTGCCCGGCACGATGCCGGCCACGTTGAACTGGTCGACCATGCGTACTTCGGCGCGGGTCTCGCCCTTCACCTTGGCGGCGAGTGCGACCGGCTTGAAGTCCTTTTTCTCAGCCGCTGCGCGCAGCGTGTCGAGGTCCTGGCCGGCCGCCTTGAACAATCCGCGCGCGGTCGATTCGGTCATCCAGCCTTGCATCGCGCTACCCGGCTTGCCGGCGGCCAGTTGGAAGCGCTCGGCCATCCAGCTGTTCTGCACCACGCTCCAGCCGTACGAGGCCGATGCGTCGGTGTGGATCAGCAGCACGCCGGCGGCGCCGTGGCGCGCCGCTTCTTCGAACTTGTAGGTCCAGCGGCCGTAGTAGGTCAGGCCCTTGCCGCCGAAGCGGTCCGGCTCGGCCGCGGTCGGCATCGGGTCGTTGACCATCATGACCAGGATCTTGCCCTTGCAGTCCAGGCCCTTGTAGTCGTCCCAGCCTTGTTCCGGCGCGGTGATGCCGTAGCCGACGAACACCATCTCGGCATCCATCGCGTGCACCGGCTTGGCGTCGCCCGGCGCCCAGACCCAGTCCTTGCCGAAGGTCAGCGCCTGCGCTTTGCCGCCCGCTTCCAGCACGACCTTGCTGTCTTGCGGCGACGCTTTCACGCCGGCGATCTTGACGCTCTGGCGGTAGCTGTTGCCGTTGGCCGGCTTCAGGCCGGCCGCCAGCGCCTGTGATTCGAGATAGGCGACTGCCAGGTCGCCGCCGCGCTGGCCGGTGCCGCGGCCTTCCAGCACATCGCTGGACAGGAACTGCAGGTGGGCGCGCAGCGGCGCTTCGTGGACGGTCGGCGCGGATGTCGCGGCGGCATGGGCCGGGGCTGCGAGCGCCAGGCTGGTGGCCAGTGCGCTTGCAATGGCGGAGGAAAGCATCTTTTGCATGGGTTCCAGGTTCGAAAAAAGTGGGAGTCGACTCGCCGCGTCGCGACGAGCGGACATTGTACATTCCCTACCGGAACAACAGCGTATCGGACAGGATGGTCGACTCGGTCGTCGGCGTCATTGGCGGCGGCAAGCCGGCCGGACGGGCTCCAATGTCGTTCGACGGCAGTCCCGGGATGCGCTCATGGACGAACACGCGCGTCATCTCGTCCGAGTTGAGGTCGAGGCGGAAATGCAGTGGCTGGCCGCCCATGCCGTACAGGCTGATCGTGTAGTGGTTGGTGTGCTGGTCCGTTATCGGCCGGCCATTGACGCTGCTGCGCAAGGTGCCCGCGCCGGCCAGCGTCATGTCGATCACCGGCACTTCCGGCTTCGACTGCAGCGTGAATTCCACCTTGCGCCCGCCGTCGGCGATATCGTCCCTGAGCACTGTCAGGTCGGGAAACCCGAAACTGCTGCGCGGTGCGCGCGCGAGCCACATTTTCGGGCTGCCGTAGCCGAAGGCGTCGATTTGCACCCGGGGCCGGGTCGCGTTCGGGAAGAATTTGCGCGACCAGTCGTCGAGCGGCCCTGCCGGCATCATCCAATACGACTTCCAGGTGTAGGCGTCCTTCAGGTAGACCATGCGGTTCGGCTGGGGAATCGGCTCGACGCCGTACGGAGCCGCCGAACTGGCCACCGCAAAGCACGCGGCGCCCGCCGCCGCCAGGCCGCGTACCACGAAGCGGCGCTGCGCCGTCAGCAGCACGGTGCACAGGCCGAGCAGCACCGCCAGGGTTGCCATCGTCAGGTTCATGCGTTCCGGCGAACAGGCGGTGAACATGTCGCCGACCAGCGGGACGATCAGCAGCAGCGCGGGCATGGCGCCGGCGAACAGGATCAGCGCACGCTGGTAGCCCGGCAGCTGCTTCGCAAACGGCGCATACAGCGCGCCATACGCCAGCAGTGTGCCCATCAGCGGCCAGGCCAGCGCGTAACTGGCGCCGGGCAGGTACCAGCTTGCCAGCAGCAGCAGGATCACGGCCGCAAGCAGCGGTCCCAGTGCGACTGCGGCCCGGCCTACCGCGCGCCGGAACCCGCGCTGCAAGACGATGAACAGGCATGTCCCGAGCGCGGCGAACCCGGCCAGGAACCACTGGTCGCGCGTGCCCGCACCATAAGCGCGGGCGTCGTAGCCGAAGTGCAGGGACGGGAAGGTCTGCCAGGTCAGGAAGGCCGCCAGCGCCATCATCGCGCCGATGAACACGAATCCCAATGCGCTGTTGGCGATATCTCCCGGTTCCACATCGCCGCGGTACACCGCCATGCAGCAGACGATCAGGAACATCAGGCAGGCCAGCCGCGTCAGCATCCATACCGCGCCGGCCGAATAGGCGACCGCGCCGATAACGGGCAAGGTGAAGTACACCGACTCGCCGGCGCTGCTTGGCGCAGGCATCGCCTGGCCGAAGTGGCGCGCGAGCGCAATCATCGTGTCGCCCATGCTTTGCACGGTGGCGCTATCGAGCCGGCCGGGCGTGTCGCGCGAGCCGAGCCCGCTGCCGTTGCTGCCCTCCATATTGGCGAAGTGCAGTCGCGCCGTGCCCACGCTGCCGAGCGCGCCCATCTCCGGCGCGCTGGCCGTCGCCTCGTACGCCGCTTGCATGAACGACGAGCCGCGCGGATTCGGCGCCGCGCTTGCCCAGCCGCGCACCGCCGCGAGGGCGTCGCCGCTGGCGCCGATCAGTGTAAGCGGGCCCTGGCTGCCCCCGCTGTCGAAGCGGAGCACCAGGCCTGCTTGTTTGGCCAATGCATGCTGGCCGGCGAATGCGCGCGCGCCCAGTCCGCCGACTTGCTCGCCGTCGGCAAACAGCACAACCACGTCGTTGGCCAGCGGCGCGCCGCCTTGCAGGATGCGCAGCGTTTCCATCAGCGCCGCCACCGGCGCCGCCGACGAAGATGCGCCGAGGCTGCGTTCGGTGGTGTCGTAGCCCGCCGCCAGCAGCAGCGCGGGCCGGCGTGCGTGTCCCGGCGCGTTGCCAGGCAGGCGCACCACGATGTTGTTCACCACGCCGAGCGCGATGCGCGCGTTGTGGTAACGGTCGATGATGGTCTTTTGCGCGGTGGCCGTTTGCACTTCCGGGTTCAGCCCCATCGCGCGCAGCTGCCCGAGGATGTACTGGCGCGCTTCGGCATTGGCGGCGCTTGCGAGAGGGCGCGGTTTCTCGGCCAGGAAGCGCACGTGGTCCAGCGCGCGCGCGATCGAAAATTCGGGCGCCGGCGCGCTGGCGCTGGACGGGGAGGGGGCGGGCCGCAAGGTCACTGCGGCCAGGCCGACGAGCGCGGCGCTTGCCGCTGCGATGCCTGCGATGGCGAGTGTCGCCGGCGCCAGCTGATTGAACAGCATGAATTTTTTCACGGTTTATCCCTGGTTTCTTAGTATTTTTCTGTACTGCGTACCGCTCGTTCTTAGAGTGTTCGCCTCCTTTGGCGGAAAAAAGCTGTGTCACTGTAAAGTGCGGGACAACCTGCGGCGTCGACGCGCGCCACCGCACGCGCCGCGGCCCACGGACCGGGGTCAGGTCCGGCGGACCTGACCCCCGGGTTTGTCGCCGCACCGGGCGCTTGCCTCCATCGCCGCGCGCAAGGTGACCTAGCCAAAAAAAACCCCGCCCGGCGAAAGCGGGGCGGGGTAAGGCTCAACAGGTTATTTGTTATTGCTCCAGCGTCCAGACATAGGCGATCTGCCCCCATGCCTGTTCCGCAACGCCGCCATTCGTGGCCGGCTTGAATTTACACAGGGAGAGCGCCTGGATTGCGGCACGGTCCAGTTCCTTCGAACCGCTTGAGCTCTGGACGCGCGAACCCGCCACACGGCCGTCGGTGCCAACCAGCAGCGCCAGGGTCACGGTACCGGCTTCGCCGTTACGTGCCGCGCGCACCGGATAATCCGGCTTGGCGCAACCGTTGGCATCGGCCAGCACTGCGGTGCGCATCGCACCCGAATTAGGCGAAGCCGGTGCGGCCGGCGCTTCCGCCTGTTGCGGCGTTGCGGGTTGCTGCGCGGGCGGTTCGGTCGTAATTTCCGCTTTCACGGCGTCCGGCGGCGGCGGCTGCTGCACTACGACTTCAGGCGGCGGCGCCACGATTTGCGGCGGAGCCACTTTCGGCATCGGTTTCGGCGGCTCAGGCGGCGGAGGCGGCGGTGGCGGCGGTTCAGGATTGAACAGCAGCACGACTTCCTCCGGCATCTTCGGCATCGTGAGTGTGCGGGCGTTCATGCTCTTGATCAGCAGGAAGGCCAGTACAACGTGAAATGCGGCAACGACCGCGATCTTGGTAACTTTGGTGCCGCCTTGGTTTACGTGAGAGAAATGCATGGTGTTCTCCTTATTTTTAATGCTGGGAAGAAATTCGATCCCCGGCACTTGCTGCGGCTAGCACGTCCAATAACTCATCAATGGAACGAATATATGCTATTACCTAGCAATTGAAAAGCTATTTCGTAGCAATGTTGCGAATAGCTTGATGTCGCCAGAGGGAAGAGCGGGGCGGCATCGGGGTGGAACGGCCACTCGCGCAGTGGTCCGATGTATGGAATAATCTCATGAAGAGGATATGATTTCTGTGGGTTAGCACACATTAGTGCCAGCCAATGGTAAGTAGATGTAAGTAGGCGCTGCGGCGCCACTGGGAGAGCGAGTGCAATCAGTAACAAAACCAATCCGCGTGATGCTGGCCGACGACCATCCGATCGTGATGACCGGCTTCGCGATGTCGCTCGAAGGCGTGGGCATGGACGTGGTGGGCCAGGCCAAGACGCCGGACGAAGCGGCCGCGATGTACGCGGAGCTGAAACCGGACGTGCTGGTGCTCGATATCCGCTTCGGCACCGAGCTGACCGGACTGGATGCGGCGCGCAGGCTGCTGGGCGGCTACCCGGCCGCCAACATCGTTTTCCTCAGCCAGTTCGACCAGGACAGCCTGATCAAGGAAACCTACCGCCTCGGCGCGCGCGCCTTCGTCACCAAGGACTGCGATCCGGCCGACCTGGCCACTGCGGTGCGCTATGCGAACGATGGCAAGCTGTACTTCCTGCCGCAGATCGCCGAGCGGCTCGCCAACCTGTCGGTGCGCGGCGACGTATCGCCGCAGTCGCAGCTCGACCAGCGCGGCCTCGAGATCTTCAAGCTCATGGCCGAGGGCCTGACCAACGCGGAGATCGCCGAAAAGCTCAACCTGTCGACCAAGACCATCAGCAATATCAGCCAGTCGGTCAAGGAGAAGCTTGGCGTGCACCGCCAGGCCTACATCACCAAGCTGGCCGTCAAGCACGGCCTGATCGAGCCTTAGTGCGAGTCCGCGTGCTGCGTTGGCCGGCCTTGGCGCTGGCCTTGGCCGTGGCCGCGCCGCTGGCGCAAGCCCGCGAGGTGCATGGCTTCCGCTTCCACATCGTCACCGGCGATGACAGTGCGCAAACGCGCCGCATTGCCGACGACCTGTCCAAGCGCCTGGTGCCCTTGTCGGCGATGTTCCGCACCGAACTCGCGCAGCGCCGCCGCATGGTGTACATCGCGATCGGGCCGGTGGCGCTGCGCGACGTCGCCCATCGCAAGGACGATTGCGTCGTGATCTCGGCGTTCACCTCGAGCCAGGTGTGGCGCGCGGTGGCTGCCGGCGCGACGCCCGCGCGCGCCGCCGCGATGACCGCGGTGTATGCCGAGCCGGCGCCGGCAGACCAGCTGCGCCTGGCCGCGCTGCTGTACCGGCGCCCGGTACGCATCGCCGCCATCATCGGCGCCGAAACTGGGCACCTGAAGCCGGTGCTGCGCGGCGCCGCGTCGATCGAGGAGATGGCTCAGGGCGATGACATCAACCGTGTCCTCAACCGCATCGCGCCGAGCGAGGTGCTGCTGGCGATGCCCGACAGTGGCGTCTACAATGCCGACAACATCCGCAACATCTTGCTCTCGACTTACCGCCACAAGCAGGGGGTGATCGGCTTTTCGGCCGACATGGTCAAGGCAGGCGCGCTCGCGACGACCTACTCCAATATCGAAGACATCAACGCCCAGGTGGCCGAGATGGCCGCCGATTTCGTGGCCACCGGCCGGCTCTCGCCGCCGCAGTTCCCTCGCTACTTCGCCACCATCGTCAACGAAGGCGTCGCGCACTCGCTCGACATCGAAGTCGGCGACGCGGCCAGGAAGTTCGCGCACCACGCGCCGGCCAGGCCGCGATGACGATCCGCTTCTGGAAAGGCTGGAGCATCGGCACCCGCATGATCTTCATTACCATGCTGCCAGTGGTGTTCCTGTTCTCGTCCTTCGTCTGGTACTCGTGGTATTCGCACCGCGCGCAGGTGGCCGAGGAGCTGGCCGAGCGCGGCCGCATCCTGGCGCGCGCGCTGGCCGAGACCAGCGAGTACAACGTCATCTCCGGCAACCTGTCCGACCTGCGCCTGACCATCAACGGTCTGGTCCAGTCAGACAAGAGCATCTACCGCATCGACGTGGTGGACGCGGCGCAGAAGGGCGCCATCAGCGTGTCCTCGCAGTCCGCCGCCGACGCCGACAACCACTACTACGAGGCGCCGATCAAGAAGCAGGTGATCTGGGTGAACCTGTTTTCCGACAACGGCTCGCCGCACGTGTCCGGCCCGAGCGACACCAAGCCGCCGACGCAGCCGGCCGAGGTGCTCGGCTACGTGCGCGTGACGATGTCGCCGTCTAACATGCTCGACAAGCAGGCGCGCCGCTTCCAGGTCGAACTGGCGATGGCGGCGCTGGCGCTGGCGGTCAGCGGCGCGCTGGCGTGGTTCCTCGCGCGCAGCCTGACAGTGCCGCTGAAGACCTCGATCGGCGCGCTGCGCCAGATCCGAGGCGGCGACTACCGCGTGCAACTGCCGGTGACCACCGGCGGCGAAATCGGCGAACTGCAGGAATCGATCGCGGAGATGTCGCTGGCGCTCGACCAGTCCAAGCAGCACCTGGAAAACAAAGTGGCCGAGCGCACCCGCGACCTGGTCGAATCGCGCAACGAAGCGCTCAAGGCCGACGCCGACAAGCGCAAGCTGATCCAGAAAGTGAACTCGATCGTCGAGGATGAACGCAAGAGCATCGCTATCGAGATCCATGACGAACTAAACGCCTCGCTGATCGCCGCGCGGCTCGAGTCGCAGAGCATCCTGCACCTGGCGGCCAAGGCGGGCGAGGGCCCGGCGATCGAACAGATCAAGCAGAAGTCGCAAGCCATCACCAAGCTCACGCTCGACCTGTACGCCAGCGGACGCCGGCTGGTGCGGCGCCTGCGTCCCGAAGTGCTCGACATGCTCGGCCTGCACGGCGCGGTCGAAGAAATGATGCGGCACTACGACAGCGGTTCCGGCTGCAGGTTCGAATTCCACTCCGAGGGCGATTTTTCGCAGCTGGAAAACGAGCTGGCAATATCGGCCTACCGCATCATCCAGGAAGCGCTGTCCAACGTGATGAAGCATTCCACCGCGAAGCACGCGCAAGTCGCGCTGACCTTGTCGGGCGCCGACGACATGCTGCACATCGAAGTGGCGGATGACGGCGGCGGCTTCGACGTCGGTTCGGCATCCGAGGGAATCGGCATCATCGGCATGCGCGAACGGGTGTATGCCTTGCATGGATCCATCAGCTTCAGTTCCGATCCCGAAAGCGGCACCGTGGTCGCCATCGCGCTGCCCCTGCGGTCACCAACTGCTGTATCGTAGCGAAATCGAATTCACCTCACTGAAATCTCACTATGCAGAACGAACTCATCACGCCTTACGAAAAGGGCAATAAGAATCAAACGACCACGTGGGCCGAGTGCATCGCCTGGTATGAAATGCTGGCGCAGCGTTTCCCGGCCGTGCTCAGCTTCGGCCAGGTCGGCACTTCCGACGCGGGCGTACCGATCCACGCCGGCGTGGTTACCGCCGACGGCGTGTTCGACCGCGCGCAGCTCAAGCGCGAAGGGCGCCCGGTCTTCTTCAACAACAACGGCATCCATCCGGGCGAGCCGGAAGGCGTCGACGCCTGCATGGCGCTGGTGCGCGATTTCTGCGTCGACCCGGCGCGCCTCGCTGCGCTTGGCAAGACCGTGTTCCTGTTCGTCCCGCTGTACAACGTCGACGGCAGCCTGAATCGCGCCGATACCTCGCGCGTGAACCAGGACGGGCCGGAGCAATTCGGCTTCCGCGGAAACAGCCGCCACCTCGACCTGAACCGCGACTTCGTCAAGTGCGACACCCTGACCGCGCGGGTATTCAACCAGCTGTTCAACGCGTGGGATCCGGACGTCATGGTCGACACGCATACTTCGAACGGCGCCGACTACCCGTACACGATGACCCTGATCCACACCCAGGCCGACAAGCTTGGCGGAGGGCTGGGCGCCTTCCTGACCGGGACCATGCTGCCGCATATGTTCAGCGAAATGGCGCGGCGCGGCTGGCCGACCTGCCCGTACGTCAATCCGGTCAAGGACAGCCCGGACCATGGCATTGCCGAATTCCTCGAGACGCCGCGCTTCTCGACCGGCTACGCGGCGCTGCATCACACGATCGGCTTCATGCCCGAGACGCATATGCTCAAGCCCTTCGCCGACCGCTACGACTCGATGCGCGCGCTGGTCGAGACCGCGCTCGCGTTCACGGTATCGCACGCCGGCCAGATCCAGGCGCTGCGCCGAGCGGCCAGGGACGAAGGCAAGGCGCGGCGCGACTGGCCGGTGCACTGGTCGATGGACGAATCAAAGCCGTCGAGCTTCCACTTCAACGGCTACGCGGCGAAATACAGTCCGAGCCTGCTGGGCGACTACACGCGCCTGTCGTACGACCGCAGCGAACCATGGGCGCGCGACATCGCTTACTACAACCACTTTCCGGCCGACGTCACGGTACGGACTCCGCGCGCATATGTGATCCCGCAGGCGTGGCGCGAAGCGATCGAGCGGCTCGAATGGAACGGCGTGCAGATGACGCGCCTGGCCGCGGATGAAACGAAGGACGTGGAGTACTACCATATCAAGTCCGTGGTCTCGCGCAAGAATGCGTACGAAGGCCACATGTTCCATGACGAGGTGGAGCTCGAGAAGCGCAGCGGGCGGGTCGGCCTGCGCGCGGGCGACTACGTGATTTCGCTGGACCAGGACCAGGCGCGCTATGCGGTCGAGATGCTCGAGCCGCAAGGGCACGACAGCTTCTTCCGCTGGGGATTTTTCAACAGCGTGCTGGAGAAAAAGGAAGCATACTCGGATTACGTGTTCGAAGACCACGCGATGGAATTGCTGCGCGACGAACCTGAGCTGAAGACGAAGTTCGATGCGTGGAAACTGGCCAATCCGAAGCTGGTGTCGGACCAGATCGCGGTGCTCGATTTCATCTTCGCGAACTGCCGGCGCTACCGCGAGCCGGAGTGGAGCCGCTACCCGGTCTTCATGCTCGCATGAAGTAGCAACACCGGGGTCTGACCCCGTGTGGGGTCAGACCCCAGACGCAACCCCAAAACCGTCGTCCCCGCTACGCGAGGACGGCGGTTTTTGGTAGGTCGTATTCCTGCTATTTGTTTTCAGCGATCCAGCGATCCACCTTCGCCTCCAGCAGCGACAGCGGCAGCGTCCCATCTCCCAGCACCACCGCGTGGAACTTCGGCAGGCTGAATTTCGGTCCCAGCGCCTTGGTCGCCCGTGCCCGCAGTTCCGCGATCTTCAGCGCGCCGATCTTGTACCCCAGCGCTTGCCCCGGCCACACCATGTAGCGCTCCGTCTCGCTCTTCGCCAGCGCGTCGGTGTAGCCGAGCGTATCCTTCATGTACTGGATCGACTGCTCGCGCGTCCACCCCTTCGCGTGCATGCCGGTGTCCACCACCAGCCGTACCGCGCGCAGCATCTCGTCGTTCAGGTGTCCGAAGTAATCTTCCGGCTTGTCGAACAAGCCCATCTCCTTGCCCAGCGTCTCCGCATACAGCGCCCAGCCTTCGGTGAACGCGTTGTTGCCGCCGAACTTGCGGAAGTTCGGCAGGTGCAGTTCCTGCAGCAGCGCGATGTGGAAGTGGTGGCCCGGCTGGCCCTCATGCAGGAACAGCGTCACCATGCCGGTGCTGCCGTATTGCTTCGGATCGTTCACCACCGACCAGAACACGCCGGGCCGCGAGCCATCCGCCGCCGGCGCCGTGTAGTGGTCTGACGCGGTGGCGCGGCTCAGTTCAGGCTCGAGCCGCAAGTCCAGCGGCGCCTTCGGCATCAGCGTGAACAGCGCCGGCAGCTTGGTGCGCAGTTGCGCGTCGAGCTTGCGGTACACGTCGATCACCTGCTGCTCCGTGGTGAACGGCCGGAACTTGTCCTGCTCCGCGACCCAGTTCGGCAAGCCGTTCGCCGGCCCCGTGTAGCCCATCTTCGGCCCGACGATCGCGAATTCGCGCTGGATCCGCGCGACTTCCGAAAGGCCTGTGGCGTGAATCTGTTCCGGCGTCATGGTCGTCGTGGTCTGGGTGGCGACCCGTGCCAGGTACCAGTCCATCCCGCCAGGCAGCGCGCTCCAGCCGGTGCTTGTGCGCGCTGCGGGGATGTATTCGGCTTCGAGGAAAGTGGCGAGGCGCGCCAGCGCCGGCGACAGCTTCTTGTCGATCGTCGCGCGGTACGCCGCGGTCAGGCTTTTCTTGTCGGCCGCGGAGAACTTGGCTGGCAGGTTCTTGATCGGCGTGTAGAAGTTGCTCGCTTCAGGCGTTGCGCTGACCAGCTTCTTGAATTGGGGCAGGGCGGACACCATCGCCGCCTTTGGCTGAACGATCCCTTGCTTCATCCCTTCGCGCATGTTGACGATGGCCTGGTCGATCCATGCCGGCAGCTGGTTCAGGCGGTTCAGATAGGCCTTGTACTCCTTGACGTTGGTGAGCGACTGGCCGGCCTGGCCGCTGGCGTAGTTCGCGAGCGTGACAGGCAAGCTGTCCATCTGGTTGATCGGCAGCAGGTGCTCGGGGAATTTCTCGAGGCTGATTGCCGACGCCAGCTCGTAATCGAGAATGTCGTAATTGATCTGGCCCTTCGGCGTAAGCGCTTCGCGCGGGATCGCGCGCAGGCGCTGCTGGTAGCCGTGGTACAGCGCGAACTGATGCGCGCGCACCAGCGGCGCAATCGCCATGCCGATCTGGTCGTCGAAGCGGCTGTCGCCGTTTTCCGTGGCAGCGATCGGCTCGAACTTTGCGACCGCGTCATAGTACTGGTCGGCCAGCACGTCGAGCTGCTTGCCGGCCTGCGTGGCGCCGGCTTTGGATGCGTGGACGGCGTTTGTCCTGGCCGGTACGGCGGCGTTGGCCGGAGCCCAGGCGAAAAGGATCGCGGCGCACATTGCGCCGAGCGGGAAAACCTGTTTCATCGATTGATACCTTGCATGGATGGAGGCGGCGCCGGACGCGCCGCCAGGATTCAATAGCTCGCGAGCGGCACCGGTGCGCCGTCCTTGAAAGTATAGATCGTCACCGAGGACGATTTCAGGTTGCCGGTGGCGTCGTAGGCATAGGTGCCGACCACGCCCTTCTGGCTAATGGTGTGCATCGCCACCGCGACCACCGAAGGATCGACCGAATTGGTGCTGCGGATCGCCTGCGCGATGAACATGGTCTGGTCATAGAACGGCGCCGCATACACGTCGGGACTCTGCTTGAAGCGCTGCTTGTACTTGGCCTGGAATGCCGGGCCGGCCGACTGCTTCTCGAGCATCGCGCCCGCTTGCGCGCACAGCACGTTCGATCCGACCGCGTCGCCGCCAAGCTTGCCCATCTCGGGGCTGCATAGGGTGTCGCCGCCGAGCAGTTTCGCGTTCAGTCCGAGCTGCTTCATCTGGCGCGCCATCGGCGCCGCCTGCGGCGCGTAGCCGCCAAAGAAGACCGCATCGACCTTCTTCGCTTTCAGCGCAGTGAGTATGGCGGCAAAATCGGTCGACTTGTCGGTCGTGAATTCATGTCCCGCGATGGTCAGGCCCGAAGCCTTGGCCTCGCGGATGAATTCCGTCGCGATGCCCTGGCCGAACGCGGTGCGGTCGTCGATCACGCCGACGTTCTTCACCTTGAGCTGCTTGGCCGCGTAGCTCGCCACCGACGAGCCGACCTGGGTGTCGCTGGCGACGATCCGGAACACGGAACGGTAGCCGCTTTGCGTGATCTTCGGATTGGTGCCGACGGTCGACATCACAACGCCGGCGTCGTTGTACACGCGCGAAGCCGGAATCGCCACGCCCGAGTTGTAGGGGCCGAGCACGAACTTGACACCGGCGTCGACGAACTTCTGCGCGACGCTGACGCCCGCTTTCGGATCGCCCTGGTCGTCCTCGGACATCAGTTCGAACCTGACCGGCTTGCCGGCGACGACCATGCCCTTCTTGCTGTTCAGTTCTTCGATCGCCAGCCGGACGCCGTTTTCATTGTCCTTGCCGGCGAATGCGTTGGCGCCCGACAGGGGGCCGGACAGGCCGATCTTCACTACCAGGTCTTCGGCGGACGCGGATGCGCACAGCAGCATCGACGCGAGCGCCAGCGGGATGATCTTCTTCTTGGTTTGCATGCGGGGGTGTCTCCTCGTGGTGTTGGTTATGTCGGCAGCTCGCGCGCGATCAGGTCCAGCGGCAGCGCCGTCGAGTACTTGATCTGCTCCATCGAAAACGCCGACGACACGCCCGTCAGGTGCTGCGCGGTGCTGATCAGTTTTTTGTAGAAACGGTCGTAGCCGTCGATGTCGGTGGTGACCACCTTGAGCAGGTAGTCGACGTCGCCGCTCATGCGGTGAAATTCGAGCACTTCCGGCAGGGCGATCACGGCGGCGGCGAAACAGGCCAGCCATTTCTCGTCGTGCTCGGAGGTGCGCACGCTGACGAATACGGTGACCGGCAGCCCCACCTTGTGACGGTTGATCAGGCTGACGCGGCTCTCGATATACCCCTCTTCCTCGAGCCGCTTGACCCGTTTCCAGCACGGTGTGCTGGACAGTCCTACTTTTTCGCTCAGGCTCGCGATCGACAGGGTGGCGTCGGCCTGGAGGGCGGTGAGTATTGCACAATCAAACTTGTCAAGTGAATTCATTATGGTTTTCCGCTATATATGGAATGAATGTACTACATAAAGCGAAAAGACAACAACATATTGGTATGTAATCTACCGTGCAACGCCGTAACATATTACCGAACAATATGCATTCCAACACCAATTTTCTATATAGCAACGCAACCATTAATGAACAGCGAAATTTACCTCGACGCGAATGCCACCTCGGCGACCCTTCCCGCAGCCATCGCCGCCGCCAATGACGCGATGGGCGAACGCTTCGGCAACCCGAGCAGCAGCCATGCGGCCGGCCTGAAAGCGAAGGCCCTGCTCGACGCTGTGCGCCGCCGCGCGCGCCGCCTGCTCGGCGCCGGTGCCGGCCAGCTGACGTTTACCAGCGGCGCCACCGAAGGCATCCAGACTGCGGTGCTGTCGGCGCTGTGCGATATCCGCATGCGCCAGATGAACGGCGTCGCGGTGGGTGAGCTGCTGCTGTACGGCGCGACCGAACATAAGGCAGTGCCGGAATGCCTGGCGCACTGGAACGCGGTGCTCGGCACTGGCCTGCGCCTGCAGGCGCTGCCGGTCGACGGCGACGGGCGCCACCGGCTCGAGGTGCTGCGCGAACTGGCGCCGCGCGCCGCCATGGTCTGCACCATGGCCGCCAACAACGAAACCGGGGTGGTGTCGGACCTGGCCGGGATCGAGGCCGTGCTGGCCGAGCGCGCCCCGGGCGCGCTGTGGATGGTCGACAGCGTGCAGGCGCTCGGCAAGCTGCGCCTGGAACTCGCCGCCACCCGCATCGATTACGCACCGTTCTCGGGCCACAAACTGTATGCGCCGAAAGGCATCGGCATGCTGTACGTACGCGCCGGCGCCCCCTACACCGCGCTGATGGTGGGCGGCGGCCAGGAGGCGGGCCAGCGCTCCGGCACCGAGAACATGGCCGGCATCGCCGCCCTCGGCGCGGTGCTGGCGGCGCTGGAAGACGGCGCCACCTTCCGCACCCACGAGCAGCTGCACGGATTCCGCGAGCGCCTGGCGCAGGCCTTGCGCGTGGCGTTTCCCGCGATTGTGTTCAACATGCCGTTCGAGCATTCGCTGCCCACCACGCTCAATTTCTCGGTCGCCGGCCTGTCCAGCAAGGAGCTGCTGGACGTGTTCGACGCGGCCGGCGTGCGGGTCAGCTCGGGCTCGGCCTGTTCCGCGTCGAAGGCGGCGCCCAGCTACGTGCTCGACGCGATGGGGCTGCCGGCATGGCGCTCCGGCGCGGCGGTGCGCATGTCGTTCGGGCCGATGGCCGACGCAGACTTCATCGCCGAGGCCTGCGCGCGCATCGAGCGCTGCGGCGCGGCCTTGCGCGCAAGCTGCCTGCTGCCGTACGGCCTGAGCGAGGAACAGCACGACGGCGTGATCCAGCTGTCGAGCGACGGCGCCCACAGCTACCTGGTGCTGGACGCCGCCACCCGCGGTTGCGTGGTGATCGACCCGCTGGACGCGCTGGCCGGCCGCATCGCCCGCTTCGCCCATTGCCAGGGCCTGCAGGTGCAGGCGGTGCTGGCCACCGACCCGCAGCGCGCCAAGGCCTGCGCCGGCCTGCTCACCGCGCTCGGTCAATACGCGCCTGCCGGCTGCGTCGATCCGCTCGGCTGGCCGCACCAATGTGAACATATCGCCCTGGGCGACGGCTCGCTGGCCGACGGCCTGGCGCTGGGGCGCCACCTGCTGGTGCGCCTGCCGCAATCCGAAGGGGCCCCGGGCGCGGTCAGCTATCTGCTGGGCGGCGCCGGGGCGGCCGGACTGGCCGCCGACGACGTGCGTTTCTCCTTCACCGGCGCGGCCGCGCTGCCGGGCGGCGCCGACCAGGCG
>JBKPEJ010000060.1:0-40629 GCA_046728335.1 Pseudomonadota bacterium | reverse complement strand
GGTCGACCTGCCATTCATCCGCCGCGCCGAAGCGGTGATCGCCGCCAGCGCGACGGCGACTGCCGACAGCCCGGCCGCGCCAGCGCAGCCAGCGCCAGCGCCGCGCCGCTTGCCGCTGGCCGGCATCCGCGTGCTCGACCTGTCGGCCTACATCGCCGGCCCCTACGGCTGCACCTTGCTGGCCGATATGGGCGCCGAAGTCATCAAGATCGAACCGCCGGCCGGCGACAACCTGCGCAAATACCCGTCCACGCTGGCCGACGAAAGCCGTGCCTTCCTGGGCGTCAACCGCAGCAAGCGCGGCATCGCGATCGACCTCAAGCAGCCGGAAGGCCTGGAAGTGCTGATGAAGCTGGTCGATGGCGCGGACGTGCTGGTGCATAACTTCCGCCCGTCGGTGCCGGAACGGCTGGGCATCGGCTTCGAGCAGCTGCACGCGCGCCGGCCGTCGCTGGTGGTGTGCGCGGTGACCGGCTACGGCGACAGCGGCCCGATGAAAGACAATGCCGGCTACGACCAGGTACTGCAGACGTTCACCGGTATCTGCAGCCTGCAGGGCGCCGGTGCGCCCGAGATCGTCTACGGCTCGGTGGTCGACTATTACGCGGCCTCGCTGCTCGCCTCGGGCGTGACGGCGGCCCTGTTCGAGCGCAGCCGCAGCGGGCAGGGCCAGTACGTCGGCGTCTCGCTGCTGCGCAGTGCGCTGGCGATGCAATCGGCGCGCATGGTCTGGGCCGACACGGAAGCGCGCGACGTCGGGCGCGACATGCGTTCGGGCGGCGTCACCGGCATCCATCCGGCGCGCGAGGGCTTTCTGTATTTGTCGGCCAACACGGCGCATTTCTGGCAGGCGCTGTGCGAGAAGGTCGGCCTGCCGCAGCTGGCCGCCGATGCACGCTACGACAGCGTCAGGAAGCGCGCGCTGCACGCCGCAGTGCTGGTGCCGCAATTGCACGCCGCGCTGGCCAGCCGCAGCGCGCTCGAATGGGAGGCGCTGTTCGGCGCCGCGGTGCCGTGCGCGGCGGCGCGCTCGATCGAAGACATGTTCGCCCATCCGCAGGTACTGGCCGAAAACATGGTGGCCACCTTGCACCATCCGCAGGTCGGCCCCTACCAGGCGTTTGCCGAGGCGGTCCGCTTCGGCGCCGCGCCGCCCGCCGCGCCGTTCGGCGCGCCGGCGTTCGGCCAACATTCGGCCGAACTGCTGGCGGCGCACGGCTATGCCCCAGATGAAATTGCACGGCTACGCACCCTGGGCGTGATCCTGTAGCCAATCCGCAGCCGGCGCCGCCGGCTTGCCTTACCTCTTCACCGGATTGTCATGATGATCAATCGATTTACCAAGCAAGGCTGGCGCGCCCTGATCGGCGCGCTGACCTTATTGCTGGCCACCCTGACCCTGGCCCCCGCCCAGGCGGAAAACCTGACCTCGGTGCGCACCGGCGCCTTGCCGGCGCTTCCGGGCAGCGCGCCGGTCACGCGCGTGATGGCGGTCGACGGCCGCCTGCTGGCGCAAACCGCGCAGGCCAGCTGGCTGCTCGGCGCCGACCGCCTCGGCTGGACCGCGGTGCGCTGGGATACGCCGGGCCAGGTCGTCAATACCGCCGCGCGCGACCACGACACCATCGTGCTGCTCGACGCCGCCAGCAAGGACCATGCGGACAGTGTCGCCCGCGTGTCGCTGGACGGCGCCGCGCTGCGCAGCGATATGTTGAAGGCGCTGCCACAGCGCCTGGCCGCGGCGCACAGCGCGCTGCTCGGCGACCTGCTTTACGTCGCCGGCAACGACGCCGCCGGCGCGCTGGTGCTGCTCTCGCTCGACCTGGCAACCGCCGGCGCCCAATGGAAAACCGTGCCGGCATGGAGCGGCGCCAGCGGCGTGCCAACCTCGATGGCGGCGCAGAACGCCACCTTGCTGATCACGGTCAGGAATGCGGAAGGCAAGGGCGACCGCCTGCTGCGCTGGCGCGCCAAGGACGGCTGGCACGAGCCGGCCGCCTTGTCCGGCCGGGTGCTCGACGGCGGCGTGCACGCCACCGGCCAGGCCCACTTGCTATACCTGCTCAGCGGCGTCGCCGGCGGCGTGCCCGAATTGTGGTCGTACCACACCATCACCCAGGCATGGGCGCGCCAGGGCGCGGCCGGCGGCAGCGGCGCCACCGCCGCTACCGCCAGCCTGAGCCCGGCCACCGGCTGGGGCAATGGCCTGCTGTGGGCGCGCCCGGCCGTCGGCGGCCACACCGATTTCGCCTACACCGAACTGGTCACCGACAAGCGCCTGCTGAAGACGCTCGACTGGTTCATCATCGCCGTCTACCTGGCCGGCATGCTGGGCATTGGCGGCTACTGCTACCTGCGCGAAAAGCGCAACTCGACCGCCGATTTCTTCGTCGGCGGGCGCTCGATTCCGTTCTGGGCCGCCGGCGTCAGCCTGTACGCGGCCAACACCAGCTCGATCAGCTACATCGCGATTCCGGCCAAGGCCTTCGAGACCAACTGGCAGTACATGACCAACAACCTGATCGCGGTGATCGCGCTGACCTTCGTCGCCGTCGCCATCGTGCCGCTGCTGCGCAGGCTGAACCTGATGTCGGTGTTTCACTACCTGGAGATCCGCTTTCACCCGGCCATCCGCATGCTCGCCAGCCTGATCTGCATCCTGGTGCAGATCGGCAGCCGCATGAGCGTGATCCTGCTGCTGCCGTCGCTGGCGATCGCCACCATCACCGGCATCGACGTGGGCTGGAGCATCCTGCTGATGGGCGGCTTCACCATCGTCTACACCGCCATGGGCGGCATGAAGGCGGTGGTCTGGACCGACTTCGTGCAGCTGTTCGTCAAGATGGGCGGGGCGCTGTTCGCCATTGGCTTCATCATCTGGAAGCTCGACGGCGGGGTTCCCGAGTTCGTCGCCACCTCTATGGCCGAGAGCAAGATGAAGCTGTTCGACTTCAGCTGGGACCTGACCCAGCCGACCGTCTGGGGCTTCATCTTCCTGGTCGTGTTCGACGTCGTGCTGACCTTCCCCAAGGACCAGGTGCTGATGCAGCGCGCGCTGTCGACCAAGTCGGCGCCCGAAGCGACCCGCTCGATCCTGACCTTCGCGGCGATCTCGATTCCGGGCGGTTTCATCTTCTACACCATCGGCACCGCGCTGTTCGCGTTCTACAAATCGCATCCGGAGCGCATGAACCCGCTGCTCAACATCGACGCCACCTTCCCGCTGTTCATCGCCGCCGAGCTGCCCACCGGCGTCACCGGCCTGATCATCGCCGGCATCCTGGCCGCCGCCATGGCGACCCTGTCGGGCATCATGAACAGCGTAGCGACGCTGGCCTCGGTCGATTTCTATGAAAAGCTGGTCAGGAACCCGACGCCGAAAAAGAGCGTGCTGTTCGCCGAACTGGCCACCGTGGCCACCGGCCTGATCGGCATCGGCGCGGCGCTGTGGCTGTCGCGCTTCAACTCGCATTCGCTGTTCGATGTCTCGATCGAACTGGCCGGCCTGCTCGGCGGCGGCATCGCCGGCGCCTACACGCTGGGCATGTTCACCCGCCGCGCCAACTGGCAGGGCGTGGCCGTCGGCATCGCCTGCAGCACCGCGCTGACCACCACCGCCTGGTCGATGAGCCTGGTGCATCCGTATTTTTACCTGCCGTTCTCGATCATGCTTTGCATCATCATCGGCTACATCGCCAGCTATCTGTTCCCTGCGCCCAGCCAGTCGCTGGCGGGCCTGACCATTTATTCCGACAACTAATTTCCTGACGCGTGAAATCATGACCTACAGCCCGAAAGCCCGTGAGCCGAAGTATTACGATACGCCCTTGCCGCACACCATTCCGGCGCACCTGCCGCTGCCCGGCAAGTCGCCGGACTGGCCGTTCATCAACATCGGCAAATGGAAGATCGAAGTCAACAACTACGCCGCCAGCTGGCGCGAGGAACTGTCGACCTGGCGCCATGAGCACAAGATCCGCATGGGTTACGACGATGCGCAGTACGGCCGTCCCGAGCTGCAATGGGCGCAGCAGAATTTCGTCCACACCCAGATGATGGTCGAGGACCGCTACTTCTACGATCCGGTGGCCGGCGCCTACACGGTCGACCGTTACCTCGACGACCTGATCGAGCGCTTCGGCGGCATCGACAGTGTGCTGATCTGGTATGTCTATCCGAACATCGGCATCGACGCCCGCAACCAGACCGAGCTGGCAAGCGACATGCCGGGCGGCCTGGCCGGCCTCAAGCAGGTGGTGCGCGACTTCCAGGCGCGCGGCGTGCGCGTGTTTCTGCCGACCATGCCGTGGGACAATGGCACCCACGACCAGCGCCAGAGCGACTGGGATGCGGTCACCGCGCTGGCGCTCGAACTGGGCGCCGACGGCGTCAACGGCGACACCTACAATGGCGTGCCGCGCGCCTTCAAGGATGCCGCCGAAGCGGCCGGCCGCCCGCTGGTGTTCCAGCCGGAAGGCTCGCTCACCGCCGATGAGCTGCTGCAGTGGAACCACCAGACCTGGGGCAAGGCGTCCACCGAGATCATTCCCGCCGTCAGCAAGGTCAAGTGGCTCGAATCGCGCCACATGGTGAACATCGAAAACCGCTGGTGCCGCGACCGCAGCAACGACCTGCAATACATCTGGTTCAACGGCGTCGGCTACACCGCCTGGGAGAACGTCTGGGGCATCTGGAACCAGTTCACCGACCGCGACGGCGAAACGCTGCGCCGCATCGCCACCATCGAACGCCAGTTCCCCAAGCTCCTGGTGAGCCCGGACTGGCAGCCGTATGCGCTGGCGCTGCAGCAGGACGTGTTCGCCAGCATGTTCCCGCACGACGGCCTGAGCCTGTGGACCGTGGTCAACCGCAATGAATTCCCGGTCGATGGCGAGATGCTCAAGGTCGGCCATGTGGCCGGCACCCGCTACATCGACGTCTGGAACGGCGTGCCGCTCGAACCGATGCTCGACGGCGACTGCGCGCTGCTGCCGCTGAGCCTGGAAAAGCGCGGCTTCGGCGCGGTGCTGGCGATCGCCGCCGGCCGCGGCGTCGACGGTCTCGACGCCTTCCTGGCGGGCATGCGCCAACTGGCCGTCAAGCCTTTGCAAAGCTATTCCGGCACCTGGTCCCCGGCGCCCCAGCAGCTCGTCGGGATCACCCCGACCACTGCGGCTGCCAGCGCGCCCGAGGGCATGGTGGCGATTCCCGCCGGCTCGTTCAATTTTGAAGTCACCGGCATCGAAGTCGAGGGCGACACCAAGGCGGGCGTCGATTTCCAGTATCCATGGGAGAGCACGGCGCGCCGCCACCACCGCCGCCGCATGGACATGACGACCTACTTCATCGACCGCTACCCGGTCACCAACGCCCAGTTCAAGGCCTTCCTCGACGCCAGCGGCTACTGGCCGCGCGACGCCCACAATTTCCTGCTCGACTGGGAGAATGGCGCCCCGCGCGCCGGCTGGGACAACAAGCCGGTCACCTGGGTCGGCCTCGAGGATGCCCGCGCCTATGCGGCCTGGGCCGGCAAACGCCTGCCGCACGAATGGGAATGGCAGTACGCCGCGCAGGGCGGCGACGGCCGCCTGTATCCGTGGGGCGATACCTGGGACAACGCCGCCGCGCCGGCCACCAACAAGGGCCGCGAGCTGTTGCCGCCGGCCGACGTCGACGCCCATCCGGCCGGCGCCAGCCCGTTCGGTGTGATGGACCTCGTCGGCAATGTCTGGCAGTGGACCGATGAATACGAAGACGAGCACACCCGCGCCGCGGTGCTGCGCGGCGGCAGCTCCTATCTGCCGCAGACCTCGCATTGGTATTTCCCTCAGGCGCACCGGCTCGACCAGCACGGCAAGTACCTGCTGATGGCGCCGTGCAAGGACCGCGCGGGCACGCTCGGTTTCCGCTGCGTCGTGGATGGCGCGTAAGCGATGGCGTCCACCTTCACTTTCCCCGCCGCCGGCCAGGTCCGGCTGGACGGCTTGCTGGGCGAGGCGCTGGCGGCCAACCTGGCCGGCCGCCTGACCCATTTCATCGAAGACGGCGGCAGCGCACCGGTGGCGCTGTTCGGCCATCAGCACAAATGCCAGAACCATGAAGGCGACTGGTACGGCGAACACGCCGGCAAATGGCTGTACGCGGCCGCGCGCGCCGCCGGTCGCAGCGGCGACGCCGCCCTGTCGGCCCAGGTCCAGCGGGTGGCCGACTTCCTGCTGGCGCAGCAGGAGGCCGACGGCTATCTCGGCACCTACGCGCCCGAGCGCCGCTTCATGCAGCAGCAGGGCAGGGGGCCGCGCACCTGGGACGGCGCACCGGCCAAGCGCACCTGGGATATCTGGACCCACAGCTACCTGATCCTCGGCATGCTCGAAGTGCAGCGCCACTTTCCGCAGCCGCGCTACCTCGCCTGCGCCATGGCGATCGGCGACCTGTGCCTGACCGCGCTGACCGTCGGCGGCATCGACATCACCGACCTCGGCAACCACCACGGCATGTCGGCCACGGTGCTGCTCGACCCGGCGGTGGAGCTGTACCTGGTCACCGGCGAAGCGCGCTACCTGGCGCTGGCCCAGCGCGTGCTCGCGCAAGCGAACGCGCGCCCCGAACTCGATCTGCTGGCGCAGGCGCTGGCCGGCGTCGATGCCGCCGAGATCGCCACGGGCAAGGCTTACCAGCTGTGCTGGAACCTGGTCGGGCTGGCCAAGCTGCACAAGGCCACCGGCGAGCCGCACCTGCTGCAGGCGGTGCAGAATGTATGGCACAGCATCCGCGCCCATCACCTGAGCCTGGGCGGCGGTCCTTGGGGCGGCATCGCCCACCGCTCGCGCGAAGTGTTCAACCACCACGGCGCCTTCAGTCCCTACGGCTACATCGAGACCTGTTCGACCTTGTCGTGGATCCAGCTGAACCGCGAACTGCTGGCCATCACCGGCGACGTCGGCTACGCCGAGGAGATCGAACGCTCGGCCTATAACGACCTGCTGGCCGCGCAGGCGCCGAACGGCGAGGACTGGTGCTATTACATTTATCCGAACGGCAAGCGGGTGTACACCACCTACTGGCGCTGCTGCAAGTCGAGCGGGGCGATGGCGCTCGAAGAGCTGGCCGGCGTGGCGTATGCCGCGCGCGGCGGCGATACGGTGGCCGTCAACCTGTATGGGCCGGGCCAGGCGCGTATCCCGCTGGCGGCGGCCGGCAGCGTAAGCCTGGTGCAGGACACCGCCTATCCGTTCGACGGCAAGGTCCGCATCGCCGTCGGCCTGGCGGCGCCGGCCGCGTTCACGATCTTGCTGCGCATCCCGTCGTGGGCCGAAGGCGCGCAGTCATCCGTCAATGGCGCGCCGTCCGCGCTGGTGCTCGCCGGCAGTTACGCCATCTTGCACCGCGACTGGCAAGACGGCGATCTCATCGAGCTCGACCTGCCGATGCTGCCGGCCTTGCATCACCAGGTCAGCCAGAACACCCAGGAATCGCTGGCGCCGGACGGCTCGCAGGTGGCGCAGCAGGTGATGCACTACGATTACGTGGCGATCACGCGCGGCCCCCTGGTGTACGCCACCGGGTTGATCGACGGTTTCAAGACCGAAGAAACGCTGCGCCTGCCGGCCGACGCCGACGCCGCGCTGGAGCTGATCGGCGCGCCCGACGGCTATCAGGGCCCGGCCATGCGCCTGCACCTGGGCTATCGTGAGCCGCTGACCTTCCTGCCGTATTTCGAGGCAGGCGGGCGGGTCGACGGCAGCTGGCGTCTGACCTGGATGCAGCTCGCGCCGCACTGAGTGGCAGGCCGGTAGCGGCGGCCGCACGGAACCATCGATGCCTCGATCGGCCGGCGCCGGCAGAAAGGCCCGCTCGCAGCGGGCCTTTCTTCTTTCTTATATGCAGCCAATCGCCGCTGACGCGCGCCCGCCGCCGTGCTGGTGGCGCGGCGCCAGTCGCAACATGCCTATAATAAACAATGACTTGCAGGCCTCGCCACCGCGCCGCCCCCTTCCACGGCAAATATTTCCGGCAGGAAGCAAGTGCTGCCGGGGCCGCCCGCCACAGCTGCGCAAAATGCCGACATACCCCCAACTAATCTGTTGCGTCAAGCCTTTTAACAAGCTATACTTGCCGGCTTCGGTATGGATTCGTCTTTTTTGAATCTGTCCTTTACTTGGTAGTTAAACAGTTAGCCCCGCCCAATCGCAGGTGGGGCATGGAGAAAAAATGAGCCTAGGCCTTCTCGGTCGCAAGGTTGGTATGATGCGCATTTTCACGGATGAAGGGGACTCGATCCCGGTCACCGTGTTGGACGTATCGAACAACCGTGTTGCGCAAATCAAAACTCCTGAAACAGATGGTTATACCGCTGTTCAGGTCGCATTCGGTCAACGTCGCGCTTCCCGCGTGACCAAGGCAGTTGCGGGTCATCACGCCAAAGCTGGCGTGGAAGCCGGCACGATGTTGCGGGAATTCCGCGTCGATGCCGCTAAAGCAGCCGAACTGAAAGCTGGCGACGTCGTCGCTGCCTCGCTGTTCGAAGTCGGTCAGAAGATCGACGTGCAAGGTGTCACGATTGGTAAGGGTTACGCCGGCGTCATCAAGCGTTACCACTTCGCTTCCGGTCGCGCTACCCACGGTAACTCCCGTTCGCACAACGTTCCAGGTTCCATCGGTATGGCGCAAGATCCAGGCCGCGTGTTCCCTGGTAAGCGCATGACCGGTCACCTCGGTGACGTCAACCGCACCGTACAGAATCTCGAAATCGCCCGTATCGATGCCGACCGCCAGCTGTTGCTGGTCAAAGGCGCCGTACCAGGTGCGAAAAATGGCCAGGTCATCGTTTCGCCTGCCATTAAATCCAAAGCACAGAAGGGAGCTTAATTATGGAACTCAAGCTTCTGAATGAGCAAGGACAAGCAGGTTCGAACGTCGCCGCAGCCGATACCGTTTTCGGCCGTGACTACAACGAAGCCCTGATCCACCAGATCGTGGTTGCTTACGCTGCCAACGCACGTAGCGGTAACCGCAAGCAGAAAGACCGTGAAGAAGTCCACCACACGACCAAGAAGCCATGGCGCCAAAAAGGCACCGGCCGCGCTCGTGCTGGTATGTCGTCTTCGCCTCTGTGGCGCGGCGGCGGTCGGATCTTCCCGAACTCGCCTGACGAAAACTTCACCCACAAAGTCAACAAGAAGATGTATCGCGCAGGTATCTGCTCGATCCTGTCCCAGTTGGCACGTGAAGAGCGCCTGGTTGTGGTCGAAAGCCTGAGCATCGATGCTCCGAAGACCAAGCTGCTGTCGCAGAAACTGCAAGGCATGGGTCTGGAATCGGTCATGATCATCACCGACACGCTCGAGGAAAACCTGCTGCTGGCATCGCGCAACCTGCCGAACGTGCTCGTCGTCGAGCCACGTCACGCTGACCCGATGTCGCTGGTGTTCTACAAAAAAATCGTGGTCACCAAAGCAGCACTGGCCATGATCGAGGAGATGTTCGCATGAGCGCCGTAATCAAATTCAGCGAAGAGCGCCTGATGAAGGTGCTCCAGGCGCCCGTCATTTCCGAGAAGGCCACCATGGTCGCGGAAAAGAACGAGCAAATCGTGTTCCGCGTATTGCCGGATGCGACCAAGCCTGAGATCAAGGCAGCCGTTGAACTGTTGTTCAAGGTTGAAGTCCTGTCGGTCCAGACAGCCAATCGCGAAGGTAAGCAAAAGCGTTCGGGCCGTTTCAATGGCCGTCGCAACCATACCAAGCGTGCTTTCGTGTGCCTGAAGCCTGGCCAGGAAATCAACTTCTCCGAGGAGGCTAAATAATGGCACTCGTAAAGATGAAACCAACCTCACCAGGCCGTCGTGGCATGGTGAAAGTGGTGAACCCGGACCTGTACAAAGGCCGTCCGTTCGCCGCCCTGGTTGAAAAGAAATCGAAGACTGCTGGCCGTAACAACAACGGTCACATCACCACCCGCCACATCGGCGGCGGTCACAAGCAGCACTATCGCCTGATCGACTTCAAGCGTCAGAAGGATGGTATCCCGGCAAAGGTCGAGCGTATCGAATACGATCCAAACCGTACCGCGAACATCGCCCTGCTGTGCTATGCAGACGGTGAGCGCCAGTACATCATCGCAACCAAAGGCATGGCCGTTGGCGATAGCGTGATGAATGGTTCGGAAGCGCCTATCAAGTCGGGCAACTGCCTGCCTATCCGCAACATCCCGGTCGGTACCGTGATGCACTGTGTCGAAATGCTGCCAGGTAAGGGTGCCCAGATGGCCCGTACCGCCGGCGCCGGCGTCGTGCTGATGGCCCGCGAAGGCACCTACGCCCAGGTCCGCCTGCGCTCGGGTGAAGTGCGCCGCGTCCACATCGAATGCCGTGCAACGGTAGGCGAAGTCGGTAACGCCGAGCACAGCCTGCGCAAGATCGGTAAAGCTGGCGCGATGCGCTGGCGCGGTGTTCGTCCTACCGTTCGCGGTGTGGTCATGAACCCGGTCGATCACCCGCACGGTGGTGGTGAAGGTAAAACCGCAGCTGGTCGTCATCCAGTGTCGCCTTGGGGCCAACAGACGAAGGGTAAGAAGACGCGCCGTAACAAGCGTACGACTTCGATGATCGTCTCGCGCCGCGGCAAGAAATAAGGATAAGACATGACACGTTCATTGAAAAAAGGGCCGTTTATCGACGCCCACCTGGTGAAAAAAGTCGAGACCGCGCAAGCGACCAAAGACAAAAAGCCAGTCAAAACCTGGTCGCGCCGTTCGACGATTTCGCCAGACTTCATCGGCCTGACGATCGCGGTTCACAACGGCAAGCTGCACGTGCCGGTGTATATCTCCGAGAACATGGTTGGTCACAAGCTCGGCGAATTCGCACTGACCCGTACGTTCAAGGGCCATGCCGCTGACAAAAAGGCGAAGAAATAATGGAAACCAAAGCTATCCTCAAAGGTGTGCGCCTGTCGGACCAAAAGGGCCGCCTGGTTGCAGATCTGATCCGCGGCAAGAAAGTCGGCGCAGCACTCGACATCTTGCAATTCAGCCCTAAAAAAGGTGCGACGATCATCAAGAAGGTACTCGAGTCCGCAATCGCGAACGCCGAGCACAATGATGGCGCCGACATCGACGAGCTGAAGATCGTTCAGATCTATGTTGAAAAGGGCCCGATCCTGAAGCGCTTCACTGCACGCGCTAAGGGCCGGGGCGATCGTATCTCGAAACAATCCTGTCACATCTACGTGACTGTCGGAAACTAAGGGGTCACGATGGGACAGAAGATTCATCCAACAGGCTTTCGCCTGTCAGTAACCCGTAACTGGGCGTCGCGTTGGTACGCGGGCAATGGTAACTTTGCCCAAATGCTCAACGAAGACCTCGCAGCACGTGCTTATCTGAAAAAGAAACTGAAGAACGCTTCGGTTGGCCGCATCGTCATCGAGCGTCCTGCCAAGAACGCGCGCTTCACGATCTACAGCTCGCGTCCAGGCGTGGTCATTGGTAAAAAAGGCGAGGACATCGAAGTACTGAAGACCGCGCTGACCAAAATCATGGGCGTTCCTGTACACGTCAATATCGAAGAAATCCGCAAGCCGGAAATCGACTCGCAGCTGATCGCCGATTCGATTTCGCAGCAGCTGGAAAAACGGATCATGTTCCGCCGCGCCATGAAGCGTGCAATGCAAAATGCAATGCGCCTCGGTGCTCTCGGTATCAAGATCATGTCGTCCGGCCGCCTGAACGGCATCGAGATCGCGCGTAAAGAGTGGTATCGCGAAGGCCGCGTGCCTCTGCATACCCTGCGCGCCGATATCGACTACGGCACCAGCGAAGCAGCAACGACCTACGGCATCATCGGCGTCAAGGTCTGGGTATACAAGGGTGACCGCGCGCCGAACGGCGATGCACCAGTCATCGATACCCCGGCCGACGAGAAGAAGAGCCGCGGTCCGCGCCGTGACGATGGCAAGCCAGCTGGCCGTCCGCGCCCAGCCGGCGCGCCTGGCCGTCCAGGTTCAACCCCAACTGGCGCACCAGTCGTCCGTGCTCGCCCTGCAGTTGCAGTGAAGAAGCCGGAAGCCGCTGCTGCAGCACCAGCTGAGAAAGCAGGAGAATAACCATGCTGCAACCAGCACGCAGGAAGTATCGTAAAGAGCAGAAAGGCCGTAACACCGGCATTTCGCATTCACGCGGCACCGCTGTCTCGTTCGGTGAATTCGGTCTGAAGGCAGTCGCCCGCGGCCGTATCACAGCACGCCAGATCGAAGCAGCACGTCGTGCCATGACCCGTCACATCAAGCGCGGTGGTCGTATTTGGATCCGTATTTTCCCGGACAAGCCAATTTCGAACAAGCCAGCTGAAGTTCGTATGGGTAACGGTAAAGGTAACCCGGAGTACTACGTCGCTGAGATTCAGCCAGGCAAGGTACTGTACGAAATGGACGGCGTCGATGAGACGCTGGCCCGGGAAGCGTTCCGTCTGGCCGCCGCCAAACTGCCACTGGCGACGACGTTTGTCATCCGCCAAGTCGGCCAATAAAAGGAGTTGTATATGAAAGCAACAGAACTCCGCGGCAAAGACCAGGCAGCTCTCGAGAAAGAGCTGAATGATTTGTTGAAGGCCCAGTTCGGCATGCGCATGCAAATCGCTACGCAACAGCTGAGCAACACTTCGCAACTCAAGAAGGTACGCCGCGATATCGCGCGTGTGAAGACAGTGATGAACTCGAAGGATGCCAAATGACCGAAACAACGAAAGTAGCGCTGAAGCGCACGCTGGTCGGTAAAGTGGTGTCCGACAAGATGGACAAGACGGTTACCGTCCTGATCGAACGTCACGTCAAGCACCCGCTGTACGGCAAGATCATCATGCGCTCGAACAAGTATCACGCGCATGACGAGACCAACTCGGTCAAGATGGGTGACACCGTCGAGATCCAGGAAGGTCGCCCGATCTCCAAGACCAAAGCTTGGACGGTTACCAAAGTTGTGCAAGCAGCACCGGTAATTTGACGGATCGCGGGACCGACCATTTGCGCAGCGAATGGTCGGTCCTCGACTGACTAGAAGAGTCCGCTCAGCGTTGTCCGTTGTAAGGACCGCACTGGGCAGGCGATTCGACAATTTAGTTCTTGCGGGCCCGCCAGTGTTATGCGATACTAGCGGGCTTCGTTCATGTGTTGCCGCAAAATTAGTCACCCCGGTGGCTGCGGTCCGAAACGAAAGTTTTTGGAAAGTCCATCACCCAATCAGTTGCTCCAGCAGGAGCCTCTGGCGGGACCAAGACTGACCGCAGGCCCACATTGTGGGGATTCTTCGGCTTAAGTTGGGAAAGAGAATACTATGATTCAAACTGAAAGCCGGCTCGAAGTGGCCGACAATACCGGTGCCAAAGAAGTCATGTGCATCAAGGTATTGGGCGGTTCCAAGCGCCGTTATGCTGGCATTGGCGACGTGATCAAGGTAACCGTCAAGGTTGCTGCGCCACGCGGCCGTGTCAAAAAAGGTGAAATTTATAACGCTGTGGTTGTGCGTACCGCTAAAGGTGTGCGCCGCCAAGACGGCTCCCTGGTGAAGTTCGACGGCAACGCTGCCGTGCTGCTCAACGCCAAGCTGGAACCGATCGGTACGCGTATTTTTGGACCAGTCACGCGCGAACTGCGCACTGAGAAGTTCATGAAAATCGTGTCCCTGGCACCTGAAGTCCTGTAAGGAGTCGTAATGGATAAGATTCGTAAAAACGACGAAGTCATCGTTTTGACCGGCAAAGACAAGGGCAAGCGCGGTGTTGTTCAGCAACGTATCGATGCTGAGCATGTCGTGGTTGAAGGCGTCAACGTCGCTAAAAAAGCGACCAAGCCTAACCCAATGACCGGCGTAACTGGTGGTATCGTCGATAAGACTATGCCGATTCACGTGTCCAACGTTGCATTGTTCAATGCAGCGACTGGCAAGGCAGACCGCGTAGGCTTCAAAGACGTAGACGGCAAAAAAGTCCGCGTCTTCAAGTCGTCCGGCGAAGTAGTGAAGGTTTAATCATGGCCCGTCTCCAGCAATTTTATAAAGATAAGGTCGTTGCCGACCTGGTCGCCAAATTTGGCTACAAATCGGCAATGGAAGTACCGCGCCTGACCAAGATCACCCTGAACATGGGCCTTGGCGAAGCGATCGCGGACAAGAAGATCATCGAGCACGCCACTGGCGACCTGACCAAGATCGCCGGCCAAAAGCCAGTGACTACCAAGGCACGCAAGGCTATCGCCGGCTTCAAGATCCGTGAAGGCTACCCGATCGGTGCGATGGTGACCCTGCGCGGCGCCCGCATGTACGAGTTCCTGGATCGCTTCATCACCGTGGCGCTGCCGCGCGTGCGCGACTTCCGCGGCGTCAATGGTCGTTCGTTCGATGGTCGTGGTAACTACAACATCGGCGTCAAGGAACAGATCATTTTCCCTGAAATCGAGTACGACAAGATTGACGCGTTGCGTGGTCTGAATATCAGCATCACGACCACCGCCAAGACCGACGACGAAGCGAAAGCTCTGCTCGCCGCCTTTAAATTTCCGTTCAGAAACTGAGATCATGGCAAAACTAGCACTGATTAACCGCGAACAGAAGCGTGCAGACCTGGTGGAGAAATTCGCCCCGAAGCGTGCCGCTCTGAAAGCCATCATCGATGACCAGTCGAAGACGGAAGAAGAACGTTATGAAGCCCGTTTGAAGTTGCAGGCACTGCCGCGCAACTCGGCGCCGACCCGCCAGCGCAACCGCTGCGCGATCACCGGTCGTCCACGTGGCACATTCCGTAAATTCGGTCTGGCACGTATCAAGCTCCGTGAATTCGCCATGCGTGGTGAGATTCCGGGTATGACTAAAGCAAGCTGGTAATAGGAGAATATGCAATGAGTATGAGCGATCCTATCGCCGATATGCTGACCCGCATTCGCAACGCCCAGGGCGTACAGAAAACGACCGTGGCAATGCCGTCGTCGAAAGTCAAAGTGGCGATTGCCAACGTCCTCAAGGACGAGGGTTACATTGAAGATTTTGCCGTCACCGCAGCTGGTGGCAAGGCAGAACTGAAAATCGGTTTGAAGTATTACGCTGGCCGTCCGGTCATCGAGCGCCTCGATCGCGTGTCCCGTCCAGGGCTGCGCGTCTACAAGGGCAAAGATGATATCCCTACAGTCATGAATGGCTTGGGCGTGGCGATCGTGTCGACCCCGCAAGGCGTCATGACTGACCGCAAAGCGCGCGCCACCGGTGTCGGCGGCGAAGTTATTTGCTACGTGGCTTAAGGAGTAGACGATGTCTCGAGTAGCTAAGATGCCAATCGCTGTCCCAGCTGGCGCCGAAGTGGCGATCACTGCAGCAGCGATCACGGTAAAAGGTCCTTTGGGAACGCTGGTTCAGCCCCTGAATGGCCTGGTAAAAGTTGAAAACAATGGCGGCACGCTGACGTTTGACGTAGTCAACGACAGCCGCGAGTCCAATGCGATGTCCGGCACCTTGCGTGCCCTGGTCAACAATATGGTGACCGGCGTGACCAAAGGCTTTGAGAAGAAGCTGACCCTGGTAGGCGTGGGCTACAAAGCCCAGGCTGCCGGTGACAAGCTCAATCTCTCGCTGGGTTTCTCGCATCCAGTTGCGCATGCAATGCCAGCTGGCGTGACCGCGACCACCCCGACCCCGACCGAGATCCTGATCAAAGGGATTGACCGTCAGCAGGTTGGCCAGGTCGCCGCCGAAGTGCGTGCTTACCGCTCCCCTGAGCCTTACAAAGGCAAGGGCGTTCGCTATGCGGACGAAGTGGTTAAGCTTAAAGAAACCAAGAAGAAATAATAGGGCTGACCATGGACAAGAAAGAATCACGTCTGCGTCGTGGACGCCAGACCCGCATCAAAATTGCGGAGATGAAAGTAAATCGCCTGTCGGTACATCGTACCAACCTGCACATTTACGCCAACCTGATCAGCCCGGACGCGAAGATCCTGGTTTCGGCCTCGACCGCCGAAGCCGAAGTGCGCGCCGAACTGGCAGGCAAGTCCGGCAAGGGTGGCAATGCCGCCGCTGCCGCACTGGTCGGCAAGCGCGTCGCCGAGAAAGCACTGAAAGCAGGGATTACCGAAGTTGCGTTCGACCGCTCCGGTTTCCGTTACCACGGCCGTGTGAAGGCGTTGGCAGAAGCCGCGCGTGAAGCCGGTCTGAAGTTCTAAGGAAGAATCGTCATGGCAAAAATGCAAGCGAAAATGCAAAGCGACAAGCCGGATGATGGCATGCGCGAAAAGATGATCGCGATCAACCGTGTGACCAAAGTGGTCAAGGGTGGTCGGATCATGGGTTTTGCAGCACTGACCGTTGTTGGTGATGGCGATGGCCGCATCGGCATGGGCAAGGGCAAGTCGAAGGAAGTTCCGGTCGGTGTGCAGAAGGCAATGGAAGAAGCCCGTCGCAACCTGATCAAGGTTCCTCTCAAGAACGGCACCCTGCACCACACCGTTACCGGCCGTCACGGCGCATCGAAAGTAATGATGATGCCTGCCAAGCCTGGTACTGGCGTGATCGCCGGCGGCGCAATGCGCGCAATCTTCGAAGTAATGGGCGTGACCGATGTCGTGGCGAAATCCACCGGCTCGTCGAACCCTTACAACCTGGTTCGTGCCACGCTCGACGGTCTGTCGAAAATGAGCACTGCTTCCGACATCGCCGCCAAGCGCGGCAAGTCGGTTGAAGACATCCTGGCTTAAGGTGAACACAATGACTAAAGCTACTGCTACCAAAACCGTCAAAGTTCAGTTGGTCATGGGCCTGATCGGTACGCGCGAGTCGCATCGCGCCACCGTGCGCGGCCTGGGTCTGCGTCGCGTCAACTCGGTTTCCGAGCTGGAAGACACCCCATCGGTGCGCGGCATGATCAACAAAGTCTCGTACCTCGTTAAAGTTGTCTCGTAAGCCTTCGGGCTGACGAACGGAGAAAACAATGGAATTGAATACAATTCAGCCAGCCGAAGGCGCCAAGCACTACAAGCGTCGCGTAGGCCGCGGTATTGGCTCGGGCATCGGCAAAACCGCTGGCCGTGGTCACAAGGGTCAAAAGTCGCGTTCGGGCGGTTTCCACAAAGTCGGTTTCGAAGGCGGTCAGATGCCTCTGCAACGCCGTCTGCCTAAGCGTGGTTTCAAATCGCTCAATGCTACGTTCAAAGCGGAAGTTCGCCTGTCGGACCTGAACAACCTGCCTGTCGGCGATGTCGACATCCTGGTGCTCAAGCAAGCTGGCATCCTGCAAGTCCTGGCACGCGACGTTCGCGTGATCCTGTCCGGCGAAGTCACCAAAGCGGTGAACCTCAAAGGCTTGAAAGTGACTGCAGGCGCGAAAGCGGCAATCGAAGCAGCTGGCGGCTCGGTAGCCTGAGTTGGCTAACGGCTTGATCGGAGCAAAAATTGGCGACTAATTCACAACTTGGTAAGAGTGCGGCTGCCGGTTTCCCATGGGGTCGGCTCTGGTTTTTGCTTGGCGCGTTGGTCGTGTACCGTATCGGTGCGCACATCCCGGTCCCCGGGATTGACCCGGTAGCACTTGCTGCGCTGTTCAAGCAGAACGAAGGCGGCATCCTGGGCATGTTCAACATGTTCTCGGGCGGCGCCTTGTCCCGCTTCACGGTGTTTGCGCTCGGTATCATGCCTTACATCTCGGCCTCGATCATCATGCAGCTGGTGTCGATCGTGTCGCCGCAGATGGAAGCGCTGAAAAAAGAGGGCGAAGCAGGCCGTCGCAAGATCACCCAGTACACCCGGTATTTCACGGTGGCGCTGGCGTTGTTCCAGGCGTTCGGCATTGCGGTCGCACTCGAGCAGCAGCAGGGCCTGGTGCTCGATCCTGGCATGGCGTTCCGGTTCGTCACGGTGGTAACACTGCTGACCGGCACCATGTTCCTGATGTGGCTCGGCGAGCAGATCACCGAACGCGGTCTGGGCAACGGTATTTCGATCATTATTTTTGCCGGTATTGCAGCCGGTCTGCCGGCGGCGCTGGGTGGCTTGTTCACCTTGATTTCGAACGGTTCGATCAGCAGCATTGCAGCCATCTTCATCATCTTGCTGGTGGCACTGGTAACGTATTTCGTGGTGTTCGTCGAACGCGGCCAGCGCAAGATCCTGGTCAACTATGCGAAGCGCCAGGTCGGCAACAAGGTATATGGCGGTCAGACCAGCCACTTGCCCTTGAAGCTGAACATGGCCGGCGTGATCCCGCCGATCTTCGCGTCGTCGATCATCTTGTTCCCGGCAACGATCGTGGACTGGTTCACCAAGGGCAAGGACAGCAGCACCCCGGTGATCGGTTTCTTGAAAGATCTGGCGGCATCGATGGGGCCTGGTGAGCCTATCCATGCGCTGCTGTATGCGGTGGCAATCGTATTCTTCTGTTTCTTCTATACGGCGCTGGTGTTTAACAGCAAGGAAACAGCGGACAACTTGAAGAAGAGCGGCGCCTTCGTTCCCGGGATTCGTCCTGGCGACCAGACCGCGCGCTACATCGACAAGATCCTGATGCGCTTGACCCTGGCCGGTGCGGTGTACATCACCTTGGTGTGTTTGTTGCCGGAATTTATGCAAGCCCAATGGAAGGTACCGTTCTATTTTGGTGGTACTTCCCTGTTGATTATTGTGGTTGTCACCATGGACTTCATGGCTCAAGTACAAAACTACGTCATGTCGCAGCAATATGAATCGCTGCTGCGCAAGGCAAATTTCAAGGGCGGAATTCCGACGCGATAAGCGCCCAGGAGTGCACAGACCGAATGGCAAAAGACGACGTCATACAAATGCAGGGCGAGATTCTTGAGAATCTCCCCAACGCGACATTTCGAGTAAAGCTGGAAAACGGCCACGTGGTGCTCGGCCACATATCGGGTAAAATGCGGATGAACTATATTCGCATTCTTCCCGGCGACAAGGTGACGGTGGAACTGACGCCGTACGACTTGAGCCGGGCTCGCATTGTGTTCCGTACCAAGTAAAAATTTAGAAATCGAACCATCCGAACGTAAAAGAGAGTGCAAATATGAAAGTTCTCGCATCAGTCAAGCGGATCTGCCGCAACTGCAAGATCATCAAGCGCAAAGGCGTTGTCCGCGTAATCTGCGTGGAACCGCGTCATAAGCAGCGTCAAGGTTAATTTAACGTTATTTATTGAGGAATAACGAATGGCACGTATTGCAGGGGTAAACATCCCAAACCATCAGCACACTGTTATCGGCCTGACGGCGATCTACGGTGTTGGCCGTCCACGCTCGCAGAAAATCTGCGATGCAACCGGTGTAGCGACGAATAAAAAAGTCAAAGACCTGGACGATAACGAACTCGAGAAACTGCGCGACGAAGTCGCCAAGTTTGTCGTAGAAGGCGATCTGCGCCGCGAACTGTCCATGAACATCAAGCGTTTGATGGATCTGGGCTGCTACCGCGGTATGCGTCACCGGAAGGGCCTGCCTTGCCGCGGCCAGCGTACACGCACCAATGCCCGTACCCGCAAAGGTCCGCGCAAAGCTGCTCAATCGCTTAAGAAATAACTAGGAAACGACCATGGCTAAGCAACAAAGCAGCGCCGCAGCAGCGCGCGTCCGCAAAAAAGTTAAAAAGAACGTCGCCGAAGGCATCGCACATGTCCACGCATCGTTCAACAACACCATCATCACGATCACCGATCGCCAGGGCAATGCCCTGTCGTGGGCGACGTCCGGCGGTGCTGGCTTCAAGGGTTCGCGTAAATCGACCCCGTTCGCAGCGCAGGTTGCGGCCGAAGCAGCAGGCAAGGTCGCCGTCGAGTGCGGCGTGAAGAACCTCGAAGTACGCATCAAGGGCCCAGGTCCTGGTCGTGAGTCGGCAGTTCGCGCTTTGAACAACCTGGGTATCAAGATCACCGAAATCCAGGACGTGACGCCAGTACCGCACAACGGTTGCCGTCCTCCGAAGCGTCGTCGTATCTAATACGCCGCAGCTTCGTTGAAAAAGATCGCCGGTGCAGTTCCCGAATAGGGTATACTGCCCGGCTGTCGTCGCCTGCCGCATCCGTGCGCGGGTTTTTGAAGCCACCGTCTGAACTAAACACTAGATTCGGACTAGCGCCTGTCGCATCGCAAGATGTCCTCGGGGCGTCATCATTAAATAAAAGGAAGCATCGTGGCACGTTATATCGGACCTAAAGCAAAATTGTCCCGCCGTGAAGGTACGGACCTGTTCCTCAAGAGCGCACGTCGTTCGCTCGATTCGAAATGCAAACTGGACGTCAAGCCAGGCCAGCACGGTGTCAAATCCGGTGCGCGTACTTCGGACTACGGCAACCAGCTGCGCGAAAAGCAAAAAGTCAAGCGCATGTACGGCGTCCTCGAGCGTCAGTTCCGCCGCTACTTCGCTGAAGCTAACCGTCGCAAGGGCAACACCGGCGAAACGCTGCTGCGCCTGCTGGAAGCGCGTCTCGACAACGTCTGCTACCGCATGGGCTTCGGCTCGACCCGCGCCGAAGCGCGCCAGCTGGTCAGCCACAAAGCGTTCACCGTCAACGGCAACGTTGTCAACATCGCTTCGTACGCAGTCAAGACCGGCGACGTGATCGCTGTCCGCGAAAAGTCGAAGAAGCAAGTGCGTATCGTCGAAGCACTGTCGCTGGCTGAACAGGTCGGCATGCCGAGCTGGGTGTCGGTCGATGCCAAGAAGATGGAAGGCACTTTCCGTTCGTTCCCAGAGCGTAACGAGATCGCCAACGACGTCAACGAAGCGCTGATCGTCGAACTGTACTCGCGTTAATAGCAATAAAAAGTAGTCGTATCCCGCCCGCTCCATCAGGAGTGGGCGTTTTCACTAATGCCATCAGCCTTATCGGTGTAATGAGCCGAGGGTATTGAAAAGGACATTTCATGCAAAACAGTTTGTTGAAGCCACGTATTATCGATGTTGAAGCCCTGGGCGCCGGTCACGCAAAAGTCGTGATGGAGCCGTTCGAGCGTGGCTATGGCCACACATTGGGTAATGCGTTGCGCCGCGTGCTGCTGTCGTCGATGGTGGGCTACGCGCCGACCGAAGTGACGATTGCCGGCGTGGTCCATGAGTACTCGTCGCTCGATGGCGTACAGGAAGACGTCGTCGACCTGCTGCTGAACCTGAAGGGCGTCGTATTCAAAGTGCACAACCGCGATTCCGTCACGCTGACCCTGAAAAAGGAAGGCGAAGGCGCGATCCTGGCATCGGACATCGACCTGCCGCATGACGTTGAACTGATCAACCCGGACCACGTGATCGCTCACCTGACTGCCGGTGGCAAGCTCGACATGCAAATCAAGGTTGAAAAAGGCCGTGGCTACGTTCCTGGTAACGTGCGCCGCCTGTCGGAAGACACCAACAAGACGATCGGCCGCATCATCCTGGACGCTTCGTTCTCGCCGGTGCGCCGCGTGTCGTACTTCGTTGAATCGGCCCGCGTCGAACAGCGTACCGACCTCGACAAGCTGGTCATCAACATCGAAACGAACGGCGTGATCACGCCAGAAGAAGCGATCCGCCAGTCGGCCCGCGTCCTGGTTGACCAGTTGAACGTGTTCGCTGCACTGGAAGGCACGGAAGCCGCCGCCGAAGCGCCATCGCGCGCGCCGCTGGTCGATCCGATCCTGCTGCGTCCGGTCGACGACCTGGAGCTGACCGTGCGTTCGGCCAACTGCCTGAAAGCCGAAAACATCTACTACATCGGCGACCTGATCCAGCGTTCGGAAAACGAACTGCTGAAGACGCCGAACCTGGGCCGCAAGTCCCTGAACGAAATCAAGGAAGTGCTGGCGTCGCGCGGCCTGACCTTGGGTATGAAGCTCGAAAACTGGCCACCTGCCGGTCTCGAGAAGTAAAATCGTTCACCCGAAAGTACACCTCTACTTCCGGATGAAAAGACGTAGCAACACCGGGATGCGTCCCCACTGTTTTTGCAGTACCTGGCCGGGCGCTGTGCCCGGCCGGCATTTTTAACTTTTTTAAAACCGGTCCGCGGTTTATGCAAGATTTTGCATAACCGATCGAAGAACTGGAATAAAAACACTCGAAAGGATTTACCATGCGTCACCGTCACGGCCTTCGCAAGCTGAACCGTACTTCGTCCCACCGCCTCGCCATGCTGCGCAACATGACCGTTTCCCTGCTGCGTCATGAAGCCATCAAAACCACCGTTCCTAAAGCCAAGGAACTGCGTAAAGTGATCGAGCCGATCCTGACCATGGGCAAGACCGACACCCTGGCCAACAAGCGCCTGGCATTCGCCCGCCTGCGCGACCGTGAAATGGTCTTGAAGCTGTTCGCCGAACTCGGCCCACGCTACGCTAACCGCAACGGCGGCTACCTGCGTATCCTGAAAATGGGTTTCCGCGTTGGCGACAATGCACCAATGTGCTACGTTGAACTGATGGACCGTCCGGAAGTTTCCGACGTTGAAGAAGCGCCAACCGCCGAGTAATCAGCGCGTGAGTGTTCAAATGAAAGCCAGGCCTAGCCTGGCTTTTGTTTTTTCCGGCCCGGTGATGCGGGGCCCGGCGCGATACTTTGCACGGGTGTACTATTCTGCCTGCGCGGCGCGCCGCGACTCCGAATGAAAACAACAGGAAAACCATGGCCAGTGTTTCGCCCCGATCCCTCCGCAGTGCGCCCCTGGCGCTGCTGATACGCGCCTTTGTGCTGCTGACCTTCGCGCTGGGAACGCTGTTCGCCGCGGCGCCGGCCTCGGCCGCCGACGACTACCTCGAGCCGGACGTGGCGTTCAAGTTTTCCGCGCGCATGCAGGATCCGGGCACGGTCGCGATCACCTATGAGATTGCCGACGGCTATTATCTGTACCGCGAGCGCTTCAAGTTCACCGCTGACGGCGCCACCCTGGGCGCGCCGAACATCCCGCCGGGCAAGGTCAAGTTCGACGACACCTTCCAGAAGAATGTCGAAACCTATCGCCACAGCGTCACCATCACGATTCCGATCCAGGCCGCCGGCCTGTTCACCCTGAACGCGACTTCCCAGGGCTGCGCCGACGCCGGTCTGTGCTATGCCCCGCAAGACGCCAGCGCCCGCCTGATGGGCGGCACCACGGTCGGCGGCGCCTCGCCGGCCTTGCACCCGCCCGCCGTCCCGGCCATGAGTGTCGCGCCCGCAGTCTTGCCGCCCGCAACCACGACGGCATCCGTCGCAGCGGTCCCGGCGCCTGCCGGCGCAGCGAAACCGTCCGAGCTGACCGGCATCGCCGCCGTGCTGGGCGGCGGCAAGCTGCTGGCGATCATTCCCGCCTTCATCCTGCTCGGCCTCGGCCTCGCTTTCACGCCCTGCGTGCTGCCGATGGTGCCGATCCTGTCGTCGATCATCGTGGGCGAGGGCGCCGGCGTGAAGCGCTCGCGCGGCCTGGTGCTGTCGATCACCTACGCGCTCGGCATGGCCATCGTCTACACCGCGCTCGGCGTGGCCGCCGGCCTGCTCGGCGAAGGCCTGGCGGCAGCGCTGCAGAATCCGTGGGTGCTGGGCGCCTTCGGCATCCTGATCGTCGCAATGGCGCTGTCGATGTTCGGCTTCTACGAGCTGCAAGTGCCCGGTGCGCTGCAAAGCAGGCTTGCTTCCGCCTCCGGCCGCCAGCAGTCCGGCAAGCTGACCGGGGTGTTCGTGATGGGCGCCATTTCGGCCCTGATCGTCGGCCCATGCGTGGCCGCGCCGCTGGCCGGCGCGCTGGTCTACATCAGCCAGACCCGCAACGTGGTCATCGGCGGCGCCGCGCTGTTCGCGATGGCGATCGGCATGAGCATTCCGCTGCTGCTGGTGGGCGTGTCGGCCGGTTCGCTGCTGCCGCGCGCTGGCGCCTGGATGGATTCGGTGAAACGCTTCTTCGGCGTGCTGATGCTGGCGATGGCGCTGTGGCTGGTGTCGCCTGTGCTGCCGGCGGCGCTGCAGATGGCGCTGTGGGCGGCGCTGCTGCTCGGCTACGGCTTCTACCTGCTGCGCCCGGCGCGCAGCTGGGCCGCGACCGCCCTCGGCGCCGCCTTCGCCGTGCTCGGCGTGGTGCAGCTGATCGGGCTGGCCAGCGGCGGGCGCGATGCGCTGGCGCCGCTGGCGCACCTGAAACCGGGCGCGGCCCAGGTCCAGCGCCTGCAGTTCACGCGCGTCAAGACCGTGGCCCAGCTCGATGCCGCACTGGCGCAAAGCGGCGGCAAGACCGCGCTGCTCGACTTCTACGCCGACTGGTGCGTTTCGTGCAAGGAAATGGAAAAGCTCACTTTCGTGGAGCCGGCGGTGCAGGCCCGGCTGGCCGGCAGCGTGCTGCTGCAGGTCGACGTAACGGCCAACGACGCCGACGACAAGGCCATGCTGAAGCGTTTCAAGCTGTTCGGGCCGCCCGGCATCATCATGTTCGACGCGCGCGGTCAGGAAATTCCCGACAGCCGCGTGATTGGCTACCAGAATGTGGAGAAATTCACGGCCTCGCTGGCCAAGCTGAAATAGCGCGGGACCGGCTTAGCCCTTGGTCAGTTCGAAATCGTCGCGTTCGGGCTTGCCGCCCAGCAGCATGTCGAGGCGGTCGCGCAGGCTCAGGACCATCTCGCGCCCGTGGGCCGCGAACACGGCCTGCAGGTATGGCAGGCGTACCGCACGGAAATCGGCGATCCGGGTCGATTCTTCCACTTTCAGTTGCAGCTCGATGCCGTCCTGGCCCATGGTGCTCTTGATGGTCTGGGTGAAAAAATCATACAAAGCCCGGATGCTTGCGGAGCTTTCTGCCGGCTCGTCCGGTTCGTCCTGCATCAGTTGCGTATCGATTCCGGCCGCCAGCTTTTCTTGCCGGGCGGCAGTGCGTGCCAGCATGCGGGCGCGCGCCGACGCCGGCGGGCGCGGCGCGGCCGGCGCGAGCTCCGGCTCGTTGGCAGCAGGGACGCCGCCCACCAGGCTGATGTATTCATGGCTGAGCAATTCGTCGATGGCTTCCTCTGCGAGGCCGAGTCCGGCAAAATTCTTCGCCAATACCTCGAACGGGCGTTGCCCGTCGATCATCACCAGCAGCGGCCTCAGCTTGGCGGGCAGCTGGTACTTGCGGGTGGCGATTTCCTCGCGTCCCTTGTCGGTCTTGTCGTAAATATAGGTATTCATCCCAGCTCCGAATCTATTGTTGTGTTTTTTGACCCCAGATATTGCTGCGCAGATACAATTTTTTCGAGGATACACGTAGTTGTCAAGGAGTTGAAGCGGTCACCGGAAGTTTGTTGCTAAAAAGCACAATTGTATGGTGCGCATGACAAAAAAAGGGGAGCCGAAGCTCCCCCTTGTTCTATCGATCCGGCGATCAGTGATGCATCCCGTCCTTCATATGGCCGCCCCGCTGGCCGCCGCGGGTGTTCTCGTCGAACACCTTCTTCTGCGCCGGCGTCAGCACCGAGTAGAAGGTCGTGAGCGCGCTCAGGTGCGACTCCATGGCGGCGGTGCGCTGGCGGCTCATGGCGATCATCTTCTCCATGCGGGCCGGCGCCGACAGGCCCGCCCATGCCGCGCGGTCGCCGTGGCCGGCCATCGCAGCCGGCTTGATCGCCGCCTGGTAGGCTGCCCATGCGGACTCCTGGCCGCCCGTCAGCTGCAGCGCGTCGTGCAGTTTCGCCTGGCGCATGGCGAAATGCTCGCTCCATTTCGCCATGCGCTGCTCCTGGGTGACGGCGTTGGCGTGGCGGCCTTCCGGGGCGGCGGTTTGTGCTTGCGCGGCGAAGGCGGCGCTGCCCATGCCGAGGACGGTCAGGGCGATCAGGACATGCTTTCGTAATGTGTTCATTTAGTTTTCCTTTGAGTGTTAAGTGGGTTGTGCATCTCAACTACTCACTGCACACGTTCATCATCTGTTGCGCGTGTTTCCATGGCGTGTCCGCTGCCGTACACTTTGTATCAATATGTTTCGCCTCGCGAGGTATACACATGACGATACAAATAGGCTGTTCAGCGGCCCGGTAACTGGCGATAATCGCATTCATGGATACTCCTTCTACCATTCTGATCGTCGACGACGACCGCGACATCCGTTCGCTGCTGGCCGATTACCTCGAGTCGAACGGCTACCGCGCGCTGGCCGCGGCCGACGGCACGGCGATGTGGAAGATACTCGACGAAGCCCGGCCCGACCTGATCGTGCTGGACCTGAACCTGCCCGGCGACGACGGCCTGACCTTGTGCCGCAAGCTGCGCGCGCATTCGACCCTGCCGGTCATCATGCTCACCGCGCGCAACGAGCCGCTCGACCGCATCCTCGGGCTCGAGATGGGCGCCGACGACTACCTGCCGAAACCGTTCGAGCCGCGCGAGCTGCTGGCGCGCATCCGCAGCGTGCTGCGGCGCAGCCATGCAATGCCGTCGAATACGCCGTCCGACAACGCCCAGCAGATGCGCTTCTCCGGCTGGACCCTGGACCTGACCGCGCGCCACCTGCTCAACCCGGACGGCATCGTCATCATGCTGTCGGGCGCCGAGTTCCGCCTGCTGCGCGTGTTCCTCGAACATCCGAACCGGGTGCTCAACCGCGACCAGCTGCTGAACCTGACCCAGGGCCG
Organism: Pseudomonadota bacterium; assembly: GCA_046728335.1. GTDB lineage: Bacteria > Pseudomonadota > Gammaproteobacteria > Burkholderiales > Burkholderiaceae_D > JAFCUW01. The sequence continues at coordinate 14,053 of JBKPEJ010000060.1, read as the reverse complement.
CGACGCCGATCCGTTCGACCGCTCGATCGACATCCAGATCAGCCGCCTGCGCCAGAAGCTGGGCGAGGACGCCCGCCTGCCGCAAATCATCAAGACCGTGCGCAACGGCGGTTACGTACTGGCCGGGCAAGTCACGGTGGAGCCGCCGGCATGAGGGCTTTCTTCGGCTCGATGACGGGCCGCGTGTTCCTCACCCTGTTGCTCGGCATCGTGCTGTCGGCCGCGCTGACCCAATGGCTGGCCGATGCCGAACGCCAGCGCGTGATCGAAGACTTCCGCGACCTGCATGCGCTGGAACGCTCGGAGCAGCTGATCATGGCCACCGAAGTGGTGCCGGCGTCGGCCCGGCTGGCCTACCTGGCGGTCGCCAACCGGGCCGGCATCCGGCTCGAAGAAATCAACCGCGAGCTGCCGCGCGCCGCGGGGCCGTCCGAATTCACCACCGCGCTGTCGCAGCGCCTCGGCCCGGCCTACAAGCTCGAGTCGGTCGCCACGCGCCCGGCCGCCTGCGACGTGCCGCGCACCCAGTCGACCATGTTCGGCCCGACCAAGGCGCAGTGGCGCGGCGCCTGTGAAAGCATCGACGTGCGCCTGCGTGACGGCGAGTCGCTGCGCCTGTCGGTTCTGCCGCCGCGCAATTCGCTGATCGCCGCAAAGACCGATTACCGCACCATCATCGCGCTGTTCCTGGTCAGTATCGCGATCCTGGCCTACCTGGTCGCGCGCATGACCACCCGGCCCCTCAAGCAGCTGGCGCAGGCCGCCAAGGACCTCGGCAACGACATCAACCATCCGCCTTTGGCCCTGTCCGGCGCCAGCGAGATCCGCCAGGCCAGCGCCGCCTTCAACGCGATGCAGGCGCGCATCCGCCAGTACATCTTCCAGCGCACCCAGATGCTCGCCGCCATCACGCACGACCTGCAGACGCCGCTCACGCGCCTGCGCCTGCGGCTCGAGAAGGTCGCCGATCCGGAGCTGCAGGAACGCCTGGTAGGCGACCTGTCGGCGATGCAGGCGATGGTGCGCGAAGGGCTCGATCTGGCGCGCAGCATGGACACCACTGAAGCGATGCAGGCCCTCGATTTCGATTCGCTGCTCGACAGCGTGTGTTCGGACGCCAGCGACGCCGGCCAGCAGGTGGTGCTCAACGGCCGCGCCGCAATGGCGCTGATGGGACGGCCGATGGGTTTGCGGCGTTGCCTGGTCAACCTGATCGACAACGCCGTCAAGTACGGCCACGAGGCGGTGGTCACGGTCGAGCGCACCGCAGGGGCGGCGCGCATCCGGATCCGCGACCACGGCCCCGGCATCGCCAGCAACGAACAGGCGCGCGTGTTCGAGCCGTTCTACCGGGTCGAGAGTTCGCGTTCGCGCGAGTCGGGCGGCACGGGCCTCGGATTGACCATCGCGCGCAACATCGCCGAACAGCACGGTGGCAGCATCGCGTTGGCCAACCACCCGGACGGCGGCCTCGAAGTGACCCTCGTGCTGCCGGAGTACTACGCCGGAAAATGACGCGGCGACTATGCGACAATGCCGGGCCTGCGCGGCGGCCCGGGCACGATACTATGAATTTCAACCAGAGAGACCGGCGCCCGCTCGGGCGCCCAGGAAAATAGCATGAACAAGAAGAATATCGGCGTGATCGCCGTTGCGATCGCGATTGCCGGCGGCACCGCCTGGTATCTCCACAGCGCGGGCGAGGCATCGGCGCCGGCGGCGGGCGCGAAAGGCGCAGCCGGCGGCCAGCCCCCGACCATGGTCAACGTGGTCAAGCCGCAGCGCCAGGACGTGCCTGTCGTGCTGCAGTCGAACGGCACCGTCACCCCGGTCAGCACAGTCGACCTGCATCCGCAGACCACCAGCACCATCCGCACCGTGCATATCAAGGAAGGCCAGTTCGTCAAGGCCGGCGCCCTGATGTTTTCGCTCGACGACCGCGGCGACCGCGCCAACGTCGACAAGGCGCACGCCCAGATCGCGCGCGACCAGGCCGCACTGGCCGACGTCGAACGCCAGTACAAGCGCGGCCAGGAACTGGTCGCCCAGAAGTTCCTGTCGCAGAGCGCGGTCGACACCCTCAAGAGCCAGGTGGATGCGGCGCGCGCATTGCTCGCCTCCGACCAGGCGGCGCTGCGTTCGTCCGGCGTCAGCGCCAGCTACAACGAGATCCGCGCCCCGATGGCCGGCCGGGTCGGCGCCATCAATGTGTTCCCGGGCAGCCTGGTGATGCTGGCCACATCGCTGACCACCATCACCCAGCTCGATCCGATCAACGTCGCGTTCACCTTGCCGGAAGCGGCGCTGGGCGACCTGCTGGCGGCGCAGAAGCGCGGCGCGGTGACGGTCGAGGCCAGCGCCGGCGCGAACGGCAAAGCCGCCGCCGGCAAGCTCAGTTTCGTCGACAATACGGTCGACCCGGTGGCCGGCACGATACGCGTCAAGGCGCAGTTCGACAACCGCGACAGCAGCCTGTGGCCGGGACAGTACGTCAACACCCGCGTCACGGTGCAGACCCTCCCAGACGCGGTCGTGATCCCGCAGGCGGCGATCATCACCAACACCCGCGGCACCTTCGTCTACGTGGTCGACGCCGACCAGACCGCGAAGCAGATGCCGGTCGCGCGCCTGCATGCGTTCGGCCTGAGCGCGGCGGTCTCCGGCCTGTCCGGTGAAGAGCAGGTGATCACCGAAGGCAAGCAGAACCTGCGCCCGGGCGGCAAGGTGCGGCTGGCCGACGGCAGTGGCGCGACCGGCGCGCCGAAAAACGACGCCACCCGCGTGGCGAAGAAGGATCCGTCGGCATGAGCATTTCCGAACTGTGCATCCGGCGCCCGGTCATGGTGGTGCTGCTGTCGATCAGCCTGATCCTGGTCGGCATACTGGCCTACGGCAGCATCCCGGTGGCGGCGCTGCCGAGCTATAACACGCCGGTCATCAACGTCTCGGCCAACCTGTCGGGCGCCAGCCCGGAGACCATGGCATCGTCGGTCGCGCTGCCGCTCGAGAAGCAGTTTTCGACCATCGCCGGCATCAACCTGATCACCTCCAGCAGCACCCAGGGCAATACCTCGCTGACGCTTGAATTCGACCCCAGCATCGACGTCAACGTCGCCGCGGTCGACGTCCAGGCCGCGCTGCTCGGCGCCCAGCGCCAGCTGCCGCAGGAAATGACCGAGCTGCCGTCGTACCGCAAGGTCAACCCGGCCGACGCGCCGGTGCTGTTCATGACCATGACCTCGCCGTCGCTCAGCCTGTCGGACCTGAACGACTACGCCGAAAACCTGATCGCGCCTAGCCTGTCGACGCTGCCGGGCGTGGCCCAGGTGTCCGTCAACGGCCAGAAACGCTTTGCCGTGCGCGTGCGCGCCAAGGCCGACCTGATGAACGCGCGCAACCTGTCGATGGACGAACTGGCCATCGCGCTGCGCGCGGCCAATTCGAACTCGCCGCTCGGCATCCTCGACGGCCCGAGCCAGACCCTGACCATCCAGGGCAACGCGCAGCTGATGAAGGCCGCCGAATTCGCCGACCTGATTGTCGCCAACCGCAACGGCGAAGCGGTACGCCTGAAGGACGTCGCATCGGTCGAAGACAGCTACCAGTCGGTCAAGACCGCCGGCAGCTACAACGGCGAACGCTCGATCGTGCTGCTGGTGCAGCGCCAGCCGAACGCCAACACGGTGCAGGTGGTCGACGCGGTGAGGAAGCTTTTGCCGCGCTTCGAATCGCAGGTGCCCGCTTCGATCAAGATCAACCTGGTCAACGACCGCTCGGTGTCGATCCGCGAAGCGATCCACGACGTCAACCTGACACTGGCGCTGACGGTAGCGCTGGTGGTGCTGGTGATCTTCCTGTTCCTGCACCGGGCCGCCGCCACCTTCATCCCGGCCATCACGATGCCCATTTCGCTGCTTGGCGCGCTGGCCTTGCTGAACTGGCTGGGCTACAGCCTCGATAACGTCTCCCTGCTCGGCATCACGCTGGCAGTGGGCCTGGTGGTCGACGACGCCATCGTCGTGCTCGAAAATATCGTGCGCCATATCGAGATGGGCAAGAAGCCGATCCAGGCGGCGCTGGTCGGCGCCAAGGAAATGGGCTTCACCATCATCTCGATCTCGATTTCGCTGGTGGCGGTGTTCATTCCGATTTTCTTCATGCCGGGCGTGATCGGCCTGCTGTTCCACGAATTCGCGGTGGTGGTGGGCTTGTCGATCCTGGTCTCGGCGGTCGTTTCGCTGACCCTGGTGCCGATGCTGGCCAGCCGCCTGCTGCCGCCCCACGTCGAAAGCGGCGAGGGCGAAAAGAGCTTCATCGGCCGTCACTTCGAAGCCGGCTTCGAGCGCGTGCGCAACGGCTACGCGCGCACGCTAGACATCGCGCTGGCGCACCGCAACGTCGTGCTGCTGGTGGCGCTGGCCACCTTCGCGCTCACCGTGGTGCTGTACGTGACGATCCCGAAAGGCTTCTTCCCCGAGGAAGACCTGGGTCAGATCCGCGTCACCACCGAAGCGTCGGAAGACACCTCGACCGCCGCGCTGCTGGAACTGCAGGACAGGGTTGCCGCCGCCATCCAGGCCGACCCTAGCGTGCAGGACGTCACCTCGTTCACCGGCGGCGGCAACAGCGGCCGCATGTTCCTGGTGCTCAAGCCGCGCAGCCAGCGCCCCAAGATGCCGGCGGTGCTCGACAGCCTGCGCAAGGCGACGCGCGCGATTCCCGGCATCGCCGTGTACCTGAGCCCGGTCCAGAACCTGCAGCTGGGCGGACGGCCGAGCAAGAGCCGCTACCAGTACACGCTGCAAAGCGTCAGTTCCGATTCGCTCGGCGACTGGGCCAACAAGTTCCAGGAGCTGATGCGCAACGACCCGAACTTCCGCGACGTCACCAGCGACTCGCAGAACCGCGGCTTGCAGGCGCAGCTCAAGATCGACCGCAACAAGGCCAACGTGCTGGGCGTGCAGATGGCCGACGTGCGCACCGCGCTATATGCCGCGTTCGGCGAACGCCAGGTCTCGACCATCTACGCGCCGGCGGCCAGCTACAACGTGATCCTCGAGGCGGCCCTGGGCGACCGCCAGTTCGACGATGCGCTGTCGCGCGTGGCGGTGCGCAGCAAGGGCGGCCAGCTGGTCCAGCTGTCCTCGTTCGCGCAGGTCGAGCGCACGGTCGGCCCGATCTCGGTCAACCACCAGGGCCAGCTGCAGGCGATCACCCTGTCGTTCAACCTGGCGCCGGACGTGCCGCTCGGCGTGGCCACCACCGCGATCGACAAGATGGGCCGCACCATCAACCTGCCGGCTTCGGTGATCACCAAATACGGCGGCGACGCGGCGGTGTTCAAGGATTCGCAATCGAGCCAGATCATCCTGATCGTCGCCGCGCTCGGCGTGATCTACGTGCTGCTCGGCGTGCTGTACGAAAGCTTCATCCACCCGCTGACCATCCTGGCCGGCCTGCCGTCGGCGGCGGTCGGCGCGCTGCTCACCTTGCGCCTGTTCGGGCTGGACCTGACCATGATCGCCATCATCGGCATCCTGATGCTGATCGGGATCGTCAAGAAGAACGCGATCATGATGATCGACTTCGCACTGCACGCCCAGCGCAACGAGGGAATGACGCCGGCTGCGGCGATCCGCGAAGCCTGCATCCTGCGCTTCCGGCCGATCCTGATGACCACCATGGCCGCGCTGATGGGCGCCTTGCCGATCGCGCTGGGCCTGGGCGCCGGCGCCGAGCTGCGCCAGCCGCTGGGGCTGGCGGTGGTGGGCGGCTTGCTGTTTTCGCAAGTGATCACCTTGTACATCACGCCGGTGATCTACCTGTTCCTCGACCGCTACAGCGGCACCGGGCCGATGACCGACACCCAGCTGGCGGCCTACGAGGCGTCGCATTGAACCCTCGCAACGATAAGATGGACTGACGATAACATCACCTGAGGACCGACTGCCCACCATGGCTTGGCGGGCCCTGGCCGAGGGCGCGCGCCCGCTACGACCCCACGCCTGCCGCCCCCGCAGTTGCATTCGCGCCAGGTGCTCGATGCCGAGGCGAATTGTTCGCTATGATGACGGTCGGAAAGCCAGCGCAGGTCGCCCGGCGCCGGAGCAGCTCAGCGCCCCGGTCCGGGCCCCAATACTTAGCTGAGCCTTAGCAGATACATTCTGTAACATCCATCAAGCTCTCCATCTTGTAAGCTCTGCAGGGTGATCCCCGCGTGCGTTGCTGCCGCAAAACGGTTAGACTTCGGCACTTCTGCCGCCCATTGTTGACGCCGCCTCCTGGAAAGCTGTATTCATTTTGCGTGATCATTCCCATTTTTCGCCGGAGAACAACGGTATTTGCGAGCATTGCGGCCAGCCGCTGCCGGTCGACGTGACGCCTTACGGCGAGCGCGGGCCGAGCCGTACCGGCCTGATTGTGACGGTGCTGCTGCACCTGTTGCTAATCGCCATCTACCTGTTCCAGCCGCACCACGAAAAGCACGCGCCGCCGCCTTCCGGCGCGGCGATTGTCTACATCGCGCCGTTGCCGCCCGGCAAGCCGAAGAAAACGCCGCCGCAGCAGCAAGCGCCGAAAAAGGTGCCGAAAACGCCGCCGGTGCAGATCAAGCGCCTGCCGAACACCATCACCCTGCCGAACGAAAAGCGGGTCGAAGTGGTCGAGGCCCCGCCGAAGGTGGCCCCGCCGCCGCCGGAAATGGATATGCAGGCCTACATCGAGGCGCGCCGCAAGGCACGCGGCGCGAAGGACCCGGGCGAGCAGCCGGCCGAAGAAAGCGAGAACGCCCGCGCGACCCGTGTCGCGTTGGCCAATATTGCCGCCGCCAACGGCCGTACCCATGGTGACGACCGCAACGAGACGGGCGGCGTATTCAGCCTTTCGCACCAGACATTCAACAGCGCCGACCTGAAATTCCGCGGCTGGAATCCGAACTTCAAACGGCGCTGGCTGCAGCAGCTGACGGTCGAGAAGGGCAGCGAGCCCGACATCGAAACGGCCATCATCAAGAAAATGATCGAGCTGATCCGCAAGGAAAAGACCGGCGATTTCGAGTGGGATTCGCACCGCCTGCAACGGGTGGTGACGATGAGCGCGCGGCCGGCGGATACGGCTGAGCTGCAAGCCTTCCTGTTCAAGGAAATGTTTCCGGAATATCGGCCGGGTCCCGCCGCGCGCTGACGGCCGCAAGCCGGGCGCTTATTTCTCCCCGCGATAACCGTGGGTACGCGCGACCAGCTTCCATTCTTGATTGCTGTGGATGAAGGTCAGCGTCTGGATCAGGCGGCCCCGTCCGCCCCGTTCGACGGTGACGCTGGCCCAATCCGCTGCTGCCATGGCGGCAACGAAGCGCGCCCTTGGCATGGCGGCGTCCACGATCACATCGCCAGCATTGAAATTTTCGCCGGCGTCGGCGATGCCGGCGCCGCCCGGACTATCCCGCCGCAGAAGGTCGATGACCTCGGGCGGGAGTTCCTTGAGCGAAGCGACGGCGCGCGCTGGCGGCGTCGTGCAAACTGGCTCCGGTGCAGTGCGTGCAATGGTCGACGAGCCTAGCGCGGCGAGGAGCGCGAACCGGATCATCGTATTGGCCCGCATGTCACCCGCCAGCCCGTTGTGGGTTGTGACCATGCATCCTGAGCGCCTCCATGACCAGTTCGCAATGGTCTCCCTGGATTTCGATGACGCCATCCTTGACCGTCCCGCCGCAACCGCAGGCAGTGCGCAACTGCTTGCCCAGCAAGGCCAGTGTCACTGGATCGAGCGCCAGTCCCTTGACGACAGTGACGCTCTTGCCGCCGCGGCCCTTGGTCTGGCGCGATACGCGTACGACACCGTCGCCGGCGGGCGCGGCATTGGCCTTGCAGGTGCACTGCGCAAGCGCGTGCCGGCATCCGGGACAGGTGCGTCCCAACTCGGTCGAATAAACGAGGCCGCCGGTTGAACTACTTTTCATCGAATGCCTGCTCCGAAAATTGAAATGGCCGCCATCACAGCGCGGCCCGGATGGTATCGAGGTATTGCGCCGGGTCGGAAATGGTGTTGTGTCCGGTCGCGCGGATGATGACGCGCGATGCGATGCCTGTTGCAAATCTCGCAGTGAGCCGTTCCGTGCTCGTGCGCGGAATCACCTCATCATGCTCGGCCTGAAGCACCAGCGTCGGCGCGCGGATCGCTGGCGCATAGCGCGCCGAGTCGAACTTGTCGGCGAGAAGCAAGCGCACCGGGAAATACGGGAACTGCTGCGCGGCGAGTTCTTGCAAGCTGTCGTAGGGCGTGACCAGCACCAGGCGCGCCGCGGGCCGCTCGGCGGCGAGGCGCACAGCCACGCCGCTGCCCAGGCTGCGGCCGACGACCGCGATCTCGGCATGGTCGCGATGCACCTTGTCGAACAAGGCGCGCGCGTCCCCGTGCAGCAGTTTCTCGGAAGGATTGCCGGAGCTGCCGCCGTATCCGCGGTAATGCATCAGGTAGATTGCGTGTTGGGGGAACGCACGGGAGAATGAAGCAAGGTTGGCCGACACATCCTCGGCGTTCCCGCCGAAGTAGATCAGCGCTTTCGGCCCCGCGCGCGGGCGCACGGAAACTACGATGTCTGCGCCGTCTACGGGCAGCACCAGCGCATCGGCAGGGTCGCCGAAGGCACGTGGCTGGGGAAAATAGATCAGCGAGCGCTGGAACGCGAACAGCGCGATGCAGGCCCCTGCATACGCGAAGAGTGCGATCGACAGCAGTCCGGCAGCAATACGCAATTGTTCTCCCATTCATCCTAGAGTCGGGCCTGACCCCCAGAGCGGGCTCAGCGCTTGTCGCGCAGCAGGCGGGCGATGTCGCGCGCGAAGTAGGTCAGCACGCCATCGGCGCCGGCGCGCTTGAACGCCATCATCGATTCCATCATCACCTTGTCGTGGTCGAGCCAGCCGTTTTGCGCGGCCGCCTTGATCATCGCGTACTCGCCGCTGACCTGGTAGGCGAAGGTCGGCACGCGGAATTCATCCTTCACGCGGCGCACGATGTCCAGATACGGCATGCCCGGCTTGACCATCACCATGTCGGCGCCTTCGGCCAGGTCGAGCCCGACTTCGCGCAGCGCTTCGTCGCTGTTGGCCGGATCCATCTGGTAGGTGTTCTTGTCGGCCTTGCCGAGGTTGGCGGACGAGCCCACCGCGTCGCGGAACGGGCCGTAGAACGCCGACGCGTACTTGGCCGAGTAGGCCATGATGCGGGTGTGGATGTGGCCCGCTTCTTCCAGCGCGGCGCGGATCGCACCGATGCGCCCGTCCATCATGTCCGACGGCGCCACCACGTCGACGCCGGCCGCGGCATGCGTCAGCGCCTGGCGGATCAGCATCTCGATGGTCTTTTCGTTGACGATGTAACCGGTCTCGTCCGGCAGGCCGTCCTGGCCGTGCGTCGTGTACGGATCGAGCGCGATGTCGGTCAGGATGCCCAACTCGGGAAACCTCGCTTTCAGCGCCTTCACCGCGCGCGGCACCAGGCCGTCCGGATTGGTCGCTTCGATGCCGTCGTAGGTCTTCAGCGAGGCGTCGATGACCGGGAAAATCGCCAGCACAGGAATGCCCAGCGCGACGCATTCTTGCGCCACTTCCATCAGCAGATCGACCGACACCCGCTCCACGCCCGGCATCGAGGCGACCTGCTGGCGCTGGCCGACGCCGTCGAGGATGAACACCGGATAGATCAGGTCGGACGCGGTGATCGTGTTCTCGCGCATCAGCGCGCGCGAGAACGGATCGCGCCGCATGCGGCGAAGGCGGATGGCTGGGTAGGCGGCAGGGATGTGGGCGGGCATGGCTTTCCAGTAAGAATAAAAGGAATATCAGTCGTCGCTGTCGACCGGGTCGACCAGCACGGCGTCCGGATCGGCCGGCACATCGGTCAGCCCAAGCAGGTCGATGATCTTGTCGTTGGCTTCTTCGATGCCGACCCGCTTGAGCGCGGAAAACAGCTGCACCGTGAAGGGGAACCCTTCGCCGTCTTCGTCGACGTAACTTTCGAGCATCATGCGCGCCTGGCGCAGCGCGTTGGTCGATTCGTTGCGGTTGAGCTTGTCGGCCTTGGTCAGGATGCAGTGGATCGGCTTGCCGGTCGGGGCAAACCATTCGAGCATCTGGACGTCGAGTTCGGTGAACGGGCGGCGCGAATCCATGATCAGCACCAGCGCGGCGAGCTGCTCGCGGCGCTGGACGTAGTCGCCCAGCAGCTTTTGCCAGTGCAGCTTGGCCGAACCGGACACTTCGGCGTAGCCATAGCCCGGCAAGTCGACCAGCAGCGCTTCGATTTCGTCGACCTTGGTCGCATCCTTGCGGTGCTGCCCGACGTGGGCGCCGCCGATCGAAAAATAGTTGATGTGCTGGGTGCGGCCAGGGGTTTTCGACGCGAACGCCAGGCCCTTCTGGTTGGTCAGGATGTTGATCGCGGTCGATTTACCTGCGTTCGAACGGCCGGCGAAGGCGATTTCAGGCGCCTGCGTATCGGGCAGGTCGCGCAGTTGGTTGACGGTCGTAAAGAAGCGGGCTTGCCAGAGTTTGGACATGGGATGGGCAGAAAATGCAACAAAAGGGGGCGATAACGCAAGAAAGCTATTGTACAATAAGGGGTTACGATTATTGCGAAGCCTCTCTCTTTTGGCGCGCATGCATGGTCGATGCCGGGGCACAGCTCCGGCGATCTTTATATAAAACTAATTTTTTGACTCGTCTCAGGGTGTTTGAATGAATCGTGTGTTTTTACCGTCCGCGGCTGCGGCATTTGTGAAATCCTTGCTGGTTGCAACCTTGGCGGTATCAAGCCTCGCGTGCGCTTCCGAACAGCCAGCCCACGGCGCAGCCGCGCCAGCCGCAGCGCCGGTCAAGGCCGATGCCGCCAAGGGCGGATCCCTGTACGACACGGGCGACGCCGCGCGCAGCCTGCCTGCCTGCGTTTCCTGCCACGGCGCCGCCGGCAGCTCGACCATCGCCGCCAACCCGAAGCTGGCTGGCCAGGTTGAAAACTACGTCTACAAGCAGCTGGTCGATTTCACCGGCCCGGACCGCAACCAGCCAGTCATGACGACTTACGCCAAGATGCTGACGGATTCCGAAAAGAAGAACGTCGCCGCCTACCTGGCAGTGCAGAAGCAAAAGCCGGGTGCCGCCAAGAACAAAGACACGCTCGACCTGGGCCGCAAGATCTATCGCGGCGGTATCGCCGACAAGGGCGTCGCCGCCTGCGCGAGCTGCCATGGCGCCAATGGCAACGGCCTGCCTATCCAGTATCCGCGCCTGGCCGGCCAGCACCAGGACTACACCGTCGCCCAGCTGACCGCTTTCCGCAGCGGCGCGCGCAAGAACAGTGCGCCGATGTCGGCACTGGCCAAGCGCATGTCGGACGACGAAATGAAAGCTGTTGCCGACTACATCGCCGGCTTGAAGTAAGCAGCACCGAAGTCTCACAGGGTGGCGCGCCGTAAAGGCGTGCCGGCCGGTATCACCTGAAAGGGCGGCAGCGTGAGCGAGCTGCCCTTTTTGTTGGTATCCTCGCGGGTTGACCTCCCCCGCAGTACAGGAACTAGTCCACATGAGCACCACCGGAATTGAACTGAAAACCAGGCGCCGCGCGCTCGCCGAAGCTGTCGAGCTCGTGTCGTCGATGCGCTTTGCCATCAGCCTGCTGACCATCATCGCGATTGCCGCCATGATCGGCACCGTGATGAAGCAGAATGAAGCGATGCCGAATTACGTCAACCAGTTCGGTCCGTTCTGGTTCGAAGTGTTCGCCAAGCTGGGCCTGTACGCGGTCTATTCGGCCTGGTGGTTCCTGCTGATCCTGACCTTCCTGATCCTGTCGACGGCGCTGTGCATCATCCGCAACGGCCCGAAGATGATCAAGGATATGCGCAGCTGGCGCGAGAACGTGCGCGAAGTCTCGCTGCGCAACTTCCACCACAAGGCCGAGTGGAACGCGCCGCTGGCGCGCGCCGAACTGGCGCGCCAGACCGTGGCGCGCCTGGCCGATGCCGGCTACAGCGCCAAAATCGTCGAAAAAGAGCATGGGACCCTGGTCGCCGCCAAGAAAGGCGCCGCCAACAAGCTCGGCTACATCTTCGCGCACAGCGCCATCATCATCATCCTGCTGGGCGGCATGCTCGATTCCGATCTGCCGATCCGCTTCCAGCAGTGGTTCATGGGCAAGACGCCGTTCGCCGGCAGCGGCGTGATTGCCGACATTCCGGCCAAGCACCGCCTCGGCCTCGGCAATCCTACCTTCCGCGGCAATACCATGATCCCGGAAGGGCAGGGCAGCGATACGGCCATCATCCCGCAGGCGACCGGCGTGCTGGTGCAGGACCTGCCGTTCACCATCATGCTGAAGAAATTCACCATCGATTTCTATTCGACCGGTATGCCGAAGCTGTTCGCCAGCGACGTCGTGATCCGCGACCATGAAACGGGCAAAACTTTCCCCGCGACGATCGAGGTGAACAAGCCGCTCATTTACAAGGGCGTGGCGGTGTACCAGTCGAGCTTCGAGGACGGCGGCAGCAAGCTCAAGCTGACGGGCTTCCCGATGAGCGGCACCGACGACAAGCCGTTTACGCTGGCCGGCGAAGTCAACTCGGCAACCGACCTGAAGCGCGGCGACGAGCAATATTCGGTCGAGTGGTCCGGCTTCCGTCCCTTCAACGTGGAAAACATCGGCGGCCAGGACGTGCGCGCGGTAGCCAAGGGGCAGAGCCTGAACGAGCAATTTTCCGCCAGCCTGGACAAGCATTCCGGCTCGGCCGCGAAAAACGCCAACAACAAGGACCTGAAGAACGTCGGCCCGAGTGTTCAGTACAAGCTGCGCGACAAGACCGGCCAGGCGCGCGAATTCCAGAACTACATGCAGCCGGTGACGGTCGATGGCGCCCAGGTTTTCCTGGCCGGCATGCGCGTGTCGCCGGCCGATCCGTTCAGCTTCCTGCGCATTCCCGCCGACGACGAGCACAGCGTGCGCGAATGGATGCGCCTGCGCGCCGCATTGGCCGATCCGGCCCTGCGCGAGCTGGCGGCGCAGCGCTACGCCAAGCGCGCGATGTCCGCCAACGCGGGCCCCGAATCGCAGGCGCTGGCGTCCCAGATGAAGGAATCGAGCGCGCGCATGCTGGGCCTGTTCGGCGGCGACGGCAAGCAAGGCGGCTTCACCGCCGTGGCCGACTTCATCGGTGCGCTCAAGATCCCCGAAGCGGAGCAGCGCAACGCCGCCAACCTGTTCCTCAAGATGCTCGACGGCAGCTTGTGGGAGCTGTGGCAGGCCGCCCGCGAACGCAACGGCCAGGCGCCGGTCGCCACCGACGAAGTCCACGCGCGCTTCCTGCAGCTGGCCACCAACGCGCTGTCCGACAGCTTCTTCTACGGCGCGCCGGTCTACCTGCAGCTCGACGAGTTTGTCGAAGTCAAGGCCTCGGTGCTGCAGGTGTCGCGTTCGCCGGGCAAGAGCGTGGTCTACCTCGGCTGCGTATTCCTGGTGATCGGCGTATTCTCGATGTTCTACATCCGCGAGCGCCGGCTGTGGGTATGGCTGCGCGACGCGGAAGGCGGCAGCCATGCGCTGATGGCGATGAGCACCCAGCGCAAGACGCTCGATTTCGAACATGAATTCAAGGCCATGAAAGCCAAACTGCCGCAATCGGCGTAAGCTGGCCGGGCACGCTTGCAGCGCGCCGACCGCACAGGAGAAAAAGATGGAATTATCGCAATCGCAAACTTATTCGCAGGCGCCCGGTTATTTCCGCCGGCTCGGCATGTTCGACTGGCTGTTCGCCGCCATGCTGCTGGGCGGCGCGCTGTTCGCGCTGAACCGCTACGGCGCCTACATGGACGTCTATGAAAAAGCGATCCTGGTGCTGGCCGCGCCGACCTTCGCCGCCCTCGGCTGGCACTGGAAGCCGGTGCGCTGGCTGATGCCGCTGGTGGCGCTGCTGGCGCTGTGGGCGGTGTCCATGTACGCGGGCAACCTCGACATGGCCAACAAGAAATTTTTCCTGAAATATATGTTCTCGTCCCAGTCG
>JBKPEJ010000042.1:0-141548 GCA_046728335.1 Pseudomonadota bacterium | reverse complement strand
GCGCCAGCAGCCGGCGCCCCTGCGGCGCCAGCTGCGGCAAGCACGCCCGCCGATGCCGCCGCGTCAGCGCCGCCGGCAGGCGAACGCCGCCGCCGCCGGCCTGAAGGTACGACGCAATGATTGCCGCTACCCTCAGAACCGTCGTTGCCTTTGTGCGGCAACGACTCCTCTCGCAGACGGGGACTCAATTTCTGCATACGCAGCCGGATAGCGCGCGCAAATTGGGTCCCCGCGTTCGCGAGGACGACGGGGTTATGAATATCGCCATGATTTCAAAGGTGACGCGATGAGCCCATCCGGCCCGTTCATCCAGCGCCCGGTCGCCACGTCGCTGCTGATGCTGGCGATTGTGCTGGCGGGCTTTGTCGGCTTCAAGTTCCTGCCGTTGTCGGCGCTGCCGCAGGTCGATTTCCCGACGATCCAGGTGCAGACCCTGTACCCGGGCGCCAGCCCCGAAGTGATGGCGCGCACCGTTACCGCCCCGCTGGAACGCCAGTTCGGCCAGATGGCTGGCCTGGCGCGCATGAGTTCCACCAGCGCCGCAGGCGTCTCGGTGGTAACGCTGCAATTCGGCCTCGGCCAGACCCTCGACGTCGCCGAGCAGGAAGTGCAGGCCGCGATCAATGCCGGCGGCTCGCTTCTGCCGACCGACCTGCCGGCGCCGCCGGTTTACGCCAAGGTCAACCCGGCCGACGCGCCGGTGCTGACGCTGGCGATCACCTCCGACACGGTGCCGCTGACCGAAGTGCAGAACCTGGTCAACACGCGCCTCGCACTGAAAATCTCCCAGGTCACCGGCGTCGGCCTCGTCACCTTGTCGGGCGGCCAGCGCCCGGCGGTGCGGATCCAGGCCAATACCGAGGCGCTCGCTTCGTACGGGCTCGGGCTCGACACCCTGCGCACCGCAATCACGGCAGCCAATTCCAACAGCGCCAAGGGCAGCTTCGACGGCCCGACCCGCTCCTATTCGATCAACGCCAACGACCAGCTGCTGGCGGTCCCGGACTACAAGAACCTGATCGTCGCCTACAAGAACGGCGCCCCGGTGCGCCTGTCCGATGTGGCGCAAGTGGTCGACTCGGCCGAGAACGTCAAGCTGGCCGCCTGGTCCGGCCTCAAGCCCGCCATCATCCTGAACGTGCAGCGCCAGCCGGGCGCCAACGTGATCGCTACCGTCGACGCCATCAAGGCGCGCCTGCCCGAACTGCAGGCCGGATTGCCGACCGCACTGCGGCTCGATGTGCTGACCGACCGCACCACCGGCATCCGCGCCTCCGTCACCCACGTCGAACTTGAACTGATGCTGGCCGTCGTGCTGGTGGTGCTGGTGATCTTCGCCTTCCTGCACAGCGTGCGCGCCACCGTCATCGCCAGCCTGGCGGTGCCGATCTCGCTGATCGGCACCTTCGGCGCGATGTACATGCTCGGCTACAGCCTGAACAACCTGTCGCTGATGGCGCTGACGATCGCCACCGGCTTCGTGGTGGACGACGCCATCGTCATGATCGAGAACATCTCGCGCTACATCGAGGAGGGCGAGGAACCGATGGCCGCCGCGATCAAGGGCGCCGCCCAGATCGGCTTCACCATCATTTCGCTGACGGTATCCCTGATCGCGGTGCTGATTCCGCTGCTGTTCATGGGCGACGTGGTCGGCCGCCTGTTCCGCGAATTCGCGGTGACCCTGGCGATCACGATCCTGATCTCGGCGGTGGTGTCGCTGACCCTGGTGCCGATGATGTCGGCGCGCTGGCTGCGCAGCCATGCCGACGAGAAGCCGAACAAGCTCGCGCACAAGACCCAGGCATTCTTCGACGGCGTGGTCCATCGCTACGACGGTGCGCTGAACTGGGTGCTGGAACGCCAGGGCCTGACCCTGATCGTTGCGCTGGCCACCCTGATCCTGACGGCGCTGCTGTACATCTGGATCCCGAAAGGGCTGTTCCCGACCCAGGACACCGGCCAGCTGCAGGCGCGCCTCGAAGCGCGCCAGGCGATTTCATACGACGGCATGTCCGAGCTGCAGCAGGCCGCCGCGAAAGTCATCCTCGACGATCCGGACGTGCTCTCGCTCAGTTCCAACGTCGGTGTCGATGCGGCCAACAACACCATGCTCAACACCGGCAGCATGCTGATCAACCTGAAGGACAAGCGCTCCAGCAACCAGGAAGAGATCATGACGCGCCTGCGCAGCCGCGTCGCGCAGATTGCCGGCGCAACGCTGTACCTGCAGCCGACCCAGGACCTGACCATCGACGCCGAAACCGGACCGACCCAGTACCGTCTCTCGATCGAAGGCGCCGACAACGCGACCGTGAACGAGTGGGCCGGCAAGCTGGTGGCGCGCCTGCAGGACGACAAGAAGGTGCGCAACGTCGTGACCGACGCGGGCGCCACCGGCGCCGCCGCTTTCGTCAGCATCGACCGCGACAGCGCTTCGCGCCTGTCGATCACCGCCGCCAACATCGACGACGCGCTCTACAGCGCCTTCGGCCAACGCATCGTGTCGACCATCTTCACCGAGACCAACCAGTACCGCGTGATCCTCGAAGCGCAGCGCGATTCGGGCATGTCGATCGAGGCGCTCAACCGCTTGCCGCTGCGCACCGGTTCCGGCAAGTCGACCCCGCTGCAGGCGGTGGCCAGCATCACCGAGCAGCCGGCGCCGCTGCAGATCACCCACGTGGCGCAGTACCCGGCCACCACCATCGGCTTCGACACGGCGCCCGGCGTCTCGCTGGGCACCTCGGTCGATTCGATCAAGGCCGCCGCGGCCGACATCAAGCTGCCGCCGTCGGTGACCATGACCTTCCTCGGCGCCGCCGGCGCCTACCAGGCTTCGCTGTCGAACCAGCTGTGGCTGATCCTGGCGGCTGTGGTTTGCGTCTACATCGTGCTCGGCGTGCTGTACGAGAGCTACATCCATCCCCTGACGATCCTGTCGACCCTGCCGTCGGCCGGCGTCGGCGCGCTGTTGGCGCTGCTGATTTCCGGCCAGGACCTGGGCGTGATCGGCATCATCGGCATCATCCTCCTGATCGGCATCGTCAAGAAGAACGCGATCATGATGATCGACTTCGCGATCGAGGCCGAGCGCGAGGAGGGCAAGCCGCCGCGCGAAGCGATCCACCAGGCCGCGATGCTGCGCTTCCGGCCGATCCTGATGACCACGCTGGCCGCGCTGTTTGCCGCAGTGCCGCTGATGCTGGGCTGGGGCGAGGGCGCCGAACTGCGCCGGCCGCTTGGCCTGGCCATTTTCGGCGGCCTGATCGTCAGCCAGATGCTGACCTTGTTCACCACGCCGGTGATCTACCTCGGCTTCGACCGGCTGGCGCGCCGCTTCGAACGCCGCAAGGAAGCGAAGCCGGGGGAGGCCCGCGCATGAACCTGTCGCGGCCATTCGTCCGGCGCCCGATCGCCACCGTGCTGCTGACGCTGGGGATCGCGCTGGCCGGGATCGGCGCGTTCTTCGTGCTGCCGGTGTCGCCGCTGCCGCAGGTCGATTTCCCCACCATCTCGGTGTCGGCCTCGCTGCCTGGCGCCAGTCCGGATACCATGGCGAGCAGCGTGGCGACGCCGCTCGAGCGGCGCCTGGGCGTGATCGCCGGCGTCAACGAGATCACGTCGAACAGCGGCAGCGGCTCGACCCGGGTCAGCCTGCAGTTCGACCTGAACCGCAAGATCGATTCGGCCGCGCGTGAAGTGCAGGCCGCGATCAACGCCTCGCGCGTCGACCTGCCGTCGACCCTGCGCAGCAATCCGACCTACCGCAAGGCCAATCCATCGGACGCTCCGGTGATTATCCTGGCGCTGACTTCGAAGACCCGCTCGCCGGGCCAGATCTACGAGTCCGTTTCCAACCTGGTGCAGCAGAAGCTGGCGCAGGTGCAGGGCGTGGGCGACGTCGAAATCGGCGGCGGCTCGCTGCCGGCGGTGCGGGTCGACCTGCTGCCATACGCGCTCAACAAATACGGCGTGTCGACCGAAGACGTGCGCGCCGCGATCCAGGCCACCAACGCGAATCGTCCGAAAGGGGCCATCGAGGGCAATGGCAAGCGCCTGCAAATCTATTCGCAGGCGTCGAACACGTCCGGCGGACGCAGCGCGGCCGACTACCGCAGCATGGTGGTGACCTGGCGCGACGGCGCCGCGATCCGGCTGCAGGACGTCGCCAGCGTCACCGACGGCGTCGAGAACGTCAATACGCTCGGCCTGTTCAACGGCGAGCCGGCGGTGATCGTGCTGGTCACGCGCCAGCCGGGCGCCAACGTCATCGAAACGGTGGACGGTGTGCGCGCCTTGCTGCCGACCCTGCAGGCGCAGCTGCCGCAGGACATCAAGCTCGAAGTCGCTTCCGACAGCACCAACTCGATCCGCGCGTCGCTGCACGAAATCGAAGTCACGCTGATGATCTCGATCGTGCTGGTGGTGCTGGTGGTGAGCGTGTTCCTGCGCAGCGTGCGCGCCACCATCGTGCCGGCGGTGGCGACCATCGTGTCGCTGCTGGGCACTTTCGGCGTGATGTACCTGCTCGGATTTTCGCTCAATAACCTGTCGCTGATGGCGCTGACGGTGGCCACCGGCTTCGTTGTCGACGACGCTATCGTGGTGCTGGAAAACACCAGCCGCCACATCGAGCAGGGCATGGACCGCATGCAGGCGGCGCTGCTGGGCGCGCGCGAAGTCGGCTTCACCGTGCTGTCGATCAGCCTGTCGCTGGTGGCCGTTTTCATCCCGCTGCTGTTCATGGGCGGCCAGGTGGGCCGCCTGTTCCGCGAGTTCGCCGTCACCCTGTCGGCCGCCGTAATGATATCGCTGGTCATTTCGCTGACCACGACGCCGATGATGTGCGCCTGGCTGCTCAAGCCGGGCGGACTGGAACGCAAGCCGGGCAAGCTGGCCCAGTGGGCCGAGCGCGGCTTCGACAAGGTGCATACCATGTACGAGCATTCGCTCGACTGGGCGCTTGGCAGCAAGCTGCTGGTGATGCTGATCCTCGCTTTCGTGGTGGGCCTGAACGTCTACCTGTTCTCCGCCGCGCCGAAGGGCTTCTTCCCGCAGCAGGATACCGGCCAGATTAACGGCGGCATCCGCGCCGACCAGAGCATCTCGTTTCAGGCGATGCAGTCCAAGCTGCGCCAGCTGGTCAACATCATCAAGCGCGACCCGGCGGTGGCCACGGTGGTTGGATTCACGGGCGGCTCGCGCGCCGGCGGCGGCTTCATGTTCATCAACCTGAAGCCGGTGTCGGAGCGCGAAAAAGGCGAGGCCGGGCAGGCTGTGATCGCCCGCCTGCGCCCGCAACTGGCGCGGGTTACCGGCGTGTCGCTGTTCCTCAATCCGGTGCAGGACCTGCGGATGGGCGGACGCTCGGCCAACTCCACCTTTCAGTACACGCTCAAGAGCGACAACCGGGCCGACCTGAAACTGTGGGCCGGCAAGCTGGCCGACGCGATGAAGCGCCAGCCGGCGCTGGTCGACGTCGACACCGACCAGGCCGAGAACGGTGTTGAAACCTATGTCACGATCGACAAGGACAGCGCCGCCCGGCTCGGCATCAACACGCGCGACGTCGATAATGCGTTGTACGACGGCTTCGGCCAGCGCCAGGTCGCCACCATTTACGATGAGCTGAACCAATACCACGTGATCATGGGCGTGGCGAAGGAGTATGCGCAGACGCCGGAAGCGCTGCGCGACGTCTACGTGCCGTCGAAGGCGACCGCCGCTTCGACCGGGGCTCCGGTGCCGGCTTCGACCGCGGCCGCCGGCACCACCGACAGCGGCACTCCTGCTGCGCCGGCCAACCTGACCGCGGCGCGCGACCCGTCCAGCGGCTCGGCGCTCACCACCGCGCCGACCAGCATGGTGCCGCTGTCGGCAATCGCCAGCTTTGCCGAGAGCTCGACGCCGACGTCAGTCAACCACCAGGACGGCGAACTGGCCACCACGGTGTCGTACAACCTGGCCGAAGGCAGCAACCTGTCCGACAGCCAGGCGGCGGTGCACCAGGCCGAAGCCGACATCGGCATGCCGACCAATGTGCGCGGCAGCTTCCAGGGCACCGCGCGCGCGGCGCAGGATTCGAACAAGGAGCAGCCGATGCTGATCCTGGCGGCCATCGTGGTGATCTACATCGTATTGGGCATCCTGTACGAAAGCCTGGTCCATCCGATCACGGTGCTGTCGACCTTGCCCTCGGCCGGCGTCGGCGCCGTACTGGCGCTGCTGCTGTTCAAGATGGAGTTTTCGATCATCGCGCTGATCGGCGTGTTTCTCCTGATCGGCATCGTCAAGAAAAACGCGATCCTGATCATCGACTTCGCGCTGGAAGCGGAGCGCTCGCGCGGCCTGGATCCGGTCGCCGCGGTGCGCGAAGCGTGCATGCTGCGCTTCCGGCCGATCCTGATGACGACGCTGGCCGCCGCGCTGGGCGCCTTGCCGCTTGCGATCGGCTTCGGCGAAGGATCCGAACTGCGCCAGCCGCTCGGCATCGCCATCATCGGCGGCCTGATCGCCAGCCAGCTACTGACATTGCTGACCACCCCGGTGGTCTACATCCTGCTCGACAAACTGCGCCGGCGCAGCCCCGCGGAGCGCGCCCTGAGCCGCTTGCCGGGCGACGCATCGCCTACCACACCATGAGAATCCCGCCTATGTTCAAGCGCACTCCACGTCACGCCATCGTGCCTGCCTGCCTGCTCGCCATCGGGCTGCTGAGCGGCTGCGCAGTCGGGCCAGCCTACAAGCTCCCGAGCACTCCCGAGCCGGCCGCCTTCAAGGAAGCCGGACCCTGGATGCCCGCCGCACCGGCCGACACGCTCGAACGTGGGCCGTGGTGGACCCTGTTCCGCGATCCACTGCTGAACGACCTGGCCAGCAGCGTCGAGGTGTCGAACCAGAACGTGGCGGCCGCAGTCGCCCAGTACGCACAGGCGCGCGCGCTGGTGGCGCAGCAGCGCGCGTCGCTGTTTCCGACCGTGACCCTGGGCGCCGGCGCCGACCGCACCGGCGGTGGCGGTGTCGTAGTACCCAACAATCGCTACCAACTGAACATCGGCGGCAGCTGGGAACCGGATATCTGGGGCCGCCTGCGCGCCGGCGTCAACGGCGCCAATGCCAACGCGCAGGCCAGCGCGGCCGACCTGGCCGCGGCGCGCCTGTCGGCCCAGGGCGAACTGGCGATCAACTATTTTGCACTGCGCCAGACCGATGCGCAGCGCGAGCTGCTGGCCCAGACCATCGACGGCTATCAGCGCGTGTTGAAGATCACCCAGAACCGCTTCGACGCCGGAATTGCCGCCAAGTCGGATGTGCTGCAGGCCCAGACCCAGCTGGCCAACACGCAGGCCGATGATTTGTCGCTGGCGCGCCAGCGGGCGCAGCTCGAACATGCGATCGCTGTATTGCTGGGCAAGGCGCCGGCCGAATTCAGTCTCGTGCCGGCGCCGTGGCAGGCCAACGTGCCCGACGTGCCGGTGGGCGTGCCGTCGGCCTTGCTGCAGCGCCGGCCGGACATCGCGGCGGCCGAGCGGCGGGTGGCGGCGGCCAATGAGCAGATCGGCATCGCGCGCGCGGCCTACTATCCGAACATCGGATTGTCTGGATCGTACGGGACCGGCGGCACCAGCGTCTCAGACCTGTTCAGCGTGTCGGGTGCGGTGTGGTCGCTCGGCCTGTCGGCGGCGCAGACGCTGTTCAACGGCGGCGCGACTCGCGCCAGTGTCGCGGGCGCCGAGGCGGCGCAGCAGGCCGCGGCGGCGCGTTATCGCCAGACCGTGCTGACGGCGTTCGGCGACGTCGAGGACCAGTTGTCGGCCGCGCGCGTGCTGGCAGAGCAGCAGGTCTTGCGGCGCCAGGCTTCCGACGCGGCCAACCTGACCGAGCAGCAGATCCTCAATCGCTACAAGGCGGGACAGGTGAGCTATACCGAAGTGGTGCTGGCGCAAGCGGTGGCGCTGTCGGCACGGCGCGCGCTGGTGCAGGCGCAGGCCGACCGGCAGACGACGGCCGTTGCGCTGATCCAGTCGATCGGCGGCGGATGGCATACCGAGTAGCGACCACCAACGACGTGGCGGCACGGACGATGTATGATCTGCGATTGTGAAAACTCTCGAAAAGTCCGCCATGCGCCGTCCACTTTCCTTCGCTGCCTTTTCCCTTGCCATCCTCGCCGCGAACAGCGCGTCCGCCCAGCAAGCCTGGCACGCTGAATCGAGCGGCACCACCGCCGAACTGCGCGGCCTGTCGGTCGTCAGCGACACGGTGGCGTGGGCCAGCGGAGCAAAGGGCACCGTGCTGCGCACCACTGACGGCGCACATTGGCAGGCCATGCAGGTTCCAGATGCCGAGAAGCTGGACTTCCGCGACATCCACGCCGTCGACGCCAAATCCGCCGTGGTCATGAGCGCCGGCCCCGGCGCCTTGTCGCGCATCTACCGAACTGATGACGGTGGCGCTTCGTGGCGCCTGCTGGCGACCAATCAATTCCCGGAAGGGTTCTGGGACGCGATGGCGTTCTGGGATGCCCGTAACGGCATCCTGTTCGGCGATCCGGTCAAGGGCCGTTTCCAGGCCTACGTCACGGCCGATGGCGGCACGAGCTGGCGCCAGCTCGAAGGCAAGGGACTCGACGCGCTCGAAAACGAAGGCGCCTTCGCCGCCAGCGGCACCTGCCTGTCCGTGGCCGGCCCGCGCGACGCATGGATTGTCACCGGCGGCGCGCAGTCCGCGCGCGTGTTCCATTCGGCCGACCGCGGCGCAAGCTGGCAGGCCTCGGCGCTGCCGATCCCGGCCGGCGCGCCCGCGCGCGGCGCGTTCTCGGTCGGCTTCCACAATGCGCGCGTCGGCATGGCCGCCGGCGGCGACTACAAGGAGCCAACGCTGGCCGCTATCAATGGCGCGCGCACCGACGACGGCGGCGCGACCTGGACCGCGGCCACGATCCTGCCGGCGGGGTACATGTCGGTGGTGATGCCGGTGCCCGGCGCGCCCGCCAGCTACGTCGCGGCAGGCCTGGCCGGCTCGGGGTATTCGCTGGACGGCGGAAAAAGCTGGACCGCGCTCGACCAGACTCCGATGAACACGGTCGGTTTCTCTTCGCCGACGACCGGCTGGGCGATCGGGCGGAAAGGCTTGCTGATGAAGTATTCTGGCCCGGTGCTTACACAGCGGCGCTGATACGCGCCGGTGCACTGCCGCCTGACTTCAATGCCATCGTCGCGCGAACGCGCAACATTGATTTCCGCATTCGCGACGACGACCGCTGAAAGTTTCCGCACGCCTCCACCTTAGTCCAAACTCGCTTCCAATTGACCGGCCTCATTGGCGCCGCGCCACCCGACCCTAAAATTGGTCGTCCCTTCATGGCCCCGCGATGGAGCCAGCATGCCTACCGACACTGCCATACCGTTTCCCCCCGGCGAAGACGCCTGTCCCGCATTGGCCGACACCGCCGCCTTCCGCGCATTCTTCCGGCGCGAAGGCTACGCTGTCGTGCGCAAGGCGGTGCCGCCGGCCGTCTGCGCGGAAGCGGTCGACGGTTTCCTGAAAGAAGTCCACCTCGACAACCATGCGCTGTTCCTGCGCGATTCGCCGCCGCGCTACGAGCCGCATGCCTACACCGAGGCCGGCCACATGCGCCATCCGATCGTGAACCTGCAAGACATATCCGGCCGGCGCTATCCGCAATTCAAGGCGGCGAGCCTGGCGCTGCTGACCGATCCGGTACTGCGCCGCGCGATGCAGACCTTGCTCGGCGAGCCGGCGCGGCTGGCGCGCACCATGTATTTCGACGGCAACCAGACCGCCTTGCCGCAGCGCGATGGCCAGGACGCCGACCTGGCGCGGCCCGCCGCGGCGATCGGCGCCTGGATCGCCGCGGAGGACATCGACCCCGGCGCCGGACGCGTTTTCGTGGTGCCGGGCAGTCACCGCCAACAGCCGCCGCAAGCCGCCGCGCCAGCTTCCCGGCCCAAGGTGGCGCCGCGACTAGAGCAGGGCGACGTCCTGCTGTGGAGCGCGATGACTGTGCACGGCAACCTGCCCGCCAGCACGCCTTCCTGTTCGCGCCGCGCGTTCGCCGGCCACTACATCGGCCGTTCCGGCACGCTGCCGCAGCGCGCCGCCGGCAGCGTGCTGCTCGACGGCATGGAAGTGCTGCATTACTGCGACCACCGCAGCGTGGCGGGCAGGGCGCTGATGCGGCTCAGGTCGGAGTGTCCGCGCGCCTACACCCTGATGCAGCGCCTGTGGTGCGCGCCCTGAGCGCGGTAGCCGCAGCCGTCAATACGAGTGGCAAAAAAGCATTTCCAGCCGTTTCCATCGGCGATATACTCCCCGCTTGCTTTTTATCATCTATGGGGATTCAATGTTGTTCAAATCACTCGCTTTGCCCGTTGCCTTGTTGGGCGCGCTCTCCACCGCCAGCGCCGACGAAGGCCAGTGGCAGCCCCACCAGCTCAATCAGCTCAAATCCGAACTCAAGCGCATCGGCATGACCATCCCGGTCGACAAGCTGACCGACTTGTCCAGGCATCCGATGAGCGCGATCGTCTCGACCGGCGGCTGCTCGGCGTCCTTCGTGTCGCCGGACGGCCTGATCGTCACCAACCACCACTGCGGCTACGCGGCGATCCAGCGCAATTCGACCCCGGAGCACAACTACATCGTCAACGGTTTCCTGGCCAAGGACCGCGCGTCCGAACTGCCCGGCGGCCCGAGCATGCTGGTGTACGTGACTGAAAAAGTCGAGAACGTGACCGACCGCGTGCTGCATGGACTGGCGCCGGCGATATCGGGCCGCGAGCGCTATGACGAAGTGCAGTCGCGGATCAAGGCGCTGATCGCCGAGTGCGAGACCGACAAAGCATACCGCTGCTCGGTGCCGGCCTTCCACCGCGGCCTCGAGTACTACCGCATCCGCCAGCTGATGATCCGCGACGTGCGCCTGGTATACGCGCCGTCCGACAAGATCGGCAACTATGGCGGCGATGTCGACAATTACGAATGGCCGCGCCAGACCGGCGATTTCTCCTTCCTGCGCGCCTATGTCGGCAAGGATGGCCGTCCGGCTGATCCATCGGCCGACAACGTGCCGTACAAGTCGAAAGACTTCCTGGTGGTGTCGGCCGAAGGCCTGAAGAACGGCGACCCGATCATCCTGGCCGGCTACCCCGGGCGCACCAGCCGCTACAAGCTGCCGTCGGAAATCCGCTTCGCGCGCGATGCCGACTTCCCGATCCGCGTGGCCGGCATGCAGGCCGATCTGGCCGTGATCGCCGCCGCGACCATGGGCAATCCATCCTACGACGTGCGCTATGCGAACGTCGTCAAGAGCATCAACAACGTGCTCAAGAAAACCCAGGGCCTGCTGGACGGTTTCGCGCGCAAGGACATCGCCGCCATCAAGGACGTGCAGGACGCCGAGTTCCGCGCCTGGTTCAACAAACACCAGGCCGGCGCATCGAAGACCATGCTGGCCGATCTCGACTCGGTGATCGCGGCCGACATGGCGCTGTCGGAAGAGGAATACGCATGGTCGGTGGCGACCCACAGCGAGCTGCTGGGCAGCGCGCGCACGCTGTACCGCCTCGCGCTCGAGCGCCAGAAGCCTGACGCCAAGCGCGACGCCGGCTACCAGGAACGCGACCTGTCGTTCATCAAGGCGCGCCTGACCCGCCTCGAGCAGTCGCTGGTTGCCAGCGTCGACGAAGCGCGCTACTCGGCCGCGCTGCAGCGCTACCAGAAACTGGCCCCGCGCATGCACCCGCAATCGCTGGACGTTCTGCTGCCGGCGTCGAACGCGGTGGGCGGTTTGTACAAGTCGACCGAACTGGCCGATACCGCCAAGCGCCTGGCCTGGATCGGCAAGGATGCCGACGCTTTCCGCAAGTCGGACGATGCGTTCATCAAGCTGGCCGTCAAGTTGAATGACGTTGCGACCTCGCTCGAGAACCGCCGCAAGGAAATCAACGGCAACCTCGAAAAGGCGATCCCGCAGTACATGTCGGCCGTGATCGCGTGGAAGAAAACGCAGGGCAAGCCGGTGTACCCGGACGCGAATTCGACCTTGCGCGTCACCTACGGCACGGTATCGCCATACTCGCCGCGCGACGGCGTGGCCAAGGGGCCGTTTTCCACCGTTGACGGCATCGTCGAAAAGCACACCGGCAAGGATCCGTTCATCGCGCCGAAAGCTCTGCTCGACGCGGTCAAGGAGAAGCGTTTTGGCGTGTTCAAGGATCCGGTGCTGAACACGGTGCCGGTCAACTTCCTGTCGAGCGCCGATACTACCGGCGGCAACTCCGGTTCGGCCGTGATGAACAAGCGCGGCGAACTGGTCGGCCTGAACTTCGATTCGACCTACGAGTCGATCACCAAGGACTGGTACTTCGACAGCGCCATCACGCGCGCGATCCACGTCGACATCCGTTACATGCTGTGGGTGATGAAGGAAGTCGACCATGCCGACAACCTGATCAAGGAAATGACGGTCAAGTATCCGCTGAAGTAAGCGGGTACTGAAACAAGAAAGCCGCGATAGCTGGGATGCTGCCGCGGCTTTTTTGTTGGGTCCGGGGTCAGACCAGAATGCCGCAAAGTTAAGCTTTAGAAGTATCTTAAGAACCGTCGCTCCCGCGCAGGCGGGAGCCCATGCCATTTATGAGCAGCGTTCGGCCATCAAATCCGGGTCAATCATCGGCATGTTCGAAAAGATCAGCGCGGCCTTTCCTGTCTTCTTGTCGAATACATAGAACGAGCCTGGGTCGCGGTCGCTCTGGACACCGAACAGGAGCTTTTGCCCGTCATCGGTGAAGTTGATGAAGTGGACATAGGCGTCCGGGAACTGCCCGCTCAAGGCCTTGTGCAGGACCGCGTCCGGTGCCGTCGGGTCCAGGTAGCGCGCTTTTGGAATGCCGGTCGAACTGGCGACGGCGAACGGAATTTGCGACCACGCGCTGAACTCCACCATTTCGATGCTGCCCAGCGGATCCTGCGCCGTTACCGTCCTTTTCCCGGATTGCATGTCCTCGCGCACGAGCGCGCTCGGGCCGCCGCGCTGGTCGGGCGACAGGCGCGGCTGGCTGAACTGGAGCGGCTCAGTGAACGCATCCATCGGAATCAGCGTGTCGGCGGCGTGCACGGGCGAAACGCAGGCGGCGAGGCTGAGGCAGAACAGGGTGGAACGCAGGTGCATCGGAAGTCTCCGGTCGGGAAAGGTCGCGCTTGCATTGAATGAAAGATTGTAAAAAATTATAGCCGGATCCGCGCCGCTAGCCTATCGATTTTGTCGCAAAGCAACACACAAATTATTCGAAATCTTGCATAATCGCCCGGCCTGCCGCATACTCGAAGCGCCCATGAGCCAGTCCAACCATCCCGCCCCTGAAGAACTCGATATGCGCGCCGCGCTGACGCAGGCGCTCGAGGCATGGCTGCTGCAGTCCGGCCTGACCCAGACCGCCGCCGCCGCGGTGCTTGGCACCACCCAGGCGCGCGTCTCCGAAATCAAGCACGGCAAGACCGCCCAGTTCAGCCTCGACCTGCTGGTGCGGCTCGCCGCGCGCGCCGGCATGCATCCCCGATTGACCTTTTCCCCTTCCCGATGAACGACTCATTTCCCTTGTTCGGTTTCGCCACCACCCCGCTTGAACTGATTTCCTTTGTCCTGTCGGTAGTCACGGTCCTGCTGAACATCCGCCAGAACCACTGGGCATGGCTGTTCGCGATCATTTCGTCGGCGGCCTACGGCGTGGTGTTCTACGGCGCGCGGCTGTACGGCGACATGGGCCTGCAAGTGGTGTTCATCGTGGTGTCGGTGTGGGGCTGGTACAGCTGGCTCTATGGCGGCGCCGGGCGCCAGGCGCTCGACGTCAGCCGCCTCGATCGCGCCGGCTGGATTGCTTCGGTCATCGGCTGGGCGGTCGGCTTCGCGCTGCTCTCCTGGTTCCTGAAAACCTGGACCGACACCGACGTACCGCATGCGGACGGCTTCCTGACCGCCGGCAGCTTGCTCGGCCAGGTGCTCCTGTCGCGCAAAAAAGTCGAGAACTGGCACGCCTGGATCGCGGTCGACATCCTCTACGTTGGGCTGTACGTGTACAAGCACCTGATCCTCACCGCCATCCTGTACGGGGTGTTCGTGCTGATGGCGGTTGCCGGCCTGCGCGCCTGGGACCGCGCGGCGAAGGCGCGCGCAGCATGACGGCGCTGCGCAAGGTCGCCATCCTGGGCGCCGAATCGACCGGCAAGTCGACGCTGGCCGCGGCGCTGGCCATCCGCTACCGCACCTTGTGGGTGCCCGAGTACCTGCGCGAATTCGTCGAAACCGAAGCACGCGTGCCGTTCGAACAAGACCAGTTTCGCATCGCACAAATCCAGGCGGAGCGCGAACAGGCAGCCGAAGCTGGCGCAAACCGCTTCTTGTTTTGCGACGCCACACCGTTCATGACCGCGATCTACAGCGGCGTGTACTGGGGCCGCGTCGATCCCCAGCTGGCCGCGCTCGACCTGCGCTACGACTACGCGGTCACGCTGGTCGCGGCGCCGGACGTTCCGTGGGTGCCCGATGGCCTGCAGCGCGATTCCGCCGCCAAGCGCCAGGAGGTGCACCAGGCCTTGATCGACAAACTCGAACGCCGTGCGATCGCCTACACGCTGTTGACCGGAAGCCTGGAGCAGCGCATGCCGCAGGCCGAACGGGTACTGGACCCGCTGGGCCCCTGACAATCATCCAACCGATAGAGCCGCATCCATGAGAAAAACCTTCGTCCTGGCGTCACTGGTGTTGTTCATGCAGCAGGCGGCTGCCAGTACCGGATACTACCTGGTCACGACCTATCCGAACGAAGGCCAGCGCACGGTCGATTTCAAATACTGGAATGCCAAGCCGACCGGCCGGCCGCCGCGCAGTTCCCCCGAAATCGGTTTCGGCTACAACGTCAATTCACGCTGGTTCACCGAGCTGACCGCGCAATGGTTTCAGATTAGCCCCGGCTCGAACCACCTGGCGGGGATCGAATGGCAGAACGACTTCATGCTGACCCAGGGCCAGTACCCGTTCGACCTGGCGTTCCATACCAACGTCGAACGCGCCGCTGACGGTTCGGGCGAAATCGGCGCCGAATTCGGGCCGGTAATGCAGACCGAGTTCGGTCGCACCCAACTGAACCTGAATGTATTCTTCGAACGCGACTACCGGGCCGAGGTGGCCAATCCGATGCTGATGAAGTACCAGTGGCAGGTCAAATACCGCTGGAAGGAAAAGCTCCAGTTCGGCGTGCAGGGTTTCGGCGAGATGGGGGAGTGGAACCACTGGCTGCCGCGCGAGCAGCAGTCGCATCGCGCCGGCCCCGCGCTGCTGGGCAGCTGGGACCTGGGCGACGGCCACGAATGGAAGTATGAAGCGGCCTACCTGATCGGCAAGAACTCCGCACGCAACGCCAGGAGCGTCACGATGCGGATCCAGTACGCGTTCTAGAAGTCGAACTGCGCCGACAGGCGGAAGGTGCGCGGCGCGCCCGGCAGCAGGTAGCCGCCCAGTGCCGGCGTGACATCGCGCCAGTAGAACTTGTCGAACACGTTGTTCACGCCAAAGCGCAGCGTGGTCGTGGCGCCCGCGACACGGGTGGCATAGGCTGCGCCGAGGTCGAACAGATGATAGCCGGGCACCATCACGCGGTTCTCGACGTCGAACGCTTTTTCGCCGGCGTACTGCCAGGCCGCGTTCAGTTTCAGGCCTGCCACTGACGGCACCGCATACTCGACCCAGGCGCTCGACTTGAAGTTCGGGACGTCCGTCACGCGCTTACCGTCGATAGCCGCCTGGCCGGTGCCTTGCTGGTCGGTGTGCAGCGCCAGCATCGACAGGCCGTAGCGCAGGTCGGTGGTGGCGCGGCCCTGTGCCGACAGCTCCAGCCCGCGGTGCGTTTCATCGCCGCTGCGCACGTAGGTGTTGGACGCATTGGTGAATTCGAGGCCTTTACGGATCTGGAACAGCGCCGCCGACACGGTGATGTCGTTGCCCAGCGCACCCTTGATGCCCAGTTCGACCTGCTTCGAGCGGCTAGGAGCGAGCGCGGTGTTCTCGTTGGTGGTCTGGATCGGCGCGATGCCGCCGTGTTCGAGGCCCTGGGTCAGGGCGCCGTACAGGTTCCAGTCCTGGTTCGGGCTGTACACCAGCGCCACGCTTGGCAGCAGGAAGCCGTCGTCGGTGTGTGCCTTCGGCGTGGTGGCCGACGTGAACTCGTCGCGCTTGACCTGCACGTAGCGCAGGCCGGCATGCAGCTTGTACTGCGGCGCCAGCGCGATGATGTCTTGGGCGAACAGCGCGCGTTCGTTCTCGCTGCGACGCTCGAATGCCGGGCCTGTGGCCGGATTGCCCGGCGCCGGCGGCACGATGACATTGTGGTAGATGTTGCTTATGCCTGCGAAGTCGTATACGTAATCGCCTGCCTTGTCGCTGCGGGTGAACAGCGAGCCGCCCACGGTCAGCTCGTGGTGAATGGCGCCAGTGGCGAATTTTCCCTGCACCATGGCCTGGGCGGCGAACGGCGATTTCGATTCGCCCGCGCTCTGGTAGTCGTACACGTCGTAATCGCCGTTCGAGCAGAAGCCGGGATAGAAACCTTCGCCCTCGTTGCTGCAGCCGTAAGGGAAGGCGGTGAAGTCGTCGCGCTTGAACCAGTGCTTGTTCATGCTGGCGGTCGCGCGCCACGCTTCATTGATGCGGTATTCGAAGCGCAGGCCGGCATTGGTGCTGCGCGTGTCGACCGGCTTGGCCCACGGCTGGTCGTTCAGCAGCATGGTCGGCGAGACGCCGGTCGGCAGGCTGACGTTGCGGATCAGCTGATAGCCGGGCACGGTCAGCTGCGACTTGTGCTGGTAGTCGACGTCGAGCTGCAATAGCGCGTCTGGCGTGATTTGCCAGTCGAAGGCGCCGGAGACAAACTGGCGCTCGCCATCGGCGCCCTTGACGTAGGAGCGCAGGCGCTCGGCGGCCGCATTGACGCGGTAGCCGAAGCGGCGGTCCTCGAAGCGACCGCCCAGGTCGACCGATCCGTACAGCGTGCCGCGCTCGCGCACTTCGGCGGTGAACGAGCGCAAGTCATTGTTGGTCGGACGCTTGGTCACGTAGTTGATGATGCCGCCTGGCGCCGCCACGCCTGCCTGCAATCCGGCCAAGCCTTTGAGCACTTCGATGCGCTCCTTGTTTTCGAGCGGGATCTGGGTGTCGCCCGGGATCGCCAGGCCGTCCTTGCGGTAGCTCGAGGTGTTGTCGAGCGCGAAGCCGCGGATCGTAAACTGCTCCGCGTAGCCGACCGCGTTGTAGTTGTCGCCGACGCTGGCGTCGAGTTTCATCGCCTCGGTGCTGTTGCGGATGCTGAAGTCCTGCATCTGCTGGCGGTCGATCACGCTGATCGAGGCCGGCGTCTGCAGCAGCGGCGCGTCGCTGAAGCCGCCGATGCTGGCGCGCTCGGCGGCCGGCGTCTTGGCGGCGGTGATGACCACTTCGGGCATGCTCTGGCCGCCGCTCTGGGCCGACGCGCCGGCGGAAAACGCCTGCATCACTGCAAAGGCGATGACGGAATATTTCAGGTGTGCTTGTGACATTGTTTGCTCGTTTTCATGCGCCGGCGAAGCGGCGCTTTACTATAAAAACCGGAGCCAAACTGGGGAGGAGCGGACAAAGGAGGGAAGAACTTTGCGCTTTCCTTCGCTGGCATTATCCAGATCAGGTACGGAGGGTATCTCTCACCCGGAACGAATTCCAGGACCCCTAGCGAATGGCGAGTTTATCACGAACAGGCGCGCGCGGCATGCCCAATGCCGCGCTGCATCGGCCGCGGCCGACTACACTGCTTCCGTTGCGCGCGGGGCAAGCTTGCGGATGGGACGCACCGGTGTGCGCTTGAGCTTGCGTTCGAGCGTGCCGCGCGCAGCTTCGCCGATGCGCCTGCGGTGCTTGGCGGGCATCGCGGACAGCGGCTTGAGGTGGAACGGCAGCGCGACCACGTAGCCGGGGCCGGCCAGTTCGACGCCGCCGAGGAGGTAGTCGCGATGGATCAGGTGGTGGAACAGGTCGTCGTTCGGCGGCGCGGCGACGTAGTGGCGGTAGACGTGCAGGCGGCACAGGCTCCGATGGTCGCGGTAGAACAGCAGTACGCGCAGGCTGCGCGCGACGCACAGGATCCAGGAGCTGAAGCTGTACTGCCCGCGGCGGGCCAGCCAATGCCTTGTCAGGTGCGCGAGGATCATGTTGGTCTGTCCAAGAGGGGGTGAAAACAGTTGCGGCGCCGGGCATTGCTGCCCGGCGCCGCTCAACCGAATCATGGACCCCGCCGCCTGAATCAGACGGTGATCTTACTCAAGAGGCATACGTCTGCTTACTTCTCGGCGACAGACTTCATGTTGGACAAACCTTTTTCGAAGTCCTTGCCGATCATCGAATCCATGCTGGCGAACACGCTCATGATCTTGGAGATGAACGGCATCGGGCCCGTCATGTCCCATGAAACGTTGGTCATGTCGCCTTGCGGGACCAGCGTGAATTCGGTCGTGTTGTGCGACTCGAACGGCTGCAGGAAATCGAGCTTGATGACGGTTTTGGCCGGCGTGCTGGCGTCCATGATCTCCATGCGGCCCTTGCCGACTTCCTTGTTGCCTTCCCATTCGTAGATCGCGCCCTTGCCGCTGGCAGGGCCGGTAAAGGTGCGCTTCATGGCCGGGTCGAGGTGCTCCCACGGCGACCAGCTGCCCCACTGGTGGAAGTCGGTGATCAGGGCCGCGACTTTTTCGGGCGGCGCCTTGATGCTGATGGTGCGTTTGACGCTGAAGGTGTCCGGCTTCATCGCAGCCAGGCCGAGGATGATGACGATGATGGCGAGTACTGCCAGTGCGATTTTTTTGAGCATTCTTGTTCTCCCTGTGGGTGGACGTTTCTTGGCCGCTCTCCGGCGGTAGCGGGAGACTAGCATGTAACCAGCGGCGGCCGCAAAAATATCGGCGGCGCGCCGCCTTGGCGAAGGATGCCGGATAATCGGCTGGTCGACAAAAACAGGAGGCGCCGATGGTTTACCAGCTCTATTACTGGCCCACGATCCAGGGCCGCGGTGAATTCGTCCGGCTGGCGCTGGAGGAGGCGCAGGCGGAGTACGTCGACGTCGCCCGTCAGAAGCATGGCGGCAAGGCGCTGATGATGATGCTGGAAGAGGCGAGCCACCCGTCGTTCGCGCCGCCGTTCCTGGTGGCCGGCGACCAGACCATCGGCCAGACCGCCAACATCCTGCTGTTCCTCGGCGCCGCGCATGGCCTGGCGCCGCGCGCGCAGAAACGGCGGCTTTGGATCCACCAGCTGCAGCTGACGATTGCCGACGTGGAGGCGGAGGCGCACGACACCCACCATCCGGTGTCGTCGTCGTTGTACTACGAAGACCAGAAGAAGGAAGCGAAGCGGCGCGCCGCCGACTTCATCGCCACCCGCATACCGAAGTATTTCGACTATTTTGAAAGGATGCTGGCGCAAGCGCCGCGCGGCGGCTATTTCAACGGCACGCGGGCAAGCTACGCCGACCTGTCGATGTTCCAGTTGATCGAAGGCCTGCGCTACGCCTTCCCGAATGCGATGGCGCGCATCGGTCCTGGCTACCCGCTGCTGGCCGCGCTGCGCGAGCAAGTGGCGCAGCGGCCCAACATCGCGGTCTACCTGGCGTCGAAGCGGCGCATACCGTTCAACGAGGAAGGGATCTTCCGGCACTACCCGGAGCTGGACAAGTAGATCAGGCGGCGAGCTTCAGCTCTTCTTCCCGCGCGCCGCGCGCGATGTTGTCGCGCTTGTCCAGCCGGCCGGCCAGCGTCGTCAGGGCCAGCGCGCCGAGCACCACCAGCGCGCCGATCCATGGCGTGGCCATCAGCCCCAGGCGGGCGACGATCACGCCGCCGCCCCACGCACCGAGGGCAATGCCGACATTGAAGGCGGCGATGTTCAGGCCCGACGCGACATCGATCGCCTGCGGCGCATCGCGTTCGGCGCGCTGTACCACGTACACCTGCAGGCCGGGCACGTTGCCGAAAGCGACCGCGCCCCACGCCAATACCGTGGCCAGTACCAGCAGTTTGTTCGGCGCGGTAAAGGTAAGCACCAGCAGCACCACTGCCAGCAGCGCGAACACGATCTGCAGCGCGCGGATCGGGCCCTTGCGGTCGGCAAGCTTGCCGCCCCAGATATTCCCGGCCGCGACCGACACGCCGTACACCAGCATCACCAGGCTGATCGCGGGCGCCGAAAAGCCCGAGACTTCCTGCAGGATCGGCGCGAGGTAGGTGAACGCAATGAAGGTGCCGCCGTAGCCCAGCGTGGTCATCGCATACACCAGCAGCAGGCGCGGCTTGCGCAGCACGGCCAGCTGGGTCAGCAGCGGCGACGGCTTGCTGCCTTCGATATGGCGCGGCACCAGCAGCGCGCTGCCGATGATCGCAATCACGCCCAGCAGAGACACCGCCAGGAAAGTCGCCTGCCAGCCGAAGGTCTGGCCGATGAAGGTGCCGAGCGGGACGCCCGTCACCAGCGCCACCGTCAGCCCGGAGAACATCAGGGCGATCGCGCTGGCCGCTTTCTCCTTCGGCACCAGGCTGGTGGCGATGGTCGATCCGATCGAGAAGAACACG
Source organism: Pseudomonadota bacterium (assembly GCA_046728335.1). Classification (GTDB taxonomy): domain Bacteria; phylum Pseudomonadota; class Gammaproteobacteria; order Burkholderiales; family Burkholderiaceae_D; genus JAFCUW01. The sequence continues at coordinate 120,881 of JBKPEJ010000042.1, read as the reverse complement.
CCGTGCGCGAGGCCGGTGAGCACGCGCGCCGCCATCAGGGTGCCGTAGCCTGGGGCCATCCAGGCCAGCAGGTTGCCGATGGTGAACAGCACCATCAGTCCGAGCAGAAGCTGCTTGCGCGGGATGCGGCCGGTGAGGGCGGTCAGTACCGGCGCGCCGATGGCGACGCCGAGAGCGTACAGGCTGACCAGCAAGCCGGCCGAGGGCACCGAAACGCCGAGACTTTGGGCGATGGTGGGGATTAGGCCGACGATGACGAATTCGGTGGTGCCGATGGCGAACGCTGACAGGGTCAGCGCCCAAAGTGCGAGTGGCATGGTGATTCCTTGTAGGGGTGGCGGGACGATGGCATGCAGTCTGACGGTCGGCGGGGCAAAGAAAAATCCCTTGCCGTACAATATACTTTTGACTGGGAGTCACGAATGATCGACGTCGATGCGCTGATTGCCTTTGCTGCGGTGATAGATACGGGCTCGTTTTCCGCTGCCGCCGAGTGGCTCGGCCAGACCCCGTCCGGTGTCAGCCGCACCATTTCGCGCCTCGAAGCGCAGCTCGGCATGACCTTGATGCACCGGACCACGCGTCGGCTCGACCTGACCGAGGAAGGCAGCTGGCTGCTCGGGCGCGCACGCACGGTGCTGGCCGAACTCGAGGACACCGAAGCGCAGGTCGCGGCGCGCAGGTCGCAGCCGTCCGGGCTGGTGCGGGTCAACGCGGCCACGCCCGCGCTCGACCACCTGGTTGCGCCGCTGGTGGCGGAGTTCCTCGACGCCTATCCGCTGGTGAAGCTGGAGCTCACCAGCGGCGAGACCGTGATCGACCTGATCGAGGAGCGCGCCGACGTCGCGATCCGGATCGGGCAGCTGGCCGATTCGACCCTGAACGCGCGCCGGCTGGGCTCAAGCCGCTTGCGGATGCTGGCGTCGCCGGAATATTTGCGCCGGCACGGCGAGCCGAAAGATGCGGCCGGGTTGTCGTCGCATCGGCTGCTCGGCTTCACCGCGCCCGCTTCGCTGAACATCTGGCCGCTGCCGCATGCGGGCGGGGAGGGCTTGCCGGTGCAGCCGGCGGTGATCGCATCGAGCGGCGAGACCTTGCGGCACCTGGCTTTGTCGGGTGCGGGGATCGTGTGCCTGTCGAACTTCCTGACGCGGGACGACCTGGCCGCAGGGACCTTGGTGCCGGTGCTGGCGCCGCTGACGCTGCCGTGGACGCAGCCGGTGTGGGCCGTGTTCTACAAGCAGGGCGCGCTGGCGCCGCGGGTGGCTGCGCTGGTCGACTTCCTGGCGAAGCGCCTCGGCGAAGGCGTGCTCGATAGGTAATCGGCAGCGCTCCCCCCAACGCCGCCTCCGCGGGAAGTCGGTTTCGCCAATGGCGGAGACGACGGCAATATTTGAGTGCGGGTTGGTGCCATGTATTTAGCGCAAACGCTTGGGGAACCAGCGCCGCCGATTGGCGTCAGACACTCTGCAATCACAGGGAGGCGTCCATGTTCACGATGATCCTGCTGATCTACCTGCAGTCAGGACTTGCCGTTAATCTTGCGGGCGCGACTGTGTCGGGCGAGTTCAGCACGCAGTCGATGTGCCAGAAGGAGGCGGCGCGCAAACGCGGGCCGCTGCCGATTCCGCGCGGCTACGACGCGGCGTGGCAGGACACCCTGTGCATCCCGATCAACCGCGACGTCCGGGTCGGCAACGACCGCGCGACCGCGTTCGAAAAGCTGCTGGCGTCCGCACTGGAGCCGGACGGCTGCCAGGCCGAAGGCGCCTGCCGCCGCGCCGGTGTCGCCAAACCAGGCAAGAAAGGGCAGTGACTCCCCGATTGGCTTGCCGTTCCGGTAACATCGCGCTTTTTGCCCCGGGAGCATGCCATGAACCGTATCAGCCACGTCCGCCTGATGGCCGACTACAACGCCGCCATGAACGCCAAGGCGTACGCCGCGGCGCGCCAATTACCGACCGTGTTGCTCACTTCCGACAAGAAGGCGTTTTTCGGCTCCATCCTCGGCACCCTCAATCACCTGGTCAATGCCGACATCATCTGGCTCAAACGCTTCGCCGGCCATCCGGCCAACTACCCGCAGCTCGAGCAGGTGCGGGCGCTGCCGGATCCTGCCTCGCTCGGCGCCATGGGGTCCGGCGATATCGACAGCCTGTGGGAGCGGCGCCGCGGGCTGGACCAGCTGATCCTGGAATGGGTGGCGGTGGTCACGGAAGCCGACCTCGACCACACTTTGCACTATGAAAACTCGCGCGGCGCGTTCGACAAGAGCTTCTTCGGCCTGCTGATGCATTTCTTCAACCACCAGACTCACCACCGCGGTCAGGCCAGCACCCTGTTGTCGCAGGAGGGCGTCGATATCGGCGTCACGGACCTGCTGTTCTGGCTGCCGGAGCACCCCGCACCGGCACGACAAACTGGCACAATTGCCTAGGCAAGCCGCTATTACTTGATGTCTGAAACTTAATTAGTGAGGCCTAAAAGGGCGCTTAATCGCTAATTTGATAATTCCTTGGGCATACATAATTGGTAAAACGAAATTTTATCAATTTTCTGGAGTGCATCAATGGAACATTGTCAAGCGATCAATTCCCAGCCGTCCCTCGCGGCCAACGTGCTATCCGGCGCCTTCGCCCGCACCCAGGACCGGGCGATCGAGCGCCTGCCATTTACCATCCGCTGTGTGCGCGGCGGCGACGACCTGCGCAAGGCGGTGCAAGTACGCCAAGCCGCGTATGCCCGCCACCTTCCGCTGTTCGCGCAAACGCTGGCGGCGCCCGAGGCGAGCGACTACGAGGCCGGCACCGTGGTCCTGCTGGCCGAATCGAAACTGGACGGCTCGGCGCTGGGCAGCACGCGTATCCGCAACAACTTCCATCAAAGCCTGAACCTGGAAGAGTCGATCGTGCTGCCGGAATGGCTGCAATCGCGCCGCCTTGCCGAAGTCACGCGCCTGAGCGTCGGCGAGGGCCGTATCGGCCAGGTCGTCAAGGTGGCACTGCTGAAGGCTTGCGTCATGTATTGCCAGCAGCAGCGCGTCGAGTGGGCGATGGCGACCGGGCGCGCACCGATCGACCGCCAGTACGAGCGCCTGATGTTCGTCGATGTGTTCGAAGACAAGGCGCCGGTGCCGCTCAAGCACGTCGGCAATATTCCGCACCGCGTGATGGCGTTCGAAATCGACACGATCGAAACGCGCTGGAGCGCGGCGCAGCATCCCATGCTCGACTTCTTCTGCCGCACCGACCATCCGGACATCGATATCGGCAAACCGGCGGCCGCGCGATTTGGCCCCGGCCGGCGCGCTGCGGACAGGCGCCAGCTCGACGCGCGGCGCAATTGGGATTCTCTCGCCTTGGTATAGATCAAAACATTGCATAGCGTCACTATAAAGCGGTATCATCAATGGGAGACCGTACGGGCGGGGCCCATGATTGCCGGTTTCGCAATTTGACGGCGCCTATGCAGAAGACGATCAACCTGTTTATCCATTCCTTGTTCGCGGCGCTGCAGAGAGCCGTGGAAGCCGTGCTGCGCTCCATCGCGTTTTATGTCATCCCGATCGGGGTCGGCGCCATTTCGGTGGCCGCGCTGGCTCTCTGGAGCAACCAGTACTACGCCGTCGGCGACACGCCGCTGCCGCTGCAAACCCTGGTGCAAACGGATGCGCAGATGACCCCGGGCGAGGCGCTGGCCGGCCTGCGCAACAAGAGCAGGGTCGGCTATCTGGATACCAAGCTGTCCGAAGCGCCAGTGTGGTTCAGTTTCATGCCCGCGCTTCACGCCGGCGAAGCCGACGTGATTGAGTTCCCCTCGCGCCACGCGATCCGGGTTACGTGCTGGGACCAGGCGACACTGCAGCCGCTCGGCGACTCCAGCCGCGGCGCCGCCCAAGCCACACTGCCGGTCGTGAAGGCCGGTTTTGCGTTGCGCCTGGCGCAGCTGCCTTCCGCCGTGCTGTGCCGCGCCAGCTTTGCCGGCCCCGCGCGCTTGACCGTGGCCCAGTGGCCGCGCGACCAATTCGCCGTCTCCATCCAACAATATCATCGCAAGTCCGGCCTGCTCGATGGCGGCATGCTCGTGCTGGCGCTGTTCGTGCTCATCACCGCCCTGATCAATCGCCAGGCGATGTACGTGCTGTTTGCCGGCTGGCTGGTGTTGAACCTGCGTATTGCCGAGCTGTCGGCCGGCTGGGACATCCAGTGGCTGGGCCAGATCTTGCCGGCCCAATGGCTGCTGATGAGCCGGTCGGTGACGATGGCGCTGTACGGCGTCGCCAGCCTGACCCTGTTCCACGCCTTGTTCCGCGAGGACCTGACCAAGTCGCGCGCGCTGCTGCCTTTGCGATTTACGCAGTGGTGCTGCCTGCCGCTGCTGGTCGGCGCCGTGGCGCTGCCTTACCGCCTGTTCCTGCCGATCGTGTGGTGCGTCATGATAGTGGGCTTCTCGCTGATGACGCTCAGCCTGATCAGGATCATCATCAAGTCGCGCACCCGGGTCGCGTCATGGTTCGCCGCCTCGTTCGCGGTGACCTTTATCGCCTCGCTGGCGGAAGTGATTTCGGCGGCGTTCGGGATGCATGAAGTGCTCGGCGTGATGAACAGCGTGACCGCGGCGCTGGCATCGAGCCTGCTGGCGGCGCTGGCCGTGGCCGAGCAGATGCGGCTGGAGACCGAAACCCGCATTGAGGTGCAGCAGCAGCTCGAACACGCTTACGAGGCGATGCCGGTCGGCCTGTTCACGCTGGACATGCATGGCTACTTCCTCAGTGCGAATCCGGCCTTGCAGAAAATGCTGGGCGCGGCCTCGCTGGTGCTGGTGCGCACCCGCTGGAACCGCTTTTTTGCCGACGGCGTATGGAGCCAGCTGTACGAGATGGTCCATAGCGACACCGACGCCGAAATGGAAATCCAGAGCCGCGACGGCGCCCAGCGCTTCCTGGTGCGCGCCACGCTGGCGCGCGGCCGGATCGAAGGCGTGCTGCAGGATACGACGGAAAAGGCCAAGGCGACCGAACAGCTGCGCTTCATGGCCAATAACGATCCGCTGACCAAGGTGTTCAACCGGCGCGGCATCGAAAAAATGTTCGACAACGCGGCCCGCCTGCGCACTGCCGGCAAGCCGCTGGCGATCGCCTATCTCGACCTTGACCGGTTCAAGCTGATCAACGACCTGTTCGGCCACAGCGCCGGTGACGAAGTGCTCAAGCAGGTATGCGAACGGATGGCCACCATGCTCGCCGGCGGCCAGCAGATCGGCCGCGTGGGCGGCGACGAATTCGTCATCGTCATGCCCGACACCACCATTCCGCTCGCTTCGCTGATCTGCCGCGGCATCGTCGACCGGATCGCCAGCACGCCGTACCGGGTCGGCGACAAGGCCTTCCATGTGCGCGTATCGATCGGCCTGATCGAAGTCAACGAAGGCATGAAGATGAAGGACGCCATCTCGGCCGCCGACCGCGCCTGCCGCGAGGCCAAGTCCGGCGGCAGCGAGGAGCTGGTGGTGTACGAGCGCGGCGCCTCGGCGTTCCACGAGCGCGAGGAGGAACTGAGCCTGGTGGCGCGCCTGGCGGGACCGAATGCGACCGAGGGCATGTTCCTCGAGATGCAGCCGATCATGTCGCTCAAGGCGCCGCACGAATCGCTCAATTTCGAGGTGCTGCTGCGCATGCGCGAAGCGGACGGCAGCGTGACCGGCGCCGGGCCGATCATCGGCGCGGCGGAAAAAAGCGGGCGCGCCGGCATCATCGACCGCTGGGTGCTGTCGACCACGCTGGCGTGGATCGAAGCCAATGTGAGCGCCCTGGGCAATACGCAATTCATCTGCATGAACCTGTCCGGTGCTTCGCTCAACGACGAGCGCTTCGTGCAGGACACCATCGACATCCTCGGCCGGCATGCGCGCGTGGCCAGCCGGCTGTGCATGGAGATCACCGAAAGCGTGGCGCTGCACGATCTCGAAAACACGCGCCGCTTCATCGACCAGGTGCGCAATTTCGGCGTCAAGATCGCGCTCGACGATTTCGGCGCCGGCTACACCTCGTTCTCGTACCTGAAGGAGCTGCCGGCCGACGTGCTCAAGATCGACGGCAATTTCATCGTCAACATCAACGCGCATCCTGCCAATGTCGCCATCGTCGAGGCAATCGTCAACCTGGCGGTCAACCTGGGAATGAAAACGATTGCGGAATGGGCGGAGGACACGGCCACCGTGCGCACTCTGGCCGAAATCGGCGTCGACTATGTGCAGGGATTCGCTGTGGCGCGCTCGCAGGCTCCGGACCGGATGCTGCAGGCGGCGTCCTCGGCCAGCTTCATCCAGGACGAACAGCTGGCGATGCTGGCCCGTACGCTGGGCGCGCCGGCCAATGTGGCCGAAGTGGTCGAACCTGCCAACGTGGTGCGCATACACGACCTGCATTAGGCCGCGGGCGCCGGCGCGGGCCGCTGCAATTCAGTTCAATTCAGTCCGGCCAGGCGCTGATGGCGCATCGAAGACGATGCCTCGTCCAGCACCTGCATGCTGACGCGGGCCGCTTTCAGCGTCTCGACATCGCGCGACAGCATGCGGCCGGCGCGCGGCGCGGTCCAGCTGTCATGCCTGAGCTGCGCGGGCGCCAGCACTATCCTTTCGATCGACGTGCGACGCGCGGCCTGCGCCGGCAGCGCTGCGGTATCGGCCGCCTGCACCTCGTTCGATGCGGCTGCGGGCGCATCGGCGGAGCCGGCGACCAGCACGGTCTGGACGCCCTCGCTGCACTGCGAATCGGTCAGCGTCACGCGGCCGCTGTTGTCGACGCATTTGACGACATCGGCGCCGGCGAAGGCGGCGGAGGCGGCCAGCATCGAGGTGATGAAAATGCTGGTGCGGAAGGTCTGGCGGTTCATGGTCTTGCTCCTCATTGACGATGGAATCCATTCTGCGCGCCGCACGGAAAGTTATCTGTTCGCTACCACACGTGGCCTGGATGGTCTTCTTGTAGGAACTGTCTTGCACGGCCTTGCAGCCAGGCAGCAAAATGACAAACGGCCCGTTCGCCGGTGCTTGCGCGCCGGGGAACGGGCCGTCTGGCCGGGCTGTCTGTCAGCCCGGCATGGCTATCCGAATTTAATTGCGGTTCGGATTGTTTGGATGCTCATCGACGCGGTTTGGAACGCCGTCGTGGTCACGGTCGCCACGGCCCCAGTTGCCACGCGACATTTCCCACTTGCCGTCACGTTCCTGCCAGGTAGGCTGGTGGTAGACATAGCCGCGGCGGTCGCGCAGCCAGGTGCCGCGCACCCAGACGTGGTGGTTGTTTTTCCATTCCCAGTGACCGGCCACCCAGGTATAGCCGCGGCGCGGTTCCGGGGTACGCTCGACGCGCAGCGCCGGCGGCGCCTGGCGCACGATGACGACATCGGCGATTGCCGGAAGGGTGACGCTGCCCAGTGAGCCGGCGACGAGGGATGCGATCAGCAGTTTCTTCATCATGGAGGATCTCCTTGTTCGGTTAGTGTTGTACCGTTATAAAGTGATCAAGGAGAACCGTATGTGCGCCAGCGCTCTCAACGGATGAGTTCGTTAAATATTCCCCCCCCCCCGGGTGATTGCTAATTGGGCTTGCGGGCGACGATTTGCACTTCGAGCGCGAAGCCGAAGTGCAGCGCCGGCACCGGCACCACCGCACGGGCCGGCTTGTGGCCGCCGAAGATGCGTGCATACTGCGCGTTGAAGGCAGGCCAGTGCTCCACGCCGACCAGGTAGACGGTGCACTGGACGACGTCGCCGAAGCCGCAGCCGGCCGCGCGCAGCACCTTTTCGCACTGGTCGAACGCCGACTCGCACTGCTGTTCGAAGCTGTGGACCGCCGGATCGACCGTGGCCGGGGAGGGCAGGATCCCGGACAGGAAAACCAGTCCGTTCGCTTCGACCGCCTGCGAGTAGTGGCCGGCCGGCGCCGGCAGTTCCGGTGACTGGATCAGTTTCATGTTCAGCCCACGAACTGGGCGAAGCGCGCCAGGTCCACATTGCCGCCGCTGATCAGGATGCCGACCTTCTTGCCTTCGACCGCCACCACGCCGTGCATCGCCGCGGCCGCCGCGAGGCAGCCGGTGGGCTCGACCACCATCTTCATGCGCTCGGCGAAGAACTTCATGGTGGCCACCAACTGGGCGTCGGTGACGGTGACGATGTCGTCGACTTCGCGCTTGATCACCTCGAAATTGTGCGCGCCGAGGTGGGTCGTCATGGCGCCGTCGGCGATCGTGTCGGGCACCGGGATGTGCACCACGGCGCCGCTGCGCAGCGATTGCTGGCCGTCGTTGCCGGCTTCGGGCTCGACGCCGATGATCCTGCAGTCGGGGCTCATCGCCGCCGCGGCCAGCGCCGACCCGGCCAGCAGGCCGCCGCCGCCCAGGCATACCAGCAGGATGTCGAGCCGGCCCACGTCTTCGATCAATTCCATGGCGGCGGTGCCCTGGCCGCAGATCACGTCGGGATGGTCGTACGGCGGGATCAGGGTCATGCCGCGCTCCTGCGCCAGGCGGCGGCCGATTTCCTCGCGGTTTTCCTTGTAGCGGTCGTAGACGATCACTTCCGCGCCATAGCCTTTGGTGGCGGCCACCTTCAGCGCCGGGGCGTCGTGCGGCATGATGATGGCGGCAGAAATCCCCAGCAGGCTGGCCGACAGCGCGATCGCCTGCGCGTGGTTGCCCGAGGAGTAGGTCAGCACGCCCGCGCGCCGCTGTTCGTCGGTAAATTTGGAGATCGCGTTATACGCGCCGCGGAACTTGAAGGCGCCCGCGCGCTGGAAGTTTTCGCACTTGAAGAACAGGCGCGCACCGGTCATGCCGTTGGCGGTGCGTGAGGTCATCACCGGGGTGCGGTGCGCCACGCCCTTGATCCGCGCGGCGGCCTTCTCGACTTCGCTAAACTGTAATTGCCCCATGTCGATCATGCTGTGCTTCCCGTTTATCAGTCATAAAACGAGAGTATAGCGCCGCCTGCGGTCAGGCCACCAGCGCCATCGCCAGTTCGATCTGCAGGCCGCCGCCTTCGCGGTTGCGCACCACCAGCGCCGCATTGTGGCGGGCCACCACGCGTTCGACGATCGCCAGCCCCAGCCCGGCGCCGTTGGCCTGGCCGCGCGCGGAATCCATCCGGGTGAAGGGCTTGAGCAGCTGTTCGATCTGGTCGTGCGGCACGCCGCTGCCATGGTCCTGCAGTTCGATCACCGCGCGGCGCGCGTGGCCGATGGTCCTGGCGTGGCAGGCGATGTCGATCTCGATGTAGTCGGCGCCCGGCGTGGCGCCGTAGCGGCGGGCGTTTTCGACGATGTTGTTGAACACGCGCCGCAGGTCGGTCTCGTTGCCCATCACGCGCACGCCCGGTTCGATGTCGGTCGAAACGCGGATGCCGGGAATCCGTTCGGCGGCGCGCGCGACGTCGGCCAGCAGGTCACTGATGTCGACCGGGACGAAGCTCGATGCCTCGGTCGGTTTTGCGTAGTCGAGGAACTGGCCGATGATCGCGTCCATCTGGGCGATATCGGACTGCATGCCTTCGCGCGCGTCGGTGGACAGGCGCGCCATCTCGAGTTCGAGCTGCATGCGGGTGAGCGGGGTGCGCAGGTCGTGCGAGATGCCCGCCAGGATCAGCGCGCGGTCCGATTCGACCTGCTGCAGGTCGTCGACCATCTGGTTGAAGCTGCGGTTCGCCTCGATGATCTCCTGCGCGCCTTTTTCCGGCAGCGGCTCGGGGCGCTTGCCCTGGGCGATTGCGCGCGCGGCCGCCGTCAGGCGCGCCAGCGGCAGATTGACCAGGCTGGAAATGAGCGCGGCGCCGAGCAGCGACAACACGCCGACCACGCCGGCCCAGCCGAGCCACTGCACGCCGGTCAGGCTGTCGAGCCGTTCGCGCTCGAGCATCAGCCAGTATTCGTCGCCGTCGATCTTGAAGCTGATCCAGAACCCGGCCACGCCGTTCACGCTGCTCGAAAAGCGCGTGTCGGCGCCCAGCTTCTCCTTGACGATCGCTTCGATCTCGGGCATCAGGGGGTTGTCCGGCGGCGGGTCGACGACGTCGGTCGGCATCAGCGCGGTGATGCGGATGCCTTCGTTGCTGATCAGGTCGAACAGCAGTTCCCTGCGCAGGTCGATCGCCGAGTGCGTCAGCGCGGCGCGCGTGATGGTGACGACCGAGATCACCAGTTCCGCGGTCTGCTTGACCTGCGGGCCGCGCTGGACGGCGTTGATCATGCCGATCCACGACGCCATCGACAAGGTGGTGAGCAGTCCGAGCAGAAGGAAGGTGCGCCAGAACAGGCCGCTCTTGAACCAGTTCAGGCGGCGCGCTTGGTAGGCGATGGCTTCACGGGCAAGCACTAGCGTGGCTGGCCTTCAGGGATGAACACGTAGCCCAGGCCCCACACGGTCTGGATGTACAGCGGAGAGGATGGATCCGGTTCGATCAGCTTGCGCAGGCGCGAAATCTGCACGTCCAGGCTGCGGTCGAAGACTTCGTATTCGCGGCCGCGCGCCAGTTCCATCAGCTTTTCGCGCGAAAGCGGCTGGCGTGCATGACGTGCAAACACCTTCAGCACTGAAAATTCGCCGGTTGTCAGCGGCACCGTCTCGCCGTTTTTCTTCAGCGTGCGCGTGCCCAGGTCGAGCACGAACTGGCCGAACTCGAACGACTGCGGCGTCTCGGACGGGGCGCCGGGGATTTCGTCCGGGCCTTTGCGGCGCAGCACCGCGCCGATCCGCGCCACCAGCTCGCGCGGGTTGAACGGCTTCGGCAGGTAATCGTCGGCGCCCATCTCGAGCCCGACAATGCGGTCGACATCTTCGCCTTTGGCAGTGAGCATGATGATCGGGGTCTGGTCACCGGCGCCGCGCAGGCGGCGGCAGATCGACAGCCCGTCTTCGCCGGGTAGCATCAGGTCGAGCACGAGCAGGTCGTAGCGCTCGCGCAGCCACAGCTTGTTCATGGCGGTCGCGTTTTCGGCGGTGACTACCGAGAAGCCCTGTTCGGTCAGGTAGCGCCGCAGCAGGTCGCGCAAACGAACGTCGTCGTCCACTACCATAATCTTGGCGGAGTGGCCAGCCGGAGTGGCTTGCGTTGTATTGTTGCCGGTACTTGGAGTCGATTGTGTGGTCATAGGGCAGCCAAATTTGTCATCTTCATGTCGCTATGGTAACGTGTTATCGCCGTGCAAACAGCGTTGCTTTGGAGGCATTACATACTGTTACAAACTTTACCCAATTCGCCTAACCCCCGGAATCGAATCGCCATACACTGGGATCACAGCGGAACTAAGCTTATCTGTTTATACGGCATCGCGGAAGAGGAACACCATGAATAACGCGCTCACACACATCCAGGCAGCAGCAAGTGCATGTATTTGCACCAGGAATGCGTTCGTCCGCGCGCTTGTGCTGGGCTGTGCCGTGGCAGGCGCCAGCGTGCCTGCGTTTGCCGGTCCAGACCGGGATCCGGACGCGCCGCGCACCAATCAACACCAGCAGGCGCAGCCGGCCAACCGGGACCAGCCGCGCCCCGAGCGCATCGCGCCTCAGCAGCAGCAGCCCCAGCAGCGCGCCGAAATGCCGCGCCAGGAGCAGCGCCAGTACGATCCGCGCGCGTACGACACGCGGATGGTCGAAGAGCAGCGCCGCCAGGCCCAGCAGCAACAGCAGGACCAGGGCGCCCGCCGCGGCGGCCGCCTGACCCCTGACGAACGGCGCGAGCTGCGTCGCCAGATCAACGAGGCCGGGACCGACCTGTACCCGAATGCTCCGCGCCGCTGATTGCGGCCACCTGGGCCGCGGCGCCAGCCGCCGCGCGCCGTTTCCTCATCTTTCCCTCCGTCACCACGAATAGAACAACATTTGTCAGCTTTTGCTTGTCAAATTATTTATTTGGCCGCGTCATCATGTTACGCTGTGAAAACTTACCCGAGGCGAATTAAAATAGCCAACAATACAAGTCTTACAAAGACTGCCCTGGAGCGCTTCCGTGCCGACTGAGTCATCCGTTGCCAACCCCGTCAATACGCCTTTGGGCGGACTCGATGCACTGGGCCTGGAACATTGCATCATCCGCCGGCGCGACGGCGTGTATGCCGATCCCATGGCGATGGGTAAGAACTTCCTGACGGCGTTCGAGCACATCCTGCGCGGCAACTACTACTTCACCGACATCGACTATGCGCTGGTGATCAAGGTGCTGTACGACTGCGGCCCGGATCTGCCGCGCTCCGCCACCGGCGAACCGTTGATCCGTATCGCGTCCGACGTGGCGGCCTTCGATCCGGCCCGGCGTTCGCTGTACAAGGCGGTCAAGATCGTCGCCGGCAAGGCCGAATACTATTTCGAGCCGGTGTTCCTGGCCGATCCGGCCGATCCGGACGGCCTGGGCCAGCCGGCCACGCTGGATGTCGACGAATTCATTGCCGACATGTGGCTCAAGGGGGTCCGCTTCGGGATCGACGTCGGCGCGGTGCGCGCGGCGATCGACTCGCGCAAGGCCGAGCGCGTCACCGTGGCGCAGCGGCTCGAGGCAACGCCAGGGCGCGACGCCCAGATCGTCGAGGTGTCGCACGATATCCACCGCAGCGACGCGCCGCGCCAGCTTGCCAACGGCAAGCTTGACCTGATGGCGTTCCAGAACCGCTTCCCGCAGATTCACAAGGACGTCAGGTTGCTGCAGAAGGTGCCGCGCGCGGCCGGCACTATCGGCTTCGAGCTGTCGGGCATTCCGCTCGAACCGGCCACGCCGGCCGATGTCGACCTGGGGCCGATGGCAGGTCCCGGCACCCTGATCCAGCATACCGCCGAGGGCGAATTCCTGGTGGCGCAGCAGGCCGGCTTCCTGAACGTGGACAGCAAGTCGGGCCAGATTTCGATCGGCGACAAGATCGTCAGCCGCGACGGCGTCTCGGCCCGCACCACCGGCAACCTGCAGCTCACCGGCGACTATGAAGAATTCGGCGAGGTGCAGGAAAAGCGCGTGATCGAAGGCGAGGGCATCACCATCCACGCGGACGTATTCGGCAATATCGTTTCGCGCGGCGGCACCGTGCTCCTGAACCGCAACCTGGTCGGCGGCACAGCCCACAACGCGCGCGGCGACATCATCGTCAAGGGCGTCGCTTCCGGCGCGGTGATCCAGACCAGTTCGGGCGAGGTCGTCATGAACCGCGCCGAAAGCTGCATCATCTCCGGGACCCGGGTGCGGGTCGACCACGCGGTCAACTGCGAGATCATTGCCGACGAAGTCGAAGTCAAACAGGCCGAGGGCTGCGCCATCGCGGGCCGCCGCGTCTCGATCGAGAGCGCGGGACCGCGCAAGCAGAGCGAAATGCTGATCTACGCGCTGCGCCCGGACAGCGCCCAGATCGATGAAGTGATCAAGCTGATGACGGCGCGGGTGGAAGAATTCGGCATGCTGGCGGCGAGCCGCAAGGCCGAGATGGACCAGATGACGGGCGAGCCTGAAGTGCGCAAGTACGTGATGCTGGCCTCGAAGATCCGCAAGAAGGAACTGACCCTGACGCCCGAACAGCTGCCGCAGTTCCAGAAAATGGCGCTGGCGGTGGGGCCGGCGTTGAAAGCGATCGCCAAGGTGTCGCTGGATGTGAAGGCGGCCGATACCGAGCAGCAGGCCGGCCAGGCGCTCGTTGCGCAGCTGATGCAGCAGCGTAGCGACAGCGAAGGCGTCAGCCATGTGACCGTACGGATGGTACAGGGCGACACGATCATGCGCACCTTGAAATTCAATCCGGACGGCACCAGCACCTACGACTTTCCTTCGAAGGACATCAAGGCGCGCCTGCGCTCGACTTCCGCCGGCTGCGAAGTGATTTTCTCGGGCGCCCAGGGCTCAATCGAGTGGGTCAGCGACCAGGCGCCCTGAGGTCGCGTTGAGCCGTTCCCGCGCTTGCGCACCACCTCCGCAATTACCTCGCTAGCTTCAAAACATCCTCCTCGCGAAAGCGGACCCAATATTTACGAATCCTGTCGGCTTCCAACGAAGGAAGCTGTTGCCTTTGGCGGCGCGCGCAAATTGGATCCCCGCATGCGCGAGGACGACGTGCATATGGTAACGAGGGTATTGACGCCAGCGTAGCTCACGGCGACACGATGCAAAGGGAGCGACCTGGGGCACGACGCCCCGACCAATTTCTACTCGCTGACTTTGCCGCGCATGGCCTTGGTCTGGCCGCTGCGGGTTTTCGAATCGAGACGCTTGCGCTGCGAACTGCGGGTCGGTTTGGTGGCGCGCCGCGGCGCCTGTATTACGGCCACGCTGTCGACCAGTTCCTGCAGCCGCCGCAGCGCTTCTTCCTTGTTCTGTTCCAGGCTGCGCGACTGCTGCGCCTTCATCACCACCACGCCGTTTTGCGTGATGCGCTGGTCCGACAGCGCCAGCAGGCGTTCCTTGATGTGATCCGGGAGCGACGAGGCGGCTACGTCGAAGCGCAGGTGCACCGCGCACGAGACCTTGTTCACGTTCTGCCCGCCCGGTCCCTGCGCGCGGATCGCGCTCAGTTCCACTTCGTCGGGATTGATTTGTGCGCTCACGGCGCGCTGCTGGCGCCCGCCGTCGGCGCCGGCACCGGAGTATCGATCGGCTCCAGCGCAATGTAAGCGGCTTCCGCGAACGGCGGAAGGCCGCCGAACAGCACCGGATCGCCCAGCTCCGCGCGATCGTTCTCAACGAGCATGCGCAGCTTGCCGAGATAGTCGGTCAGGGTCAGCTGGCGGGCCAGCGGCGATATGACTTCGCCTTTCTTCACGCCGCCTTGCTCGCTGATGGCGAGCGTGACGTTGTCGGGGAAATGCCAGTCGCGCCCGATGCTGCAGGTCAGCGCACGCGCTTCGCGCATCAGGCGCGCGCAGAACATTTCGGACCCGAGGCGCTTGTCGCCCTTGCTCACCTGGTCCATGATGCGCAGCGCGACAATCAGGCCGACGTCGTGCACCAGGCCCGCGAGGAATGCTTCGAACGGATCGACGCCCAATTCTTCAGCCAGCGCGCGGTTGGCCACCGCGCAGCGTTCGGAATGCTCCCAGATGCGCGGCGCCAGGGTGCGCGTGAAATGCCCCGAATGCATGTCGATGATGGGGCGGAACGCGACGCTGGTGATCAGGTGACGCAGGCCTTCCTGGCCGATCAGCATGACCGCGTGTTCGACGCTGCTGATGGCGGTGCCGGTGCCCTTGAGCGAACTGTTGGCAAGGCGGGTCACTGCCGCAACGAGCACCACGTCGTTCGAGATCGTGCGCGACAGCTGGGCGCCCGAGAAATTGTCGCTGCGCAGGCTCTGCAGCAGCTGAGGGATCATGCCCGGCATCCTGCGTACCAGCGCGGCGCCCGACTGCTGCGATTCGATGATCTCCGCCAGCGCGTCGAGCACCTGGTGCTCGAGGGGGGTGCAATCGAGCCCGGATTCGCCTTCGGTGTCGAACAGCCAGTGGTGGTAGCGCGAGTTGACCTGGTCGAGCTGGTCGAATGGCACGATCGGCGCCTGGGTGGGCTCGACCGCAGCCGGCTGCGGCGCAGGCGGTGCCGCCACTACCGGCGCTGCGGTGGCAACCGGCGCAACGGCGCCGTGCGGCTCGCCATCGCTCGCGGAACCCGAAAACAGGCGCTGTAACCACTCGTACATGTATCTTCCTTCGTTTCACGCAATGTTATCTGGGTAGCACGCCGGTCATTGTAAAGCCTTCCTGTCGCTATGTAACCATTAAAGTGATAGGAGGAAACATTGACTGTAGTCAACTGATGCAATCGATTCTGCCGCTACGATAGGATTTCGTTGGCTTGCCGTACCCCCGCAGAGACGAAAGGACCACCATGCGCACTACCGAAACGCGGACCACCGCTCCGGGCAAGACGGAGTTTCTCAGTTTCCAGCTGGGCGGGCTGGAATATGGGCTCGACTTCAGCAAGGTGAAGGAACTGCGTGTGCTCAAGTCGCTCGAGCGGTTCGCGTCGGAAGGGGAGATCATCAGCGGCGTGGCGGTGTCGCGCGGGGTGATCATGCCGATCGTCGACATGCGCGTGGCCATGTCTGGCCGCCAGGGCGTGCCAGACCCGCTCACCGACGTGATCATCCTGCAGTTGTCGAACTGCGTGATGGGGATGGTGGTGGATGGCGTGACCGATGTCGTCACCTTGGACAATGACCGGATCCGCCCGATTCCCGGCACCGAGGGCGAGGGGGCGGTGGACTATTTGCTGGGGCTGGGGGAGTGCGATTGCCGGCGCCTGATCCTGGTCGATATCGACAAGCTGATGTCGATCCGGCGCGCGGTGGTGACTGGGGCGCAGCAGGCGGCTTGAGGGTTTTGACGTCGTCCTCGCGCAAGCGCGGGAACGACGAGTCATATTTGCCGTGATAGGAGGCCTGGTGACCTTGCGTGACAGCCTCTTGCGCGAGGACGACGAGGAAGCGCCGCGGGAACGGAAACTGTCTCGGATCCGCCGCTCGAATCCTCTTACGCAGCCAACCCTTCCAGCTGCTCCTGCAACTCCAGCCATTCCGCTTCCAGCTGCGCCAGGTCCTTGGTGAAGAAGGTCTGGTCCGCCAGCAGCAGTTTCAGCTTCGGCTTGTTCGCCGCATCGTAGGCGCCCGGTTCCTGCAGCTTCGTATCGACTTCCGCTTTCTGCGCGTTGCGCTTGGCGATCTGCTCTTCGAGGCGCTTGATTTTGTTCTCGATCGGCTTCTTCAGCGCGGCGACCTTCTGGCGCTGCTCGGCCTCGGCGCGTTTCTGGTCTTTGGTGTTTGCGACAGGCGCGGCGGCCGGCGCCACTACGGAAGCGGACGGGAAATCAGTCTTGTTTTCCTTGCCGGCGGCCGGCAGCACGCTGGTGCCTTTGCCCAGCTTGGTCTGGAACAGCCAATCCTTGTAGTCGTCCAGGTCTCCGTCGAACGGCTGCAGCTTGCCGTCGGCGACGATGATGAACTGGTCGGTGGTCGCGCGCAGCAGGTGGCGATCGTGCGATACCACCACCAGCGTGCCCTCGAACTGCGCCAGCGCCATCGTCAGCGCTTCGCGCGTCTCGAGGTCCAGGTGGTTGGTCGGCTCATCGAGCAGCAGCAGGTTAGGGCGCTGCCAAACGATCAGGGCCAGAGCCAGGCGCGCTTTTTCGCCGCCGGAGAACGGCCGGATCGGGCTGGTCACCATGGTGCCGGGGAAGTTGAAGCCGCCCAGGAAGTTGCGCAGCTCCTGCTCGCGCACGGTCGGCGCAATCTTCGCCAGGTGCCACAGCGGCGATTCGTCATGGCGCAACATCTCGACCTGGTGCTGGGCAAAGTAGCCGATCGACAGGCCCTTGCCGAGCGTGGCGTCGCCGGTCAGCGGCTGCAGTTCTCCGGCGATGGTCTTGATCAGCGTCGATTTGCCGGCGCCGTTCACGCCCAGGAGGCCGATGCGCTGGCCGATCTGCAGCGAGAATTTGATGTCGCGGACGATGGTCTTGTCGCCGACCTTGTCGCCGTGTTCGTCGAGGATGTGGTAGCCGGCGTTGACGTCTTCCATTACCAGCAGCGGGTTCGGAGCAGCCAGCGGCTCGCGGAACTCGAACGAGAACTCGGCCGCGGCTCGCAGCGGCGCCAGCTCTTCCATCTTGGCCAGCGCCTTCATGCGGCTCTGCGCCTGGCGCGCTTTCGAAGCCTGCGCCTTGAAGCGGTTCACAAACGACTCGAGGTGGGCCTTCTGGCGCATCTGCTTTTCCAACGCGCCGGCGGCCAGGATCATCTGGGCCGCGCGCTGGCGCTCGAAGCCGGAGTAGTTGCCGGAGTAGCGCTTCAGTTTGCGTTCGTCGATGTGGACGATCACGTTGACGATTTCATCGAGGAAGTCGCGATCGTGGGAGATGATGATCAGGGTGCCAGGGTAGCGTTTCAGCCAGTCTTCCAGCCAGATGATCGCGTCCAGATCCAGGTGATTGGTCGGTTCATCGAGCAGCAGCAGGTCGGAAGGGCACATCAGCGCCTGCGCCAGGTTCAGGCGCATACGCCAGCCGCCGGAGAAGCTGGCGATCGGCTGCTTCATCTGGTCGAGCGTGAAGCCCAGGCCGAGCAGCAGCTGTTCGCCGCGCGACTGTACGGTGTAGGCGTCGGCATCGGCCAGCGCGCTGTAGATTTCGCCGATCGCGATGCCGTTTTCGTGGGTATCCGGCTCGGTTTCGAGGCGCGCCAGTTCCGCTTCCAGCTTGCGCAGGGTTACGTCGCCGTCGATCGCGTAGTCGAGCGCACAGCGCTCGAGCGGCGGGGTTTCCTGCGCCACGTAAGCCATGCGCCATTTGGCCGGGAAGTCGATCTCGCCCTGGTCCGCGTGGATTTCTCCGCGCAGCATGCCGAACAGGCTCGATTTGCCGGCGCCATTGGCCCCGATCAGGCCGATCTTGTCGCCGGGGTTCAGGGTCAGGTCGACGCCTTCGAGCAGCGGCTTGGTGCCGCGCATCAGGCTAACGTTTATAAAGCGAATCATGCTGGTCTTTTCAATCTAATTTAATGTGCTGCCGATGAAGCGGGCATTTCGACTTCGGATGCTTGTAATTGGATCCCCGCTATCGCGAGGATGACGGTTCAAATATTGTTGGCCAAAAGACCGTCGTTCCCGCGGAGGCGGGAACCCATGCTGACTACGAATGAGGCGTTAGCCATTATTTTTTCAGCTGGTCGGCGGTCAGCAGGAACACCATATCGTCCCCCGCGCTGGTGGTCAGCCACGTCAAGCCGAGGTGCCCGAATGCCGCTTCCGCATACTCGCGCTCATTGCCGATTTCAACCATCAGGATGCCTTCCGGCGTCAGGTAGTCGACCGCGCCTTCAATGATCTTGCGGACCAGGTCCATGCCGTCCGCGCCACCGGCCAGTGCGATCTGGGGCTCGCGCAGGTATTCCTGCGGCAGCTTGCTCATCGAATCCGAATTCACATACGGCGGATTGGTGATGATCAGGTCGTACTTCTTGAATGGCACGTTCTGGTACAGGTCCGACTCGATCGGATTAACGCGGCCTTCCAGCTTGTACTCGCGGATATTGTGCTCGGCCACCGCCAGCGCATCGGGCGAAATATCCACCGCATCGACCACGCTGTTCGGGAACGCGTCGGCCATCATGATGGCCAGGCAGCCCGACCCGGTGCACAGCTCGAGGATGTTTTCGACCGCGTACGGATCGGCCACCCATGGGCTGAACTGATTTGGAATCAGCTCGGCGATGAAGGAGCGCGGCACGATCACGCGCTCGTCCACGTAGAACGCGTACGTCCCGAGCCAGCCCTCGTTGGTGATGTAAGCCGCCGGCACCCGGTCCACCGCGCGCCGTTCGATCACGGCCAGCACCTGCAGCACTTCGTCGGGCAGCAGCTTCGCGTCGAGGAAGGGATCGAGCTTGTCGAGCGGGAGCTTGAGCGTGTGCAGGATCAGGTACGCAGCTTCATCCAGCGCTTCGACGCTGCCGTGGCCGAAAAACAGCTTGGCGGTGTTGAAACGGGTGACGGCATAGCGCAGCAGGTCGCGCGGGGTGGTGAATTGAGTAGTGGTGGTCATGGCAGGTTCTCGGTTGGGCGAGCTTACGCCAGCAGGTTTTCCAAGGTGCGGCGATAGATATTCTTCAGCGGATCGATGAATCGCACCTCGATATGCTCATCGATCTTGTGGATGCTGGCATTCGGAGGGCCGAATTCTATCACCTGCGGGCATATCCGCGCGATGAAGCGGCCGTCCGAGGTGCCCCCGGTGGTGGACAATTCGGTGTGTACGCCGGTCTCGGCCAGGATGGCGGCCGAGATCGCGTCGGACAGCGTCCCGCGCGGGGTCAGGAACGGCAGGCCGCTCAAGGTCCAGGTCAGATCGTAGTCCAGGTTGTGCTTGTCGAGGATGGCGTGAACCCGCGCTTCCAGGCCGTCGGCAGTGCTGGCGGTCGAGAAGCGGAAGTTGAAGTCGATTGCCACCTCGCCGGGAATCACGTTATTGGCGCCGGTGCCGGCGTGGATGTTGGACATCTGCCACGAAGTGGGCAGGTAGTACTCGTTACCTTCGTCCCACTGCTCCGCGACCAGTTCGGCCAGCGCCGGCGCAGCCTGGTGGATCGGGTTGCGCGCCAGCTGCGGGTAGGCGATGTGGCCCTGGATGCCCTTGATGACCAGGTGGCCCGACAGCGAGCCGCGCCGGCCGTTCTTGATCATGTCGCCCAGGATATGGGCCGATGTCGGCTCGCCGACCAGGCAGAAGTTGATCTTCTCGCCGCGTTCCTCAAGCTGCTCGCAGACGACGACTGTGCCGTCGGTGGCCGGGCCTTCCTCGTCGCTGGTGATGAGGAAGGCGATCGAACCCTTATGACCTGGATGCGCCTGCGTGAACTCTTCGCACGCGACCACCATCGCGGCGATCGAGGTTTTCATATCGGCCGCGCCGCGTCCGAACAGCTTGCCGTCGCGATGGGTCGGAATGAAGGGCTGCGATTCCCATTGTTCGACGGGGCCGGTCGGCACCACATCGGTATGGCCGGCAAAGACGAACAGCGGCGCCTGCGTGCCTTTGCGCGCCCACAGGTTGGTGACGCCCTTGGACGTGATGGTTTCGCACGCGAAGCCGAGCGGGGAGAGCAGCTCGATCAGGCGGCGCTGGCAGCCCTTGTCGTCCGGCGTGATGGAGGAGAGCGCGATCAGTTCTTCGGTCAGCGCGAGGGTGCGCGACGGTTTCATCGCGCCGCCTGGCGGTCGAACAGCTGGCGGTACTGGTCGTCGGAGAAGCCGACGTTGAGGACATGCGCGCATTGCAGCACCGGACGCTTGATCACGGACGGCGATTCGAGCATCAGGTCGAGCGCGCTGGCCTTGTCGACCACCGCGGCGCGGCGCTCGTCGGAGAGCTTGCGCCAGGTGGTGCCCTTGCGGTTGACCAACACTTCCCAGTCCAGTTCTTCCAGCCACGCGGCGACAGTGGCGCGCCCGAGGCCCTGCTTCTTGAAGTCGTGGAAGGCGACATCCTGGCCGTTCGCGGCGAGCCAGACGCGTGCTTTCTTGACCGTGTCGCAGTTGGGGATGCCGTACAGAGTAGTTTTCATGGTCGAAATGGCGGATGCCGCGCCAGCAGGGCGGACAATAATTATTGCGGGGAACCCGAGAGGATACCATGCGGGGGTGCCGCCATGGAGATTTTACACTCGGCGGGGGGCGAGAGGTGGGCGGGAAGTCTGTTATTCTTATGACAGCAATCCGCAGCCAATTGCCGACATTCGTGCCTCGCACATGACAGGTGCAAGCGGTCGTTCGGCCCGCTGTCTATGTCATGGATCAATCGGGCCCAGTAGATAAAGACGTTCTCCGCGCGCAGGCTATGTGCTTCCCCCGAATGCAACGTTTTACATGCTCGAGCAGTTTGGGTGGCTTCGCAGTTGGAGTAAGTCCGAGAAATGGGGCATTCATGGACGCTGTCAGCCTAAGGGCGGAATTTTTTTTCACACTATTTGAAGTTGAACTAAACCGCTTCGCGGTGATTTGAATCGCTGACCATTATCACGAATTAATAGGCGGTCTCCTACGCTCGAACGGCAAGCACGAAGCCAAATTGGAGGAACAAATGGCAGCAAAGCCTCGCACCTCGCAGAAGCTCCCGGCAGAGATGCGCGAGCAATGGCGCCTCTTGTCCCTGTACGAACGCTTCGAACAAGTCGTCGCCGTAGTGCTGAGCCTGGTCATCGCCGTAGTGATCGCGATAGCTCTCGTCCAATTGACCCTTGGTGTGCTTCCACATGTGCTCAGCGGCACGGTGAGCCCGCTCGATCATGAAGTGTTCCAAAATCTCTTCGGCATGGTGATGACGCTGCTCATCGCACTGGAGTTCAAGCACTCCATCATTCGGGTTGCGCTGCGCCGGGAGAGCATCGTTCAGGTCAAGACCGTCATTCTCATTTCGCTGATTGCACTGAGTCGAAAGTTCGTCATTCTAGATACGAAGACAACCGACGCTGGCACAATCGCTGCGCTTTCAGGTGCGACGCTCGTTCTCGGAGTGGTGTATTGGCTGCTGCGCGAGCGCGATGATCGAGTCGCTGGCCTCGATCGAGGAGAGCTTGGCAACGAATGAGCGGGCGTCGTCAAGGTCCGAGGTGAACATCAGGAATTTCGTCTATCCGGCTTGGCGGCCACCGCGGAGCCTAGCACCGAAGATCGTGTCACGACGGGATCGAAGACGTAGAGGTGTGCTTTCTTGATAGCGCCTTGAATAGCGGAACCTACAACACCTCGAAAGGGCTGCTAATTACCTGGTACTCGGCAAATAATTATTCGGTTGCCTTGAGCTTCAGTCTTGAAGTTGGCGTTTGTCAAGAATATGCTCGATAAAGCCCTCCTGTTGAGTTAGCTGCGGATCCAACTAAATCGCCTTAAATTCCGTAAACGCGCATGAATCACCTCGGCGCAGTGGACGGGCGACCTTGCTTTGAGCACGGAACAGAGTCCGCTTTGGGGTGCGGACACAGCCAACTTCGTGTTGGGTACAATCGTCAGCAATCGGCTACGAGTAGTTGGCCCAGTGGTGCAGCAGTACCAGGCTGAGCCTAAACAGTAACCTTGTCCTTTGCTCGCCGCTTCCAGTATCATGTTTCTTTCCGGACAGCGTTCCGGTCCATCCCTTTGCCATTGATGGTGGCGCCGACGCGATGAAACACAGACTCTTCCTTTTCGATTTGGACGACACGCTTCTCGACTTCAAGGCCTCTGAACAATTGTCGTTCGATGACACAATGCGCGAACTCGGTTTGCGCGCGATCCCGAATGGACTGTTCACTCAGTACCAAGCTATTAACATGGAGCTATGGAAGTCCTTCGAGAACGGTGCAGTCTCGAAAGACTTCTTGAAGGTGGAACGGTTCCGCCGGACTTTTGCCGCGAACGACCTGGAGCTGGATCCGGAAGCAGCCAGCTATCTGTACCACGAGTCACTGTCGAATACGGTCGTTTTGATCGACGGCGCGCAGCAGGTGTGCGAGACCCTGGCCGCCATTGGCGAAGTGGGCGTCATCACGAACGGCGTCGAGTCCATCCAGCATCGCCGCATCACCGCCTCGGGACTGCGCGCACACGTGTCCTTCGTTTCCACGTCCGAGGCGTGTGGCCACGCCAAACCGGACAGTCGTTTCTTCGACTACACGGTGAAAATGGCGCGCTCCTTCTCTCCCAAGGAAACGATCATCATCGGCGACCGCCTCGATGCGGACATCCTTGGTGCGAATCGGTTCGGGATCGAAAGTTGCTGGTTCAATCCCGGCCAGCTGACAAACGACACGCAGGCGCTGCCGACATGCGAAGTGGCGCGCCTGCACGAGGTCATACCGGCGCTGCGTGCCATTGCATAAGCGCGCAGGCGATTACGGACGGCGGCGGTAGTCCGGTTTGGGGCGACCGAATATACGTGAGCAGTCGTACCTACCAGCCAAAGACGGAATGTTCGCAAACGAGGAGGAGTCCATATACGGACATTGAACGCCAATAGCGTACACAGAGATGATTGCAAATATGGCAAAATTACGTCGCGAAGGCGCTGCACGGTTTGTCGGTTTTGTTATCCCTCTCTGTAACCGCACCACTATAAAAGACGCGCCGTGGTTTTAGGGTTTCTCGGCAAATGAACAGGGGATGTTATATCGCAGACGCCCATGTTAGTCGATCATTTTGGATCTATAACACGTTACGCCGCATACACGCTTCACGACCGCCGACAATTCCCAGGAGGAGCACCATGGCCAAATACCTGATCTCTTTTCCAAGCGCTGCAATGGTTGTGCCCGATGGCGAATTGGGAGCAGTAGGCCGCGACGCGCACGCTGTGATTGATGAGGCGAAGGCCGCCGGTGTTTACGTCTTCGGCGGCGGAATCGACGAAGACGTACCGCCCGTGCTCGTCTCTGCTGACGGCACGGCTTCAATGGGAGGCTATCCCTGGGCGCCCACGCTCGATGGCGGCTTCACCGTGTTGGAACTGCCTTCGCGCGACGAGGCCATCGCGTGGGCGGCGCGTATCGCCAAGGCCTGTCGGTGCGACCAAGAACTGCGCGTCTTCGGGTTCGACCCACAGTCCTAAGGGTGACACTGAAATGGCGCGGCAAGTGCGGCCTAGCAATTCATCGTGTGATCCTTCTCGTGTATGCATGGGGACCGAACCGTCCCGGGTTACCTTGCGTTAAGAGTCCTACAGCGCCGGGTGGTCCGGCTCGCTCCAAAACAGGGGGGAGTCTACCTGCGACTAGTAGGAATCTGGACGCCGATTAACAAGGAGATATGATGTCCGAACTAAAAGTAAAAAGCTTCACCATATCGCTCGATGGCTTTGGAGCAGGCATAAACCAGAGCGTGGAAAATCCAATGGGTGAGCGCGCGCAGGCGCTGCATCAGTGGTTCCGCGGCACTCGCACTTTCCAACGCATGATGGGAGACGAAAGCAAAGGCGTAGATGGTCCAGACGAAGATTTTGCCGCCCGCGGTTTTGCGAACATCGGTGCCTGGATCTTGGGCCGGAACATGTTCGGTCCAATCCGTGGGCCATGGCCAGACGAAGAGTGGAAAGGCTGGTGGGGAGAGGAACCTCCGTATCATGTCCCCGTGTTCGTGTTAACCCATCATCCCCGCGCGCCGCTGGAGATGAAAGGTGGCACTACCTTTTATTTTGTCACCGACGGCATCGAGTCCGCTTACGCTCAAGCCCGCCGAGCAGCAAACGGAAAGGATGTGCGTCTAGGGGGTGGCGTGGCGACTATTCGCGAGTATCTGCGCGCCGGCTTGATCGACGAGATGCATCTGGCAATCTCCCCGGTATTGCTCGGATCGGGTGAATCATTGTTCGCAGGACTTGACCTGCCAAGTCTGGGATTTCGTTGCACCGAGCACGTGCCAACCGAATCCGCAACGCACATCGTGCTACGGAAGAACTAAGAAACTACGACAAAAATTCATGCATGCCATGAGAGCCTCGTAACCTGAGCCACCACGTGCGTCTGCAAGCGGCCATTGGTATGCGAACGACGCACAAAGGGTGCTTTTGAAGAGATGTCGGGCAGGAAGTCTTTTACGCGGTTTGTCGGATTTGTTATAACTGCACAAAAACGCGCAAACGGCCCGCACCTATACCGCCCATTGAGAGGAGTCTCACAATGACAATCACCATTACCGCCTTCGAACAGTCGCCCGATGGCGGCAAGGGGCTGGCGCGTGATACGCGCGTTCGCTGGGCGCTAGAAGAAGTGGGCCAACCCTACGAGGTTCGACTTGTTTCATTCCGTGCGATGAAGGAACCTGCGCATCTGGCGCTTCATCCTTTCGGCCAGATTCCCACCTATGAGGAGGGCGATCTTGCCATTTTCGAGACAGGGGCGATCGTGTTCCATATCGCCGAGCGCCATGGGGGGCTGCTGCCGGACGACGCCAATGCCCGGGCGCGCGCGATTACATGGATATTCGCCGCGCTCAACACGGTGGAGCCACCGATCCTTGAACTTGGAATCGCCAAACTGCTGGAGCGCGACAAGACCTGGTTTAAGGAGCGCCTGCCTCTGGTCGAGGATCGCGTCCGCGCCCGGCTGGACCAGCTTTCCAGTCGCCTTGGCGATGCCGACTGGCTCGATGGTCCGTTCAGCGCGGGCGACCTGCTGATGGTGTCGGTGCTGCTCAGGCTGAAATCATCGGGCATTCTGAGCGAATATCCGAATCTTGCCGCCTATGTCGCCCGCGGCGAAGCGCGACCCGCTTATAAGCGCGCTTTCGACGCTCAACGGGCGGTTAACACCGGCAAGCCTCCAACCGCCTGATAGAGGCCGGGAGAAAGGCCGGTAGCAGCGATCTCTACCTTACCGAAAGAAAATATGTCACCCCGACACCAACTCAGAATAGCCAATATCTTAATTGGCATTGGAGTCCTTCCTTTTGCGTTGGTTCTCTGCTGGACCATGGCGTTTTTTCTGACCGCTGTCCCCGGGCAGCCACCCAAAGTTCCGATCATTGATCCGCTCGGAATGATCGGCCTGCTAATAATGAGCTTCCTCACCACGCTCGTGACAGCTGGAATAGCCACATGTTGGTCCTGGTCGCTTACGACCAGGCACGTTGATATCCGGTCCTGGTCAGCCCTGACGTTCAGGCTTGTCACCGCATTGGTGCTATCCGCTCCGTTCCTGTTGACGTACTACCTCAGCATCCGCCGGTGATGCGTTAGTGAAGCGGATCGGATTCCCGAAGCGATTGCATATTGCGGCGGCACCCGAAGCGGCCCTGGCAGCAGAGACAGAGTAGCTGATGTAGCCGGGCTGTTGTTGAAGGGTCCGCTGATCAAGCCCGTCACCATCCGGCACAGGCCCATCAGGCCGGTGCCGACCACGTTGAAAGCGAAACAGCCGGACCTGCCGACGTGTAATATTCCCCCCTCTTGACGTGCGGCCCGATGGTCACAGGTTCAAAAGCTGCCGTCCTGAACTTCCGTTTCGCTCGACGCCAGTGCGCCGCCCCGGCCGGCCGATTCGATGCTGCCGCCGAGGCTTTTGATGACTCCCTGCAGAAATGCCTGGCGCTCGGGAATGGCTTCATCGACGCTTTTCGATGCGGCCATCATCACGATGACGATACCGGAACCTGGCTGGACCAGGATTTGCTGGCCATATGCGCCCAATGCCGAAAACGTGCGGCTTTTGAAATTGGACAGCCAGAATTGATAACCGTAGCCCATGCCGTAGTCGACTTCGCCATGCGGTAACAGGTGGGGCGGCTGGCGCGCAATCGATGTCGCATCGAGCAGGAATTGGCGATCGACGATCTGCTTGCCGTCGATCTTGCCATCGTTCGCCCACAGCATGCCGAGGCGGCCGAAGTCGCGCAAGCGGGCGTTGAATCCAGCATGGGTAGCGGCGTTCCCCGACCAGTCGACCACCCAGCTGGCGCCGTCTTCGGCGCCGAGCGGCTTCCACAATTTTTCCGCGGTGTAGTCGGCCAGGTGCTCGCTGCCGAGCGCTGCCTGGAGCACTAGCCCAAGGAGAAAGGTGTCGGCATTGGAGTAGTGAAAGCGCGTGCCTTGCGGCGCCACGCTGTCGCGGATGAACGACAACGCGGCGACGCCGCCGGCGCCGCCCTGCTGCATCAACGTTACGCGATTCAAGGTGTCGCTGTCGTCGCCGGACCCGCCGTTCTTGACGTAGTTGAAACGGCTGCCCGAGGACATCCGCAACAGGTTGCGGATCGTGACTGGCCCATACGGGCCATCCTTCAGCTTGGGCAGGTACTGCGCCACAGTGTCGTCGAGCGACTTGATCTTGCCCTCCTGGAGGGCGATGCCCACCAGCGTCGCGGTGATCGACTTTGCGATCGAAAACGAGATGAAGCGCGTCTCGGGCATGCGCTTGTATTGATAACGTTCGGCGACGATTTTGCCGTCCTTGAGGATCAGCAGGCCGGTCACCCGCTGATGCGACAAGTAGTCGTCGAGGGTATATGTGCGACCCAGAAATTGATAGCGCAGCGGGGACGGCTCCGGCAAGGCTGTCAACGGCCACGGCTGCCCGCCGGCGGCGATGCGCTTGGTCACAAAGATCTCGTCGGCATGCGAGAATTGGCCGATCTTCAGGCGCTCGTTCGAGTCTTTCCAAGCCGCCTTATCGCGCGGAAATGGATAGCATTCGGACTTACCGAGCAGCTCTTCATCGGGCGCGGCGCGCGCTGCGCAAGCGGCGAATAACACTAACACTATCGTCCATCGCATCGTCTCTCTCTCCATTGGTCGCGCCGCGGCTATAACATTCATTTCTAAAACCACCGGCAAGCCTCACCGAAATGTCACTTGGGCGATGTGTGTGTGGCTTCAGAGACGGCTGATGGTCGGGCCAGCGATAGCATAAAAATGCGCAATCATGTTTCCAATTACGTGAACTATTTGGAGATATTATGACCTGTCTTGCCAATTCCGACTTTGCGCCGAATTTGCCGCTGCCAGGTTCGACATGCACTTGCGTTGGCGCCCACCTAACCGGCAAGCAGCAGCGCCTTAATATTCATGCGCCGCTTGCACCGTCGCCGGCTGTGGCGCGTCTTCCTTGTTATTGAAGGGGGCGAACCAGCAAGCGAGGAAGGACGGGATGGTCGCTACCATCACGAAGACGAAGTAGCTGATGTAGCCGAGCTGCTGCTGCAGGTGTCCGCTGATCACGCCCGTCACCATCCCGCACAGGCCCATCAGGCCGGTGCCGAACGCATAGTGAGTCGTCATGTACTTGCCCGGTGCGAGCTGCTGCATCAGGTAGATCATGAAGCCGACCGAGCCGAAGCCGAAGAAGAATTTTTCGATGACGACGCCGGCACCGATCGCAAACAGGTCGCTGGGCTGGTAGATGCTCATGACCAGGAAGGTGGCGTTCGGGATGTTGACCGCGCAGCAAAGCAGGAACAGCGTCGATTTCAGGCCGCGCCGCGCGACGAAAATCCCGCCGAGCAGGGAGCCGAGCAGCACGGCGACAAGGCCGTAGGTCCCGTAGATGATACCCAGCAGTTCATTCGACAGGCCCAGTCCTCCCTGCGCGGCGCCATCGACCATGAAGAACGGGCCTATCTTTTCGAGGAAGCCTATGCTCAGGCGGAACAGGAAGGCGAAGGCGATCATTCGCCACACCTGGGGTTTCTGGAAAAACGTCACGAAGGAATCGCGCAGGATGCGCCCGGCGTCGGCCGCGCTGGCCGGCGTGCTTGGCGCGCGGGCGCCGTCGGGCATCACGCGCGCATGCCACAAGGCCATGACCAGCGTGATGGCGGCGACAATCGCGAATACGACACGCCAGGCATCGATCCATTCGGCGCCGAATACCTTGGGGTCATGATGGAACACGTGGACGTGCAGCCAGCCGCTCAGGTACACCAGGCCGCCGGAAGCGACGATTGGTCCGATATTCCACGACAGGCTCTGGATGCCGCAATACAGCGACTGGGTGCGCTGGTCGAGTGAAGTTACGTAGACGCCGTCGCAGGCGATATCCTGGGTCGCACCGACAAACGACATGGTCCAGAACATCGGCATCAGCACCGCCATGTACGCGGGCAGCGCCATGGCCAGCGCGACGCCGGCGAAACCGAGGCCGATCAATACCTGCGCGCACAGCACGAAGAACTTCTTGGTGCGGTACATCTCGACAAAGGGCGCAAACAGCGGCTTGATGGTGTAGGCCAGGATCAGCATGCTCGAATACTGCGCGGCCTTGCCGTTGTCCATGCCGAGATTCTTGAACATGATGGCGGTGACGCTGGTGAGCATCACGTAGCCGAGCGCCATGGTGAAGTAGCCGCTCGGGACCCACAACAGGGGCGAGGTGCCCGGCTTAGATGCGTGCATGGTACTGATCCGTTTCGTGATGAAGCGTTGAGGTAGCGTCGTGCGAGCGCGCGGCCAGGTGCTGGGATAGCAGTGTAGCCGCGCCGGTCAATGCGGGGTAGGGCGCAGTGATCAGCAAGCTGGGGATTTGTGCGTTGAAAGCGGAGAAGCGTCCCTTGCTTTCGAAGCGCGCGCGGAATGGCGAAGTGGCGAAGTAGCTGCCAAGCCGCGGAATGACGCCGCCGCCGATGTAGATGCCGCCGTGCGCGCACAGCGTCACGGCGACATTGCCAGCCACGGTTCCGAGCATGCCGCAGAAGCAGTCGAGCGCCTCCATGCACAGCGGATCGGCGCCGGCCAGCGCGCGTGCGACGATGGTCTCGGTCGACAGGTCGATGCCGTCCGGGGCGCCGCGCCACTCCGCCAGCGCCTGGTATATCAGCCCGATGCCGGGACCGGACACCAACCGTTCGGCCGATACGTGCGTGTAGCGTTTCCAGCAATAGCGCAGCACCGCCAGTTCGCGCTCGTCCGACGGCGAGAAAGCTACGTGGCCGCCTTCGCTTTGCAGCGCGATCCAGCGCCCTTCGGCCGGGATCAGGCCGGCCACCCCGAGGCCGGTGCCAGCACCGACCAGGCCGATGACCGCTCGGGCGCGCGCCGTGCCGCCGCCGATCGTCGCCAGGTCGGACGGCGCCAGCGAGGGCACCGCCATCGCCAGCGCGGCGAAGTCGTTTACCACCAGCAGCGTATCGAGCCGCAGCTCGGCGCGCGCGGCGGCGATCGAAAAGGACCAGTGGTGATTGGTCATGGCGACCGTGTCCTGCCCGACCGGGTTGGCGATGGCGATAACGGCGTGGCGCACCTGGCTGCACCGCTGGTCGTCCAGATAGGCGAGCAGGCAGTCCTCGAAGCGGCGATAGTCGGCGCAGGCCAGTGTGACGATGGCGCGAACCACGCCGGGCGCCGTTTCGAGCGCGAAGCGCGCATTGGTGCCGCCGATGTCGGCGAGCAGGCGCGGCCCTTCTGGATAGAGTTCAGGAGGCACTGGTTGTCCTTGGTGGGGCAGGGAGCCGGTCAGCCGCGCTGGCGCGCAATGAAGTCACGGTACCATCTGGCGCTGGCTTTGGGAGTGCGCTGCTGCGTCGCGTAGTCGACGTGGATGATGCCGAAGCGCTTGGCGTAGCCCGAATTCCACTCGAAGTTGTCGAGCAGGCTCCACAAAAAATAGCCGCGCACGTCGACCCCTTGCGCCATCGCATCCCTCAGCGCTGCCAGGTGGGTGAGCACGTAGTTGATGCGTTCGGCGTCATTGACTTCGCCGGCTTTGATGCGGTCGGCACTGGCCATGCCGTTTTCGGTGATGTAGACCGGTGGCAGTGCGTATTCCCGATTCAGTTTGAGCAGCAGTTCGGTCAGGCCCTGCGGATACACTTCCCAGCCCATGTCGGTGCGGCCATGGGCAGCCGGCGGCAAGCGCGGCGGCGTCTCCGCGCTGCAATAGGCGCGGAAGTAGTAGTTCACGCCGAGGAAGTCGAGCGGCTGGCAAATCGTGGCGAAGTCGCCCTCGTGCACATCGGGCGCGTTGGCGCCGTGCGCGCGCAGCGCCAGTTCCGGATAGCGGCCTTTAAACAGCGGATCCATGAACCACTGCACCGATCGTGCATATTCCAGTTCGGCCAATGCTTTGTCCGCGGCGGAGTCGGTGGCGGCATCGGCGGTCCACTGGTTCAGCACGATGCCGAGCTTTGCGGCGGGGCCGACTGCGCGCATCGCGCTCATCGCCAGGCCATGGGACAGTAACAGGTGGTGCGAGACCTGGATGGCCGCCTTGACGTCGATGAAGCCGGGGGCGAACTGGCCGTTGCCGTAACCGAGATTGGCGCTGCACCACGGCTCGTTGTGAGTGGCGATGGTGGCGACGCGGTCACCGAAGCGGCGGCTCACTTCACGGGCGTAATCGGCGAAGCGGTGCGCGGTGTCGCGATTGAGCCAGCCGCCGGCGTCCTGTAACGCTTGCGGCAGGTCCCAGTGGTACAGCGTCAGGTGGGCGGCGATGCCTTTGGCTTCGAGCGCGGCGAGCAGCCGATCGTAGAAATCGAAACCGGCTTCGTTCCAGGCGCCGCTGCCGAGCGGCTGCACGCGCGACCAGGCCATCGAGAAACGGTAGGCGTCGACGCCGAGCGACGCGATGATGTCGACGTCCTCCTGGTAGCGGTGGTAGTGGTCGCAGGCGATGTCGCCGTTGCTGCCGTCAATGATATTGGCCGGATCGCGGCAGAAGGTATCCCAGATCGATGGCCCCTTGCCGTCGGCCGTGGCGCCTCCCTCGATCTGGAAGGCACTGGTCGCGACGCCCCACGTGAAGGTGGCAGGAAAACGAATTGAATCTGTCATTGAGGTTGTGTGCTGGTAGGTTGGTTCGGAAATTGGTACCGGCGGCGCGCTGGGATGCAGCGCGTCGCCGGGTTGGGCGTATCGACGCGCTCTTAGAAGTCAATGCCGGTGTTGACACCGATGGTGCGCGGCGGCAGGTACTGGGCCATCCACGGGCCGAAGGCATTGAGGGCACTGGTCTTGGTGTTGACGTTGCCGGCGTTGCGCACGAAGGCATCGACCCACCATGAATGCGGCCGGTCGTAGCGCAGACCTAGGTCGGTGCGGGTGTAGGCCTTCTGGCGGTCACCTTCGCCCAGATTGAACACGCTGAGCCAGCTGGCCGTCTCGTAGTGGGTGGACAGGCGCGGCGTGACGGTGGCGCCGTCGGCCAGGTGGAAGGTATGCTGGTACTGGAACTGCAGCGACACGCTCGGTGCGTGCGGCATGCGGTTGCCCGTCACGTCGAGGCAGGTGTTAATCCCCGGGACGGTGCAGGCCGGCAGCGTATAGTCGTTCGAACCGCCGACCAGGTGGCCCAGCACGGCGTGGGTGTAGGCGAACGTGAGCTGGACCTTGTCGTCGGCGCTCAGCTTGGCGGCCATTTCCGATTCGAAGCCGTAGATGTCGGCGCCTTCGGCATTGTTGGTCACCAGCGTGTGCGAGCCATCCGGGTTGGTCACCGGTGCGCTGAACTGGAAGTCCTTGAATTTCTGGTAGTACAGCGCATTGTTCCACTTCACGGCACCACCCAGCAACATGTGCTTGGAACCGATTTCATAGTTGGTCAGCATCTCGGCGCCATATGGACGCCCGCCGTCCTGCAGGCCGCCCGACTTGTAGCCGGTCGATACGCTGGCGTACACCATGTTCTGGCGGTCGATGTCGTAGCCGATGCGCGCCAGTCCGGTGACCTTGTTACCGTTGAAGGTGCCGTCGTTCGACGGCACACTTGGGCTGTAGCCCTGGCCTGGTATGCGCGGGTCAATCGAGCCGCTCAGCGGCACTTGCGGCACGGTGGCGTCATAGTTCCAGGTGTAGCCGTTGCCGCCGACGTTGGTACGCTTGTCCGAGGTGTAGCGTACGCCGCCGGTCAGGTGCAGGCTGTCGCTCACATTCCAGGTGGCCTGGCCGAAAGCAGCGGACGAAGCCACGGTTTCTTTCGGCTGGATGAAGGAGCCCTGCCAGCCCACCGTGCCTTGCTGGGTGCCGTTGAAAATCGGGATATCGAAGCGGATGTCGTTCTTTTCCGCCGCGTAGTACAGGCCGAGCAGCCAGTCGACGTCGCGCTTGCCGACCGACTGCAGCTCGAGCTCATGGCTGTAATTGGTGTAATTCGACGATACCGTGTTGTCCGCCTGGTAGGTCGCGCCGGTGGCGAAGCTGGTCGGCACGGTGGCGCCGCCGTCCTGGTCG
Source organism: Pseudomonadota bacterium (assembly GCA_046728335.1). Classification (GTDB taxonomy): domain Bacteria; phylum Pseudomonadota; class Gammaproteobacteria; order Burkholderiales; family Burkholderiaceae_D; genus JAFCUW01. The sequence continues at coordinate 87,746 of JBKPEJ010000042.1, read as the reverse complement.
AAGGTGGACGCACCACTGAAGCGCGAATATCCGGCGATGTAGGCGAGAGTGGCATTGTCGCCGAGCGCGAAGTCCATCCGGCTGCGGACCGAGTTGGTGTCGCGCTTGAGCGAAGGCGCGACGTCGGCCAAGGTCGACCACATGTCCTGGCCGGCGCGCGCGGTTTGCAGCAGGTTCATCGACGGCGTGCCGCGGTCGGCGAATTTTTCGTAGGCGATGTTCCACGTCAGCGCCGGGGCCGGCTTCCACAGCAGCGACAGGCGCAAGGCGCTCTGGTCCTGGCTGCTGTACTTATTACCGGCGGTGACGAACAGGTTCGGATTGATCGCCTGGAAGCTGGCTGGATTACCGCCGCCTGCGAGGAAGGCGGCGCGCTGGCTGGCCAGCGGAATGACTGGCAGCTTCTGGAAGTCGACATAGCCGTCATGCTGTTCGTGCACGAAGGCGATGCGCAGCGCGGCCGTTTCGCCGAGCGGAACGTTGAGCGAACCACGAGCGCCCAGCCTGTTGTAGTTGCCGATCCCCGCCTCGACGCTGGCCGATTTCGAGCCCAGCTGCGGCTTTGCGGTTTGCATGTTGACCGCGCCAACCGAGGAGTTGCGGCCCCAAAGCGTGCCTTGCGGGCCGCGCAGCACCTCGATCGCGTCCAGGTCGAACAGCAGCGCGGTCGCGCCTTCCGGCCGCGGCGAGTAAATGCCGTCGACAAAGGTGGCTACTTCCGGATCGGCGTATTCAGTCTTGGCGCTGTCGTTGCCGACGCCGCGCAAGGTCATCGTGATGACGCCATGGTCGCCCTGGCCAGTGGCCTGGAAGCCTGGCACCAGATTGACGACGTCCTGGATTGTCTGCACATGGGCATCTTCGAGCGCAGCGGCGTTCAGCGCCGTGATTGCAACCGGGGTGCGCTGCAGCGACGTCGAGCGCTTGGTCGCGGTGACCAGCACTTCGGGGATCACGCTGCTGCCGCTGACGGTAACCGGCTCGGCTGAGGCAGGCGTGGTGGTTTGCGCCTGGGCGGCGCCGATCCCGGCCAGCAAGGCCAGCACGGCCAAATGGATGGGGGAAACCGAAAGCGGACGAGCTTTGGGCGCGGTGTTGGTCATTGTGTCTCCAATTATTAGTATATTTTGTGGGAATTTGGCTTGTTGTGCCAATGAAACCGATTTCAATCTCTGTGAAATCGATTTCATGATATATTTTGATCGGAGCGAAAGTCAAACGAAATTTCGCGTCGAGCGCAAAAAAAGCCGCCTGAGCGGCCACACGCAACAATCCTGGAGGAGATGCTAATCATGCAGGAAATGAAAAACATACTCATCGTCGGCGGCGGCACCGCCGGCTGGCTGACGGCCGCATTCCTGGCCCGCACGCTCGGCGCCGGCAAGGCCGGCGGAGTGTGCATCACCCTGGTCGAGTCGGAGGATATCGGCATCCTCGGCGTCGGCGAGGGCACCTTCCCGTCAATCCGCGGCACGCTGGCGGCGATCGGCATCGACGAGGCGCGCTTCATCCGCGAATGCAATGCCACTTTCAAACAGGGCGTCCGTTTCACCGACTGGGTGCGCCCGCCGTCCACGCAAGGCCAGCGCAGTTACTTCCATCCGTTCAGCCAACCCAGCCAGCGGCAGGGCAGCCCCGAACTGCTGCCTTACTGGCTGCGTGGCGCCGCCGGCCCCGGCGTGCCGTTCGCGCAGGCGGCGACGATGCAGGAACACGTGGCCGGCGCCGCGCGCGGACCGAAGCGTTTCGCCGACGGCGACTACCTCGGGCCGATGAATTACGCCTACCACTTCGACGCCGGCCGCTTCGCCAAACTGCTGGCCGAGCACGGCCGCTCCCTCGGCGTGGCGCACCTGCTGGGCACTGTCGAACGGGTCGAGCTGGACGGCGATGGCGCCATCTCCGCCGTGCATACGCGCGAGCAGGGCGCGCTGCGCGCCGACCTGTTCATCGATTGCACCGGTTTTCGCGCCGGACTGATCGGCCAGGCGATGGGGGTGCCGTTCAAAAGCCTGAAGGACGTGCTGTTCGTCGACCGCGCGCTGGCCATGCAGGTGCCGTATCCCGATGCCGGCACGCCGATTGCGTCGTTCACGATCTCGACCGCGCATGAAGCGGGATGGACTTGGGATATCGGCCTGCAGCAGCGGCGCGGCGTCGGCTATGTGTATTCCAGCCGCTACACCGACGACGCCCGCGCCGAGCAGGTACTGCGCGAGTACGTCGGTGCGGCCAGCGACACGCTTCAGCCACGCCTGCTCAAATTCGAAGTCGGCTACCGCGAACAGCATTGGGTGAAGAACTGCGTCGCGGTGGGCCTGTCGGGTGGCTTCATCGAACCGCTCGAGTCATCCGGCATCGGCCTGATCGAGACCGCGGCCTACCTGATCGGCTACCTGTTTCCATTCAACGGCGATTGTGCCGCCGTGGCGCCGCTGTTCAACCAGCTGATGCGCGAGCGCTACGAGCGGGTAGTCGATTTCGTCAAGATGCACTACTGCCTGAGCCAGCGCAAGGACTCGCGCTTCTGGATCGACAATGCCGATCCGCGATCGGTGCCGCAGTCCTTGCGTGCGAAACTGGCCATGTGGCGTTCGCGGCCGCCGCACCGGCTCGACTTCATCACCGACCTGGAGATGTATCCGCCGTCGAGCTGGCAATACGTCCTGTATGGCATGGAATTCGAAACCGACCTGCATGCCAGCGCAACCAGCGCCGCCGGCATGGATGCGGCGCGCGCGGAAATGCGGACCATCGCGCAGATGGCGCAGCGCGCGCGGGCCGATTTGCCGTCGCACCGGGAGCTGGTCGAGCATTTCTGCCGAAAACAGGCACCGGTTGAAGCGATTTGATGGAAGGTAGTGGCGGTCGCGAGCGTTTCAGAAATCGATTACATGGTATATTGGCCGTTCCGGTGCCAGTGCGCCGAAATCGGCCACCTTCTTCGCAAGCATGAAAACAGAAAAACACAAGTCCGCCATGCCGACCGTCCACGAAGTCGCTCGTGAAGCCGGGGTTTCCGCGGCGACGGTATCGCGTTTCCTGAACGGCACGGCCAAGGTTTCCGACGAGAAGCGAATCAGCATCGAGAGCGTCATCGAACGCCTCAATTACAAACCGAACGTCCTGGCGCAGAACCTGAAGACCGGCAGTTCGCGCACGATCGGCGTGCTGACGCAGTCACTGGTGAGCGGCTACTTCACAGATGCCATGTCAGGCATCGAAGACGCCTTGAAAGATACCGGCTACGCGCCGCTGATCGTCTCGGGCCACTGGCACGCCGACGAGGAGGCGGAGCGCATCGAACTGCTGATCGCACGCCGGGTCGATGGCCTGGTAATCCTGACCGGCAGGTTGACCGACGCGCAGATTATCGATTTTTCCCGCCGCGTTCCGATCATCGTGTTCGGCCGCACGCTCGAATCGAAGCGTGCATTCGGCTTTTGCCAGGACAATTATCAGGCTGCCTGCGAGGCGGTCGAGTACCTGGTCCTGCAGGGGCATCGCAACATCGCCTTCATCGCCGGCCCGCCCGAGCATGACGACGCGCGCGCGCGCTTGGCCGGCTACCAGGATACGCTGGCGCGCCACAAGATCGACGCCAATCCGCAATTGATCGTTGCAGGCGACTTCCACGAGTCCGGCGGCCTGCTGGCGATCGACCGGCTGCTCGAATCGGGGCAGCGCTTCACCGCCATTTTTGCCGCTAACGACTTGTCCGCGTACGGCGCGCGGCTGGGACTGTACCGCCGCAATATCCGCGTGCCTGAAGACATCTCGATCATCGGCTTCGACGACCTGCATAGCTCGATGTGCACTACGCCGCCGCTGACAACGGTGCGCCAGCCGCTGTTCGAGGTCGGACGTTGCCTGGGGCAGGGCATCCTAAAAATCATCGCCCACGAAAAATTCACGGTCGACGTGCCGCCGCTGTCGCTGGTGGTGCGCGAGTCGGTGCGGCGCATCACTTGAGTTGAACCTGGCGGCATTCCAGTCAGTCAGCTTGCCGCGCGTAGCTGACGGTCAGCATTTCCCACTGGTGCCCGTCGGGCTCGTTCCAGTAGATCATGTCGCCCCCGTACTCCTTGTTGACCTTCAGGTCCATTGGTCCGGTGACCCGGCTCCGATACGGGATTCCCGCAGCCTGGATGCGGGCGAGGATTGCGTCGAATTCGTCCTGGTTGACCCGGAAGCAGTAATGCGCGATTGGATAGGCTTCATCGGTCTGCTGGAAATCAAGCGTCAAGCCGTCATTGATGAACACCGGGGAGAACGGTCCGAGGGTGGTTTCCGCCCAAGGTACGCCAAGAAGCTTTGCCAGCATTTTCGCCGACGCGATCTGGTTGCGGCACGGGACGATGAAGTGATCAAGCTGGACGGACATGGCGGACTCCCTGGCTTCACGGCACACACATTAGCGTAGCACAGGAATAGTGCGTGTCCAGCAAAGCCGGGGAAGCAGCGCGATCTAAGGCGCCAGCTTGCGGCAGCTAGGGCTGCTGGGCTGAGCGCGATTTATCAATAATCGCGCTCAGCATGGATTTGCGCTTCGCGAAGACCACGTGGAATAGCGCGGACTCGCGTCAGGAGTTGAGCGTAAACTCGGTAAACGACGTGCCTTCCTCGGCCGGCTTGGCCTGTTCTTCTTCCTGCTGCGCCAGTTTGCTGTCCGGGCCGTTATTCAAGAGCCACAGGAGGTTGGTCGCGGAATCCGCATTGGCGAGCGCTTCTTCCTGCGTCACCATGCCGTCCTTGACCAGCTGCAGCAGCGCCGCTTCGAAGGTCTGCGAGCCTGGCGACAGGCTCTTTTCCATCGCTTCCTTGATCTGGCCGATCTCGCCTTTTTCAATCAGGTCGGCCACATAGCGCGTGTTGACCATGACTTCGACCGCGGCCTGGCGCGTGCCGCCCGCGGCCGAACGCACGAGCCGCTGCGAGACGATCGCCTTCACCGCCGACGACAGGTCCTGCAGCAGCGCAGGGCGGTTCTCGATCGGGTAGAAGCTGATGATGCGATTGAGCGCGTTGTAGCTGTTATTGGCGTGCAGCGTGGCCAGCACCAGATGGCCCGACTGCGCATACGCCAGCGCGGCCGCCATGGTTTCCTTGTCGCGGATTTCGCCGATCAGGATGCAGTCCGGCGCCTGGCGCATCGAGTTGCGCAGCGCGGTGCCGAAGCTTTCCGCATCGCTGCCGATCTCGCGCTGGTTGACGATCGACTTCTTGTTCTTGAAGAGGTATTCGATCGGGTCTTCCAGCGTCAGGATATGGCCCGCGCGCAGTTCGTTGCGGTGGTCCAGCATCGAGGCGATCGTGGTTGATTTTCCGGAACCGGTCGCACCGACCAGCAGCAGCAGGCCGCGCTTTTCCATGATCAGTTCGGACAGGATCGATGGCAGCCCAAGGTCGCCCAGCGCCGGGATATTCGCCGGCACGAAGCGGAACACGGCCGAGATGCTGCCGCGCTGGCGGAACGCCGAGAGGCGGAACCGTCCCAGGTTCGCCACCGAGATACCCATGTTCAGTTCATTGTGGCGCTCGAGTTCTTCCATCTGCTCGGGCGTGGCGATTTCCGCGATCAGCGACGTGATGTTTTCCGGTTCGAGCTTTTGCGCATTGATCGGGATGAGGTTCCCGTTGATTTTGATATGCACCGGTGAATTCACGGCGAAGAACATGTCCGACGCGTTCTTTTCTTTCATCAGCTGGAACAAGCGGTCCATTGCCATCATTCGTCTCCTGTGTGCATATTGTTATTGTGCTTTCCTCAGATCCCGCGCAGCAGTTCGTTGATGCCGGTCTTGGCGCGCGTCTTGGCGTCGACCCGCTTGACGATGACTGCGCAGTACAGGCTGTACTTGCCGTCTTCCGATGGCAGGTTGCCCGACACGACCACCGAGCCGGCCGGGATGCGGCCGTAGCTCACTTCGCCGGTGGCGCGGTCGTAAATCTTGGTGGACTGGCCGATGTACACGCCCATCGAAATTACCGAGTTCTCTTCGACGATGACGCCTTCGACGACTTCCGAACGGGCGCCGATGAAGCAGTTGTCTTCGATGATGGTCGGATTGGCCTGCATCGGCTCGAGCACGCCGCCGATGCCGACGCCGCCGGACAGGTGGACGTTCTTGCCGATCTGGGCGCAGGAGCCGACCGTGGCCCAGGCGTCGACCATCGTGCCTTCATCGACATAGCCGCCGATGTTCACGAACGACGGCATCAGCACCACGTTTTTGCCGATGAAGCTGCCGCGCCGCGCGACCGCGCCCGGCACCACGCGGAATCCGCCGCGCGCGAAATCTTCGGCGGTGTAGTTGGCGAATTTGCCCGGCACCTTGTCGTAGAAGCGCATGCCGTCGCCGGCGTCCATCACGCTGTTGTTCTCGAGGCGGAACGACAGCAGCACCGCTTTCTTGATCCACTGGTTCACAACCCAGTCGGCGCCGGTCTTCTGGGCCACGCGCATGCTGCCGTCATCAAGGCCGGCGATCACGTGGGCGACCGCATCGCGCAATTCGGCGCTGCCGCTGGAAGGAGTGATTTCGGCGCGCTGTTCCCATGCCGTATCGATGATGCTTTGAAGTTGTTGAGTCATGATATCTGCTAAAAGTGGCGGTTTCAGGATGCTTTAAGGGCGGTGCAAAACTGGACAATACGCTGCGCTGCTTCCAGGCCTTCGTCGACTTCCGCGACGAGCGCCATGCGGACGCGGTCCGTGCCGGGGTTGATGCCGTGCGCTTCACGCGCCAGGTAACTGCCCGGGAGTACCGTGACATTGTATTCGGCATACAGGCGGCGGGCAAATTCGGTGTCCGACAGGCCGCTGCGGCGCACGTCGGCCCACAGATAGAAGCCAGCGTCGGGCAGTTCGACGTCGAGCACCTGGCGCAGCAGCGGCGTCACCAGGGCGAACTTTTCCTTGTACTTGGCGCGGTTCTCGTGCACATGGGTCTCGTCGCCCCAGGCCGCGATCGACGCGGCCTGCACCGGCGGCGACATCGCGCCGCCGCAGTAGGTGCGGTACAACAGGAATTTCTTGAGCACGGCCGGGTCGCCGGCGACGAAGCCCGAGCGCATGCCCGGCACGTTCGAGCGCTTCGACAGGCTGGAGAACACCACCAGGTTGGCGTACGGGTGCTCACCGCCGCTGCGGCCCAGCTGGTGCGCCGCTTCCAGCGCGCCAAGTGGAGGCGTCATGCCATGGTAGATCTCGGAGTAGCATTCGTCGGCCGCGATCACGAAGCCATAGCGGTCGGACAGCGCGAACAGCTGGCGCCAGTCGTCCAGCGACAGTGTGGCGCCGGTCGGGTTGCCCGGAGAGCAGAGGTAAAGCAGCTGGACGCGCGGCCAGACCTCGTCCGGCACGCTGCTGTAGTCGCAGGCGAAATTGCGGGCCGGTTCGGCGTTCACGAAGTAGGTTTCGGCGCCGGCCAGGTAGGTCGCGCCTTCATAGATCTGGTAGAACGGGTTGGGGCAGATGACCAGCGCCTGCTTGCTCGAGTCGATCACGCAGTGGGCAATCCCGAACAGCGCCTCGCGCGAGCCATTCACCGGCAGGACCTGGGTCGCCGGGTTCAGCGGCGGCACGCCGTAGCGCCGCTCGAGCCAGGAAGCGATCGCCGCGCGCAGCGGCTCGCTGCCGATAGTGCTCGGATAGCTCGCCAGTCCCTGCAGGCTGTGGGTCAGTTCGCGCTGGATGAACGCCGGCGTCGGATGCTTCGGTTCGCCCATTCCCAGGCTGATCGCTGGATAGGCGGGATTCGGGGTTACGTCCGAAAACAGTTGGCGCAGCTTTTCGAACGGGTAAGGATGCAGTTTCTCGAGTTGTGGATTCACGGCGGTACCAGGGTTAGCGCGATGCGACATAGCGTCATCATTATAACGCCGATAACTTGCGATGGCAGGGCGGCCCCTGGAGCTTGAATGGATGAGAAAAGCACAATACACTGGGTGGCGCCATGTTTGCACCAGGCGTTCCGAAGTCGGCGTTTTCGTTTAACGGGAAAAAGCACATGAAACGGTGGAACGGCTGGGGCGACGACGCCATCCAATTCGAGCTGGGCGCGGATGCGCTGGCCTTCCTGCGCGAACGCATCGGGCCGGGCGCCGCGCCGGCCGATGCGAGCTTCGAGCACGCCTGTGCCGCGGTCGGGCCCAGCCGCCTGACGGCGCACCGGCTGGTCGATACCGGCGCGGCTGCGCGGCTGCTGCACGCCCATGGCCAAAGCCTGCCGGACTGGCTCCGGCTCCGCTACGGCCAGACCGGGCCGGCGCCCGACGGCGTGGCCTGCCCCGAAAGCGGCGCCGAGGTGCGCGAGCTGCTCGATTATGCGAAGCAGGCCGGCGCCATCGTGATTCCCTACGGCGGGGGCACCAGCGTTGCCGGGCACCTGAGCGTGCCCGAAGGTGCGCCTCCGGTCCTGTGCCTCGATATGACGCGGCTGCGCGCATTGACGAACCTTGACCGCGAGGCGCAGCTGGCCACGTTCGGCGCAGGGGTGCTTGGCCCCGACCTCGAAGCGCAGCTGCGCGCCCACGGCTACACGCTCGGTCATTTCCCCCAGTCGTTCGAATATTCCAGCCTTGGCGGCTGGGTGGTCACCCGTTCGTCGGGCCAGCAATCGCTGCGCTATGGCCGCATCGAGCAGATGTTTGCCGGCGGCCGCGTCGAAACGCCGGCCGGCACGCTCGATATTCCGACCTTTCCCGCCTCGGCAGCGGGGACCGACCTGCGCGAAATGGTGCTCGGCTCCGAGGGGCGCATCGGCGTCCTCACCGAGGCGACGGTGCGCGTGGCGAAGCTGCCGGCGCGCGAATCATTCCATGCGGTTTTCTTCGGCAGTTGGGACGCGGCTCACGATGCGGTGCGCGCGCTGGCCCAGGCGCGGCTGCCGCTGTCGCTGCTGCGCTTGTCCAATCCGCTCGAGACGCGAACCATGCTGGCGCTGGCAGGGCACAAGAAGCTGGTCGGGGCGCTCGAGGCCTGGCTGCGCTGGCGCGGCTGCGGCGATGAAAAATGCATGCTGATGATCGGCGCCAGCGGCAGCAAAGCCGCCGTATCGGCCGCCATTTCCCAGGCTCTGGCGCTGGCGCGCGGCCACGGCGGCGTCCACGCCGGGCGCGGCATGGGCGAAAAATGGAAGCACAACCGCTTCCGCAACGTCTACTTGCGCAATGCCGCCTGGGCGCACGGCTATGCAATCGATACCGTCGAGACGGCGGTCGACTGGCCGCGCGTGACGCCGGCGATGCACGCTGTGGAGCAGGCTGCGGGTGCGGCGCTGGCGGTGCACGGCGAGCGGGTACACGCCTACACCCACCTGTCGCACCTGTACCCGCAGGGCGCCAGCGTCTACAGCACCTTCGTGTATCGCCTCGCCGGCGACTATCAGCAGGACCTGGCGCGCTGGCAGGCGCTCAAGCACGCGGTGTCGGGCGCGGTGGTGGCCAACGGTGGCACCATCAGCCACCAGCACGGCGTCGGCACCGACCATGCGCCCTACCTGGAGGCGGAGAAGGGCGCGCTCGGCATCGGCGCGATGCAGGCCATGTTCCGCCACTTCGACCCCGACGGCAGGATGAATCCCGGGAAGCTGGTTTCATGAGCGATCATTGGCACGCTGGCTGGCGCGATGGGCTGCCCGGCTTGTTTGCGCGCCAGTGGGACCTGCTGATCGTCGGCGGCGGCATCACCGGCGCCGGCATCCTGCTTGAAGCCTCGCGGCGCGGGCTCAAGGCGCTGCTGGTCGAACAGCGCGACTTCGCCTGGGGCACTTCGAGCCGCTCGTCGAAACTGGTGCATGGCGGCTTGCGCTACCTGAAGGAAGGCCGGCTCGGCCTGATGCGCGAATCGGTGCACGAGCGCGAACTGCTGCTGCGCGAGGCGCCCGGCCTGGTGCGCGAGCAGCCTTTCGCCTTTGCCGACTATGCAGGGCTCAAGCCGGGCCGAACCAGCTTGCTGGCGGGGCTGGCGATCTACGACCTGATGGCCGGACGGCGCGAACGGCATTACGTGCGCGCCGACGAATTCCGCATGCTCGCGCCGAACGTGCGGCAGGACGGCCTGCTCGGCGGGATCTGCTACACCGACGCAAAGACCGATGACGCGCGCCTGGTGCTGCGCGTGCTTCAGGAAGCGCGGCTTCATGGCGGCATGGCCGTCAACTACATGGCGGTCAGTTCGCTGCTGCGCGCGGACGGCAGGGTGTGCGGCGCGCGGCTGGAAGACGGCATCGACGGCGCCTGCCACGGGGTTCGGGCCGCACTGGTGGTCAGTGCGACCGGCGCCTGGGCCGACCAGTTGCGCGGCCAGGGCGGCGGTGCGCCGCGCCTGCGGCCGCTGCGCGGCAGCCACCTGGTGCTGCCCGCGTGGCGCTTGCCGCTGTCGCAGGCGATCAGCCTGATGCATCCGGTCGATGGCCGGCCGGTGTTCGCGTTTCCGTGGGAAGGCGTCACGCTGGTGGGCACCACCGACGTCGACCATGCGGACGGCATGGCCAGTGAAGCGGCGATCACGCGCGCCGAACTCGATTACCTGATGGCCGCGCTGCGCTTTCAGTTCCCGCAGCAGGCGCTGGCCGAAGCGGACATCATCGCCACCTACGCCGGCGTGCGCCCGATCATCGACGGCGGCCACGGCGACCCGTCGAAGGCGGCGCGCGATCACGCGGTATGGCTGGACGACGGCCTGCTCACGGTCACCGGCGGCAAGCTGACCACCTTTCGCGCCATCGCGCTCGACGTCCTGAGGCACGCCAAGCCGCTGCTGCCTGACTGGCGCGGCGAACTCGGGCCGCTGGCGCTGTTCGCCGCGCCGCCCGCCATGGCGCACCATCCGCATATCAGGGGAGAGCGGCTCGAACGGCTGCTGGGGCGCCATGGCCCGCACACGCCGGCGCTGCTGGCCGCCGCCCGCGCGGGCGAACTCGACACCATTGCCGGCACCGAAACGGCGTGGGCGGAGTTGCGCTGGGCCGCGCGCGCCGAAGCGGTGGTCCGGCTTGAAGACCTGCTGCTGCGGCGCACCCGGCTCGGCCTGCAGCTGCGCGCAGGCGCGGCTGGGATGATGGACCGGATCCGCGCCATCTGCCAGCCGGAACTGGGCTGGTCCGATGCACACTGGGATTCCAGCCAGGCTGCATATCTGGCATTATGGAACGCGCACTACAGCCTGCCGACGCAGCAGGACTGACACACATAAAAACGAGAGACATGTCCGAAAAAACCATCCTTGCCATCGACAATGGCACCCAGAGCGTGCGCGCGATCCTGTTCGACCTGGCCGGGAACATCGTCGCCAAATCCCAGATCCATCTCGACGCCTATTTTTCCGAGCATCCCGGCTGGGCCGAACACGATCCGGAAGGATTCTGGCAGGCCGTATGCCAGGCATGCCAGGGCTTGTGGGCCCAGCCGGGCGTCGACAAGGCCAGCGTCCAGGGCGTCGCCGTCACCACCCAGCGCGGCACCGTGATCAACCTCGACGCACAGGGCAAGCCGCTGCGCCCGGCCATCACCTGGATGGACCAGCGCGCCACCTGCGAACTGCCGCCGATCGGCCCCTGGTGGAGTGCGGCGTTAAGGGTGGCGGGCGTCAGCGGCACCATCGACTACTTCCGCGGCCAGGCCGAGATCAACTGGATCAAGGCGGAGCAGCGCGATATCTGGGACCGGACCGACAAGTTCCTGCTGCTGTCCGGTTACCTGAACTACCGCCTGTGCGGGCGTTTCGTCGACTCTACCGGCTCGCAGGTGGCCTATGTCCCCTTCGACTACAAGGCGCACCGCTGGGCCGGAAAGCGCGACTGGAAGTGGCAGGCGCTGGCGATCAAGCCGTCGATGCTGCCCGAACTGGTCGCGCCGGGCACCGTGGTCGGCGCCATCGGCGCCGCTGTCGCCGCGCTCACCGGCATCCCCGAGGGCACGCCGCTGCTGGCCGCGGCCGCCGACAAGGCCTGCGAAGTGATCGGCGCCGGCTGCATCGAGCCGCACATCGGCTGCCTCAGCTACGGCACAACCGCGACCATCAACACCACCGGCAAGCGCTACGTCGAAGTCACGCCTTTCATCCCGCCTTATCCGGCGGCGATTCCCGGCGCCTACAGCACCGAGGTGCAGATATTTCGCGGCTACTGGATGGTCAACTGGTTCAAGGAGCAGTTCGGCCATCACGAGCAGTCGCGCGCGCTGCAGGAAGACGTCGCGCCGGAGCAGCTGTTCGACGAACTGGTGAACGCGGTTCCACCGGGCTCGATGGGACTGATGCTGCAGCCTTACTGGACTCCCGGGATCAAGGTGCCGGGCCCGGAAGCGAAGGGCGCGATCATCGGCTTCGGCGACGTGCACACGCGCGCCCACGTGTATCGCGCCATCCTCGAAGGCCTGGCCTACGCGCTGCGCGAAGGCAAGGAGCGCATCGAAAAACGCAGCGGGGTCGCGATCACGCAGCTGAGGGTGTCGGGCGGCGGCTCGCAAAGCGACGCGGCGATGCAGCTGACGGCCGATATTTTTGGCCTGCCGACGGCGCGTCCGCACGTGTACGAGACCTCGGCGCTGGGCGCGGCGATCGACGCTGCGGTGGGACTTGGTTTGTATCCGGATTTCGGCAGCGCGATTGCTGCGATGACCCGGGTGGGCAGGGTGTTCGAACCGGTGGCAGTCAACCAGGCGATGTACGACCACATGTACCGCCAGGTCTACCGCAAGATGTACGCGCGGCTGCAGCCGATGTACCGCCAGATCGCGCAAATCACCGGCTATCCCAAAGCGACCTAGATCATCACCAGCGACTTGAGCGCGTCCCAGTCCGGGCCGCCCTGGGCGATCGACTCGACCCGGTTTCGGCCGGCTTCCTTGGCCGCATACATCATGCGGTCGGCGGCGACAAAGAACTGTTCGATGCGGTCGAACTGGGTGGGCACGATGCACGCCACGCCAATGCTGACGGTGAGCCATCGGCTGGTCGGGGAACGTGGATGCGGCAGCTGCATGGCTTCGACGCTGGCGCGGATCGACTCCGCGATCGCAACGGCCGTGTCGATCCCGGTTTCAGCGAACAACAGTACGAACTCCTCGCCGCCGTAGCGCGCCGCCAGGTCGCTGGTGCGCAGTGCGCGCGACTTCAGTGCGGCCGCGACTTTTTGCAGGCAAAGGTCGCCGGCGGCGTGGCCGAGGTTGTCGTTGTACAGCTTGAAATGGTCGACATCGAGAACGATCAGCGACAGCGGCTGCCCGCTGCGCAGAGCGCGGTGCCATTCCTGCTCGAGGAAGCCGTCGAAGTGGCGGCGGTTGGCGATCTGGGTCAGCTGATCGCACAGCGCGGCATGCTGCAGCGCGGTCTCCGACTGCTTGTGGTGGGTGATGTCGTGCAGCAGGGCGACGAACAGCAGCTCGCCGGCCGGCATCGGCGTCATCGACAGGTCCATTGCGCGCAGGGTGCCGTCGCTGAGGCGGATGAGCACCTCGCGCGCGCCGGCCTGATGGGCGCCGGCCGGATTGGCAGCGCAGGCGGCGAAATAGTCGAGGTATTCCTGGGCCAGCGGCGCACCCACCAGGTCGGGCAGCGTATGGCCGGCCAGGGCATTCGGTGCGTAACCGAGGTAGCGCTCGCAAGCAGGATTGCTGTACTGGATGGCGCCGGTCGACTCGATGATCATCAAGCCTTCGTCCATCGCGTCGACGATCATCCGCAGCCGGTCGGCCTGCTCCTTTTGCGCATCGCTGGTGTTACGCATCTGCAGCTGCGCGCGAACCCTGGCGCACACTTCGGCCATACGCAGCGGCTTGCCGATGTAGTCGGCCGCGCCGATGTCGAAGCCGGCGACGATGTCTTCGGGCTCGGACCTGGCGCTCATGAAAATGACGGGAATGCGCTCGGTGCCAGGGTGCTGCTTGAGCTGGCGGCAGGTTTCGAAGCCGTCGATCCCCGGCATCACCACATCGAGCAGGATCAGGTCCGGCTTCATGCGCCGCGCGATCGACAGCGCCCGCTCGCCGGAATTGGCCACGAAAGTCTGGTATCCCTGCTTGGACATCATCGTGCGCAGCACACCGAGGTTAGCCGGCGCATCGTCGACGATCAGGATCGCGGGACTGCGCGGGGAGAGCGGCGGTGAGGAAAGGAATGGGTCCATAGCTCAAAATCATACCTGTTCGCAATCTTGCGCGGGAATAATTGTTGGGCTTCGCACCTTGCAAGTACACAACCAAACATTACAAAAATGGGTTGATTGTTGGTGGCTGGAAGGATGCGCCGTCGCGCGCGCTCAAGCGTGCGAAATGTGCCGCCGGGCAGGAGGTGGGGAGTTGGTGCAAACGCGCGCGGATGGCGCGGTGAAAGTCCCGCACCCGCGCCGCGCTTGTCAGGCGCGTGCGTTGTGCGGGTGCAACATTTGTGCAAAAACTACGACAAGACTCAGACCAGTGCGCCGATCAGCTTGCCGAGAATGGCAATGCCTTCGCGGATGCGATCCGGCGATACTGTCACGAACGACAGGCGCAGGGTATTGGTTTCCGGCTCATTGGCGTAGAACGGCGCGCCCGGCACGAACGCGACTTTGGCGGCGATCGCCTGGTCGAGCAGCTTCATCGCGTCTATGTGCTTCGGCAACGTGACCCAGATGAACATGCCGCCTTCCGGCTTGGTCCAGGTAACGCCGGCCGGGAAGCAGGCGGTCATTGCATCGAGCATCGCCTGGCACTGGTTGGCGTACAGCGTGCGGATGGTCGGGATGTGGCGGTCGAGGAAGCCGTCCTTGATCACTTCGTGCACCACCATCTGGGTCAGCTGGGCGGTGTGGAGGTCGGCGGCCTGCTTGGCCAGTTCGAGGCGGCGCACCAGCGGCAGCGGGGCGACCACGTAACCGAGGCGGATGCCCGGGGTCAGCACCTTCGAGAACGAGCCCATGTAGATCACGCCGTCCGGGTTCATGTTCAGCATCTTCGGGTAGGGCTCGCCCTTGTAGCTCAGCGCGCCGTACGGATCGTCCTCGATCAGCGGCAGGTTGTGGCGCGCGCAGGTCTCGACCAGTTCGAGGCGGCGCTCGACCGACAGGCTGCGCCCGGTAGGGTTCTGGAAATTCGGCAGCGCGTACAGCATGCGCGCGCCCTTGACGACCGGCTCGATCGAGCTCGGCACCAGGCCATGCTCGTCGGTGGCGACGGACGCGAATTCCGGGCGATACACGGAAAACGCCTGCAGCGCGCCGAGGTAGCTCGGGGTCTCGACCAGCACGCGGCTGCCTTCGTCGATCAGCACCTTGCCGAGCAGGTCAAGCGCCTGCTGGGAGCCGGAAGTCATCAACACTTGTTCAGGGGCGATCTTGCAGCCTTCCGTGGACAGGGAATTGGCAATCCATTCGCGCAGCGGCGGGAAACCGTCGGTCGGGCCGTACTGCAGGGCCACCTTACCGTTGTTGGTGAGCACCTTGTCGAACGCTGCCTTCATCTCTTCGACCGGGAAGGTTTCCGCGGACGGCAGGCCGCCGGCGAACGAGATGATCTCGGGGCGCTGGGTGACCTTCAGGATCTCGCGGATGAACGAGCTTTGCATTTGAGCGGCGCGTTCGGAAAAGTGCCACGTGATCGGGTTTGGATTTTCAATTTTCATACTGGTCTCACAGAGAAAGGGGCCGCATTTGGTACTGGGCCATTATAAAGCACGCCGGGTAGGCGGCTTCTTCGAAAAGACGGCGCTGGGTAAGCGCCGTCCGGATGCGGTGCGCCGCCGGCGTTGGCGGCAGCGAAGCTTAGGCGACTTCGACGATCATTTCGATTTCGACGCAGGCGCCGCGCGGGATCTGGGCCACGCCGAAGGCCGAGCGGGCGTGCTTGCCGGCGTCGCCGAACAGTTCGCCCAGCAGTTCCGAGGCGCCGTTGGTGACCAGGTGCTGCTCGGTGAAATCCGGGGTCGAATTCACCAGGCTCATCAGCTTGACGATACGCTTGACGCGGGTCAGGTCGCCGCCGCAGGCTTCCTGCAGGGTGCCGACCAGGTCGATGGCGATCGAGCGCGCGGCCGCCTGGCCTTGTTCGGTGCTGACGTTCTTGCCCAGCTGTCCGGCGTTCGGCGTGCCGTCGGCGTTCTTGGCGATATGGCCCGAGATGAACACCAGGTTGCCGGTCTGAACGTACATGACGTAGGCAGCGGCAGGGGCGGCGGGAGGCGCCAGCGTGATGTTGAGTTCTTTGAGTTTTTGGTAGACGGACATATTCGATCCCACGTTTTGTAAATGAAAGCCAGTATTGTACGTCCACCCCGGCGCCGCGCCTATAGAACCTCTGGGGTCAGGTCCGACGTTCGGACATTTTTAACATTTAGCGAATGAGTTTGCTTGCCCCCAAAGCGCTGTTGTCCAGAAGATTGTCAAAAATGTCCGAATCTCGCACCTGAAAGGAGTCGAGCCTTGCAAGGCTCGACCGTTGCGCACGAGCGAAGCTTCGTTTCACTAAACCCCTGCTTCACCCCCAGAGCTTATCGGCGCACCTGCATCTTGCGACCGGCGGCAACCACGGCGATCACGGCGAACGCAAACACGAAGTTCGACAGCTCAAGCGGTTCGCCAAGCAGCAGCGCGGCGCCGACCAGCGTCAGGAACGGCTGCACCAGTTGCACTTGGCCGACCCGGGCGATGCCGCCACGCGCCATCCCGCGATACCAGAAGAAGAAGCCGATAAACATCGAGAACACCGAGACGTAGGCAAAGCCGAGCCAGGCGCTGAAGCCAGCGTGCGCGATCGCGTCCAGCCGCGGCCACGACAGCCACAGCACCAGCGGCAGCAATAGCGGCGCCGACAGCACCAGCGCCCAGCTGATCACTTGCTGCCCGCCCATCGTTTGCGACAGGCGCCCGCCCTCGGCATAGCCAAGCGCACCCAGCACGACGGCGCCGAACATCAGCAGGTCGGCCAGGTGGAAGCTGCCGCCGCTCTGGCGCAGCGCGAAGCCGATCACGATGCCCGAACCGAGCATGGCGAAAGTCCAGAATCCGGGCGAGGGCTTTTCGTTGCCGCGCAGCGCGGAAAACACTGCGGTGGCCAGCGGCAGGATGCCGACCAGCACCGCGCCGTGCGAGGCGGGCAGGGTGCGCAGGGCGATCGATGTCAGCCACGGGAAACCGATCACGCAGCCGAGCGAGACCAGCGCCAGCGGCAGCCGCGCCGACTTCGGCGGCAGCGGGGCGCGCTTCCAGCGCAGCCAGACGGCCCCGAGCACGGCGGCAAGCAGCGCGCGGCCGAGCGCGACAAACGCGGGATCGAGTTCGGCCACCGCCATCCGCGTAAACGGGAGGGTGAGGCTGAACATCGCCACGGCCACCAGGCCGAGCAGCATGCCGGCCGTTTCGTCGGACAGCACGGTCTTTCCGGGAATGGTCGCGCCAAGGGCAATAGTCTTGTTCATGATGTCTTTCGAAGTGGTCGCGCGGTGGGGAGGATGGGTGTATCCTAGACGAGAATTCCAGTACAGTGCCAATACACTTATCCATATAATTTGACATACTGTGACGGTAAAATGACCAGTACATCCACGCCCCCCTTTACGGCGCTCCTGTCGCGCGACACCGGCGAGACGCTGATCGACCAGATCGCGCGCACCGTCGCCGCCCGCATCGACGACAAGGTGCTGCGCGGCGGCGCGCGCATGCCGTCGATCCGCCGCTTCGCCGCCGCCCACGCGGTGTCGTGCTTCACGGTAGTGGCAAGCTACGACAAGCTGGTGGCGCGCGGCTACCTCGAATCGCGCCGCGGCGCCGGCTTCTTCGTGCGCGAACGTTCGCCGCTGAACACCGGCGAGCGCTCCGCCGCGCTGTCCCCGGGCGAAGCGGCCGGCGCGCCCTCGGATCCGAAGCCGCTGGACGTGGTCTGGCTGATCCGCAATATGTTCCGCCCGGGGCCGCTGCAAAAAACGCCCGGCTCCGGCGTGCTGCCGGCCGAGTGGCTGGACGGCGCGACGATCGCCAATGCGCTGCGCGGGATCGGCCGCCAGCACGCCAACCTGCTGCTCAATTACGGCGTGCCGCAGGGATTCCTGCCGCTGCGCCAGCAGCTGCAGCTCAAACTCGCCGAGCTGGAAATCGAGGCGGCGCCCGAGCAGATCGTCACCACGGTGGGCGTTACCCAGGCGCTGGACCTGGTCGCGCGCGAGTTCACCCGCCCCGGCGACACCATCTTCGTCGATGACCCGGCCTGGTTCCTGATGTTCGGCTCGTTCGCCGCGCTGGGCGCCAAGGTGGTCGGGATCCCGCGCCTGGCCGATGGGCCGGACCTGGCCCTGCTGGCCGAGCTGGCCGCGTTGCACAAGCCGAAGCTGTACATCATCAACTCGGTGCTGCACAACCCCACCTCGACTTCCCTGTCGGCGGCCAAGGCGTTCCAGGTGCTGCGCCTGGCCGAGGAGCACGGCTTCACCATCGTCGAGGACGACATCTACTGCGACCTGCATCCGGGCAGCGCAGTGCAGCCGGCCACCCGCCTGGCTGCGCTCGACCAGTTGCATCGCGTGATCTACCTGGGCGGCTTCTCGAAAACGATGGCCGCCAACCTGCGCGTCGGCTTCATCGCCACTTCGCCCGAATGGGCGCAGCGACTGGCTGACCGCAAGATGCTGGCGACCCTGACCAGCAGCGATATCGGTGAGCGCGTGGCCTACAAAATCCTGTCCGAGGGCCTGTACCGCAAGCATCTGGACCGCATCCGCGCCCGCCTGGACGCGATCCGCGCCAAGACGGTGCGCCAGATGGAACGGGTCGGCCTGACCGTGGACGTGGCGCCGCCGGCCGGGATGTTCGTCTGGGCCGACGCCGGCCGCGATACCAACCTGCTGGCTGAGCGGGCGATGGCAGAAGGGCTGCTGTTCGCCCCGGGCAGCCTGTTTTCACCCAGCCAGCTGCCATCGACCCGGATGCGCCTGAATGTGGCCGCGATGCAGGATCCCGTCATCTGGCAATTCCTGGAGCGCGAAATTGGCGCATTACGCCCTTGAAATCGCTTTTTTAATCCCAACATTGCCATAATCCGTTCAACTGTTTTACAAGAGGAAAACAAATGGCTGTCGCCGAAAAAGAAACCCTTGGCTTTCAAGCTGAAGTGAAGCAACTGCTGCAATTGATGATCCACTCCCTGTATTCGAACAAGGAGATTTTCCTGCGCGAGCTGATTTCGAACGCGTCGGACGCCGCCGACAAGCTGCGTTTCGAAGCGATCAACAACGACGCGCTGTACGGCAACGACCACGAACTGAAGATCAAGGTCTCGTTCGACAAGGACGCCAAGACCATCATGATTTCGGATAACGGCATCGGCATGAGCCGCGATGAAGTCATCTCGCACCTCGGCACCATTGCCAAGTCGGGCACCAAGGAGTTCTTCGGCAAGCTGTCCGGCGACCAGCAGGCCGACGCGGCCCTGATCGGCCAGTTCGGCGTCGGTTTCTATTCGGGCTTCATCGTGGCTGACAAGATCATCGTCAACACCCGCCGCGCCGGCGAGTTTGCGTCCGAAGGCGTGCGCTGGGAATCGCGCGGCGAGGGCGACTACAGCGTCGAGCCGATCGACAAGCCGAACCGCGGCACCGACGTGATCCTGCACCTGCGCCCTGGCGAAGAGGAACTGCTGTCGAGCTGGAAGCTGAAATCGATCATCCGCAAGTACTCCGACCACATCTCGTTGCCGATCGTGATGCAGAAGGAAGAGTGGGACGAAGAGAAGAAGGAAACCGTCCTCAAGGAAGAATTCGAGACGATCAACCAGGCCAGCGCGCTGTGGGCCCGCAACAAGGCCGACGTGACGCAGGAGATGTACGACGAATTCTACAAGCACGTGTCGCACGACTTCCAGCCGCCGCTGACCCTGACCCACAACCGGGTCGAAGGCCGCAGCGAATACACGCAGCTGCTGTACGTGCCGAGCCACGCGCCGTTCGACCTGTGGGACCGCAACAAGCGCGGCGGCATCAAGCTGTACGTCAAGCGCGTGTTCATCATGGACGACGCCGAGCAGCTGATGCCGGCCTACCTGCGCTTCATCAAGGGTGTGATCGATTCGAACGACCTGCCGCTGAACGTCTCGCGCGAAATCCTGCAGGAGTCGCGCGATGTGAAGGTGATCCGCGAAGGCTCGACCAAGCGCGTGCTGGGCATGCTGGAAGAACTGGCCAACGCCGACGAGCAGGAGAAGAAGGACAAGTACGTCACCTTCTGGAAGGAGTTCGGCCAGGTCCTCAAGGAAGGCATCGGCGAAGACGCGACCAACAAGGACCGCATCGCCAAGCTGCTTCGCTTCGCTTCGACCGCGAACGACAACGCCGACCAGAACACTTCGCTGACCGACTACATCGGCCGCATGAAGGACGGCCAGGAGAAGATCTACTACGTCGCCGGGGACAACTACACCGCGGCCAAGAACAGCCCGCACCTCGAAATCTTCCGCAAGAAGGGCGTCGAAGTGCTGTTGATGACCGATCGCGTGGACGAGTGGATGCTGTCGTTCCTGAACGACTTCGAAGGCAAGGAGCTGGTGTCGGTGGCCAAGGGCGGCCTCGACCTGGGCGCGCTGGAAGATGAAGCCGAGAAGAAGGAGCACGAGGAAACCGAGACCTCGTACAAGGAGCTGGTCGACAAGATGAAGGCGGCGCTGGGCGACAAGGCCAAGGACGTGCGCGTCACGTTCCGCCTGACCGATTCGCCGGCCTGCCTGGTGGCGGACGAGAACGAATTGTCGGGCAACCTGCTGCGCATGCTGAAGGCCGCCGGCCAGAATGCGCCGGAGTCGAAGCCTATCCTCGAGATCAATCCGAATCACCCGCTGGTGACGCGCCTGAAGTACGAGAGCGCCGAGGGCACGCGCTTCGCCGACTGGTCGCATATCCTGTTCGACCAGGCGATGCTGGCCGAAGGCGGTTCGCTGTCGGATCCGGCAACCTTCGTCAAGCGCTTGAACGAGATGCTGCTGGCGACTACGAAGTAAGCTTTGTTAGTTAGAGGCGCGAATGAAAAGGGGCAGAGAAAATTCTCTGCCTCTTTTTTTAGGCCAGTCACCTTTAAGCGTGGAACCGCGCGGCGATGGCGGCAAGCGCCCGGGGCGGCGACAACCCCGGGGTCAGGTCCGCCGGACCTGACCCCGGCCCTTGGACTGCGGCGCGTGGGTGATCGAGGTGCCGCTTACCTTACTTCGACAACTCTGCGCAAAACTCCAGCAGCATCTTCTCGCCTTCGGGCCACTCGCCATATCCGCTGGCGCCATTGATATGCCCGGCCGCGCCGATCTCGACGAACTTGCTGCCCCACGCGGCGGCAAACGCGCGCGCGCGTTCGATCGACACATACTCGTCGTCGGAACTGGCCACCACGATGCTCGGAAATGGCAGCTTCTGCATCGGCATCGGGCCGAAGCAGTTGGCTTCCTTCGGATACGACGGCGCCTCGACATCGCTCGGCGCCACCAGGAAGGCGCCGGCGACCTTCAACGCCGAATCGGATGCCGCCCAGTGCGCCACGACCGCGCACGCCAGGCTGTGCGCGACCAGGATCGGCGGCCCGGCCTCGCCGGCCGCAATCGCGGCGTCGAGCTCGGCCACCCACTCGTGGCAATCGGGATTGTTCCAGTCGCGGTGAGGCGCGCGGACCCAGCCAGGGTGCTTGCGCTCCCACAGGGTCTGCCAGTGTTGCGGCCCGGAGTTCCACAGCCCGGCCAGTACAAGAACGTCGCACTCCATCGATCCTCCTTATTGCGGTCAGAGATTGGGATGATTGTACGTCGCATTGCGAATCGTTCGCGCAAGCTGCTGCGACACAACCGCCGCGCCTGGGAAATGTTTCCTTGTGGCACATTTGTGCTGCTTCGGGTATGCTGACCCATCCCTAGAACGCAACGCCCCATTCCATGCGCATTTCTTCGATAAAGACAGGCTCGCTTTCTTTGTTGGCCGTCGGCTTGCTCGCTTGTTTCAGTCCGCACGCATGCGCAACGCCGGAGGACGAGTTCGACAAACTGTTCGGCAGCCCGGTCGTCAGGGTGAACCTGAAGCAGAACCTGGCCCTCTCCTTGCAACTGCACCTGCACACCCGCCTTTTCGAGGCGCACGCTGCGCCATACGGGAACCCCTATCCAGGCATGTGGAATGCCGCGGATTTGCGCAGCCGCCGGGTTGCGGCATCGATGGCGCGCCCCGTCTATCGCGATGCGGACCTGAAGAAAATGGTGGCCGAGTTTGACCGCATAGTGCTGGCCGCGTCTGTCATCGTGGATGAGTACGAGGCCGCCCATCCGGGAGAGTTTCGCCGGGAGTTTTTCCGTTCTTTCCAATACCTGAACTTGAAGGACTGGATGCCCTTGCTTGCGACGCCGGAAGCGGTGGCGTGGGTGACACTCGACAGGGACTTCTCGGCGGCCACGTATATGCTCGCGCCGATGGCGGAGCTGGTGCAAAACCTCGCGCCGGCAAAGGTTGCGGGTGTGGAAGAGGCCGACCTCAAGCAGTTTCAGGACTTGACCGGCTCGGCCCGTTATTCGAGCTTTGCGCGCACCAACCGGCGCGCATACCTGCGGTCGGTCCAGTTGGAGGCCCTGCTGCTGCCGAAGTTCGATTTGAAGCCATTGCTCGCGCTGGACAAGCGGCTGCTCGACGCCGGGCTGAAGATCTATCGCCCCAGGCCGTCTCTTCCCAGGGCTGGCATGCTCGATGCGGTCTATGTCGGCGCGACGAACGCGCTCCTGCCGAAGGTCGTCGCGGCAGCTGGCAATGCCACCGTCCCCGGCAGCAAACTCCAGCGTGCGAACGCCGACCTCGATTTGCTCGCGGAACGCGTGATCGCGGCCGCCGACCAGAATGTGCTGTCCAGGTGCGACGACGCGCTGCAGCAGCTGGATATGGCGTCCCTGCGGCGCAGCCGGGGCGACTGGACCCGCGTCAAGCGCAAGGACGGGGTTGCGATTGCACCGGGCGAACCCGCAATGAACGCGCTCCACTATGCGTACACCTGGGGTTGCGCCGGCAAGCGCGATCTGCCGGCCGCCCGGCGCGCGCTGGAAGTCTATGCGGAGAATCACCACGATGGCGGAAAGATCGCCATCGCCACGCACTGTTCGATCGCGCGATGGTACCGGTACGGGATCGGCGGCCCCGTCAGCTTCGGCAAACTTCGCGACTGGGGCGAGCGTGCGAAGGAGGCAGCCCCGCAGGGTTGCCCGATAGTGCCGCTGATCGATCCCGCCGATCCCTGGCGCGTGCTGGAAGAACCCGGCTTGGGTTTCTAGAGCGCGGTCCGCAACGAGAACAGCTCGGGGAACAGCACCACGTCGAGCATCTTGCGCAGGTAGCTGACGCCCGCGGTGCCGCCGGTGCCGGTCTTGAAGCCGATGATGCGCTCGACCGTGGTGACGTGGCGGAAGCGCCAGAAGCGGAATGCGGTCTCGAGATCGACCAGTTTTTCGGCCAGCTCGTACAGCGCCCAGTGCTGCGACGGGTCCTGGTACACCCCCAGCCACGCGGCCTTGACCGAGTCGTCGTGCGTGGTCGGCAGCGTCCAGTCGGCGTTGAGCCGCTCCGGCGCGATCGGGAAGCCGCTGCGCGCGAGCAGCATCACCGCTTCGTCGTACACCGACGGCGCGTGCAGCTCCCGGTCGAGGATCGCGTACGCCTCTGGCGCGGTGTTGTGTACCGTGAGCAGGGCGGCGTTCTTATTCCCCAAAATGAACTCGAGTTCCCTGTACTGGTACGACTGGAAGCCCGACGAGGCGCCCAGGTAAGGCCGGATCGCGGTGTATTCGGGCGGCGTCATGGTCGCCAGCACGTCCCACGCGTGCACCAGCTGGTCCATGATGCGCGCCACGCGGGCCAGCATCTTGAAGGCCGGCGCCAATTCGCCCGCGCGCATGTTGAGGCGCACCGCCTGCATCTCGTGCAGCATCAGCTTGAGCCACAATTCGCTGGTCTGGTGCTGGATGATGAACAGCATTTCGTTGTGGTTGGGCGAACGCGGATGCTGGGCGCTGAGGATCTGCTCCAGGCCCAGGTAGTCGCCATAGCTCATGGCGGTGCTGAAATCCATTTTCGCGCCGTGCCATTCGGCGGGGGCTTTTTTGTCGTCGGACATGCTGTCTCTTTTCTCTTCAGGTGACCGCGCCGCGGCGGGCGGCGATGTCGTAGGCTTGGTCGTCGAGGATACTGCGCAGGATTTCCACGGCGTCCCAGACATCGGCGAAGCTGGTGTACAGCGGCGTGAAGCCGAAACGCATGATGGCCGGCTCGCGATAGTCGCCGATCACGCCGCGCGCGATCAAGGCAGCCATCACCGCATAGCCATGCGGATGCGTGAAGCTGACCTGGCTGCCGCGCAGCGCGTGCTCGCGCGGGGTCACCAGGCCGAGCGGGTGGACGCCGCAGCGCGCCTCCACCAGCGCGATGAACAGGTCGGTGAGCGCCAGCGACTTGGCGCGGATCGCTTCCATGCTCGATTGCTCGAATATCTCGAGGCCGCATTCGACCATCGCGAGCGACACGATGGGCTGGGTGCCGCACAGGGCGCGGCCGATGCCGTCCACCGGCGCGAAATCGGGCGCCATCGCGAACGGCGCGGCGTGGCCCCACCATCCGGACAGCGGCTGGCGGAACGCGGCCTGGTGACGGGCGGGTACCCAGATGAAGGCCGGGGCGCCGGGGCCACCGTTCAGGTATTTGTAGGTGCAGCCCACCGCGAGGTCGGCGCCGGCGCCGTGCAGGTCGACCGGCACCGCGCCCGCCGAATGGGCTAGGTCCCACAGCACCAGCGCGCCTTGCGCATGGGCGTGACTGGTGACGGCGGCCATGTCGTGCTGGTAGCCGGTGCGGTAGTTCACATGGGTGAGCATCAGAACCGCGCAGTCGGCGTCGATCGCGGCGGGCAGTTCGTCCACCGAATCGACCAGGCGCACCGAGTAGCCGCGGTCGAGCCAGCCGGACAATCCCTGCGCCATATAGATATCGGTCGGGAAGTTGGCGCGTTCGGTGACGATCACGCGGCGCTTGCTGCCTTCGCCCTGGCTTTGCATGTGCAGCGCGGCGGCCAGCGCCTTGAACAGGTTCAGCGAGGTGGTGTCGGTGACGACCACTTCGCCGGCACGTGCGCCGATCAGCGGCGCCAGGCGGTCGCCGAGGCGTTTGGGCATGTCGAACCAGCCGGCCGTGTTCCAGCTGCGGATCAGGTCCTGGCCCCATTCGCGCGCAATCACCTGCTGCGCGCGCGCCAGTGCGGTCCTGGGACGCGCGCCGAGCGAATTGCCGTCGAGGTAAATCACGCCCTCGGGCAGGTCGAATTGCGCGCGCAGCGGCGCCAGCGGATCTTGCGCGTCGAGCGCCAGGCAGTCTTGTCGGGTCGTGGTCATGCTCTGTCTTTATCAGTCGGTTGCAGCGGGCGCAGGATCGCGCGCACCGGGCTGGCGTCCATGCCGGCCAGTTTCAGGGGCAGGGCGATCAGTTCGTAGTCGCCGGGCGCCACGTCGTCGAGCACCACGCCTTCGAGGATCGCCATGCCGTGCGCGCGCACCGCGTTATGGGCGTCCAGCGTCTTCGAGTCCTGCGGGTCGAGCGAGGCGGTGTCGGTGCCTATCAATATGACGCCTTTGCTCGCCAGCAGGGCGATGGCGGCCGGTGTCACGGCGGCGAACGCCGGATCCCACTCGGACAGTGGCGCTGCCGCGTATGTACGCAGCAGCACGCGCGGCGGCACGCCATCGAGCCAGGGCGCGATGTCGGCCACGTCGACCAGCGGCGCGCCTATGCAGTGGATGACGCGGCACGGGCCGATGTAGGGCGCCAGGCCCACCGCGTCGATCGCCAGGCCGGCGGGATCGTAATGGGACGGTGCGTCGGTGTGGGCGCCGAGGTGGGTGGTCATGGTCATGCGGCTCACGTGCACCGGGCAGCCGCCGCCGATTTCCCAGGTGGCGGCCGCTTCGAACCGGGTGTCGCCCGGCCAGACCGGCAGCGCGCCCGAGATCGTCGGGCTGATGTCCCACAGGGGCGGAGATTGCATGCAAAACCCTTCAGCGAATACTTGAAGCCTCATCTAATAAGGCCGGAAGTCGCAGTTTAACAAAGAAAGGGCAGGCCGCCGAGCTGAAAAATGTGCCGCTTCGACATCTTTCGCTCGGATGCGCGAAGCTAAGCCCTTGTTTTTTCACCTTTTTTCACTTTTATCAAAAATATTTGCCAATTACCCTAAAGTTCCGCGAGCCCGGGTCGTTACAGACTCCATGTAGGAGATTTAGAAATTTTTAGATTTATTTTAAAAAAACCCTAAAGTTCCCGAAAAGTTTGACGTAACCGGTACAAGACGCAAGAAAGTTGGCGTCGAGAAATCGAACAAGCCGCAGTACCCAACACCTCATTCCGCCCCATCTTCATAGGGGCGCGACAATGACCAGGACGTGTTTGTCAGACAAACACCGACAGGTCTATATCCGCATACGCGGACGAAAAATACAGTCCCCATCCTATTTCCGAAAAGTTTCCACACAGTCAGAATGTATCCCACTGGCAATACAAAGAAGCGCCAGATTTCAAACGGATTCAAGGAGATGGAAATGACTGCGAACGACATGATGGCGGAAATTCGTGATGCTAACCTGAGCTACCTGATGCTCGCCCAGCAGATGATCCGTGCAGACAAGGTGACCGCAATCTTCCGCCTGGGCATCGCCGCAGAAATCGCCGAACTGATCGAAGGCATGAGCAATGCCCAGATCCTGAAGTTGGCTGGCGGCAACATGATGCTGGCCCGCTTCCGCTTCGACGACAGCGCCATCCTGTCGATGCTGACCAACTACAACAAGGACCGCAGCCTGGCCCAGTCCCACGCCGCCATCCTGATGGCCGGCCAGGCCGTCGAAGAAATCGCGTAATACGGCCCCGGCCGCAAGTGCAGCGTTCTTTAGTTGATCAGCATCGGACTCGGAGTTAAATAATGAGCAAGAAAAGCGTCGTCACGGAAGCCCAGGAAATCCAGCTCGCGATCGAACTGATCCAACTCGGTGCCCGCCTGCAGTTGCTCGAGACCGAAGTGAGCCTGTCGCGCGAACGCCTGCTCAAGCTGTACAAGGAACTCAAGGGCATGTCGCCGCCGAAAGGCATGCTGCCGTTCTCGACCGACTGGTTCCTGACCTGGCAGCCGAACATCCACTCTTCGCTGTTCATCAATATCCACAAATTCCTCGTCGACCACGCCGGCGCCACCGGCATCGAAGCGGTGATGAAGGCCTACAAGCTGTACCTCGAACAAATGCCGCCCGAGCCGGGCGAAGAGCCGCTGCTGTCGCTGACGCGCGCCTGGACCCTGGTCCGTTTCTTCCAGAGCAAGATGCTGTCGATGGCGCCGTGCAGCTGCTGCCAGGGCAAATTCGTCGTCAACTGCCTGGACCTGAACCACGATTACCAGTGCGGCCTGTGCCACATGCCTTCGCGTGCCGGCAAGACCAAGAAATCCAAAGACGCCGCCGCCGCGGCAGCGCTGCTCCTGGCCGCGTGACCGGGCCAGGCATCGCATCGTATTCGAAGGGCAGGGCGTGAGCCTTGCCCTTCGTCGCATCTGGCGCGCCCCTGCGGTGCAGGCGCTGCTGCTCCAGTGCGCCGCGCTGCCGCTGGCGTGGACCACCATCTCCGTGTTGTTGCGCTTCGATTTCGCGCTCGGCCTTGCCGACGCCGGCCTGGTGCAGGGCGCCATCGCCGCGGGGCTGAGCCGCTGGCGCAAGCTGGCGCCGTGGTGGCTGGCGATCCAGCTGCTGTTTCCGCTGGCGCTGCTGGGTGGAGTCGGGCTGCGCTTGCCGCCCTGGCTGTTCCTGGCCGGCTTCCTGATCCTCTTATTAGTATACTGGTCGACGTTTCGCACCCAGGTGCCGTATTACCCATCCGGCAAGCGGGCCTGGAATGCGGTGGCCGGTTTGCTGCCGCAGGACCGGCCGCTGAATGTCATCGATATCGGCAGCGGCCTGGGCGGGCTGGTGCTGGACCTGGCCCGGCGCCGCCCGGAATCTTGTTTCGCAGGCATCGAATTGGCGCCTTTGCCATGGTTGCTCAGCCTGGTCCGCGCAAAGCTGGCCGGCAGCGGCGCGCGCTTCGTGCGCGGCGACTACGAACACCTCGACCTGGGCGCCTACGACGTGGTGTTCGCCTACCTGTCGCCGGCGGCGATGGGGGCCTTGTGGCGCAAGGCCAGCGCCGAAATGCGGCCCGGCGCGCTGTTGCTCAGTTATGAGTTCGTCATCGAGGACAAGGCGCCCGATATTACCATTCTGCCTATAGGGCGCGGCCCCTCAATTTACGGTTGGCATTTTTAGCGACACACGTTCAAAAACGGGGCGGTTTTGCTTGCTCGGCAGCCATTCTCACGCTATTGTAGTTCCTTGGAACAATAATTTGATATGGCAACGTGGTGCTTTGACAGCCCCTCGTCGACATTCCTCGCATTAAAATTGTCGTAATTACACGTCGGGCGGTGCCCGGATCCTGTCCACATTGGGAGTCAAGGCGCTTGTTAGTCATCATCGGATATATCGTCGTCATTGCCGGCGTGTTTGGCGGCTATGCGGCCAACGGCGGGCACCTGGCCGTGCTGCTGCAGCCGCTCGAACTGGTCATGATCGGCGGCGGTGCGCTGGGCGCCTTCCTTGTCGGCAATAACGCCAAGGCGATCAAAGCCACCATCAAGGCCTTGCCGACCCTGTTCCAGGGCTCGCGCCATACCAAAGAGCTGTACATGGAAATGATGTCGCTGCTGTTCGACGTCCTGTCCAAGGTACGCAAGGAAGGCCTGATGTCGATCGAAGGCGATATCGACCGGCCGGAGGACAGCCCGCTGTTCTCCAAGTACCCGGGCGTGATGGCCGACCACCACATCGTCGAATTCATGACCGATTACCTGCGCCTGATGGTTTCCGGCAACATGGATGCGTTCCAGATCGAAAACCTGATGGACAACGAAATCGAGACCCATCACCACGAGGGCGCAGTGCCGGGCCATTGCATCGCCAAACTGGGCGATGGCCTGCCGGCGTTCGGCATCGTCGCGGCGGTGATGGGCGTGGTCCACACCATGGAATCGGTGGGTATCCCGCCGGCCGAGCTGGGCATCCTGATCGCGCACGCGCTGGTCGGCACCTTCCTCGGTATCCTGCTGGCCTACGGTTTCGTCGGTCCGCTGGCCAGCCTGCTCGAACAGAAGCTGGAAGAATCGACCAAGATGTTCCAGTGCGTGAAGGTGACCCTGCTGGCCAGCCTGAACGGCTATGCGCCGGCGCTGGCCGTCGAATTCGGCCGCAAGGTGCTGTACTCGACCGAACGCCCGACCTTCAGCGAACTCGAAGACCACATCAAGAAGTCGAAGACCAAGTAAGCCCGTGATGACAGTCTCTCTCATTCGACACGCCGGTTCGCCGGCCCGGGGCGCATATGGCCGATGAGGGCCTGCGGCCGATAATCGTCAAGCGCATCAAGAAGACGGCGGCCGGCCACCATGGCGGCGCCTGGAAAATCGCGTACGCCGACTTCGTGACGGCGATGATGGCTTTCTTCCTGCTGATGTGGCTGCTCGGTTCGACCACCAAGGGCGACCTGAACGGCATTTCCGATTTCTTCAAGACCCCGCTGAAAGTGGCCATGTCGGGCGGCTCCGGCAGCGGCGACAGCTCGTCCGTGATCCAGGGCGGCGGCAATGACCTGACGGCGCGCAACGGCCAGGTCAAGAAGGGAGACACCCCGGCGCCCAAGAAAACCTACGACCTGAAGGCGGCCCGGGCGGCGCTCGACCGCGAAGAGGCGGTGCGCCTGCAGCAGCTGAAAGCGAAGATCGAAGCGACGATCGAAGCGAATCCCTTGCTAAAGAAATACAAGAACCAGCTCTTGCTGGATATCACCAGCGAGGGTTTGCGCATTCAGATAGTGGACGAGCTGAATCGGCCGATGTTTGCGTTGGCGAAGGCCGATTTGCAGCCGTACACGCGCGAAATCCTGCACGTGATCGGGATCACGCTGAACGAAGTGCCGAACCGGATCGGCCTGTCGGGGCATACCGATTCGACCCCGTACCTGTCCGATGTCGGCTACAGCAACTGGGAACTGTCGACCGACCGGGCCAACGCCTCGCGGCGCGAGCTGATCATCGGCGGCATGAGTGAAAACAAGATCCTGCGGGTGGTGGGGCTGGCCTCGGCGGCCCACCTGGACCGCCAGGATCCGTTCAACCCGATTAACCGGCGCATCAGCATCATCGTGATGAACAAGAAAACCGAAGAGATGGTCATGCGCGACAACGCCTCGCTGCAGGTGCCCGAGCCGGCGTCCGGGACGGTGGCATCGGCCGAAGCGGCGCCGGCGGCG
Source organism: Pseudomonadota bacterium (assembly GCA_046728335.1). Lineage (GTDB taxonomy): Bacteria > Pseudomonadota > Gammaproteobacteria > Burkholderiales > Burkholderiaceae_D > JAFCUW01. The sequence continues at coordinate 57,403 of JBKPEJ010000042.1, read as the reverse complement.
GTGGCCGCCACGGTGGCGGCAAACGCGAAGGCGGCCAAATGATGGCGCGCGCAAGGATTGGAGGCGTCGAATGACGAGAAAGAAAATACTGGGTTCGCATGTGAAACGGCTGTTGTCGGGGGTGTCCGACCACGGCAAGAAGCACCTGACCGAAGTTGAAACCGATTTGAAGCAGACCGAATTGCTGCTGGAAGAGGCGGTCGACAAGCTGACCCGCAGTTTCATGGCGATCCACCATGCGGTCGGCGCGCGCCAGGACGGCATCAACCTGCTGCTGGCCGGCGGCACCCCGAGCGCGGAAGAAACCGAGCGCCTTGGCCGCATGTCGGGCGAGATCGGGCTGCATGTCAATTCGGCCATCACCAGCATGCAGTTCCAGGACATGACGAGCCAGCTGATCGACCGCACGCTCAAGCGCGTGACCGGCCTGCGCGCCTTCCTCGGCACGCTCGGCGCGCACGGCGAGGACGTGGCGGCCGAAGCGGGCAGCGAGGAAATCGTCGAGTTGCTGGGCAAGGTCAGCATGGCGCTGGCGATCCAGTCGCTCGAATTACGCAGCGTGTTAAGAAAAGCAGTGAACCAGCAGCATCTCGAAAGCGGCGACATCGAACTGTTCTAGTTCGCGTCCACCCTTCAGATTAACCACGACAGGGCAGTGTGCCCTTGAATAAAAAAGCAGGAGCAGAAAATGGCTAAAACAATTCTCGCAGTCGACGATTCAAGCTCGTTGCGCCAGATGGTGGCGTTCAGCCTGAAGGCCGCCGGCTACCAGGTGGTGGAGGCCGTCGATGGTCAGGACGGCCTCGAAAAGGCCAAGCTGCAGACCGTCGACCTGGTCCTGACCGACCAGAACATGCCGCGCATGGACGGGCTGGCGCTGATCAAGCTGCTGCGCGCGCTGCCCGCGTACCAGAAGGTGCCTATCCTGATGCTGACCACCGAGTCGTCGGACGAAATGAAGTCGAAAGGCCGCGCCGCCGGCGCCAATGGCTGGCTGGTGAAACCGTTCGACCCTCAGCGCCTGATCGAAGTCGTGAAAAAAGTCATCGGCTGATGCTGCGTGGTTGTAGAAGGAGTACGAGTATGACGCATCGCGAAAACGACGGAGTTCCATCATGACCATCGACATAAGCCAGTTTTTCCAGGTCTTTTTCGATGAGGCTGAAGAACTGCTGGCGGAAAAAGAACGGCTGCTGCTGGCGGTCGATATCGCCGCGCCCGACGCCGAAGACCTGAACGCAATTTTCCGCACCGCGCACTCGATCAAGGGCGGCGCGTCGACCTTCGGCCTGAACGATATGTCGGAAGTGACCCACATCCTCGAGTCGCTGCTGGACCGCATCCGCAAGGGCGAAATGGCGTTGTCGAGCCAGCACGTCGATGCCTTCCTGGCCGCCAAGGACATCCTCAAGATGCAGCTGGACGGGCACCGCAACGGCGCCCATGTCGACCAGGACGCCGTCGCCGACGTGCGCATGATGCTGCAGGAGCTGTCGCAGGACGCGGTGCCGCTGGTCGCGCCGGTGGCGCCGGCTTTCATCCAGACCGAGGCGAAACCGAGCGCTGGCGCCGGCGGGCGCCGCTACAAGATCGAACTGCCGAAAGTCGAGCAGCGCGACGTCAACGCCCTGGCCGCCGAACTCGGGCTGCTGGGCCGGATCTCGGTATCGCCCTTGGCCGGCGATCGCCATGCGCTGACCCTGACCACCCATGAGAGCCTGGAAGACATCGTCGCGATCTGCTCGTTCGTGCTGAACCCGGACGACCTGAAGATTTTCGAGGCGCCGGCCCTGACGCCGGCCCAGCGCAAGATCGAGGACGCCGAGCGCGCCAAGGTCGAGAAGGCGCTCGGCTACGGCTTCTTCGATCCGCTCGACCCGGACGATGCAGGCGGCGCCGCGGACGAGCCGGAACAGTCGGACGACGAGCGCGGCTACGGCTTCTTCCAGCCGATCGAACAGATTCGCGCCGCGGCGGCCAGCATCTCGGCGTCCTCGGCGCCGGCCAAGCCGCTGCCGTCGGCGCAGCGGGTCGAAGCGCTCGAGATCAGCGAAGTGGCGGCCGAGAAGAAGGCCGCCGCCAAGAAGGACGACAAGGCCGGCGCCCCGGGCGCCGAATCGTCGTCGATCCGCGTCTCGATCGAAAAGGTCGACCAGCTGATCAACCTGATCGGCGAACTGGTGATCACCCAGGCCATGATCGAACAGCGCAGCGACGGCCTCGATCCGATGGTGCACGAACGCCTGTTGAACAGCGTCTCGCAGCTGACCCGCAACACGCGCGACCTGCAGGAAGCGGTGATGTCGATCCGGATGATGCCGATGGACTTCGTGTTCTCGCGCTTCCCGCGCATGGTGCGCGACCTCGCCGCCAAGCTGGGCAAGAAGGTCGACTTCATCACCAATGGCGCCGCCACCGAACTCGATAAGGGCCTGATCGAACGCATCGTCGATCCGCTCACCCACCTGGTGCGCAACAGTATCGACCACGGCATCGAGATGCCGGCCGCGCGTGTCGCCGCCGGCAAGACCGAGACGGGGCGCCTGTTCCTGTCGGCCGGCCACCAGGGCGGCAATATCGTCATCGAAGTGTCGGACGACGGCGGCGGCCTGCACCGCGAGCGCATCCTGGCCAAGGCCGAGCAGAACGGCCTGGCGGTGTCGGAGAACATGAGCGACAGCGAAGTCTGGCAGCTCATTTTCGCGCCGGGTTTTTCGACCGCCGAAACGGTCACCGACGTCTCCGGACGCGGGGTCGGGATGGATGTCGTCAAGCGCAACATCACCGCGATGGGCGGCTCGGTCGACATCCGTTCGGCCAAGGGCTTCGGTACCACCATCTCGATTTCGCTGCCGCTCACGCTGGCCATTTTGGACGGCATGTCGATCCGCTGCGGCGAGGAAGTGTATATCCTGCCGCTCGGCTTCGTGGTCGAATCGCTGCAGCCGGCGCCGGAAGACATCAAGGAAATCGCCGGCCGCGGACGCGTGATCAAGGTGCGCGGCGAGTACCTGCCGCTGATCCCGCTGCACCAGATGTTCGAGATCACGCCGCGCTTCACCAACCCGTGCGAGGGGATCGTCGTGATCCTCGAGGCGGACGGGCGCAAGGCCGGCCTGTTCGTCGACGACCTGGTGGGGCAGCAACAGGTGGTGGTCAAGAACCTCGAGTCGAACTACCGCAAGGTGACCGGGATTTCGGGCGCCACCATCCTCGGCGACGGCGGCGTGTCGCTGATCCTGGACGTGTCGGCGCTGATGCGCTCTTCGCGCCAGCTGACCGACGACACCGTGTTTACCTAAGCGCTTTCCAGAGCTTCAATTCATTCACATTTTTCGCAATACATCAGGGATAGGAAAACCACCATGTCGATGACATCCACCACCAACAAGGCAGACGCCCACGACGGCGCCGGCAGCGAGTTCCTCGCCTTCACGCTCGGTTCCGAGGAATACGGCATCGATATCCTGAAGGTCCAGGAAATCCGCGGCTACGAAGCGGTCACCCGCATCGCCAATGCGCCTGAATTCATCAAGGGCGTGATCAACCTGCGCGGCATCATCATCCCGGTGGTCGACATGCGCATCAAGTTCAACCTGGGCACCCCGGTGTACGACCAGTTCACGGTCGTCATCATCCTCAATATCGGCGGCCGCATCATGGGCATGGTGGTCGACAGCGTTTCCGACGTGACCACCTTGTCGCCGGACCAGGTCAAGCCGGCGCCGGAGATGGGCACCGCGTTCAACTCGGATTACCTGATCGGCCTTGGCACGATCGACGAGCGCATGCTGATCCTGGTCGACATCGACAAGCTGATGTCGTCGGGCGAAATGGGCCTGATCGAAAAAATCGCCGCGTAAGCAAGCGTACTACGGTAGAGCCCGATCGCGCGCCGCATGCGCGCAATCGGTGACATGATTCGCGTGATCGACGCGATCGTGTTCCAGGCCATCGACCTGGCCATTGGCCGGGTTGAAACGAGGCGGCGCAATTGGCGCCGCCGACGCATAGCAGCAATTCAGGCAGTCCTGGAATGACGAAGAAGGTACAGCATCGTGTCGCAAAACAAAGTCGAGTCGACCAAGGAATTCATTTTCACCAAAAGTGATTTTGAAAGGGTCCGCGCGCTCATTTACAAACGGGCCGGCATCTCGCTGGCCGACAGCAAGCAGGAGATGGTGTATAGCCGCGTTGCGCGGCGCCTGCGCGCTACTGGCATCATATCGTTTTCAACCTACCTCGACGACCTCGAGGCAGGGCGCCTGGGTGAGGAATGGGAGTCGTTCACCAATGCGCTGACGACCAACCTGACCTCGTTTTTTCGCGAGGCTCACCACTTCCCGCTATTGGCCGAGCACCTCAAAAAACTGCCGCCCGGCCCTATCACGATCTGGTGTTCCGCCAGTTCCACCGGCGAAGAGCCGTATTCCATCGCCATGACGGTGTGCGAGGCGTTCAACAGCCTCAACCCGCCGGTGCAGATCATCGCCACCGACATCGACACCAATGTGCTGGCGATCGGCGCCAACGGGGTGTACGGCATCGAGCGGCTCGACAAGATGTCGGCCGAGCGCTCCAAACGCTTTTTCCTGCGTGGCAAAGGCGAACAGGAGGGCATGGTACGGGTGCGCCCTGAACTGCGCCAGATGGTCACCTTCAAGCAGCTGAACCTGCTGGCGGACGGCTGGCCGATTTCGGGCCAGTTCGACGTGATCTTCTGCCGCAACGTGATGATTTATTTTGACAAGGCGACCCAGCGCAAAATCCTGGCCCGCTTTGTACCGCTGATGAAGCCGCATGCTTTGCTGTTTGCCGGCCACTCGGAAAACTTTTTGTACGTCTCTGAATCGCTGAAGTTGCGCGGCAAGACGGTCTATGAACTAGAAGAAGGTCGTTGAGGGGCATCCCAGCCGCAGCGAGAGAAGAAGCAGCCATGGATTCAAGAGAACAATTCGCCACCAACGTCTATTACGACCGGACCTTCGACTGCGACGCAGCCAAGATCCTGCCGGGTGAGTACTACCATACCGGCAAGGACATGCTGATCGTGACGGTGCTCGGCTCCTGCGTGTCGGCCTGCATCCGCGACCGGGTCACCGGCCTGGGCGGCATGAACCACTTCATGCTGCCGGACGGCGGCAGCGACGCCAACAGCCCGGTATCGGCCTCGATGCGCTATGGCACCTACGCGATGGAGGTGCTGATCAACGAACTGCTCAAGTCCGGCGCGCGGCGCGAGAACCTGGAAGCGAAGGTGTTCGGCGGCGGCGCGGTGCTCAAGGGCTTCACCGCGATCAACGTCGGCGAGCGCAATGCCGCCTTCGTGATCAGCTACCTGAAGACCGAAAAGATCCGGGTGCTGGCCGAAGACCTGAACGACATTTATCCGCGCAAGGTGTATTTCTTCCCGCGCACGGGCAAGGTGCTGGTCAAGAAGCTGATGCAAACCCATAATGACACGCTGGCACGGCGCGAGCAGGATTACGCCAGCCGCCTCAAGGTCGCGCCCGTCGGCGGCGAGATCGACCTGTTTTGACTGTGAAGGCGACTATGAAGATCAAAGTACTGATCGTGGACGATTCCGCGCTGATCCGCAGCGTGATGAGCGAAATCATCTCCAGCCAGCCGGACATGGAAGTGGTCGGCGTGGCGCCGGATCCGCTGGTGGCGCGCGAGCTGATCAAGCAAACCAATCCGGACGTGCTCACGCTCGACGTCGAGATGCCCAAGATGGACGGCCTCGACTTCCTCGAAAAACTGATGCGGCTGCGCCCGATGCCGGTGCTGATGGTGTCCTCGCTGACCGAGCGCGGCTCCGAAATCACCATGCGCGCGCTGGAACTGGGCGCGGTCGATTTCGTCACCAAGCCGAAGATTTCGATCCAGAGCGGGATGCGCGAGTACACCGAACTGATCGCCGACAAGATCCGCGCCGCCGCCAAGGCGCGCGTCAAGGCGCGCACCTTGCAGCCGGCCAGGCCGGCCGGTGCGCTGCCGCAGATCCGCAATCCGCTGACCTCGTCGGAAAAGCTGATCATCATCGGCGCCTCCACCGGCGGCACCGAGGCGATCCGCGAATTCCTGATGCAGATGCCGTCCGACTGTCCCGGCATCCTGATCGCCCAGCACATGCCGGAAGGCTTCACCACCTCGTTCGCGCGGCGCCTCGATGCGCTATGCAAGATCAGCGTGCGCGAAGCGGCCGGCGAAGAGCGGATCCTGCCTGGCCACGCCTACATCGCGCCGGGCCACTCGCACCTGATGCTGGCCCGTTCGGGCGCCAACTACGTGACCCGGATCGACCAGGCCGACCCGGTCAACCGGCACCGGCCGTCGGTCGATGTGCTGTTCCGCTCGGCCGCGCTGGCGGCCGGCAAGAACGCGGTCGGCGTGATCCTGACCGGCATGGGCAAGGACGGCGCCCAGGGCATGCTCGAGATGAAGAATGCGGGGGCGTATAATTTTGCCCAGGATGAAGCTTCCTGCGTGGTATTTGGCATGCCGCGCGAAGCGATCGCGCTCGGCGCCGCGCACGAAGTTGGACCCCTGATCGAACTGCCGGGCAAGGTTCTTGGCCATCTTGCAACACAGGGCGGCCGCTCGTTGCGCGTTTAACCGGATAAAGCAGGATAAAGCAGCTTTCCTTGTGACTTTTATCGCCGTACGGCAACAAAAATGCTATCCTTAAGGCTACTTCTCTCAGAGAAGAAGTGTGTCAATAACCAGAGTAAGAGAATCGACGGAGTAATTCATGGCTGATCCAAAAATGCGCTTTTTAGTTGTTGACGATTTCTCGACGATGCGCCGCATTGTCCGGAATCTGTTGAAGGAACTGGGATACGCCAATGTCGACGAAGCCGAAGATGGCGTGATGGCGCTGGCCAAGCTGCGCAGCGAGCCGTTCGACTTCGTGGTCTCGGACTGGAACATGCCGAACATGGACGGCCTGACGATGTTGCAGAACATCCGCGCCGACCCTACGCTGGCCAAGCTGCCGGTACTGATGGTCACCGCCGAAGCGAAAAAAGAAAACATCATCGCAGCGGCCCAGGCCGGCGCCAACGGCTATGTCGTCAAGCCGTTCACCGCCGCCACGCTGGATGAGAAGCTCAACAAGATTTTCGAGAAACTCGAAAAAGTCGGGGCCTGAAATGGGTGAGCACAACGCCGGCGGCGCGACCCTGGTGGGCGGCGCTGCGGTAGCGGCGATGGAGCCGGCCGACGAATTCCTGAGCCGGATCGGGCACATGACGCGCGCGCTGCACGACAGCCTGCGCGGCCTGGGTCTCGACAAACTGATCGAAAAAGCAGCCAGCGACATCCCCGACGCCCGCGACCGCCTCGACTACGTGGCGCGCATGTCCGAGCAGGCGGCCCAGAAGGTGCTCAACGCCACCGACGCGGCCAGTCCGCTGCAGGACGGGATCGACAGCAACGCGCAGGAATTGTCGGCGGCCTGGAATACGCTGCTCGACAACGACGCCACCTCGGACAGCGAATGGCGCGCGCTGGCCGAGCGCACCGCCTTGAACCTCGATGCCATGCGCGGCGCCACCGTCGACACCAAGGCCTACCTGATGGACATCATGATGGCCCAGGATTTCCAGGACTTGACGGGGCAGGTGATCACCAAGGTGACCGCGATCGCGCAGAACCTCGAGCAGCAGCTGGTGCAGATGCTGGTCGATTTCGCGCCGGCCGAGGTCAAGCGCGAGTTCGACAACAGCCTGCTCAACGGCCCGCAGATCAACCCGGAAGGCAACAGCGAAGTGGTGGCCAACCAGGGCCAGGTCGACGACCTGCTCGACAGTCTCGGATTCTGAGTTTATTCCTGCAGCAGCAACACCGAAGCGATCCCCGACATGCACGAAACTAATTTTATCGTTCGCGAACCCTTGCTCGATCCGAAGCAGCGGGTGATCGGCTACGAGCTGTCGTGGAAGCACGACGACGCGCAGCCAATCACCGATGCGGCGCTCGAAGCGCTGATCGGCTTTGTCGCCGAAAACGTCAACGATGAAGAGACCGGCTGGCTGCTGCGCGACAAGATCCTGTTCCTCGACGCGGTGCCGCCGATGCTGTCGACCGACGCCCTGCACGCGATGCCGCCGGAGCGCACGGTGCTGACCATGAAGGCGGCCGACCTGGCCGATCCGGACACGCTGGCCGCGGTGCAGGGCTTGCGCGCGGGCGGCGTCGGCATCTCGGTGCGCGACGGCGACCTGGCCCACCTCGGCAAGAACCTCGGCATGAGCGCCTCCTACATCGAAGTGCGCTTCTCGGATGCGGACGTGGCCGCGCAGGCGCGCACCTACGCCGCCGTCAAGCAATCGACGGTGCGCATGGTGGGCCGTCCGGTCACCACCTGGGCCGACTTCGACGCCTGCGCCGCGCTCGGCCTGGACGCCTTCGTCGGCAAGCTGCACCTGACGCCGCGCCCCGGCACGGCGGTCAAGGGCATGAACCCGGCCCAGACCATCATCCTGCAGCTGATGCAGATGGTGCAGGCCAACGAAGACATCCCGAAGATCGAAAGCGTGCTCAAGCGCGACCCCGCGCTGTCGTACAAGCTGATGCGCTTTATCAACTCCGCTGGTTTCGGCAGCGGGCGCGAGATCCAGTCGCTGCGCCAGGCCATCACCATGCTCGGCTACGCGCCGATGTACCGCTGGCTGACCTTGCTGCTGGCGACCGCCAGCACCAGTGGCTACTCGCCGGTGCTGATGGAGACGGCGGTCGTGCGCGGCCGCCTGGCCGAGCTGCTGGGCGCCAAGTTCCTCGCGCGCGGCGAAGGCGAGAACCTGTTCGTCGCCGGCATGTTCTCGCTGCTGGACCGCTTGCTGGGCCTGCCGATGAAGGAAGTGCTCGACACCATCCAGCTGCCGGACGAAGTGGTGCGTGCGCTGCTGACGCGCGGCGGCATGTACGGACCGTACCTGGCGCTGGCCGAGGCGTGCGAGCTCAACTCGAACCTCGTCGCCGGGCTGGCCAGGTCGCTGGGGATATCGCCGCTGGAGGTCAACAAGGCGCACCTGTCGGCGCTGGCGTGGGCGCAGAACGTCACGACCGGATGACGCCCGGTAATTTCAAAACCGGGGTCTGACCCAGGTTTTGAAACAGTCGGACGCAACGAGAAAGCCGGGCATTGCCCGGCTTTTTTTATTTCCTGAAAACCGGGGTCGGACCTCGATATTTCGCCAGGCGAATCGCGAATTCGCGCTGCGGAAAATCTGGGTCTGACCCCGGTTTTAGAACTTTAGATCTCGAGGTTGTCGATCAGGCGGGTCGTGCCCAGCTTGGCCGCGGCCAGCACTACCAGCGGCGCACCTTGCGCCAGGTCGCCGGCCGATGGCACCTGCAAATCGGACTGCTTGCGCACCGAGATGTAGTCAGGATTCCAGCCGCGCTTGGCCAGCTTCTCCATCGCCTGGTGTTCGAGCTGGAAAATGTCCAGGTGGCCGGCGCGCATCTCGTTGGCCACGGCATTGAGGCTCTGGAACAGCGCCGGCGCCTCGGCCCGCTCCGCTTCCGACAGGTACATATTGCGCGACGATAGCGCCAGCCCGTCGTCGGCACGCCAGGTCTCGGCGGCGATGATCTCGGTCGGCAGCGCGAACTGGCGGCTCATGTTGCGCACGATCATCAACTGCTGGTAGTCCTTCTTGCCGAACACGGCCACGCGCGGCCGCACGCACGAAAACAGCTTCAGCACGACCGTCGTCACGCCGCTGAAGAAGCCCGGCCGGAACTCGCCCTCGAGGGTATTGCCCAGGTCGTCAGGCGGCCGGACGCGGAATTCCTGCGGCTCGGGATACAGGTCCTTCTCGGTCGGCGCGAACAGCACGTACACGCCTTCCTTTTCCAGCTTCTCGACATCGCTCTGGAAGGTGCGCGGATATTTTTCGAAGTCTTCGTTCGGCCCGAACTGCAGGCGGTTGACGAAGATCGAGGCGACCACCGGGTCGCCATGCTTGCGCGCCAGGCGCATCAGCGACAGGTGGCCTTCGTGCAGGTTGCCCATGGTCGGCACGAACGCGGTGCGCAATTGCCCGCTCAACTGGTCGCGCAGTTCTTCGATGGAAGAGATAATTTTCATGGGTCGGTCGCCAGCGGCGAAATAGTCAGTGGAATAGGGCGCCGGCATCAGGCCGGCGAATAGGCAAGCCGCACGTAGATCGGTGCGAACGGCTCGGCCTGGGTAATCTCGATCAGCGTTTCCTTGGCCAGCTCCAGCATCGCGACAAAGTGTACTACCACGATCGGCACGCTGCCCTGGCCATGGAACAAATCGGCAAATTCGACGAAGCGCGTCGATTGCAGCTGGCGCAGGATGGCCGACATGTGCTCGCGCACCGACAGCTCCTGGCGGCTGATCTTGTGGTGCTGGGTCAGCGTCGCACGCTTGAGCACGTCGAGCCAGGCGCGCTGCAGGTCGCCGGCATCGACTTCCGGCCAGTTCGGCACATTGCTCTGCTCGACGAACAGCTCGGGCCGGCTAAAGTCGCGGTCGACCTGCGGGACCGCATTCAGGTCGTAGGCGGCCAGCTTGATCTGCTCGTATTCGAGCAGGCGCCGCACCAGTTCCGCGCGCGGGTCGCCGGCTTCGTCGTCGTGGTCCGACTTCCGCTGCGGCAGCAGCATGCGCGACTTGATCTCGATGAGCATCGCCGCCATCAGCAGGTACTCCGCCGCCAGTTCGAGATTGTGCAGGCGGATCTGGTCGACATACTTCAGGTATTGCAGGGTGACCTGCGCCATCGGGATGTCGAGGATGTTGAAGTTTTGCCGGCGGATCAGGTAGAGCAGCAGGTCGAGCGGGCCTTCGAAGGCGTCGAGGAAGATCTCCAGCGCGTCCGGCGGGATGTACAGGTCGGACGGCATGCGCAGCAGCGGCTCGCCGTACAGGCGCGGGCCCGCCGGGATGTCAGGCGCTGCAACCGCAGGCGCAGCGTCGGCAGGTTCGGCCAGCATCGCCGCCGCCTCATCTGGCAACATGGTCTCGACCTGGCGTGGTTAGAGCTTGTTCTGGTACACGTAGGCTTGCTGCTTGACGCGCGAATCCTTGTTGCGGTCCTGCTCGGTCAAGGTAGTCGGCGCCTTGTCCCACAGCAGCGCGCGGCCTTCTTTCTGTCCTTGTTCGATCGCTGGATTGGCGGCCTTCAGTTCCTTGATGAACTTGGTGTGATCGGATTCGTACATCTGGTGCTGGTTGGTCAGTTTCATTGTCGGCTAAAAGAGTGGTGCGAAAACGGGGCAGGGGAGGCGTGCGGCGCCTCCCTGCGTGAGCTTAAGGATGCAGCGCGTTGAGCTGGCGGGCGATGATGTCGTGGTTGAGCCACAGCACCGGCGCGATCTTCTCGGACGCGCCGCGGAACATCAGCGGGCCGGCGCCTTCCAGCACGAGCGAGCTCAGATGGTCGGTGATCAGGGCCTTGCGGTCCTTGTGCAGCTTGGTGATTTCTTCCGAAGTGCCGATCATCACGTCGGCCAGGGCCGGGGTGTTGTCCATCGGCCAGGCGTCGAAGTTGCGGAAGCTCGCGCTGGTCGGGTCGTTGTTGTAGGCCTCGATCGTGTCGAGCAGCGACTGCAGCGACACGCCGTCTTCCAGCAGGCCCTGGCAGATCGCCCATTGCTCGTCGGCCCAGGCGCCGCCGCCTTCTTTCTTGAGCGCCTTCAGCAGCGGGAACAGCGACAGCTCCACGCCGACGAAAATGTCGGACGAGTTGGTGCGGATTTCCGGGCAGTTGAACACGGTCGCGTTGATGCCTTGCGCCCAGGCCGCCTCGGCGACGCTCTCGAGGCGCATCTTGGCGTAGCCCTGGGTGTAGTTGGTGTAAGTCTGCCAGTGGTATTCGCCGCCGATCAGGATCTCGGTGCCGTGATAGCCGTAGGCGGTGTAGCGCACTGCGCCGCCGGTGCTGGCGACGCGGTTGCGGATCGCGGCGCTGGCGGTGACCAGGTGCTGCAGCGTGTTGGCGGTGACCTCGTCGAAGTTCATCAGGATCAGCTTGCCCAGGTCGCTGTCGAGCAGGGCGCGCGAGGACATGAAGCGCTCGCCGCGGCCTTTATAGATGCGGTTGGCGATGGCCAGGAAGGCCTTGATCTTCGGGATGCCGCCGGCCATGGTGTGGGCGAAGAAGACGTTGGCGCCATCCGGCACCAGCTTGTCGATCTCGGCCATCACGGTGGCGGCCGAATCGGTGAAGCGCTTGACGCCGGCCCGGCGGCAGGCTTCGATCTTGGTCCAGTCGAGCTTGTCTTCCTGCCAGCTCTTCAGCGTGATCCCGGACAGCATTTCGGTCGGATTCTGTTCGCCGGCAGGCGCATCCAGGTCGAAACCGGCCATCATCGGCACGTTGATGATTTTTCCGCCCAACTTGGCTTCGGCTTCGGCCAGCTCTTCCGCGTCGAGCGCGCGCAGCGCGTTGTTCTCGTCGCGGCGCCCGACGGTGATGCCTACAATGGTCATGCCGGCATTGCGCGCCTCATCGATCAGCCCGTTGACGTAGCCGCGGCCGAACAGCTCGCCGAACAGGACGAATACGTCGCCCTTGCGAAACAGGTTGGCCTGCGGGATGTGCCTCAAAGATGTCAGTTCGGTCATAGGAAGTCGTGTCGCTTTAAAAATGTGGGCGCGTCATGGCGCGGGTTTCTCATCAAGACTGCGCATTATACCGCCCGAGCCGTCCGGAGGACCAAATACCGGGCCAGTTTTGGCGCCGAATTGGTTTTTGATTACATATTCTCAAAAGGCAATAATGTCCCGGTCGCCGACGCTGCGCTATATCGCATTCCTGTTTCTGGTGTCCGGCTTTTCGGCGCTGATCTACCAGGTCGTCTGGCAACGTACCTTGTTCGCCACTTTCGGCATCAACAGCGAGTCGGTGACGGTGATCGTGTCGGTCTTCATGCTGGGGCTCGGGGTGGGCGCGCTGGCCGGCGGCTACCTGCAGAAACGCTTCCGGCACCACTTGCTGCACCTGTTCCTCGCGCTCGAAATCCTGATTGGCGTGTTCGGGCTGGCCAGCCTCGCACTGATCGGCCTGGTCAGCGCGGCCGCCGGCGAAACGTCGACCGGCACGCTGGTGCTGTGGGTCTACCTGATCCTGGCGTTCCCGACCCTGATGATGGGCGCCACGCTGCCGGTCCTGGTGGCCTGGCTGCAGGGCTACCTGCACAACATCGGCCAGTCGGTTGGCTTGCTGTACGCGGTCAATACCTTCGGCTCGGCGATCGCCGCTTTCTGCACCGTGCAGTTGCTGTTCGTATTCTTCGGCCAGCAGGCATCGGTGCGGATTGCGGCAGCCTGCAACTTCGCCACGGCGGCGTTGATCTTCGACGCCAGCCGCCGGATCGCGCGGGCGGAAATTCGGTCCGAATCGATGGACTCGCCGGCGCCGCAGGCTGCCGACACGCCGCTGCTGCCTTACCCGCTGGTGTGCGCGACCTTGCTGGCGATCGGCTACATCTCGCTGAGCCAGGAAATCCTGTGGTTCCGCCTGCTCGGCTTCCTGACCGCCAACCGGCCGCAGGTGTTCGGGCTGATGCTGGCCGCTTTCCTGTTCGGCATCGGCGCCGGCTCGCTGCATTCGAAACAAGCGTGCGAACCGGGCGGCCGCCCCGTCGAATACCTGGTGCGCGCGCTGTTCCTTGCCATTGCCGTGTTCTACCTGGCGCTGCCGGCAGTAGCGGCCACCTCCGGTTGGCTCTCCAAGAGATCGGCCGAAGTGGCGGCGTATGCGGCGATCGGCGCGGTCGCCTTCTTCACCGGCGGGATCCTGCCGATGCTGATGCATCTCGGGATCCCGGCCCGGGGCACCGACGCGGCGCGCGCGATGTCGTGGCTGTATTTTGCCAATATCATCGGGGCCACCTGCGGTCCGCTGGTGACCGGCTTCGTCCTTCTCGAACTGTACTCGCTCGAGGCCAATATCGTGATCCTGAGCGCGCTGACGGCGCTGCTGTTGCTGGTCCTGCTTGCGGGGCTGCCCAAGGACCGCGTGTACAAGCTGCGCGCGGCGGGCTTGATGGCGGCGATGGTGGCGGGGGCGTGGATGCTGCACGCCAGCCTGTACCGGGACCACCTGGAACGGCTCCAGGCTGGCCGGCCGGACCATCCGCCTTTCGCGCACAAGCTGGAGAACCGCAGCGGCATCATCACCGTGGACGCGCATCCGGATGGCGACGTCATGTACGGCAACGGCATCTACGACGGCCGCTACAACCTCGATCCACTGATCAACTCCAACATGATCGACCGCGCCTACATGATGGCCAGCCTGCATCGCAAGCCGGCGCGCGTGCTCGAGATCGGGTTGAGCACGGGCTCGTGGGCCAAGGTGATCTCTCAGTACCAGCCGGTGCAGTCGTTGACGATCGTCGAGATCAACAAGGGCTACCCGGCCGTGATGCGGCATTATCCGGAGATCGCCAGCGTGATGGGCGATCCGAAGGTGACAGTGTATTTCGACGATGGGCGCCGCTGGCTGCGCAATCACCCCGATGAGAAATTCGACTTCATCGTGATGAACACCACGTATCACTGGCGCAGCAACGCGACCAACCTGCTGTCGGCGGAATTCCTGGAAGTGACGCGCCGGCATCTGGCGCCGGGGGGCGTGATTTATTACAACGCGACCGGTTCGCTGGATGTGGTGTACACGGCGGCTACCGCGTTCAGGCACATCACCACGTATTCGAATTTCGTGGCCGCCAGCGATGCGCCGTTCGACCTCGGCGCGGACGAGCGCCGCGCCAACCTGCTGCTGTTCAGGCATGACGGCGATGGCGCGCTGTTCGAGCAGAGCGAGCGCCACCGCGAAGCGCGCGAGCGCCTGGCGATCGCACCGCTGCCGGAGCGGCGCGAAGAATATTTGGCAAGGAGGGACTTGTGGCGTATCACCGACGACAACATGGCCGTCGAATATAAGGTGCCATAGTGAAGATTGCGTTACTTCAAAAACCGTCGTCCCCGCGCAGGTGGAGACGACGGTATGCGGGAGTTAGCGGATGCGCATGCCCGGCTTGGCGCCCGGCCACGGCTCCAGTACGTACAGGCCCGGATCGGCTTTCTCGTCGGCCGCCGACGCGCACAGCACCATGCCTTCGGACACGCCGAACTTCATCTTGCGCGGCGCCAAATTGGCCACCAGCACGGTCAGCTTGCCGATCAGTTGCTCCGGCTGGTAGGCCGATTTGATGCCGGAGAAGACATTGCGGTGGCGGCCTTCGCCCACGTCCAGCGTCAGCCGCAGCAGCTTGTCGGACCCGTCGACGTGCTCGCAATTGACGATTTGCGCGATCCGCAGGTCGATCTTGGTGAAGTCGTCGATCTTGATTTCCGGCGCGAGCTCCTCGATGCCCGGGGTCAGGTCCGTCGGACCTGACCCCGCTTCTGTCGGCGCCGCGATCGCCGCCGGACGGTCGAACAAGTCCTCGACCATCTTCGCGTCGACACGCTGCATCAGGTGGCTGTACGCGCCGATCGTCCGGCCCAGCATCGGCTGGTACACGGCGGCGCCCCGGGTGTCTTCCCAGGTCAGCTGCGCGTCGCCCAGCATCTCGGCGACGCGCGCGGCGATTTGCGGCAGCACCGGCGCCAGCAGGATGGTGAGCTGGCGGAACAGGATCAGCGCGGTGGTGCAGACGTCGTGCAGTTCCGCCGTCTTGGCCTCGTCCTTGGCCAGGATCCACGGCTTGTTCTCGTCGACATACTGGTTGGTGATGTCGGCGATTTCCATGATCTCGCGCAGCGCCTTGCCGAACTCGCGGTTCTCGAAGTTGGCGGCGATGCTGGCCTGGCGCTCGGCGCCGTTGACGGTCAGTGCTTTCTCGATCCAGCCCTTGGCGGTCGGCGACAGTTCGGCCGCCAGCTTGCCGTCGAATTTTTTGGCGATGAAGCCGGCGCAGCGGCTGGCGATGTTGATGTACTTGCCGATCAGGTCACTGTTCACGCGCGCCACGAAGTCGTCGCCGTTGAAGTCCAGGTCCTCGACTTTCGAATTAAGCTTGAAGGCGATGTAGTAGCGCAGCCACTCGGGATTCATCTTCAGGTCGAGGTAGCGCAGCGGCGAGATGCCGGTGCCGCGCGACTTCGACATCTTTTCGTTGTTGACCGTCAGGTGGCCGTGCACATTGACCTTCAGCTTGTCGATGATCGGGTGCTGCGCGAAATTGAGCATCGCCGGCCAGAACAGCAGGTGGAAGGAGACGATGTCCTTGCCGATGAAGTGGACCTGTTCCGTGCCCGGGTCGTTCAGCAGCGCGTCGAAGTCGATGCCTTTTTTGCTGCAGTAGTTCTTCAGGCTGGCCAGGTAGCCGACCGGCGCGTCCAGCCAGACGTAGAAGAACTTGCCCGGCGCATCAGGGATCGGGATGCCGAAGTAGGGTGCGTCGCGCGAAATGTCCCAGTCGGCCAGCTTCTCGCCGGCTTCGCCAAGCCACTCGGAGACCTTGTTGACCATCTCGGGCTGCAGGCGGCCTGGCGTGTTCAGCCATTCCTTCAGGAAGGTGTAGCAGCGCGGGTCCGACAGCGCGAAAAAATATTGCTCCGACGGCTTGAGGATGGGCGTGGAACCGGTAAACACCGAGAACGGGTTCACCAGCTCGGTCGGCTGGTAGGCCGCGCCGCACACTTCGCAGTTGTCGCCGTACTGGTCCTTGGCGTGGCATACCGGGCATTCGCCCTTGATGTTGCGGTCGGCCAGGAACATGCCCTTGACCGGGTCGTAGAAGCGGTCCACCACTTTGGTGACGATCAGGCCGGCGTCGCGCAGCTTGCGGTAGATGCCCTGCGACAATTCGACGTTCTCGGGAGAATCTGTCGAGTACCAGTTGTCGAAGCCGATGTGGAAGCCGTCCAGGTACTGCTGGCGCCCGGCGGCGATCTTCGCGACGAATTCCTGCGGCGTGATGCCTTCCTTCTCGGCTGCGATCATGATCGGCGTGCCGTGGGTGTCGTCCGCGCAGACGAAATGCACCTCGCGCCGGGCCGCCCCATCCTTCTGCATTCGCTGGAAACGCACCCAGATATCGGCCTGGATGTACTCCATCATGTGGCCGATGTGGAAGGCTGCGTTGGCGTATGGCAGGGCGGTGGTGACGAACAGCTTGCGGGTCATAATCGAAATGCGCTTATGGTTAGATGAAAAAAAGCATTTTACCAGCGCTGGCCCCCATTGCGCACGATGCCGGTGGCGGCTTTGCCATTCCTACAAGTCGGGCCCCGGATTTTGCGCTAAACTGCGGCATCACATCCGGAGACATTCATGAGCATCACAGCAGAAGACGTCAAGGCGGCGCTGGCCGCGGTCATCGATCCGAACACCCAGAAAGACTTCGTTTCATCCAAGTCCGTCAAGAACATCAAGATCGAAGGCGCCGATGTCGCCCTCGACATCGAGCTGGGCTACCCGGCCAAGAGCCAGCTTGCCATGATTGGCAGCGAGGTGACGCGCGCGTTGCAGGCGCTGCCGGGCGTGGGCAAGGTCAGCGTCAACGTCAATACCAAGGTCATTTCGCACACCGTGCAGCGCGGCCTGAAGCTGATGCCGAACGTGAAGAACATCATCGCCGTCGCTTCCGGCAAGGGCGGGGTCGGCAAATCGACCACCGCGGTGAACCTGGCGCTGGCGCTGGCGTCGGAAGGCGCGGCGGTCGGCATCCTCGACGCCGACATCTACGGCCCGTCGCTGCCGATGATGCTCGGTATCAGCGGCCGTCCTGAAACCACCGACGGCAAGACCATGGAGCCGCTCGAAAACCACGGCCTGCAAGTGTCGTCGATCGGCTTCATGATCGATCCGGACGAGCCGATGGTGTGGCGCGGCCCGATGGTGACCCAGGCCCTGCAGCAGCTGCTCGAACAGACCAACTGGCGCGACCTCGACTACCTGATCGTCGACATGCCGCCCGGTACCGGCGACATCCAGTTGACCTTGTCGCAGAAGGTGCCGGTCACCGGCGCGGTGATCGTCACGACGCCGCAGGACATCGCACTGCTCGACGCGCGCAAGGGCCTCAAGATGTTCGAGAAGGTCGGCATCCCGATCCTCGGCGTGGTGGAAAACATGAGCACCCACACTTGTTCGAATTGCGGCCACACCGAGGCGATTTTCGGCCACGGCGGCGGCGAAAAAATGTGCGCCGACTTCGGCGTGGAATTCCTCGGCGCCTTGCCGCTGACGATGGCGATCCGCGAACAGACCGATTCGGGCCGCCCGACCGTGGTCGCGGAGCCGTTCGGCCCGGTGGCGCAGGTCTACAAGGAAATCGCGCGCAAGGTGGCGGTCAAGATCGCTGAGAAGGCGAAGGATATGACGAGCAAATTCCCGAGCATCGTCATCAAGAACGACTGATTTACCTCACATAAGGAGACTGGTATGCTTTTTCCATACAAACAAGTAATCGCGGCCGTGGCAATGAGCGGTATCGCGGGCCTGGCGCTGGCCCAGTCGGTCAGCTTCCTCGAGCCGGCGGACGGTGCCACCGTCACCAGCCCGTTCAAGGTGCGCTTCGCGGTGAATGGTATGGAAGTCAAGCCGGCCGGGGAGGTGGCGGCCAATACCGGTCACCATCACCTGCTGATCAATGCCGAGAGCCCGAAGGCGGGCGAGCCGGTGCCGTTCGACGACAAGCACATGCACTTCGGCAAAGGCCAGACCGAAGCCGAAGTCAAGCTGCCGCCAGGCAGCTACACGCTGACGATGCAGTTCGCCAACGGGATGCACCAGTCCTACGGCGCGCCGATGAGCAAGTCGATCAACATCACCGTTAAATAAATCTTCCTGCACGCGCCGCGGCCCAAGGGCTGGGGTCAGGTCCGGCGGACCTGACCCCGATTGTATCGCGGCAGCGGGCCTTGCTGCCACCGCCGCGCGCATGGTGGCACAGCCAATAACTCTATGAAAATTGACGTCATCCGCCAGCGCCTGCGCGCGCTGGGCGCCATGCCGCTGCATGAACAGCGCGTGCTGCGCGACTGGGTACAGGTGCAGCCGCACGACCAGGGCCGGCGCCGTCCGGCCGATTTCCTGCCGAAGGCGGTGCGCGAGGCGCTGCCGGCGCTGGACGCCGAACTGCACGCCATGGCCACGCTGGTCAGCGAACATCCGGCCGACGATGGTTCGGCGCGCCTGCTGGTGGGGCTGGCCGACGGCCAGGCGGTGGAAACCGTGCTGCTGCCGCGGGACGGCGTGTGCGTCTCGAGCCAGGTCGGCTGCGCGGTCGGCTGCCAGTTCTGCATGACCGGGCGCGACGGCTTGGTGCGCCAGGTCACCAGCGGCGAGATCGTCGCGCAGGTGGTGCTGGCGCGCGCCAGGCGGCCGGTGAAGAAGGTCGTTTTCATGGGCATGGGCGAGCCGGCCCATAACCTCGACAACGTGGTGGACGCGATCGCGCTGCTCGGGACCGAGGGCAACATCGGCCACAAGAACCTGGTGTTTTCGACCGTGGGCGACCTGCGCGCCTTCGAGCGGCTGGCGGGCGGCGTCGTGAAGCCGGCGCTGGCTTTGTCGCTGCATACGACCAAGCCGGCCCTGCGCAGGCAACTGCTGCCGCGCGCGCCGGATCTGAGCCCGCGCGAGCTGGTCGATCACGGCGAGCGTTACGCAAGGATGACCGGCTACCCGGTGCAGTTTCAGTGGACATTGCTGGAAGGCGTTAACGACGGCGACGACGAGATGGACGCCATCGTCGAGTTGCTGAGGGGCAAGCACGCCGTGCTCAACATGATCCCGTACAACACCATCCCCGACCTGGCGTTCCGGCGTCCGAGCTGGGAGCGGGCGAGGGCGCTGGCCGCCGCGCTGCACCAGCGCGGTGTGCTGACCAAGCTGCGCGATTCGGCCGGGCAGGATGTCGACGGCGGCTGTGGCCAGCTGCGCGCCCGCGCCGCCAATCCGCGCAGCATCCCGATCCGCCGCGCCTGAAAATAGTTGACCGCTCAACTAATTCTCAGCACCTTCTTTCCGAACTACCTGTAGAACCGTCGTTCCCCCATGCGGAATTCGCTTCCGCAGCAACCGCACGCTCAGCATGGGTTCCCGGCCTTCGCAGGGAACGACGGAAGTGGAGTGCGAGCGGTGCGGGAGCATGTCGCGATGCTTGCTCCGTCCATCCCCTCGATGGAAAGCGACCCCGTGTATACAAGGTAATTACGTGCGCACGATTGAATCTTTCAATCGTATTCCCCTCGACAGTTGTTAAAAGGAAGAATAGACTTATTTGCATCAAATACATGAGGACGCTCGAATGCAACCCTCGGGGTCGGAGACCAGCATCGATACGCCGTTCGCGCGCGAAGTGGGCTTGCCGTTGCCGCCGGAAGAGCAGGCGCGCTCCGACATCTACGGCCTGCTCGCGCGGCTGTTGCTGGCGCCCCCCGATGATGCCCTGCTCGACAGCCTGGCCGGCGCCGATTCGATCGTCTCCACCGATTCCGACCAGCCTCTCGATCTCGCATGGGACGCACTTTCGCTGGCCGCGCGCCTTATTCCATCGGACCTCGTGCGCGACGAATTCAACGAGCTGTTCGTCAGCACCAGCATCCCCCGCATCAATCCCTACGGTTCTCTCTACATCGCCGGCTTCCTGCACGAGAAGCCGCTGGCCGCCTTGCGCACCGACCTCGCCAAGCTGGGACTGGGACGCCGCAGCGGCGCCGCCGAAACCGAAGACCACCTCGGTGCGCTGTGCGAAACCATGCGCCGCATGATCATGGGCGGCCAGGGCGTGGCGCGCCAGCCGGTCGCGCGCCAGCAGGAATTTTTCGAAGTGCATATCGCCCCGTGGTCGGCCATCTGTCTGAATCACCTGCGCGAAGCTGAAGGCGCCGAATTCTACAAGCGCGTGGCCGACCTGGCCGCCGCATTTTTCGCAATCGAAGGTGAAGCATTTGAGGTGGCCGAGGACTATGCGGTCGAATGATCAACCCCTAGCTGAAAGCACGTCCATGGACAAGGTAAAGAGCAAGGCCGTCGATCCCGCGCGCCGCGGTTTCCTGCGCGCGGCCGGTGGCGCCGGGGCGCTCGGCGCGCTGGCGGTAGCGGCCGGACAGGCGCAAGCGGCGCCCGTCGCGGCCCCGGAAGCGGCGCCCGAAGCGGCGAAGCCGTCCGGCTATCACGAGACCGAGCACATCCGTCAATACTATCGCACCGCGCGATACTGGTAGCCCACGAACAGGAGCGATAGCATGCCCGTCGTTAGAAAATCCGCCGTTGGAGCCGCCGTCGAAGGCGCCACCTCCGCATTGCAGCAGGGCCTGGCGCGCGCGGCGTCGGCCACCGTCAAGCGCCGAACCTTCCTGGTGCGCGCGGGGCTGACCGCCGGCGCGGCGGGCCTCGCGCGCCACCTGCCGTTCAACGTGATCGAGCCGGCGCAGGCGGTCGACGCCAAGGCGGCTGCGTCCGGCGCGGCGGAAATCAAGCATACCGTCTGCACGCACTGCGCGGTTGGCTGCTCGGTCGATGCGGTGGTGCAGAACGGCGTGTGGATCCGCCAGGAGGCGGCTTTCGATTCGCCGATCAACATGGGCGCGCACTGCGCCAAGGGCGCCTCGGTGCGCGAGCACGGCCACGGCGAACACCGCCTGCGCTATCCGATGAAGCTGGTCGCCGGCAAGTACCAGCGCATCCCGTGGGACCAGGCCATCAACGAGATCGGCGACAAGCTGCTGCAATTGCGCCAGCAGTCCGGTCCCGACGCGATGATGATGATCGGCGGCAGCAAGCACAACAACGAGCAATCCTACCTGATGCGCAAGTTCGCCTCGATGTGGGGCACCAATAATTGCGACCACCAGGCGCGCATCTGCCATTCGACCACGGTGGCCGGCGTGGCCCAGACCTTCGGCTACGGCGCAATGACGAACTCGATGAACGACCTGCATCACAGCAAGGCGATCATGTTCATCGGCTCCAATCCGGCCGAAGCGCACCCGATCTCGATGCTGCATGCGCTGCACGCCAAGGAGATCGGCGCCAAGGTGATCGTGGTCGATCCGCGCTTCACCCGCACCGCGCGCTTCGCGCAGCAGTACGTGCGCGTGCGTCCCGGCACCGATATTCCGCTGGTGTGGGGCATCCTGTGGCACATCTTCGAAAACGGCTGGGAAGACAAAGCCTTCATTGCGCAGCGTACCTACGGCATGGAAGAAGTGCGCAAGGAAGTGGCCAAGTGGACGCCTGACAAAGTGTCGGACGTGACCGGCGTGCCGCAAGCGGCGGTGCACCAGATCGCCGAGACGCTGGCCAAGAACCGGCCTTCGTCCGTCGTCTGGTGCATGGGCATCACCCAGCACCACGTCGGCACCGCCAACGTGCGTGCGCTGTGCACGCTGCAGCTCGCGCTCGGCAACATCGGCGTCGCCGGCGGCGGCACCAACATCTACCGCGGCCACGACAATGTGCAGGGCGCCACCGACGTCGGCCCGAACCCGGACTCGCTGCCTGGCTACTACGGCCTGGCCGAGGGCGCGTGGAAGTATTTTTGCACTGGCTGGGGCGTCGACTACGACTGGATGAAAGGCCGCTTCGGCTCCAAGGAGCTGATGGAGAAGCCCGGCATGACGGTGTCGCGCTGGTTCGATGGCGTGCTGGAAAAGAACGAGTATGTCGACCAGCCGAGCAACCTGCGCGCAGTCCTGTACTGGGGCCACGCGCCGAACAGCCAGACCCGCCTGCCGGACATGAAGGCGGCGATGAAGGCGCTCGACCTGCTGGTCGTGATCGATCCGTATCCGACCATGACGGCGGCAATGCACGGACGCCAGGACGGGGTCTACCTGCTGCCGGCCACCACCCAGTTCGAGACGCAGGGCTCGGTGACCGCGTCGAACCGCAGCCTGCAGTGGCGCGAACGGGTGATCCAGCCGCTGTTCGAGTGCAAGACCGACCAGGAGATCATGTACCTGTTCGCCAAAAAATTCGGCTTCGCGGAGCAGCTCTGCAAGAACATCAAGGTGGTCAACAACGAGCCGGTGATCGAAGACATCCTGCGCGAGATTAACCGCACCTGCTGGACCATCGGCTACACCGGCTGCTCGCCGGAGCGGCTCAAGCTGCACATGCTCAACAAGCACACCTTCGACCCGACCACCCTGCGCGCCGAATCGGGGCCATGCAAGGGCGATTATTACGGCTTGCCATGGCCGTGCTGGGGCACGCCCGAGATGAAGCATCCCGGCACGCCGATCCTGTACGACGAGTCGAAATCGATCATGGAAGGCGGCCTGCCGTTCCGCGCCAACTGGGGCGTCGAGCGCAACGGCGAGACCCTGTTGGCGGCCGACGGCTCGACCACCAAGGACTGCGAGATCGACACCGGCTACCCGGAATTCGACCACGTGTTCCTGAAAAAACTGGGCTGGTGGTCGGAACTGACCGAGGCCGAACTGAAGCAGGCCGAAGGCAAGAACTGGAAGACCGACCTCTCGGGCGGGATCATCCGCGTCGTCATTTCGCACGGCTGCGCGCCCTTCGGCAATGCGCGTGCGCGCGTCAACGTGTGGAACTTCCCGGACCCGGTGCCGGTGCACCGCGAACCGCTGATGTCGCCGCGGCGCGACCTCGTCGCCAAGTATCCGACCTACGACGACAAGGCCAGTTTCTGGCGCATCCCGACCTTGTACAAGTCGGTGCAGGCGGTCGACTTCTCGAAGGACTATCCGCTGATCATGACCTCGGGCCGGCTGGTCGAATACGAGGGCGGCGGCGACGAGACCCGTTCCAACCCGTGGCTGGCCGAGCTGCAGCAGAACATGTTCATCGAGATCAATCCGCAGGACGCCGACGCGGCCGGCGCGGTGACCGGCCACTACGTCCACGTCGAAACCCCGACCGGCGCGCGCCTGAAGGTAATGGCGATGGTGACGCCGCGCGTGCCGCCCGGCCTGGTCTGGATGCCGTTCCACTTCGCCGGCTGGTGGATGGGGGAAGACCTGCTCGACAACTACCCGGAAGGGGCGGCGCCCATCGTGCGCGGCGAGGCGGTCAACACCGGCTGGACCTACGGCTACGACGCCGTGACGATGATGCAGGAAACCAAGGTGTCGCTGTGCCGCCTGGCGCGCGCCTGACGCGCCGACAACCACCATCAGCAATGAGAGGAATGCCATGCCAGCCCGGATGAAATTCATATGCGACACCGAACGCTGCATCGACTGTAACGGCTGCGTCACGGCCTGCAAGAACGAAAACGAGACGCCGTGGGGCGTCAACCGCCGCCGCGTGGTCACCATCGACGACGGCCAGCCGGGCGAACATTCGATCTCGGTCGCCTGCATGCATTGCACCGACGCGCCTTGCCTGGCGGTGTGTCCGACCAACTGCATCTACCACACCGAAGACGGCATCGTCCTGCACAACAAGGACCAGTGCATCGGCTGCGGCTACTGTTCGGTCGCCTGTCCGTTCGGCGCGCCGCAGTTCCCGTCCAGCGGCTTGTTCAACCATCGCGGCAAGATGGACAAGTGCACCTTCTGCGCGGGCGGACCGGAAGTCGATCAGTCCGAGGCCGAGTTCAAGAAATACGGCCGCAACCGCATCTCCGAAGGCAAGCTGCCGGCCTGCGCGGAACAATGCAGCACCAAGGCGCTGCTGGGCGGCGACGCCGACGTCATCGCCGGCATCTACAAGGAGCGCGTCGAGACGCGCGGCTACGGTCCGGAACTGTGGGGCTGGGAGATCGCCTACGACCGCTCGAAGCGCGGCGGCGACATCAAATCCCGCGGCGACGGCCCGCGCGAGAACCAGCTGCTCGACCAGACCCAGAACGGAAGGAAAAGCTCGACATGAACACGCTCAAATTCGCGCTCGGCGCGCTGCTGGCGCTGATGCTGTCGGGCTGCCTGGAAGTCGAGCAGCATCCGGCCTATGTGGACGGCGGCTACGCCGGCAAGCAGGACAACCGCTCGGCCACGGCCAAGTTCCACGGCGACAAACTGGCGCAGAACGCGGCCCTCTCCGACCGCGCCCGGAAGCAGAACGAGTACAACCGGACCAAGCCCTGAAAGGATTGCGCGATGTCCTCACTATCAACCCTGCGGCGAAGTTTCTTCCTGTGCTGCGCGCTGACCCTGGCAGGCTCGGTGCTGGCCGAGGTGCCCAACCGCAGCGCCAAGCCGGCCTACGCCGAAGAACAGACCATCCTGCAGACCGAGAAGAACAGCCCGGGGCCAGGGTTCGATTCGACCGCGTCCGGCAAGGTCCACATGGACCGCCACTACCTCGGCCAGTACGGCGCGACCGAAGGCACGGTCATCCTCCAGCGTGGGGGCAACACCTGGCGCCTGCTGCGCAACGGGCCGATCGCGATGGCGGCCGGCTTCCTGCTGCTGGCGACGCCGCTGTTGCTGCTCGGCGTCTATCTCGGCATGGCGCCGGCGCGCCCGGTGCAGCACGAAACGGGCAGGCGGCTCGAGCGTTTCAGCCGCTGGCAGCGCTGGGTGCACTGGGCCACAGCGATCAGTTTCCTGGCGTTGGCGTTCACCGGCCTGATCATCCTGTTCGGTAAAAACGTGCTGCTGCCGTGGATGGGCCACGATGCGTTTTCCTGGGTCGCCATCATCTCCAAGGTGATCCACAACTTCGTCGGCCCCCTGTTCATCGTCTGCTCGATCGTGATGTTCGTGACCTTCGTGCGGAATAATATTTTCCGGCGCTGGGACTGGCAGTGGATCAAGCATGCGGGCGGCCTGTTCTCGCGCCGCGAAATCCCGGCCGGCTATTTCAATGCCGGCGAAAAAATCTGGTTCTGGGGCGGCGTGGTGGTGCTGGGCCTGATCATGTCGGTGACCGGCCTGGTCCTCGATTTCGTCAATTTCGGCCAGACGCGCTACCTGCTGCAGATCGCCGACTACCTGCACCTGGGCGGCGCCACGCTGTATATGGTCGCGGCCATGGGCCACATCTATCTGGGCACAGTCGGCACGCCGGGCGCCTACGAGGCGATGCGGCATGGCACGGTCGATGCCAACTGGGCCAGGGTCCACCATGAACTGTGGTTCGACGAGGTGACGCACACTACATCGCCGCAGCCGCCGGGCCCACATCGAAGGAGGCACGAATGAATTCCACCAAGATGCTGATGGTGCTGGGCGCGGCCGCCGTGCTGGCCAGCGCCTGCAGCCGCCAGGACAGCGCCGCCGACAGCGGCATGCGCAAGACCAATTTTCCCGGCATGGTAACCGCCGGCGGCGGCACCAGCGGCGAGGTGATTGCGCGCGCGAAGCAGCCGGTCAAGGACGGCAGCTATGCGGGCGGCACGCCGTACCATGCCGGTGGCGCCGGCGGCACAACCGGCGGGACGGCGACCGCCGGTGCGGTGCAGGAATCCGGCCATGGGCCGTCCGGCAAGACGGCGCCGCCAGGCGCCAAGCCGACCCCAAGCGGCCAATAGGAGAGTCTCGCATGCACAACAAACTACTGATCGCGCTGGCGCTGGTGTGCGCCGGCTGGACTGGCGCCGC
Source organism: Pseudomonadota bacterium (assembly GCA_046728335.1). Lineage (GTDB taxonomy): Bacteria > Pseudomonadota > Gammaproteobacteria > Burkholderiales > Burkholderiaceae_D > JAFCUW01. Next base: position 30,936 of record JBKPEJ010000042.1, on the reverse strand, counting down.
CAGTGCCAAACTGCCGCCGCCGACCGCGGCCGAGGCGCAGGCGCAGGCGGCCAAGAAGGCCGCCGCCGATGCGCAGGCCGAGAAAGACAAGCAGGCGCTGCTGGCCAGGATGGATACGCTGACAGCCTCCTGGCGCGGCAAGGCCGGCGAGAAGGGGTGGAAGCTGCATGCGCCGACGCCGCTGCCGGCGCCCGCCGCCGCGGTGACCGCGCCCGCCGCGCAGTCGGCACCGTCCGGACAGCCGGATGGCAAGCTGACCGCGACTGGTGCGGCGGCGCCGAAGACCAGCGAAAAAGCTGGCACGGCGGCGCCGAGTGCCGACGTCAAGCCGGCCCCGTCGCCGGCCGCGTCAACCGTGAAGACCAAGTGATGCGTGTCGCCAGCATGCCGATTGCGGTGATCATGCAGCGGCGCGCGATCAATCACCGCTGGGCCGACGAGGCGTGGGCTGCGGTGGCGGTGATGCCCGATCGCGGCGGTTTGGCGCCGATGCAGCCGCTGACTGAAGGCGGCGGGCGTGAATCCTACCTGGTCTCGGGCATCGAACTGCAGCTGTACCCGGACGAAAACGAAGGCTACTTCGAAAACTGGATCGCGCCGGAGTCGAAGGTGTTCGTCATGTGGCGCATGCTGGACGGCCGCGCGATGCCGATCCGCGCCTCGGTCAGCTATGCCGAAGGCACCCGCATGTTCGACTCGGGCGAATCGGCCGACGGCGTGATCATGCCGCCCGAAATCCACAGCTGGCTGGCGGATTACCTGCGCGAACACTATCAGCCGCGCGAGGCGGGCGGCGAGGCGCGCCACGGCAAGCGCGCGCGCAGCTAGGGGAGGGGCGATGCCGAACGAAGGATTCCTGAAGCGCTGGTCGAGGCTCAAGGCGGAACCTGCGGCGCCGGAAGCGCCAGCCGCGCCGTTGGTCGCCGCGCCGGTGCCCGAGGCGCCCGTCAACGTCCCCGTCGCGGAAGCCGCGCTCCCGACCCTGGCCGATGCGGCCGAACTGAATGCGGAGTCGGACTACTCTGCGTTCGTGGCGCGCGGCGTCGACTCCGCGGTGCGCCGGCTGGCGATGAAGAAGCTGTTCGCCGATCCGCACTTCAACCAGGTCGACGGCCTCGATATATTCATGGCCGACTTCAACGTGCCCGACCCGGTCAGCCCGGCGATGCTCGCCGCGCTCGATCACGCGCGCGGCGCGATCGCACGTATCGAGGAAGTGTTCGATCCCGCCGCTGGCGAGGCACCAGCCATCACCACGGAAGCGCCGGCCGAAGATGCGCCGGCGCGCCCACCCAACGACCAGGAAGCTGCATGAATTCACCCGATCCGATCAGCAAAGAACGCGCGAAGATGGCGGCGCTGGAAGCTGCGGCTGCGCTGCCCGGCCCCGATCCGGTGCCGACGATCAGCTACCGCTCTGCCGGCAAGACGCTGATCATCGGCAGCGCGGCGGATGTGGACCCGTGGGCCGAAGGTCTGTGCGGGCAGCTCGAACTGGCCGTGCTGCTGACAGATCCGCTGCCTGGCGGCGCGACCGACATCGCGCGCCCCTACACGGCGCACAGCGGCCACGAAACGAGGATATCCGGCTGGCTGGGCGCATTCAACGTCACGTGGGAAGGGGGCGGCGCCGTGCGCGAGGAGCGCTTCGACCTGGTGCTCGACCTGTCGCCGGAACCGCTGCTGCCGCAGCACCAGCCACCGGTCGGCTACTACGCGCCCGGCGCAGGCATGGCTGAACGCGCGGCCGCGGTGCAGCAGCTGGCCGAGATGATCGGCGAATTCGAGAAGCCCAAATACTTCAGCTACAAGGAGCGCCTGTGCGCGCATAGCCGCAATCGCCAGGTCGGTTGCAACGCCTGCATCGAGATCTGCTCGGCGCAGGCGATCCAGGGCGCGGGCGACCGCATCAAGGTCAACGCCAACCTGTGCGCCGGCTGCGGCGCCTGCACCACGGTGTGCCCGACGGGCGCGCTGACGTACGCGTACCCGAGCGCACCATATACGGGCGAGCGCCTGCGCACGCTGGTGTCCACCTATCGCGCGGTTGCCTGCGACTCACCCGCGTTGCTGTTCCACAGCGGCCTGCACGGCAAGGCGCTGATCGCGGCGCTGGAAGGCGCGCAAGGCGTGCCCGCGCATGTGATCCCGGTCGAACTGGAACACACGGCTTCGGTCGGTATCGATGTCTGGCTCGCCGCGGTGGCGTATGGCGCCGGCGCGATCGTAGTGCTGATGACGGACGAAGAAGCGCCGCAATACCGCACCGCGCTGGCGGCGCAGATGGACATCGCCAACGCGATCCTCGATGGCCTTGGCTACACGGGCGGCCATTGCCGGCTGGTGCAGGCGGCCGACCCGTTGCAACTGAGTGCGGCGCTCGCGCAGCCGGTAGACACCGTGGGAGTGTCGGAGGCGGGCGCCTTCCAGGTGATGGCCGACAAGCGCAACACGCTCGACCTGGCGCTGTCTCACCTGGCGCGGTACGCACCGCTGAAGCCCCAATATGTGCCGCTGCCGGCCGGCGCGCCGTTCGGCGCAGTCAAGGTCAACACCAGCACCTGCAGCCTGTGCATGGCCTGCGTCGGCGCCTGTCCCGCGTCGGCGCTGATGGACAGCCCGACCGTGCCGCAGCTGCGCTTCGTCGAGAAGAACTGCGTCCAGTGCGGCCTGTGCGAAACGACCTGTCCCGAAAGCGCCATCGTGCTCGATCCGCGCATGTCGTTCGCCGACACCTGGACCAAGCCGGTGGTGCTCAACGAGACCGAGCCGTTCTGCTGTATCCGCTGTTCCAAGCCGTTCGGCACGCTGCAGATGGTCGAGAACATGCTGGGCAAGCTGGGCGGTCATCCAGCCTTTGCCGGTAACCTCGATCGGCTGAAGATGTGTGGCGATTGCAGGGTGATCGACATGATGAAAAGCGGCGATACTGAGAGGGTGGTCGGACGCAAGTAGTCAGAGGATGGGCGTCAGCAAAGGCTGCGCCGGGAAGTGGGCCACCAGGTTCGCGCTAATCATAAGCGAGGACCGAAGCGGACGCATGGCTCACCAAACGAGGCTGGTCGTATCGGCGCGCGCCAGGTGGCGTTCAAAGCGCAGGCGCATGAAGTCGACGAATGCTGTGACCTTTGCCGACATGTTCAGGCGTTCTGGATAGACGGCAAATATGTCGGCGGAAGGAAGGTCCCAATCTGCCAAAACCGGGCACAGGCGCCCGGACCGTAAATACGGCGCGATGTCCCACTCGGACCGCATCAGGATGCCATGGCCATCAAGCGCCCAGCCAAGGGCGACCTCGCCGTGGTTGGTGCTCAGGCCGCCCCTGACCTTTACTGTTTCCTCTTTTTTTCCTTGCTGCAGATGCCAGGTGCCATAAGCCGCATCGTTCTCCCGCAACACGATGCACTGGTGACGTTGCAGGTCACGCGGCGTGGCCGGCGCAGGATTCTTTTGCAGGTAGAGCGGAGAAGCACACAGCACCCGGAGATTCGACGCTATCTTGCGGGCGTAGAAGCGCGCGTCCGGCAGCATGCCGATTCGGATGCCCACATCGAAAGCCTCGTCCGACAGATTCAAGGGCCGGTCAGTGACCTGCAGCTGTACCTCGACTTCGGGAAACTGACGAACGAAAGCAGAGATGGCCGGGCCGATGTATTGGCGTCCGAATCCGATCGTCGCGTTCACCCGCAACAGGCCCTTCGGCACCGCCCGGCTTTCCGCGACCGAGCTTTCCAGTTCCTCCACTTCGGCCAGGATGCGAACCGCCTCGGCGTAGTAGACCTCGCCCTCGTGGGTGACGCTCATCCTGCGCGTGGTCCGGTTCAGCAGCCTTACCCCGAGCCGCTGCTCCAGCCGTGCGAGCGTCGTGGAGACGACTGGCGGGGTCACGCCGAGTTCCCGCGCGACGGCGGCCAGACTCCCTTGTTTCACCAGCATGACAAAAAAGGCAAGATCCGATATCGCGTTCATTGTAAATTCCAGCTAAAGAATAGGTTTATTCCAAACACATTATATAGTCTTGATATCGATCTACACTTCGTCCCATTCATTCACGCCTGACAAGGGGACGAACAAATGCCTCGGACGCTATATCGCAAGCTGGTCGACTCGCACACGGTTGTCACCATCGACGAGCAGCACATCCTGCTGTATGCGGATCTGCACATCATGAACGAGTACACCAGCCCGCAGGCTTTTACGGGCCTGAAGGAAAAGGGCCGGCCCGTGCTCCGGCCAGCCCAGCAAATGGCTGTGGTGTCGCACATCATCCCGACGGACCCCGCGCGGGTTGGCGAGCGGGTGATCAACGACCCGTCGTCATCGCTGCTGGCGATCAACCTGCGCCGCAATTGCGAGCAGTTCGGGATCCGGCTCTTCGACACCAACGATCCCGACCAGGGCATCGAACACATCATCGCCCCTGAACGCGGCTGGGTCCGGCCAGGCATGGTCATCCTGTGCGGCGACAGCCATACCACTACCTATGGCGCCTTGGGGGCGCTGGGGTTCGGCATCGGAACCTCCGAAGTCGAGCACATCCTGGCGACCCAGACGCTGGTATACCGCGTTGCCGACTCGATGCGGATCCGGATCGATGGCGCGCTGCCGAAGGGCGTTTCCGTGAAGGATTTGACCTTGTACGTGATCAGCACGATCGGCGCACAGGGCGCACGCGGGTTTGCCGTTGAGTTCTGCGGGAGCACGATCGACAGCCTGTCGGTCGAGGCGCGCATGACGCTTTGCAATATGGCAGTCGAGGCGGGCGCAAGAGCTGCGCTGATCGCGCCGGACGACACGACGCGCAAATACATCGCCTCGCATGTCCCCGCGCTGGCTGGTGCTCCGCCAGCTGCCTGGGACGACCTGCGTTCCGACGAGGGTGCCGTATTCGAGATCGAACACACGCTCCTGGCGCGCGACGTGGCCCCGTTTGTCACTTGGGGAACCAGTCCCGACCAGGGCATTCCGGTCGACGGATTGATTCCGTCCGCTCCGGAAGGTGGAGCGGGCGATGGCGTCAACCGAGCTCTCGACTACATGGGCCTGAAGGGTGGCGACGCCATTTGCGGCACACCGATCGAACGCGTCTTCATTGGCTCGTGCACGAATAGCCGCATTGAAGACCTGCGTGCGGCGGCCGCCATCGTCGGTGCAAACAAGGTCGCACCAGGGGTCCGGGCGATGGTAGTACCCGGGTCCGGGGCGGTCCGGCGTCAGGCGGAGGAGGAGGGCATCGCCAAAGTCTTCATCGACGCCGGCTTCGAGTGGCGCCAGCCAGGATGCTCCATGTGCCTCGCCATGAACAACGACGTGCTCGAACCCGGCGAGCGTTGCGCCTCGACCACCAATCGCAACTTCGAGGGCCGGCAAGGCCGGGCGGGACGCACCCACTTGATGAGCCCACAGATGGCGGCGGCGGCGGCCATCGTCGGCGCCATTTGCGACGTGCGCAATTTTGGAGAACACCATGCCTGATACTTTCAATCATGACCCGGCGCGGATCGAAGGCGTGGCCGCGGCCATCCCGATCGACAATCTCGATACCGATCAGATCATGCCAAAGCAATTCCTCCGGACGATTACGAAGGAGGGGTTGGCAAAAGGCGTGATGTACGACCTTCGCCACGACGGAAATGGCGTGGCGCGCCCCGAATTCATCTTGAATCGCGAAGGTTATGGCGCAACGGCTGTCCTGATCGGCGGTTCCAATTTCGGCTGCGGTTCAAGCCGGGAACACGCGGTGTGGGGACTGCAGCAGCTCGGCGTACAGGCGGTGATCGCACCCAGTTTCGGAGAAATCTTCTTTGGCAATGCGTTTAACAACCGTCTGCTGCTGATTGTGCTGGAGCAGGATGCCATCGACCAGCTTTCGTCGGACATCGCCGGCGACCCTTCGCATCACCTGCGCATCGACCTCGAGACCATGCAGATTCATTCGCCGGCTGGCCGCACGTTCGCCTTCAGCATGGGGCAACGCAACCGCCGAATGATTCTTGAAGGCCTGGACATGATTGGCATGACGCTCGAACATCGTGCGGCCATTGAGCAGTTCGAAACGCTGCATTTCGCCGATGCGCCATGGATGCGGGTTCTCGACCCGCAGTGATCCGCCTGGCTGGCCAAAAAACCTGAAGCAGCGCTGTCGATGACAGAAAAAGACTGTTCACCTACGATATTGACGGAGACAAAAATGGAAATCATCGCCCCTACCACCATGGCGTTGCCAAGCACCGGCTGGCGCAAAATCATGGATTACAAGATCGGGCCCTTGCCGCTGCCCGTGTACATCGTGCTCGCGCTACTGACCGTGACCGCCGCGCTGGTGAAACGCCTGCCCAACGACATGATCGGCGGCTTTGCTGTGATGATGCTGGCAGGCTTCCTGTTGGCTGAAATTGGCAACCGTATTCCCGTATTCAAGAACATCGGTGGGGCTGCGATCCTTTGCCTGTTCGTGCCGTCGGCCCTGGTGGGACTCAAGCTGATGGACCCGGAAATGATGAAGGCGGTGACGACGACCATGAAGACCGCCAACCTGCAGTATTTGTACATTGCGTGCCTGGTGGCCGGCAGCATCCTGGGGATGAACCACAAGATCCTGGTACAAGGTTTCATGCGCATGTTCATACCACTGCTGGTCGGAACTGCGGCAGCGGTCGCCGCGGGGGTGTTGGTCGGGATGCTGTTCGGGTATGAACCGTTGCATACGTTCTTCTTTATCGTGATGCCGATTCTCGGAGGCGGTATCGGTGAAGGCATTTTGCCGCTGTCGATCGCCTATTCGGAAATTCTCGGCAAGCCGCAGGCAGGATTGATCGCGATGCTCGTGCCCGCAGCGCTGCTCGGTAACGTCGTTGCGATCCTGGCCAGCGGCATCCTCAAGCGGATCGGCGAGACCCGTCCACAATATAGCGGAGATGGCATGCTGGTGAAGACAGGCGCAGACCGGGATCTGCTCAAGGAGCAGGGCGCCGATGCACCGATCGAACTCCACCTGATGGGCGCCGGCCTGCTGATGGCGTGCGCGGCCTTCATCATGGGCAACCTCCTGTCTCCATATCTGGGCATTCCAGGCCCGATCCTGATGATCGTCGGTGCCGCAATCCTCAAAGTGTCCAAGGTGATCCCGGCACGCATGGAGCTCGGCGCCTACCAGATGTACAAGTTCATGTCCGCGAACCTGACGTTCGCCATCCTGATCGGCCTTGGCGCGCTGTTCGTCTCGTGGAACGACCTGGTGAAAGCGATGACCTTCGGCTACCTGGCGGTGTGCGTGGCCACGGTGACGGCAATGGTGGCGGCGGGATTTTTCATCGGCCCGTTCCTGAAAATGTATCCGGTCGAATCGGGCATCGTCACCGCCTGCCACAGCGGACTGGGAGGAACGGGCGACGTCGCAATCCTCTCTGCCTCGAACCGAATGGGCCTGATGCCTTTCGCGCAGATATCGACACGGATCGGCGGGGCAGCGATGATCGTGCTCGCGACGATTCTGATGAAACTCGCGTACTGATCGTCTCCAATGGCCGATCACATGATCCTCGTCTTTGCTGCCAACCTGGTCCTCGGCGCGGTGTTGGGATCGGTCGGCGGAATGATGGGTATCGGCGGCGGCCTGATCGCAATCCCCGTCCTGGCCTGGTTGTATGGAATGGATCAGCACCTGGCGCAGGGCACTGCGCTGGTCATGATCGTGCCGAACGTGTTCATCGGATTTTTGCGGTATCGCCAGCGCAATCACATCGACCTGAAATCGACCGCATCGCTGGCGGCGCTGGCGATGCTGAGCACGTATTTCGCCGCGCGTTTCGCATCGAAGCTCGACCCGGACCACCTGCGTGTTGCGTTTGCCCTGTTCCTGATCGCACTGGCCGGCTATTTCAGCTCACGGCTGCGGATCCGGCCCGATACGCTCGCACCAGGCGCAGTATCGTCGCGCTACTTGCCGGTCATGGGTGTTCTTAGTGGCCTGATGTCCGGGGTGTTCTCGGTCGGCGGCGGCCTGGTCGTGGTTCCGGCGCTGGTCGGCTGGTTTCGGATGTCGCAGACGCAGGCGCAAGGAATCGCGATGGCCCTGGTGATCCCGGGCGCGCTGGTAGCGCTGTTTACCTTTGGCCACGCCGGGCATGTCGACTGGCACACCGGCGTCCCGCTCGCGCTGGGCGGCATCGCCAGCGTGTCGTGGGGCGTGGCGCTCGCACATCGGATCGCGCAGAAAACGCTGCGCATGCTATTCTGCCTCGTCCTGTTTTTCACTGCGATAGCGAGCTTGCTGCAGCACTAGCGCGAATTTCACTCACTCCGGGCCGGGCAAATTCAGCATCGCGCCCCGAGCGCCGCTTCGCCGTGCATCAGGCCGTCGACTTCGAGATCGGGTGCCTTATGCCGGATCGGCGCCAGCGCCGCGCGATCGGGGTTTTAAGCAAACCCTCGTTCTCGTGTTGGCGCGCGGTGCGGTTCGTCTTATATACTGCGGCGACTATGCGCATACAGCTTTTCTCGGATCTTCACCTGGAACGTTATCCGGACTTTCAGCCCCAGGTCGCTACTGACGTCGACGTCATCGTACTGGCCGGTGACATCGGCTCCTACCAGTCGGGGTCCCGGCTCAATTCCGCGGACTTCGGCCTTGAACGATTTTCACCATTGAGGCCCGGTTCACGCTGTTCAACAGTGCTGTACGTCCCTGGCAATCACGAATTCGACTCCCTGGAGTTCGATGAAGCGTACGCTCGTCTACGCGCGACCTGTGACCGTCTCGGCATTATCTGGCTTGAACGTGAGGTCGTGACGCTCGGGCGCGTCCGGTTCGTGGGCACCACTCTGTGGGCCGACTTCGAGGCGCTTGTCGGCCATGCCAGCAGCGAGGCCGAGCAAACACGGTCGCGTGCCAAGGCCCACCGTGCCGCCAATTATTATTTAAGCAAAAACACGACGCTGAGGCTGGGCGAACCCGTTTTGGCCGAGGGTATCCGCGACATGTCGCTTCAATGCCAGGCGTGGCTCCGCACTGCTCTTTCCGTGCCTTTCGACGGTACGACTGTCGTGGTGACGCACTTTGCCCCAAGTCTGCTCAGTGCCGACCCGCGCTATGGGCTTACGCCGGGCACCGCCGGTTTTTGCAATGCGCTCGATGATCTTTTTCCGCATGCGGATGTCTGGTTGCATGGACACTTGCACTGCATGAATGACTACCTCGTCGAGGGTGAAAATGAAGGTGGGCCCTGGACCTGTCGAGTTGTTGCAAATCCGCTCGGCTACCTGAGTAAAGGCGAACAGGATGCATTCCGCGCAAATCTCATTATCGAGGTCCCGTCGTAGTTGCAACCTTGCCTATCATAATCATTGAGATAGGGTGAATTCGCTTCTCAACTTGCAGACTTGCGCGGCCGGCAACGCTGTAAAATAGCTCTCTTTATTTACGCACATCTATTGCCATGACAGTCGTCCGCACCCGTTTCGCTCCCAGCCCCACCGGCTACCTCCACCTCGGCGGCGCGCGCACCGCGCTGTACTCGTGGGCGTACGCCCGTCATTTCGGCGGCACTTTCATCCTGCGCATCGAGGATACCGACCTCGAACGCTCGACGCCGGAAGCGGTGCAAGCAATCATCGACGGCATGAAGTGGCTGGGCCTGGACCACGACGAAGGCCCGTTCTACCAGATGCAGCGCATGGACCGCTACCGCGAAGTGGTCGGCCAGATGCTGGAAAAGGGCACCGCCTACCTGTGTTACTCGTCGCCGGATGAAGTCGAGGCAATGCGCGAGCGCATGCGCGCGGCCGGCGAGAAGCCGCGCTACGACGGCACCTGGCGCCCGGAGCCGGACAAGACGCTGCCGGAAGTCCCAAGCGACCGCACGCCGGTGGTGCGCTTCAAGAACCCGCTGGACGGGGAGGTGAGCTGGAACGACGTCGTCAAGGGTACCATCACCATCGGCAACAAGGAGCTCGACGACCTGGTGATCGCGCGCCCTGACGGCACCCCGACCTATAACTTCTGCGTCGCGGTCGACGACTGGGACATGCAGATCACCCACGTGCTGCGCGGGGACGACCACGTCAACAATACGCCGCGCCAGATCAACATCCTGAACGCGATCGGCGCACCGCTGCCGCAGTACGGCCACCTCCCGATGATCCTCGGCGCCGACGGCGAAAAGCTGTCCAAGCGCCACGGCGCGGTCAGCGTGATGGACTATCCGGCCCAGGGCTTCCTGCCGGAAGCGATGCTGAACTACCTGGCACGCCTGGGCTGGAGCCACGGCGACGACGAAGTGTTCTCGATGAAGCAGTTCTGCGAATGGTTCAACCTCGACCACCTGACCCGCTCGGCGGCGCAGTTCAACCCCGAGAAGCTGGCGTGGCTGAATAACCACTACATCAAGGCGGCCGACAACGAGCGCCTGGCCTCGCTGGCGCGCCCGCACATGCTGGCCGACGGCGCCGAATTCAACCACAACCCGCCGCTGGCGCAGGTGCTGGGGCTGATGAAGGAGCGCGTCAACACCATCAACGAGCTGGCCGACGCCGCGATGCTGTTCTACCGCGAGCCCAAGCCCGACGCCGCCTTGCTGGCGCAGCACCTGACCGACGCCATCAAGCCGGCGCTGGCGATGTTCGCCGAGCGCTGCCAGACGGTCGAGTGGCACCGTCCTGCGTTAGGCGCGATGATCAAGGAAGTGCTGGCGGCCAACAGCATCAAGATGCCCCAGATCGCCATGCCGTTGCGCCTGATCATCACCGGCCAGCTGCAAACCCCGGCCATCGATGCCGTGCTCGAATTGTTCGAACGCGACGTGATCCTGGCGCGCGTGAGGAAATATCTTTAACTTTTCTCACTCACGGCATTTGCGGAATGCAAGAGAGTAGTCTATAATTTTGCTTCTTCACCGGACGGGGGTATAGCTCAGCTGGGAGAGCGCTTGCATGGCATGCAAGAGGTCAGCGGTTCGATCCCGCTTACCTCCACCACGTTGAAGAGTAGTAGTAATGTAGTTTGGTTCAAGGTCCCCATCGTCTAGAGGCCTAGGACATCACCCTTTCACGGTGAGTACAGGGGTTCGAATCCCCTTGGGGACGCCAGGATTCGAGTAGTGCAAAAGATGTAGTTGAGGTTCGCTACAGCCCTGATCCAGTCAGGGTTTTTTTGTGCCGCCAATATTGGGGGGTATAGCTCAGCTGGGAGAGCGCTTGCATGGCATGCAAGAGGTCAGCGGTTCGATCCCGCTTACCTCCACCAAGATTCGAAGTAAATGTAAGTGCGGGTCCCCATCGTCTAGAGGCCTAGGACATCACCCTTTCACGGTGAGTACAGGGGTTCGAATCCCCTTGGGGACGCCAGGATTCAAGTAGTGCAGCAGTAACAGGTCAGGGTGGTAGAATACCGCCCAGGACAGATTTCTGTCCCCATCGTCTAGAGGCCTAGGACATCACCCTTTCACGGTGAGTACAGGGGTTCGAATCCCCTTGGGGACGCCAGTTAAGAAGCCGGAGCAGACCAACGCGCATGCGCGTATAGGTGCTTCGGTTTTTTTTATTTCCGATGGAATTCCACGCAGAAGCGCACCGGGCCGATCGCGGCCACTTCGTGCCTAGCCTGCGGCTCGATGATGCCGGGCAGGGCGGGCGTCAGCACATATTCTTCCAGCGCCGGCTCGAGCACGCGGTACAGCAGCGAACCTTCGAGGATATTGATGCGGCCCCACACGCCGGCAGCCGTCGAATGGCTGCGCAGCAGTCCGGCCGGGATGGTGGACTCGGTGAACTAGGGCGTCGACTTGTAGTGCGCGACATCCTCAGGCAGCGTCTGCATCTTTGACTCCACTGGCGACGACGACCTTGCCGAAGAATCCGTATTGAAGGCTGGCTGCGATCCGCCGCGCCACCAGGATGAATTCATCGGCCACTTCGGGCGCGAACAGGCGTGCGGCGGTCGCTTCGAACATCGTCAGCCAGCGCCGGAAATGCTCGGGCGTGACCCCGTCGAGCGCCATGTGCTTGCCAAATACGTTTCCCTGGAACGGTTGCGTTTTCAGCATCGTCGTGGTCCAGAAGCCGACCATGCGCTCCAGGTGCGTCGCCCAGTGCTCGCCGATGGCGGCGTTGAACACCGGCGCCAGCACCGGATCGGCGCGGACGCCGTCGTAAAAGGTGTGGACCAGGGTGGCGATCGATTCCTGGGTCAGTTCGAGTTGGGGCATCTGCGGTCTCATGCTGCGGTTGTGGGCTGCTTCGATCTTACCTTGACACCGCGCATCATTCAAGTATTCAATATGTATGTTTAAGCGCAGAGAGTGAAAATCGACTAAAATGGCCGCCGCCCCGTCCGCTGCTGCCGCCGCGCAGTCCCCCTCCGAATCCATTATGTCCGCCGAAAAACGTCCCGAAACTTCGCTCGCCATTTTCTGCAAAGTCGTCGATAACTATGGCGACATCGGCATCTGCTGGCGTTTCGCGCGCCAGTTGCGGCACGAACACGGCATCGCGGTCACCTTGTGGGTGGACGATTTGCAAACCTTCCAGCGGATCTGTCCTGGAGTGGACACCGGCGCCGGGATCCAGCAGATCGCTGGCGTGACGGTGCGCCACTGGCGGGACCAGAGCGGTGAATTTTCGGCTGGCGATGTCGCCGATATCGTCATCGAATTTTTCGCCTGCGACATCCCGCCGGGCTACATCGCGGCCATGGCGCAATGCGATCCGCGTCCGGTGTGGCTAAACCTCGAAGGCCTGACCGCCGAGGAATGGGTGGAAGGCTGCCATACGCTGCCATCGATGCACCCGCGGCTGCCGCTGACGAAACACTTCTTTTTCCCTGGATTCACCGCCAAGACCGGTGGCCTGCTGCGCGAAGCCGCGCTGGACCAGGCGCGCAAGGAGTTTCAGGCCGATCCGGACGCGATGGCGGCGTTCCTCGGCCAGTTCGGCGTCACTGCGCAGGAAATGGCTGCGACCAAGGTTTCCCTGTTCTGCTATCCGCACGCCCCGGTGTCTGAATTATGCGAAATATTGCATAATTCCGATGCGCCGGTCACCTTGCTGGTGCCTGAAGGAGTGGCCAGCGAGGCAATCGAAGAATTCATGGGAATGGAGGCCACAGCCGGGGCTTGCGCAACGCAGGGAGCGTTGACGGTGCGGGTGCTGCCATTTGTTGCGCAACCTGATTACGACAAGCTGCTGTGGGCCTGCGACTTCAATTTCGTGCGCGGCGAAGACTCCTTCGTGCGCGCGCAGTTCGCCGGCAAGCCCTTCATCTGGCACATCTATCCCCAGGACGAAAACCTGCATCACAAGAAACTGCGGGCATTCCTGGGACGCTATGCGCCGGATATCGACAGCCTCAATCAATTCGCGCTCGGCTGGAATGGCGCCAGTGCGTGGACCGATCACTGGCATGCGATGGCGGCCGATTTGCCGGCGATCGAGGCCAGGTCGGTGCAGTGGTACGAGCAGATGCTGGCGCATGGTGACCTGGCTGACAACCTGCTCAAATTTGCCCGCTCTTTGCGGCCGGCAAGGACATAAACTGGAGTATAATGCCCGGTTAATCGATCAAACGTAGGGCTTTTGGCGCTTGGCGAATGATTTTCATGCAACCACCTTTTTACGTATATTTATTATGAAACCTGCAAAAGAAGTCCGCGTTGGCAACATCATCATGGTTGACGGCAAGCCATTCATCGTCCTGCGCTCCGACGTTAACGGTTCGAGCCGCACCGGCTTTACCTACAAGTGGAAGATGAAAAATCTTCTGACCGACAGCCCGCTGGAGAACGTTTTCCGTGGCGACGACAAGTTCGACGTCGTGGTTCTCGACAAGAAGCCAGTGACCTATTCGTATTTCGCTGATCCGCTGTTCGTGTTCATGGACGCCGACTACAACCAGTACGAAATCGAACAAGAAAACCTGGGCGAAGCGCTGCACTACCTGAAAGACGGTATGGAATGCGAAGCCGTTTTCTACAACGAAAAGGCCATCTCGGTTGAACTGCCGACGACGATCGCACGTAAAGTTGCGTACTCGGAGCCTGCGGTCAAGGGCAACACTTCGGGCAACGTCCTGAAAGAAGCCAAGATCGAAAACGCGATCGAAGAGCACCAGCACAGCGTTCAGGTGCCGCTGTTTGTCAGCACCGACGACGTCATCGAAATCGACACCCGTACCAACGAGTACAAGCGCGTGGTTCGTAACTAATCACCCGCACTCCAAGAAAACGCTGCCTGCATGGCAGCGTTTTTTTTGGCTATGTCACCGCTAAGTGCGGACGACTTGCGGCGTCGACGTACCACCTCTTCATGCACGCGCCGCGGCCCACGCGCTGGGGTCAGGTCCGGCGGACCTGACCCCGGGTTTGTCGCCGCACCGGGCGCTCGCCGCCATCGCCGCGCAGTCCCACGCTTAACGGTAACATAGCGTTTTTTTTTGCCCGCGCGCCGGTGGCTGAAGCTCAGCATTTTTCCACAGCTGTGCTCGCCACTGCTATCCTATCCCCTTGTTAATTTCACTACGGGGGTTTGCATGGATCGCAGGGACTTTGTTCGACTCGGCCTGGCCGCCACCGCAGTAGCCGGCGCCTCATCCTCACAGGGGGCGGCGGCCGCGGCTCCCGCCGCGCCGTCCTCGAACGGCGCCATCCTCGACGCCGGCGTCCTCGAACAGCAAGCGCTGATGCAATCCGGGAAGCTCACCTCCCACTCCCTGGTCTCGCAATATCTGGCCCGCATCGCCGCCATCGACAAGCGCGGCCCGCGCCTCAATTCGGTCATCGAACTCAATCCGGACGCGCTGAAGATCGCGCTGGAGATGGACCGCGAACGCGCCGCGAAAAAAGTGCGCGGCCCCTTGCACGGCATCCCGGTCCTGCTGAAGGACAATATCGCCACCGGCGACAAGATGAGCACCAGCGCCGGTTCGCTGGCGCTGGCCGGCGTGCGCGCCACCCGCGACGCGCACGTGGCGGCGCAGCTGCGCGCGGCCGGCGCGGTCATCATCGGCAAGACCAACCTGAGCGAGTGGGCCAACATGCGCTCGACCCATTCGGTCAGCGGCTGGAGCGGCCGCGGCGGGCTGACGAAAAATCCGTACGCGCTGGACCGCAACACCAGCGGCTCGAGCTCGGGCTCCGGCGCCGCGATCGCCGCCGGCCTGGCCACGCTGGCGGTCGGCACCGAGACCGACGGCTCGATCGTCTCGCCCGCATCGATCTGCGGCCTGGTCGGCATCAAGCCGACCCTGGGCCTGGTCAGCCGCAGCGGCATCATCCCGATCGCGCATTCGCAGGACACAGCGGGGCCAATGACGCGCACGGTCGCCGACGCGGCGCTGATGCTGGCCGCGATGGCTGGCGTGGACGCGAACGATCCGATCACGCGCGATGGCGCCGGCAAAGGGACCGACTACGCCGCGGCGCTGGTCAAGGATGGCCTGAAGGGCATGCGCCTGGGCGTCGCGCGAAATTTCTTCGGCACTGGCGACGGCGTCGATGGCGTCATCGAGAAGGAGCTGGCGGTGCTGAAAGCGCAGGGTGCGATCCTGGTCGACGTGAAGCTGCCGAACATCGAAAAATACGGCGACAGCGAAACCGAAGTGCTGCTGTACGAATTCAAGCCGGGCCTGGAAGCCTACCTGGAAGGCTATGCGCCGCATGCGCCGATCAGGAACATGGCCGACCTGGTCGCGTTTAACCTCAAGTACAGCGACAAGGAGATGCCGTTCTTCGCGCAGGAGCACCTGGTGAAGTCGCAGGCCAAGGCGGGCCTCGGCGAAAAGGAATACACCGATGCGCTGGCCAACAACCATCGCTACTCGCGCGGCGAGGGCATCGACGAGGTGATGAGGGAGCACAGGCTCGACGCGCTGGTGGCGCCCACCGGAGGTCCCGCATGGCTCACCGATTTCATCAACGGCGACCATTACGGCGGCAGCTTCTCGTCGCCGGCCGCAGTGGCGGGCTACCCGCACATCACGGTGCCCGCCGGTTATACCAACGGCCTGCCGATCGGCTTGTCCTTCGTCGGCGGCGCCTTCAGCGAGGCTGCGCTGATCCGCATGGCATACGCGTACGAGCAGGCCACGCTGCATCGGCGCGCACCGCGTTTTCCCGCCACCGTCAATTTGACCGCCAAGGTTTGATAAGGGCTTGACGAGTATGTGACAGTTGTCGCATACTTGCATCCATTGTCACATCGCGGAGATGCACGCATGTCGGTCCCTTCAATGTCAGAACTCAGCCTGCTCAAATCCTTGTGGAAGGAGCAGCCGCTGAGCGCGCGCGAAATCCACGAACGCGTCGCCCCCGAACTTGGCTGGTCGTTTTCGTCGACCCGCAAGACGCTCGAGCGCATGCTGGAAAAGGCGATGGTCAGCCAGCATACGCGCCACGGCGTGCAGGTGTACGAGGCGCAGCTGGAAAAGGTCGGCACCCTGGCCGCGTTCGCGCACGACTTCGGACGCCGCGTCATGGAGATGGACGGTCCCCTCCCGGCCAATATGTTCACCGGCAGTAAACTGATCGACCGGCAGGAACTCGAACAGCTCGAACAGATGCTGCAGGACTGGCCGGACGAGAAGGGCGGCGACCAATGATGCCCTTTGATTTGATGGCGCTGCAGCTGGCGCAGGCGAGCCTCGGCTGCGTAATCGCGGGATGCGGCGCGTGGGGACTGTTGACGCTGGCGAGCCGGCGCTGGCCGGCGCTTGCGTCGTCGCGCTCCGCATGGCTGCTCGCCCAGCTGCTGACCGTGGCCGCGTTCCTGATTTTACTGGCGCCGCAGCGCGTTCCGCTAAGCGTCCTCCCTGCGATCGAATTGGTGCCCGCTCAGCAGGCCGCGGCGGCGCCATTCGAGCCGCAAGCCGCGGCGCCAATCGATACCGCGCCGGCGACCGGCGATTCGTCCGGTCCGTGGCAGGTGCGTGCCGCGCAAGCCTGGCTCGCGCTGTACCTGGCCGGCGTGTGCATTGCAACCGCCAGGCTTTTGCTTGCCCAGCGTTCGCTTGGCCGCCTGGTCCTCGGCGCCAGCAGCCTGGCCGACCTGTCGGGACACGATGGATTCGGCGACCTGCGTCCGGACCTGGCCGTGTTCGAAACCAGCCTGCCAGTGTCGCCGATGCTGATCGGGGCCTGGTGTCCTATCCTGCTGCTGCCGCGCCACCTGCGCGATTTCGACGTCCTGCAGCAGCGGATGATCGTCGCGCACGAACTCACACATTTACGCCGCCGCGATCCACTGTGGATGGCCGCCAGCATCGCTTCGCAAACGCTGCTCTGGTTCAATCCGGCGATGCGAAAGCTGGGCGAGCGGCTGACCTGGGCGCAGGAGCTGAGCTGCGACCGGCAAGTGCTGGACGGCCGTCCGCGGCCCCAACGCAAGGCTTATGCGGCGGCGTTGGTCAGCCAGCTCAAGCTGCAGCAGCATGCATTTGGACCGGCGCTCGCATTTGGCGGCTTAAGCGCCAGTTCATTGACCGCGCGCGTGCTGCTGATCCGGCAGGGCGGTGCGCGCGGGCTGGGTGCATTGGGACGCTGCGCTGTGGCGACGGGATTCGCCGGCGTGTTCGCCGCGAGCCTGGTGCTGCAGCCGGCATTCGCCTGGCGCATTCCGGATGCGGCGCCGCTCGCCGATCCTGTGCGGGTCGAATGGCGTGCGCCGCTCGAACACCTGCGCGTGTCCAGTTTCTTCGGCGTCGTGTCCCCGCTGGTCCCGGCCGGACATCACGGCATCGACTTCTCGGCCAGGACCGGCACGCCGGTGATGGCCAGCGCCGACGGCAGGGTGATCGGTTCCACCGACCTTGACGCCGGCGGCGCCAAGTACGGAAAGACAATCGAAATCGCGCATGCCAACGGCCTCAGGTCGTTCTATGCCCACCTCGATCGGCGCCTGGTGGCCGTGGGCGACATCGTCAGGGCCGGACAGCAGATCGGCATGTCCGGCGCGACCGGTAAAGTCACCGGACCCCACCTGCATTTCGAAGTGCGGCACGAAGGTCAGTCCGTCAATCCGGAGTCCGTACTCGCCGGTCTCGATGCCTACGCCACGCGGGGCGCATTGCGCGCCCGCGCTGCACTGGCCGCCCACTAACCACCCACTTGTTCCTGAACGCCGCGTGCTTCCCGCCGCGGCGCGGGACACGTGCGCCCCTACACTTTATCGAACAGGATTTCAATGCAACGCAAGGCCATATGGTTCACGATGTTTTTCCTGACGACCGGTGCGGCAGCGCAGACGGTCGAGATCACCGCCACGCGCGACCGCGCCCGCCAGCTCGACACTGCGGCTACCACCGTGGTCGGACGCGACGAACTGCTGCGCTTCGGCGACCAGACCGTGGCCGACGCCCTGAAGCGCCTGCCCGGGATTACCGTCGGCGGCGTACAAGGCCGCGGCGGCGACATTCGCATGCGCGGGCTCGGCAACGGCTACACCCAGGTGCTGCTGAACGGGCAGCCGGTGCCGGCCGGCTTTTCGATCGAGACGATTGCGCCCGAACTGATCGAGCGCGTCGAGATCATGCGCGTGGCGAGCGCGGAACTAGGCACGCAGGCGATTGCCGGAACCATCAACATCGTGCTGATGAAAAGCGCCCCGCGCGCGCAGCGCGAATTCAAGATCGGCGCTGCCGCCAGCAATGGCGAGTTCACGCCCGATCTGGCCGGACAAATGAGCGGCAAAGGCGCCGGATGGTCGTATTCGATGGGCGCCGTCGCGGTGGCGAGCCGGGCGCTGACCACTTACACCGACGACGAACTTGGCCTCGATGGCGCCGGCGCGGTCAGCCTGCGCCGGCGCACCGAACGCCGCGAACACGACATCCGGCCGAGCATCAACCTCACGCCGCGGATCAGCTGGACGCTGGCCAACGGCGACACGCTGAACCTGCAGAACTTCGTGCGCACGATGGCGCTCGACCTGCGGACCAGGTCCGAAGACCGAACTACCATCGGCGCTCCGACTCCATTCCCCGACAACGAGACGATCTTCCGCGCCCATGCGGAGACGGTGCGCGGCGACCTGCAGTGGATCCATCAGCCGGAGGCGGGCGGCCGGCTGGAAGTCAACATCGGAAGGAATCATTTCCAGCGCCGCGGCACCAACGATTTCGAGGGCTTCGCGCCCAGCGCCGACTCGGCATTGGCGCGGATCGTCGATTCGTCGGCCATCGAGGACACCGTGACGTTCGGCGGCAAGCTATCGCGCGCGCTGGAAGGCGGCCACACCCTCGTCGCCGGCTGGGACGCGGCGCGTGGCTTGCGCACCGAAACGCGGCTCGAGCACGTTCAGCCGGACGACACGGTGGCCGCGACCGGTGAAGAAGTCTCCACCGCGCGGCTTGACCGCCTGGCGCTGTTTGGGCAGGACGACTGGAGCATCACGCCGGCGCTGTCGGTATCCGCCGGCCTGCGCTGGGAAGCGCTGCGCACCCGGACCGAAGGCAACGTGCTGGACGGTGTTCGGCAGGAAACCCGTGTGCTGAGCCCGCTGGTCCAGGCGCTGTACAAGCTGACGCAATCGCAGCAGCTGCGGGCCGGCGTGACGCGCACCTTCAAGATGCCGACGCTGATCAGCCTGGCGCGGCGCCGCTACACGGTCGATAACAACAACAGTCCGATCGACCCTGACCAGCAAGGCAATCCGCACTTGCTGCCTGAACGCGCGTGGGGCCTGGATGTGGCCTACGAAAGCTACTTCGGGAAGAACGCCATGATCAGCGCCAGT
Source organism: Pseudomonadota bacterium (assembly GCA_046728335.1). Lineage (GTDB taxonomy): Bacteria > Pseudomonadota > Gammaproteobacteria > Burkholderiales > Burkholderiaceae_D > JAFCUW01. The sequence continues at coordinate 11,217 of JBKPEJ010000042.1, read as the reverse complement.
GCGTACGCGCGCCGCATCGAGGACGTGACGATCGACCGGGTGGCGCAGATCGGCAGCACCTGGATCAGTACACCGGTCAACGCGGGCCGGGCCGAAACCTGGGGTATCGAGCTCGAAGCGAAGTATCCCTTGCTGGCGCAAGCGCTCGACCTGCGCGCGAACATGGCGCGCAACTGGTCTCGCGTGGAGAGCATCCCGGGACCGGACAACCGGCTCGCCAGCCAGGTGCCGTTCAGCGCCAGTGTGGGCGTCGACCGCCGAATGACGGCGCTCCCGGTCACGTTCGGCGCGAGCTTCAATTTTCAGGGTGGCGGGCCGGCACGCCTGTCCCAGCGCACGGACTCGTGGAGGGGCGTTCAGCGCGATTTGGGAGTGTACGCGGTGTGGCGCCTGGACGCCCGCAGCCAATGGCGGATGTCGATGGCGAACCTGTTAGGGCAGGATCATTTGTCGCGGTCCGGCTTCGCGGACAGGTCCGGGAGCGTGGAGGCCGCGACGGCCACGCCGACGTCGGCGACGTTCCGGCTGGCGTTCGAGCACAAGCTGGCCAATTGAGCCAGCGTGATCAGGCGACTGCTTACTTGCTCTTCTTGGCCTTGGTGAAAACGGGGCCCCACAGCGGATGGCCGTGTTCGCCCGGCTCGAGGTCGAACGAGGGATCGAGTTTGAGGGCTTTTTCGAACTGCTGGCGGCACAGGGTCTGGCGCGAGGTGACGCAATAACTGAAGGCGGTATATTTCAGCGCTTCGAGCTGGGTGGCTTTCGAACCGCCGGTAACATCGGCCGCGCCCAGGCGCTTGATTGCATCGTTGTAGTCGCCGTTGTTATACATCGCGATGCCTTCCTTCAGGCCCGACTGTACCGCCGGAACGGGCGTCGCTGCGGGACCAAACCAGGAGCCCTGGGCCGAAGCGGCAGGCGTGCTGTCGGTGCGTGTGTGTGCCGCCGGTGCGGCTGCGCCGCCGAGATTCGGAAGATTGGCGCAACCGGTGAGCAGGACGGCGCCCAGAAGACAGGCGAGGGGAGCGAATGTTCGGATACGGTTCATGGTAAGTCCTGATACGGTTATTTTTTTGCCGACGTGAAGTCGTGCTCGATCGTGGCGGATCTATTCTTGCCGGCGTCGAGATTGATCGAGTAATCGGGGAAGCTTGGATTGACGATGCGGACCTTGTGTTTACCGGCCGGCAGCGAAAGGCGCTTCATCGGCGGACTGACGCCGCGCTCCCTGCCGTCCACGAATACGGTGCCCCAGGGCTTGATGGCCAGTTTGTACGACACTGACTCGACCACTGGCGCCGGCGGTTTTGGGTCGGCAGCCGCGGCGGGTTTCGACTCGACTGCCGCCGGCGCGGCCGGCACTGCGGGAGCGGAAGATTTTGGCGCCACCGGCGCAGGCTCGACCACCGATTCGGACGGATCGAGGCCCCTGGCCGGCGTGGACTCGGCGCCGGACGGCTTCGCCGGCACCTGCGGCAGCGCCAGCATGATGGTGTCGTCGGCGGCGCTGTGCACCAGCGCATACAGGCCGAGTCCCGCGGTTATCAGCAGCGCGGCGGCGGCCGCGATGAAAGGCCAGCGCTTTTTGGCGGAGACTGGCGAGGCGGCAGGTTTCGCAGTTTTCGCCGCCGGCGCGGCCGCTGCTGGTGCCGGGGTCTCCGGCTGCTGCGATGCCGGCTCCGGCTCGACCGGCATTGGAACCTCGTCGCGCGCTGCTGGAGCGCCGCGCTGGGCGATGCCGATATCGCGCAGCGGCGGCGGCGGTCCGAGCGAAACGATGCCGAGCAGTTCACGGAATGCGTCGATGGTCTGCGGGCGGTCCTGCGACAGCACGGCCAGGCCCTTGTCGATCGCGGCCAGGAACTCGGCGCTGAAGCCTTCCGGCGCCTGTTCCCGCAGCGGCGCCACCGGATCCTTGATCATGCGTGCGATGGAGCTTGGCGGCGCCTGCCTGACGATGGCAAAGTACATGACAGCCGCCAGCGCGTAGATATCGGTGAACGGCCCCTGTTCGAGCGAGGCGTCGCCGGCATACTGTTCCACCGGGGCGTAGCCCGGCTTGAGGATCACGGTCAGGCCCTTGGTCATGTCGCCGATAATCTGGCGCGCCGAACCGAAATCGAGCAGCACCGCGTCGCCATTCGCCTGGACGATGATGTTGTCCGGCGAGATGTCGCGGTGCAGGATCTTCATCGTGTACAGCATCTCGAGCGCCTGCAGCATCTGGCGCAGGACCGTGCGGCACCACGCTTCGTCGACCAGCTCCGGGCTGGTGGCGACGATTTCCTTGATGGTGCGGCCTTCGTAGTACTGCATCGCCGTGTAGGCGGTGCGGTTCTGTTCCCAGAAACGGTACACCTTCACCAGCGAAGGATGGTCGAACTGCGCCAGAAAGCGAGCCTCGTTGATGAAGCTCTTCAGGCCTAGCTTGAAGGTTTCCTGGTGCCGCTCGGCGCGCAGCGACACGCCGCGGTCGCCGCCGCGCATCGCCAGCGCACCTGGCATGTACTCCTTGATGGCGACGGTACGCTGCAGAGAATGGTCGTAGGCGATGTAGACGATGCCGAAGCCGCCTTCGCCGAGGATGCCGGTGATTTCGAAGTCGGACAGGCGGGTGCCGATCGGCAGGCAGTTCTCCGAACCGCTGTTCACCGCAGCGTCGTCGCCGTTCGCTGTCACTGATGTATTCATGCTTCTGCTTCCTGCTGGTGGACGCGGATCGCGTACGCCGAATAATTGTCGCGGATCCGGCCGGTGGACGCGATGGCGGCATCGGCCTTGGCGCACATGGACGCCAGCCAGTCTTCGCTGCGCGAAGTCACCATCAAACTCTTCTCCATCTCGCCTTCATCGACCCATTCCCACAGGCCGTCGCTGCACGCCAGCAGGGCGTCGCCCGGCGCCAGCGCGAACGCATGGTCGCTCGCCGCCACCGGCGTCTCGCCTTCCGCGCCGACAGCGGCGAGCAGGATGTGGCGCTGCGGGTGTTTGCGCAACTCGTCGGCCCGGGCGTAGCCTGCGTCGATCAGCTGCTGCGTCAGGCTGTGGTCCTTGGTGAGGGCCAGCAGGCGCCCGGCGCGGAACAGGTACACGCGGGTGTCGCCAAGGTGCGCCCACACCGCGCACGCCGCCTGTTCGTCGATCAGCAGGGCGGCGACGGTGGAACTCATGTCGCCGAGCTGCTGGTCGCTGCGCTTGGCCTTGGCCACCTGCGCGATCGATTGCCCGACATAGGAAACCAGCGCCGCTGCGCCAAACGCCGGCTGCGCGCCGAATGCGCCGAGCAGCGCGTCGACCACGATGCGCGACGCCACTTCGCCGCCATGGTGGCCGCCGGTGCCGTCAGCGATCACGAAGCAGGTCAGCTCGCCGTTGCGCGCCGCGCCCATCGCGTCCTGGTTGGTGGCGCGCATGCCGATCTCGCTGGCCTGCGCCCACGACAGCTTTACGCCGCCGGCGCTACCCATGCGTGGTTCCGTCATTGAAGCGTTCCACTTCCTTTTCGTAAGCCGCCAGGAAGGCTGGGCCGAACAGGGTCTTGAAATGGTCCTGCGCTTCGGCCGAGGCGGCGCCGTGCCGCCGCGCGTATTGTTCCCACAGCGCGGATGTGCGGACCGACGGCATCAGCTTCTCGAGCAGCCCGGGAGCCGGCAGTGCGGCTTCCAGCTTCGACGGCGACAGGCGCGCCATCATGGCGTCCATGCTGGCGCGGGTTCCGGCGACGATACCCAGCTGGTGCCCTTGCAGGTCGTGCCAGGCGTCGTCCACCGCCTCGATCGGCTCCATGAAACCGGGCATTTTCTTGCGCAGCATCTGGGTCAGCACGGTCGCGCTGTCCGGGAAAAACTTGAGGGGATTGTTGTTACGCACCAACACCATGGTGACATCGGCCTTCACTTCCTGCTTCACCAGTGAGCGCATGGCCAGCAGGTCGATGGTGCCCTGCAAGGTATTGGCCATCAGTTTGCCGAGCAATTCCATCAGCTCCGGCGTCAGTTCGTGCGAAATTGCATCCGGCGCAATGCCGGCCCCGCGGAGAAAGGCATGCTTCAGTGCAAGAGCTTCAGGCGACTCTTGCCCCGCGGCCGGCGCTGCATGGCCGGGCGCGGCGGGATTGGGCGAGACAGGATTTGGTGTTGTCATTATTCTCAGACCCAAAAGCGTCTTATGTTTATCTACAGCAATAATGCCAGATTTGGCAGCGGAGTGCACGCGCAACCGTGCGGCGCCAGCTTAGCCGGTGCACGATGAATGCGCTTGCATCCATCCGGCTCAGGCGTCGATAAAGCGCATCTTGAAACTGCGCCCCTTGATATTACCGAAATCGCGGCCCAGCTTGTTGCCGGCGTTCAGGCGTGCGAAGGCCTGTTCGGCCACGTGGCGGTCGAGCGCGACGTAGGTCTGGAACTCGGTCACGTTGATCTTCCCGACCTGTTCCTTGAGCAGGCCGGCGTCGCCCGTGAGCGCGCCCAGCAGGTCGCCCGGGCGCAGCTTGTCCTTCTTGCCGCCCATGATGCAGAGGGTGACCATCGGCGCCGGCGCCGCTTCCAGTTCTTCGCCTTCGAGCTCCTTCAGGTCGTGCCACTGTACCGGCGCGCCCTGGTACTCCTCGATCAGGCGCACCCATTTTTTTTCGTTCGGCGCGCACAGCGACAAGGCCAGGCCCGATTCGCCGGCGCGGCCGGTGCGGCCGACGCGGTGGATGTGCACTTCGGTGTCCTTCGACACGTCGACGTTGATCACCGCGCCCAGGTTGGCGATATCGAGGCCGCGCGCGGCGACGTCGGTGGCGACCAGCACCGAGCAGCTGCGGTTGGAGAACAGCACCAGGATCTCGTCGCGTTCGCGCTGTTCCAGTTCGCCGTACAGCGCCAGCGCCGAAAAGCCCTGCGCGCGCAGTTCGGCCGCCAGTTCGCGGCAATGCACCTTGGTGTTGCAGAAGGCCAGCGTCGACACCGGTTTGAAATGCTTGAGCAGCTTGCCGACCGCCTGGTCGCGCTCATCGAAGCCGACTTCATAGAAGCGCTGCTCGATCTGGCTCGAGTCGTGCTGCGCCTCGACCTTGACCTCGACCGGATCGCGCAGGAAGAATTCGGTGGCGCGCCGGATGTCGTCGGGATAGGTGGCCGAAAACAGCAAGGTCTGGCGGCGCGTCGGGCAGGCGCTGACAATGCCGGCGATCTCGTCGTAGAAGCCCATGTCGGTCATGCGGTCCGCTTCATCGAGCACCAGGGTTTGCACATTGGCCAGGTTGATGGTGCCGCGTCCGAGGTGATCGCGGATCCGGCCAGGTGTGCCGACCACGATATGGGCGCCGTGTTCGAGCGAGGCGATTTGCGGGCGCATCGGCGCGCCGCCGGTCAGCGTCAACACCTTGATGTTGCCTTCGCCGCGCGCCAGCCGGCGCAATTCGTTCGCCACCTGGTCGGCCAGTTCGCGCGTCGGGCACAGCACCAGGCCCTGGATTGCGAACCAGGCCGGATTGAGCTTGTGCAGGATGCCGATCCCGAACGCCGCGGTCTTGCCGCTGCCGGTCTTGGCCTGCGCGATCAGGTCGCGTCCGTGCAGGACCGGCGGCAGGCTTTGCGCCTGGATCGTCGTCATCTCGTGATAGCCGAGCGTGTCGAGATTGGCCAGCAGGGCGGGCGCAAGCGGCAGCGTGGAAAAGGCGTTGGGGGTCATGGGGCGGGCCGATAGAAAAGTAGCAGGGAACGACGAGGGTACAACGACAGCGCCAGTCTAGCAGGAGGCGGCCCACACGGGCAGCCCGGTCAGGTCGGTGCCTTCTTCGCGGCGCCAGACGGGCAGGCCGCTGGCATCGGTTTCTTCAAGCAGTTCAAGCTGGTGCTGGCGGAGGGTGATGCGGGGGCGCGCTGCGCGTTTGGCGGGCGCCGGGGCGATGGCCGCGGAGGCTGGCGGCAAATCGGCGTCGAAGCCAACCAGGTCCAACGTCGCGTTGTCTTTTTTGTCTCTCATGTCGCTTCGTTGCAGCTGCGTCTACCGCAGCGCGTTTTTCGCGCCGCAGAAAACAAAAGCCCGGCTGCAAGAGTCGGGCTCGATGTTCATACAAAATGTTTGGTTGCGGGGACAGGATTTGAACCTGTGACCTTCGGGTTATGAGCCCGACGAGCTGCCAGACTGCTCCACCCCGCAGGACCGATTGTACAGACAAACGGGCGCGGGTGCAATGGGAGTTATTCTAGCGTAGTGCTGCGCGCCTGTTGCCGCATAAAAATGCGCCTTTGCGCACCATGCGTCGTTGCAAATCCTCGCGATAGTTCACTATCGCTGCGGTTTGCGCCTGGCCTAGCGTGCATACGCATTCGCGGCCCCAAGCGCGCAACCCTACACTAGCGTGCGGCGAGGCGCCACAAAGAGGTCACTTCGGCCGCGCGCGCGGCGTGCAGCGGGTCGCCCGGATCGCTGGCGCGCGGATGGGTGGGACGCACGTCGTGCCGGTCGATCACCGCCAGGCCGGCCGCCTCGATCATCGCCAGAAGCTGTTCGCGCGGGCGCAGGCCGAGGTGCTCGGCCAGGTCGGACAGGATCAACCAGCCTTCGCCGCCCGGCTCGAGATGGCTGGCCAGCCCGTTCAGGTAACCCTTGAGCATGCGGCTGTCCGGATCGTAGATTGCGTATTCGATCGATGAGCTGGGCCGGCCGGGCAGCCAGGGCGGATTGCACACGATCAGCGGCGCGCGGCCTTCCGGGAACAGGTCGGCCTGCACCACCTCGACCTGGCCGTCTAGCGCCAGCCGGTGCAGGTTCTCGCGTGCGCAGGACAGCGCCCGCTGGTCCATGTCGGTGGCGATGACCTTGGCGATGCCGCGCCGCGCCAGCAGCGCCGCCAGCACGCCGGTGCCGGTGCCGATGTCGAACGCCAGCTTCGCGCCGGCAGGCAGCGGCGCCTGGTTGACCAGCTCTATGTATTCGCCGCGGATCGGCGAGAACACGCCGTAGTACGGGTGGATGCGCGCGCCCAGTGCCGGAATCTCGACCCCATTCTTGCGCCATTCGTGCGCGCCGATCAGGCCGAGCAGCTCGCGCAGCGACGCGACGAAGGGCTGGTCAGGCTTGCCGTAGGCTTCGTTGCAGGCCAAGGTGACGTCAGGCGCGCGGCGCAGCGGGATGGCGTAGTCGGCATCGAACGGAATCAGCAGCATCGCGAGGGTGCGCGCGCGCTGCGACTGGGCCTGGCGGTGCAGGTGAAACGCTTCGGCGGCGCTGGCGGGTACCTTGGGCGGCTTGGCGCGCTTGCCCTTGTCCTTATGGTCGGCGCGCCGCGCCAGCGCCTGCAGCAGCTGGCGCGCATTCTGGAAGTCGCCGCGCCACAGCAGGGCGGTGCCTTCGCAGGCGAGGCGATAGGCAGTGTCGGCGGGGGTCTGGTCGTTCGCGATCACCACCTTTTTCGGCGCCGGCATCCCGCTTTCGGAGCGCCATAGCGCCGCGTGTTCGACATCGCCTTCGCTCCAATGGATACGGGCGGGCGCGTCGGTGGCGAGGGTTGCTGGCATGGCGGGGCAATCGGAAAGGGGCAATCCGCCATTATAGGCGTTCGGGCAAGCCCCGGGCTGGCTGCGCCCGCTCAGGCGCTGGTGACGGTGCTGGCTGGCGCCGGCGGATTGTACGAGGCGAGCGCGCGATTGCGCTCGGCTGGCGTGGCCTCCGGATTGTCGGCGCGCACGCGCGGGGCGATCAGCGCGGCGCTGTTCACGAGGCGGATCAGGCGCAGCGACAGGTTGCCGCTGTTGCCGTCATTTTTGCCGGAATCGGCCGACACTTCCAGCTGGCGTCCCAGCAGCTTGAACAGGTCGGCGAGGCTGCCCGGGAATTTAATGGCCGGCAGTTCCTTGCCCGTGAGCGCGAGGGTATCGGGCGCGGTCAGCGGTTCCTGCCCGGCGGGCGCCTGGCGCGTGGTGTGGGTTTGGGAGCTGGTGGCCGTGATCGAGGCCTCGTATTTCACTTCAATCTGGAACTCGAAGGACTGGCCGTCGCTGGTGACGATCTGGCCGTGGCCGACGAAGGAACTGCTTTCCTTGAATTGCAGGGCCGCCGAATCGACCGCGCCGGCCGAATTCGAGAAATGCTGCACCGCGGCGGACAAGCTGGTATCGGCCGACACGCTGATCGAGTCGAAATTGAAGGTGGCGCCCTTGGCGGCATCGCCGAACAGGCTCTGCGCAAAGTTGCCGATCAGCTTCTGCGCTACATCCACCGTCTTGTCGCCCAACTGCGCCAGCCGGCCGTTGAGCGCCTGCTGGGACAGGCTGACGCTGTTCGAGGACAGCGACACCGGATCGACCACTGGCAGCTGGGCCGGCACTTTGCCGCTGGCGGACGCCAGTTGCGCCGCGGCGCTATCCTGCGCGGAGCTGGGGGTGAACAGCGACTGGATCGGGCGCGAGCCCAGGGGAGCAGTAAGGTTGGACATGGTTTGCCTGCATCTGGTTGATGAGCATATCGGAGGTAACGGCGTCCAATCCGTTTACTTTAGCAATTAAATGTTTTTTTGATATTTCTCAATGATGGTGCATCCAGCCCTCGTCATTTGACGCCAGGTAGGACTCGACGGCTGTCTTGCTGCCGGTCGCATGGCGCTTGACTTCGCCGCACGCGCAAATGCCCTGGTAGGGCTGGATATGCGAGCAGGCGGACACCTTTTGCAGGAAAACTTTGACCGCCTTCGCGCATTTTGCGCATTTGAAGGTGAGGATACGGGCTGGTTTCAACATGTGGGATGCGGTGTGGATGGGGGAGGGGCGCCATTTTATCATTGCCGCAGCCGGCGTCCCCGGCTGCGAGGCGCTACTGCACCGTCACGCTGCTGCTGCCGCCCCCCGAGGGCTGGACGATGATCCTGGTGGCGATCCTCTCCGTCATTTCCTGCACGTGCGAGATGACGCCGACCTTGCGGCCCATCGATTGCAGCCCGTCCAGGGCATCCATGGCCACCCGCAAGGTTTCGCTGTCGAGGCTGCCAAAGCCTTCATCGATGAACAGCGACTCGACCCGCACCCGGTTCGACGACAGCGAGGCCAGACCCAGCGCCAGCGCCAGCGACACCAGGAACGATTCGCCGCCGGACAGCGAATTGACGCCGCGCACTTCGCCACCCATGTCCTGGTCGCGCACCATCAGCCCGAGCGACGGTCCGCCCTGGTTGACGATCCGCTCGAGCCGGTAGCGTTTGGCCAGCTCCGCCAGGTGGCGGTTGGCATACCCGAGCAGCACGTCAAGGGTGAACTGCTGTGCGTAGTTGCGGAACTTCTTGCCGTCCTGCGAGCCGATCAGCTCGGACAGCCGGCCCCAGCGCCGCTCCGCCACCTGCTGCTTGTCGATTTCGGCCAGCACCGCCGCGCCGATCGCGCGGCGCGCGTCGTCCTGCGCAGCGGCCAGGCGCAAGCCGGCCGCCAGGTCGTGCGCAGCCTTGCGTTCGGCCAGTACCTCCGCCAGCGAAGCCGTCACCGGATCCGCACCGGTTTCTGCGTCCGGCGGGGCGCCCAGCTGATGCTGTGCGCGCTGGTCGCGCCGTTCCGTCATCACTGTCGCGGCGCGGGCCAGGCCGGCGTCGAGCGCTTCGATGGCGGCGCGTTCCAGGCCGATGGCTTCCGGAGTCTCCCCCAGCAGCGCCGCGAGTGCGGCCAGCCCGTCGATCGGATCGAGCGCCGGATGGCGTGCGGGGAACGCGGCAAGCCATTCGGACACCCGCGCTGCCGCGGCGGCGACGGCCGCAGCGATCGCCTCGCGCCGCTGCGTATTCTGCGCCAGCGCCTCGCGGGCCCGGGCGACGTCCTGCCCAGCCTGGACACCGGCCGCCTGCTGTTGCGCCAGCGCGCCGCGCGCCGTGTCGATTGCGCCGGCCAGCGCCAGTTCGACGCCGCGCACCGGCGCGCCGTCCCACAGCTGGCCGCGTTCGCGCCGCATGGCGCCTGTCTCGAGGTCGATGCGGGAAAATTCGGTTTGCGCCGCGGTCTCGACGCGGCGCGCCTGGTCGAGGCGCAACCGGGCCGCATCGTGCTCCGCTTCGAGCGTACCGAGGACCAGCGCGCGTTTTGCTTGCTGCGCCGACTGCTCGTTCCATTGCTGGGCGTCGCTTTCGCGCTCGGCGCGAAAGCGCGCGGGCGCCCTTTGCCACCGGGCCTGCCAGTCGCCTTCGAAGGCCTCATCCAGTTCTTCCAGCAGGGCGGCGAGGGCGGATGCAGCTTGTTCACGCTGGTCGCTCAGGGTAGCGAGTTTATTGCCCGCTTCCACCAGCAGGCCGCGCGTCGCCACTGCCTCCTCGTGCAGGCCCGCGTGGCCCGCGGCCGCGTTGTCGCAGCTTGCCTGCGCGGCGCTCCTGGCGCGGTCGGCATCGAGCGCGGCCTGTTCCCGGGCGCCCAGTTGCGCCGACTGATCTTTCAATCTGGCGAGCTGGCTGCCGAACCACTCGGCGCGCTGCTCCTCGGCAGGGGCCTCGGCGCTGGCGGGGTAGACCTGCCACCGATCCGCCAACTGCACCGCGCTTTGTTCCAGCGCGGCGGCATCGAGCGCCTGGGGCGCCAGTTGGGCGGCGGCGGCATCGGCGCCGGCGCGCTGCATTGCCTGCTGCGCCAGATTCTCGCGCAATAGCGCGCGGCAGCGCTGCACCTCATCGCGCAGCGTCGCCAGCAGCGCGTGCAGGCGCGCATCCTGATGCTGGTACGGGTGCTCTGCGCCGCCGCACACCGGGCAAGGTTCGCCGTCGACGAGGCTGGCGCGCAGATCCTCCACGCTGCCGGCGCAAGCCAATTCGGCCGCGTTGAGAGAACGCTCGGCTTGTTCGGCCGCCGCGGCCAAAGGCGCAGCCTCCTCCAGCGCAGTAGCCAGCCGTGCCTGTGCTTCCGCCTTGGCCGCGCTTAGCTGCGCGCCTTGCTGCAGGACCTGGTTCAGGCGTGCGCGGGTAGCCGCCAGCTCGCTCCAGATCCTTTCAGCGCCAGCGAGCGATTCGCGGCGGGCATCGAGCTGGCCGCGTTCGGCGCGCATCTGGTCGCCGTCGAAGGTGGCCAGCGTGCCGATGGCCAGCTGGCGCCCGCTTTCGGCAGCCGCCAGCGATGCCGCGGCTTGCGCCACTTTGGCCTTGGCGTCGGCGTCGGCCCCGCGCGCGCGGTCCGCCGCTTGCTGCGCCGTGGCGAGGGCGTCAGCCAGCGCGGCCTGCTGGGCGGCGCCTTGTCCGGCTTGCGCCAGCAGCCTGTCCCAGCG
>JBKPEJ010000040.1:0-34919 GCA_046728335.1 Pseudomonadota bacterium | reverse complement strand
GCCTGGCCTGGCGCGCGCGCGACGACGCCGCGGCCAGCGCGGCGCGGCCCGCAGCTGCGGCCGCAGCCGTTTCTCCGCCTCGGACTTTCGGCCGCCTCGATGCCGGCCCTGGCTTGCCTGCGCCGTCCGCCCTGGCGGCGCGTCGCAAGATGCTGCTCGAGAACCTGCAGCTGGCCGACCGTACTTACTGCAGCTACCGCGACACCACCAAATATCCTCACGCCTCGCGCCCGATCGCCGAGCAGCCCGACCAGGTGTATCCGAACGCGCCGGTCACCGACGCCCACCCGATGCGGCTCGATGGCGGCGGCGCCGACTCCAAGGTCCTGATCCAGACTTCGCAGTCGCGCGTCTACATGGTGTCCGGCGAAGCGGTGGCGTTCTCGCTGCGCGCGGTCGACGCCGACGGCAACGTGCTGCCGCTGGTGATCACGCGCGCGCTCGCGCAGGGGCTCACCTTCAATGGCAGCCGGCCGGCCGCGCAGGTGGCGCTGGCATTCGGCGATGACGGCAAGGGCGCCGATCCGGTCGCCGGCGACGGCGCCTACGCCGCGGTGCTGGCGCCGTCCCAGACCGGGCTGGCCTCGTTCAACGGCACCATCCGCACCGATGTGCGCTACAGCGTTTCCGGGCGCGCCGGCGCGGTGCAGTTCGACGTGATCTATTCGCCCGAACTGCCGGCAACCTGGAACGGCCCGGTGCGCGAGGCGGTCGAAAACGGCTCGCTCAATTTCTACCTGAAGGCCGACATCCGGCGGGCCGGCCGCTACATCGTGACCGGCCGGGTCGACGACGCCAAAGGCCGTCCGTTCGCGCTCGCCACGTTCAACGATGTGCTCGCCGCGGGCCCGAACGAAATCAAGCTCACCATGTTCGGCAAGCTGCTGCGCGACCAGGACGCGGCGCTGCCGCTGACCTTGCGCGACGTCGACGGCTACCTGCTGAAGGAAAACACCGATCCCGACCGCGCCCTGATGCCTCGCCTCGAAGGCAAGGTATTCACCGGCAAGGCGCATCCGCTGACGGCGTTCTCGGACGCCGAATGGCAGGGCGAGGAAAGGACCCGCTACCTCACCGAGTTCAGCCGCGACCTGGCGCGGGCCAGGAGCGCTCTGGCCGAGTTCGATCCGGCGGCGCCGCTGCCCAACAGCGCCTGCGTCGAAAATACCGAGAACCACTGATCAGCAGCCGTTGTCCAATATTCATCCAACTTCCCCCGAGGAGTACGACATGAATACGGCGATGCGGCTGGTGGTCCTGTTGTGCCTGTTTCTGGTGAACGCGGTCGCCAGCCAGGCCGGCGCGACCAACTATTCCCTATGGGTCAACGGGCGCGGCGCCGGGGGCGTGGTGGGCAATTACAACGACTTCGCGTACTGGGGACCGGCCTCAACCGCAGCCGGCGTCAACAAGAAAGCGGTCAACTGGGACGGCTACAACAGCATCGCCACGCAAAACGGCAAGCTGCGCGACGCGCTCGACTGTTTCTGCACGGGGACGAACTGGTGCTACGTCGCCGGCTACAGCGCGGGCGACCCGATGATCGGCTACGCGCTGGCCAATTACGGCGGTTCGACCAGGCTGGTCAAGAACGCGGCGCCGAATGCATCCGGCGTGTGCGGCAGCACCGGGGCCAGCCAGGTCGGCTGGAACATCCGCTGGGTGATGATTGCGGCAGGCGCCGCCGGCGGCACCGAGCTGTCCGATGCCGGCAGGTGGACCACCGGCGAGCCGCTGGTGCACGACCTGCGAACGACAACCGTGCGCGCAATGTACAACCACAACGACACGCGCGGAATCTGGTTCTACATGCATGCCGGCGCCAGCGGTTGGGCGTATTCCTGGCTGCTGCCGGGGCAGGACGACGACGTGGTCGCCTACCACAGCTCGGGGGCTGTATCGGGCACGGCCGGCGGTGAATACTGCAATCCGCGCGACTGGTGGTGCAAGGACCTGACCATGGGAACCGCGCTCAACGAGGGCGGCTGGCCCAAGTGGAACTACCACACGGTGTGGTTCCGGGATGACGGCGAGCGTTACGACCACTACCTGCACGGCAACTGGATGGGCATCACCTCCGTGATGCGCGCGTCGATGGAAACCTACGCGCGCTAGCGGCGCGCCGGGATGCGCGCGCGGCGGCGGTCAGGTGCCCGTCGCGACGCCGCGCATGCCCGCGTCTTCCTCCAGCGAGTGGCGCTTTTCCAGCGCCGTCATGCGCCTGGCCTTGACCACCACGACCTGCATCGCCGGCGCGCGCGCCGCGGCGGTCCTGGCCGGCCGTTCCCGTTCGTCCGGCAGCAGGGTGATCACGCACGCCACTGCCAGCACCGCACCGAAAATGAGTTCCATGTGTGTGAGCGCGTTCATCGTCAGGTCCTCCAAGCGATGAAGCTATTGTTCTTCTTTCCGGGCGACAATTTCTTGTGCCGTATCAAGGGCCGGCGAAGCGCTGCGGAAATCGTTTCGCGCCGGATTCGGTGCGAACCCGTAAAATAGCGGCATTATTGGAGCAATTTGAAAGCAGAGCATGTCGATACAATGGTACCCAGGCCACATGAACGCCGCCCGCAAGAAGGCGGCGGAACAGATGGAGAACACCGACCTGGTCATCGAGGTGCTGGACGCGCGCCTGCCCGAGGCGAGCTGCAATCCCATGGTCGAAGAGCTGCGCCTGTTCCGCCAGCGCCCCTGCCTGAAAATCCTCAACAAGGTCGACCTGGCCGATCCTGCCGCCACCGCGGCCTGGAGCGCGTATTACGACGCGCAGGAAGGCGTCACCGCCTATCCGATGACGACCAAGAAGCCGTCCGACGTGGCGCGCATTCCCGACCTGTGCCAGTCACTGGCGCCGCATCGCGGCGTGCCGACCAAGCCGCTGCGCATCATGATCATGGGGATCCCGAACGTGGGCAAGTCGACCCTGATGAACGCGCTGCTGAAGAAAAAAGTGGCCAAGGTGGGCGACGAGCCGGCCGTCACCAAGATGCAGCAGAAGCTCTACCTCGGCAAGAACACCATCCTGGTCGACACCCCCGGCATGCTGTGGCCGAAGATCGCGCTGGCCAGCGACGGCCTGATGCTGGCCGCCAGCCACGCGATCGGCTCGAACGCGCTGATCGAAGACGAAGTGGCGGTCTTCCTTGGCGAGGTGCTGCTCGAGCGCTATCCGCAGCTGCTCACCGCGCGTTACGGATTCAAGACCGAAGGAATGGACGGCATCGCCGTGGTGGAAGGCGTGGCGGCGCGGCGCGGTTTCCGCCAGAAGGGCGGCGACCTCGATTTCGAAAAGGCGGCGCACATCTTCTTGCAGGATTACCGCACCGGAGTGCTTGGCCGGATCAGCCTCGAAACCCCGGACACGCGCACGAAAGCGCTGGCTGAACACGCCGCCGCGATGGCGGAAAAAGCGGCGAAGGCCGCTGCCATCGCTGCCGAAAAAGCCGCCAACAGTGCGCGCGGCAAGCGCGGCACCTAGCTGTCTTAACTACCCGGCGCTCCTGGGGCGGCGTTATTTGCGTTGACTTTAGAACGTCGTCCTCCCGAAGGCGAGGATCCAATTGCTGCGAAACTTGTTGGCCTTTACGCAGGGCGCCAGCGTCTCGGGCATGCCCGCAAATTGGATCCTCGCCTTCGCGAGGACGACGTGAGTTGGTGGTAGCTCGGCTACTATGGCCTCAGGCCGCCGCTTCCCCGAACCTGAAACTCGACACCGCCAGGCTGCCGAAGAAATCGTCCTCGTGGTACACGCAGGCCGCCGCTTCGTTTTCGGCCGCGCCGAGCGCCACCATCAGCGGCACAAGGTGGTCTTCGCGTGGGTGCGCCTGGCGCGCATACGGCGCTTCGCTCCAGTGCAGCAGCGCGACGCTGCGTTCGGCCGGTGTCAGCTTGAGCAGCACATGCTGCAGCCACGCGTCGAATTCATGCGACGACTTTTGCCCGCCCTGCCCGAACTGGCGCAGGTTGTGATAACTCAGGCCGCTGCCGATGATCAGCACACCCTCGCTGCGCAGCGGCGCCAGCGCGCGGCCGATCTCGATGTGGGTCAGCGGATCGTAGCTGCGCCGGATCGACAGCTGCACCACCGGCATGTCGGCGTCGGGATAGATCGGATACAGCATCGAAAACGTGCCGTGGTCGAAGCCGCGGTTCGGATCCAGCGTGGCCGGATGGCCGGCCGCGCCAAGCAGTCCGGCCACGCGCTGCGCCAGTTCCGGCATGCCCGGCGCCGGATACTTGATCTGGTAAGTGTGCGGCGGGAAGCCGCCGTAATCGTAGATCATCCCCGGCGCAACACCGGACGAGACCATCAGCTCTTCTTCCTCCCAGTGGCTGCTGATCACCAGCACCGCCTTGGGCCGCACGCCGACCTGGCGCCGGATGTCGACCAGCGACGCTTCCAGCTTGTCGTAATTGGAGCCAACCTGTTCCTTCATGAACGGCCACGGACCACCGCCGTGGGAGACGAAATACGTGGGCAGGGCGTGTGTCATGGCGACTCCTTCAGGGTTGGATACTCACATTGTACTAGTTAGTACTAATATGTGCGCGCACCTGCCGATTTCAAGAGCGCATGCCGGCACGACCACTATATATCGGCGCCGGTATCGATGAGCCAAACCTTCGATTCACGCGCCGCGGTCGAAGGCCCGGGGTCAGGTCCAGCGGACCTGACCCCGGGGTTGTCGCCGCAGCGGGCGCTTGCTGCCATCGCCGCGCGGGCCCGCACCTAACGGTGACATCGCCGATTTCTTGCCGAAGCTTGTTACGTTTATAATGTGCATGTTTTGGTGCCCGCACGCGTGATCACGCGTGCAGTTAAACGGGAAACACCACGCTGTCGCGCCCACTCTGGCGCAGCGGCCGAAGGTGTGCTGCCCCCGCAACGGTAAACAAGCGTCGCCGATCATGGCGACTGGCCGTCTCAATGACCACTGTGCACAAGCATAGGAAGGGGAGGCGGTCTGACTTGCGAGCCCGGATACCGGCCAGAACAGGTGGAAGCGCCGGCGCATGCCGCGGGCGTCTTCCGTTGAATCCGGCTTGCGGGGACGCACGGCCGGGGACTCTTATCGAAGATCCATACCATGACTTTTTCAGCTGCACTGCGCACCGCCCAGGCTTTTCCTCCGCTCGCCCTCGTTTCGGCGCTCTCGCTTTGTTTCGGCGCGCCCGCCGCGGCCCAGGACGGCGCGCTGCCGTCGGTCCTGATCACCGGTTCGCGTTTCCCCAGCGCCGCGGAACTGCCGCCGATCGGCGCCACCGTCATCACCGCCGATGAAATCCGCCGCGCCGGCGTGTCCGACGTCAACCAGGCGATCCGCAAGATCGGCGGCGTGTACGGCCGCCAAAGCCTCGATTCCAGCCCCGACTTCGCGCTCGACCTGCGCGGCTTCGGCAGCAACAGCAGCGAGAACATGGTGGTCATGCTCGACGGCGTGCGCATGAACGAAAACGAACTGGCCAGCCCGACGCTGTCGACGATTCCGATCGAGACGGTCGAGCGCATCGAGATCATCCGCGGCGGCAGCGCCGTGCTGTTCGGCGAAGGCGCGACCGGCGGCGTGATCCAGATCGTCACCAAGCGGCCGGGCAAGGACAGCGGCCGCGGTTCGCTGCGCGCCGAAGTGGGCCAGTTCCACCAGCACGACGTGCGCGCCTCGGTCGCGCAAAGCTGGGAAGGCATGTCGCTCGACGCCGCCATCGGCAACCAGGGCACCGACAACTACCGCGCCAACAGCGAATTCCGCCAGACCGCGCTCTCCGCCGGCGCACAGTGGACGCTGGGTGCGGGCCGGGTCGGCGTGCGGATCGACAGCGCGCGCCAGGATTCGCGCTTCCCCGGTTCGCTCACACTGGCGCAGTTCCTGGCCAATCCGCGCCAGACCCTCACGCCGAACGACTTCGGCTCGCTCGACTCCGACCGCTTCAGCGCCTTCATCGAGCAGCGCGTCGGCGGCGTCGAACTCGCGGCCGAACTGTCGCACCGCGAAAAGAACGTCAAGGCCAACTACGTCTTCAATTACGGCGGCGCCGACACGGTCTCCAAGCTGGCCTACGACAGCGAGCAGACCCAGTTTTCGCCGCGCCTGCGCCACCTGTCGGAGTTCGGCGGCATGCTCAACGAACTGGTTGGCGGCATCGACCTGATTCGCTGGAACCGCGTGACCAGCGCCGATTTCTCGAAGGCCGACGCCAGCCAGGATTCGAAGGCGATCTACTTCCGCGACGAGATCCGCTGGGACGCCGCGCACAACGGCCGCCTGTCGATCGGCGCGCGCCACGAAGTGTTCGACAAGGACTACGTCGATCCGCTGAGCTTCACGCCGGCGCCGGAAAGCAGTTCGCAGGGCCTGAACGCCTGGGAAGCGCAGGGCAGCTACAGCGTGCTGCCGCGCGTGACCGTGCACGCGAAGGCGGGCCAGAGCTATCGCATGGCGAACTCAGACGAGAACAGCTACCGCGCGTCGACGGCCGTACTGAAGCCGCAGACCTCGCATGACCTCGAACTGGGCGTGAGCTTCGCCGACGCCAGCCAGGAGCTCAGCGCGCGCGCCTTCCGCCACAACCTGGTCAATGAGATTTTCTTCGACCCGACCATCGGCTACGGCACCAATACCAACCTCGACCCGACCCGCCGCGAGGGATTCGAGATCGACGCCAAGGCGCGCATCGCCGCCGACTGGAACGTCAGCGGCCACCTGCAGCACGTCAAGGCCACCTTCACCGAAGGCCCGAACGCAGGCCGCGAGATGGTGCTGGTGCCGAAGAACGTGATCTCCGCGCGCCTGTCGTGGGCGCCGTCGAGCGGGCAGAGCGCCGACATCGGTGCGCAGTGGGTCGACAGCCAGCGTTATGGCAGCGACTTCACCAACACCTGCGCGGCGCGCATTCCGTCCCACACCACGATCGACGCGCGCTATGCCCGCACGATCGGCAAGTGGGAGTTCGCGCTGGCCGGCCTGAACCTGGCCGACAAGCAGTACTTCAGCAACGCGTTCGGCTGCGAGTCGGGAATTTATCCCGGCGACGGCCGCCAGATCAAGCTCTCGGCGCGCTATGATTTTTAAACGCTTCATCGCAGCACTGTGCCTGGCCTTGCCATGCTGCGCCGGGTCCGGCGCAGCACCAGCGGGCGTCGCCGCCATCACGGTGGTCGACGACGCCGGCCGGCGCGTCACCCTGGCCGCGCCGGCGCAGCGCATCATCTCGATGGCGCCGCACGTGACCGAACTGCTGTTCGCCGCGGGCGGCGGGGAGCGCATCGTCGGCGCGATCAACTTCAGCGACTATCCGGAAGCGGCGAAGAAGATCCCGCTGGTCGGCAGCGACGCCCAGATCGACATGGAGCGGGTGATCGCGCTCAAGCCCGACCTGCTGGTGGTCTGGCAAAGCGGCAACACCGGGCGCCAGCTCGAGCAGCTCGGCAAGCTCGGCATCCCGGTGTTCTACAGCGAGCCGCACAAGCTCGACCAGGTAGCCGACAGCCTCGTCCGGTTCGGCCGCCTGCTCGGCACCGAGAAGGCGGCGGAAGCCTCGGCCGCCCAGTACCGCGCCAGCATCGCCAGCCTCGGCGCGCGCTACGGCAAGCGGCCGCCGGTGCGGGTGTTCTACCAGATCTGGGACAAGCCGATCTATACGCTTTCCGGCATGCACATCATCGACGACGCGATCCGCCTGTGCGGCGGGCAGAACGTGTTTGCCGGCCTGAACGTGGTGGCGCCCTCGGTCAGCACCGAGGCGGTGCTGCAGCAAAATCCGGAGGCGATTTTCGGCGGCGACCAGCACGATCCGGACGACGCCGGGATCGGCATCTGGAAACCCTACCGCAACATGCTCGCGGTGCAGCGGGGCAACCTGTTCCGTCTCGAAGGCGAGCTGCTGACCCGGCCCGGACCGCGCATGGCGCTCGGCGTGGCCCAGCTGTGCGAAAAAATCGAACTGGCGCGTCAACGGCGCAAGTAAGCTTGCGTTAAAGAAGTAAGCAGTTGCAATAATCGGGCCCGCTGGCATACCATCGCGGGAAAAAGTGGTAATCTCGCGATCGTTCGCCTAACATTAATAAGGACTTCCATGCGTTTCTTGCGTTTAGCTGTTGCAGCCCTTGGGCTGGTCGCCTCCACCGCGTTTGCTTCGCCTGCCGATCCGAAGCTGGGCGCCGAATATGTCCAGCTGGCCAGTCCGCAGCCGGTGCAGGCCGTGGGCAAGAAGGTCGAAGTGATCGAATTTTTCATGTATCACTGCCCGCACTGCAACGTGCTGGAACCGTACCTGGCCGAATGGGTCAAAAAACAGGGCGACAAGATTCTTTTCAAGCGCGTGCATATGCCTTTCAGCGGCGCCAACGATCCTGAAGCGCATCTGTACCTGACGCTGGAAGCGATGGGGAAACTGGACGAAATGCACGCGAAGGTGTTCCGCGCGGTGCACGTCGACCGCGTACGCTTGAGCAAGGATGATGCGATCATCGACTGGGTCAGCAAGAACGGTATCGACAAGGCGAAATTCCTCGATGCGTGGAATTCGTTCGGGGTGATGACCAAGATGAAGCGTCTGCCGCAGATCCTCAATGCGTACAAGATCGACTCGGTGCCGACCCTGGTCGTCGATGGCCGCTACATGACCTCGCCGAGCGTGGTCGATGCGACCAATAAGGGCATGGGCGAAGCGGCGCTGTCGAAGGCGACCGTGCAGGTGCTCGACGCGATGGTAACGAAAGTGGCGAAGACAAAATGAGCGATGTCGAACGCGAAGTCCTGAAGATGTACGACCGGTCCAAGCCGGTCGACGAGGACTTGTTTGAGACCAGCAATGTGAACCAGCTGGCGTGGACCCTGGCTGCCGTGTTTGGCGGCCTGGTCATCTGGCTGTGCATTGCGCTGGTCAATGCCGAGAACCAGCGCAATGCCCTGATGACAAAGAAGTGCGCCGATCCGCTGTTCAAGGGCGAGTTCGACCAGAAGTGCCTGGTGATCGTGCGCTCGCGCGACCACTGGTGGGAGCATCTGGGGTACGCCTTGACGCACACCAGCCCGACGGCGCTGCCGAAGTAAAAAACTCCGCTGCGGCGGAGTTTTTTATCGCTATGTCACCGTTAATGTGGGACCGCGCGGCGATGGCGGCAAGCGCCCAGTGCGGCGACAGACCCGGGGTCAGGTCCGCCGGACCTGACCCCCGCCCGTGGGCCGCGGCATGTGCATGAAGAGGTGGCACGTCGACGCCGCAAGTCGTCCCACATTTGGCTCCCGCCAAGGGGGCACCGAGCCCGGGAGCGGCGGTTTTTGAATGCATTGGCCTAAAAGTCGTCGTTCCCGCGGAGGCGGGAACCTATACTGAGCATGCGTTTGCCTTACGATCCGCCGGCCGGCAACGTAATCACAAACCGCGCCCCGCCCAGCGCCGACATGCCGGCCGCGATCGTCCCGCCATGCAGCTCGACAGCCTTGCGCGCGATCGACAGCCCCAGGCCGAAGCCGCCGGTGGTCCGGTCGCGGCTGCGGTCGAGCCGGTAGAACGGCTCGAAAATGCGCTCGCGCTCCGTCTCCGGAAGCCCCGGTCCGTCATCCACCACCGCAATCTCGACCCCGGAGCCCACCTTCCGTGCCGATAAAAGTATGCGAGTTTTCGCATACTTTTGCGCATTGCGCAGCACGTTGCCGATCGCCCGCATCAGCAGACGTTGATCCCCCGTCACGTCGCCCAGCGCCGCATCGAGCGCCAGTTCGACCGGACAGTCGAGCTGGGCGGCGCAATCGCGCAAGGCCGGCGCCAACGCGAACGGCGCCGCCTTCAGCGCCCCCTCGCTGCCGATCCTGGCCATGCCCAGCAGTTCGCTGACCAGCGCATTCAGCTCGGCCAAATCGCCTTCCATCGCCTCGATGCGCGGCGTCAGCGTGCCGTCGGGCGCGGCCGAACGCAACAGCTCGAGCGCGAATTCAAGCCGCGCGATCGGCGTGCGCAGCTCGTGCGACACCGAATGGAGCAGGCTGGTCTGGGCCTCGACCAGGCCCTCGATCCGGCCCGCCATGTGATTGATGCGTTCGGCCAGCGGATAGATGCTGGCGCCCGGCTTGAAGCTGGCGCGCGCCGCCAGGTTGCCGGCGCCGATCTTGTCCGCCACCGCCGACAGCGCCTGCAGGCCCTGCCAGTGGGTGCGCGACCACAGCGCGATCGGGATCAGCAACGCGAGCGCGACGATCACATAGCGCAGGGCCTCCGTCTCCAGCGCGAAGCCGATATTGATCGGCAAGTCCTGCGCATGGATCACCTCCTCGCCGCTGCCGATGTAGCGGTCGCCCTTCAGATCCACGCGCCGGAAGAAGGCCTTGTTGGGGGCGTCGAGCACCAGCTCGCCGCGCTCGAGCGCGGCGTGCCAGCGCGCCGGAAGCGCCGCGCGCGCGCCGGCCAGCGGCATCAGTTCCAGGTTGGCGCGCGACACTTCGCGCACCTTGTTCAGCCGCACCAGCCATTCGTCGGCCGGCGCCTTGTCGACGTATTGCTCGAGCAGGAAGATCTCGGCCGCCGCCTGGCGCCGGGCGATGTCTTCCAGCGGGTCGCCGAACAGCCGGCTGATGGCAAAGTAAATGACGAAGGTCGCCACGGTGATCGACAGCATCACCAGGATGAAAAAGCGGAAAAACAGGCGGTTCATGCGGGCAGGGCAGGCATGGCCGGCCCGGCGGTGACTGTCAAAAACATAGTTTTCTCCCAGGCAGCATTGTATAAGAGCCGGTGCCGCTTGCGGGCATTACAAAATGATGACAATTGGCGGACAAATCGGGGGGGATTCAATTCCGGCAACTGGGTAAGCTTGGGCAAGTCGGGTTTTCCGTTTGCCCGCCTGGCACCCCAGTGTCGGCGGGCTTTTTTTGCATTGAAGCGACGGTCGCGCCGTGCGCGCCCTACCTCCGGAGGATTTCCATGTCACGCACAAGATATCTCATCGGCGCCGTAGCGCTGGCCAGCGCGCTGGCGCTGGCCAGCTGCGGCGGCGGAGGTGGCGCCTTGCCTGACCAGCAGGCCCGGCAAAGCGTCGCCATCGGCGAACCGAATCCGAACGGCGCCGTACCGGTCACCGTGGATTTCATCGTCCAGGCGCAGGCCGCGAGTTGCGCCGACCTGCGCAACCGCCTGTTCGTCATCGACAAGAAAATGGTGTTCTGGGAGCGCGCCGGAAACTGCCCCGATAATTCCTACGCGCGCGGCCTGTACGGCGCCACGCCGCAAGCGCTGCTGTGTTCGGTCAGCGATTCGATCGCCGGCCCGCAGCTTTCCTGCGCCGATGCGCAGTCGCGCGCGCTGTTCGACACGATCCTCGCCAACCTCGACAAGAGCGACCTTGGACTGGGCGGCGGCCACCAGGTGGAACCGGTCACCGTGCCGCCGAAAGCGGCCTCGGCGCCGCCGTTCATCTCGCTCGACCAGACCACCCGCTCCGGCGTTCAGACGGCCCAGACCGTCACGATCCGCGACGCCGACAGTTTCCAGCAGATGTGGGCGGCGCATAGCAGCGCCGCGCTGCCGGCGGTCGACTTCAGCCGCAAGATGGTGCTCGCCGTGTTCATGGGCGTGCAGTCGAACGGCTGCTACGCGACCGAGATCGACAGTGTCGACCGCGGCGCCGCCAAGCTCACGGTGCGCCACACCGACAGCGTGCCGGGCCCGACCGTACTGTGCACGATGGCCATGACGACGCCGGCGCATCTGGTCGTCGTCGAGCGCAGCGAGCTGCCGGTCGAATTCATCGCGCAGAAGAAGATCATTGGCTGATTGGCGCCCCGGCCGCGTGCCCACCGCGCCCATCGGCAAACCGGCGCGCGGTCCGCAAATTATCTTGGGACAGGAGCAAATTCGGGAAGACCTGCTTGCACATCGTAAAATGTTGGCATGCGAACTTTCACTACTACCACAATGAACAAGCTCTTCGTCCTCGCGCTGACAGCCGCATGCGGTTCGGCTGCGGCCCAAACGCCCGCGGTCAACCGCATGCCCGACGGCAGCCGTGACCTGTACTTCGGGCTGGGCGCGGTATCGACCGCGCGCTACGAGGGTGCGCGCGCGCAGCGCGTGGCGGCCTTTCCGGTGCTGCAGCTCGAATGGAGCAACGGCATCTTTATTTCAGGTATGAGCGCCGGCATGCACCTGTCCAAGGAACCTGCGGTCGAGTTCGGCCCCTTGCTGGCCGTGCAGCCGCGCCGCACCGAATCGGGCAGCGCCACCGGCATCGGCGGCGTCAATAGTGCTGCGCCGCCGGGCAGCATGCTCGTCGCGCAGCCGCCGATGGTGAACCGGATCACCCCGGTCAGCGGCCGGCTCGACGGCATGGATCCGATCGCCACCCGGCTGCAAGCGGGTGGATTTTTCAATTACTACCTCAGCCCGCACCTTCGTTTGACCAATGAGCTGCTCTACGGTTCGGGGAGCGAGCGAACAGGGGCGACCTGGAGCGTCGGCCTGCAGCGGGTCGCCGCGGCGGCCTCGTCGCATCATTCGCTATCCTTCTCGGCCGGGGTGACGCTGGCCAACCGCGCTTACAACCAGGCCTTCTTCGGGGTGACGCCGATCGAGGCTGGCCGCAGCGGCTACGCGGTCTACGAGGCGACGGGCGGGCTCAAGGATGCGCATCTTGGCGCGCACTGGAACTGGGCGCTGGCGCCGGCCTGGATCGTCACCTCCGGCCTGCAGGCGAAGCACCTGTTGGGCAGCGCCAAAGACAGCCCGCTCGTCGAGCGGCCCACCAACCTCACGGTTTCGACCGCGCTTGCATACAGGTTCTGACACGATGGCCCTGCTGCGACATCTCCCGCTGTTTTCCGCACTGCTGGTGGCGGCCGGCGCCGCCTGCGCGCAGGCGCCGGACGGCGAATGGGTGAGCTATCGTGACGCCTACCGGGCCATGGTGGTGTTCGAAAAATACGGCCGTCCCAAGCAATTGATCCAAAACCACTTCCAGGTGATGCCGAAGGAGAAGGGCGTGTCCACCGACGGGCTGCGCCTGTCGCTGAACGGCAAGTCGACGCAGCTGAACCTGCCGCTCGACGCCACCGGCCGCACCGTGTTTCCCTTGCTCAAGGCTGCCTACGACGAGAATGCGGCGCTGGTGCTGAACCGCAAGGTCAGCCAGTTCGTGCTGCGTCCGCGCGTGTCGGTGGTGGTGCGGCCGGACGGCGTGTACGAAGCGGTGGATTTGCGCGCCGCCTGCGAGCAGGCGCTCAATTTCGCGCGCTACGCCGATGCGTCGGCGCGCAGCCTGAGCTGTGCCGGCATACGTTTCGGATTTGCGCGGAAAGGAAGCGCGCCGGTCGTGCGGGTGCGCAACGGGGAAGCGGCCGTGCTATTGCCGGTGCTCGAAGGCACGCTGTTTTCGGACGACCCGGACGACAGCTTCAGGACAGTGTTGTACCGCTTCGCCGACACGCCCGCCCATGGGCAGGTGGTGACGCAGGAAGCGCCGCTGGCGATCGCCCCGGTATTCGAATAGTCAGGCCCAGGCCGACGGCGAGAACAAATAGCCTTCGCCCCACACCGTCTTGATTTTTTCCGAGTTGACGTCGTCGAAGCGGCGGCGCAGTTTCGAGATGCAGTTGTCGATGCTGCGGTCGAGGCCGTCGAATTCGATGCCGCGCATCTTCTTCAGCAGCGCATCGCGCGACAGCACTTGTCCGGCCGCACTGGCCAACACCAGCAGCAGCTTGTATTCCGTATTGCTAAGCACGCACACCTCGCCGCGCCAGCTCACGCTGCGTTCGCTGGTGGTGATGGTCAGCGCGCCAAACACCAGCGGCGCCTGGGCATCGGGCGCCGGCTTGTTGCTCGAGCGGCGCATCAGCGCGCGCAGGCGGGCAAGCAGCACGCGCGGCTGGACCGGCTTGTTCAAGAAATCGTCGGCGCCCTGTTCCAGGCCCGACACTTCATCGTAGGAATCTTCGCGTGCCGTCAGGATCAGGATCGGCACCTCGCTGATGGCGCGGATCTGGCGGCACACCACCATCCCGTCGAGGCCGGGCAGCATCAGGTCGAGCACGACCAGGTCGGGCGCGATCTCGCCGAAGCGCGCCAAGGCGTGGTCGCCGCGCGCGACCAGCTCGACGTCGAACTCGTAGCCGTTCAAATACTCCGTGACCAGCTCCGCGAGCCTGGCGTCGTCCTCTACTAGCATTACTCGAAACATGGCAATCTCCTTGCCCGCTATTGTAGTGGAGCCATTGCCAGAAATCACATTTGGAGACAATGGCAGACAGCTCGCGACAGTTTCACGACAATTGTCAGCGGAAAAAATCCGCCACCGCGGTGAGCCGCAAAACAATGGGGGCAGACCCGTTTTTTCGGTGGGAACAGCTGGTACCGAGCGCCTTTTTTGAGCGTGATTGACGTCAATCGCGAGGAGAAATTTGGCGTGGTCGCAGTTCCGCGCACAAAAAAACGGGTCTGTCCCCATTTGGTGTCGAACGTCGAATCGAGGTTCTGGCGCCATGCAATCGGCGAAAAAAAATCCGCCGCAGCGGATTTTTTGTGAGGCGGCTGAAACTTAAGCCGCGTTCTTGGCGACCGCGTCCCAGTTGACCAGGCCCCAGAACGATTCCACGTACTTGGCGCGCGCGTTGCGGTAGTCGATGTAGTAGGCGTGCTCCCAGACGTCGCAGGTCAGCAGCGGCTTGTCGCCAGTGGTCAGCGGGCAGCCGGCGTTCGAGGTGTTGACGATGTCGACGCCGCCGTCGGCCTTTTGCACCAGCCAGGTCCAGCCGGAACCGAAGTTGCCCAGGCACGACTTGGTGAACTCTTCCTTGAACTTGTCGAACGAGCCCCACTTGGCGTTGATCGCGTCAGCCGCCTTGCCGCTCGGCGCACCGCCGCCGGCCGGCTTCATGCCGTTCCAGTAGAAAGTGTGGTTCCATACCTGGGCCGCATTGTTGAAGATGCCGCCGGACGATTTCTTGACGATTTCTTCCAGCGACATGTTCTCGAACTCGGTGCCCTTGATCAGGTTGTTCAGATTGGTCACATAGGTCGCGTGGTGCTTGCCGTAGTGGTACTCAAGCGTCTCTTTGGAGATGTGGGGAGCCAGGGCATCCATCGCGTACGGCAGGGGTGGCAAAATGTGTTCCATGTCTTTTCCTTTATTGATGAGAAACGCGTTGATAATTCGGAAACGACGCTTATTGTAAGACGGATGCGGCTTCGTTGCATATTTGTTCTCGCGGGCTATTCCAGCAGGCCCTGTACGCTGGCCACGCCGACCTCGGCGCTGCCGTCCGCCAGCCGCAGCGTCAGCGTCTCGTGCACCTTGATCGCGGCCGGCGAACGCAGCACAAGGCCCCTGGCGTCGCTGACGATGGCGTAGCCGCGTTCGAGCGTGCGCTGCGGATTGAGCAGTTCGAGCTGGGCCGCCAGCGCGCCCAGCGCATGGCGCCGCACCCCCATCTGACTGGCCAGGCTGGCGGCGAAATGGCGCTGCTGCGAGGCGATCTCCGCGCGCAACGCACGTACGTCGGGCCGGTGGCTGGCCCAGCGCGCCCGCAACTGCGCCAAGGTGAAGGCGTGGCGGTTGACCGGCGCGCGCACGGCGTGCGTCATCGCGGTCGACAGCGCCAGCAACTGCAGGCGCTGGTGGCCGATCCGGGCAGATGGGCTGATCAGCCGGCGCGCGTAGCCGTCCAGGTTCAGGTTCGCTTCCGCCAAGGTGCGCCGCATCGCGCGGCGCAGGTCGATCACATCCGCTTCCAGCG
The DNA here is from genome assembly GCA_046728335.1 of Pseudomonadota bacterium. Lineage (GTDB taxonomy): Bacteria > Pseudomonadota > Gammaproteobacteria > Burkholderiales > Burkholderiaceae_D > JAFCUW01. Next base: position 19,194 of record JBKPEJ010000040.1, on the reverse strand, counting down.
AGCCGACCCAGTCGGCGCGCGCGGTGGCGGCCAGTTCCGCGGCCGCGGTCGGCGTCGCCGCGCGCACGTCGGCGCTGAAGTCGGCGATGGTGAAGTCGGTCTCGTGGCCGATGCCGGCAATCACCGGCATGCTGCAGTTGACGATCGCGCGCGCCACCGCTTCCTCGTTGAAGCTCCACAGGTCTTCGATCGAACCGCCACCGCGGCACACCAGCAGCACGTCGACTTCGGCGCGCAGCGAGGCGCGGGTGATCGCCTCGGCGATCTTGCGCGCCGAATCCTGGCCCTGCACCGGGCTCGGGTAGAGCACGATGCGGATGTGCGGCGCGCGGCGCTTGAGCGCGGTGAGGATGTCGCGCAGCGCGGCCGCCTGCGGGCTGGTGACGATGCCGATGCTGCGGGTAAACAAGGGCAGGGGGCGCTTGCGCGCTTCGTCGAACAGGCCCTGGGCGCCGAGCTTTTCCTTGAGCCGCAGGAACGCTTCGAACAGGGCGCCGACCCCGGCGCGCCGGATCGATTCGACATTGATCTGGTAGTCGCCGCGCGCACCGTACAGGGTGACCAGCGCGCGCACTTCGACCTTGTCGCCTTCGCGCGGGATGAAACCGGCAAACTGGGCGCGCCCGCGGAACATTACCGCGCGTACCTGCGCAGCATCGTCCTTCAGCGTGAAATACCAGTGGCCCGAACTGGCGCGGGTGAAATTGGAGATCTCGCCGCCGATCCAGGTCAGCGGAAAACTGCGTTCAAGCAACCTCGCCACCTGCTGGTTGAGCGCGGTGACGGTCAATACCGGCGGGGCGGCGTAGCTTGGATCAGGGTCGAAACTGGTTTGCATAGGGCAAGGCGCGGGAGAGCTGTCCACAAAAGTCGAAGGCGGTCATGCTTATGTCACATATTCCTGGGGACTTCAAGTATTTCTTTTCAAGTGCCTGATTCTAAACGAAAAATTGGCATGCACGTTTTTCGCGCAAAACCTGAAAAGCCTTATGGATCAAGGACTTTGGTGAAACTCTTCATACTTGCTCACAAAGTTATCCACAGTTTCTGTGTGAAAACCCGGCGCGCCGTGGACAACTTGCCCCGGGTTACGTTGCCGTTTATTTGGGCAGCTGAATTTTTCTCAATGGAATCAAAGACTTTGCCTAGTGTCAACTCTATTGCTAACAATCTTATCCACAAAAGATGTGCAGAAAGCCCCGGCCGTGGAAAATTGCTCAGCAAAAGAGCATGGCACAACTGGCAAATTCGTGCATTTCTCCACAAACCGCCCAGATGCCTTGTTTTTGCGCAATGACAAAATACTCATACAAATCAAGGGTCTTTACTAGTGTCAAAGTTCTTGCGCACAATCTTATCCACAAAAGATGTGCAGAACATCGGCGCATGCCAGCTTTGCATGGCACAATCTTCGAGGAAGCGAATTTCTCCCCAAAACAGCCGGGTGCCTGCTTTTTGCGCAGCGAGAAAATTCCCTTATGAATCAAGGCACTTTCCTACAGTCAAATCTCTTGCGCACAATCTTATCCACAAAAGATGTGCAGAACGTCGCAAACCATCCCGCCGCGCCAAAACGAAACGAAATTGCCGTCGCGATGGCAAACTGAGCATGGTTTTCCCCTTTCGCGCGAATTCGGGTGGGGAAATTATCGGTATTGCGTGCTTTTCGCCACGATTTCACCGGCTGCCTCGTTTTTATGCAATTGGAATTTTCCTATAAGAATCAACGATCTTTCCGTTAGTCAATCTCCTTGCTCACAATCTTATCCACAGAAGGTGTGCAGAACTTTACTTGCCGATCAGCGGGCAACACGTTACTCTGCCGAATGTCGTTTCTTACCTAACTCAGGAGTTCCTTTTGCTCGCCATTCTTCAAGCTGCAGGCTGGCCTATCTGGCTGTTGTTGATTGCTTCCATCGTCGCCCTGGCCCTGATCATCGAACGCCTGATCTACCTGCGCCGTTCCAAAATCCTGCCGCCGCCTTTGCTCTCTGAAGTGATCCGCGTCTATCACAATGGCAAGGTCACTGCGGACATCATCGACAAGCTCGAAAAAAATTCCCCGCTCGGCGCCGTGCTGGCCGCCGCGCTGCGCAACATCGACGCGCCGCGCGAGATCATGAAGGAATCGATCGAAGAGGCGGGCCGCGGCGTGGCCCACGTGCTCGAACGCTTCCTGACCACGCTCGGCACGATCGCCTCGCTGGCGCCGCTGATGGGCCTGTTCGGCACCGTGGTCGGCATGATCGAGATCTTCGGCGCGCAGAATTCGACCGGCACCAATCCGGCCCAGCTGGCCCACGGTATTTCGGTGGCGCTGTATAACACCGGCTTCGGCCTGGCCATCGCGATGCCGGCGCTGGTGTTCTACCGCCACTTCCGCGCCCTGGTCGACAGCTTCATCATCGACATGGAAGGGCAGGCGGTGAAATTCGTCGACGTCGTGCACGGTGCCCGCAAATGATGGATTTCCGCCGCGGCCGCAAACGCGAGGATCCGGAAATCAACCTGATCCCGTTCATTGACGTGCTGCTGGTGGTGCTGATTTTCCTGATGGTCACCACCACCTACAGCAAGTTCACGGAGTTGCAGATCACCTTGCCGACCGCCGACGCCGAGAAGGCGATCGACCGTCCGTTCGAGATTAACGTCACCATCGACGCCAAGGGCAATTACACGGTCAACAATGTGCCGGTGTCGTTCCACACGGTGGCCGGCCTGGCCGACGACCTGAAGAACGCGGCCAAGGCCAGCGGCAACGCCACGCCGGACAAGAGCCCGGTCGTGATCGTCAACGCCGACCAGTTCGCGATGCACCAGATGGTCATCAATGTGCTCGAGGCGGCGCGCATCGCCGGCTACGACAAGCTGACCTTCGCGGCCCAGACCGCCGGCAAGAAGTAAGCAACCGCGGGCGAACTCGCTTCGCCCGCCCGCGCATGCCCGCACCATCCCATTCCCTCGAAGCGATCCTCTCCCGCGCCTGGCTGCGGCGCGGCCTGCTGGCCAGCGCGCTGTGGCCGCTGTCGCTGGTGTTCCGCGCGCTATCGAAGCTGCGCGCGCGCCTGTACCGCGACGGCACCTTGCACGCGCAGCGCCTGCCGGTGCCGGTGCTGGTGGTCGGCAATATCTTCATCGGCGGCACCGGCAAGACCCCGCTGGCGATCTGGCTGGCCGAGACCTTGCGCGCGGCCGGCTTCCGGCCCGGCATCATCTCGCGCGGCCATGGCGGCGCAGGCAGCGCGCCGCGCGCCGTGACACCCGATTCGCCGGCCGGCGAGGTGGGCGACGAGCCCCTGCTGATCGCGCGCCGCACCGGCTGCCCGGTGATGGTCGGGCGCGACCGGCCGCAAGCGGGCAGGGCGCTGCTCGAGACCCATCCCGAAGTCAATGTACTGATCAGCGACGACGGCCTGCAGCACTACGCGCTGCAGCGCGATATCGAGATCGTGCTGTTCGACGGCCGCGGCGCCGGCAACGGCTGGCTGCTGCCGGCCGGACCGCTGCGCGAGCCGGTCTCGCGCCGGCGCGATTTCACAGTCGTCAATACGCCGGAGCTGACGCCGCAGCTGGCTGCCAGCGTGGGCGGTGCGCCGTTCCGCATGCAGCTCGCGGGCAAGCTGGCCGAGCCGCTGGCGCAACCGGGCGCACTGGTTCCGCTGGCGCAGCTGGCCGGCAAGCGCCTCGTCGCCGCCGCCGGCATCGGCAACCCCGGCCGCTTTTTCGCCATGCTGCGCGCCGAAGGCCTGGAATTCGCCGAACTGGCGCTGCCGGACCATCACGATTTCCTCGACCAGCCGTTCGCGCGGGTCGATGCCGACATCATCCTGATCACCGAGAAGGATGCAGTAAAATGTGGGCAAATTGAAAATCTCAAAAACGACCCGAGACTGTGGGTCGTACCGGTGACGGCGCAGCTTGACGCCGCGCTGGCCGAACAAATTGTGGAGAAATGTCGTGGATGCTCGACTGCTTGATATCCTGGTCTGCCCGCTGTGCAAGGGACCGCTCGAATACGACAAGAAGGCGCAGGAACTGATCTGCAAGCCGGACCGCCTGGCCTATCCGATCCGCGACGGCATTCCGATCATGTGGGCCGACGAGGCGCGCAAGGTCGAGCCGACGTGACGATGGCGGACCTGAAGTTCACCGTGATCATCCCGGCGCGGCTCGCTTCAACCCGGCTGCCGGGCAAGCCGCTCGCCGACCTGGGCGGCAAGCCGATGGTGGTGCGGGTGGCCGAACGTGCTGCCGAATCGGGCGCCAGCCGGATCATCGTCGCCACCGACCATGCCGACATCGCCGCCGCCTGCGCCGCGCACGGCGTCGAGGTATGCATGACGCGCGCCGACCATCCGTCCGGTACCGACCGTATCGCCGAAGTGGCGCGCGCGCTGAACCTGGCGCCGACCGAAGTGGTGGTCAACCTGCAGGGCGACGAGCCGCTGATCGATCCGGCCTTGCTGGCCGCCTGCGCCAGCCGCATTTCGGCCGAAGTGCCGATGTCCACCTGCGCCCATCCGATCGTTGACGCGGCCGACGTGTTCAACCCGAACGTGGTCAAGGTCGTGCTCGACAAGGCGGGGCGCGCGTTGTACTTCTCGCGCGCGGCGATTCCCTGGCACCGCGACGGCTTTGCCCAGTCGCAGCAGGCGCTGCCGGCCGGCTACGCCCCGCTGCGCCATGTCGGCCTGTATGCCTATAACAACGCATTCCTGCAGCTGTATCCGAGCCTGGAGCCGGCGCCGCTGGAATCGGTCGAAGCGCTCGAGCAGCTGCGCGTGCTATGGCACGGTTATCCGATCGCCGTCCACATCACCGCGGCCGCGCCGGCGGCGGGTGTTGACACGCCGGAAGACCTGGCCCGCGTGCGCCTGCATTACGGCGCCTGAGTTCTTCCGGGCGCCAGGACGCGAAGATGCGCCTGTCCCGGATCAAGCAAATAAATGACAAGGTATTTTGATATTGGCGCTGAGGCTGACTTTTGTGGTAAGTTTCGTTCCAAGGTAGTCAGATATGCATCAAAGTCTTTCGTTGCCATTATAAAAATTATTCAACATCTGTTTTAGGAATTTTCATGCGTCTCATTCTGTTAGGAGCACCCGGCGCCGGCAAGGGCACTCAAGCAAACTTCATCAAGGAAAAGTTCAACATCCCTCAGATTTCCACGGGCGACATGCTGCGCGCAGCGATCAAGGCCGGCTCCGAGCTCGGCATGGCCGCGAAAAAGGTGATGGATGCGGGCGGCCTGGTGTCGGACGACATCATGATCGGGCTGGTCAAGGACCGCCTGAAAGATTGCGACTGCGAAAACGGCTACCTGTTCGACGGCTTCCCGCGCACCATCGCGCAGGCTGACGCCATGAAGGACGCCGGCATCAACGTCGACTACGTTCTGGAAATCGACGTACCTGACGAGTCGATCGTCGAGCGCATGAGCGGGCGCCGTTCGCACCCTGGCTCGGGGCGCGTGTACCACATCAAATTCAATCCGCCAAAAGTGGATAACGTCGACGATGTCACCGGCGAAGCGCTGATCCAGCGCGACGACGACAAGGCCGAGACTGTCATGAAGCGCCTTGCGGTCTATCACAACCAGACCGAAGTGCTGCTTGGCTACTACAACAAATGGTCGCAGTCCGGCCTGCCGGGCGCGCCGAAATACCGCCGCATCTCCGGTGTCGGACCTGTCGAGCAAATCCGTGACGCGGCATTCGCGGCACTGACGGAATAAGCAATACAAAAACAGCGGACTTCGTGTCCGCTGTTTTTTTGCACGCAACCGATGAGTCCTGCATCGTTCGCACCAGTTTTCGATTCATGTTTTGCAGTACGCAGTAAGGCTGGCCGCGTCCCTCACACCCTGGGGGGCCGGTCTTTCGAAGTGTGTTTTTGTAGTACTTGATAACAAGACTAAGGGGACGAAATGGCAGCAAACTTATTGGTTTTTGCGGTTGTATGTGGCGTCATCGCTGTGGTGTACGGTTTATGGTCACGTAGCTGGATCTTGCGGCAGGATGCCGGCAACGCCCGGATGCAGGAAATCGCCCAGGCGATCCAGGAAGGGGCCGCGGCCTACCTCGCGCGCCAGTATCGCACCATCGCGATCGTCGGCGTGGTGCTGTTCATCGCCATTTTCATCCTTCTCAAATGGCAGACGGCTTTCGGTTTCCTGATCGGCGCGGTGCTCTCGGGCGCGTGCGGATTTATCGGCATGAACGTATCGGTGCGCGCCAACGTGCGCACCGCGCAGGCGGCCACGCGCGGCATGAATGACGCGCTCGATGTCGCCTTCAAGGGCGGCGCGATCACCGGCATGCTGGTGGTCGGCCTGGGCCTGCTGGGCGTGACGCTGTTCTACTGGATGCTCACGGTGCAGGCGGCCGGCTCCGGCATGACGCAGCACGACATCATCAAGCCGCTGATCGGCCTCGCGTTCGGCGCTTCGCTGATCTCGATCTTCGCGCGTCTTGGCGGCGGCATCTTCACCAAGGGCGCCGACGTCGGCGCCGACCTGGTGGGCAAAGTGGAAGCGGGCATCCCTGAGGACGATCCGCGCAATCCCGCGGTGATCGCCGATAACGTGGGCGACAACGTCGGCGACTGCGCCGGCATGGCCGCCGACCTGTTCGAAACCTACGTGGTGACCCTGATCGCCACCATGCTGCTGGGCGCCTTGCTGATGGCAAGCGCCGGCACCACCGCCATCATCTATCCGCTGCTGCTTGGCGCGGTATCGATCATCGGCTCCATCGTCGGCTGCTCGCTGGTCAAGGCCAAGCCGGGCAAGAAGATCATGTCGGCGCTGTACACCGGCCTGTGGTGGGCCGCCGGCCTGTCGCTGATCGGCTTCGCAGCAGTGACCTGGATGGTCTGGCCTGACGAAGCGATGCGCATGAAGATGATGGGCTGCTCGGTGGTTGGCATCGTCCTGACCGGCCTGATGGTCTACATCACCGAGTACTACACCGGCACCGATTTCCATCCGGTACGGCACATCGCCGAAGCATCGACCACCGGCCACGGCACCAACATCATTGCTGGCCTGGGCGTGTCGATGAAGTCGACCGCGTATCCGGTGCTGGCAGTGTGCGCCGCGATCCTGGCGTCCTATCAAATGGGCCAGCTGTACGGCATCGCGATCGCCGCCACCTCGATGCTGTCGATGGCCGGCATCATCGTTGCGCTCGACGCCTACGGCCCGATCACCGACAACGCCGGCGGCATCGCCGAAATGGCGCACATGCCCGACTCGGTGCGCGCGATTACCGATCCGCTTGACGCAGTGGGCAACACCACCAAGGCCGTCACCAAGGGTTATGCAATCGGATCCGCCGGCCTGGCCGCGCTGGTGCTGTTCGCCGATTACACGCACGCGCTGGAATCTGTCGGCAAGTCGGTGTCGTTCGACCTGTCCAATCCGATGGTCATCGTCGGCCTGTTCATCGGCGGCCTGATTCCTTACCTGTTCGGTGCGATGGCGATGGAAGCGGTAGGGCGCGCAGCCGGCGCCGTGGTGGTCGAAGTGCGCCGCCAGTTCCGCGACATCAAGGGCATCATGGATGGCACGGGCAAGCCTGAATACGACAAGGCGGTCGACATGCTGACCGCGTCGGCGATCAAGGAAATGATCCTGCCCTCGCTGCTGCCGGTGCTGGTGCCGATCGTGGTCGGCATGCTGCTTGGCCCGATGGCGCTGGGCGGCCTGCTGATGGGGACTATCGTCACCGGCCTGTTCGTGGCGATCTCGATGACCACCGGCGGCGGTGCATGGGACAACGCCAAGAAATACATCGAAGACGGCAATTTCGGCGGCAAGGGTTCCGAGGCGCACAAGGCTGCCGTGACCGGGGATACCGTGGGCGATCCGTACAAGGACACGGCCGGCCCTGCGGTCAACCCGCTGATCAAGATCATCAACATCGTCGCCTTGCTGATGGTGCCGCTGCTGCCGGCCACCGGCTGGATCGCGGTCACCCCGGCGGCACCAATCGTGCACGTGGTGGCGCCTGCCGTTGACGTGGCGCCGCCGCTCGATCCGATGCCGGCCAGCGAGACGGCTGAGCCGAAGGCGCTTGGTCCGGTAATGGCGCCTGAAGCGACGCCGCCTGCGGATCCGGCGCTGGCCAAGCCGATGCCGAAGAGCGAAACGGAAGAGCCCAAGCCGGTGAAATAATCACGCTGAAGCGTTGCGATGCTGGAAGCCGCCGTTGCCCGCCCGGGAGACGGCGGTTTTTTTGTTGGATATGCGGCGATGGTGGCAAGCACCTGGTACGGCGACAACCCCGGGGTCAGGTCCGGCGGACCTGACCCCAGCCCTTGGGCCGCGGCGCCTGCATGAAGAGGTGGCGCGGCGACGCCACAAGTCGGCTAGTGCGCGTCGGGCCTCTGATTGGCGCGATCATGCGCGAAACGGGTGTGGGGCAACCACAAGCCGAGGATTATCGAACCAAGCCCACACATTTCGCTTTGTTGCCACAGCAAGGGCAAGGCATCGTGCAATGCCGATGGATCTGAGCAGTGTAGTCATGCGAGCGATTATGCAACAAACCGCATAATTGCCGACACCAGCGAGATCTCGTCCGAATCCCCCTCGTGCCTTTCCCCGTTGATGAAGAAAGTCGGGGTCTCCTCCACGCCGATGTGCGTCCCGCTTGCCGCGATCTGCTCCACCTGGCCCTGGAATCGCCGCATCCTCATGTCCTCGCACAGCGCCTCCACACTCATGTCGAGCCGTTCGGCCAGCTCGGGAATCAGGTCCGGCCCGAACACCGGCTGTAATTCGAACAGGGTATCGTGCATCTCCCAGAATTTGCCTTGCTCCGCCGCCGCCTCGGCCGCCTCCGCCGCCAGCTCGGCAAACGGATGCTTTTCGGTCTGCGGAAAATGCCGGTACACGAAGCATAGCTGCCCGCCCAGCCGGCGCTGCAGGTCCTTCACCGCGGCATGCGCGGCGCGGCTGTACGGACACTGGTAATCGCCGTATTCCACCAGGACAATTCCCGCATCCTTGCTGCCTTGCATGTGATCGTCACGGTGTATCGACACTGTCGGGTTCATGGTTTCCTCCCCTTGAAGTTAGGCCGTTGGTGCGTATACTTTAAGCCCGAACTGGCCTTTTAGGGAGCTTCATCATGGCACGCAAATATATCGATTGCCGCGAGGTCCCGAGCGATTCGAAATGCACGGTTTCGATCGCCGCGGACACCGAGAAGGAATTGCTGGAAGTCGCAGTCCAGCACGCGGTGGCGGTGCACGGACACAAGGACACGCCGGAATTTCGCCAGATGCTGACGTCGGCGATCAAGACCGGCACGCCACCGGCATAAGGATCAGAACACGCACATCTTGTTGGCCGCCTCCCGCAGCGAAGCACGGAAGTCCGGATGGGCGATCGCGATCAGTGCCTGCGCGCGCTGCTTGGCCGATTTGCCGCGCAGCTGCGCCACGCCGAACTCGGTCACCACGTAGTTGACGTCGTTCTTGCTGGTGGTGGCGTGGGTGCCCGGCGTGAGGGTTGGCACGATGCGCGAGATGGTGCCGTCCTTGGCGGTGGAGGGCAGCACGATGAACGATTTTCCGCCCCGCGAGCGGTTCGCCGCCCGCACGAAATCGACCTGGCCGCCGGTGCCCGAGTAGGGCAGGTGGGCGATGCTCTCGGAGCCGCACTGGCCGAGCAGGTCGACCTGCAGGCTGGCGTTAATCGAGATCAGATTGTCGTTTTGCGCGGCATTGTATGGATCGTTGGTGAAGTTCGACGGATGCATCTCGAGCATCGGGTTGTGGTGCATGTACTGGTAGAGCTTGCGCGAGCCAAGCGCGAAAGTCGCCACCATCTTCCCCGGCAGCAGTGTCTTCTTGCGGTTGGTGACGGCGCCGCATTCGATCAGGGTCAGGATGCCGTCGCCAATCATCTCGGTGTGGACGCCCAGGTCGTGCTTGGCCGTCAGCTGCATCACCACCGCGTCCGGGATGCCGCCGTAGCCGATCTGCAGGGTCGAGCCGTCGTCGATCATGTCGGCCACGTATTTGCCGATCGCTTCCTGCACCGGGCCGATCTTCGGCAGGCCCACTTCGAGGATGGCCTCGGAGCTTTCCACCAGCGCGTGCACCTGCGATACGTGCACATGGCACTGGCCATGCGCGAACGGCACGTTCGGATTCACTTCCAGCACCACCGCGCGCGCCTTGGCGATGGCCGCCATCGTGTAGTCGGTGCCCAGGCTGATGGAGAACCAGCCTTGCTCGTTCATGCTCGACGCCATCGCGAACACCACGTCGGCCGGCATGAGCCCGCGCTCGATCAGGCCGGGGATCTCGGAAAAATAGTTGGGAATGAAGTCGCACCAGCCGCCCTGGCCGGAAGCGCGCGAGGCGCCGCCGAAGAATAGCGCGGCGTGGCGCACGTGGCTCGCGGTCTCGCGGTCGAAGTAGTCGAATTTGCGCATCGCCAGGATCTGCGCCACCTTGATGTCGTGGAAGCGGCGCCGCTGTTCCGACAGCGCGGTGAGCAGCGCCGGCGGCTCGCCGACGCCGGTCGGCACGATGATCATGTCGCCGTCGCGCAGCAGGTCGAGCGCATCGGCCGCCGTCATGCGTTTTTGCTCGTACAGCTGGTGTGCGCTGTGCATTGTCGTCTCCTCGTTATGCAGGAATACTATCGCACGAAACTGACCTGGGACTGACTTTGAGGACGGGATCGCGCGCGCACCGGTTTCGCCGATAGTGCTAATGTCTGAACCGGATATCGAGGTGCGCCATGCATTGTTTCACAGCTTATTCGACAGCTCTTCTGCTGGCCTTGTCGCTGGCCGCTGCCGGCGCTCGCGCCCAGCAACAGGAGCCTGCCGCGCCGCCGGCCGCCACGGAAGCTGTGGCCGACGCGCCGGCCAAGCCAGTAGTTCCGCCCAAACGCAAGCCCATCAAGCGCCGCTCGGTCCAGCAAGTGATCGAACCGACCCCGCGCATCGTCACCGACGGCTATCGGCCCACGCTCGAAGTGCGGCCGCCCGCCGCGGTCCCGGCGCCGGTCCCCGGCCCGGTACGCATGAACGGCTGCGACGCCGGCGGCTGCAACGACGCCAGCGGCGCCCGCTTCAACGGCGGGGTAGGGACGACCCTGATCGGCCCGCAAGGCCAGCTGTGCACCAAGGGACCGGTCACCGCCCAGTGCTTTTAATGCCCGATTCCCGCTTGTTCCCCGCAAAAATTCGCTACAATTCCAAAGGTTGACGTTTACGTAAACGTTAAAAAGAACTCTCAAAGGAAAATCATGCAAATCAAGGACAATGTTTTCATCATTACCGGCGGCGCTTCCGGACTCGGCGCGGCAACCGCGCGCATGATCGCTGAAGCCGGCGGCAAGGTCGTGCTGGCCGACGTGCAGGTCGAGGCGGGCACCGCGCTGGCGGCCGAACTGAAAGGCCGTTTCGTCAAGTGCGACGTCACTTCCGAAGCCGATGGCCTGGCCGTTGTCGCCGCCGCCACCGAAATGGGCACGCTGCGCGGCCTGGTCAACTGCGCCGGCGTGGCGCCCGCGGTCAAGACCGTCGGCAAGGACGGCCCGCATCCGCTCGATGTGTTCCAGCGCACCGTCAACATCAACCTGGTCGGCACCTTCAACATGGCGCGCCTTGCGGCTGACGCGATGGGCAAGACCGAAGCGGGCGAATCCGGCGAGCGCGGCATCATCATCAACACCGCCTCGGTCGCGGCCTACGACGGCCAGATCGGCCAGGCAGCCTACGGTTCGTCGAAGGCGGCGGTAGTCGGCCTGACCCTGCCGATGGCGCGCGACCTGGCCCGCAGCGGGATCCGCGTGATGACCATCGCGCCGGGCATCTTCGAAACGCCGATGCTGATGGGCATGCCGGAAGAAGTGCGCGATGCTTTGGGCAAGATGGTGCCGTTCCCGCCGCGCCTCGGCCGCCCGAACGAGTACGCCCACCTGGCGCGCACGATCATCGAAAACACCATGCTCAACGGCGAAACCATCCGCCTCGACGGCGCGATCCGGATGCAGCCGAAATAAGCATGTGCTGAGGCAAATGATGATTTGATGTAGGATGCCTGCAGTCACGGGCGCGCGGCGCAGGTCGCGCGCCTTTGTTTTTAGCTATGTCACCGTAAAGTATGGGACGACTTGCGGCGTGGACGTGCCACCTCTTCATGCACGCGCCGCGGCCCACCGGCTGGGGTCAGGTCCGGCGGACCTGACCCCGAATTTGTCGCCGCACTGGGCGCTTGCCGCCATCGCCGCGCGGCCCCACACTTAACGGTGACATAGCCTTGTTTTTTTATAGCGCTTTGTTGCGCCACTGCTGGGGAATACATGATCAACTATAAGATGCTGGCCCTCGCGGCCGCACTGGCGGGCGCGTTTGCCCATCTGCCTGCGCTGGCGCAGGAAACCGCCCAGGAAACCGCGCAAAAAGCGCCGGAAATCGGCACCGCATATGTCGAAAAGGCCGGCTGGGCCGCGAAGAAGTACATGGTCGCCGCGGCCAATCCGCTGGCGGTCGATGCGGGCTACCAGATGCTCAAGAAGGGCGGCACGGCGATCGACGCCGCCATCGCGACCCAGCTTGTATTGACGCTGGTCGAGCCGCAATCGTCGGGCATCGGCGGCGGCGCCTTCCTGATGTACTACGACGGCAAGCACGTGCAGGCCTTCGACGGCCGCGAAACCGCGCCAGCTTCGGCCGACGAACACCTGTTCCAGAATCCTGACGGTTCGGCGCTGTCGCGCGTGGCCGGCGTGGTGGGCGGCCGTTCGGTCGGCGCGCCGGGCGTGTTGCGCATGCTGGAGATGGCGCACAAGCAGCACGGCAAACTGCCGTGGAAGACACTGTTCGAGCCGGCGATCAAGCTGTCCGAGCATGGCTTCGCGGTCAGCCAACGCCTGAACGGCCTGTTGATGTGGGACCCGCACATCCGCAAGGATCCGGTCGCCGCCAAGTACTTCTACGACGCCGACATGAAGCCGCGGCCGATCGGCTACATCCTGAAAAACCCGGAGCTGGCAAAGACCCTGCGCGAAATCGCGGCCGGCGGCGCCAATGCCTTCTACACCGGCCACATCGCGCGCGACATCGCCGCCAAGGTGGCGGCCCATCCGACCAACCCGGGCAAGCTGACGGCCGCCGACATCGCCGGCTACCAGCCAAAATCGCGCCCGCCGGTCTGCAGCGACTACCGCGCGTGGACGGTGTGCGGCATGCCGCCGCCGTCCTCCGGCGGGATCGCCGTGGCGCAGATGCTCGGCGTTCTGGAAACGAAGGACATGAAGCAGTACGCGCCGCAAGCGAACGGCGCACCCGGCGTCGACGCGCTGCACCTGTTTACCGAAGCCGGGCGCCTGGCCTACGCGGACCGCAACCGCTACGCCGCCGATACCGACTTCGTGCCGCTTCCTGGCCGCGGCGTGCCGGGCCTGATCGACAAGAACTACCTGGCCAAACGGGCAGCGCTGATCGGCGACAAGTCGATGGGCGTCGCGCCGGCCGGCAATCCGCCCGGCATGGAAGTCGCGTGGGGCACCGACACCGCGATCGACAATCCGTCCACCTCGCACCTGGTGGTGGTGGACGGCCACGGCGCCGGCCTGTCGATGACCACCACGGTCGAAGACGTATTCGGCTCGCGCCAGATGGTCGACGGCTTCATCCTGAATAACCAGCTGACCGATTTCTCGTTCGACTCGGTCGACAAGGACGGCCCGATCGCCAACCGGGTACAGGCCGGCAAGCGCCCGCGCAGCGCGATGTCGCCGACAATCGTGTTCGACAAAGCCACCGGCAAGCTGGTGCTGGCGGTCGGTTCGCCCGGCGGACCCGCCATCATCAATTACGTCGCCAAGGTGCTGGTCGGGACCCTGGACTGGGGCCTGAACGTGCAGCAGGCGATCGCGCTGCCTAACTTCGGCAGCCGCAATGGACCGACCGAACTGGAAGAGCGGCGCTTCCCTCCGGCGACGATCGATGCGCTGAAGGCGCGCGGTCACAGCGTGCGCCTGACTGAGCAGAACTCCGGCCTGCACGGAATCCAGCGCTTGTCGATCCACGGCCAGGATTTCTGGTTCGGCGGCGCCGACCCGCGGCGCGAGGGCGTGGCCAAGGGCGATTGAAAGGCGATGGCGGCAAGCGCGCGGTGCCGCGACAACCCTGATGTCAGTTCCGCCGGACTGGCACCAGTTCTTCGACCGCGGCGCGTGCGAAGAGGTGCACGTCGCGCCCAGATGCACCCGGCGTAACAATCTATGCAAATTGTGCAACTTTCACTAGCTCAACTTGCCTTGTCCCTGCTAATCTTGGCGTATGGGAATACAAGAGAAAACCGGGCTGATTCTGACCGGGGGAGGGGCGCGCGCCGCCTACCAGGTCGGCGTGCTCCAGGCGATCTCGCAGATACTGTGGGAACAGGGCTGGTCGCCGGCGCGCAATCCGTTTGACATCATTTGCGGCACGTCGGCCGGCGCCATCAATGCGACCGCGCTGGCCTGCCGCGCCGACAATTTCGGCGAAGGCGTGCAGAAGCTGCTCGACGTCTGGGAGAACTTCTCGGTCGAGCAGGTCTACCGCGCCGATTCGATCGGCGTGCTGCGTTCCGGCGCGCGCTGGCTGTCGCTGCTCTCGTTTGGCTGGCTGCTGCGCAAGTGGCGCGCCGCGCCGCCCAGTTCACTGCTCGACAACACCCCGCTGGTCGGCCTGCTGCACCGCATGCTCGACCTGCCGCGACTCGACGCGGCGCTGGCCGAAGGCCTGCTGCACGCAGTTGCCGTGACCGCGTCCTCGTACACGCTCGGCCACCACATTACCTTCTACCAGACCGCCGAGGAAATCGACCCCTGGGTGCGCATGCACCGCATCGCGATGCAGGACCAGATCGGCGTCGAGCACCTGCTGGCGTCGTCGGCGATCCCGTTCATTTTCCCGGCCGTGCCGCTGTACCTGGGCGGCCACCTGGAATATTGCGGCGACGGCTCGATGCGCCAGCTGGCGCCGATTTCGCCGGCGATCCATCTCGGCGCGACCAAGGTGCTGGTAGTCGGCGCGGGCCGCCTGAACGAACCGGTGCGCGCCGCGCCGCAGTCGGTACGCTATCCGAGCCTGGCGCAGATCGCCGGCCATGCGATGTCCTCGATTTTCCTCGACAGCCTGGCGGTCGACGTCGAGCGCCTGAACCGCATCAACGCCACCTTGTCGATGATGCCGCCGGAGCACCACGCCAAGACCACGCTCAAACCGGTCGACTTGCTGGTGATCGCGCCGTCCGAGCGTCTCGACGATATCGCCTCGCGCCACGTCGCCAGCCTGCCGCGCCCGGTGCGCGCGCTGTTGTCGGGGATCGGCGCGACGGAAGAACGCGGCTCGGCGCTGGCTTCCTATCTGCTGTTCGAGTCGAGCTACACCTGCGAACTGATTCGCCTGGGCCAGCGCGATACCCAGGCCCGCAAGGCCGACGTGCTGGCCTTTTTCGGGGATTAGCATGAAGCTCACCTCATTCCGCCGTTGCGCGCAAGGCGCCAGCCTGCTGGCCGCATTCTGGCTCGCCCTGTGCTGCCTGGCCGGCGGCGCGGGCGCCGCGCCGGCGCGCAGCCTGCGCTTCGAACAGCTCAACGTCGAACACGGATTGGCGCAGGAGTCGATCCTGGCGATCGCCCAGGACGGCGACGGCTTCATGTGGTTCGGCAGCCAGACCGGCTTGTCGCGTTTCGACGGCTACCGCGTAACTACTTACCGCAACGAAGTCGGCAACCCGCGGAGCCTGGCCAACAACTGGGTGCGGGTGCTGTACGTCGACCGCTCCGGCCGGCTCTGGATCGGCACCGACGGCGGCCTCGATCGCTTCGATCCGGTGACCCAGACGTTCACTCATTTCGTGCCGAACGAGCCGGGCAAGCGCGGTAACGGAAACCGCCATATCCATGCGCTGGTCGACGACGGCAACAACGGCTTGTGGATTGCAACTGCCGATGGCCTGCAGCGTTTCGATATGATCACCGGCGCCTTCAAGGTGTGGCATCACGTACCCGGTGTCGCCTCCAGCCTGGCCGATGACCAGGTCCATGCGCTGGCGCTGGATGCCTCGGGCCGGCTGTGGGTGGGCACGGCTTCGGGACTCGACAGCATCGCGTCCGGCGCCGCCGGTTTCGAACACCATGCGCTGCCCGGCGCCGGCGCCAAGCTCAATACCGTGCACGCGCTGCTGGTGGACGCCAACCAGAACCTGTGGATCGGCAGTCTGGCCGGGCTGGAAAGCTGGAAGCTGGCGGCTGGCCCCGTCGACCGGCATTTGCTCGGCCCGGCCGACGGTATTGCGCGCGGCGATGTCACCGTGCTGTTCCAGGATGGCGACGCCACGGTGTGGGCCGGAACCAACGACGACGGCCTGTATCGCTGGCTGCCGCAATCGCGCCGCTTCGCCAACTTCCGCCACCAGCCGGCCGATAACCACAGCCTGGCCGACAACAAGGTCTCGTCGCTGTTCCGCGACCGCGTCGGCACCTTCTGGGTCGGCACCTGGTACGCCGGCGTCAGCCGGGTCGACCTGGGCAGCGGCGGCTTCGCACGCATCGTCAAGGTGGCCGACGGCCCGACCACGCTGTCGGACAACAAGGTGCGCGCGATCGTCGGCGACGGCGCCGGCAAGCTGTGGTTGGGCACGAACGACGGCCTTAATCACCTTGACCCTGCGACTGGCGCCGCCCAGGTGTTCCGCCAGCAGCCGAACAATCCGAACAGCCTGTCCGACAACCTGGTCAACGCGCTGGCGCTCGACCGCCGCGGCGTGGTGTGGGCAGGCGGGCGCTCGGGCATCACCAGCTTCGATCCAGCCAGCGGGCGCTTCACGCGCCAGTCGCTGGCCAAAGGCGATCCCGACCGCGATACCATCCGCAACATGCTGGTCGACCGCGACGACGTGGTGTGGATATCCTCGCGCGGCGGCTTGCACCGGCTCGATCCCGTCACCCGCGAAGTGAGGACCTTCCGCCACGATCCTGCCGACAGCGCCAGCCTGGCCGACAACGTGACGCGCCCGATCCTCGAGGATCGCAGCGGCAAGCTGTGGATCGGCACCTTCGACGGTCTCGACCTGATGGATCGCGCCACTGGAAAATTCCGCCACTTCCGCCACGACCCGACCGACACCTCCAGCCTTAGCCATGACGAGGTGCACTACTTGCTGGAGGACCGGCGCGGCGAAATATGGGTAGGCACCGCGGTGGGCCTGAACAAGATGATCCAGGGGCCGAACGGCAGCGTGCGTTTCAAGCGCTACACCTCGGCCGACGGCATGGCCGACGACGCGGTCGCCGCGATGCTGGAAGACGACGACGGCAACCTGTGGATCAGCTCAACCACCGGGCTGTCGCGCCTGGCGCCGCTGACCGGGCGCTGGCGCATCTATAGCGCGGGCGACGGCACCATCGAAGGCGCTTATTTCGATGGTTCGGCCATGAAGGGGCATGACGGCGCCTTGTATTTCGGCGGCTTCAACGGCATCACCGCGTTCAATCCGCGCGCCATCAGCGATAACCTGATCGCGCCGCGCGCGGTGATCACCGGCTTCCAGGTTTTCAACAAGCCGGTCGCACAGGTGCATCCTGAGCTGCTCAAGGGGCCGATCGAACATGCCGCGGAAATCACGCTGGACGCCGCCGACTCGGTATTCTCGCTCGAATTTTCGGCGCTCCATTACGCCGCGCCGCAGCGCAACCGCTTCGCCTACCAGCTGGTCGGCTTCGACGAGAACTGGGTCGCCACCGACGCTACCAAACGATTCGCGACCTACACCAACCTCGATCCCGGCAGCTACACCTTCCGCGTCAAGGCAGCCAACAAGGACGGCGTATGGAGCGCGTCCGGCGCCACCCTGGCGATCGTCATCCGGCCGCCGTTCTGGAAGACGTGGTGGTTCCGCGGCCTGGTCGGCATGCTGGTGCTGGGCAGCGCATACGGCGCCTTCCGCTTCCGCATGAGCGGCCTGCGCCGCCAGAAGGAGCGGCTGGAACACCAGGTGCGCGCGCGCACCGCCGAGATCGGGCAGCAGAATCGCCTGCTCGAAAGCCAGAAGCTGGAACTGGAGGCGCGCCGCACCGAAGCCGAGTCGCAGCGCGCCGAGGCAGAGCAGCGCCGTTTCGACGCCGAACGCCAGAAGGAAGAAGTCGAGCTGCAAAAGGAGAACGTCGAACTGGCTCACCGCAACATCTCGATCCTGTCCGAGATCGGCCGCGAGATGACCGCCACGCTGGACATGGAAACCATCATGAGCACGGTCCACCGCCACGTGCAGCACCTGATGGATGCGCTCATCTTCGGCATCGGCATCTACCGCGAGGACCAGGACCTGATCGAATTCCCGTTCGCGATGGATGGCGGCATGCGCTTGCCGCGCTATACCCGTTCGGTCAGCCAGCCCAACCAGCTGGCGGTGTGGAGCCTGACCCATCGGCGCCCGGTGTTCATCAACGACATCGAAACGGAGCACGACAACTACATCCCCGAGCACCCCCCGGGTCCGTTGGCGTCAGTGCCGCGGCCCGACGGCACCCCTGTCTCGGTGCCGATGTCGACCATGTACGTGCCGCTGATCGTCAAGGACCGCGTAATGGGCGTGCTGGGCGTGCAAAGCGTCGAGCGCAACGCCTACCGCCAGGTTCACCTCGACATGCTGCAGACGCTCGCCGCGCACGCCGCGGTGGCGCTCGACAATGCAAGCGCCTACCGCCAGCTCGAAGAGATGGAAAAGCAGGTACGCCTGAACACCGACGAGCTGGCGCTGGCCAATCGCGCCTTGCAGGACAACGACGAGCGGCTGCGGCTGGCCAAGCAGAAGGCCGAGGACGCGACACGCCAGAAGTCCGAATTCCTGGCCAACATGAGCCATGAAATGCGCACGCCCTTGGCCGGCGTGATCGGCATGCTCGGCTTCGCGCTGCGCGACGCCCGGCTGCACGACGGCACCCGCGAACAGATCCTGCGCGGCCAGGCCAACGCCCAGTCGCTGCTGGCGATCATCAACGACCTGCTCGACTTTTCCAAGATCGAGGCTGGCAAGCTCTCCATCGAAAACATCGACTTCGCGCTCGCCGCCACGCTGGAAAACGTGGTCAGCCTGTTCGAGGAACAGGCCGCCGCGCATAGCGTCGGCTTCGACATCGACCTGGCGCCCGACCTGCCGCGCTTCGTGGTG
>JBKPEJ010000019.1:0-100480 GCA_046728335.1 Pseudomonadota bacterium | reverse complement strand
GCCCACTTCCACCGCCAGGTCGCCGCGCGCGACCATGATGCCGTCGGACGCGTCGAGGATTTCCTGCAGCGCGGGAATCGCTTCGGCGCGCTCGATCTTGGCGATCAGCATCGGCTTGTGGTGGTAGGGCTCGCCGGCGATGTTGGCCAGCTGGCGCGCCATCTCCATGTCGGTCGCGCTTTTCGGGAACGAGATCGCCAGGTAGTCGGCCTGGAAGCTCATCGCCGTCTTGATGTCTTCCATGTCCTTGGCGGTCAGCGCCGGCGCGGTCAGGCCGCCGCCGTGGCGGTTGATGCCCTTGTTGTTCGACAGGATGCCGCCGACCTTGACGATGGTATGGATTTCGTGGCCGACGACTTTCTCGACGATCAGCACGATCAGGCCGTCGTTGAGCAGCAGCATGTCGTCCGGGCGCACGTCGCGCGGCAGCGCCTTGTAGTCGAGGCCGGCGCGTTCCTGGTTGCCCAGTTCGCCGTTGTCGCCCCACTTGGCGTCGAGGATAAACCTGGCGCCCGGCTCGAGGGTAACCTTGCCGTCTTCAAACTTGCCGACCCGAATCTTGGGACCCTGCATGTCGGCCATGATCGCCACTTCGCGCCCGCATTCGGCCGCCGCGCGGCGCACCGCTTCGGCGCGCCCGATGTGGTCTTGCGCCGTGCCGTGCGAAAAGTTCAGGCGCACGACATCGACCCCTGCGCGGATCATTCGTACCAGCATGTCGTAATCGGACGATGCCGGGCCGATGGTTGCAACGATCTTGGTGCCACGTAACATAGAGTGCCTTCAGGAGGTAGGGTCAGGACTGGAATGCGGATCAGGACAAGAATCAGGACAAACGACGTTGCAACAGGATCTCCACGGCAGGCAAGGTTTTTCCTTCCAGAAACTCCAAGAAGGCGCCGCCACCGGTCGAGATATATCCGATTTTATCGGTAATGTTGTATTTTGCAATGGCCGCGAGGGTGTCGCCGCCGCCGGCGATCGAGAACGCCGCGGAATCGGCGATCGCCAGCGCCAGCGTTTTGGTGCCTTCGCCGAACTGGTCGAATTCGAACACGCCGACCGGACCGTTCCAGACGATGGTGCCGGCCGCGCCGATCTGCGCGGCCAGCGTGGCCGCCGTTTGCGGGCCGATGTCGAGGATCATGTCGTCATCCTGCACGTCCGCCACCAGCTTGACGGTGGCGGCGGCGGTCGGCGAAAACTCCTTGGCGCACACCACGTCGACCGGGATCGGCACCTGCGCGCCGCGCGCGGCCATCATGTCGATGATCGCTTTCGCTTCGCCCACCAGGTCGGCTTCGGCCAGCGACTTGCCGATGTTCAGCCCGACCGCCTTCATGAAGGTATTGGCGATGCCGCCGCCGACGATCAGGTGGTCGACCTTGTCGGCCAGGGCCTTGAGGATCGACAGCTTGGACGATACTTTGGAGCCGGCCACGATGGCCAGCAGCGGACGCTTCGGCGCGCCCAGCGCCTTGCCCAGCGCGTCGAGTTCGGCCGCCAGCAGCGGGCCGGCGCACACGACGGGCGCGAACTTGGCGATGCCGTGGGTGGTCGCTTCGGCGCGGTGCGCGGTGCCGAACGCGTCGTTGACGTAGATGTCGCACAGCTTGGCCATTTTCTGGGCCAGGGCATCGTCGTTCTTCTTTTCGCCCTTGTTGACGCGGCAGTTCTCGAGCAGCACGACCTGGCCCGGCGCGACATCGACGCCGTCGACCCAGTCTTGCTTCAGTTGCACCGGCTGGCCCAGCAACTCGGCCAGGCGCACGGCGACCGGCGCCAGGCTGTCTTCCGGCTTGAATGCGCCTTCGGTCGGGCGGCCCAGGTGCGAAGTGACCATCACGGCGGCGCCGGCATCGAGTGCGGCGCGGATCGCCGGCACGGAGGCGCGGATGCGGGTGTCTTCGGTAATCTTGCCGGCGTCGTCTTGCGGCACGTTCAGGTCGGCGCGGATGAACACGCGCTTGCCGCGCAGGGCGCCCTGGTCGATCAGGTCTTGCAGTCGGGTGAAATTGAGGACGGCGTGCATGGGCTTCCCGCAAGTGAAAGTAGAAAGAACGCTATTTTACCTGATCGACAAGCGAAAATCCCGGGCCACGCCCCGCTGTCCAGCGCACGGCCGCGACAACCCCGGGGTCAGGTCCGGCGGACCTGACCCCAGCCGTGAGGCCGCGGCGCGTGCATTGCCGCAAGTCGTTCCACACTTAACAGCGACATCGCCTGTTTTTCAGGCCAGCGCCAGCCGCAGGGCGGTGAACACCAGCATGCCGAACACGATGGTTTGGAGCATGTTGCGACGCAGCAGGTAGAACAGGATGGCGGCCACTCCCGCCAGCAGCTTCGGGTTCGAGTAAGCCAGCTGCAGCTCCCCAGCGCCGCCCAACAGCAGGTCGGGCGCGACGATCGCCGCCAGCGCGCAGGCAGGCGCGTAACGCAGCACTTCCTGCACCCGCTTCGGGATCGTGATGTGGTGGCCGACCAGCCAGAACGAACTGCGGGTGGCGGCGGTGGCCACCACCAGCACGGCGATGACGGCCCAGATTTCCAGGTCGCTCATGCGCGTCCCTTGATGCGTTCCATTGTTTCCTCCACCGCCATCGCGGTCAGCATGCCGATCACCACGGCGGCCAGCAGGCCGAGCTTGTAGGGCAGGCCGGCCGCCAGCACCGCCACCGATCCGGCCACCAGCACGCCGCACAGGGCGGCCTTGTTGGTCACCAGCGGCACCATGATGCAGATGATCGCCAGCGTGCCGGCAAAGCCCAGGCCCCACTGCGGCGGCACCGCGCTGCCGAGGAAGATGCCGGCGACCGAGCCGACCTGCCAGGCGATCCAGTTCGGATACATCAGCCCTTTCAGGTAGGACAGCTTGCCCGGCACCGGCTGCTCGCTCGGGAAACGCTGGAGGAACAGCGCCACCGTCATGTCGCCCGAGACGTAGCCGAGCGCGAAGCGCTGCTTCCACGGCAGGTGGGCAAAATGCGGCGCGAGCAAGGCGGAAAAGATCACGAAGCGCAGGTTGACCACCAGCGCGGTGGCAAAAATCACCCACACCGGGGCGTTCGCGACGATCAGCGGCAAAGACGCCAACTGAGCGGAACCGGCGAACACGAGCAGGGTCATACCTAATGCCTGGGGAATGGTCAGGCCGGCCTTGACCATGGCGATGCCGACCACCAGGCCCCAGGCGGCGATGCCGAACAGGGTCGGCAGGCCGGTCCGGAAACCTTCGCGCCAGGCGGCCTCGTCGTGTTCGTCAGCTTGCTGCTGCTTGGCGGCCGGCGCCTGCTGGGGAACGGTCATGTGGTTTTCCTGCCACAGCAGGGGTGTGCGGGCGAGTCGGCAAGGCGGGGACTGTGGGGTATCGAGCGCACTAATTGGATGTGGCGCATGCCGGTCCGGGATCCGGACATGGGCAAATCGCCGTATTTGGTAAGAGGGCTATTTTACCGATCATTTCGGCAAGCTGCCCGAATCCGCTAAAATCGTGGTTTTGCTTTGGCCACAATGGCCCGCCTCACGGAGAAATCATGAACAAGAACAAAATGCCCGCGGTCGAACTCGACGGCAAAGACCTGCCAGCCCATTGCCCGAACCCGGCAATGCCGCTGTGGTCGTCCCATCCGCGCGTATTTCTCGATTTCGGCCATGACGGGCTCGCCAAGTGCCCTTACTGCGGCACCGAATACCGCATGAAACCAGGCGCCGTCGTGGCGCACCACTAAGCTGCCCGCCATGAAACGGGCCAAGCAGCTGAACGGCAGCGCGGCCGAAGTCGAAGCCGCGTTCTACGACGCCCTCAACCGCGCCGACATCGACGCGCTGATGCTGCTGTGGGCCGAGGACGACGAGATCGCCTGCATCCACCCCGGCGGCCCGCGGCTGCATGGGCACGCCGCGATCCAGGCCTCGTGGGAAGCGATTCTCATGCAGGGCGGGCTGGAAATCCGGCCGTCCCAGCTGACCGAGACCCACAACCTGATGAGCGCGGTGCACACCGTGATCGAAGGAGTCACTTCGCACGCCAGCGAACCGGCGCACCTGGTCCGCCACCAATGTCTACATGAAGACGCCGCAAGGCTGGCGCATGGTGCTGCACCACGTGTCGGTGGCGCCGGGGCCGGCGCCGCGCGCCCAGAACGCGCCATCCAACCTGCATTGAGCGGCGCCGACCGGATGGCGAAATCCATGCACTATCCCGCACCAGCCTGGCTTCCGGGCGGCCACCTGCAAACCATTTACCCGGCACTCGGCATCCGCGCGCCGGACGTGGCCTATCGGCGCGAACGGTGGGAAGCGCAGGACGGCGACTTCGTCGATGTCGATTTCGTCGACGGCGAGCCGGGCATGCCATTGGTGGTGCTGTTCCACGGACTGGAAGGATCGTCCGCCAGCCATTACGCGAAAGCCATGATGGCCGAAGTGGCAGCGCGCGGCTGGTCCGGCGCGGTGCCGCATTTCCGCGGCTGTTCGGGCGAAGCCAACCGCGCCCCGCGCTTCTACCATTCGGGCGACGCCGGCGAGATCGACTGGATCCTGCGCCGCCTGCGCACGCGCACCACGGGCAAACTGTACGCGACCGGCATCTCGCTGGGCGGCAACGCGCTGCTGCGCTGGCTGGGCGAATCGCAGCACCAGGCAGAAATCGTCGACGCCGCCTGCGCCGTATCGGCGCCGCTCGACCTGGCGCGCGGCGGCGAGGCGCTGTCGTCAGGCTTCAACCGGGTCTACACGCGCATGTTCCTGCGCTCGCTGAAACCCAAATGCCTGGCCAAGCTGGCGAACTTCCCCGGCCTGTTCGACCGCGACGCCCTGCTCGCCGCACGCGACCTGTACGCCTTCGACAATGTGGTGACCGCGCCGCTGCACGGCTACCGCGACACCGACGATTACTGGAACCGCGCCAGCGCCAAGCACGTGCTGCATGACATCACGGTGCCGACGCTGGTGCTGAATGCGCGCAACGATCCGTTCCTGCCCGGCGTCTACCTGCCAACCAGCGCGGCGCGCAGCGTCACGCTCGACTTCCCGGAGCGCGGCGGGCATGTCGGCTTTGCCGCCGGCGCCCCGCCCGGCCGGCTCGACTGGCTGCCGCGGCGCCTGATCCATTTCCTCGAAGGCGGGATGGGCTCGGGCGCGCCGGTACCGGCAGGATTGTGGGAAGCTGGCGCGCATGGATGACATCGTCAAGCAGGCCATGATCAAGTGGCCCAACGTGCCGGACTGCTACGGCTGGCTGGCGCTCGACGCGCGCGGCGCCTGGCGCATGCGCGACGAGCGCGCGCAGCACTTCAACACGCCAGGCGACAAGGTGACGCAGGCGGCGCTGCTCGGCTTCATCAACCGCAACTACATGGCCGACGAGCGCGGCTGCTGGTTTTTCCAGAATGGACCGCAGCGCGTGTACCTGAACCTGGAAGCGACGCCGTACATCGCGCGCACCGATCCGCAGCAGGGATTCGTGCTGCATACGGGCGACGCGTTCGGTCCGCCCGAGCATGCCTTCCTGACGGAGATTGGCGAGCTGATTGTCGAAGCCGAAGGCAAGGTCGCGCAAGTCGATGACCGCGACGTCGCGCAGCTGATGAATTTTCTCGAACTCGATGGGAAGCCGGTTGGCGACGAAGCGCTGATGGCCTGGATGGAAGGCGCGCCGGCAACGCTGATGCTGCGCTATCAGGGCCAGCAGGCGCCGGTGGAGCGGATCGCACGCGGCGACGTGGCGGCGCACTTCGGTTTCCAGCGCCTTCCCGCCCCCGAACAGGTGTGAGACGACTTTCGACGTCGACGTTCCGCCTCTTCATGCACGCGCCGCAGTCCAAGGGCTGGGGTCAGGTCCGGCGGACCTGACCCCGGGGTTGTCGCCGCGCCGGGCGCTTGCCAGCATCGCCACGCGCTCCCATTAGCAGTGACATCGCCTAAAAAATGTATCGCTGCATTCGCATTTGCGATTTCCGCAGGCGTTTCCTGGGACGACTTGTCTACCCTTCGCCCTACTTTTCTTTCTTTTCCTTCTTCTCTTCGCGCTGGCGGGTCTGCAGTTCGCGTTCGCGCGCGTCGATCAGGGCCAGGTCGTAGAACGAGGCATCCGGCGCCTTGCGCGCGATGCCCAACTGGTCGACCGCGGCAGGCACCGCGCCACTCAGCACATACGACTCGGCCAGCGCGATATGCTGCAAGGTCAGCTTGCCTTGCGCCGCGTAGGTCTGGGCCAGCAAGTCATACAGCTTGGGCTCCTCACGGTACAGGCGCACTTGCTCGCGCAGGAACAGCGCGGCCTGCTCCAACTTGCCGCTCGCGATCATCGCCTGCGCATACTGGCGTGCGATACCGCGCGACAACGGGTACTGCTGATGCGCCTGCTCGGCTTCCTTCACGGTCTGCGGCGCCAGGCTGGCCGGCTGGCCGGGCGCCAATTTGATTTCGAGCGACAGGCCGGCGAATAGCGCCGCCCCGTCCGACGCGCTCTGGCCGGTAGAAAACACCGCACCGGTGATCGGCTTCATGGTGGCGCGCGCCTTGGCCAGCCAGTCGGCCGCCTTGGCCAATTCGCCGCGCTTGAGCGACAGAAACGCCAGCCCATATTCCGCGCCTGCCTGCTGCTGCCGGCTTTGCAGTTTCATCTGGCTCTCGAACGCGGTCTGCGCTTCCGTCCGTCCCTGGGCGCTTTCATCCTGAAGCACCCTGGCGCGGGCGCGCACCAAGTGGAATTCGAGGCCATCGATACGCTGCCGGTATGGCATCTCGCGGATGCGCGCGCGAATATCGGAAATGCGCTCTTCGGTGAGGGGATGGCTCATCAGCCAAGGCGGCGTCAGGTCGGAGTACATCTTGGTGGCCGCCTGCATGCGCTGGAAGAACGAGACCATCCCGGAAGTATCGTAGCCGGCCGCGCCCATGATCTGGAAGCCGACCCGGTCCGCCTCGCGCTCGGCTTCGCGGGTGAAATTGAGCTGGCGCTGGATCTGCAAGCCCTGCCCGCCCATGAATACGCCGATCGCCGCGTCCGGCCCCGCTTTCGAGGCGAGCGCGGCAAGGATGATGGCTGCTAGCGGCATCAGCGCATCCTGCTTCTGCTGGCCGATCATGCGCGCGATGTGGCGCTGGGTGACGTGGCCGATTTCGTGCGACAGTACCGACGCCAGTTCAGACTCGGTCTGGGCGGCGATCAGCAGCGCCGAGTGCACGGCGATGAAGCCGCCCGGCAGCGCGAAAGCGTTCAGCATCGGGTCGCGCACCGCGAAGAAATAGAAATCGGCGCCGGTTTCGCCGCGCGCGCCGGGATAGTTCGCGACCAGGCCGCTGCCGAAATTGTTCAGGTATTCGAGGATCGCATCGTCGTCGAGGAAGTCGCGGTCGCGCCGGACATCGCGCATGATTTCCTCGCCCAGCTTGCGCTCGAGCACCGGCGACAAGTCTTCGCGCGCGCTGTCGCCGAGGGTGGGCAGGCTGTTGTTGTTCGGCTTGAGCTGCTGCGCCGAAGCGGGCGGCGGCGCGAACGCCATCGCCGCGAGCGCGGACACGCACATGGCCGCAAGCAGGCGCCGCAGCCGGGGTGCGGGGCGCCGGGCAAGAGGATCGGTTTTCGATTTCACGGTGCTATCATACTCGCAACCATCGCGGCGACGCCGCATGGACACAGTTTGAAACAGATTCCTACTTTCACCCGACACCGATGACGACCACAGAAAATACCGCAAGCAACGGCCTGACCCATTTCGACAGCACCGGCCAAGCCCATATGGTCGACGTGGGCGGCAAGGCCGACACCGCACGAGTGGCGGTCGCGGCCGGCACGATCCGGATGAAGCCGGAAACCCTCGCGCTGATCGTCTCGGGCAGCGCCAAGAAGGGTGACGTGCTGGGCATCGCCCGGATCGCCGCGATCATGGGCGCCAAGCGCACCAGCGACCTGGTGCCGCTGTGTCACCCGCTGGCACTGACCCGGGTGACGGTCGAATTCGAAGTCGAGGCGCCGGCCAACAGCGTGCATTGCCGCGCGCAAGTGGAAACCTTCGGCAAGACTGGTGTCGAAATGGAAGCGCTGACCGCAGTACAGATCGGCCTGCTGACCATCTACGACATGTGCAAGGCGGTCGACCGCGGTATGGTGATGACGAATGTGCGCGTGCTTGAAAAACACGGGGGCAAATCCGGGGATTGGATGGCAGAATAGTCCTGCCATCCCTGCCTGCGGCGCGCCCCTGTGCAGCTCGGCTTCATACCCGGAACGCGGATTCTGATACAGGACGGCCGCGCCGGCAAGAAAGACGCTCTGCGATTCATCTGTTGAGCATTACCGGACGCGCATGAGTTTTCTTGTGTCAGGAGGACGATCATGCAAGGCAGAGAACCCCTCGATGTTCTCCCCCTCTGGGTCCTCTTTATCGGCATCCTGCTTCTCGTCCTGATTTCTGTCGAAGCCGGCTATCGCGCGGGCAAATACCGTGGACGCCAGGTGCGGGAACAGGATGCCCCCGTCGGTGAAATGGTCGCTGCCGCGCTGGGCTTGCTTGCCTTCATTCTTGCATTTACGTTTGGACTGGCGGCAACGCGTTTCGATACCAGGAGACAGGTGCTCCTCGATGAAGCGAATGCGATTGGGACGACTTATTTGCGTGCAGCGATGCTGCCCGAACGGCGCCAGGAGATCCGAGCGCTTCTCCGAGAATATGTGGACGTCCGTTTGGAAGCGGTCAAGCCGGGCAAGCTGGCGGAAGGAATTCGCCGATCGGAGGCGATTCAGAATGAACTGTGGGAACTGACGGTTCCTATCGCGGAGAAAAACCCAAATTCAATCATCGTCGGCCTGTTCGTCCAGTCGCTCAACGAGACGATCGACCTGCACGCGAAACGCTTGACGGCCGGGGTACGGAATCGCATACCATTCGCCATATGGGGAGCCGTCTACGGAATATCCATCCTTTCCTTCGCCGCAATGGGCTATCACTCCGGCTTGGCCGGCACCACCCGCTCGCTCGTGATCCTTCCCGTCGCCTTCACGTTTTCTGTGGTGATCGCGTTGATTGCGGACCTTGACCGGCCCCAGGAAGGCGTCCTGAAGGTGAGCCAGCAAGCGCTGATCGATCTTCAGAAGTCGATGAAATGATGCGGACTGGCCCGTTCGGATTACGGCCCCGCGGTTCCTGGTCGAGAGCTTCAATAATTTGTACTAATTTGTACTAATTTTTACAATAGAAAAGCTATCCATTTAGCATTTTGTTGCTAAAACTGCTAATATTCGCCGCAGCAGCAAGGCAACTAGGCTTCCGGCAAGGATTCGCGCGCCCGGACCATTTGCCGCAGCCTTACACACACGGACCAAATGACGATGATCAACGATCAGGGCGAGCAAAAGCTTCAGGAATTTGAATTCGAGGCCATGAACCTGCAAGTCGGTGGCCGCCTGCAGTTCCTGACGCACCGCAGCATCAAGCCCGTCCAGCACTTCTCGACCCTGATCGGCTACATCAAAGACGAGTACATGATCGTCAAGATTCCGATGGAAAATGGTTCACCGATTTCGCTTACCGAGGGCGAAAAGCTGACGATTCGGGTTTTTTCAGGAATGACCGTTTGCTCGTTTTCCTGCACCGTAGCGCGCGTTTTCGGCCGGCCGCTGCTGTACGTACACATCACCTTTCCGACCTCGATCCAGGGCACCAGCTTGCGCGCGGCGATGCGCGTCAAAGTCGACATCCCGGCACAAATCACCGGTTCGCGTACTGGTGCCGCGCCGGTCAACTGCTTCCTGGTCAACCTGAGCGTGACGGGGGCGCTGATCGAGTCGCCGCGCAAGTTACCGGCGGACGATGAAATGGTGACGCTGGAATTCAACCTGATCGCCCAGCCGGGCAATCAAACGGTAAGTGTCAAAACCCGCGCGACCATCAAGAACGTGAACGTCAAGCCGTCCACCGACAAGTTTGAAATCTTCACTTATGGGGTGCAATTCATCGATCTCGATCCGACTCATTACGCGTTGCTGCAGAACCTGACCTACGAAGCGCTGATCGCCGATCGCCAGAAGATTGTATAACAAAAAAAAAAGCACCTCGTCGCCGAGGTGCTTTTCTTGAACTTGACACGGTGCGGGCAGGTGCCCGCACCGCTGCGTCAATTAAGGCTTGCAGAGGATCGGTGTAGGCGAATGGGCAGCCAGGCAGCCGCTGGTGCCACCGGTGCCGGATTTGTTCCAGGTCAACGCGCCGGTGCCCAGCTGCGGCGTAAGGATCAGCGTGGACAATGCATTGGTGGTAGCGGTTGGCGTCACCGTGATCACGCCGCTGGCGACGACCACCGAGGCGACGTGCGTAGTTGCCTGGGTTGCAGGAACGCCATTCACAGGGACCGCGCCGGCCGCGCCGTTGCCGCAGACCGTCACGTCGCCAGTTTCCTGAAGGCAGACAGCAACGGCAGTCTTGTATGCGCTTGCGATCGATTCGACTTCAGCAAATTTCGCCTTGAGGACGTAGTCCTGGTACGCCGGAATTGCCACTGCTGCCAGGATGCCGATAATTGCAACGACAATCATCAATTCGATCAGGGTGAAACCAGCTTGTACTTTCTTAACCATTTTCATCGATTTCATTTTGTTGCTCCTTTGGGGGGTTGTATGTTCGGTGCTACTGACTTTACATAGAGCAATAGGTGTGCCAGCCCAAAAATAGGGGGTTTCATTGTTTGCGGGTTAATAAAAGAGACAAAATCCGACATATTTGGGAGATTGGACTGACAATAAATGTCAGGCGAGCGCCAAAGTTTGTCATCTTTGGTGCCGCGGGTGACGAAGTTCAGCAAGCGTGCGTCGAAAAACGCATGCGCGTGCCGGTCAGCTCAAGCAGGTCGCCGTCGCGCAGCAGGCGTGGCGCCTTGGCAATCGCTTCGCCATTGACAATGCCCACGCCGCCGCCCTGGACCTGCTCTATATAGTAGCCGTCGGCCTGGCGGCTTACCACGACCACCAGCACGCCAGGGCTGCCCAGCGTGGTCAGCGGTTTCAGCAGCGATATTAGTTTGCCGGCGCTGGCGCCGTTCATGACCTCGATGCTGCCCACCAGCTCGCGCGCAGACGGCGCAGCGGCCAGGGTATCCCCGGCGACATATTCCAGTTCGTAGGTGGCGACGGTGACCCGGTCGCCGTCGTTCAGCATCATTCGCGCGACGCGCTGGCCGTTGACGAAAGTGCCGTTGCTGCTGTCCAGGTCTTCCAGTGCGACCCAGTCGGCGTCGCTGTCGATGGCCGCGTGTCGGCTGCTGACTGCCTGGTGGTTAATCACGATGTCGTTGTGCGGATGCCGCCCGATCGTCGTCCTGCCGACGCCGAGCTCGACCTCCTGCACTACTTGCGCATCGCGCGATATGATCAATTTCGCCACTCTGTTTCCACCTTGCTGGTAAACGCTAACGGGGAGCGTTGCCGCCCCCCGTTGATTGTACCTAGTCTACTGCCCAGTTGTGAACCTGGGATCTGGCCGCCAGATTACAGCATGGCCTTCAGCAGGCGCGCCATTTCCGACGGGTTCTTGGTGGCCTTGATACCGCAGGCTTCCATGATGTCGAGTTTGGCTTGCGCGGTGTCGGCGCCGCCCGAGATCAGCGCGCCGGCATGGCCCATGCGCTTGCCCGGAGGAGCGGTGACGCCGGCGATGAAGCAAACCACCGGCTTTTTCATGTTGTCCTTGATCCAGTAAGCAGCATTCGCCTCGTCCGGACCGCCGATCTCGCCGATCATGATGACCGCATCGGTCTCAGGATCGTCATTGAACATCTTCATGATGTCGATGTGCTTGAGACCGTTGATCGGATCGCCGCCGATGCCGACTGCCGACGACTGGCCCAGGCCCAGTGCGGTCAGCTGGCCGACTGCTTCATAGGTCAGGGTGCCGGAGCGCGATACCACGCCGATACGGCCCTTGCGGTGGATGTGACCTGGCATGATGCCGATCTTGATTTCGTCCGGCGTGATCAGGCCCGGGCAATTCGGTCCCAGCAGCAGGGTCTTGGAGCCGGCTTTCGCCATGCGGTCCTTCAAGGCCATCATGTCGCGCACAGGAATGCCTTCGGTGATGCAGATGGCCAGGTCGAGTTCAGCTTCGACCGCTTCCCAGATCGCCGCGGCGGCGCCGGCTGGCGGCACGTAGATCACCGACACGTTGGCGCCGGTTTCTTTTTTCGCTTCCGCGACGTTGGCGAAAATTGGAATGCCTTCGAAATCTTCACCGGCCTTCTTCGGGTTCACGCCCGCGACGAAGCACTCTTTGCCGTTCGCGTAGTCGCGGCACATGCGGGTGTGGAACTGACCGGTCTTGCCGGTAATCCCCTGGGTGACAACTTTTGTATCTTTATTGATCAGGATCGACATGTTTATTCCTTCGGATTAGGCTTTACCAGCAGCAGCGGCGACAACGGCTTTCGCTGCGTCTTCCATCGTATCGGCGGCGATGATCGGCAGGCCGGAGTCGGCCAGCATCTTCTTGCCCAGGTCTTCGTTGGTGCCCTTCATGCGGACCACCAGCGGAACCTGCAGCGAGACCGCTTTCGACGCGGTGATCACGCCTTCGGCGATGACGTCGCAACGCATGATGCCGCCGAAGATGTTGACCAGGATTGCCTTCAGGCCCGGGTTCTTCAGCATGATCTTGAACGCTTCGGTGACTTTTTCAGCCGTTGCGCCGCCGCCCACGTCGAGGAAGTTGGCAGGCTCGCCGCCGAACAGCTTGATGGTGTCCATGGTCGCCATCGCCAGGCCGGCGCCGTTGACCAGGCAGCCGATGTTGCCGTCGAGGGAAATGTAAGCGAGGTCAAATTTCGACGCTTCGACTTCGGCCGGATCTTCTTCGTCCAGGTCGCGGTAGGCGACGATTTCAGGCTGGCGGTACAGCGCGTTCGAATCGAAGTTGAACTTCGCGTCGAGGGCGATGACCTTGCCGGAACCGGTGATGACCAGCGGATTGATTTCGGCCAGCGAAGCATCGGTTTCCCAGTAAGCCTTGTACAGGCCTTGCAGCTGGACGCGCGCGTCGGCGATCGAACCGGCCGGTACGCCGATCTTGGTCGAGATCTCGTCCGCTTCGGCATCGGTCAGGCCGACCGATGGATCGATCGCGATCTGGTGGATTTTTTCAGGGTTCGAGTGCGCAACTTCCTCGATGTCCATGCCGCCTTCGGAGGACGCCATCAGCACGACGCGCTGGCTGACGCGGTCGGTGACCATCGACACGTACAGTTCCTGCTTGATGTCGGCGCCTTCTTCGATCAGCAGGCGGCGGACCTTCTGGCCTTCTGGGCCGGTCTGGTGCGTGATGAGCTGCATGCCCATGATCTGCTCGGCGTATTCCTTGACCTGCGCCAGCGACTTGGCCACTTTGACGCCGCCGCCTTTGCCGCGGCCGCCTGCATGGATCTGCGCCTTGACTACCCACACCGGGCCGCCCAGGGTTTCCGCCGCTTTGACGGCCTCTTCCACGGACATGCACGGAATGCCGCGCGGTACCGTCACTCCGAACTTCCGGAGGATTTCTTTGCCTTGATACTCATGGATTTTCATGCTGGCTTCCCTTCTTCTGATACTGATTTGTAGAAATACGGTTGAAATACGGATGATTGCGCTGAAAGAACTGAACTACGACTGCTAACTGGTACCGGTTTTCGCGAACCAGCGCGGATAGTATTTCGCGACCGCCGGTCCGTCGACGCGCAGGGCGTGACAGCGGCCGAGCTGGAACGGCTGCTCGGTCGACTCGTCGACGCCGGCGCCGTCGCGCGTCTGGATCACGTCGTTGGCATAGGCCTGGATCGCCGCGGTCGGCAGCACCAGCGACAATTCGGTCAGGTGGGTGCAGCCCAGGACGCCGGCGAGGCGGTCCTTCAGGTGCAGCCGGAAGTGGTTCATCAGCGACAGTCCGATCAGGCTCTTGTAGGCTGGCGCAATGGTGTCGCAATAACCGGGATAGGGAACTTTATCGGAGGCCGCTTCGGCGTCGACGATAACCAGGTCACGGTTGATGGTAAGGCGCAGCTTGAGGTCGTGCACCGGGTCGCCGCCTTGGCGCAGGCCGGATGCGAGCTTGATGTCGCGCGTCTTGACGTCGGAAATGCGGGCGTCGAGATCCCACAGGCCATCGTCGCGCGCATAGGCATCGACTTGGATGGCGCGCGTGTGCCGCAAAGCGCGGGGAACAGGAGGAGACAGGGGCATAGACAACAAAAGAAGGAAATGCGGCGGTAAATAGTATGCAGCCGTGTGCTGGAATGCACGTCACCGCAGCTTCTACGGGGACAACCGCTCATGCGGCGCTGCTTAAACCCCAAAAGTTTAGCACATGCGCAGCCCCAGTTGCAGTGCAACATAGATTTTGCTGCGAATTGACCAAGATCATTGCAATATGGTTAATTGTGCGCGTCGACGCTTGGGCCCAAGGCGGGTCGCCGTCCACATTCGGATTTTGAACGTAACGGGTGCACGCAGCGGTAGTCGAGTGCGCCGCGCACGGATGCCTGGGAAATCTCGTTGACCTCAAAACCGTCGCCCTTGCGCAGGCGGGGGCCCAATTTGCGGCACCCATCGTTGGCCTTTAGCGGAGGTAGCTGTTGTCTGCACTGGTCGCGAAAATGGGATCCCCGCCTGCGCGGGGACGACATAAATATAGCTATGGGCGAGGTTCGCTTGTACGATTTCTGTCAGCGCCGGCCGGCCGACTGCGTGGGCACGACGGTTTTGAAGTTACGTCTAATGGAAGTTGGGGAAAGTACAGACATGGTTCCGGACTTGCGAAAAAAGCGCGACACCTTCCGCCGGTGAGGAGTATGCGTCCGCAGCATTCGCTGCTACGCATACGGCGGAAGGCGCCTTGCTTAATCGTCGTCCGGGCACGTGCCGCGCATCGCGGCGCGTACCGCACGCTGCGAGAAGCCGCGCTGCATCAGGAAGCGCATCTGCTTGACGCGCCCTTCGGCATCGGTGGCCACCTCGCCGAACTTGCGGCGCCAGACGTCGCAGGCTCGTTCGACTTCGGTGTCGGACAGCCCGCTCTTGAGTTCCTGCAGTGCTTCGCCGTTGATGCCATGGCTCTGCAATTCGGCCAGGATCCGGCTGTTGCCGAAGCGCGCCTCGCGGCGGTGAATCAGCGATTCGGAAAACCGTTCCTGCGACAGCCAGTTGTTTTTTTCGAGGAAATCGAGCAGGGCGCCGACGTCGTCGCCCTCCTCCGCATACTTCGACAGCTTGCGCCCCAGCTCGAGCCGGCTGTGCTCCCGCATCGATAAAAAACGCAGGGCACGGCCCTTCAGGCTCAGTTTGGGAGCAGCCATTGCAGTGGAATTACTCGGCGACAGCCTTCAGCTTGGCGGCCGGCTTGGCCGGCTCCTCGCCTACGACCGGCGGCAGCTCGCGCACACCCAGTGCAACGCGCACCTTGTTTTCGATCTCGCGCGCCAAGGCCGGACGCTCGAGCAGGAACAGGCGGGCGTTGTCCTTGCCCTGGCCGATGCGTTCGCCGTTGTAGCTGTACCACGAACCGGATTTTTCGACGACCTTGTTGTCGGCGCCCAGGTCGAGGATTTCGCCCTCGCGCGAGGTGCCGGCGCCGTACAGGATGTCGAAGTGGGCTTCCTTGAACGGTGGCGCAATCTTGTTCTTGACGACCTTGACCTTGGTTTCGTTGCCGATCACTTCGTCGCCCGACTTGATCGAGCCGGTGCGGCGGATGTCCAGGCGGACCGACGCGTAGAACTTGAGCGCGTTGCCGCCGGTGGTGGTCTCCGGGCTGCCGAACATGACGCCGATTTTCATGCGGATCTGGTTGATGAAGATGACTAGCGTGTTGGTGCGGTTGATCGAACCGGTCAGCTTGCGCAGCGCTTGCGACATCAGGCGTGCCTGCAGGCCCGGCAGCGAGTCGCCCATGTCGCCTTCGATCTCGGCGCGCGGCGTGAGCGCGGCCACCGAGTCGATGACGATCAGGTCGACGCTGCCAGAACGCACCAGCGCGTCGCAGATTTCGAGCGCCTGCTCGCCGGTGTCGGGCTGCGAAATGAGCAGCTCGGACAGGTTGATGCCCAGCTTTTGGGCGTAGCCGACGTCGAGCGCGTGCTCGGCATCGATGAAGGCGCAGGTGCCGCCCAGCTTTTGCATCTGTGCGATGGTCTGCAGGGTCAGCGTGGTCTTGCCCGACGATTCAGGGCCGTAGATCTCGACCACGCGGCCGCGCGGCAAGCCGCCCACGCCGAGCGCGATGTCGAGCCCGAGCGAGCCGGTCGAGACGACCTGGATGTCTTCGATCGGGGCGTTGCCGTCCATCCGCATGACCGAACCCTTGCCGAACTGCTTTTCGATTTGCGCCAGCGCGGCGGCCAGCGCCTTGCCTTTTTCAGCTGCGTTTAAATTTGTTTTCTTGTCGTCCATAATCTTCTTTCAGTCTGGGAAAAGGCCGGGTTCGGAGGGACCAGCGAGCAGCACAGCCACTACTGTACAAAAATACAGTAGTATTTGCAAGCGCTTCTTGCAGCCGGCGTGAAAAATGTCAAAATCGGGGAAATTGCACCAAACGCTCGCCACAGGGCGGCAAATGAAACACAATGGCCACTTCGACATCATAGGTTCCGCCACATGCGTATTTTACTTGCCGAAGACGATAGCGTGCTTGCCGACGGGTTGACGCGCTCGCTGCGCCAGTCGGGCTACGCGATCGACTGCGTCAAGAACGGCCAGGAAGCCGACACCGCGCTGTCGACCCAGGAATTCGACCTGCTGATCCTCGACCTGGGCCTGCCCAAGATGTCGGGCCTGGAAGTGCTGCGCCGGCTGCGCGCGCGCTCGTCGCTGCTGCCGGTGCTGATCCTGACCGCGGCCGACTCGATCGAGCAGCGCGTCAACGGACTCGACCTGGGCGCCGACGACTACATGGCCAAGCCGTTCGCGCTGTCCGAGCTGGAGGCGCGGGTGCGCGCGCTGACCCGGCGCGGCGCCGGCGGCGGCCCGACCGTGATCCGCCACGGCCCGCTGGTATACGACCAGGTCGGGCGCAGCGCCTATATCAACGACCAGATGCTCGACCTGTCCGCGCGCGAACTTGGCCTGCTCGAGATCCTGCTGGCGCGCACCGGCCGCCTGGTGTCGAAGGAGCAGCTGGTCGACCACCTGTGCGAGTGGGGCGAAGAAGTGTCGAACAACGCGATCGAAGTGTATGTGCACCGGCTGCGCAAGAAGCTCGAGGTGGGCGGGATCCGCATCGCCACCGTGCGCGGGCTGGGCTACTGCCTCGAACGCAGCGCCGACACGCCGGGCCTCGTCACGCCGCGCCCAGCCGCCGAGCCGGGGCAAGAATCGAAGTGAAGCCGCGCGACCAGGTACCCGAGCCAGCTCCCGCCGGCAGCGGCGCGGAAGGCGCATCGGTGTACCAGCCGGTCAATCCCGAGCCGGACGAAAATATCCAGCACTCGCTGTTCGGCGAGATCCTCGACTGGATGCTGGCGCCGCTGCTGCTGCTGTGGCCAATGAGTATCGCGATCACCTACCTGGTCGCCAAGTCGATCGCCAACCAGCCGTTCGACCACGCGCTCGAGGACAGCGTCACCGTGCTGGCGCAGCAGGTGCGCGAAGTCGACGGCAAGGTGGTCTCGCTGCTGCCGGGCAGCGCGCGCGACATCCTGCGCGCCGACGACATCGACAACGTCTACTTCCAGGTCAGCGGCCCGCGCGCCGAATTCGTCGACGGCGACCGCGACCTGCCGCAGCCGGCCGACGAGGAGCGCGAACGCGCGCGCGGCGCCAGCGTCCAGTTCCGCAATGCCAGCATGCGCAGCACCCCGGTGCGGGTGGCGTATTCCTACGTGAACCTGCGACCGCTGGCCGCCCGCGGCGACGAGCCGCGCATGGCCTTGGTGCAGGTGGCCGAGACGCTCGACAAGCGCGCGCAGCTGGCCAACGAAATCATCAAGGGCGTGATCCTTCCGCAGTTCATCATCCTGCCGATCGTGCTGGCCCTGGTGTGGTTCGCGCTGGCGCGCGGGCTGTCGCCGCTGGCGCAGCTGCAGGAACGGATCCGCGCGCGCCGTCCCGACGACCTGTCGCCGATCGATTCGCGCCAGGTGCCGGAAGAGATTTCGCCGCTGGTGCGCTCGCTCAACGAGATGCTGGGCCGGCTGGCGCAGACCATCGAAATGCAGAAGCGCTTCATCGCCGACGCCGCGCACCAGATGAAGACGCCGCTGGCCGGCATGCGGATGCAGTCCGAACTGGCGCTGCGCCAAATCGACCCCGACGAAATCCATCAATCGCTGGAGCAGCTGGCCAAGAGCTCGGAGTCGGCCACCCGGCTGGTCAACCAGCTGCTGGCGCTGGCGCGGGCCGAGAACCAGCCGCAAGCCGGCGCGGCCTTCGAGCAGGTCGACCTGGCCGCGCTGGCGCGCGCCACGGTGCAGGACTGGGTGCAGGCTTCGTTCACCCATCGCATCGACCTCGGCTTCGAGCAGCCCGAATACCCGATCGAGATTCTCGGCAATCCGCTGATGCTGCGCGAACTGCTGTCGAACCTGATCGACAACGCGCTGCGCTACACCCCTGCCGGCGGCAGCGTGACGGTGCGCGTGCGGCGCGAGCGCGAACAGGCGATCGTGGAGGTGGAAGACACCGGGCCGGGGATTGCGCCGGCCGAACGGGCGCACGTGTTCGAACGTTTCTACCGCATCCTCGGCAGCGGTGCGCCCGGCAGCGGCCTGGGGCTGGCGATCGTGCGCGAAATCGCCCACCAGCACGGCGCCGAGATCGACGTCTTCAACAACCCGCGCAGCCCGCTCAAGAAAGCCGCGGGCAGCCTGTTCCGCCTGACCTTCCCGCCACCAGAGCATACCCATGACGAAGCCGACTGAGATTATCCTGCCGCCGCAGGCGCCGGAGGATGCGGGCGCCACCGCGCAGCGCCAGCTGTCGCTGCTGGCCGCGCGCGGCCGCCACTGGCAGCGCACGCGCAGCCTGTCGATGCTGCTGCTGGCCGTATGGCTGGCCGCTACCTTCTGCACTGTGTTCTTCGCGCGCGAACTGGCCGGCCTGTCGGTGTTCGGCTGGCCGCTGTCGTTCTACCTGGCGGCGCAGGGCGCCTCGCTGATCTACCTGGCGATACTGGGCGCCTACGCGCTGGCCTTGCGCCGCTTCGACCATCGCTTCCGGCGAGAGCTGGGACAGCCGGGGGATGGGGCATGAGCGGCACGGGCGCCACGCGTTCGCGCTTTCGCCGCCTCTCCACTTACTACCTCTATTTCAGCGGCTGCTTCGCCGCCTTCCTGATCGCGCTGGCGATGCTGGAAAAGGAAGGCATGCCGCGCCTGTGGATCGGCTACCTGTTCATGTTCGCCACCATCGTGCTGTACGCCGCGATCGGCGTCTTCAGCCGCACCTCGAACGTGACCGAGTACTACGTCGCGGGGCGGCGCGTGCCGGCCATGTTCAACGGCATGGCCACCGCCGCCGACTGGATTTCGGCGGCCAGTTTCATCAGCCTGGCCGGCGGCCTGTACCTGCATGGCTTCGACGGCCTGGCCTACATCATGGGCTGGACCGGC
Organism: Pseudomonadota bacterium; assembly: GCA_046728335.1. Classification (GTDB taxonomy): domain Bacteria; phylum Pseudomonadota; class Gammaproteobacteria; order Burkholderiales; family Burkholderiaceae_D; genus JAFCUW01. The sequence continues at coordinate 80,917 of JBKPEJ010000019.1, read as the reverse complement.
GGCTACTGCCTGGTGGCGCTGCTGATCGCGCCCTACCTGCGCAAGTTCGCGCAATACACCATCCCCGATTTCCTGGCGGCGCGCTACGGCGGCGGCGCCGGCGGGCGCGGCACCGCGGTTCGGATGATGGCGGTGGGCGCCACCATCATCGTCTCGTTCACCTACGTGGTGGCGCAGATCTACGCGGTCGGCCTGATCGCCTCGCGCTTCACCGGCGTCGATTTCTCGGTCGGGATTTTCCTCGGCCTGGCCAGCATCCTGGTGTGCTCCTTCCTCGGCGGGATGCGCGCGATCACCTGGACCCAGGTGGCGCAGTACATCATCATCCTGGTGGCGTTCCTGATCCCGACCATGTGGCTGTCGGCGAAGCACGCGGACAATCCGCTGCCGCAGGTTGCCTACGGCTCGGTGCTGCCCAAACTGGCGCAGCGCGAAGCGCAACTCGAATTCGATCCGAAGGAACTGGAGGTGCGCGCCATCTTCAGGCAGCGCGCCGATAACTATGGGGCACGCATCAAGGCGCTGCCGGCGTCGTGGGAGGCGGGCAAGCTCGAGGCCCAGCAGCGGCTCGACGCGGTCCGCCTGCGCAACGGCTCGCTGATCGAAATCCGCGCCACCGAACGCCAGCTGATCGCCTATCCGAAGACGGTCGAGGAAGCGGTCCGCCAGTGGGCCGACCTGCAGGCGGCGAACCTGGCGCGCGCCTTGCCGCCGGAGCCGCATGCGACGCCTTTCCCCGGCCCCGACCGCGAGCAGTCCGACAGCCGCCGCAACAACTTCCTCGCGCTGGTGTTCTGCCTGATGCTGGGCACCGCGGCGCTGCCGCACATCCTGATGCGCTCCTACACCACGCCGTCGGTGGACGAGACGCGCGTTTCGGTGTTCTGGACCCTGTTCTTCATCCTGCTGGTCTACCTCACCATCCCCGCGCTGGCGGTGCTGGTCAAGTACGACATCTACACCCAGCTGGTAGGCAGCGAATTTTCCAAGCTGCCGACCTGGATCTCGTACTGGGCCAACGTCGACAAGCTCAATCCCCTGATCGCGATCGCCGACATCAACCACGACGGCATCGTGCAGCTGGCCGAAATCGCCATCGACGGCGACGTGCTGGTGCTGGCAACGCCCGAAATCGGCGGCCTGCCCTACGTGATCTCGGGGCTGGTGGCGGCGGGCGGCCTGGCCGCCGCGCTGTCGACCGCGGACGGGCTGCTGCTGGCGATCTCGAACGCGCTCTCGCACGACATCTATTACAAGGTGGTGGACCCAGCCGCCTCGACCCAGAAGCGGGTGACGATCTCCAAACTGCTGCTGCTGGCGGTGGCCTTCATTGCCGCCTACGCCGCCTCGCAAAAGCCGGCCGACATCCTGTCGCTGGTCGGGGCCGCGTTCTCGCTGGCCGGTTCGGCGCTGTTCCCGGCATTGGTACTGGGGGTGTTCTGGAAGCGCGCCAACCACGCCGGCGCGCTGGCCGGCATGGTGTCCGGCTTTGCCGTATGCGTCTACTACATGTTGCACACCAATCCGATCCTGGGCGGCAGCGCGGCCGGCCAGTGGTTCCATATCGCGCCGATTTCGGCCGGGGTGTTCGGGGTGCCGGCCGGGATGGCGGTGCTGGTCGCGGTCAGCCTGCTGACGCGTGCGCCGGACGCGTACACGGCCGGTTTCGTCGACCACATCCGGGCGCCGGAATAGCTGGTTTGCCTGCGGCAATACTGCTATTCTCTCAAGATTGTTTTTAGATCAAAGAGATCGCCATGTTCGCACGCCGCAGCCGCCAGCTTGTTTCCGTCCTTGCCCTGATTGCGTGCGGGCTCGCCGCGGCACCGGGCCACGCCGCCGAGGCGGCCCGTGCACCGCTGCCGCCGATCGAGAGCTTCTTCGAGAACGCGGCGTTTTCGGGCGCCGTCCTCTCACCCAACGCGCGTTACCTGGCCGCCAAACTGGGGCGCACCGGACGGCGCGACGCGCTGGCGGTAATCGACCTGAAGACCAACGAAGCCAAGGTCGTGGCCGGCTTCACCGATTCGGACGTGGGCGATTTCCATTGGGTCAACAACGAGCGGCTGGTGTACGACGCGCGGGAGAAGGACGTCGCCCAGGGAGACCGGCGCAATGGCTGGGGCCTGTTTGCGGTCAACCGCGACGGCAGCGGCTACCGCCAGCTGGCCACGCGCGGCACCAGCATCGTGAGCGAACACACGGTTGTAAACATCCTTCCGTGGAATACCTTCCTGCTCGACCAGCGCGGCGCTCAGGATTCCGACTCGGTGTACGTGACGAGCCCGAAATTCACACACAAGGGCGAAATCGACTACGTCAACCTGCTGCGCCTCGACACCCGCACAGGGCGCGCGGTCACGGTGAACCGCCCGGCCGGCGCACGCGAATGGCTGCTCGACCAGAAAGGCGAACCGCGCCTGGTCGAGGCGCTCGAGGACGCAATGACGGTGCTGTACTACCGCGACCCGGCCACCGACAAATGGCGCAAGCTGGCCGAGTACAACGCCTACACCGGTGGGAACGGCGCGATCGACCCGGTGGCGTTCGGCCCTGATGGCGCGCTCTACGTCACCTCCAGCGAAGGGCGCGACAAGACTGCGCTGTACCGCTTCGACGTGGCCACGGGCAAGCGCGCCGCCGAGCCGCTGGTCGAGCTCAAGGATTACGACTTCAGCGGACGCCTGGTGTTCGCCAACGACAAGCTGCTCGGCGTGCGGGTGCGCAGCGACGCCCGTTCGACCGTCTGGTTCGACGCCGGCATGAAGGCGCTGCAGCAGCGTATCGACAGCGCGCTGCCGGCCACGGTCAACCTGGTCACACCCGCGGCGCGGGCGGAGAACCCATGGGTACTGGTGGAATCGTATTCGGACATTCAGCCGCGCATGTGGAACCTGTTCAATACCGCCACCGGCGCCTTGAACAAGGTGGGCGACAGCTACGCCAGGATCGACCCGCGCCAGATGGGCTTGCAGGAAGCGGTGCGCTACAAGGCGCGCGACGGACTGGAGATTCCGGCCTGGCTGACGCTGCCGCATGGCTTGCGCAAGAACCTGCCGCTGGTGGTGCTGGTGCACGGCGGGCCGTATGTGCGCGGCGGCGAATGGGGCTGGAAAGCGGACGCCCAGTTCCTCGCCTCGCGCGGTTACGCCGTGCTGGAACCAGAATATCGCGGCAGCACGGGCTTCGGCGCCAGGCACTTCCGCGCCGGCTGGAAGCAATGGGGCCTGAAGATGCAGGACGATATCGCCGACGGCGCCAAGTGGGCGATCGCCGAAGGCATCGTCGATCCGAAGCGCATCTGCATTGCCGGCGCCAGCTACGGCGGCTACGCCACGCTGATGGGACTGCTCAACAATCCGGAACTGTTCAAATGCGGCATCGACTGGGTCGGCGTCACCGACATCGGCCTGCTGTACACCGGCCACTGGAGCTTCGAGTCGGACATGAGCGAAGGCTACAAGCAGTACGGCATGCCGGAGCTGGTGGGCGACATGACGAAGGACGCGGCGCAGTTCAAGGCCACCTCGCCGCTGGCCCAGGCGACGCGCATCACGCAGCCGCTGCTGCTGGCCTACGGCGGCGCCGACCGCCGCGTGCCGATCTACCATGGCCGCAAGTTTTACGATGCCGTCAAAGTGGGCAATCCGAATGTCGACATGGTCGTGTACGAGGAGGAAGGCCACGGCTGGTACCTGCCGAAGAACCGCATCGACTTCTGGACCCGGGTCGAAAAATTCCTGGACCGGAATATCGGCGCGGCGAAATGATGGCGCGCCCGATGTTGCGCCTGTTCTGCCCCGTGCTGCTGGCGCTGGCGGCCCGTGCCGCGCATGCGGACAGCGCGCAGCCGGCGCCGGCGCGGCCACCGATCGAGCACTTCTTCCAGAACCCGATATTCAGCGGCGCACTGCTCTCGCCGGACGCGCGCCACCTGGCGGTGCGGGTCAACGGCGAGGCCAAGCGCGACCTGCTCGCCGTGATCGACACGGAAAATTTGGCGGTCAAGGTGGTGGCCAATTTTTCCGATGCCGATGTCGGTGATTTTGAATGGGTAAACAACGATCGGCTGATCTTAGACTCGAGGGACAAGGGACTCGGCGTCGGCGAGCAGAATCTGGCCCCTGGGCTGTTCGCGGTCGACCGGGACGGCACGCATTTCCAACAGTTGGCCAATCGCCGCGGCGACCCGCTGGTGCGCGACCAGTATACGCGCGTGATGCTGCCGTGGCACACCTACCTGTTGCACCAGCGTGGCGCGCAAGACTCCGACTTCGTGTACGTCACCAGCCCCGAATTCAACGGGCCCGGCCAGGTCGAGTACGTCGATCTGCTGCGCCTGAACACCTTGACCGGCCGCACCGAACGGGTCAAGCGCCCGCCCAACACCCGCAGCTGGATGCTCGACAACCGGGGTGAGCCGCGCATTGCCGGCGCCGTGGAAGGCGGGACCGAATCGGTCTGGTACCGCGACCCGGCCACCTCCAATTGGCGCAAGCTGGTCGAATTCGATATCTACAAAAGCGGCCCCGGCGCCTTCAGACCACTCGGCTTCGGTCCCGACGGCACGCTGTACGTGACCACCGATGCAAGCGGCGACAAACGCACCGTGCACCGTTTCGACTTCGGCGCCAACAAGGTCGAGGAGCAGCCGCTGGTCGTCGTCGCCGACTACGATTTCCAAGGCCGGCTGATCACAACGCAGGACAAGCTGCTCGGGGTACAGGTGCAGACCGATGCCATTGGCGACGAGTGGTTCGATGCCGGCATGAAGTCGATGCAAGAGCGCATCGACAAAGCGTTACCGGCCACGGTGAACCTGGTGTCGGTCGCGGCGCGCGCCGCGACACCGTGGGTGTTGGTGCAGTCCTATTCGGATGTCCAGCCGCGCTTCACCAGCCTGTTCAACAGCACCACCGGCAAGCTCACGAGAGTCGGCGACAGCTACCCGAAGATCGACCCCAGTCGCATGGCGAAGCAGAAGGCTGTGCGCTACAAGGCGCGCGATGGACTGACCATTCCCGCCTTGCTGACGCTGCCAGGGGGCAGCGCGTCCAAGGACCTGCCACTGGTGGTGCTGGTGCACGGCGGACCCTATGTGCGCGGCGCGCAATGGGGATGGAATCCGCAGACCCAGTTCCTCGCCTCACGCGGTTATGCGGTCCTCGAGCCCGAATTTCGGGGCAGCGCCGGCTTCGGCACCAGGCACTTCCGCGCCGGCTGGAAGCAATGGGGCCTGGCGATGCAGGACGACATTGCCGATGGTGCCAAATGGGCCATCGCCGAGGGCATCGCCGACCCCAAGCGCATTTGCATCGCCGGCGCCAGTTATGGCGGCTACGCGACCTTGATGGGCCTGGTCAACGATCCCGGCCTGTTCAAATGCGGCGTCGACTGGGTCGGCGTCACCGACATCAAGCTCCTCTATACCGGACACTGGTGGTACGCCTCGGACATGTCGCCAACGTACAAACAATATGGCATGCCGGTCCTGATTGGCGACCCGGTCAAGGACGCGGCGCAGTTCAAGGCCACGTCTCCGATCGAACAGGCCGCGCGCATCACGCAGCCCCTGCTGCTGGCGTATGGCGGCGCCGACAAGCGCGTGCCGCTGAACCATGGCAAGGAATTCTACGCGGCGGTCAAGCGCACCAATCCTGACGTCGAATGGGTGGTCTATGACGAGGAAGGCCACGGCTGGGGCCTGCCGAAGAACCGCATCGACTTCTGGACCCGCGTCGAGAAGTTCCTGGACCGGAATATCGGCAAGCCATAGGCGCCGCGCCGATTTGCGGTAAGCTGATGACTGTTCGCCAACCTTCAAGGAGCTGCGCATGTCGTCGGGAAAAATTCTGGTCGCACAAGGGGGCGGTCCCACCGCCGTAATCAACCAGTCGATGGTGGGCGTGGTGCTGGAGGCGCGCCGCTTTCCCCAGGTAACGCGGGTGTACGGCGCGCTGCACGGGGTGCGCGGCATCATCAACGAAGAGTTCGTCGACCTGAGCCAGGAGACCTGCGCCAACCTCGAGCTGGTCGCCGCCACGCCGTCGTCGGCGCTCGGCTCGACCCGCGACAAGCCCGACATCGCCTACTGCCAGCAGATCTTCGAAGTGCTGCGCGCGCACGAGATCGAGCACTTTTTCTACATCGGCGGCAACGACTCGTCGGACACGGTGCGCATCGTCAGCCTCGAGGCGCAGAAGGCCGGCTATCCGCTGCGCTGCATCCACATCCCGAAGACCATCGACAACGACCTGGTCGGCAACGACCACACGCCCGGCTTCCCGTCGGCCGCGCGCTTCGTCGCGCAGGCTTTTGCCGGCGCCAACCTCGACAATGCGTCGCTGCCCGGCGTGTACGTCGGCGTGGTGATGGGGCGGCATGCCGGCTTCCTGACTGCGGCCGCCGCGCTCGGCAAGAAATTCCCTGACGACGGGCCGCACCTGATCTACCTGCCCGAGCGCACCTTCGTGCTCGATCAGTTCCTGGCCGATGTCAAGGCCGCGTATGCGAAATACGGGCGCTGCGTGATCGCGGTATCCGAAGGCATCCACGACGCATCGGGCGAAGCGATCGCCAGCCTGCTGTCGAAGGAAGTCGAGCGCGATGCGCACGGCAACGTACAGCTGTCTGGCACTGGCGCGCTGGCCGATTTGCTGTGCGACGAAATCAAAGCGAAGCTCGGCATCAAGCGGGTGCGGGGCGACACCTTCGGCTATTTGCAGCGTTCGTTCATCGGCTGCGTGTCCGACGTCGACCAGCGCGAGGCGCGCGAGGTGGGCGAGAAAGCGGTGCAGTACGCGATGTGGGGCGAGCGCGACGGTTCGGTCGCGATCCGGCGCAGCGGCGACTACTCGGTCGAGTACGCGCTGGTGCCGCTGGAAAATGTGGCCGGCAAGACGCGCGTGATGGAAGACGAGTTCATCAGCGCCAGCGGCACCGATGTCACCGACGCGTTCCGCCAGTACCTGCGGCCGCTGCTCGGCTCCGGCATGCCGGACGCGCACCGCCTGCGCGCCCCGTCCGTCGCCAAAATCCTCAAGAAGTAGCCTCTGCCGGGTCTGGGGTCAGACCCTTGAGGGTCAGACCCCGGCTGGGCTAGTTGTTCAGCGCCAGCCTGACCGTGACCAGGGGCGCCGCGGCCACATTCAGGTCGGCCGGATAAGTCAGCACGATTTCGTCGCCGAACGCGACCGGCTTGTATTCCACCGTCATGCGCTGATCGAGCGACACGAAGCGGTTGTCGCCGACCGGAACCAGTTCGGTGAGATTGCGCTGCCCGAGCTGAGCAAACAGCCTGCGCTGCACGTTCGTGATCTTCAGCGCCGCGCCATTGTCGAGTGCGTACACGCCCTTGATTTCGTCGATCTGTTGCGGCTGCAGTTTCGCGGCGGCGGGCATCACGCCACGCACCTGGATTTCGGACAACGATGGATCGCCTTGCTGCGTTTGCGGCGCGGCGATAGCGCTCGCCTGGCTGAGCGCGAGTGCGAGGGGAAGCAGGAATAATGTGCGCATGATAGTTCCAATCTCATCTGGTCGATTAGGGACATCACGGCCCGCTGATCCGGGAGGCTCAGTGATGTTCAAATTGTGTCGTCGGGATCTGTTAAACCTGACGATAATTTGAGTCTAGCGATGAGACAGTCTCATGCAAGGTGCACAGGCGGCACATGACAAATCTGTCCTATGCGCGCATGTCGGCAAACCTGAGGAAATACCGCAGCATTTCGCTACGCAATCGCGGTTTTGTATCGCATGGATGCGGCAACGGCGGGCGATCCTTGCGAATCGCCCGCCGTTGCGTATGCATATGCATGTGCCGCCGATGCGGCGGCGCTCGTCTTTAGTTGACGATGGTCTGGTGCTCGTCGCCCACGCGCGCGCGGATCTCGCCGACGCGCGTGACGGTCTCGCCGGCCGCCCGCAGTTGCGCCAGCGCGGCGTCAGCCTGCTCTGGCGCAACGATGACGACCATGCCGATGCCGCAGTTGAACACGCGGTGCATCTCGGCGTCGGCCACGCCGCCATGCTGCTGCAGCCACTGGAACAGCGGCGGCATGGTCCATGCCTTCGAATCGAGCACGGCCGTCAGGTGCGGCTGCAGCACGCGCGGGATGTTCTCGACCAGGCCGCCGCCGGTGATGTGCACCATGCCCTTGACGTCCATGGTTTCCATCAGCGCCAGCAGCGGCTTGACGTAGATCCGGGTCGGCTCCATCAGTACGTCGGCCAGCTTGCGGCCGTGGAAGTCGGCGTCCAGGTCCGGCTTGGCCACTTCGATGATCTTGCGCACCAGCGAATAGCCGTTCGAGTGCACGCCCGACGAAGCCAGGCCCAGCACCACGTCGCCCGCGGCAATCGTGGTGCCATCGATGATTTTCGATTTTTCCACCGCGCCGACGGCGAAGCCGGCCAGGTCGTATTCGCCGGCCGGATACATGCTCGGCATTTCCGCCGTTTCGCCGCCGATCAGCGCGCAGCCGGCCTGCTCGCAGCCTTTCGCGATGCCCGACACCACCGCGGTCGCGGTCGGCACGTCGAGCTTGCCGCAGGCGAAGTAGTCGAGGAAGAACAGCGGCTCGGCGCCCTGCACCAGGATGTCGTTGACGCTCATCGCGACCAGGTCGATGCCGACCGTGTCGTGGCGGTTCAGCTCGAAAGCGAGCTTGAGCTTGGTGCCCACGCCGTCGGTGCCGGAGACCAGCACCGGCTCCTTGTACTTCTTGCTGATCTCGAACAGAGCGCCGAAACCGCCGATGCCTTTCAGCACGCCTTCGCGCATGGTGCGCTTGGCAAGCGGCTTGATCGCTTCGACCAGGGCGTCTCCCGCGTCGATATCGACACCGGCGTCGCGGTAGGAGAGGGAAACATTTGAAGGTTGGCTCATGGTGTAATTGGCAGCGGAGGCGGTAAAATAGAAGGCGGAGGAGCAATTGCATGCGCGCAGCGCCGGCAAAGGTTCAATCCGCTATTTTATCAAAATCGCCCGTTCACAGCCCAAACACCAAAATTTCTAACCAATTCATGCCATTTTCTTTCACGCCAGAACAGAAGCAAACCGCGTTTTGGCTGGGACTCTGGCTCGCATTTGTGGTGTTGCTGTATGCGCTGGGCCCGGTGCTGACGCCGTTCATCGCCGCCGCGATCCTCGCCTATGCGCTCAATGGCGGCGTCGATTACCTCGACCAGCGCCACGTCGGCCGCTTTCCGGTGCCGCGCGCGCTGGCGGTGGTGCTGGTGATGCTGCTGTTCCTGTCGGCCGTGACGGCGCTGGTGCTGATCGTCATCCCGGTGCTGCAGACCGAAATCCCCCTGCTGCTGGCGCAAATCCCCGCCTTCCTGGTCCGGCTCGACAAGGTGCTCTCGCCCAGGCTGCAGGAAATGGGCATCAAGATCAAGCTCGACGGCAGCGGCATCCGCGCCCTGCTGACCCAGCAGTTCTCCGCCGGCGGCGACGAATTCTGGACCACCGTGCTGTCGTCGGCGCGCATCGGCGGCGTCCGGGTGCTTGGCTGGCTCGCCACGCTGATCCTGATCCCGGTGGTGCTGTTCTACCTGTTGATGGATTGGCACAAGATCCTGCGCCGCGTGACCGAGGCGGTGCCGCGCCGCTGGCTCGAGCAGACGGTCGGCATGGCGCAGGAAGTGAACCTGCTGCTGGCCCAGTATCTGCGCGGCCAGCTGCTGGTGATGCTGGTGCTGGCGGCCTACTACTCGATCGGCCTGACGATTGCCGGCTTCGACGTGGCGCTGCCGGTCGGCATCCTGACCGGCCTGCTGGTGTTCATCCCCTACCTCGGCTTCGGCCTGGGCCTGATCCTGGCGCTGATTGCCGCCGTGTTGCAGTTTTCCGACTGGAGCGGGCTGATCTCGGTGGCCGTGATCTACGGCGCCGGCCAGCTGATCGAGGGCTTTTTCCTGACGCCGCGCCTGGTGGGCGAGCGCATCGGCCTCAATCCGCTGGCGGTCATCTTCGCCCTGCTCGCCTTCGGCCAGTTGTTCGGCTTCGTCGGCGTGCTGCTCGCGCTGCCGGCCTCGGCGGTGCTGATGGTCGCCTTCCGCCACTTGCGCCACCACTACTTGCGCAGCAGCTTCTATAATGCCTGATGTATACAACGCGCTTTCCATCACACTCCGTATGAGACGAACGCCATGAAACAGCTGGTGCTCGATTTGGGCGCAGACCAGGCGCAGAGCCTCGAGTCCTTCGAGGTCGGACAGAATGCCGAACTGGCGCATCTGATGCACCAGTTCGCGGGACGCAGCTCGCGTGAACATTTTGCCTACCTGTGGGGCGAGGCCTCCGCCGGCAAGACCCACCTGCTGCACGCGCTGGCGGCCACGCCCGGCTCGCGCTACATCGGCGCCGGCGCGCCTGCCGCCAGCTTCACCTTCGCGCCCGACACGACCTTGTACCTGCTCGACGACTGCGGCCAGCTTTCGCCCGAGTCCCAGATCGAGGCCTTCGCCCTGTTCAACCAGATCCGCGAGCACGGCGCCTACATGGTGTCGACCGGTCCCGTGCCGCCGGCGGTGCTGCCGGTGCGCGAGGACCTGCGCACGCGCATGGGCTGGGGCCTGGTCTACCAGATCCACGGCCTGTCCGACGACGAGAAGATCGCCGCCCTGACCCACGCCGCCGACGCCCGCGGTTTGACGCTGTCGGCCAGCGTGTTACCCTACCTGCTGTCCCATTTTCGGCGCGACATGCGCTCCCTGTCGACGATGCTAGACGCACTCGATCAGTATTCCCTCGAAACGCAGCGCCCGGTCACCTTGCCGCTGCTGCGCGACCTGCTGCAGCAGGCCAACCTGGAAGGCGATCCGAAAGAATGAACAAGCTGGCACTGTTCGACCTCGACCACACCCTGCTGCCGATCGACTCCGACTACGAGTGGGGCCAGTTCCTGGTGCGCACCGGCGCGGTCGACCCGGTCGCCTTCAAGCGCGCCAACGACGATTTCTTCGCCCAGTACCAGGCCGGCACGCTCGACCCGGTCGAATACCTCGAGTTCTCGCTCGGCACCCTGGCGCGCTTCCCCCGTGCGCAGCTCGATGCGATGCACCTCCGCTTCATGGCCGAGGTGATCGAGCCGGCCATCCTGCCGCAGGCGCGCGCGCTGCTGCAAAAGCACCTCGATGCGGGCGACCTGGTGGCGATCATCACCGCCACCAACCGCTTCGTGACCGCGCCGATCGCCGCCGCTTTAGGAGTAGAGCACCTGATCGCGGCAATGCCGGAAGAAGACGAGAACGGCAACCTGACCGGCAAGCTGGTGGGCGCGCCGACCTCGGGACCGGGCAAAGTCACCCACACGCACGCCTGGCTGGAACAGATCGGCAAGCCGCTTTCCGCATTCGAAAGCAGCCATTTCTACAGCGATTCGCACAACGATATACCCCTCCTTTCCGTCGTCACCCACCCTGTTGCGACCAATCCCAATGCCGCGCTGGCAACGCACGCAACGAACCTTGGCTGGCCCTTACTACACCTATTCAATGATTAAAAAATTCATCCGCAAGATCCTCGGCGTCAAAGACAAGCCAGCGCGCGACCTGACCGAACCCGTCATCCTGGGGCCAGCCGAACACGGGATCGACCCGAAACTGGTGTCTTCGAACGCGATCCGGGTGACTTCATCGCTGCAGGAAGCCGGCTTCAAGGCCTTCGTGGTCGGCGGCGCGGTGCGCGACCTGCTGCTGGGCGTGAAACCGAAAGACTTCGACATTGCCACCAACGCGACGCCCGAACAGGTCAAGCGGCTGTTCCGGCGCGCCTTCATCATCGGCAAGCGCTTCCAGATCGTGCACGTGATGTTCGGCCAGGACCTGCTGGAAGTGACCACCTTCCGCGGCGCCGGCGAGACCACCGCGCCGAAGGACGAACACGGGCGCGTCCTGCGCGACAATACCTTCGGCGCGCAGCACGAAGATGCGATGCGGCGCGACTTCACCATCAACGCGATGTATTACGATCCGGCGACCCAGGTGGTGCTCGATTACCACGGCGGCATCCAGGACATCCGCGACAAGACCTTGCGCATCATCGGCCAGCCCGAAGCGCGCTACCGCGAAGACCCGGTGCGCATGCTGCGCGTGGTGCGCTTCGCGGCGCGCCTGCGCTTCTCGATCGAGCACTCGACCCAGGCCCCGATCGCGGTGATGGCTCCCTTGATCAACAACGTGCCGGCCGCGCGCGTGTTCGACGAGATGCTCAAGCTCCTGATGAGCGGCCATGCGCTGGCCTGCCTGCAGCAGCTGCGCAAGGAAGGCCTGCACCATGGCCTGCTGCCGCTGCTCGACGTGGTGCTGGAGCAGCCGATCGGGATGAAGTTCGTGACGCTGGCGCTGGAGTCGACCGACGAAAGAGTCAAGGCCGGCAAGGGCGTATCGCCCGGTTTCCTGTTCGCTTCCCTGCTGTGGCACCAGGTGGTCGAAAAGTGGACCGCCTACCGAGCCGCCGGCGAATCGCCAATCCCGGCGCTGCACCTGGCCGCCGACGACGTGCTCGACGCGCAGACCGAACAGCTGGCGCTGCAGCGCAAGATCGCTTCGGACATGCGCGACATCTGGTCGATGCAGCCGCGCTTCGAGCGCCGCAACGGCAAGGCGCCGTACAAGCTGCTCGAACACCTGCGCTTCCGGGCCGGCTACGACTTCCTGCTGCTGCGCTGCGAATCGGGCGAGATCGACAAGGAAATCGGCGAATGGTGGACCGCGTTCTACGAAGGCGACGCCACCGAGCGCGAAAACCTGCTGACCAGCGAACGCGCCGCGCCGGCGGGCCCGAAGCGCAAACGCGCGCCCCGCCGCGGTCCGCGCAAGAGCGGCGCCGGCGAAGGTGTAGGCAGCACCGCCACGAGCGGCAGCACGAGCGAGGAATGATCGCCTACGTCGGCATCGGCGCGAACCTGGGCGACGCCCGGGCCAACGTCGAGGATGCGCTGGCGCGGCTGGCCGCACTGCCGGCCACCACCATGCTGCGGCACTCAGCGAGCTACCGCACGGCGCCGATCGAATCCTCGGGCGACGACTACATCAACGCGGTAGCCTGCATCGATACCCCCCTGGACGCGCCCGCGCTGCTCGCCGCGCTGCACGCGATCGAACTGGCGCACGGGCGCGAACGGCCCTACCGCAACGCCCCGCGCACGCTCGACCTCGACATCCTGCTGTACGGCGACCAGCAGATCGACCTGCCGTCGCTGCACGTGCCGCATCCGCGCATGCAGGAACGCGCCTTCGTGCTGGCGCCGCTGCTCGAGATCGCCCCCGACATCCATATTCCAGGCCGCGGGCCGGCGCGCCAGTTCCTGCCCGCCGTTGCCGGCCAGGCCATCAGCAAGATCGAGTAAGCCATGCAGATTCCCATTATCGTCCAGACCGCCGGCCTGTTGACCGCATCGAACGTGTTCATGACCTTCGCCTGGTACGGCCACCTGAAGAATTTCGAAGGCAAGGCATGGTGGATCGCGGCGCTCATCAGCTGGGGCATCGCCCTGTTCGAATACCTGCTGCAGGTGCCGGGCAACCGCATCGGCTACACCGAGTACAGCCTGTCGCAGCTGAAGATCATGCAGGAAGCGATCACGCTGACCGTGTTCGTGCCGTTCGCGATGGTGTACATGGACCAGCCGTTCAAGCTCGACTACGTCTGGGCCGGACTGTGCCTGGTCGGTGCGGTGTACTTCATCTTCCGCGGCTAGGGCGCTGCCGGCAGCTTTTCCGCCGTGGCATTACACTATTGAAAAAACCGCCGGCGGCATTCGCGGGGTAAGGTGTCGGATATTCGGACATTTGGCTCTTTCAAATGTTTGAATTGTCAGACCTGATCCCAGCGGTCGCCGGCACAAAAGCCGGGGTCAGGTCACACATCCGACCTGACCCCGACGGTACCATTCCATCATCGAGGATTACAAATGAGCTCTTATTTGCAGGGTAAGGACATGACCGGCGAAGTGGCGGCGCCAGCCAAGGCAGTGGCCCAGAAAGCGGTCACGATTCCGTCGCTGAACGCGATGCGCGCGGCGCGCACCCCGATCGTCATGCTGACCTGCTACGACGCCAGCTTCGCGTCGCTGATGGACCGCTGCGGCGTGCACATCCTCCTGATCGGCGATTCGCTCGGCATGGTCTGCAATGGCCACCAGTCGACCCTGCCGGTGACGGTGGCCGAAGTGGCCTATCACACTGCAGCCGTGGCGCGCGGCAGCAAGAGCGCGATGATCGTCGCCGACTTACCGTTCGGCAGCTACGCCACCAAGGAAGCGGCGTTCGCCAACGCGGTGATACTGATGCAGGCCGGCGCGCATATGGTCAAGCTCGAAGGCGGCGCGTGGCTGGCCGACACCGTCAAGTTCCTCACCGAGCGCGCGGTGCCGGTGTGCGCCCACCTCGGCCTGACGCCGCAGTCGGTGCACCAGCTGGGCGGCTACAAGGTGCAGGGCAAGACCATCGAAAGCGCCGACATACTCAAGGCCGACGCCTTGCTGCTGCAGCAGTCCGGCGCGGCGCTGCTGGTGCTGGAAGCGATTCCCGCCGGGCTCGGCAAGGAAACGACGGACATGCTGTCGATGCCAACCATCGGCATCGGCGCCGGCCCGGACTGCTCCGGCCAGGTGCTGGTAATGCACGACATGCTCGGCGTGTTCCCAGGCCGCAAGGCGCGCTTTGTGAAGAATTTCATGGACGGCCAGGGCAGCGTCGAAGGCGCGGTTACGGCCTATGTCAACGCCGTGACCGATCGCAGCTTCCCGGCGCCGGAGCACTGCTTCTAAGCCAGGCACTCGCATGCACCGCCCCGCCGACACTGCGCGCATGTTTATCGCACTCTGGCCGGATCCAGGTGTGCGCGAGGCGCTGCGTGAATGGCGCGATAGCTGCGTGTGGCCGAAATCGGCCTCGCCGGCGCGCACCGACCAGCTGCACGTCACTTTGCACTTCCTCGGCAGTATCCCGAGGGTGAGATTGCCGGAACTGGCGGGCGGGCTGGGAGTGCGTTTCGCGCCGTTCGAACTCGAGTTTGGCCATCCGGAGTTGTGGCATGGCGGCATCGCGGTGCTGGCGCCCGATGTGGTGCCGGAACCGCTGCTTGCGCTGCACGGTGCGGTGGGCGAGGCGCTCGAACGTCTCGGCCTGCCGCTCGAAGATCGCCCATATCGTCCCCACGTCACGCTGGCGCGGCGCGCCGGCCCCGTGCTGGCGCCGATCCAGGGGCCGCCAATCCGGTGGCAGGTCGACGGCTACGCGCTGATGGAATCGAAAACGGGTGCTGGTGCGGAGTATGGAATCGTGCAGGCATACCAGGCGAGGTGATTTGGTCTGACCCGCGGGTCAGACCAAGGACACTGTCGGCAGGCGATCAGAATTTCACATCCAGGCGCGCGCTGGCGTACTTGAATGCATCACGTGCAGGCACCCAGGTTGCCACCGTGGCCGACGCAGGCGCCGAGCTCGCGCCGCGGTAGGACGGCGTGCCCGCGAAGCCGGTGGTCGCATAGTGCTTGTCGAACACGTTGTTGACCAGGAAGCTCAGCTTGTAGCGATCCTGCTTGTCGCGGATTCCGAAGCCGAGATCGGTGATGCTGTACGACGGCACATAGAACGACGGATCCTGGCTGATGATCGTGATCATCGCGCTCTGGTACTTGTAGCTGCCGGTGAAGAAAGCGTTGAAACTAAAATCCGGCAGGCGCAAGTCGTACTGGCCGCCGATAACCACCCGTTTTTTCGGCGCCGACTGCATCGGCGCGCCGGCCAGGTTCTGCACCCCGGTGGTCGAGCCTGGCGCGATCGGGAAGCAGGCCGTGTTCTTGCCCGCCAGCGAGCCGTTGGCAGCCAGCGTCTTGCTCGGAGCAGCCGCGAGGTTGGTGCTGTCGTTGTAGCAGGAACCACCGGTCCATTCGCGCACAGTGGCGTCGGTGTAGGCCAGTGCGGCGTTGATGATCAGGTCGCGCGTGACCAGGGTGCTGGTGTCGATTTCCAGCCCGCGCGTGCCAACCCGCGGCACGCTGCTTATCTGGGTGAAAATGGTCGGGTCGCCAGGATTGGTGAAGGTCGACGACGACTGGTAGTTATAGAAATTGGTATCGTAGGCCGCGACGTTCAAGGTCATGCGGTTGTGGAACAGGTTGGCCTTGATGCCGATTTCCTTGGTCCGCGAGGTCTCGGACCGGACCGGCAGCGAGCTGATAGGAGTGAGGGTGCTCAGCAGGCCATACGCCAGGCCCTTGTAGCCAGTGGCGACCGTAGCGTAGGCCATCCAGTCCGGGTTGATCTGCTTCGACAGGCTGACCTTGCCGGTGACCTTGCGCTCCTTGTTGTCGATGCTCTCGAAATAATCGACGCCAGGCTTGCCGGCCACAAAAGTCGCCTGGGGCACGGTAGTGAAGTAGTTGCGGCCGAAATGGTAGCCCGACGTTTCCTGGTTCGAGCGCGCGCCGACCAGCAAGGTGTAAGTCGGCAGGAATTCCCAGCTGGCCTGGCCGAACACCGCCTTGTTGATGTTGTACACATCGGTGTTGTAGACGACCGGGCTGGTCACCGAAGTGCCGCTGCAGGCGACCGGCGCGCGGCAATCGCCGCGGGTGAAGAAACGCGCGGTCTCATTCTTTGCGTACCACAGCCCGGCCACGTAGCGCAGCGTACCGGTATCGGCCGAAACTAGGCGCAGTTCCTGGGTCCTGGTATCGATATCGTAGGTACCGCCTTGCGAATTGCCCATCGTGTAAGGGACTTGTCCCGGCAGCGCGACGGTCGGCACGTCGCCCAGGTCCTGGTCGCGGAAGTCATCCGACAGGTAATGGTCGTACGAGGTGATCGACATCAGCGTGGCGCCGCTTGGAAGGCTGTAGGCGATCTTCAGGCCGGCGGTGCGGTCCGAAGAATTCATGCCGGTCGGGAAGTCGCGCCGCACCAGGGTATTGAACGGCCCCGGCGTGATGCCGTTGAGCGCGAGCGATGCCGGGATCGCATTGACCGAGGCGGGATTTGCCGGGGTGGCTGCGCCCGCTGCGATCAGGTACAGCGGATTGACCGGATTGGCGCCGGCCAGGCCGGCCTGCACCGGACCGTTCGGCGTGGTTACCGTCAGCGAGCTGATGGCGTTGGCGCCCTTCGAATTGGTTTGATAGTTATACCCCGGCGAGAACGAGATATCGAGCTCATTGGTCGGATGCCACGCCAGCTTGGCAAGGAAGGTCTTGCCGCCCGAACCGTTGATTTTTTCGTTGGTGGTCAGGTTGGTCAGATTGCCCGGAAAGCGGGTAGTGCTGGCGGACACGCGTACGCCGAATTTTTCATTGATGTCGCCGCCATAGGAGATGCCGTAGCGCCATTCGCCGTCGTTGGTGAGCAGGGCCGTGCTGCGCCCCGACATCGGTCCGGAAATTGGCTTGGTGATGATGTTGACCGCGCCGGCCACCGCCGATTTGCCGAACAGCGTGCTTTGCGGCCCTTTCAATACTTCTACCCGCGACACGTCCGCCAGGTCCTTGAAGGCCTGAAATTGCTGGGCGATGGGAATGTCGTCGATGATGACCGCGACGTCGGCTTCGATCCCGATCGTCACCGTGGCCGTGCCGATGCCGCGCATGCTGATGGTGTTGTTGGCGCTGGTCGAGCCGGCGGTCACGGTGAGCGCCGGCGTCATCGCCACCAGGTCTTCGATCTCGCGCAGGTTGGTGCGCTGGATGGCCGCTTCATCGACAACGGAAATTGCCATCGGCACGCTCTCGAGCTTTTCGACCCGCTTGTTGGCGGTCACGACCACCACTTCCAGCTGGGCTGGCTCGGCCGCGGCGGGCGCGGCGGTTTGCGCCGAGGCCGGCGCCATCGCCATCGCCAGCAGGGCCAGTGCGACCGAGGCCGCCAGCGGCGTCAGCTTGTGGACGGTTTGAATTCTCGAATGTGTATTTCGCATGCCGATCTCCATTGAATGTAATTGTTATGTAAAGCAATCCGTAATCAGCCGGCGCTGCGCATTAGGTCTCCCCGCCGCTTTGTCTTCCGGAACAAGGAAAACGTTTAACCAAATTCTATTTCATTTTTTCCACATGGTAAAGTATCAGTCTTTAGGAGCTGTCAAGTCATGTGTCTTTCAGGTCACAAATTTCAGGCTGCCCCTATGGTGGCGCAAATCGGGTAGCATAGTTAAACGCTTACCTTGCGCCCTGATCGCAAGCGCGATGATCTGAACTGGGAGGAAATACGGATGGCAAATCGGCATGCGCGGCTGCGCAACATGATGGTGATCTCGGCACTCGCGTGCGGCGCGGCGTCGGCGGCGGAGCCCGTGACCATGGATGGCGCCTACCTTGCTTTTACGAAGACCAGGCTGGCTACGGGCGACCCCGCCTATACGCCCGCACTCAAGAAATTGCTGCGCGATGCGGATAGCCTGCTGGAACGCCGTTCGGAGTCGGTCACGTTCAAGAAACTGACCCCGCCCAGCGGCGACAAGCATGATTACCTGAGCCTCGCGCCGTACTGGTGGCCCGATCCAGCCAGGCCGAACGGCCTGCCCTACATCCGGCGCGACGGTGATTTCAACCCCTCCGCCAAGAACGACGACACCGACTCGGTGCGCATGGCATACATGTGCCATGGAATCGAGAAACTGTCCTTGGCCTACTACTTCACCGGCGAGCGCAAATATGCGCGCAAGGCGGCCGAAGCGATCCGCACCTGGTTTCTCGATCCGGTCACGCGCATGCATCCCAACCTGCAGTATGGGCAAGCCATCATGGGCAAGGTCGATGGCCGCGGCACCGGCCTGATCGACACCCGAAACCTGTGGATGGTGGCCGACGCAGTGCCCCTGATCGAGGCATCCGGCGCGCTGTCGGCGGACGAGACGGGCGCCCTCAAGCTGTGGTTCTCAAGTTTTGCCGACTGGATGCGCACCAGCGCCCAGGGACAGGATGAGGCGCGCGCGGAGAACAATCACGGTAGCTATTACGACATGCAGCTGGCCGCGTATGCGCTATTTGCCGGCAACCCGGCGCAAGCCAGGAGCGCCGTGCGCAATGCGCTGGAGCTGCGCATTGCCGCGCAGGTCGAAAACGACGGCAGCCAGCCGCGCGAGCTGGCGCGCACCACCCCGTTTCACTACAGTGCATTCAACCTCGATGCGATGACCACCCTGGCCCGCTACGGCGAACAGGTCGGCGTGGACGTGTGGCATGCGCGCGAAACGGGACGGGGACTGCGCAATGCGATTAATTACATGCTGCCATACGCGGCCAGGCCCGGCGCGTGGCCGCATCGCGAATTGCGTCCGGTGGAAACAGAACTGATGCTGCCGATCCTGCTGCGGGCCGAACGCGCTTACGGCTCAGGGGAATTTTCGCGGGCGGCCGCCAGCCTGCCGTTGACGCAGATGAAGACCACCGATATCGCCGCCGCGACCAGTGCGGTGGGCCTCGCGGCGCCGACCACCATCGACACGGTCGACCGCCTGATCTGGCCGGTCATTCCCGCACACAAGTAGCGCGCAGCGTACTGCAGCTCAGACGCTGAACGAGCGCGCCGCGAGGTGGCTCGCCAGATTGCCGTACTTGCCTTCGTAGGCCGGCGCCACTTCGTCGATGTGCAGCGTAACGCCAATCGGGCGCGCGGCAAGCAGTGGCGCGAAGTGCTCCTTCACCGTTGCCAGCAAAGCGTCACCGGCGCCATCGATCAGGGATTTATCGCGTCCCGGCGTGATGCGCAGATTGAGGTACATGAAAGCGAACTCCGCGCGCCCGCCCGACACCGCATGGTGCGGCGCGGGGCAAGCCAGCACGCGGGTGCCCGCCCGCGGGAACAGCGGCTGGCCGCCCCGGTCGCGCATGCCGGCCAGGCGCGCCGCCAGCGCCTGGCACAGCGTGCCGATGTCGGCGCAGTCATCGAGGTTGGCGCTATAGTCGATCTTCAGGTGGGGCATCGCGCTGCTCCTATTGGTACTTGATGATCCACCTGAGTGTCAGCGGCTTGTCCAGCACGAAATCGCTGGTGGCGCAGCTGACGTGCGTTTTCATCGGACCGTAGGGCGCCTTGAACGCCTCCTTGTCCCCGGTCTTCTCGACCGCGCATCCGGCCAGGCCGCTCACTTCGAAGGCGGTGACGTCACCGCGGGCGAAGCGCACCTGGGTGCCGTCGATCGTCGCCTCATCCGAGAACGACGCGAATTCGAGGCTCAGGCGCGCGACCTTCAGCGGCGCGCGCGGCGTGTAGGTGTCGGTGCGGGTCAGCTTGCCCGACTCGAAGCTGTACTCGGTGTCGAGCCGGATGCGGTCGTCCTTGACCGGCCTATCCTTGCCCAGCTTGTCCATCTCGTCCTGGCGGTAGCGCACCAGTTCGCGCGCGCCATCGCGCGCGGTGCTGATGTGCTTGATATACGCGGCGCCGATCAGCTCACTGCCGTCGGCCAGGGTAAATTTGGGCAGCAACTGAGCGTGTTCCGGCCCGCTGTCTGCCGTTCCCGAGATGAGTCCGTTTGAAAACGGCAGCGGATAGTAAGGGCTGTTGGCGTGCTGCGAGCGGCCGCCATTGACCATGTTCAGGCTGAACACATGGCCCTTGTCGCGAAACAGCGCAAGCGCGCGATCGTTCTCTCCCTGGGCATACCAGGTCAGGCTGAAGCGGGGCTGGGTCCGGTCGAACCACGCCTGCAGGTCGGCCCTGGGCTGCTGGTTTTGCATGCCGGCCTTGTTCCATAGTTCGGTCGTAAAAATCAGCTGGTGCATCAGCGAAAAATTTTCGCCCAGGATGCGATGCTTGCCGCGATAGGCATCGGTGCGGCGCCCCTTGCCCCACATGTCGACCGAGCGCAGCGCCGGGTCGTACCAGACGTCCACGTATTTGGCGACGATACGATTGGCATAGCTGTATGCGTACAGTTTTTCTTCCGGTCCCAATACGCCCAGGTAGGCCGACACCGAAAGAATTTCAAGGATCGCCGTTTCGCCGTACGGTCCGAGGCTGCGGCCGAAACTGAAGCCGTCGCCGGCGCCGTTACCCAGTTTCAGCGCCAGTTCAGCGGCCTTGCGCAGCATGGCCTTCAACTCCGGCGTGACGGTCATCCCGGTCTCGATGAAGCGCTCGCAAATTTCAGCCGCCAGCAAGATGCTGTAGCGGTCGAAGCGCCCCTCGCCCGGCGTCTCGTCGGAAAAACCGAACTTGCCCGAGTAGGTGGCGTAATGCTTCATCATCTTTTCGAGCAAGACCTGGCTGGCGCTGTCGTCCTCCCAGCCGAGCAACATGCGCAGCCGCGCCACGCTGAACGCCACGCCGAAATAATTGGTCGGCAGGTTGATCAGTTCGAAGTCGGGCGTGGTGACGAATTTGCGCCAGTCCAGGCTCGTCTTGAGCGAGGCCAGCGTGGCCGGACTCACCGCCTGCTCCAGCAGGCCGGCTTTCTTCAGGCTGTACAAGGCTTGCAGGTAGTAGTAAGTGCCCCAGGTGTGGTTGTCCATCCCCGCAGTCAGGTCGGCGATGGCGCGGAATTCACGCAGCCGTTCGGGCAGGCGGGGATCGTCCTTGCGCATGTTCAGCAGCACATGCGCAAGGCCGGCTGCGATCTTACCCGGCAAGAATTTGTCATTGCCCTTGAACGCCGCCACCCCATCGAGCGCGACATCGGCTTTTTCCGCGGCGAGTTTGTTGAACAGGTATTCGAGCTGGGGATAGACATTGCCCTGCACGATCTGGTGCATGGGCGTCTGTGCTAGCGGCGCGGCATAAGCGGTGCTTGCGGGGGCTGCGTGCGCGCCTGGCTGGGCGGCCAGCGCCGCAGCCAGCAGCGCCGCACCAAGGGAAGGCTTCAATTGCATCGTCTGTCTCAGTATGTTTTATGGAAGAAGGAAAACGTTTACCTAATACTAGGTGTTTTCTCGGAGAAGGTAAAGCGCCGAGACGAATTTATTCTTCCTTTTCATACTTGCCAGCGATGCCAATTCTTGGCCGCCGCCTCGTGACTGCCGCAAAAAACGTTTACGTCAAGCTCCCGTTTCCTGCCGCCGGCTGGTGGTCGATGCGCGCAGGACCAGCCGCGGCTCCACCGTGCTGAGGTCTTCCGTCGGCTTGCCGTCAATGATCGCCAACAGCTTTTCCATCGCAACCACTCCCATCCGCTCGCTCTGCAAGTCGACCGTAGTCAACGGCGGCGAAGTGTAGCGGCCAAACTCGATATTGTCGAAGCCGGCCACCGAGATGTCGGCGGGGACCTGAAAGCCGAGGGTCTGCACTTCCTTCATGACCCCCAGGGCCATCAGGTCGTTGTAGCAGATCAGCGCGTCTGGATGTTCGGCGCCCAGCATGATCGCGGAGCTCATGCGCTCTCCTTCGAGCGCGGAAGGCGCGCTCGCATCGTAGGTCGTGAGCGGCAACTTGTGCGCATCGAGGCAGGCGCGGATCCCACCGAGGCGGTCCTGGTCGCGGCGCGAGCGTGAAAAGCCCAGGTAGGCGATGTGTTTGTGGCCAAGCGTCACCAGGTGTTGGGCCAGCATGTAGGCGCCGCGATGATCGTCGCTGCTCACGCTCGGCAGCTTCAGCTCCGACAGGCGGCCGAAATACACCATCGGCTTGTCGAGCTCCACCACCCAACCCATGGCCTCTTCCTGCATGCGCGAAAAAAGGATCATGCCGTCCACGCGCCGGCTCAACGCTTCGAGCAGCGGCCGTTCGCGGTCAGGGTTTTCATCCGTGTCGACCAGCAGCAAGGTGTAGCCGTGCTCGAGCGCAACCCGGTTGGCACCCTTGACGATGCTGGTGAAATGCGGATTGCTGATGTCCAGCACCGACAGCCCGATCGTCTTGGTGCGCCCGGTAATCATGGACTGGGCTAGCGGATTGGAACGGTAGCCAAGTTCTGCGATCACCGACTTGATGGTGGCCTCGACCGCCGGCGAAAAGCGCTGCGCGCCGTTCACGTATTTGGACACCGTGGCGGTCGAGACGCCGGCGGCAACGGCCACGTCGCGGATGGTTGGAATGTTTTTTTTCATTTAATTAGGTAACCGATTAACCGCATGATATTGCCAAAAATTGCACTGCAATGCGCCGTCCGCGCAAGATTTTTTAAACATCAGTCAACATGGCGGCATAAGCGACATGATGACATATTTCCTCCCGCTACGCCCGTCCCACCCGTCGGAAAATCGCCGAGGATGTCGCCGAAGCCGCATCCGAATGGTTCGCGAGCGTGCCGGACGCGGCTGCGGCGTAACATGGAGTTGCGGGACACGATCGGTTCCTGAGTCACGAAGCAATTGACGCCAGACAAATATTTGCTATACTTCAGTTAAACGTTTAACGACATCGTAACCAGACCGGGAATCAATCCGATCCTGTGCGGCCCCAAGGACCGCACAGCGTGCCGTTCGGCCGGCCGGCGTTATTTGCGCGCATTTTCACCCCCTTCTTAGACTGAGCAACCATGAGCGAAACTTCGTCCAACAAACCCTTCCGCCGACTCCTGCTGACCGGCGCCGGCGGCGGCCTCGGCACCGTG
This sequence comes from Pseudomonadota bacterium, assembly GCA_046728335.1. Taxonomy (GTDB): domain Bacteria; phylum Pseudomonadota; class Gammaproteobacteria; order Burkholderiales; family Burkholderiaceae_D; genus JAFCUW01. Next base: position 57,423 of record JBKPEJ010000019.1, on the reverse strand, counting down.
CTGCGCGATCGCATCAAGCCGTGGGCCGACGTGGTGCGCCTGAGCGACCGCAACGACCTCGGCGCGGCGCGCGAAGGCGAGGAAATCAGGTGCTGCGACCTGGCCGACCGCGATGCGGTGCTCAAACTGGCCGAGGGCGTGGATGCGGTGCTGCACTTCGGCGGCATTTCGGTCGAGGACCGCTTCGAACCCATCATGCAGGCCAACATCCTGGGCCTGTACCACCTGTATGAAGCGGTGCACAAGGCCGGCGTCAAGCGCGTGATCTACGCCAGCTCGAACCATGTGACCGGCTTCTACCGGACGACCGAGGTAGTCGATGCCGACATGCCGCTGCGCCCGGACAGCTTTTACGGCATCAGCAAGTGCTTCGGCGAAGCCCTGTCGCGTTACTACTACGACCGCTTCGGGATCGAGACCGTGTGCCTGCGGATCGGCTCATCGTTCCCCGAGCCGAAGTCGGCGCGCATGATGGTGACCTACCTGAGTTACGACGACCTGGTGGAATTGATACGCTGCTCGCTGTTCACGCCGCGCGTGGGCCATACGATTGCATTCGGCGTGTCGGACAACAATGCCCTGTGGGTCGACAACGGCAAGGCCGCGCACCTGGGCTTCCGGCCGAAGGACAGCTCGGCGCCCTTCGCCCACTTGTTCCCGGCCACCGGCCAGCGTCCGCCCGCGGATGATCCGGGCAGCATCTACCAGGGCGGCCCCTTCATCCTCGCAGGGCCGCAATACTAGGCGGCAGCTTGGAAATCAATCGAAGCGGAAGCTGGTGACCGAGCGATACGGCTTGCCCGGCTCGAGCCGCGTCGACGGGAAATTCGGGTGGTTCGGGCTATCGGGCAAATGCTGGGTCTCGAACGCGAATCCATCGTAGCGCTGGTATGCCACCGCCTCGCTGCCGATCTCGCCGCCGTCGAAGCCGTTGCCGCTGTTGAACTGCACCGCCGGCTCGGTACTGCGCACCTGCATGCGCCGTCCGCTGCCGGTTTCGCCGATGATGGCCACCAGCGCCAGCGCGCTGGCGCCGCGCTTGAACAGCAGGCTGTGGTCGAAACCAGGCGGATCGCCCAGCAGGGCCGATGGCTGCAGGCGTTCGCTCACCGTTGCCGCGCGCCGAAAATCGAGTGGCGTGCCCGCCACCGGCGCCAGCACGCCGGTCGGCACGCGCTTCGCATCGGTCTGCGCGTAGCGATCTGCGCGAATCTCGAAGCGATGGGTGGCCAGGCCGCTGCTGCCGGCGCCCGCCAGGTTGAAGTAGGCGTGGTTGGTCAGGTTGATGACAGTGGGAGCGTCGCTGCTGGCCGCATACTCGATCCGAAATTCATTGCGTTTGCGTAGAAGGCGATACGTCACGCTGATCTCCACCTTGCCCGGGAATTGCTGATCTCCGTCGGGGCTCACCAGCTGAAACACCGAACCGATCGAATCGGTATCGGCAAAATCGCGCCGCTGCCAAACGCGCCGGTCGTAGCCATCGGGGTCGCCGTGCAGGGCGGTGCCTTTGGCGTTTGGCACCAGCTCGATCAGCTTGCCCTCCAGCGTGAAGCGCGCGTTGCCGATCCGCCCGGCATAGCGTCCCATGATGGCGCCGAAGCGGCGGCCGGTGGCCTCGTAGGCGGCCAGGTTGGGCAGGCTGAGCACGACGTTGCGGCGGACGCCGTGCCGGTCCGGCACTTCGAGTGCGGTGAGGGTGGCGCCGTAGTCGATGTACGACACCCGCATGCCGCGCTGGTTTTCGAGCGTGACGCGGCCGACTGGCCGGCCGGCCCGCGTCACGCCCCAGTCTTCGGCCACGATGCCGGCAACGGCAGGCGCGGCCCCGGCAAGCATCGCGCCGAACCAGACCAGGCCCGCAATGAGGTGGCGGTGGTTCACCCGATCTGGATCCAGGTCGTCTTCAACTCGGTGTACTTGTCGATCGCATGCAGCGACTTGTCGCGGCCGTTGCCGGACTGCTTGTAGCCACCGAAAGGCACGGTCATGTCGTCGCTGTCGTACTGGTTCACGTGCACCGTGCCGGCGCGCAGTGCGCGCGCGGTCTGGATCGCCTTCGTCAGGTCGCGCGTCCACACCGCCGCCTGCAGGCCGTACGGCGTGGAATTGGCCTGGCGTACCGCGTCCTCGACGTCGGTGAAAGTGAGCACCGACAGCACCGGCCCGAAGATCTCTTCGCGCGCGATGCTCATGCTGCCGTCGACCTGGTCGAACAAGGTCGGCGCGATGTAGAAGCCGCCGCTGTCGCCGCGCGCAGCTTCGCCGCCCGACAGCAGCCTGGCGCCGGCCGCCTTGCCCGCTTCGATGTAGCCCATCACCGTCTTCATCTGCGTGGCGTCGACGATCGCTCCCATCACGGTCGCTTCGTCGAGCGGGTCGCCCGGCTGGAAGCGCGGCATCATCGCCATCGCTTTTTCGAGGAACTGCTCCTTGATCGATGCCTCGACAAACAGGCGCGATGGCGCGTTGCAGCTTTCGCCCTGGTTGAAGTAGATCGAGCCGATCGCCGCGCTTACCGCCGCGTCCAGGTCCGGACAGTCGGCGCACACGATGTTGGCGGACTTCCCACCGAGCTCGGTCCAGGCGCGCTTCAGGTTCGACTGTCCCGCCATCTGCATGATCTTCTTGCCGACCGCGGTCGAACCGGTGAAACCGATGCAGTCGACGTCCATGTGCAGCGCCAGCGCAGCGCCGGCCTCGCTGCCGTGGCCCGGCACCACGTTGAATACGCCGGCGGGGATGCCCGCCTCGAGCGCGATCTCGGCCAGCCGCAGTGCCGACAGCGGCGATTTCTCGGACGGCTTGAGCACCACGCTGTTGCCGGCGGCGAGCGCCGGCGCGATCTTCCAGGCGGTCATGATCAGCGGGTAGTTCCACGGCACGATGGCGCCCACCACGCCGACCGGTTCGCGCGTGATCAGCGCGAGGCTGGCGTCGTTGGTCGGGGCGATTTCGTCGTAGATCTTATCGATCGCCTCGCCGTACCAGCGGATGCAGTTGGCGCACGAAGGCACGTCGACGCTCTGGCTGTATTTGATTGGTTTGCCCATGTCGAGCGTTTCAAGCAGCGCCAGCTCGGCCGTATTCTTGAGCACCAGGTCGGCGAATTTGATCAGCGTGCGCTTGCGTGCGGCGGGCGATTTTCCGGCCCAGCGCCGGTCCTCGAACGCAGCGCGCGCGGCGGCCACTGCCGCGTCGATATCGGCCACGTCGCCGCGCGCCACCTTGGCCAGCAGGCGCCCGTCGATCGGCGAATGGTCGTCGAATGTCTGCTCCGAGGCGGCCCAGACGCGCTGTCCATTGATGAAGGCGCGCCCATCGATTTCGAGCGCCGCCGCCCGTTCATGCCACTGTGTGCCTGCCATGCCTGACTCCTGTTCATGTTCGATATGCTTATCTTACCCCTTGAACGGCTGCGCCGCCTGCTTGCGGCGCAAGCGTTCGGCGCGCGCCATCAGCAAGCTGGCAGCGACCACGCCAAGCGTCACCACCAGGATGGTCAGCGCGGCCACCGCGTTCACGCGCGGGTCCAGGCCCAGCCGCGCGCGCGAGAAGATCACGATCGGCATCGTCGACGAGCCCGGCCCCGACAGGAAGGACGACAGCACCACGTCGTCCAGCGACAAGGTGAAGGTCAGCAGCCAGGCCGAGGCCAGCGCCTGCGTGATGTTCGGCAGCGTCACGAGGAAAAACACCTGATGCGGCCGGCAGCCGAGGTTCATCGCCGCTTCGGCCAGCGCCCTCGGCATTTCCTGCAGGCGCGACTGCACCACCACCGCCGCGTAGGCCATGCCGAGCAGCGTATGGCCGATCCAGATGGTGAACATGCCGCGCTCGGGAAAGCCGAATACCTTCTGCACCGACACCAGCATCAGCAGCAGCGACAGGCCGATGATCACTTCGGGCATCACCAGCGGCGCGCTGGCCATGCCGGCAAACAGCGTGCGTCCGCGGAAGCGCTTGTAGCGGTCCAGCACGAAGGCGGCGAAGGTGCCGAGAACGACCGCCGCGGTGGCGCTCATCAGCGCGATCTTCAGCGACAGGAAGAAGCCGTCGATGATTTCGCGATCCACCATCAGCTGGCCGTACCAGCGGGTCGAAAAGCCGCTCCACACCATGTCCTGGCGTGAGCTGTTGAAGGAAAACACCACCAGCACGACGATCGGCAGGTACAGGAACAGGTAGCCCAGCGACAGCCAGCCGCGCCCGAACCAGCGCTGTACGAAGGTCTGCCTCATGGCGATTTCGCCCTATTTCTGGTGAATATCGCCATCGGCACCAGGATCAGCAGGATCGCCACGACCGTGACGGCCGACGCCAGCGGCCAATCGTTGTTGGTGAAGAATTCATCCCACAGCACCTTCCCGATCATCAGCGTGCGGGGCCCGCCCAGCAGTTCCGGGATCACGTATTCGCCCACCGCCGGAATGAACACCAGCATGGCGCCGGCGACGATGCCGGACTTCGACAGCGGCACCGTGATGCGCCAGAACGCCTGCCGCGGCGTGGCGCCCAGGTCGGCCGCCGCTTCCAGCAGGTGCAGGTCCATCTTCACCAGGCTGGCGTACAGCGGCAGGATCATGAACGGCAGGTAGGCATAGACCATGCCGAGCACCAGCGAGAACGGGGTGTTCATCATGTGCAGCGGTTCCTGCACCACGCCGAGCGATAGCAGCAGGTGGTTGACGAGGCCGTGGTTGGCGAGGATGCCCTTCCACGCGTAGATCCGCAGCAGGAACGAGGTCCAGAACGGCAGCATCACCATCATCATCAGGGTAGGCCGGATCGACGGCCGGGCGCGTGCCATGAAGTAGGCGAACGGGTAGCCGATGAGAAGGCACAGGATAGTGGTGATCGCCGCGAACCGGATCGAACTGAGGTAAGTGAGCACGTACAGCTCGTCCCTGGCGATGAACAGGTAGTTGGCCAGCTTCAGATTGAAGTGCGGGACGCCGCCCTGGACCGTCACCAGGTCGCCGAAGCCGCCGGCCGGATCCGCTTCGGTAAAACTGAGGCGCAGCACAATCAGGAACGGCGCCAGGAAGGCGAACACCAGCCAGGCGAACGGCACGGCGATGACGGCGCGGCGGCCGCTGAGCAGCGGAAGCTTCATGCCGTCAGCACCACGGCGTCGCCGGCGTCCCACGACGCGTGCACGCGCTGCCCGCGCTCGAGCCGTGCCGCGCCTTCGTGCGCGGCGTTGTAGCGCGCCGCCTTCAGCACCATGCCGCTGTCGAGCTGGACGTGGTACTGGGTCTCGTTGCCGAAGTAGGACACGGCCACAATCACGCCATGCACCGCATTGCAGCCGGCATCGGGCGCCTGCTGCGTCAGCACGATTTTCTCGGGCCGCACCGCGACGGCAGCGGATGCGGCGCCGATGGCGCGGCCGAGGCAGTGGCGGCACTCGGGCGATTCGACGACCGCGTGGCCGGCCCTGTCTTCCACGACCCGGCCCTCGAACAGGTTGACGCTGCCGATGAAGTCGGCGACGAAGCGGCTGTTCGGGGTATCGTAGATTTCGCCCGGCGTGCCCACTTGCAGGATGCGGCCTTCGTTCATCACGGCGATGCGGCTCGCCATGCTCATCGCCTCGTCCTGGTCGTGGGTCACCATCATGCAAGTCACGCCGACCTGCTCGATGATGCCGGCCAGTTCGACCTGGGTGCGTTCGCGCAGCTTGCGGTCGAGCGCGCCGAGCGGCTCGTCGAGCAGCAGCAACTGCGGGCGCCGCGCCAGGCTGCGCGCCAGCGCCACCCGCTGCTGTTGGCCGCCCGACAGCTGGTGCGGCTTGCGCTTGCCGTAGGCGCCCAGCTGGACCAGCGCCAGCAACTGCCCCACCCGTTCAGCCACCTCGGCCCTGGGCAGGCCAGCGCGGCGCAGGCCGAAGGCCACGTTGTCCCACGCGCTCAGGTGCGGGAACAGCGCGTACGACTGGAACATCATATTGATCGGACGCTCGTACGGCGGCGCCGCGAGGATGTCCTGGCCGTCGAGCAGGACGCTGCCGGCGTCGGGCGTCTCGAAACCGGCCAGCACGCGCAGCAGGGTCGATTTGCCGCAGCCTGAACTGCCCAGCAGGGCGAAAATCTCGCCCTTGCCGATGGCGAGCGAGACCTCGTCCACCGCCCTGGTCCCGTCGAACTGCTTGACCAGGCCCTCGACCTGCAGGAACGGCCGGGCGACATCGCGTTGCACAGGCATCACAGTCTCCTTCAGGGCGGAGTGCGGACACCCTTTGAATACTACCAAAAGCGCGCCGAAGCCGGATTCTACAGCTATAATCGCCGAACTTTTCCAGACTGAACTATCCTGATTAATGGACAGAACACCATGAACACCACCTTGATTACCGCTGTCGTGCTGTACCTGCTCGGCACGCTCGGCCTGGGCGTCTGGGCCGGCTCGCGCATCAAGAATACCAGCGACTTCGCGGTCGCCGGCCGCAGCCTGCCCTTGATCATGGTGGTCACGACCACCTTCGCGACCTGGTTCGGCGCCGAAACCGTGATGGGCATTCCCGCCAAGTTCGTGCAGGGCGGCCTGAACGCGCTGGTCGAAGACCCGTTCGGCGCCGGCACCTGCCTGATCCTGGTCGGCCTGTTCTTCGCCACCAAGCTGTACCGGCTCAACCTGTTGACCATCGGCGACTACTACCGCGAACGCTACGGCAAGGGCATCGAAGTATTCTGCTCGGTCGCGATCATCCTGTCCTACCTCGGCTGGGTGGCTGCCCAGATCACGGCGCTTGGCCTCGTGTTCTCAGTGCTCACCAATGGCGCGATGTCGGAGACGGCCGGCATGATCGTCGGCACCCTCGCGGTGCTGATCTACGTGGTGGTGGGCGGCTTCCTCGCGGTGGCGCTGACAGACTTCATCCAGATGATCGTGCTGGTGATCGGCATGTCGATCATCGCCTTCTTCTCGGCCGAGCTGGCGGGCGGCGCGGGCCCCGTGCTCGCGATGGCGAACAAGGCGGAGCTGTGGAAATTCCTCCCCAATCCTAGCTTCACTGAGATCGCGTTTTTCATCGGCGCGGGCGTGACCATGATGCTCGGCAGCATTCCTCAACAGGACGTGTACCAACGCGTGATGTCGGCCAAGAACGCCAAGACGGCGCGCGCCGGCGCGGTCATCGGGGGCGCCAGCTACATCCTGTTCGCCTTCGTGCCGATGTTCATCGTCGCGTGCGCGGTGATGGTCATGGGCCAGGACGCGCTCGACATCGCCAAGTCCGATTACCAGCGCCTGCTGCCAACTTTCGTGATGACCAAGATGCCGCTGGTGATGCAGATCCTGTTCTTCGGCGCGCTGCTGTCGGCGATCAAGAGCACGTCCTCGGCCACCCTGCTGGCGCCGTCGACCAGCTTCGTCGAAAACATCCTGAAGCACCTGCGCCCGGGCATGACCGACCGCGAGCAGCTGTTCGCGATGCGCGTAACGATCGTGGTATTTGCCGCGCTGGTGCTGACCTACGCGATCGCGATGAAAGGCACCTCGATCTACGAGCTGGTGTCGTCCGCCTACCAGGTCACGCTGGTCGGCGCCTTCGTGCCGCTGGTGATGGGCCTTTACTGGGAGCGCGCGACCACCCAGGGCGCGATCGCGTCGCTGGCTGCCGGCATCAGCACCTGGCTGCTGTTCTTCCCGCAGGTGAGCAGCTTGGGCACGCATTTCCCGGGCCAGCTGGCCGGCCTGGTCGCCGCGTTCATCGGCATGGTGGCTGGTTCGCTGCTGCCGCAAGTGCTGAAGAATCGCCACGACCGGGTCAAGACGCAAACTGCCTGAAGGGTGGGGTAAAGTGTGGAACCGCGCGGCGATGGCGGCAAGCGCCCGGTGCGGCGACAACCCCGGGGTCAGGTCCGCCGGACCTGACCCCGGCCCTTGGGCCGCGGCGCGTGCATGAAGAGGTGGCACGTCGACGCCGCAAATCGTACTAGCCGAACAGCCCGCGACGGTGCAGGTCGGCCCGCGTGTCGTCCAGCGCCACCCGGATGCGCCCGATCATCTCGTCGATCTCGGCGCGCGTCATCACCAGCGGCGGCGCGATGATCATGCGGTCGCCAACCGCGCGCATGATGATGCCGTTGTCGAACATGTAGCCGCGGCAGGTCATGCCGACTCCGAGGTCGCCGTCGAACGGTTCGTTGTCGTGCACATTCGCGCCCTTCCTGCGCACGAGATTGAGGCCGGCGACGAAGCCCAGGCTGTCAGCGTATCCGACCAGCGGATGGTCGGCCAGCGCGCCGAATTTCTCCTTCAGGTAAGGCCCGGTATCCTGCGCGACCTGCTGCACCAGCTGTTCGTCGAGGATGATGCGGATGTTCTCGAGCGCCGCGGCGCAGGCCACCGGATGGCCCGAATAAGTGAAGCCGTGATTGAAATCGCCGCCCTGTCCGGTCAGCACATCGGCCACCCGGTCGCCCACCAGCACCCCGCCCATCGGGATGTAGCCTGAGCTGACGCCCTTGGCGAAGGCGATCAGGTCCGGCTTGATCCCCATCAGTTCCGAGCCGAACCAGGCGCCCAGCCGGCCGAAGCCGCAGATGACTTCGTCGGCGATCAGCAGGATGCCGTACTTGTCGCAGATGCGCTGGATTTCGGGCCAGTAGGTTTTCGGCGGGATGATGACCCCGCCCGCGCCCTGCACCGGCTCGCCGATGAAGGCGGCCACGTTGTCGGGACCGAGTTCGCGGATGCGTTCCTCCAGCCAGCCCGCGGCGGCCAGGCCGAATTCGTCCTCGCTCATGCCGCGCCCGCCCTCGAGATAGCTCGGCTGGCCGATGTGGACGATGCCAGGCACCATCGGGCCGCCCTGCGCGTGCATGCCCGCCATGCCGCCTAGCGAAGCGCCGGCGATGGTGCTGCCATGATAGGCATTGTGGCGGCTGATGATGACGTGGCGTTCGGGCTGGCCCTTCAGTTCCCAGAAGCGCCGCACCATCCGCACGATGGTGTCGTTGGCCTCGGAACCCGACCCGGTGAAGAACACATGGTTGAACTGGGGCGGCGAAAGCTCGACCAGCAGCGCGGCCAGCTGCACCGCCGGCACGTTGGTCGTGTTGAAGAAGCTGTTATAGAACGGCAGCTGCTGCATCTGCCTGTACACCGCGTCGCACATGCTGGTGCGGCCGTAGCCGATGTTCACGCACCACAGGCCCGACATGCCGTCGAGGATCTTGTTGCCCTCCGAATCCCACAGCCAGATGCCGTCACCGCGCACCATCACGCGCGCGCCCCGTTCGGCCAGCGCATTGTGGTCGGTGAACGGATGCAGGTAGTGGGCCGAGTCGAGCTGCTGGATCGCGCGGGTGTCGATTTTTTGCTGTTCCATGATCACCTCCGCTTACACGTGCAGCAGCAGGTGCTCGCGCTCCCACGGACTGATGACGGTCATGAATTCCTGGTGCTCGAGGTCCTTGATCGCGGAGTACACGTCGATGAAGCGGTCGCCCAGCACGGCGCGCAGCTTGTCCTCGCCGCGCAGCAGCGCCAGCGCTTCGGGCAGGCCCTGAGGCAGCTCGAACGGCATCTCGTAGGCGCTGCCGGTCATCATCGTGGTCGGCTCGATCTGCTCGGTCATGCCGAGGTAGCCGCAGGCGAGCGTCACTGCCAGCGCCAGGTAGGGATTGGCGTCGGCGCCGATGATGCGGTTTTCGACCCGGCGGTCCTGCACGCCGGACTCCGGCACGCGGAAGCCCACGGTGCGGTTGTCGATGCCCCACTGGATGTTGATCGGCGCGGCGGTGTGGCGCACAATGCGGCGGTAGGAGTTGACGTAGGGCGCGACGATCGCCATCGCCGACGGCATGTAGCGCTGCAGCCCGCCGATGTAGTGCTTGAAGATCGGTGCGGCCGAACCGTCGTCGGCGCTGAAGATGTTGTGGCCGGTCTTGATGTCGACCACGCTCTGGTGCACGTGCATCGCCGAGCCGGGTTCGCCCGCCATCGGCTTGGCCATGAAGGTGGCGTACATGTCGTGCTTGAGCGCCGCCTCGCGCAAGGTGCGCTTGAAGAAGAACACCTTGTCGGCCAGGCCCATCGGGTCGCCGTGCAGGAAGTTGATCTCCATCTGTCCGGCGCCGATTTCGTGGATCAGGGTGTCGACGTCGAGGTTCATCATTTCGCAGTAGTCGTAGATGTCCTCGAACAGCGGATCGAATTCGTTGACAGCGTCGATGCTGTAGACCTGGCGGCTGGTCTCGGACCTGCCGCTGCGTCCGACCGGCGCGCGCAGCGGCAGGTCAGGATCGATGTTCTTGGCGGTCAGGTAGAACTCGAGTTCGGGCGCCACCACCGGCTTCCAGCCTTTGTCGGCATACAGCTTGAGCACGCGCCGCAGCACCGTGCGCGGCGCGAAGTCGACCAGTGCGCCGTCGGAAAAATAGCAGTCGTGGATCACCTGCGCGGTGGGGTCGACTGCCCACGGAACCATGGTGATGGTGGTCGGATCGGCCTTGAGCACCATGTCGCGGTCGGTGGTGGAAATGGCGCGGTCGTAGGGCGCGTCGCCGACCGGGTAGTTGCCGGTGACGGTCATGCCGAGCACCGCTTCCGGGATGCGCATGCCGCGCTCCTGGGTGAATTTCGCGCGCGGCATGATCTTGCCGCGGGCGACGCCGGTCAGGTCGGGGATCAGGCATTCGATTTCGGTGACCCGTTTTTCATTGAGCCACAAATCCATGTCGGTGTAGGTGAAATTTTCGCGGATAGCCATCGTTCTCTCTCTGTTGTCTTGCTCGGACCGCGGCGCGGGGCGCCTGCGGCGGGAATGCGGGAATCGAGAGCGACGCTATGGCACGCGGTAAGCGGCCCACTTTTCACAAACGCTCATGACGGCCTCACGCGCGCGGCCATGTGTTCGCGGCAGGCCTGGCCGAAGGCGCCGAACAACTTCATCGACACGGGGTTTTCAGTGATGCGCCACTCGGGATGCCACTGCAGCGCGAGGGTGAAGCCGGGCGCGCCGGCCACAGAGAACGCCTCGACCAGACCGTCGGCGGCGCGCGCCTCGATCGCCAGCCCTTTGGCCAGCTGGTTGACGCCCTGCCCGTGCAGCGAATTGACGGCGATGTCGCCGGGCCCGAGGATGCTGGCCATGATGCCCAGCGGCGTCAGCGCCACGGTGTGGGCCGGGCCGTATTGCTCGTCGAGCGGCAGGCTGGAATCTTCGCGGTGGTCCATCTTGCCCTCGACTTCCTGCACCGCCTGGTGCAGGCTGCCGCCGAGGGCCACGTTCATTTCCTGGAAGCCGCGGCAGATCGCCAGGATCGGGATGCCGCGCCGGATCGCCGCGCGGATCAGCGGCAAGGTGGTTTCGTCGCGCGCGCGGTCCTGCGGCAGCGACGGATCGCGCACGTCCTCGGAGTAATAGCTGGGATGAATGTTGGAAGCGGAGCCGGTCAGCATGATGCCGTCGCAGGCGCCCAGCATGGTTTCGAGTTCGAGCGCATCGCCCAGCGCCGGCAGGATCAGCGGCGCGCAGCCGGCGCCGCGCACGACGGCCTCGACATACTTGGTTTGCGCCGAATGATACTGGTGGGAACCAATATCGGTGGTGCAGGCTGGAACTAGGACGATGGGGCGGCGCATGATTTCTACCCTGGTAGTTTGTGTTTACGCACTCGACCCATCATAAATCCAAATGGACGCGCACGCGAGCGGGGGCTGATCCAGCGCAAGGCGGACGGCTTCATGCGGGGCCGCGGCGCAGGCGCTGGTCGTTCAATAGGAAGACCGACGGCATTCCTTATCAAAATAATACTGGGTTCCGGCGATCTGTGCCAACACGAACCGCACCGGCCCACCCTCAGCCGGGAAGGCGAAAAGAGGCTACCATGACGGATTGCGAGTCATTTCGCTATGTCCCCGTAAATCGTGGCGTCGACGTGCCACGCCGCGGCCCACGGGCTGGGGTCAGGTCCGGTGGACCTGACCCCGGGCTTGTCGCCGCACCGGGTGCTTGCCGCCATCGCCGCGCGGCTCCGCACATGACGGTGACATAGCCGTTCATTTTTCCAACATGATTGAGGGAACCGTATGCTGAACCTGAAAGATCCTTCCCTGCTGCGCCAGCAATGCTTCATCAACGGCGAATGGTGCGACGCCAACGACGCGAGCACCATCAAGGTCACCAATCCGGCCACCGGCGAGAGCCTGGGCAGCGTGCCGCACATGGGCGCGGCCGAAACGACCCGCGCGATCGATGCCGCCAACGCCGCCTGGCCGGCCTGGCGCAAGACCACGGCCAAGGAGCGCGCCGCGATCCTGCGCAAGTGGAATGACCTGATGCTGGCCAACGCCGACGACCTGGCGCTGATCATGACGGCCGAACAGGGCAAGCCGTTGCCGGAAGCGAAAGGCGAAGTCGTGTACGCCGCCTCCTTCCTCGAGTGGTTCGGCGAGGAAGCCAAGCGGATCGCGGGCGACACCTTGCAGTCGCCGTGGGCCGACCGCCGGCTGGTGGTGACGCGCGAGCCGATCGGCGTGTGCGCGGCGATCACGCCGTGGAATTTCCCGGCGGCGATGATTACCCGCAAGGTCGGCCCGGCGCTGGCTGCCGGCTGTCCGATCGTCGTCAAGCCGGCCGAGCTGACGCCGTTCTCGGCGCTGGCGCTGGCGGTGCTGGCCGAGCGCGCCGGCGTGCCGAAGGGCGTGTTCTCCGTGATCACCGGCGACTCCAAGTCGATCGGGCTGGAAATGACCAGCAACCCGGTGGTGCGCAAGGTCAGCTTTACCGGTTCGACCCAGGTCGGCCGGATCCTGATGGCGCAGTCGGCGCCGACCATCAAGAAGCTGTCGCTGGAACTGGGCGGCAACGCGCCGTTCATCGTGTTCGACGATGCCGATGTCGACGCCGCGGTCGAGGGCGCCATCGCGTCGAAGTATCGCAACGCCGGCCAGACCTGCGTGTGCGCCAACCGCCTGTATGTGCAGGACGGCATCTACGACAAGTTCGCCGAGAAGCTGGCGGCGGCGGTCGGCAAGCTGAAAGTCGGCAACGGCCAGGACAGCGGCGTGACGCAGGGTCCGCTGATCGAAGAGAAGGCGGTGCAGAAGGTCGAGCAGCACATCGCCGATGCGCTGTCGAAAGGCGCGCGCCTGATGGTGGGCGGCAAGCGCCATGAGCTGGGCCACAGCTTCTTCCAGCCGACCATTCTGACCGAGGTGACGTCGGACATGCAGGTGGCGACCGAGGAGACCTTCGGCCCGCTGGCGCCGCTGTTCCGCTTCAAGACCGAGGACGAGGTCGTCGCGATGGCGAACGACACCGAGTTCGGCCTGGCCGCGTATTTCTACTCGCGCGACATCGGCCGCGTGTGGCGCGTGGCGGAAGCGCTGGAGTCGGGCATGGTGGGGGTGAATACCGGGCTGATCTCGAACGAGATCGCGCCGTTCGGCGGAGTCAAGCAATCGGGCCTGGGACGCGAAGGCTCGAAGTATGGGATGGATGATTACCTGGTGATCAAGTACATCTGCATGGGCGGGATTTAGCAAGGTTGGCGCACCGTTATTGCGCGGCGATGGCGGCAAGCGCCCGGTGCGCCGACAAACCCGGGGTCAGGTCCGGCGGACCTGACCCCAGCCCTTGGGCCGCGGCGCCGGGTCAGATTCCGTCACCCGGCTCCGGATACTCGGAATATTTGCGGGCGTCGCCGCGCACTTTGTCGGCCGGATACTTGGCGCGGTTGAGCACCATCTTCTCCAGCACCGCCGCATGCAGGTCGACGTCGAGCTTGTCGGCCAGCCGCACCAGGTAGACCAGCACATCGGCCATCTCGTGGCGCACCTGCGCCAGCTTGGCTTCGCCCAGTTCGGCCGCATCGCCGCGCTCGAGCCACTGGAAATGCTCCAGCAGCTCGGCCGCCTCCACCGTCAGCGCCGCCGACAAATTCTTCGGCGTGTGGAACTGATCCCAGTCGCGCTCCTCGGCGAACTGGCGCACCACGGCGCGCAGATTGTTCAGTTCGCTGTCGGCCACCGCATCAATCCTCGTAAGCCGCCAGGCGCGCTTCGAGCTTGGGCGCCAGTTCCTCGACCTTGGAAACGCTCATGCCGAGATCGCGCAACAGCCCATCCTGCAAGCCGTAGCACCAGCCGTGGATCGACAGCTGCTGGCCGCGCTCCCAGGCGTCGCGCACCACCGTGGTTTGCGCCACGTTGACGACCTGCTCGGTCACGTTCAGTTCGCACAGGCGGTCGGCGCGCTCGCGGGTCGGCATGACTTCGCCGAGGTAGCGCTCGTGCTTCTGCTGGACGTCCTGCACGTGGCGCAGCCAGTTGTCGGCCAGGCCCACGCGGCGGTTGGTCATCGCCGCGTGCACCCCGGAGCAGCCGTAGTGGCCGCAGATGATGACGTGCTTGACCTTCAGCACGTCGATCGCGAACTGCAGCACGGTCAGGCAGTTCAGGTCCGAGTGCACCACCACGTTGGCGATATTACGGTGCACGAACAGCTCGCCCGGCGCGAGGCCGAGCAGCTCGTTGGCCGGCACCCGGCTGTCCGAGCAGCCGATCCACAGGTATTCGGGCGACTGCTGCGCCGCCAGCGTCTTGAAGAAGCCGGGATTCTCGGCCACCATCGCGGCGGCCCAGTTGCGGTTGCGCTCGAAGAGCTCGTCGGTGGTAAGGCCACTGCCTTTTACTAATTGTGTCATTGATATTCCTGTTCGCGAAAAAAAACCGCTGAGGGGCGTCGGCCTCGTCAGCGGTTCAGCGGGATGTTATTCGAAAAAATCCTTGACCTTGTCCATCCAGCCTTTGCTTTGCGGACTGTGCTTGGCGCCGCCTTCCACCGTCAGCCGTTCAAACTCCTTCAGCAAATCCTTCTGCTTGTCGGTCAGCTTGACCGGGGTTTCGACCGCCACGTGGCAGAACAGGTCGCCCGCGTAACCGGAGCGCACGCCCTTGATGCCCTTCGCCTTCAGGCGGAACGTCTTGCCCGACTGGGTGCCTTCGGGGATCGTAAACGATACCTTGCCGGACAGCGTAGGCACTTCGATTTCGCCGCCCAGGGTCGCCTTGACGAACGAGATCGGCATTTCGCAATGCAGGTCGTCGCCTTCGCGCTGGAACACCGCGTGCGGCTTGATGTGGATCTCGACGTACAGGTCGCCTGGCGGCCCGCCGTTGGTGCCCGGCTCGCCGTTACCGGACGAGCGGATGCGCATGCCGTTGTCGATGCCGACCGGAATCTTCACTTCCAGCGTCTTGTTGCGCTTGATGCGTCCCTGGCCGCCGCATGGTGCGCACGGATCGGTGATGACCTTGCCGCTGCCATGGCATTTCGGGCAGGTCTGCTGGATGCTGAAGAAGCCCTGCTGCATGCGCACCTGGCCGTGGCCGGCGCAGGTGCTGCAGGTGGTCGGCGAAGTGCCCGGCTTGGCGCCGCTGCCGTGGCAGGTGTCGCACTTGTCCCAGCTCGGCACGCGGATGGTGGTGTCGAAGCCGTGCGCGGCCTGCTCGAGGGTGATCTCGAGGTTGTAGCGCAGGTCGGCGCCGCGGTACACCTGCGGGCCGGACGAGCGGCCGCGGCCACCGCCGAAGATATCGCCGAAGATGTCGCCGAAGCTGTCGGCAAAGCCGCCCGCGCCGCCGCCGAAACCGCCGCCGCCACCCATGTTCGGATCCACACCGGCGTGACCGTAACGGTCATACGCCTCGCGCTTGTCCGGATTGGTCAGCATCTCGTAGGCTTCTTTGACTTCCTTGAACTTCTCTTCGGATTCCTTACTGTCCGGATTGCGGTCCGGATGGTATTTCATCGCGAGCTTGCGATAGGACTTCTTGATGTCTTCTTCCGAAGCACCTTTGGCGACCCCGAGGATCTCGTAAAAATCACGCTTTGCCATATGTCGGGCACCTTGCTGTCTGTCTGACTACTTGAACTCAATATGCAAAAAAACCGAGCCGGGTTAGCGGCTCGGCATATCTTCTACAACCCTGCTGCGGTATTACTTGGCGTCTTTGACTTCCTTGAAGTCGGCGTCGACCACGTCGTCGTGCTTGGCGCCGGCATCCGCGCCGCCCTGCTGCTGGCCGCCTTCCGCGCCGCCGGCAGCTTGCTGCTGCGCCTGCTGGTCGGCGTACATCTTCTCGCCCAGCTTCTGCGATGCGGTCGACAGCGCCGCCACTTTCGCGTCGATTTCGGCCTTGTCGGCCGACTTCATCGACGTTTCCACGTCGGCGATCGCGGTCTCGATCTTTTCCTTCTCGCCCGCTTCCAGCTTGTCGCCGTATTCGGTCAGCGACTTCTTGGTCGAGTGCACCAGCGCGTCGGCCTGGTTGCGCGACTCGGCCAGCTCCTTGAGCTTGTGGTCTTCCGCGGCGTTGACTTCGGCGTCCTTCACCATCTTCTGGATTTCCGCTTCGGTCAGGCCGGAGTTGGCCTTGATCGTGATCTTGTTCTCTTTGCCGGTGGCCTTGTCCTTGGCGCCGACGTGCAGGATGCCGTTGGCGTCGATGTCGAAGGTCACTTCAATCTGCGGCGTGCCGCGCGATGCCGGCGGGATGCCTTCGAGGTTGAATTCGCCCAGGCCCTTGTTGCCCGATGCGATTTCACGCTCGCCCTGGTAGACCTTGATGGTCACCGCAGGCTGGTTGTCGTCGGCGGTCGAGAACACTTGCGAGAACTTGGTCGGGATCGTCGTGTTCTTGTGGATCATCTTGGTCATCACGCCGCCCAGGGTTTCAATACCCAGCGACAGTGGCGTCACGTCCAGCAGCAGCAAGTCCTTGCGCTCGCCAGACAGCACCGAGCCCTGGATCGCCGCGCCGACCGCAACCGCCTCGTCCGGATTCACGTCCTTGCGTGGATCCTTGCCGAAGAACTCTTTGACTTTTTCCTGCACCTTCGGCATACGGGTCATGCCGCCGACCAGGATGATGTCGTCGATGTCCGATACCTTGACGCCGGCATCCTTGATCGCCATGCGGCATGGCTCGATGGTGGCGTTGATCAGTTCCTCGACCAGCGACTCGAGCTTGGCGCGCGTCATTTTCAGCGTCAGGTGGACCGGCGCGCCGTTCGCCATGGCAATGTACGGCTCGTTGATTTCGGTTTGCGCGGCCGACGACAGCTCGATCTTCGCGCGCTCGGCCGAAGCCTTGATGCGCTGCAGGGCGATCGGATCCTTCTTCAGGTCGAGGCCGTTGATCTTCTTGAACTCGTCGATGATGTAGTCGATGATGCGCTGGTCGAAGTCTTCGCCGCCGAGGAAGGTGTCGCCGTTGGTCGACAGCACTTCGAACTGCTTCTCGCCGTCGACGTTGGCGATCTCGATGATCGAGATATCGAACGTGCCGCCGCCCAGGTCATACACGGCGATCTTGCGATCGCCCTTGTCGGTGCGGTCCAGGCCGAACGCCAGCGCGGCCGCGGTCGGCTCGTTGATGATGCGCTTGACGTCCAGGCCGGCGATACGGCCGGCGTCCTTGGTGGCCTGGCGCTGCGAGTCGTTGAAGTAAGCCGGCACGGTGATGACTGCTTCGGTGACTTCTTCGCCGAGGTAGTCTTCGGCGGTCTTCTTCATCTTGCGCAGCACTTCAGCGGACACTTGCTGTGCCGCAAGCTTCTTGCCGCGCACGCCGATCCAGGCGTCGCCGTTGTCGGCCTTGACGATCTCGTAAGGCATCAGCGCGATGTCCTTCTGGACTTCTTTCTCGTCGAACTTGCGGCCGATCAGGCGCTTGACTGCGAACAGGGTGTTCTTCGGGTTGGTGACCGCCTGGCGCTTGGCCGGCGCACCGACGAGGATCTCGCCGTCTTCCTGGTACGCAATAATCGACGGCGTGGTGCGCGCGCCTTCCGCGTTCTCGATTACCTTTGGCTGACCATTTTCCATGATCGCGACGCAGGAGTTGGTGGTTCCCAGGTCAATACCGATAATTCTGCCCATGATTTTTTTCCTTTTATGTACTAAGTTTCAGATGTATTCAAATATGCGGAAGAACTGCGCGCTTTCAAGAGCATGCAGCGCAGCGCCTTGTTTTTATTTTGCCTGCGCCGCAGTGACGATCGCCGGGCGCAGCAGCCGGTCGGCGATCATGTAACCTTTTTGCAACACGTTGACCACGGTGTTGGCTTCCTGCTCGGCCGGCACCACTGCCACGGCCTGGTGCTTCATCGGGTCGAGCTTGTCGCCGACCGCCGGCATGACTTCGACCAGGCGGTTTTTTTCGAACGCCGAGGTCATCTGCTTGAGGGTCATTTCGACGCCCTCTTTCAGCGACTCGATCGACGGGGTTTCGACTTTCAGCGCCATTTCGAGGCTGTCGCGCACCGGCAGCATTGCCTCGGCGAAACTCTCGACGGCGAACTTGTGTGCCTTGCTGACATCTTCCTGGGCGCGGCGGCGGATGTTTTCGCCTTCGGCCTTGGCGCGCATGAAGGCGTCGTGCATTTCGGCCAGCTTCGCTTCGGTCGCGCTCAATTGCAGCTCGAGTTCGTTCAGGGCCGGGGTTGCCGCGGTGTCGACGGCCTCGCCCTCGACTGGCTGGGAAACTTCTTGGTTTTCTTGGTCTTGCATCGAAAAAACTCCTAAAATCAATGACTTAGCGTGTTGGTTACCGAATGTCGGGAACCACAATGCGCCACAGATGGGGCTATAACCTACATATTCAAGGGGTATTCGCGGCTAGTCTGTAACTTTTGTTACAACTTTTACGGAACAGAATCTTTGCGCGCCCGTCCTCCGCACTACTATGAGTTGGACAAGGTTTGGCAACGAAATGCTCGTCGCGATCTTGCCTGGAGCACATCATGAAGCTGCAACTCATTTCCGCCAGCGTCGTCGCTTACACCTTGCTCGCCATGGCGCTGATCTGCTATGCGGAGTTGACACTCCCGTAACCGGCCATTTTACCAGCCGCCGGGCTGGCGCGGCGCCCGCGCACCCGGGCTCAGGATGCGCCGAGCGCTACCGCGTGGTCCCGGCCGGTTTCCGCATCCTTCTTTTCCGCTTCGCGCTGGGCCACCGTCATCATGGTCGGCCAGCCGATCAGGTGCTGCTCGGCGATTTCGGCTAGCCCGGCGATCCAGGACGGATCCTCGTTCAGGCACGGGATGTAGTGGAATTCCTTGCCGCCGGCCTGTTTGAACGCGTGTTTCGCTTCCATGGCGATCTCTTCCAGCGTTTCCAGGCAATCGCTCGTAAAGCCGGGACAGATCACATCGACCCGCTCGACGCCGTCGCGCGCCAGTTGCTGCAGGGTCGGCGCGGTGTAGGGCTGCAGCCACTCGGCCTTGCCGAAGCGCGACTGGAAGGTGACGAGGTACTGGTCGGGCTGCAGGCGCAGTTTGGCCGCCAGCAGGCGCGCTGTCTTGTGGCACTCGCAGTGGTAAGGATCGCCCAGCAGCAGGGTGCGTTTCGGCACCCCGTGGAAGCTCATCACCAGTTTCTGGCCGCGGCCGTTGGTTTCCCAATGGGCCAGCACGCTGTCGTGCAGCGCCTCGATGTAGCTGTCGTGGTCGTGATAGTGTTTCACCATGCGCAACTCGGGCAGGTTGCGCACCTTGGCGTAGTGGGCGAACACGGCGTCGTAGATCGAGCCGGTGGTGGTGCCCGAATATTGCGGATAGGCCGGCAGGATCACCACGCGTTCGCAGTGTTCGGCCTTGAGCTTGTCGAGCACTTCAGGCAGCGACGGCGAGCCGTAGCGCATCGCCATCGTCACCCGCAGCGCATCGTGGCCGCGTTCGCCGAGAGCGCCGCGCAGGAGCATCGCCTGCTTCTGGGTATGCACCTTCAGCGGCGAACCGTCGCGGGTCCAGATGCTTTCGTATTTTTTGGCCGACTTGCCGGAGCGGAAAGGCAGGATGATCAGGTGCAGGATGCACCACCACACCAGGCGCGGGATCTCGACCACGCGCGGGTCCGACAGGAACTCCTTGAGGTAGCGCCGCACGTCCTTGCGGGTTGGCGCGTCCGGCGTGCCGAGGTTGACCAGCACGACGGCGCTGCGCGCCACGGTGCCGTGGCTGAAAGGTGGTTCTTTACGGAAGGACATGGAAGGCGTTCTGGGAATTGGCGGCAAGGCCGCTATTATAGATTCGGGCAGATGCAAAAAACATATTTTTGTTGCCCCAAAAATTGGGTCAGACCCGTTTTTTGTTTTCTCAAACGACGCTAGGCTCAATTTAAAACGGGTCTGACCCCATTTAAAAACGGTCCGGGCTATCCAGGGCCGATTTTAAAACGGGAGAGCGAAGTGGTTGATGCCGTGATTCAAGACGCCAGCAGTTCGCGCGCATGCTTGCGCGTCGTGGCGGTGATTTCGAGGCCGCCCAGCATGCGCGCCACTTCTTCGACCCGGGACTTGTTGTCGAGCACGTCGATGTGGGAGACGGTCTTGCCGCCGTCCGTCGTGTTCTTGGCGACCTGGAAGTGCTGGTTGGCCTGGCTGGCCACCTGCGGCAGGTGCGTCACGCACAGCACCTGGCGCTGCTGCCCGAGGCGCTTCAGCAGGCGCCCCACCACTTCGGCCACCGCACCGCCAATGCCGCTGTCGACCTCGTCGAAAATCAGGGTCGGCGTGGTCGTCGCGTTCGAGGTAATGACGGAAATCGCCAGCGCGATGCGCGCCAGTTCGCCGCCCGAGGCAACTTTCGCCAGCGGGCGCGGCGCGACGCCGGCGTGGCCGGCCACCAAAAATTCAACTTGCTCGAGCCCGCTCGAGGTCGGCTCGGCCGGGTTCAGGCCGACCGCGAAACTGCCGCCGGTCATGTTCAGTTCCTGCATCGCCGCCGTCACTTGGGCGCCAAGCAGCTTGGCGGCCGCCGCGCGCACGGTCGACAGCTTGCCGGCCGCGGCCATATAGCGCGCCTTGATGACGTCTTCCTGCTTGCGCAATCCGTCCAGGTCGCTGGCGTCGGCCAGCTGCGCCAGCCGCGCCGCCAGCGTCGCGTGTTCATCCGGCAATTCTTCCGGCGCGACGCGGAATTTGCGCGCGGTGCCGTGGATCGCTTCGAGCCGCGCATCGACCTGGCGCAGCCGCTCGGGATCGAGCTCGACCTTGTCGAGGTAGTCGTTGAGCGCGTACACCGCTTCCTGCAGCTGGATGCGCGCCGGTTCCATGCAGTCGAGCACGCCCTGCAGGCCCGCGTCGACATCGACCAGCTTGCCCAGCTTGGCGTTCAGCGACGACAGCTGCGACAGGATCGGATGGTCCGATTCGGAGATCGCGGCGAGCGCTTCCTGCGCGCCTTCGAGCAGGCTGGCCGCATGCGACAGGCGGCTGTGCTCGTTGCTGACTTCGGTCCACTCGCCCGGCTTCACGGCCAGCTTGTCGAGCTCGCCGACTTGCCATTCGAGCCGCTCGCGCTCGATCAGCACGTTCCTGGCATCGTGCTCGAATTCCTCGCGCTGGCGCACCAGCGCGCGCCATTGCTTGTGGCTGGCCGCGACCTCGTGCGCCAATGCCGCGGCGTCGCCGTCCCTGAAGCCGGCCTGGTTGTCGAGCAGCGCGCGCTGCGCATCGGACTTGAGCAGCGACTGGTGCGCGTGCTGGCCGTGGATGTCGACCAGCATGTCGCCCAGGTCGCGCAGCTGGCCGGCGGTGGCGGCGATGCCGTTGATGAAGGCTTTCGAGCGGCCGGCGTTGTCGATCACCCGGCGCAGCAGCGCGCCACCGTCCTCGATCGCGAATTCGTTCTGGGCCAGCCAGGCGGCGGCGGCCGCGCTGACGGTGAAGTCGGCCGTGATGTCGGCCTTGGCCGCGCCTTCGCGCACCACCGAAGCGTCGCCGCGTCCGCCCAGCGCCAGCTGCAGCGCGTCGATCAGGATCGATTTGCCGGCGCCGGTCTCGCCGGTGAAGACCGAAAAGCCGCTGGCGAATTCGAGTTCGATGGCGTCGACGATGACGAAATCGCGAATGGTAAGTGTACGCAGCATGCAGGTATCAGTAAGTGTGTTGGTCGGGAGCGGCGAGCTACTTGAGCTTGCCCTCGCCCGACGGATATTCGTTCCAGTGCAGCTTTTCGCGCAGCGTGTCGTAGTAGCTCCAGCCTTCCGGATGCAGGAAGGTGATGCAGTTCGGCGAGCGCGAAATGGTGATCTGGTCGCCGTGCGCGAGGCTGGCGAAAGTCTGCATGTCGAAGTTGACGCTGACGTCGCGCCCGCTGACGATTTCGACCACGATCTCGCTCGAATCGGGCACCACGATCGGCCGGTTCGACAGCGCGTGCGGCGCGATCGGCACCAGCCCGATGCCGCTCAAACTCGGGTGCAGCAACGGACCGCCCGCCGACAGCGCGTACGCGGTCGAGCCGGTCGGAGTGGAGATGATCAGGCCGTCCGAACGCTGGTTGTACATGAAGTGACCGTCGACCGTGACCTTCAGTTCGACCATGCCGGCGCCGGCGCCGCGCGCCACCACCACGTCATTGACCGCCAGCCCGCAGGCGATCACGGCGCCCGCGCGCATCACGCGCCCTTCCAGCAAGGTGCGCTTTTCGGCCTTGGACTTGCCGTTCAGGAGTGCGTCGAGCACCGGGATCATGCGCTCGATCGGGATGTCGGTCATGAAACCGAGGCGGCCCTGGTTGATGCCGATCAGCGGCACCTCGTACGGCGCCAGCTGGCGCGCGATGCCGAGCATGGTGCCGTCGCCGCCCATCACGATGGCGTAGCTGGCCGTTTCGCCGATCTGGGTGGCGCTCAGCGCCTCGATGCCGCCCATGCCCAGGTGGGCCGCGGTCTCCGCTTCGAACACCACGCGATAGCCGGCGCCCTGCAGGTAGTCGACGATGCCGCCGACGGCCTTCTCGATGCCGGCGGTGTTGTGCCGGACCACGAGCGCGATGGTTTTTTGCGGTGCAGGCGTAGCGGGCATAAAAATCTCGGCTGTTAGAGGGGCGACACGCAGGAGATTAACCCAAAACGGGCCAGCTCGGGGAGTCGGAGTCGGCAGCACCGTGCCGATGCCGCGCATCGATCACTGTATGCATGCCCAGTATAGTGGGCTGCCGCGATTTTCCGCAAGCGCCCCACCCGCAGCGTCACAGGACGATGGTGGCCATGAACACGGTGCCGACAACGACTGCGGCCACGGTGGCGCAATAAACCGACATCAGCACGATCCAGCGCGCGGCGGTGGCCTTGCGGCTGCCGCCGTACACGCGCCGCATCGCCATCGGCAGGTAGGCAAGCAGCCAGAAGAACAGCGCGGTGCCGATCCAGGCTGCCGGCACCACCCAGATCAGGCCGAGCAGCAGGAAAGCGAAAGCGTTCGTATGCAGCGCGAACAACATGTGCTCGCCATAGCGCCGGCCCGAGCCCAGGTAGAGCAGCTTCAGGTAGAGCGCGAAGATCGGCATTATGCAAAACATTGCATAAGGCACGTAGGCGAAGAACTTGCTCTTGACCAGCGCGATCGCCTCGTCCGTCGGCAAGGCGTTGATCTGGCGGATGCGCGTTTCCCACGCGGGATTCAAGCCCGCCAGTTTGCTCGACAGATGCACCGTGTCGGGACCCGCCTTGTCGGTGATGACCTGGCGGTTCGGCGCCGGTTCGGCCTTGATGAGCTCGTTCGGACCGAACCTGAGCAGGGCGAAAAACAGGATCGACAGGGTCAGGTAGATGCGCAGCGGCTGCACGTAGCGCACGCGGCGGCCGGCGATGTATTCCCCGGTCAGCCTGCCGGGCCGGAACAGCAGCGTGCCGAGCGACTTCCACAGCTTGCCTTCAAGTGCGACATAATGACCGATGAATTCGTGGAAGAACTCATAGGCGCTGGGCACATGGCGCCGGGTTTCCTGCCCGCAGTTAGGGCAGAAATTGCGATCGACCGCGGCGCCGCAGTTGAGGCAATGGGCAGGCGCGGCGTGGTCGGCAAGGCGGTCGGTCATGGCGTATTTGCGAGTCTGGCGATCCCTGATGGTACCCGAAGTATTTTCAATTGGGCAATATCCAATTGCGCGACCGGCTTCGGGTCGGCACGATATCATTCGGACAATTGTCTCAAGCAGAGGGAGCATCGCAATGGCCAACGAAACCCCGGACCGCAAGGTCAACACCGACGAGAAAATCGAGAACGACGGCGTCAAGCGCATGCCGCACGAACGCGACGAATCGCCCGACGACCAGGACAAACAGCCGCGCGGCGTGATGAAACAGGCCGCTTCCGACCTGGCGCAAGGACTGGTCGACACCGACCTGCACGGCCAGCGCGGCGCCGAACAGGCCGTCCCGCAAACCGGCGCGCCAGGCCAGGCCAAGCCGCAGCCGGACGCAGCCGAGGGCATGCGCCATCAAACGACGAACACCCCAAGCAAAGGCGAAAAACAATGACGAAAGCCCTCAAGCTCACCTGCCTGGCGCTCGCGCTGGCGACCATCGGCGGCGCCGCGCTGGCGCAATCCTACGCAGTCGGTTTCGGCCCCAATCCGGTGCTGCCGGCGCCGGAAACGTCACTGCTGCCGACCGTCAACGTGGCGCCGGCCGAAGGCTGGCCGAGCGGGGGCAAACCGGTCGCCGCCGCCGGCCTGGCGGTGAGCGCCTACGCCAGCGGCCTGGCGCACCCGCGCTGGCTCTACGTCCTGCCGAACGGCGATGTGCTGGTGGCCGAGACCAACAAGCCGGCACCGCCTGAAAAGGAGCCCAGCGGTGGCATCAAGGGCGCAGTAATGAAAATGGAAATGAAGAAGGCCGGCGCCGGCGTGACGACGGCGAATCGCATCACGCTGCTGCGCGGCATCGGCGCGAACGGCATGGCGGCCAGCAAGACCACCTTCCTCGAGGGCTTGAACTCGCCGTTCGGCATGACGCTGGTGGGCAATGAACTGTTCATCGCCAACGCCGACGCGATCGTCAAGTTCCCTTACCAGGCGGGCGACACCAGCATCACCGCCAAAGGCGTCAAAGTCGCGGACCTGCCGTCAGGAATCAACCATCACTGGACCAAGAACCTGGTGGCGAGCAAGGACGGCAAATACTTGTATGCATCGGTCGGCTCGAACAGCAACATCGGCGAGAACGGCATGGACAGGGAAGACGGCCGCGCCGCAATCTGGCAATTCGACCGCGCCACCGGCAAGGGCCGCGTGTTCGCGACCGGCCTGCGCAATCCGGTCGGCATGGCGTGGAACCCGCAGAGCGGCATGCTGTGGACCAGCGTCAACGAACGCGATGAACTCGGCAACGACCTGGTACCCGATTACATGACCTCGGTGAAGGACGGCGCCTTCTACGGCTGGCCGTACAGCTATTACGGCCAGCACGTGGACACCCGCGTGCAGCCGCAGAAACCGGAGCTGGTGGCGAAGGCGATCGCGCCCGACTATGCGCTCGGTGCGCACACCGCCTCGCTCGGCCTGGCCTTCTACGACGGCGCGCTGCTGCCTGCGTACAAGAACGGCGCCCTGGTCGGCCAGCACGGTTCGTGGAACCGCAAGCCATCGTCGGGATACAAGCTGATCTATGTGCCCTTCGCCAATGGCAAGCCGAACGGCCCGCCGCAAGACGTGCTGACCGGCTTCCTCAGTCCGGATGGACATGCGTGGGGCCGTCCGGTTGGCGTCGCCGTGGACAAGGCCGGCGCGATCCTGCTCGCCGACGATGTCGGCAACGTGATCTGGCGTGTGACGCCCGCCGCGAAGTAAGATTATTTATCTAAAAAGCTCCGGCCTGCCGCGTCGCCCGATGCGTGCGCCGGAGCATTCATGAAGGAGCTCGAGATGTTAATCAAGCGCAATGGAAGTGCTGTTTGGAGTGGCGGACTGAAAGACGGAAAAGGCACCGTGTCGACCCAGAGCGGCGTGCTGGCGCAGACACCTTATGGTTTCCATGCCCGGTTCGAAGAAGGGCCAGGTACCAACCCCGAGGAATTGATCGCGGCGGCGCATGCCGGCTGCTTCACGATGGCGCTGTCGGGCACCTTGGGCGAAGCAGGTATGACGGCCCAGGAATTGAACACCACCGCGACGGTCTCGCTGGAAAAGGTCGAGGACGGTTTTTCGATCACCGCGGTGCATCTGAATCTGGTCGCCAAAATTCCTGGCGCGAACAAGGAAGCGTTCGAGGCGGCGGCCATGAAGGCCAAGCAGCATTGCCCGGTGTCGAAGCTGCTGAATGCGAACATCACGCTGGACGCGCGGCTGGAGGCTTGAGCAAAGAATCGGTGGAGCGCATAAAATCTTCGCTTCTGAGGCAAACACGAAGGACATCACGATGCGCATCCTGCACACCATGCTACGGGTCGGCGACCTGCAGCGCTCCATCGATTTCTACACCAAGGTGCTTGGCATGAAGCTGCTGCGCACCAGCGACAATCCCGAGTACAAGTACACGCTGGCCTTCGTCGGCTATGGCAACAATCCGGACCATGCGGAGCTGGAGCTGACGTACAACTACGGCCAGGACAAGTATGAGATGGGGACCGCGTACGGGCACATCGCGATTTCGGCCGACGATATCTACAAGGCGTGCGAACTGGTGCGGGCGAACGGCGGCAACGTGACGCGCGAACCTGGGCCGGTGAAGGGCGGGAGCACCGTGATCGCGTTCGTGACGGATCCGGATGGCTACAAGGTCGAGCTTATCGAGCGCAAGGACGGCGCGCCCGGCGGTGGGTTGAACGCGGGCTGACGGCTCGACATTCACTTCGCAAAATCAAAAAAACGTCGTCCTCGCGATAGCGGGGATCCATACTGAGCGTGCCTGGTATGGATCCCCGCTTTCGCGAGGACGACGTTTCTGTTGTAAAGCTGGCGAATTACTTTTGCAGGAGGTTATTCACCGGGATCAGGTCATCTTCACGCAGCGATCCCGCCGCCGCCTTCAGGCGCAAGCCATTCATGATCGTGTCGTAACGCGCACGCGACAAATCGCGGCGGGTCGAGTACAGCTGGCGCTGCGCATTGAGCACGTCGATGTTGATCCGCACGCCGACCTGGTAACCCAGCTTGTTCGAATCGAGCGCCGACTGGCTCGAGATTTCCGCCGCTTCCAGCGCCTTGACCTGCGCCAGGCCGCTGTTCACGCCGAGGTAGGACTGGCGCGCCGCCAGCGCTGCATTGCGGCGCGTGGTCTCGAGATCGTTGCGCGCCTTGTCTTCCAGCGCGATCGATTCACGCACCTTGCTGGTCACGGCGAAGCCGCTGAAGATCGGTACGCTCCACTGCACGCCGATGGCCTTGTTGGTATTGGTGCCCGACTGAATAGTCTGGCCGCTGATCTTGTTACGCGTCTCGCTCGCGACCAGGTCCAGGGTCGGATAATGTCCGGCGCGGTTACGCTGGATATCGCGCTTGGCCACTTCCAGATTCAGCTGCGACACGACCACGCCGTAGTTCTGGCTTTCGGCCGACGACACCCACGGGTCGATCACGGCCGGTTGCGGCGAAGCCAGCGCGACGCCAGTCTTGAGCTGCGCCAGGGCGGCCGGCGCGGTGCCGATGATTGCCTGCAGCGCGCTCTTCTTGTTCTCGAGATCGTTCACCGCCGCGAATTCCTGCGCCACCACCAGGTCGTACGCCGCCTGGGCTTCGTGCGTGTCGGTGATGGTCTGGGTGCCGACTTCGAAATTGCGCTTGGCCGATGCCAGCTGCTCGGTGGTCGCCGCCTTCTGCGCACGGGTCGTTTCCAGCGTGTCCTGCGCGGCCAGCACGTCGAAGTACGCTTGCGAGACGCGGGTGATCAGGTCCTGCTGCGCCTGGGCGTACTGGGCTTCGGTAATCGATTGCTGCAGCTTGCTCTGCTCGTAAGTCTGCCAGCGGTCCCAGCGGAACAGGGGCTGCGTCAGGGCCAGCGTGTACTGGTTCGAGTTGACCTTGATGCCGCTGCCGGCGACAACGGTCGTGCCGGTCGGCCCAGTGACGACCACGCCTTCATTGAACGGATCAAACACGTTGTCGTTGCGGGTATAGCTGCCGGAGAGTCCCACCGTCGGCAACAGCGCTGCACGCCCCTGCGGAATCCGCTCGCGTCCGGCCGCCAGCGACGCGCGCGCACTTGCATACGCGGCATCGTTCGCCAGCGCTTGCTGGTAGACCTGGATCAGGTCCGCACCTTGGGCGTTGAGCGAAAGAAAAGCGCTGGCAATCAGCGCGGCGATCAGGGGTTTCTGCATTGCTTTCTCCGTGGGAGTCATCAAAAAGTTATAAAAAATCGTGTCAGTACTTCGGCATCGCGCCGTCGACCTGCACAGCCCAGGCGTGAATTCCGCCCGTCAGATTCGTTACCTTGCCAAACCCGTTGCGCTCCAAAAAGGCAGCGACCTGCATGCTGCGCGCGCCGTGGTGGCAGATACAAACAATCTCAGCCTCGTCGTCGAGTTCCTCGATCCGGGCCGGGATCGTATTCATCGCGATTTGGGTCGAGCCTTCGATATGGCAAGTCTCGAATTCCCAGTTCTCGCGCACGTCCAGCAGCAGCGGCCGCTGGCGCGTCGGGTCGCCCAGCCAGGCGGCCAGCTCGGGAGCGGTCAGGTGTTGCATGACGCCGCCCGTTTAAAACTCGAAGTGCGACGGCGCCACCGCCGACGACAGGTACTTGACGTCGGTCTCGAACACCTTGACCGTGTCGTATGCCGTTTCCGACACGCGGGTAATGATGTTGGCCGTCATCGCCGGCGCCCGGCCCAGGATCGCCGCGATCCGGCCGCCCACCTTGACTTGCTTGAGGAAGGCTTCCGGCAACACTTCCAGCGCGCCCGAAATGACGATCACGTCGAACGGCGCGCCATTGGCCCAGCCCTGTGCGCCATTGCCCAGCTCGACCGTCGCATTGGTCACGCCGGCCTTCGCCAGGTTGGCTTCCGCCATCGCCTTCAGTTCCGGCAAAATCTCGATGGTGGTCACGTGGCGGCCCTTGTGCGCCAGCAGCGCTGCCATGTAGCCGGAGCCGGCGCCGATTTCCAGCACCGTCTCGTGTTTCTTCAGTTGCACTTCCTGCAGCAGGCGCGCTTCCAGCTTCGGCGTGAACATCGCTTCGCCGCCAGCGAGCGGGATTTCGGTGTCGGCGAACGCCAGGTTCTTGCACGCGGCCGGCACGAAGTCCTCGCGCTTGACCACTACCAGCGCATCAAGCACGTCCTGGTCCAGCACGTTCCATGGACGGATCTGCTGTTCAATCATGTTAAAACGGGCTTGTTCAATATTCATTGTGAGACTCGGTGGGAAAAATGATAATCCGATATTTTATCGTTGAACGGCCTCAGTTCACACATCTTAACGACATGCCTGCTGAGATCGCGTGAAATTGCGACAGTCTGCAGTTTGGAGGGGTTGAACGTGCGATAGCGCCGATATGGCGCTTTTGGCAAGTCACGCGGCCGGTGCCGGGACCGGCGTGGCGGCCGGCATCAGGCCGTGCAGCGCCATGTCGAGGAAAGCGTCGAGGAAGGCCAGCGGATCGAGATGGCCCTGGTCGCAGGGACCGATCGTGTGCTTCCAGGTCATCAGCATGAGCATCGGCGCGATCAGGACCTGGGTCATGATCGTCACGTCCATCGGGCGGAACTCGCCCCGTGCGACGGCGCGATGGAGCATGCTGGCGATCATATTGGTGCCGCGCGCGATCACCTCTTCCTGGTAAAAGCAAGCAATGTCGGGGAAATTGCTCGCTTCTGCCATGATCAGCTTCGTGATGCCCGAGGCCTTGGTATTTCCCAGGCGCTCCCACCAGTCGATGATCACCTTGCGCAGCAGGTCGGCACTGTGGCCTTCGAAGCCGGCGATGCTGTCCTCGGCCGCGCCGATGACCGGCACGATGCTGTCGCGCACCACGGCCTTGAACAGCTCTTCCTTGTTGGTGAAGTAGAGATACAGGGTGCCCTTCGACACACCGGCGCGCTTGGCGACGTCTTCCAGCCGGGTCGACGAGAAGCCCCGATCGACGAACAGATCCAGCGCCGCGGCGAGTAACTCCTGCGGACGAGCATCCTTGCGCCGTTCCCAGCGGGGCTTGGTTTCAAACGGGCATTGCATGCGTTCATCCGGTAACTTACTCTTGAGTCATTAATATAGACCCGTGCTGTGGTCCAGTCAAGTTCGGACGGTGCCGCAGCGTAGTATACTGGCGCCCTCTTCCAGGCCAATCCACCATGACCAGATCCCCCGATGCAGTCAGCTGCCGCCCCGCTTGCGGCGCCTGCTGCACCGCCCCGTCGATTTCCTCGCCGATCCCTGGCATGCCGAACGGCAAGCCAGCCGGCGTGCGCTGCATCCAGCTCGACGACGACAACGGCTGCAAGATCTTCGGCCAGCCCGGTCGCCCTGCCGTATGCGCCAGCCTGATGCCATCGCGCGAGATGTGCGGCGACACGCGGGCCCAGGCGATGTTCTTCCTCACCGAGCTGGACCGCCTGACATCCTGAAAACGTTAAGTGTGGGAGCGCGCGGCGATGGCGGCAAGTGCCCAATGCGGCGACAAACCCGGGGTCAGGTCCGCCGGACCTGACCCCCGCCCGTGGGCCGCGGCGCGTGCATGAACAGGTGGCACGTCGACGCCGCAAGTCGTCCCACATTTTACGGTGACGTAGCCAAAAACAACGCCCGCCCTTGCGCCGGTCTCAACGGCACCGGGCTTGCTCGTGGTAAGCTTCGACCCCGCGTGGTGCTGCCTTTTCGCGTCGCCCTGGCTGACTCGCAAATTCCCTCAAACTAAAAAATAAATACATGGACCTCATTCTTGCGATTAAAGCCATCATCATGGGCTTGGTGGAAGGTTTCACGGAATTCCTGCCGATCTCCTCGACCGGACACCTGATCCTGGCCGGCAGCCTGCTCAATTTCACGGGCGAAAAAGTCAAAGTATTCGAAATTGCGATCCAGGCCGGCGCCATCCTGGCCGTGATGTGGGAATACCGCAAACGCATCGGCACCGTCCTCGGCGGCATCACCAGCGATCCGAAGCAGCAGAAATTCGTCATCAACCTGGTCGTCGCCTTCCTGCCGGCCGCGATCCTCGGCCTCCTGTTCAGCAAGAAGATCAAGGAACAGCTGTTCGCGCCGGTGCCGGTGGCGCTGGCCTTCATCGTCGGCGGCTTCGTGATCCTGTGGGTCGAGAACCGCAACAAGGAGCGC
The DNA here is from genome assembly GCA_046728335.1 of Pseudomonadota bacterium. Taxonomy (GTDB): domain Bacteria; phylum Pseudomonadota; class Gammaproteobacteria; order Burkholderiales; family Burkholderiaceae_D; genus JAFCUW01. The sequence goes on along the minus strand of JBKPEJ010000019.1, from coordinate 26,399 downwards.
CCGACCAAGCCACGCATCGAATCGGTGGACGACATGACTATCATGGATGCATTCAAGATCGGCTGCGCGCAGGCGTTCGCGCTGATCCCGGGCACCAGCCGCTCGGGCGCGACGATCATCGGCGGCATGCTGTTCGGCCTGTCGCGCAAGGCGTCGACCGAATTCTCGTTCTTCCTCGCGATCCCGACCCTGCTCGCGGCCACCGTGTATTCGGTCTACAAGGAGCGCGCGCTGCTGTCGGTGGCCGACCTGCCGCTGTTCGGCATCGGCGGCGTCGCCGCATTCATCTCCGCGTTCCTGTGCGTGCGCTGGCTGCTGCGCTATATCAGCTCGCATGACTTCACCGCATTCGCCTGGTATCGCATCGTATTCGGCATCGTCATCATCGCAAGCGCGCATTATGGCTGGGTAGTTTGGGCGGAATAGACATCATGAGTAGCAGCATCGGCGCACGCGCCCTGGAACAACTGCAAACCGTGTTCGGCTATCCGGCCTTCCGCGGGCAGCAGGGCGATATCGTCGAACACGTGGCCGGCGGCGGCGACGCGCTGGTGCTGATGCCAACCGGCGGCGGCAAGTCGCTGTGCTACCAGATCCCCGCGCTGCTGCGCGACGGGGTCGGCGTGGTGGTGTCGCCGCTGATCGCGCTGATGCAGGACCAGGTCGACGCGCTGGCCGAAGTGGGAGTGCGCGCCGCCTTCCTCAATTCCACCCAGACCTTCGAAGAGTCGATGCGCATCGAACGGCTGGTGCGCACCGGCGAGATCGACCTGGTGTACGTGGCGCCCGAGCGCCTGATGACGCCGCGCTGCCTCGACCTGTTCGAGGCGTCCAATATCGCGCTGTTCGCGATCGACGAGGCGCACTGCGTATCGCAATGGGGCCACGACTTCCGGCCCGAGTACATCAAGTTGTCAATCCTGCACGAGCGTTTCCCCGACGTGCCGCGCATTGCGCTGACCGCGACCGCCGACCACCAGACCCGCGCCGAGATCGCGCTGCGATTGCAGCTGGAGGATGCGCGCCAGTTCGTGTCCTCGTTCGACCGCCCCAACATTCGCTACCAGATCGTCGAAAAAGCCAACGGCCGCAAGCAGCTGCTCGACTTCATCACCACCGAACATGGCGGCGATGCCGGCATCGTCTACTGCCTGTCGCGCAAGAAGGTCGAGGAGACCGCCGAATTCCTCAATGAGAACGGCATCCGCGCCCTGCCCTACCACGCCGGCATGGAGTACCCGAAGCGCAGCGCCAACCAGTCTCGCTTCCTGCGCGAGGACGCCATCGTGATGGTCGCGACCATCGCCTTCGGCATGGGCATCGATAAACCGGACGTGCGCTTCGTCTGCCACCTGGACCTCCCAAAAAGCATCGAGGGCTATTACCAGGAAACCGGGCGCGCGGGCCGCGACGGCCTGCCGGCCAGCGCCTGGATGGCGTACGGCCTGCAGGACGTGGTGCTGCAGCGCCGGATGATCGACGAGTCGGAAGCCGACGAGACCTTCAAGCGCGTGCTGTCGGTGAAGCTCGATTCGATGCTCGGCTTGTGCGAGACCCTGAGCTGCCGGCGCACGCGCCTGCTCGAATACTTCGGCGAGCGCTCGACACCGTGCGGCAATTGCGACACCTGCCTGATTCCGCCGGTGTCGTTCGACGGCACGGTGCCGGTACAGAAGCTGCTGTCGACGATCTACCGGGTCGACCAGCGCTTCGCCGCAGGCCATGTGATCGACGTGCTGCGCGGCGCATCGTCCGAACGCATCACGCAGTGGCATCACGATTCGCTGTCGGTGTATGGCATCGGCAGCGAGCGCACCGAAGCCGAATGGCGCGCGATCCTGCGCCAGGCCATCGCGCTCGGACTGGTCACGGTGGACCATGAGGTATTCAGTTCATTGAAGCTCACCGACGCGGCACGCCCGGTGCTCAAGGGCGGGCAGAAAGTGCAGCTGCGCCAGTACCAGAAACCGGTCAAGCAGAAACGCGCGGCCACCACGTCCAAGGGCCACGTGGAGATGGAGCTGTCGAAGTCCGAACAGGAGATTTTCGAGAAGCTGCGCTGGTGGCGGGTCGAGACCGCACGCGCGCACGGCGTGCCGGCATATGTGATCTTCGTCGACGCCACTCTGCGCGAAATCGCCAAGGTGAAGCCGACCTCGCTGCAGGACCTGCGCGGCGTCTCCGGCGTCGGCGAGAAGAAGCTCGTGTCGTACGGCGACGAGATTGTCGCGCTGATCAGCGAAATGCTCTGAAACGCCTTGAGCAATCCATCGGCCGGCCGCTACGCCGCTCAATTAGAGCCGTCATTCCCGCGTAGGCGGGAATCTATAGCGCCTCAGTTCATAGATGGCATAGGCTCCCGCCTACACGAGGTCTAAGCTTTGGAGTTTGCGGCAGTGTTCAATCCCTGAACAAGTGAACGAAGCTGCGGCTGACCGTCAGCCTTTCGTCGCAGCCTCGCAGCAGCACCTGCATGCGCTCGGCGTCGACCCGTTCCGCCGCGGCGATGGCGTTCACGTTAACCATCGTCCCGCGATGTATCTGCCAGAATTTGGCCGGATCGAGCCCGCTCAGCAGATCCTTCAGCGGGATCCGCACCAGCGCTTCGAAATCGGCCAGCACCACCCGCGTGTACTTGGTATCGGACTGGAAGAACAGGACCTGGTCCACATCGATCAGGCGGATCTGCCTGCCGACGCTGGCCCTGATCCACTTCATCGGCTCGCGCACGGGCCCCGGCAGCGCCGACTTCAGGTGATGCAGGATGTCGCCAAGGTCGGCCGGGCGCGTACTGAGCTTTTCCCGGATGCGCGCGACGGCCTTTTCGAGCCGGTCGGCCTCCACCGGCTTGAGCAGGTAGTCGACCGCGCCGGCGTCGAATGCGTCGACCGCATACTGGTCGTAGGCGGTGACGAACACCACGTGCGCCAGCTTGCCGATGCGTTCCGCCACTTCCAGGCCGGACATGCCGGGCATGCGGATGTCGAGGAAAGCCACGTCCGGTTCATGTTCCAGGAAGCCGTCCCACGCATCGTTGCCGTTCTCCGCCACCAGCACTACCTCCGCCTCCGGCCACGTGGCGCCAAGCATGTCCAGCAGGCGCTCGCGCATCAGCGGCTCGTCTTCCGCGACCAGGATGCGCGGCTTCATTCGGCGCCCTTCACGAACGGGATGATGACTTCGGCGGTCGCGCCTTGTTCCGCGTCACGCAGGTCCAGGCTCGCGGCAACGCCGTACGCGAGCTGCAAACGGCGCCGCACGTTTTCCAGGCCCAGCCCCGTGCCGGGACTCGGGCTCAGGCCGACGCCGCTGTCGTCCACGCGGATGTGGACCCTTCCTTCCCGCAGCGCCGCAGCCACCGACACAGCACCTCCACGGAGCGACGGCTCGATGCCGTGCTTGATGGCGTTTTCCGCCAGTGTCAGCAGGATCATGCTCGGCACGCGGACCAGCGCCAGCGAATCAGGAAGCTCCAGCGTGAAGTTCAATCGTTCGCCGAGGCGTGCCTTCATCACCCGCAGGTAGGCCTCGACCAGCGCGAATTCCTGCTGCAGGCTCACCGTTTCGCAGCGCATTTCAGTGAGGCTGGCGCGCAGAAAGGTGATCAGGTTGGCGGTCAGTTCAGCGGCGCGCGGCGCCCCGTGCTGCGCCAGCTGCTGCACCGCGCCCAGCGTATTGAACAGGAAGTGCGGTTCGATTTGTGCGCGCAACAGCCGCAGCTGCGATTCGCTCAGTTCGCGCGCCAGGCGTTCGCGCTCCGCATCTTGCTGAAGCTGTACGGCGAGCTTTTCGTAGTGCCGGTTGCGCAGCATGGCGATAATGAGCCGCGGCGCCGCCACCAGCAGACCGGCGCCGATCGCACCGCCCAGCAGGGCACGCGGCAGGCTTGAAAATATCGGGATGAACGGATTCGGCCCGAACAGGGAGCCAATGGCGTGAAACAGCAGCACGCCAAGCATCCCGGCCACGGCGAACGTCACCACGTGAATCTTCTTGCTGGCGATCCGGCGATAATTGAACCAGGCGCCGATCATCGCCGGCGCCATTGAAAACCCCAACAGGTTTGCAAATCCGATCGCTGCGAACCAGCCAAACTGAGGAAACGCGATGTGACACGCTGCTCCAACGAGCGTCAGCAGCAAGGCCAGTTTGCCCGCGGCGATGAAGATGCGGTGGCCGCGGTAGGCGATCGAAAAATTGCGCAGCTGCTGGCGTTCGATCGGCGACAGCTTCTCCAGCTGGCAGGCGACGCGCCTGCGATATCCCGCTGGCGCCTTTTCCGCAAGGCGCGGATTTTCGAGTACCCGCAGCAGCTCCTCTTCCCACTCCGTGTACCAATTGGCGATGTCGCGAAACATGGTTTCTCCCCTAGACCCTTTAATGTAAAGCAATGAGTACAGTCTAAGGAAGCATTGGTTCTTCAGGAAGCCGCAAGCGACGAACGACGGAGGCGGGGGATCGAAATACGATCCGGCGACGCGCGGCCCAGGGCGAGCCACCGTCGGGTCAAATCACTTCTTTTCGAACACCAGGTCCCACACGCCGTGACCGAGCTTGATGCCGCGGTTTTCGAACTTGGTCAGCGGGCGATAGGCCGGCTGAGGCGCGTAGCCTTCCGCCGTATTTTTCAGCAGTGGCTCGGTGCCCAGCACTTCGAGCATTTGCACCGCGTAGTCTTCCCAGTCGGTCGCGCAATGCAGGTAGCCGCCTGGAGCGAGCTTCTCGGCCAGCAGTTTGACGAAGGGCGTTTGCAGCAAGCGGCGCTTATTGTGGCGCGCCTTGTGCCACGGGTCCGGGAAGAACACGTGGACGCCGGCCAGCGAACCGTCCGGGATCATCTGGTTCAGCACCTCGACCGCATCGTGCTGGATCAGGCGCAGGTTCGTCAGACCCTGCTCGCCGATCTGCTTGAGCAGGCTGCCCACGCCAGGCGTGTGCACTTCGACGCCGATGAAGTCCTTCTCCGGCATTCCCCTGGCGATGTGCGCGGTGGTGTCGCCCATGCCGAAACCGATTTCGAGGATCACCGGCGCCTTGCGGCCGAAGGCCTGCTCGAAGTTCAGCGGCGCCTTGGCGTACTCGATCAGGAACTGCGGCCCCAGCTCCTCCAGCGCGCGCGCCTGCGCGATCGACAGGCGGCCGGCGCGGGTGACGAAACTGCGGATGCGATGTTCGGTCGGGTCGTACAGCATCGGGCGGCCGCTGCCGCTTGGAGGGGTATCTGAAGACATGGAATGCGATGAGGGAGAATAAGGTTCGGCCGTCATTATATCGCACCGGTATGGCAGAGAAACCGAACCTGCGCCGTACCCGCCTGTCTAATAGTCATGGACGATACACGCATAGACCGGCTGGAATCGCGATTCGACGAACTCGCCGCAGAGATGCGAAGCGGCTTTCGAGGTGTCGATACACGACTATGCAAAATCGAATCGCGGCTGGATCAAACCGCAAGCACTGTGAACGACATCGAAGTCCGCCTGGGAAAAGTCGAAGTCCGGCTCGACTTCACCGCCACGAATTCGGACCTGGACAATCTACGCACTGAAATGTACAGGAACAACGCGGCAATGAAGACCTGGTTGGCTGCCACCATGATCACCATCATCGCGCTGTTCTGTGTCGCCCTGTTCGGCCTTCATCATTGGAACGGCTGACTCGTCCGGGTCGCGCGCCAGCGGCTTCGCTTTCCCAATCTTGAAACCAAGCTGCTGCCCTGATTCGGGCCGCACGACTGTCATCTTCTTGAAACACTGCTCAGATAATCTCTGCCTCCAGAACCCGTAGCAATCCTGGCCGCGGGCGCAAGCTTCGCCAACTTTGGAGTGCACAAAAAATGAATCCAGTTCCCGAGCTGTCCCGCCGCCGCCTGCTGCAGATGTTCGCCGCGACGCCCTTGTTTCCACTGTCCTCCCTGGCCGGCGCCAGCCTGTTGTCCGGTTGCGGCGGCGGTAGCGACGCGGCCCTTCCCGTCGCACCTGTGGCGCCCGCGACACCGGCCGCAACGCTCTCCAGCGTGACCTTCAGCTCAATGGCGGCGCCCTCGCTTTCCAACACCGCTGCGATGGCCACGACATCGGTCGGCTCGACGATGACGGCCAGTTTCAGCGACGCCAGCAAACTCGATTTCAAGCTCGCCTACCAGCCCTTCTTCATCACTGGCGACCTGGTCGCGGATGGCAACGGCGGCAAAGTCCTGGCCGGCGGCTACTATGACATCTACAACCAGCCGATCATCGACGCGGCAGTGGCCGGCAAGGAGCGCCAGTTCTATTCCGATGCACCGGACGGCACTTCCCTGCTGACCGTCCCGAATGCCAAGGTGACTGGCGTGAAGGGCAACACCGTGTTCGCGGTGGTGCAGTTCGAATACACGACCTGGGCGCAGGACGGCACGACCAGCATGTACGGGCGCCTGCCTTCGCCGATCGCCGTGCTGACGCTGGACCAGGATCCGGCCAACGGCAAACTGTCGCTAGTCAAATACCACAACGTCGACACGTCGGCGGTCAGCGGGCTGTGGATCACTTGCGGCGCCAGCCTGTCGCCGTGGGGCACGCACCTGTCGAGCGAAGAGTACGAGCCGAACGCGTTCACCGCCGCTACCGATGCGCAGTTCAAGGCCTTCAGCAAGAACCTGTACGGCAGCGAGACGGCCGCGAATCCCTACAACTACGGCCACCTGCCCGAGGTGCATGGGCGACGATGCGACCAACAGCGGCTACTTCGTCTTCGTCGCGGATAAGGAAAAGGACCTGTCGGCCGGCACGCTGTATGTGGCCAAGGTCGGCGCTGGATTTTCGCTGGACCCGGCCGCTGCTGCCGCGCCGCTCAGCTGGATCAAACTCGGCGCCGCCACCAGCGCGGACATCAAGAAACTGGCGACGACGCTCAAGCCCACCGACATCATAGACGTGAAGTCAGCCGACCCGCTCGACCCGAGCTACACCAGGGTCGCCGCGAACGGCCGCATCGAATGGCTCAAGCTCGCGCCAGGCATGGAGAAAGCCGCCGCCTTCCTCGAGACCCATCGCTACGCGGCGCTGGTGGGCGCATCGATGGGCTTCACCAAGATGGAAGGCACGACCGTCAACATCAAGGACAAGGTGGCTTACTCGGCGCTGCAGAACTGCCAGGGATCGATGGTAGCGGGGAATGCCTTGAACGTGGCCGGCAACGGCATCTCGATTCCGAAGGCGCTGGATGCGGGCGCCGTGATGGCGCTCAACCTGAAAGGCGGCGTAAAGGATACCTTGGGCGACGCCATCAACAGCGAATGGATGCCGGTCGATACCCGCGCCCTGATCACCGGCGAGGATATCAAGGCCGATGCACTCGGCAACACGGCAAATCCGGACAAGATCGCCAATCCCGATAACCTGAAGTTTTCGGAAAAGATGCGCACCCTGTTCATCGGCGAAGACAGCAGCCAGCACGTGAACAACTTCCTGTGGGCCTACAATATCGACACCAAGGTGTTGTCGCGCGTGATGTCGATTCCGTCCGGCGGCGAGTCGACCGGCCTGCACGCGGTTGACGAAATCAACGGCTGGACCTACATCATGAGTAACTTCCAGCACGCGGGCGACTGGGGCGGCATTCACAACATCGTCAAGCCGACGCTCGATCCGCTGATCCGCGCCAACTACAAGGACAAGTTCGGCGCGGCTGTCGGCTACCTCACCGGCGAACTGACCCAGGTCCGTTTATCGAAGGCGTAATGTCCGATTGAATTTTGGGGATCGGGAGGACTGGACACAGGTTCAGTCCTCGGGATTACAATATGGCGGATACCCCACAATTCTATTACCAGGAAAAGCATGGACGCCAAGAAGATGAAGCCGGAAAGTATCGCAGCCCAGGCACTGGGCTGGGTCGACGAAGCCACCCGTGCGATCTCGCCGCCGATTCATACGGCAACCACCTATTTGCGCGACGAGGACAATCAATATCGTTCCGGCCGCGTCTATTCGCGCGACCAGAACCCTACGTACGATCAGGCCGAGGCCGTATTGACGGCGCTCGAAGGCGGCCACCAGACACTGTTGTTCGCGTCCGGCATGGCAGCGGCTACCGCGGTATTCCAGGCGCTGGCGCCCGGCGATCATGTACTGGCGCCCAAAGTGATGTACTGGTCGCTGCGCAACTGGCTGAAGAATTTCGCCACGCAGTGGGGCCTCGTCATCGATTTCATCGAGATGAATTCGCCCGCCGACCTGCAGGCTGCGATCCAACCCGGAAAGACCAAACTGGTATGGATCGAAACCCCGGCGAATCCTTTGTGGACAATCACCGATATCGCCGAGACCTGCCGGATTGCCCATCAGGCGGGCGCGCTGGTGGCAGTCGACTCCACGGTGGGCACGCCCGTGTTGACGCAGCCGCTGAAACTGGGTGCGGACATCGTCATGCACGCAGCGACCAAATACCTGAACGGGCACTCGGATGTCATCGCCGGCAGTCTCACCGTGCGCGAAGATTCGCTGATCTGGCAGCGTATTCGCAGCATCCGCGCGCAGCTCGGCGGCGTACTGGGACCGTTCGAAGCCTGGCTGCTGACGCGCGGCATGCGCACGCTGTATCCGCGCGTGCGCACAGCCTGCGCTTCGGCGCAGCGTATCGCCGAGCACTTCGAGGGACATCCACTGGTCGCCGAAGTGCTGTATCCGGGGCTGAAATCATTCGCCGGACATGAGGTGGCGAAGACTCAGATGCAGGGCGGTTTCGGCGGCATGCTGTCGATTCGCGCCAAAGGCGGCGAAGCGGCGGCGATCGCCACCGCGGCCAAGGTGCAGCTTTGGAAGCGGGCGACGTCGCTCGGCGGCGTCGAGAGCCTGATCGAGCACCGCGCAAGTGTCGAGGGACCTGGCACTCCGGCGCCGGCCGACCTGTTGCGCCTGTCGGTCGGTATCGAAGATGCCGGCGATTTGATTGCCGACCTTGAAGCTGCGCTGGAACTCGCGCACGCATAGAAACTTCCAGTGAAGCGCTGCGCTTACTCGGTTGCCAGGCGCTTGGCGAGCCGGTAAAGGTACTCCTGGCCGTCGTACAGCGACTTCACGCGGATATGCTCGTTCAGGCCATGCGCGCCAGCAGGTTCTGGTCCGCCGAACAATCCGCTGATACCGTAGGTCCAGATACCGGCATTGTTCAGGAAGCGGCCGTCCGTACCGCCGGCCAGTAGTGACGGAATCACCGGCACGCCCGGCCAGATATCGTTGCTGATCTCTTCCACCGCCTTCATCAGCACAGGTGTCAGAGGTGGCATGGGACTGGCGATGCCTTCGCCTATGCGGGTGATCTTGATATGCTCATCCGCCACCACGCGCTCCAGCGTTTTCTGCACCTCATCGATTGGTTCGCCCGGCAGGATGCGGCAATTTACCGTCGCACGCGCGCGCTGCGGCAAGGCGTTGTCGGCGTGACCGGCATCCAGCTTGGTCGCAACGCAGGTGGTGCGCACCGTGGCATTGTGACCCGGGTGCACCACGTACAGCCGATCCAGCGCCGCCTGGTCCGGCGGGTCGAGGAGGATTGCCTTCATGTCCGCGGCAACCTGGCCTTTTTCCACAGTCGCCATGCGTTCGTAATAGGTGCGCGTGACGTCCGACAGCTTGAATGGGAAGGAGAATTTACCCAGACGCGACAAGCCATCGGCCAAGTGATAGATAGCGTTGTCGCGATACGGCAATGAGCTGTGGCCGCCAGGATTGGTCACCTCCATCAAGAAGCTCTGGTACACCTTCTCGCCCGCCTGAATGCCGTGGCGCACCGGTTTGCCCTCCTTGTCCAGCGAGCCGCCGCCACCTTCGTTCAGCGCGATCTCGGCATCGATCAGCGGACGGTGGTGATTGAGCAGATATTCCGCGCCGTCGAACTTGGACGGCACCATTTCCTCATCACAGGTAAGCGCCATGATGACGTCGCGTTTTAGCGGCAGTTTCTCCATCTTGTAGCGGATCATATTGGAGACGAAAACCGACGCCATCGCCTTGTCGTCGGCCGACCCGCGTGCATAGAAAACGCCGTCTTCCTCGATCAGCTTGAAAGGGTCGCGGCTCCAGTCTTCGCGCTTGGCTTCGACCACGTCGACGTGGGCCAGCAGTAGCAGCGGCTTCTTGCTGCCATCACCCTTAAGACGCGCAACCAGGTTGCCCTTGGTCGGTCCACCCGGAGGCACGATGAGGTGCATGTCGGCATCGCGATAACCGGCCGCCTTCAGACGCTTGGCTATCTTGGTGACCGCAACTGTGCAGGAGCCGGTCGAGTTGGTGGTATTCGTTTCCACCAATTCCTGATAAATCTCGCGCAACTGCTTTTGCGGGGGAGTCAGATCGGCGCAATGCGCCTGCAGCATGACTCCGTTCAAAGCCAATACCGGCAACAACCAAGTCGCTTGTTTCATATCGTCCTATCGATGATTTTTGAACTCCAATCGATCGAATTTATACTTTGACATTGTTGCTGTCAACGAAATTTTGGCCACCTCGGCGCAACTGCATTGGCCAGACAGTACTGCAACTTGAAAAAGCTGCAGGAGGCGATTATTGCCGGCGCCGCTCGGCTTGCTCGATACCCATTATTTCCCAACGCACTATCCATTCCCTACAACGCAAAACAACGTGTCGCTTTGGCGATACTGAACGATGCCCATGGCGACCGCTCTAACGATGAGGTGCCCAAGAACCGAATTTCGGCCGTTGCTGTCAACGCGGAATGAAAAATCAATGATCAATGCCGCGGCCAATCGATCAGGCCCCAAAGCACGCAGGAGGCAAATCATGAACTTTGGCAGAGGAATCCCGAAATATTATCGCCAGCAACTTGTCGAGGTAAGAAGCAGCGGCGAAATACTTCGAACCTTGGATGAAGAAGGCAAACTAGAGGGCCTTCCATTTATGCCGGAAATGATTGCCCAGTGTGGCAAACAGATTCGGGTACACCGACGGGCAGATCGGACCTGTGTTGCCGGCGCCGGATTTCGCCGCATGAATGCCACTGTGTTCCTTCAGGAGTCCCGGTGCGACGGCAGTTATCACGACGGATGCCAGCGTGGATGTCTGTTGTTTTGGAAGGAAGCCTGGCTGCGACCCGCAGGCGCGGCTCGGCCGGCCCTCGCCGATTCAGCACGTAATGAAAGTGCGACGCGCGCGTTGCAACACCTCGTAACGCGCCGGGCGGATCGATATGTGTGCCAATCGACCGAACTGGTCGACGCCACCGCCAGCGAAATTTCGCGCTGGGACGCTCGTCCATTAATGCGCGAGGTCATGCACGGCGAGCTGACCGTTAGAGGATTTCTTGCTATCGCGGGACGTGCGATTTTGAATCGATTTACCGGATGGCATCGCACTCCAGTCCTTGCAGGGACCAACGAAAAAAAGAGCCGAGGCGATCTGGCATTACGCCAAGGGGAGTGGGTGAAAGTCAAATCATCCGACGAAATTCGAGAACAACTCGACCCGAACGGCAACAATTGTGGCCTCGCGTTCCAACCGACGATGACCATGGCGATTGGCGGACGTTTCCAAGTCGCATTTCCGATTCGGAAAATCATAGTCGAACAGACTGGCAAGATGATCCAGATGAAGAATACAGTTGCTTTGAAGGGCATGACCTGTCAGGGTCCGTGCGCAACAAATTGCCCCCGAAGCGAATATCTCTACTGGCGTGAAAGCTGGCTGGACCGCACCAAGCAGGACAGCTAGCCGCCCCGCATGCACTACTGGATGAGCGCCGTGAGGAGGCGGCAAGCAAGCTCTTGGGGCACGAAAACGTGCGAACGACTCAACGTCACTTGTATTGGCATAACGAGTGCAAAATTAGATGTTTTTTGACAAAAATCTCACCCATTTGCGGACGACGCAGCTTGTCGGACGAGCGGACAGGGCAGCGCGCAACGGCACCGAGTTCGACCGCTCAATATCCACTGCGCATGGTCATCTTCGCGGGCTAATGTAGACCGGGATAAACGTCGCGCCACCGGCGGGCGGGCAGCGGCCCTGCTTCAGCAATCGCATTTCGCCATTTTTTACCGTCACGCTCGTGTTCGGCAGAATCATGTTCAGGCGTGATGTCGCCGCTTGAATGTCCTTCTTGTTGTAAATGGCCAGGCTTGCGCCCTGCCCATCAAAAAAGAAATCGCCATAGTACTGGATCTGACCCGCCTTAACCTCGAGGACAACCATGCTTTGGGTGCAGCTCGGTTTGTACCACCGATCCGTCTTGATCATCACCATGCCATAGCCACGACCAGGAGCCGTTGCCTTGAGCTTTCTGATGAAATATCCGGATTCGGCTTTACCTGTAATGCCTTCAGGAAGCCATCCGTCGGAAACAAACTTGCCATCGTTTGCCTCGCCGCTGTGAAACACGACCGTTGAATCGGCTGGTGCACCAACGATGACCAGCCCTTCATCGGGCCCAAGTTGGACGCTTCCGCCAGGCGCGATGTTTGAATGGGATACACATGCCGACATCAATGTGGCAAGGAGAACAATGGCGCTGAATTTAGAATTCATCATGAAAAAATATCCTATAGCAATGGCCTCAGTCTGCTGATGATCGCGTCTGGCCCACATCGCAAGAAATTTTCCAATTCGCTTATGAATCGCAACTCCGGTTATTCTTTCATGGTGCGGCAATTCACATGAATGATTAATTTCTCTCAATACATACTCGCCGGACTCTTGGGAGGTGCTGAACAATTGACGATTTTGGAGTAGGCGACGCCATCAACGACGATGCGCTTTTCATGCATCGGAACTTTCATTTTCGAACAGTCCGACCGGCGAATTCTGCCAATTTTGATGCATTTTCCCCGTGTTCTCGTCCTCAGGACGGAGCTCGGGTTTCTGGGACCCTAAATTGCCTGCCAGCCAGCACCAGATTCGCGAAACCGAGCAGCGTGAACAGTTGCGCGGCGCTCTTCGCCAGCCCACGATAGCGCGCCTTACGATGACGAAAGAGGTTCTTCACAACGTGGAATGGATGCGCAACTTTCGCCCGCACGCTGGCCTTCAAGTGCTCCAGCGTTTCCGTCATGCGGCCGAGGTTGTTGTTGGGCGGCGCCTTGCGCTTGGAGCGCTTCATCGCGACGTGCCACGTCACGTTTTTCACAAGATTTTCTTCGCGCTTTTCGACACCTTGGTAACCGGCATCGCCCATTGCCGCGACTTCGTCGCCTCTCGACGATGTGGAACCATGCGAGGGGTTGGGGCTATACGGATCTGCCGAACCCATGCGAGGGCATCAAAGGCTATTCGCTGGCGAAGCGCACTGTGTACATAACCGATGAGGTGTTTGCGACCGTCTACGCGCACGCTAGCGCCCCGCTACGGGACGCGATGGACCTCGCCTACCTGACCGGACAGCGTCCCGCTGACACGCTCAGGATGACCGCGCACGACATCATCGACGGCCACCTTATCATCACACAGGAAAAGACCAAGCAACCACTGCGAATCATGATCCGCGGCCAGCTCGCCGAATTGCTCGACCGGATCGCGGCACCCAAAGAGGGGCACAGCATTGTGACGGCGGCGCTATTGACCAACATGCACGGCAAGCGTCTAACGGCGGCGGTGCTTCGGAACCACTTTGATGATGCACGCACAAAAGCGGCGGAAAAAACGCCGAAATTGTCGGAAGCAATTCGCGCCTTTTGGTTCTACGATCTGCGCGCAAAAGCTGCTGACGACACGAGCGACGAGCGCGGTGACCAGGCATTCGAGATTGAGGAGAATTCCGACCACTGCGGAAGCGCCTGTGTAATGGTAGCGATAGTTAGATGGATCGTATCGCTCATTCATTGCAATCTTGTCATTTACACGTCAAACAGCGGGCGAGTGGCCTAGGGAGGGACATTTTTTGTGGAGCGCGGCTTGTGGATCGAGCAGACTAACAATTTTCATTGGAGCGGGTGAAGGGAATCGAACCCTCGTCGTAAGCTTGGGAAGCTTCTGCTCTACCATTGAGCTACACCCGCGTGATCCGCATTCTACGCGGATTCCGTGATGTCTGACAAATGGGAAACAGTCGACGGATGTCGCCCCTGAAAGCCGGCGCCGATGCGCATTGCAATGGATGCCTCGACGGGCGTCCGCACCGGGCTGGCGCGAACGTGTCTTTAAGCCGCCTGACTCGGCAGCGGAATGCGCCGCCCGCCTCGCCGGCGACTGGACTGGACAGCGATCGCGCCGTCCGAAACGCGGCCATGCCTAGCGGCTGACCACCATCCGAATCACGTCGCTTTCGCCGGCGCTTGCCAGCCCGGCCGCATGTGGAACCACCATCAGCATTTCACCCTTCATGATGCCGTCGATGTCTTCGTCCAGCGTCATCTTAAGCGACTTGTCGATCGCGACAAACGTGTTGTGAGCGGCCCTGACCAGCTCGGCCCGTGGCCGATCGCCGACCGTTGCAAAGATGCGGTGACCGGAATTACTCAGCACCATCGAGTCGCCATTCGACAAATCATATGTGCCTTTGTAGGGATCGAAGTCACCCGGGAATATATGGATGGCCTTGGCCGGCAGTTCAATCTGGTACCCCGGGACCCGCACGGATTGGTCGGATTGGTCGGATCCGGTCTGCGCCGTCGCCGCCAGCGACAGCACTCCCAGGAAGGTTGAAATTATTAGCCTTTTCATGATTACCTCCTCAAACTTTGAATCAATTCGACAGTCGCGCGGGAACGACGGCTCATCAATGCGACCGGGCTGCTACCGGTCCCACTCAATTCAATATAGTCACATCCGGAACAGCTGCAGGTTTTTTATTGATTGGTCCGCTCGCGTTAAGTCGACATGACCAGCCCGCCACCACCCAGCGCAGCGCATCCCGGCGCGCTCGGCATCCCGATCTGGGATTTGTGGAGCGATGTGTGGCCGCAGATCCAGCCGCTGGTCGACGCGGCGTTCCAGAACCAGACCTCGTATTTTGAAGACCTGCCGCTCGAGATGTTCCGCAACGGCTATGCTGAACAGACCAACTTCACCTTCTCCTAGTCCTGCATGGAAGGGGACACCGGCAAGATCGAAGGCATGTTCTGCGTCTGCCTCGAAACGACCGAGGTGTTCAACGCGCGCCAGCGCCATCGCGGCGAAAACGAGAAATTGCAGCAGATGTTCCAGCAGGCGCCGGATCCAATCCGCCTGGCCCAGATCTTGTCGAACCTGCTGACCAATGCCGCCAAATATTCCGATGCCGGCGCGTCGATCGCCATTGAGTCGCGGCTCGAAGGGATGTCGGCATGCCGGGCATGAACGGCTACGAGCTCGCGCGCGCGATTCGCCTGGAGGCGTGGGGCCGCGATATCCTGCTGATCGCAGCCACTGGCTGGGGCCATGAGGACGACAAGTTCAAGGCGAAGGCGGCCGGATTCGACCAGCACCTGACGAAACCATTTGCGATCGACCAGCTGCAGGACATGCTGTAGGCGCACAGGGCGCCGTCAGCCGGCGCCCTCTCCCGCCAGCAGGCGCTGCGCCAGTTTCAGGCCGTCGACCATCACCGCCATCGCTTGCGCCTTCATGCCGGCATCCGGCACGCGCAGCACATACGACGGGTGATACACCGTGACGATCCAGCGCCCGCCGTGGCGGATCGGCTTGCCGAGCGTGTCCTTGAGCGTTACGGCGCCCGTGCCGAGCAGCGCCTTGAGCGCGGTGCTGCCGAGCGCGACGACCACTTCCGGCTGCTCCTGCGCGAGCTCCTGCTCGAGCCAGTAGCCGCATGCCTCGATCTCGCGTTGCGCCGGCGTCTTGTGCAGGCGCCGCTTGCCGCGCAACTCCCATTTGAAATGCTTGACGGCGTTGGTCAGGTAGACCTTGCGGCGGTCGATCCCGGCTTCTTCCATCACCTGCTCGAGCAGTTGGCCAGCGGGGCCGACGAAGGGTTTGCCGGCGATGTCTTCCTGGTCGCCCGGCTGCTCGCCGACCAGCATCAGGCGCGCCCGTTTCGGCCCCACGCCGCCGACCGCCTGGGTGGCGTGCTGCCACAACTCGCAGCGCCGGCACTGGTCCAGCGTCGAAGGCGCCTCGCGCTGCGGCTGCGCCTTGTTGGCCGCGATCGGGATGGTTGTGCCGCGCCGCCGGCCCACCGCTTCGGTCTGGCCGGTGCGGCGCGCGCCGGCTGCCGCGTTGCTCACCAGCTCAGGGGCCACTGCACCCTCCGGCAGGTTTTTCCAGAAGCGCGATGGGATGTGGCTTTGCATCGGCTTCGCGTTCAGGCGCGCCGGGTTGAAGATGCTGCGATAGTAGATCAGCCACAAGGCTTCGCCGGCATCGTCCAGGTCGGCCGCGCCGCGCATCAGCGGGCCGGTGTTGTGCAGCGTTTCGCCGTCCCACAGCACGCTGGCGTCGGGCGTGGCGATCATCCAGCTGATGCGCCCCATACGGCTGACGAAATGCTGCGCCACTTGCGGCAGCACGTCGTGGGCCGGTTCGAACCAGGCCACGAAGCGCGGCGCGCCCTCGGCTTCGGGGCGTTCGCGGAAACGGATGTAGGCATGCATGTCGTGCTCCTCGCGGTGCACCGCCTTGACCATCGCGTGCAGGCGGCTGCCGTCCTCATCGGCCGCAGACAGCACCTCCTGCTCGCCCTGCTGCCAGCGCCAGATCACCCGGTACAGGAAGGCCCACCGGTCATCCACACGGCAGCACGCCGCCCCTTGCAGCATGTCCATCAATTTGCGCGGCAGGTGCAGGGTCGGGTGGACGTGCGCCAGGTCGATAGCTGCCGCTGACGCGGGCTCCTGCGGCGCGCCGGAAAACAGGTCGCCGCCGTTCTCGTGCGCCATCCAGTTGATCGCGTGCGGCGCGATGTCGAATGCGAGCAGTTCGCGCGCCGCCTCGCGCCATTCCGCAAACGTCTGCACCAGCACGGGCTGGCCCGCCGCGGCGGCAACCGCGGCGTTTATGCGGCTTGGAGTTCCGTCCATAGGGTCATCTGCTGCGGCGCTTCGGCGAGCGAACGCCGCAACACTTCCGATGATGCCGCACCGCTCACGGGCGAGTAGTCGGCAGTGACGATGAACGGCGCGATGTTTTTCATGCTGCAGCGTAGCCGCGCCAGTTCGGAGTAACAGATCCGGCGCAGACGGCGCAGCTCCACGATCCGCCTGGCATTGCGCAGGCTGCGGAAGCTGTGCACTTCGCGCAATCGATGCGCGATGTGCAGCAGTTGCGCCGTCGTGTAATCGGCCGACCGGATGATGCCGGAACTGAGGAACAGCCCGTCGATGTAGTTGCGCAGGTAGAAGTCGACGGTCAGCCTGACGACTTCGTCGACCCAGAAGCGCGCGCGGGTAACGTTGGAGGCACGCCGGTTGACACAACACTGGCAGTCGTAGACGCAGAAATTGGTCAGCAGGATCTTGAGCGGGGAGACACAGCGGCCGTCCGGCGGGTCGCCGTGGCAGATGCCCATGCCGCTGGCGGCGCCGATGCCGCCCTTGCATTCGGATGAACGCCTGGGCGCGCCGCTGCTGGCGCAGGACGCATCGTATTTCGCTGCATCAGCGAGGATTTCCAGCTTGTCGGTCAGTTCCATCGTCGTCGGTGCGCAGACTGTATGCTTATACAGTATTTTACACCAAGGACGATGGAGCGGCGCCCGATTCGGGCGCCGTTACAACAGCTCGCCGATTACTTGGCGGCGGATTTGCGGCGCGCAACAGCGACACCGGCCAGCGCCAGGCCCAGCAGCGCGATGCTGCCTGGCTCAGGTACGTTGCCGACGCGGACGTTGTCCAGGCCTTCTGTCTGCACATAGCCGCCGTACGTGACGTTCTGGATCGTCGCGGACGAGAAGGTCTCGTTGGTCGCGACGATGCCGAAGAAGCCGCTCGAGTTGAAGTTGAAGACGGTCTGGGTCAGGCCGTTGATGGTGACCGAGTAGGAGTCGGTGGTATCGGTGTTGAACCAGTCGAAGCCAAAAGCGCGGGTGCCGTTTGCGAAAGTGAAGGTGCTGACCGGACCATTGTTGCCATCGCCCTCGCCCCAACCGTAGTAGTTCTGGCCGTTGAATGGCGCCGGCGGCGTGTCGGTACCGGAAATGCTGCCGTTGGCGATGCCCGAACGCTCGCCGTTCGCCACGTTGCTCAGGGTGAACTTGTTGAACGAACCGGAGAAGTTGCTGGTCGGCGTACCCACGGCTGCGCCGCTGAAGGTCTCGAGCGAAGTGGCGCCGGCGGCGGCCTGGAACGCGGCGAGGTTGGTGTAGGTGACGAGCGTTGCCTGGGCCGGGAGAGCGATGGTTGCGGCAGCCATTGCGGCCAGAATTGCTACGGTTTTCAGAGTTTTCATCAGGATATCCAAGTTTAAGTAGAGGAAGTTAAATTCGTTTCTGGGAACGTTGATCTACATAAAGCAATATGTGTGCCAGTAAATTTTTCTTTATTGAAATCAATTACTTAATAAAAATCAACCGACGCATGTATGGATAGGTGTAAAGATTTTCGACAGGAAATTAATGTTGCATTCGATGCTAGGGACGACGAGATTCAAGCCGCCTGCTGATGCTCGGCGTGGTGCGCGAAATGGGCGCGCTGCTGCGGGTCCATGCGTCCGAGCGCGCGCTTCAGGTAACGGCCGGCCGGCTCGATGCCGCCCTGCTCGGCGCGCTGCAGCCACAGCGCCGCTTCGACGAAGTCGCGCAGCGCGCCCTGGCCGCTGAAGTGCATCAGGCCGAGGTTGAACTGGGAACGCGCATGCCCCTGCCGAGCGGCGCACAGGTACCAGAAATGGGCCGCTTCGTAATCCTGTGCCACGCCCTGGCCGCAGTCGTGGCGCAGGCCAAGCGCAAACTGGGCCAGCGAGTGGCCGCGCTCGGCCGCCTTCATGTACCAGTCGTAGGCCTGGTCGATTCCCGGCATCAGCGATTCGTCGAGGTCGAACATGGCGCCGACCTTGTATTGGGCGGCGGCGTAGTCCTGTTCGGCGGCGCGCAGGTACCAGCTTAGCGCGGCCTGCACGTCCTGCGCCACGCCCATTCCGTTTTCGTAGCGCAGCGCGAGGTCGAACTGTGCCCGCAGGTGGCCCTGTTCGGCGGCCATCCGGTACCAATCGACCGCCTGCGCGTGATCGGGCTCGACCCCGCTGCCGCTGTCGCACAGCTGGCCCAGGTGGTATTGCGCGCTGGCGAAGCCCTGCTGCGCGGCCTTGCGGTACCACTGCGCGGCCAGCGCCAGGTCCTTCTCGACGCCCTGGCCGAATTCGTGGCGCAGGCCGATGTTGTCCTGGGCGCCCGCGTGGCCCTGCTCGGCGGCCTTGCGGTACCAGCCGAGGGCGGCGGCTTCGTCGCGGACGACGCCATCGCCGTTGTCGTAAATCAGGCCGAGGTTGAACTGGGAGCTGGCGTGGCCCTGTTCGGCCGCGCGCCGATACCAGCCGATCGCCTTCTGGCTGTCTGGCGCGACGTCCTGGCCTTTGTCGTAACGCAGCGCGAGGTTGAACTGGGCCGGCGCGTAGCCCTGCTCGGCCGCCTTGCGGAACCATGACAGCGCCTGCTGCGAGTCCTGCTGCACGCCCTGGCCGTTATCGAAGCGCAGCCCGAGATTGAACTGGGCGCGCGCGTAACCCTGCTCGGCGGCCTTGCGGTACCATGCGATCGCCTGGCGGAAGTCCTGCGGCACACCCTTGCCGCTTTCGTACATCATGCCCAGATTGTTCTGGGCGCCGGCGTCGCCCTGCTCGGCGGCCTGGCTGAACCAGTGCATCGCGCGGTGCACGTCTTGCTCCACGCCCTGGCCCTTGGCGTACAGCCATCCCAGGTTGTACTGTGCGGCGGCGTAGCCCTGTTCGGCGGCCCGCTGGTACCAGCTGGCCGCCAGTTGGTAGTCCTGGCCGACGCCTTGGCCCTTCTGGTACATCACGCCGAGGTTGTACTGGGCCTGCTCAAGGCCGGAGGTGGCCGCCATGCGGTACCAGGCCACCGCCAGTTCGTAATTTTGCGGCACGCCCTGGCCGTTGACGTACATGAAGCCGAGGCTGTGCTGGGCGTTCGCCACGCCGCGTTCGGCCAGCGCCTTCACGCGCAGGAACTCCGCCGTGTGCTTGCCTGGGGCGACGCGCGCGCTGGCCGGTTCCGTTTGCATGGCGGCCTGCGGAATCAGGACTGGACCGAGACGAGGTTCGGCGCGTTGTGCGCCATCGCGACCGACAGCGAGCCGGCCGCGCCGCCTGCCGCATCCTGCTCAGTGAGCAGCTTGATGAAGTTTGTCAGCGCGATCGGGCGGTGGTACAGGTAGCCCTGCATCGTCAGGCAGCCGTTGGCTTTCAGGTAGCGCGCCTGGACATCGGTCTCGACGCCCTCGGCGATCAGGTGCAGGCCGAGTCCGCGCGCGATCGAGATGATCGCCAGGATCACCGGATAGTGGCCATGCTCGTCGTGGATTTCCTTGACGAAGGACTGGTCGATCTTGATCGTGTGGATCGGGAAGCGGTGCAGGTAGGACAGCGACGAATAGCCGGTGCCGAAATCGTCGATCGCCACCGACACGCCGAGCTGGCACAGTTTGTTGAGCTGCTCGATTGCGTACTGCGGATTGCGGATGCAGATGTTCTCGGTGATCTCGACTTCGATCTGGGCCGGCGAAATCCCGTAGCGCACCAGCGCGCCGCGCATCTTCTCGAAGAAGTCGCCGCGGTCGAGGTATTGCGGCGACAGGTTCAGCGACAGGCGGATCGCTTCGCCGCCCGATGCATTCCACTGCAGCATATCGCGGCACAGGGCGCCGATCATCCAGTCGGAAATCGGCAGCATCAGGCCGTTCTCTTCGGCGAACGGCAGGAACTCGCCGGCCGTCAGCAGGCCGCGCTGCGGATGGTTCCAGCGCATCAGGCCTTCGGCGCCGATGATGCGGCCGGTGATCACGTCCATCTGCGGCTGGTAGTACATCTCCAGCTCGTTCTGCTCGAGCGCCTTGCGCAGGCTCTGCTCGAGCGCGATCTTCTGGTGCGACACGTCCAGCATCGAGTTGTGATAGAAGCTGTGGCCGTTCTTGCCGAGCGCCTTGACCTGGTACATCGCGATGTCGGCGTGGCGCAGCAGTTCGTCGATCGATTCGCCGTCGCCCGGATAGATCGCGATGCCGATACTGGCCGAGATGTGCACTTCGTGGCCGTCGAGGTCGAACGGCTTGTGCAGGCACTCGAGGAATTTGTCGGCGATCAGTTTGGCGTCTTCGCGGTCGCGCAGCTCCGGCAGCACGATGGTAAATTCATCGCCGCCCTGGCGCGCCAGGGTGTCGCCGCGGCGCAGGCAGTCCTTCAGGCGCAGCGAGACCTGCTGCAGCAGCTCGTCGCCCTTGACGTGGCCGAGCGTGTCGTTGACCAGCTTGAAGCGGTCCAGGTCGATGAACATCACGGCCAGTTCGGTCATCTTGCGCTTGGCCTGGATCACCGCCAGTCCAAGGCGGTCCTTGAACAGCATGCGGTTCGGCAGGTCGGTCAGGATGTCGTGGTAGGCCTGGTAGGAGATGACTTCTTCGGCGCGCTTGCGGTCGGTGATATCGCGCGCAACGCCATAGGTGCCGAAGAACTCGAGCTTCTTTACGTCGTGGTCCGGGACGTGCATGCCGATCGAATTGAGCGAGATCGTCATCAGCGTGTTGTTGAAGGTGCGGTCCTGGTTGCCGCCGGCGTGGCACTTCAGGCGCAGCTCGACGTTGCGCGAGGCGCGTTCATCGACCCGGCGCTCGTTGAACACATAGCGCGCGCGCTCCAGATCCTCCTCGTGCACCAGGATCGAGTAGTGCTTGCCGATCAGGTCTTCGCGCGCAAATCCCAGCAGCTGGTAGGCGCGGTCGTTGACGAAGGTGAACTTACCCTCGTGATTCAGGGTGTAAATGATGTCGGGCGAGCTGTCGACCAGGTAGCGGTACAGCTTTTCGGAATTTTCCAGCTGCGAGGCGATGCGCAGGTTGGCCAGCTCGAGGCGGCGCTGCTGCAGGGCGTTGGCCACGGTCTTCAGCAGCTCTTCGCGGCTGTACGGCTTGCGCAGGTAGTCGTAGGCGCCGCGCTTGAGCGCGCCGATCGCCGCATCGATGCCGACTTCTCCGCTCATCACGATGACATCGGCTTCGATGTCGTTCTCGTTGATGAAGTCCATGATCTCGTGGCCGCTCATGTCGGGCAGGCGCAGGTCGAGCAGCACCAGGTCGAACTTGATGCGGCCCAGGTGGGCCAGCGCTTCGCTGCCGCACGAGGCGGTGACGAGATGGTAGTCGCGGTCGCGCAGCAGTTCGTAGAGCGACGACAGCAGGCGCGGTTCATCGTCGACGAGCAGGATGCGGGGAAGGTTTTCGGTCTCGAACTGGAGCGCCGGGTTGGGCGCCTCAGGAACCTGGTTGATTGCCGGGGTTACGCTGGCAGCGGTCGCGTTCATCATCACCTTACACTGAGTCCATCGCCCGGGGCTTTATCCCGGAGGCTATATTTGCGCCGCTACTGGCGGGCAGCAAAATTTCAAACGTGGTGCCGCCGCTGCCGCTGCGGCAGGCGATCATGCCATTGACCTTCTTGACCAGGCCGTGCACGATCGACAGGCCAAGCCCGTGGTGCGCGCCGTCCTTGGTGCTGCGCACCGCCGAGAACAGGTTGGCCAGCACGTGCGGCGCCAGGCCCGGGCCGTTGTCGCTGACGACCAGCTCAACGTACAGCGCGCGCTCGCGGTTGACATGGCCGCGGTTGGCGATCTCGATGCGGCCGGACGTGCCGAGCGCCTCGACCGCGTTCTTGACCAGGTTCACCAGGATCTGCTTGAGGACGTCGGCATCGCCTTCGATTTCGGCCGCATCCTCGTGCCGGTTGACGACGATCTGCACGCCCGGCGGCACGAACTCGGTGGCGCGGAACAAGCGCAGCACGTCGTCCACCACCTGCGACACATTGGTCGAACGCGCCGCCTCGGTCGGCTGCAGGTCGGCCAGGCCGTTGATCAGCTGGCCGACGCGGTCGATCTCTTCGTTCAGGATCGACATCTCGCCGACCACCGGTTCGCGCTTGGCCAGTTTGCCATCCAATACGCTCAGGTAGTTCTTGATGATCGACAGCGGGTTGTTCACTTCGTGCACCACCCGGCGCGACGCTTCGCGGTATTCCTCGGCCACGTGGGCCAGCTGGCGGCGCGCATGGCCGCGCTCGGACAGCGCGGTTTCCAGCGCGCCCGCGGCCTGAATGCCGAAGGCCTGCATGAAACGCTCGCGGCGCTGGCAGCCGGGCACCTGCCACGAGGACAGCCCGCCGATCATCACGCCGAGGCAGCGCCCGCCCGAGACCAGCGGCAGGCACACCAGGCTGTCGGTGCCGAGCATGCGGAACAGCTGTTCCTCGGCAAGGCCGAGCGACTGCGCATCGCGCTTGACGAAGGCCAGCTTGCGCTCCAACGCGGCTTCGGCCACCACGCCGCCGCGCGTCAGCGGAATCGAGAATTCGGCGATGCGCTGCTGGTCGCCGGTCGGCATGCCGACCAAGGCGTGGCCGGTCGGGTTTTCAAGCAGGACCAGGGTATTGTCGAAATCGAACAGGATGCGCGCCGAGCGCGTCATCGATTCGAGCAGGCCGTTTTCGCCCTGTTGGCGGGCGAAGGTCTGGCCCACTTCGGACACCAGCACCAGGTTGCGCACTTCGTCGGACAGGCGCTGGCGCACCGGGTCGAGGACCGGGGGCGCGTACGCCGGCGGGGTCGGGATGTCATCGGCGCCGGCCAGGTCGATGCCCAGGTGCGCCGCCGATTTCTCGACCTGGCGCGCGGCCGCGGCGCCGATCGTGAACACTTCGTCCGGTCCCAGGCCGCACAGGCGCGATGCATCGGCGATCGCATCGTCGTCCGGCTCGTGGGTGGCCATCAGGTGCGCCAGGCGCACGATGCGGATCAGCGGATGGGCCGACTCCAGGCGCGCGCTCGGCTCGTGGTGGTACAGCACCGAATCGGCCAGGAAGGAATCGAGGTGCCAGCGCTCGATCAGCCAGGCGCCCGCTTCCGAATGGGTGATCTGCAAGGTGCGCTGCTCGACCGCGCACAGGTCTTCGTCGTCGCGCGCGGTGAAATTGAAGGCGTATTCCTTGGGGGCGGTGGCCAGCAGCGCGAGGCGGCCGACATTGTGCAGCAGGCCGGCCAGGTAGGCTTCCTCGACCTGCGCGTATTCCATATGCTTGGCCAGGTCGCGCGCGATGACGGCGGCGGTCAGCGAATTTTTCCAGAAGCCGCGCAGGTCGGTGCTGCCGGAATGGGGGAAGTTGTTAAATGTCTGGAACACCGATTCGCTGATCACCAGCGTCTTGATCACGTCGGTGCCGAGCGCCACCAGCGACTGTTCGAGGCCGACCGTGCGGGTGGTGCGGTGATAGGCCGAGCTGTTGGCGACCGCGAGGATCTTGCTGGTCATACCGGCGTCGTTGGCGATGAGCGCGGCCAGCTCGGGCATGCCGAGGTCGTCGGCCTGCAAGTGCTCGATCAACTTGATGAGTATCTGCGGCATAGCCGGCAGACGGGCAATCAACAGGCGATTGCGAATATCATGGTCTGATTGATGCATTGTCTCAGGCACGGCCGCCATATAATCAAGTTTTCCAGGTGGCACTTTACGGCAAAGCTGCCACAACGTTTGTTGTTTTCAAACCCGGGTCAAGGCAATGTTTCGGCCCCTGTTCAGGTATTTAATACAACGATCTTAACATATATACACGAAATTTCCATTTGGGAATAATAATTTCCAAAAAAATTGGCGTGTTTGCCACAGCCACAGAATCTTATCTGGCGGCTTGGGTCGAGAGCATGCGCCGGTATTGCCTCGACGTCAACCATAAGGCCAGCCCCGCCAGCCCGCAGCCGAGCTGCCCAAGCGCCAGCCACAGCACCGAATACGACAGGAAGGGGGCGATCACGCCGGCCACCAGCGCGCCCAGCAAGGTCAGGGCGAACGACTGGCACGAGGCGACCGTGCCGCGGATGTGCGGGAACAGGTCGAGCGTGAGCAAGGTGGCGCCCGGCGCGACCACCGACATGCCGAAGGTGTAGAAGAACATCGGCAGCACCGACCATGGAATTGCTGGCGGGAAAAACAGGTGATAGCCGACGTTGGCCGCCGCCGCGCTGATCAGGAAGCAGAAGCCGATGCCGATCTGGCGCGCGAACGTCATGCGACCGGCCATGCGGTTGGCGGCCAAGGCGCCCAGGAAGATCCCGGACACGGTCGGAATGAACAGCCACGCGAACTGGTCGGGCCCGAGGTGCAGGTGCACCGGCAGCATCACCGGCGCGGCCGTGATGAACAAGAACAGGCCGGCGAAGTTGAACGAGACGATGCCGGCCTTCATGTGGAACAGCGGCGAGCGGAAGATGGCGCCGTAATTCTTGGCCAGGTAGCCGGGATTGAAGGGCTGGCGCTGTTCGCGCGGCAGCGTCTCCGGCAGATAGCGCCAGCAAACGGCCAGCAGCACCAGCGAATACGCCAGCAGCGCCAGGAAAATGGTGCGCCAGTCGAAGTACTTGACGATCCAGCCGCCCAGCACCGGCGCGATGGCCGGCGCGATCGAGAAGATCATCGTCACCATCGACAGCAGGCGCGCGGCCGGCGCATCCGAATACAGGTCGCGGATGATGGCGCGCCCGACCACCGTGCCGGCGCCCGCCGACACCCCTTGCATGATGCGGAATATCCACAGGTAGTGCACCGAATGCGAGGCGGCGCAGCCGAAGGTGCCGATCGCGAACACCACCAGCGACACCAGGATGATGTTGCGGCGCCCGAAGGCGTCCGCCAGCGCGCCGTGCCACAGCACCATGCCGGCGAACGCCAGCATGTAGGCGGTGAGGGTCTGCTGCACTTCGATCGCGCTGGCGTGCAGGTCGGCCTGGATGTTGGGGAAGGCCGGCAGGTAGGCGTCGATCGAGAACGGGCCCAGCATCGCAAGGCAGGCAAGCAGCGCGGCCAGTGCGCCGGAACCGAGCAGCGCGATCCGGTGGACCGGCGGCAGCGGCACCGGCACGACCGGGTCGGGCGGCAGGTTGGGCGGGGACGATTGCGGGAACATCGCTCAGGCCTGTTTCGGTTTGGCTTCCTCGCGGCGATTGTAGCCGGCCACCATGTCGAAGCGGAACAGGCGGCATTCCAGTGCACCGTTGAAGAATGGCGTCTTGCGCGCTTCTTTCAGGCGCAGCAGCTTCGGCAAAGTCAGGTCGGCGGTGAACAGGAACACGGTCCAGCCGGCGAAGCGCTGCTTGAGGGTGGTACCCAGCGCCGAGTAGAACGCCACCGACATCTCGTCGGCCGGCATGGTGCTGTCGCCGCGCACGCCGATCCGCTCGCCGTACGGCGGGTTGGTCAGCAGGATGCCCGGCTGCTCGGTCGGCGGCTTGACTTCCTGCGCCTCGATCTGCTTGAGCGGCACGTC